>NZ_JAHRDV010000099.1 GCF_019083805.1 Acetobacter estunensis
GGACAGCTTGGAGCTTACGAGGAGTGCTTCGACACCATGCGGTACGTACCACAACCAGGGGGTGGGTCCAGCCGATGCATCGGGAGCAAGCCGAGCTTTTGCCGCCCGTATACAAGACTTGAGGTGTATAAAGCAATTGCAATTGTCAACTTTCAATATGGAGCCTATGGATTCTCAATATCTGTTTTAGTGAAATTCTCTGGCAGAGGATTGCTATCTTTAAACGCTCGTTCGCTTTGGTGAAATGTGTCATTGCTGCGCAACTTTCGTCAATAGAGCCGGCCGCAACCACAATCGAGCCTTCAAAAATCACGTTTTCTGCCCGAATCATTGCCTATATCAGTTGTAATGCAATAGATGTTTTTGCTTTTCTTTTGCTTTCTCAGCACCGTCTAAACTGCGTGTATTTTACACATGTACAATTGTTGAAACGCAGACCCAAGGAAACTTCTATGC
>NZ_JAHRDV010000100.1 GCF_019083805.1 Acetobacter estunensis
CTTTCCACCAACCACATGCATAATCCGTCTATTTGACAGTAGCAACACCCCAAAAAACAAATATAGAAAATTAATCCGTCCACTGAATACCCTGCTATCTGCAATCAGTTGCCGCCCATTAGCCATTTCGTCCCATCACTCTCCACGATAAATACATTGTACTCGTACCGCAACCTGTGACCAACCACACACAAATCCTCTCTCTTAAGAAAAAAAAGAACTTACAAGCTGTCCATCCGCAACAGCATATACATGAGCATCGTTAACCAACTTTATCTCTCTTCCGGCGCAAATGGGTATCAGTCAGTCGTGTTGTGAAACATGTATGAAAAGATGTACGATATGAAGAAGGAAAGGACGAGAAATGATATTACCGAGCCAACGGCCATACAAGCCCAAAGAACTCATGTCATGGATTTTCAACGTCATTCAACCCTGACTCGCTTCGGTTCCG
>NZ_JAHRDV010000101.1 GCF_019083805.1 Acetobacter estunensis
GAACTGGCCTCCGACCTGGGGATTCATCCCTCGACGGCGCGATTTCACCTCGACCGTCTCGTCGAGCAGGGACGAGTGGAGGCAACACGTCGACATCGGGCGACCCGGGGGCGCCCGCACACCGTCTTTACCCTCGTCAGCGATGAAGGGCCGCGGGCCTATCGGTTGCTAGCTCAGATGCTCGTCGACGAGGTCGCCATCAGTAACAACCCGACAGCTATGGCCATGCGCATTGGTCAGCGTTGGGGTCGGCATCGCCGCGGCGACCTCATCGCAGTGCTCGATGACATGGGCTTCTCCCCGGCCGCAGAAGAGGGCGGCATCGTGCTGCGCCACTGTCCCTTTCTCGACCTGGCCCGCGATCACCCCCAGGTGGTGTGTTCCCTACACTGTGGGGTCGTCGAGGGTGTGACGGGGCAAGCCGCGACTATCGACGCTAACCCCGGAGTCCGG
>NZ_JAHRDV010000102.1 GCF_019083805.1 Acetobacter estunensis
GTTGTTTCTACTCCGCATGAAGAGCAGGCCAGGATGAGAGTGCCTGCAAGGAGCATGTGTGTAAGTTTTCTCATGGTATTGAACTGATTAAATTAGTGTCTGACAAATATACTAAAAAAATACTAAAGAGGCAGAGGAGAAGGGGATAAATGCATGCTCATACCTCAGTTCTTCTTTGCTCTGTACTCCTTGGGTGACATTCCCGTGTGTTTCTTGAAATATCGTCCGAAGAAAGACTGGTCGGGAAAATGATATTTGTCGGCAATCTCTTTCAGTGACATGCCGGTGGATTGCAGTGCCATTTTCAGTTCCAATATCAGGTTTTCGTCAATGATTTCTTTGGCAGAATCTTCTGCCACTTGTTTGGTGATGGCAGATAGGTAGCGGGTCGAAATGCAGAGTTGGTCAGCATAAAAAGCGACATCCCGCTGGGTAGTACAGTACGTATG
>NZ_JAHRDV010000103.1 GCF_019083805.1 Acetobacter estunensis
GTATTAGTAGATAGTGCAGATACGGCTGTTTCAACCCATAGGTGGAAGTCCTTACCGAAGGAGAATGTTACCGGCGCGATCCCGGATCCAGCGAGTTGGGCAAGTGCATGACTTATGACATCGCCTCCGAGGATGAGCAAGACACTGAATACATCGCTTGGATTAGCCCACTGAGCACCAAACTGTGCTGATGACATGGCAAGGTTGTCACTGCGTAGTCACGTACTGCAGAGAAGGGTCGATAGGCGAATGGTAAACTCAATCATTTGCACCCTTACAAGAATACCTGCCTCAAAAGGGTGGTTGTGTCTCGCCTCACGGGCCAGACGAGACCAACTCATGGGTTGGTGCCACCATTGTACAATATATATATATACATCTATACCAGTATGAACGGACGCATTTCAACGGCTACTAAGTGTTGTCCTAAACAACCCCCCGACTTCAGC
>NZ_JAHRDV010000104.1 GCF_019083805.1 Acetobacter estunensis
CAATTATTCGAAGGACTCGACTACCTGCACACGCGCGGCGTCTTACACCGAGACATCAAAGCAGCCAACGTCCTGGTCAGCAGCGACGGCATTCTTAAGCTGGCAGACTTCGGGCTTGCACGCTTCTACGCCGAGCGTCACCAGCTGGACTATACCAACCGAGTCATTACGATTTGGTATCGCTCACCAGAACTTCTTCTCGGAGAGACCAAGTATACGGCTGCTGTCGACATTTGGAGCGCAGCATGCGTCATGGTGGAAATATTTGCCAAAATCGCCATCTTCGCCGGCGACGGTACGGAGCTGAGCCAGATTGACAAGATATACAGCATCCTCGGAACGCCGAACCGCCACGACTGGCCAGGCCTAGTAGATATGGCATGGTTCGAATTACTACGGCCAACAGGGAAAATGAAGAGCACCTTTGCAGAAAAGTACGGCGACAAAG
>NZ_JAHRDV010000105.1 GCF_019083805.1 Acetobacter estunensis
ATCATTAGCCATACCCGATGCTACACGGGCGATCAGATCGGCGGTCGCGGGGGCAAGAATAACCAGGTCGGCGCATTTCCCCAACTCGATATGCCCCATCGCGGCTTCGGCGGCAGGGTCAAGCAGACTGTCGGACACCGGATAACCCGACACTGCCTGTAAGCTCAGGGGGGTAATAAAGGCTTTTGCCGCCTCGGTCATTGCCACGCGCACGTCAGCGCCGCGGTCACGTAAACGGCGTACCAGCTCCGGCGTTTTATACGCAGCGATACCGCCGCTAACGCCGAGAACAATTTTTTTACCGGCCAGGCTCATCATGTCTTTCCTGTTGGGTGATTTTGAAAGGCGGCTATTTTATCACAATCTCTACGGCGTCGTGTCTTTGCCTGCGCTCCACTTTGCGAGGCGCTACGCAAGAACAAAATCGGGGCGTCGATCTCTCCCAAAG
>NZ_JAHRDV010000106.1 GCF_019083805.1 Acetobacter estunensis
CTTCAGGCTTGAGGAATGTGTCAGGGCTGTGGCTAGACGTAGTCACGACGTTAGTGTCCATGAGCAGTATGTGAGCCAATATCTAGATGCTGTGTTTGGAGGACCGAAGTTACGGACTAGTATAGTGGGCCTGCATTTACGAAGTACCGTTGCAATACCAAAGAGTACCCGGCCACATTGTCACCTCAGCTATGTCCTTTCTAAGGCTACCTTTGATTGCCGTGTAACAAGCTACTCACTCCTGTAGAGTGCCCTTTTTACAACTGAGTGGCATACTACATGAAGAACGTTATGCAGAGTTAGGCGATTTTGTTTGCACCTGTCACCTGTGTCCCGGTGCGGGGGCGTCTCGGCCGCTGGAGTGCCACTAGACAGTGCGCGACCCCTCGCCTCCAGCTGGCAGCTTCTAGAGTCTTCCATGACCTCCAGACCTGCATCCAATGGCCT
>NZ_JAHRDV010000107.1 GCF_019083805.1 Acetobacter estunensis
TCTTGTAAGAGAAAGTCGAAGAAATAAATATCGAATTGATCGAGCGATTGAAGAACGGAAGATGCAGAATAGGAAGAAGAGTCAGAGAATCAGGGACAAAAAACCCAGAAAATGAGAAAAGTTTTCTGTCGTCTTGGTCTATGATGACTCTTTCGTTCTGCTCTTGGTTGGCTTCCCGGCTTTTGTGCTCCGTTTTCCCTTCCGATACCCGGTTTTTGGTTTTTGACACGCAATGCGCGATCCGCAGGTACAAGCACAGGGAAGAGAAAAAAACAATAAAGCGGGCCTTTGTTAGCCTCCAGGATCCGTTTGTGACTGTCTGGTGACGGTGCGGGCGTGTAAAAACCAAAAACTGGTACGAGGTGGGCCGGCGATCGGGGCAGTGGTCGGAGGGAATTCCGCAGCTTGGGTTGACTAGTTAAGCCAGCAGAGAGCAGAGAGCAGAGA
>NZ_JAHRDV010000108.1 GCF_019083805.1 Acetobacter estunensis
GCTATCCGCCCGGGTCTTACTGAGAATGAGCTGTGGGCGGTGATGCACAAATCAGTTATTGAGCAAAATGGTGATTATTTCGAGACTCGCCTACTAAGTGCCGGCCAGCGAACAAACCCATGACTTTTCTTTTTCATCAATATTTGGTCCGGCTGCTACGAAACTGGCCGTCTTTGCGAGGCGGACCTCATCCACGGTATCATATCCCTCGGCAAGGTGCAGGGCACCAGTGAACTCGAACAGAATGGACCGATTCGCAGTGAGCAGCAAGTAGCGGGACGGCGCATTCCGCATAGAAAAGACTTGCATATTTCGAGTACCAGTTGCATAACGAATATTGATGGAGTCAGACAGGATAACTGCGTCCACGCCGTATTGGGCCATTTGGCTTCGGACGCGGCCTAGACGGTAGAGTCGAACTGCCTTGAGATCGATCCCTTCACTT
>NZ_JAHRDV010000010.1 GCF_019083805.1 Acetobacter estunensis
ACGCCTCAGAACTCAGCCGACAAAGTGAAATGGTAGACACGGGGCAGACCTGCATACAGGGTCGAAGCCGCGCCGGATGTGCCACTTGGCGCACCGGTATAAACCGACGCCCAGTAGCGCTCGTTCGTAACATTGCTGACCCCAAAACGCGCGACCCATGGGAAACGAGCAACGTGGAAAGCGTAACGGGTTCCCAGTTCCAGCGTCGTGTACGATCCAGTGTGGAGCGTATTGGTCACGTTGGCCGCACGGTTACCCATGTAATGGATGCCAGCATTAAACGCCCAACCTGATGCGAAGGAGCCCAATGTTGCCGGCAAACGGTAATCCAGCAACAGACTGGCCTGCAACGGCGCGGCGCCGACAATCTCCTTGTTATTATAGGAAGCCGTTTTGCTATGAACCAATTCAGCATCTAACCAGGTCATCCCAGCAAGAACCGAAAGATTGGGCAGCACTTCACCCGAGATCTGGGCTTCTACACCATAATTACGTTGCGTGCCGCCATAGGTATAAGTCTGACAGTTCGTGCCGCCAGCGCAAGAACCACTGGCCGCACTCACATACATCGCATACGGCGAAGTCATGCGGAATCCGGCGACGTTAAACTGCATTTTCTTATAACGCAGCTTATAGCCGACTTCATATTCTTCAGAGTGCGCAATCGGCAAGGCAATATTTGTATTGGTATAATATTGGCTGTTCGGTGTAACCGGTCCCGCCTCAACCGAGCGTCCATAGGTGAAATAAATAGTCTGGTTCTCGGTCGGTTTATACATCAGGCTGGTCGTCGGGCTGAAAGCCGCATTGGCCTGAAAGGTTTTCCTCATGGCGGTATTGGCATTCAACGCGCCGGACTGGTCGATCCAGCTCCAGGCGAGCGTTCCCATAATCGACCAATGCTTATTGATCGTCAGCGTATCGCCAACGATAAAAGACTGGCTGGTAATGCTGCTGGATTTATAACGCCCCTCATAATAAGGCTGCCTGCCATCAGTGGGCGCAGCGCCATACATGTTGTACGTTCCGAGACTTTGCGCAGGCGTAACACCTTTGACCGGATTATAATTCCCCATCATGTAGCCATTGGTGCCAATCACCAGATCATGCCGGATCGGTCCGGTAAAAACACGGCCATTAAAATAAGCCATGTTACTGCCAACGCGAAAATCATCTGCGGTCGTGGTCGCTGTCGCTTTCGAGGAATAGAAACCGTTCGTTCCGCCCGCCGCCGTCAATGTATCACTGATACCAAAGGACTGTCGCATGGCGTCCTGGTAAAGACCACCGAGCGTAAAGCTCCAGTTATCGTTGATCTGATGCTTGATCTTGGCCAGAAACGTGTTGGTTTCCATATTATAGCCGCTCCAGCCGGGCGCCATCCGCCTACCCAGATCCGGCGCCTCAGGCAATTTTCCGCTAATACCGGTGGGGTTGGCAGCAGTGCCGGCCGGAATCCCAAAGCCCGGCGCCAGACCACGTGCAGCATAGGTATAATGGCTGGCATCGATTTCGATAACGGTCTTGTCGTCCAGATGGATATCGAAATCAGCGCTGACCATTTCACGCCGGATCGAACTGCCTGAAGCATAGCCCGTGCCGTCGGCGTGTAGCATGTTCAGGCGGTAACCGAACCAGCGATTATTGCCGATACGCCCCGAAATATCGCCATTCACGATGGGGGTGCCGATGGAATCCGCGCCGACCGAAAGCCGCTCGGTCCGCCGATCGGTCGGGCGCTTGAGCGTATATTCGAAGACGCCCGCCGGGTTTTCCGGTCCGTACATCGCCCCGGCCAAGCCGTTGAGCACCTGAAGATTATCAACCCATTCGGCCGGATAAGGAGTCGTGGAGACCACATTCAGCCCGTCCAGACGGGAATTGGCGATCACATCGGCCTCGAACCCACGGGATTGCGGACGCGAGGTATTGGGGTCTCCTCGAATCTCCAACTGTACCGAAGGAAGATACTGCGCCATATCGTTGACATTGCGGAGCTGCTGATTGACCACGACGTCATGCGGAACACCCATGACGGAATAAGGCGTGTTCAACGTATCCCGATTGCCCAACGGTCCGAGATAGACCGTCTTGTTCATATATCTTGCGCTTGTACCGTCCGCGACATGAATGCCATGAACGATTACGGTCTCACCCTTGGACCCATCCAGAGTCCCGGCAATGGGAGCCGTGGTGGCCGTCGTCTTCGCCGCAGTCTGGGCAGCCGTCTTCTGTTTTGCGCCAACCGCCGCTTTGGCCGTCTTTACCGTGCTGTGTGTCGTGGTTTCAGCAGGAGCCTCCGCTGCGTGCACAGCGCTCCCGGCGACGCACCCACACACGAAAACTGCCCAACCCGAAATCGATTTCACGAAAACATTCCTCATATTCCTGCATGCAGACACACTGTCGACTCAGACAGGTCCGCGCCCCGAGAGCATCCGGTCGAGATCGGCATCCGAAAGATCCCGACTGACATAGTCATGATAAAACCGCTTCATCGCGTCTTTCATATCCGATGAAGCGAACAGGTCCGGATGCAGCACTCCCGCCGTCCAACGAACCTGAAGAAGAAATTCCGTGCCGTAGCGATCCCATGGGAACATACCGACAGGATTCGCAACGACATGTCCGGATTTGACAGCCCGGAAGCTATCCCACCCCGTCGGCACATCTCCATTGGCATCGTGTCCCGGCAGAGCGACACCACCCTGCACGATGATGATGTCCGGATCCCACGCCGCAATCTGTTCCGCTGTCACCGGACGCTTCACGCCCGAAACACCGGCCGCAGCATTCCGTCCACCTGCACTGTGGATCCACTGATCGACAATGGTGTGCCCCCCATCGACCTGAAGTGGCGCAATACTGGCCAGATGGAGGACGCGCGGTTTCCGATCCTCGCTTACGTTTCCAAGAATCTTTCCAATACGTGCAAGTTCCGCATCAAGCTCGCGGTGATACCGTGCCGCTCGCTCCCGGGCGATGGGATCATTCAGCGCATCCGCCGTCAGCGTCAGGGAGCGCAACAGCCCGCCAACGTCCTGAAACGTCATATCCAGTACCGACAAACCAGCCTGCCGCAAGCCGGATGCCTGCGTCAGACCGGACGACACGAACGCCAGATCCACGCGATCCGCCAGCAGAGATTCGGGATCGACACCACCGGGACTGACATGGCGTGCCTTGGCCAATTCCGGCACGAGATAAAACAGCCACGGCTGCTGTTGCGGCCGATCCACCGTTACAACAATGCGATCCGCAGCCCCCAACATCGCGAGAACTTCGTTATGAGCAAACCAGAGATCGGCAATCCGCTTGGGAGCGACAGGCACCGCCACAGCAGCGCCCGTCATGTCGTGGACGGTCCGTCGTTCCGTTTCGGCATGCGCCGACGGCATGGCCATAACCGCCACCGTGGCGACCGACAGCACAAGCCGTAACACTTCCGAAAGGACAGATCTGCGATTCACCGCTCACCCATATATGTATATTTATTCATATATAGACTGCGCGATGGAGGGGTTTGCAACCCGTTCGAAACGGAAAATTACAAGCGTGGCTTCCCGGCAACAGACGATGTCAAGGCGGAATATTTCCCGGCAGCCATGCGGCGTTCATGCCTCAACGGCATAGGCGCCGCACAACCGTCAGCCACCCGTGCCGGGCGCCGCCGTCTGCGGGGTTACGGTCTTTTTCCCATTCCCTTTCGACGTATCGGGAATAGGCTTCGCGTCCCGGCTGGAATAGCGGGTGATCATTTCTTCCACAGCGCCGGCCGCTTCACCGGCGGCCGCCATGGCGACATCGCCCCACATGCCGTCCAACTCATGCGCAGAGATGTCATGCAACTGAGTAGCGATCCCGACCTCATGCCCATCCTTGTCGGTCGCGCGCCAGTCGATACGGATATGCTGCAAGGGATGACCGTGCGTGCCTTCCGGCCCATCCGTCAGTTTGACCGTGGTGGCTACAATGAAATCCGCATCCATCCGCGAACTCTGGATCGAATCCTTCATGCCACGGAAGGCCGCGACAAAAGCCTGCGCCAACGACACATCCCCATCCCCGGGTGCGCCCGTCACACCCTGAAACCAGATACGCGCGCCACGATGCTTGAGGCTGTGCGGGTCATCCTCCATGTCCTGCGCCATGATGCCGGTGAGCGTATTCGCCACCTGCCCCGCCCCGAAAATCGAGGCGGTATGGATGGCGTCCGGATTAGCGGCATTCCAGTCCGCCACCGGCACACCCGGTCCTTCCTGCGTGGCGCGGATCGTGCCCTTGGGGGTCATGACGGAATACAGCGGCACAATCACATCGCCACGGCGCTCCGTGTGCAGCCGCAACCACCAGTCTCCCGGGCGCACAGGCTGGGCAATGGCGGGCACCGACTGCTCCAGAAGCGCCTCCGTCACCTGCTGCGCCCACAGTTTCGACACGGCATCTCCGGATGCCTCATCTTTCGGCACCGGCACATCCAACCGCGAGGTGGCCGTGCGATCGGTCAGATTCTGCGTCTCTTTCCCCGGATGGCTGAATGGGTGCGGAACACTGAGGCATCCTGAAAGCAGGCACATCGTCGAAAGGGAAAGGAGGATAGAGAACGACCGTTTCATCAACGCGCAACAGCTCCGGTTCCAGCCGCGATCACCGAGATCTGGTGACCGATCGGACCACCGCCAGCGAGCGTGCGCCGTCGGTGGCTGAAAAAGCGCCGCTCGTCAGGTAGTGTGTCGATACCCATGGCCGCGGCCTGCCCCACTCCTGCGCGACGCAGCCGGTCCACGCAATACCCGGCCAGATCAAACTGCCAGTGTGACTCCCGCTCGCCGGGCAGAAAAAATGCCGCCGCCTGCGCATCCGAGACGAGTGCCGCCGCTCGCATATCCGCCCCCACCTCATAGCTCGCCTGCGCGATACAGGGACCGACAACCGCGATGATCTCTTCGGGTGCCGCACCACAGGCCGCCATCGCGTCCAATGTGGCTTCCAGCACGCCACCAACCGCACCCCGCCAACCCGCATGGGCCGCGCCAACCACACATCCATCACGAGAGGCAAACAGCACCGGACCGCAATCCGCTGTGATGACGCCAAGCGCTACGTCGTCCCGCGTCGTCACCATGGCGTCCGCGGCAGCACCTTCACCCGGCTTCCACGACTGTGTCACGGTCACAACACCATCGCCATGCACCTGCGTCACACCCAGAAGCGCCTCACCACCCAGTCCGAAAAAACCTGCCACACGCCGCCGGTTTTCAGTGATATGAACTGGATCGTCCCCCGACTTAGTAGAACAGTTCAGGCTGGCGTAAGGACCCTCCGACACACCGCCGATCCGGGTGAAGAACCCGTGCCGCACATGGGACAGATATGGGCTTTGCACGACCGATTCAGGCACCAGGTCAGCACTCATGTATCTTCTCCATGTTCTTGCAGGAAACCCGGCAACGGCGAGCCACGCGGCGAACGCACGCCCAGCACCTTGAACAGTCGCCCCATGCGCTCCGGCCCGATCAACCGGTCCAATCCAGTGCGGACGGAACCCGCTTGCGCAGGTGCTACCTTGCATAACGCATC
Source organism: Acetobacter estunensis (assembly GCF_019083805.1). Lineage (GTDB taxonomy): Bacteria > Pseudomonadota > Alphaproteobacteria > Acetobacterales > Acetobacteraceae > Acetobacter > Acetobacter estunensis_A. Next base: position 5,581 of record NZ_JAHRDV010000010.1, read on the forward strand.
CGCACGCTGGATCGCGCCCAACGCTATGAGGAACGCGCCCTGCTCCACCGGACCGTCGCATACAGCGCCAGCCTTCGCCGCCGCGCGCGCCATACCCGCGAAATCCACATGCGCCGTCAGATCGGCCGTGCCCGGCTCCACCAGAGCGGAAACCGGCTGCCCCTGACGCAGCGCCTGAAGCGATTCGCCCACGCAGGAACGGGACGTGCCGTAATCGATCAGCAGGGCCGCGCCGGGTGCCTCAGACACACGGCGACCAAGCTCACGCATGAACGCCTGTCCTGCCGGGCATGTCTCGATCACCTCACCGGGTGCTGCGCCCCGCTCCGTCACGTCCAGCGGCACATCTGGACACGCCTGCAAAGCCCACTGTCCATCCTGCACATAGCGTTCCAGCCATCCGGTTTCCGTCCGCACGAACTGACGGATCGGCAGGGCATCAAGAAACTCGTTACCTACGAGCAGTATCGGCCCTTCCGGCACATCGCCCAGCGCATCATGCCACTGCACCTGAACAGCGAATTGCGCCAAGGCCTGTTCTTGTGCCCTCCGCAACCGTGGCGATGTTTCCACAAGATGCACCGACAGCCGGGCCAGACGCGAAGGCGCGATCCGCGTCAGCACACGCAGCATGTCCGCCATCAGCGTGCCGCGTCCCGGCCCGACTTCCACCAGCCGCACGTCCGGGCCAAGAGTGTCCATGACCACCGCGCACCACGCGCCGAGCAGTTCCCCAAAAATCTGTGAAACCTCGGGAGCCGTCACAAAGTCCGCGAACGGATCGCGGGTCGCGTAATAGAGAGCATTGGCCCGCCCCATGAAGACGTCCAGCCGCTCTCCACAGTCCGGTCCCGCGCTGCTCATTCCGCGTTCGCAATGCCAGCGTAGGGCTTGTGCTTCATGGCCCATGTCATCAGACCAATACCCGCCAGAATCATGGGAATACTCAAGATCTGGCCCATCGTCACGCCGAAGGGGAAATACCCGAGGAAAGCATCCGGCTCACGAAAGCATTCGCAGAAAATACGCGCGCAGCCATAACCCGCCAGAAACAGACCCGCGAGAAAACCCGGATGCTCACGCAGCGATTTCCGCCGTGCTGCCGTAAACAGCACAAGGAACAGCAGCAGCCCTTCCGTCAGCGCCTCATAAATTTGCGATGGATGGCGTGGGATCCCGTCCGTGCCGGGAAAGATCATCGCCCAAGGCAGCGACGGGTCAGCATAGCGGCCCCACAATTCTCCGTTGATGAAGTTGGCCAGCCGCCCGAACCCCAACCCGATCGGCACGCATACCGTCACCCGATCCGAGAAGGCCAGAAAATTCAGCCCGAAGCGCTGGGTAAATAGGAACAACGCAAGGATCACTCCCAACGCCCCACCATGGAAGGACATGCCGCCCTGCCAGACCTCGAAAATATGCAAGGGATGGGTGAGGAAAAACTCCGGCTGATAGAACAGAACATAGCCGGTGCGGCCGCCCAGCACGACGCCCAGCGTCACCCAGACGAGGAAATCGTCTGCCATCTCGCGGGTCGCGGCCCGCGGTGCCCATGTCACCAGCGTCTTGAGAAGCTGGATACCGAGCACGATGCCCGCAATATAGGCCAGCGCGTACCAGCGGATCGCAAGCGGTCCGAAATGGATCAGCACCGGATCGAACTGCGGAAACATGAGAACAGGCAGCATAAAGGTCCTTCCTGAAACGGAACCGGCCGTCAGATGTAGGGATCGGCCTTGGAGAGATGGTCGCGCACATATTGCGTGACGCCCCCCTCCAAAGACGTGAATGGCGCGTCATACCCCACGGCCCGCAACCGCGTCATGTCGGCCTGCGTGAAGGACTGATACTGCCCCCGCAGACTCTCGGGCATGTCGATGAACTCCACCACACGGGCCACACCCACCGCGTCGCACACCGCATGGGCAAGGTCGAGATAGCTCCGCGCCACCCCCGTGCCGCAGTTGAACAGCCCACTCACATGCGGATGATCGAACAACCAGAGCATGACATCCACCACGTCTCCCACCCAGATGAAGTCCCGCTTCTGCTGACCGTCTGCAATCGCAGGGCAGTCGGAGCGGAACAGACGTGCGGGGCGGCCTGCGCTTACCTCGTCGTATTTCACCTTCACGACGGAGATCATGCTGCCCTTGTGGTATTCGTTCGGGCCATAAACGTTGAAAAACTTCAGACCGCACCACTGCGGCGGACGGTCCTCGCCGCGCACAAGCCGTGCCTTCACATGCAGGTCGAACACCTGTTTGGACCAACCGTAAAGGTTGAGCGGCTCGAGCGTTTCCAGTCGCGCCGGATCATCAGAGAACAGTTCGGGTCGGTCGGCGGCGCCATAGGTCGCGGCGGACGACGCATAGAAAAAACGCACCTGCCGTTCCGTGCACCACACCCACAGCTTTTCCGAGAGGGCCACGTTGGTGTTCCACACCAGATCCCCATCGCGCGCCGTGGTGGCGCTGATCGCGCCAAGATGAAAGACCGCCTCGACCGCGATATCGCTGTCGAACAGAGCGTCGAGATCCTCCGGCGCCACCAGCCGCGCGGGCGCATGACGGCGCAGGTTGCGCCATTTATCCCCATTGCGCAGACGATCGACCACGATCACCTCATGGCCCCGCGCATGAAGGGCCGCGACGAGACACGACCCGATGAATCCGGCCCCGCCGGTGACGATGATCATGTGTCCTGCCTTACAGGCAAGCGCAGGGGGGCGACAAGGAAGGCGAAAGCGATGCGACAAAGGTTCATGGACGCATCAGCACTGTCCCATGCCCCCGCCTCGGTGATACACAGGCTTCCGTGAACATGATGGACTCCTCCCCCACCTCCGCTCCGGACTCTGGCAAGGACGGTCTCGTCGGCGTCTCCTTGCGTCAGCCACCCGCAAATGTGGACGCCGAACAGGCACTGCTTGGCGCGCTACTAACCAATAACCGCGCCTATGACCGCGTCTCGGACTTCCTGACCGGCGCGCATTTCGCCAACCGGATCAACGGGGCGATCTTCGACGCCATCGGCAAGCGCATCGAAGCGGGGATGCTGGCCGACCCGGTGACGCTGCGCGGCACGCTGGAAAACTCCGGTCTCCTCGATGAAGTCGGCGGCATGGCCTATCTGGCGCGGCTGCTGACCTCCACCGTGGGTATCATCAACGCGGGCGACTATGGCCGCGCCATTCATGACGCCTGGATTCGGCGCCAGTTGATCGACATCGGTGAAAACCTCGTCAACAACGCCTTCGGCGCCACAGACCTCGACGGACAGGACCAGATCGCCTCAGGCGAGGAGCAGTTGTTCAAGCTCGCCACCGACAAAGGGCAGGACGGCGGCTTCACCGGTTTCGATCGCGCGCTCACCTCGGCCATCGAGACCGCCGAGAAGGCGTTCCGCAATGAGGGCGATGTCTCCGGCCTGACCTCGGGCCTGCGCGATTTCGACCGCAAGACCGGCGGCCTGCATCCCTCCGATCTGCTGATCCTCGCCGGACGTCCGGCCATGGGCAAGACGGCACTCGCCACCAAGATCGCCTTCTCCGCCGCACGCGCGCTGCTCAACGCCGCCCGCGAAAAGGGTGAAGGTGTGCAGCCCGAAGGCACGGTTGCCATCTTCTCGCTGGAAATGTCCGCCGAGCAGTTGGCCACACGTATTCTCTCCGAGCAGGCCGAAGTTTCGGGCGAACGTATCCGTCGTGGTGACATCGGACAGAAAGAATTCGACCGTTTCGTGCGTGTCAGCCGCGAATTGACCCAGCTTCCGCTGGTGATTGATGACACGCCCGCCATCTCGCTATCCGCCATGCGGACACGCTGCCGCCGTCTCAAGCGCACCAAAGGGCTGAGCCTTGTGGTCGTGGATTATCTCCAGCTCATGCGGCCTGCTGTAGGCACCCGTCCCGATAGCCGTGTGCTGGAAATCTCGATGATCACGCAGGGCCTGAAGGCCATCGCCAAGGAACTGGAAGTGCCCGTCATGGCGCTGTCGCAGCTCTCCCGTCAGGTGGAAAGCCGCGAGGACAAGCGCCCGATGCTCTCCGATTTACGTGAATCCGGCTCGATCGAGCAGGACGCGGACGCCGTGATGTTTGTTTATCGCGACGAATATTATCTCCAGCAGCGCGAACCCAAAGAAGCAAGCTTCGAGTCCTCGGAGAAGTATCAGGCCGCACTGGAAGACTGGCGGCGTAAGATGGAGCTGGTCCACAACAAGGCCGAACTTATTCTTGAAAAACAGCGACATGGCCCGACCGGAATGGTGCCGCTGTATTTCGAAGGCGAATACACGCGGTTTGCGGATCTGGATACGACCCATGAGGAGTATAGGCGGTAACACCCTGCCTTACGGCCTGACTGTTGAGGCCCACCGGCAAAGCCACCGACTGTACCAATCCCTCTCCATGGGGCAGGCAACAGGACGCACGGCTTTGCTTCTTTTTGTTACATGCGGCGATCCGATATTCTGTTACTGTCACCGCTGTTTTACGTCCCGAAACTTGGCCTGTCGCCATCATGGGATGTTGGGTGTATAAACCCTTACCGATCCGGATGGAGCGTCCCTACGACGGTCGTTCGCTGAAACCTCGCTGTTCCACAAGACATGGAACAGTCCATCCGCATGGTCCCCGCCGTCAGCGAGGACGATCGTAAAGGAGACTTGTGCCGTCCCAAGTCTCCCTGCCGACACCGCCCTGAATGGTGTCGGCCTTCTACTCTTTCCCCATTGAACCCGACTTTCCAAAACCCGGCGCGCTTTCGAAGAGCACGAGAGATCGTCCGCTTGGATCGTGATCAGCTGTTAAATCAAAGGATCTCTCCGCGATGACCGACAGCTGCAAGATCTTGATGATCTTTCCGCTTTTCAACGCACATTCCTTCTGGAACTACAAGGAAGCCTGCGATCTGGCGGGAGCCCGCTACCCGGCGGCCCCGCTCGGTCTGATTACCGTTGCCGCCCTGCTCCCCAAGAACTGGGAGATCAGGCTGGTCAATCGCAACACCGAGATTCTGACAGATGCGGATTTCGCGTGGGCCGACATGGTGATGACCGGCGGAATGCTTCCCCAGCGCAATGATACCCTGCATATCATCGAAAGATGTCGCGCCGACGGCAAGCCAGTGGTGGTTGGCGGCCCCGATGTCACGTCGAGCCCCTCTCTCTACAGCGCCGCCAATTTTCAGGTTCTCGGAGAAGCCGAGGAAATCATGGGCGATTTCATCGCGGCTTGGTGCAGGGGCGAAAGACAAGGCACCTTCGAAGCGCCGATGGGAAAGACCGACGTCACCAAAAGTCCTCTTCCCCGCTTCGATCTGCTCAAGCTGGACCAGTATCTGCATGTCGGGGTTCAGTTCTCGCGCGGCTGCCCGTTCAGTTGCGAGTTTTGCGACATCATCGAACTGTACGGCCGGGTGCCTCGCACTAAGACCAATGCACAGGTCATGGCGGAACTCGATGCCCTGTATGCTCTGGGCTATCGCGGGCATGTTGATTTTGTCGATGACAATCTGATTGGCAACAAGAAGGCGCTGAAGAAATTCCTGCCGGATCTGAAACTCTGGCAGAACGAAAAGAATTTTCCCTTCGAGTTTTCAACCGAAGCGTCAATCAACCTCGCCGACGATGCCGATCTGCTCCGCAGTCTGTCGGAGACGAATTTCTTCGCAGTGTTCGTAGGCATCGAGAGTCCGGATACGGACACTCTGGTCATGACGCAGAAAAAGCAGAACACCCGCCGCAGCCTGCAACAGAGTATCACCACAATCCATGAAGCCGGGATTTTCGTAAATGCCGGGTTCATCGTCGGGTTCGATAGCGAAAAAGGCAGTGTTGCCGCGGGTATGATCGAATGTATCGAGGATACGTCGATCCCGGTCTGCATGGTGGGCCTCCTCTACGCCCTGCCCACCACACAACTCACGCGCCGCCTGTTGGCTGAAGGACGTCTTTTCTCCGGTGATGACCAGACGCAATCAGGAGATCAATGCACCGCCGGGCTGAACTTCGAGACGAAGCGACCGCGTCGTGACGTGTTAAACGATTATCGGACTGTGCTGGCAGCAATCTATGATCCGGTCGCGTATTTCGGTCGCGTGCGCCGCTTGGGGCGGATGCTCAAGCGCGAGCGCACCCACCGGATGATCCGGGGCGATCTCCGCAGTTTCCTGCGTCTTCTCTTTCGGATTCATCGCGCCGGGCCCGGAACGAGCAAGCAGTTCTGGCGTATGCTGCTGGACTGCGCCCTGCACAATCCGAAGGCACTGCCTTATGTGGTTATGACCAGCGCGCTTTATCTGCATCTTGGGCCGTTTTCGCGACAGGTCATCTGTGAAATCGATCGGGAAATCGAGAATGTGGATCAGGGGCGCTGGCAAGCACCGCCGCTCGTGAAACAGGCTGCCACGGCAGTGCTTGAGCCGGTGGCGTAAACAAGGATGTGCCGATCTATAGATACCTGCCGCTATAGCTGTGAGGAGCTTGACCTCATTGAGAGCAGTTTCTGGATTGTGGGGTTTGTCGTCAGGTAGCACACGGCCCAATGACGCTTGTATCCTGTTCGATCTGTGATGTTTTCTTCCTTTTTCTAGGGGAGAAGGGCGGCGTCTGGGGAATGAAAACACAGATGCAGAGCGCCCAACATACGTGCCAGCGTGAACGCTACTTCAGTATCCAAGATAGGGAAGAACGCCTTCAATGTTGAGAAAGCGTGTTCCTAGCGTCATAAAATTTGTATCAGAGTTAATTCGAAGTGGGTTACGAAAACCATAACTCTGATTGGACGTGACTTCTTTAGTTCCTCGAAAAAGGCTGTGTCTTATAAAATATCCCACCAAATAGAAAAACGTTCAGAAGCGATGAGAACCGTGCAACTTTCCTCTGAACGTGTCGTTCGGAATTTATGCTCTTTACAGAGCTATCCTCAGCAATCGACATCTATGCTAAACTTTAGAAAATATCAGCATATATTGGCTTTCTATCGCCAATATTTGTCCTGACGCCTTCCCAAGATCATCCCTTTTCCGTCGCATAAGGAAAGCGAAGATGAAAAAATCCTATCTTCTTGTCGCAGGATTGTGTTTCTCAATACCTGCTCTTGCCCAGTCTCTCCCGGAAAAAACAGGAGTGAATTCCATGATGGGAATTGCACCAAAAACGGATGATTTCATCCGGAGCGTTGCCTGGAGCGATCTGTTTGAGATTCAGTCCAGCCAGATAGCCCTGTCAGATCCCTCACTTAAAACATTTGCCTCCAAGATGATCGCGGACCATCAGAAAACCTCATCAGAACTGAAGCAACTTCTCAGCACGAGCAATATGGCAACTACGCCTCCATCTTCCATTGATGATACACATCAAAAGAAGCTGGAGACACTGCAAGGTCTGCATGGTGACAGCTTCGTCAGCCAATATCGAAAGGACCAGATTTCCGCTCATAAAGATGCTCTGTCACTCTTCCGGCGTTATGCGAGGAGCGGTGAAAATGAAGCACTGAAGAAGTGGGCTGGCGATACCATTCCTATTCTTGAGGAACATCTGAAAATGGCTGAGAATCTGCCAAGATAACACGAACAATATTTATTGAAACTGTTTGCGATAAACAAGATTTGCAACTGAAGACGTTTCGTCCCGAACTGCAAATCCTTCGCTATAATCTACCGAGTTCCAGCCTTTTCTTAACTTAGAAGAGGATCGTTTTTAAGAGGCAGCCCGAAGAAAGAAAAATATAGGCGCAGAGATCACGACGCGTTGCGATAAGGTCGTCAACGCCTAAAACTTTCCACACGAGCCTTGATGCCGCATCATACTCTACGCAATTTCCCCTTCTACGTGCGATAATACCCTTTATCGCAACTAGATAAGTACCTGAAAAAATACGTTTGTGCCGAAGTTCCTCAATTAGGTGAAAAACTTTCGCGTTTCGGCCGGGCCTGTTACATTCCGAAGATCCGCTCCATGTCCGTTTTACGGGGGAGCGGACAGTCGGCTATAGGACTGTACTATTAAGCGACCGGACAGTCATACGAACGTTCTTTCACGACAACCTGGTGTTGAAGAATTTCCCTCATTCATCTTTTCTGTGAAGCACCGTATGGTTCGCTACATACTCTGCAGCACTTTCTGATTGAAGATGCCGGGATATCTAGCCGTAAGCCTGTCGCTTGCGACAGACTAACAACAGGAGAATACCAATGAGCGATGAACAACTGAGCCGCGCGCCGATGCCCGATCGGGCAGAAGACAACGCCTTCTTCCCGTCGGAATATTCCCTGACCCAATACACATCTTCAAAGACCGATTTTGACGGCACCACTTATCCTAAGCCCTACACCGGCGGAAAGTGGAAAATCCTGATGATCGGCACTCAGGAGCGTTACCTGATGATGAAAGGCGGCGAGTTTTTTTCGACAGGCAATCATCCGGTCGAAATGCTTCTACCCATGTATCATCTGGATGCGGCGGGATTTGAGATTGATATCGCGACTATCTCCGGCGATCCGGTCAAGTTTGAATGGTGGGCCTTTCCGCATGGAGACGAAGCCGTCAAGGCGATCTATAAGAAATACGAAAAGCAGCTCAAAATACCCAAAAAGCTTGCTGACGTAATAGGAGAAGGTCTCACCGCTGAAACGCCATATCTCGGCGTCTTCATTCCGGGTGGTCATGGCGTTCTCAATGGTGTGCCATTTAGCAAACAGGTAGGTGACGTCCTGCGCTGGGCACAGACCAACGAGCGCTTCATGATCTCGCTCTGTCATGGACCTGCCAGTCTGCTGGCTACAGCGACCGATGGTGGCAGGTTCGCATACGAAGGCTATGAGATGTGTGTATTTCCAGACAGTCTGGATACCGGAGCCAATATCGAAATCGGCTACATCCCGGGCCCAATGACGTGGCTGGTCGGTGAAACTCTTCGGAAATACAACGTAAAAATCATCAACACGGGGATTACCGGTCAGGTACATCGTGATCGTCACCTACTGACGGGCGATAGCCCGTTGGCGTCGAACAATCTCGGCAAGCTGGCGGCTGAAGTTTTGCTTGAGGCTGCCAACAAATAAAACCGATTACGCGTAGGTCGCAGGCAGGTCACATCGCTTGCGGCCGGCAGACTTTCCAGCGCGTTCCCAATGTATCCGCATACCGTGTATCTGGATCTGTTCACTAAACTTCCAGAGTGCCTCTTCCATTCGCAGATTTATCATTAAGTGGACTTCTCAAGTCATCCAAAATAACGCGAGACGTGTCAGCCAGTGGCGGTAATGCTGGTGACGAAGGTATCGGGGCGCGTATCAAGCTCCGCATCAACAAGGCGCTCCCCGATAAGCAAAACGCGCATTGTCATCGCAGAATAAAATTTGTGATGATATCAGTCAGTTTACTGAACGGTGGCTGAAGAAGCGTTGCGGCATTGAGGCGCCCTTGCTTATAAATGCCGCGAGGATGCGTAAGCGCCATGAAGCCTTCCTTTCCATGATACGCTCCGATGCCACTGTCTCCCACACCACCAAACGGCAGATCGTCCTGCACATAATGCATTAATGTGCCATTGATCGTCACGTTTCCTGAAACCGTGCATTTCAGCAGCCTGTTGCGTTCAATGCGGTTGTCGCCAAAATAATACAGGGCCAGAGGCCGGGGACGCGCATTGATGAAAGCGATTGCTTCATCCAGTGTGCGGTACGTCAGTACGGGCAAGACAGGTCCGAAAATTTCCTCCTGCATCACCGCCATCTGTGGTGTCACATCCAGCAGCAGCACCGGCGCCAGCACATGATCAGCAGTTGAGTCGTTCCCCAACCGGACCACCCGGGCGCCCTGTGCTTCGGCATTGTCGATCAGACTGCTCAACCGCTCGTAATGATGCTGGTTGAGGATGGCCGTATAATCGGGTGACCCGGCATAACCGCCCGGATGCAGCTTTTTCACAGCGTCCTGATAGGCCGTGGCAAAACCGTCCTTGTCGCCTTCATGAATCAACACGTAATCCGGCGCGACACAGGTCTGTCCGGCATTGGTCAGCTTGCCGAACGCTACGCGGTCTGCCACCCATTGCATAGAAAAGCCGGGCTCGATCACCACGGGAGATTTGCCGCCCAGTTCGAGCGTAACCGGGGTCAGATTGCGCGCCGCTGCTTCCGCGACCTTCTTTCCGACCGCCGTGCTGCCGGTGAACAGGATATGATCGAAGGGCAGAGCTGAGAACGCCGCTCCCACTTCGCCATTTCCCGTGACGACAGAAATCTGCTCCGGCGGAAAGACGGCCTGAACAATCCCTCCAATCACAGCCGATGTGGCCGGTGTGAATTCAGAGGGTTTGAGCATGGCCCGGTTGCCGGCGGCAATCGCTGTCGCCAGCGGCACAAAGGCAAGGGAGACCGGATAATTCCACGGAGCGATAATGCCCACAACCCCAACGGGCTGACGGACCACCCACGCACGACCAAACTGAAAATATGCGGAAACATGCCGACGTTCCGGCTTCATCCACTGTCCCACATGCCGGATCATGTAATTGATCGACTGCACCAGCGGAATCAGTTCCACAATGGCGCTTTCCCGCTCCGATCTCTGACCAAAATCCATCTTCAGAGCGCGTACGATCTCGGTGCGCCGCTTCAGGATTTCAGCTTTCAGACGACGCAGATCACTCCGACGTTGTTTCAGATCGGGTGATCCGACACGCAGAAATCCGGTGCGCTGGCGATCGAGAATACGGTGCAGGTCAGCGGGAGTAACATCGAACATTGCGCCCTCCATGTTTACACGAGAAACTTATGCAGGCAGGATATGGAGCCTGACGATCTGGCGTCAATGAAAGTTTCTTGTGTAAACATGACCTCACGAATGAGTGAAACGAAAGACCGTCCCTATCATCATGGCGATCTACGTCGCGCACTGATCGACACGGCGCTTACCATGTTGGTCGCAGATCAGAACTGGACCTTCACCCTGCGGGAAGTGGCGCGGCGCACGGGAGTCAGTCACGCAGCGCCTTACAAGCATTTTCGCGACAGGGAAGAACTACTTCGGGAACTGGCTGGGATCGGTTTTGTCAGGCTTGGGAAGGCCATGACCGAGGCCATGTGCCCGGATCTTCCTTCCATACGCGCGCACTTCATGGCGGCGGCGCAGGCCTGTATCGAGTTTGCGTGTCAAAATCCCGGTCTTTATCGTCTGATGTTCAGTTCCGATGCCGACAAGACGATAGATCCGCGTCTGCATGACACGGCCATGAGCACTTTTGGGATTCTTCTGGAGCTTCTGGAAAGGGGACAACGCGACGGAAGCTTCCGGCCGGTTGCCACCAACGCTTTGGCGGCGGCAAGCTGGGCGCAGGTGCACGGCCTAGCTATGCTGGCCATCAATGGTCAACTTCTTGAGGAAAAGGTCGGGCCAGCGCCGGTCCCTGCCGCGCTAGATATATTGCTGGATGGCATGTGCTGCACCGATTGATTGGGCCACCGCACGACGTCCGCTTTTCGGAACTGGTCGAACGACTCTCCGAATGGCGAAAGGTCTTCGAACCCTATCACCTTTACTATCCAGACCGACAACAACACTCATCGCCGCATTACGGACCTCAATACAGAAGTAGTGCCTGCTTTTGAGATACCCAACATTCGCAAGCATTGTCTGACATGAAGGCGAAGCCAGCCCTACTTCCGCCCTACCAACACCGCCCGCACCAACCCGATCTGCTCCGACGGGCAGCATACATAACTCCCCGGTCCGTCCGCCAACGGCCACGCCACCAGCCCGATATCGGCATAAATCGGCAGGAACGTCGCCCCCGTGCGCCAGAACACGGGCTGCAACCCTTCCTGCATCGCCAGATCGCGCAAGCGCCAGATAGCCGAAGCGCAATCCACATCGTCCCCGGCGGGATCACCCAGTCCGACCAGCAACATGCCCCGGCGACGGAACGGAATCACCGCCGTCCCGGCTTCGCCCGCCACCACGCCATCCACAACTGTGCCCGGCAGGCGCGGCAGTGCGTGATCGTGCGCATGATACCAGTTCGCCGTCTTGTCATTCCAAGACCGCACCACCACACGACCGGGCCGCGCCAGACGGGCGATCACCACCACAGACAACAACACCGCCAGCAACATAACCCAGCGCGCGTGGCTGCCCTCGGGCACCAGCAGATCCCACCATCCGTCCGCGCCTTCGCGGTGCGTGGCGATCACCACAGCGCAACCGATCAGCAGCAGCAAGGAAAGCAGCGTGGAGAACGACAGTGGCTCGCTCAACAAACGCGCGTGACGGTAATAACAGCGACGGAATGGCGCGATCAGAAAAGCCGAGAAGGCCAGTACCGCCGGCACCGGCAGCGCATTGCCACGCAGAAAGCTCAGTGCCGCAGACGCCACCAGAAGTGATAGCGTCGCTCCCCACGCCAGCGTCACGCGCTGCGACAGCCCCACGGCCAGTGCGATCAGCACCGCACCCACCAGCGTCAGCACATAATCGCCCACATAATGCGCGGCCAGAACCGTCACGCGGGACGCGCCGTCCGGCACCACGATCGGATTGATGAGCGGCAGAATCATCAGCAGCACGCCGCACATGGACACCGTGCCGGTGGACACACCCACGGAGAAATCCGCCTCGCTCTCGCGCACCGCCAGACTTGGGCGACGCTCACGCACTTCATCGCTTTCGCACGACTTGCCTTTTTTACGCGCCAGCACTGCGTCCCCACGCAGAAACAGCTCGTGCGCCGCGAACATGCCGCCCGCGAGAAAAAGCGGAACGATGTAGTAAAACAGACGGAAAACAAGGATCACGCCGATGATCTGCGCTTTTGGCATGTACGGCCCGAGAGCCAGCAGCATGGCACTGTCGAACACACCCAGCCCGCCCGGCACACTCGCCACCAACCCCGCTGTGTAGGACGCGATGTAGATGGCAAGGAACGACGGATAATCCACCGTATCTGGCGGCAGCAGCACCCACGCGATGGCGGCCGTCGCTGCCATATCGGCCGCCGACACCACGGTCTGCGCGATGGCCATGGGCGCGGAGGGCAGTTCCACCATCTTGCCCCGGAAGGTAAACTCGCGCCATTTCAGGCCCGCCAGAATATAGGCCAGCACACCCAGCCAGAGCGCGATCCCCACGCCCGCCACGACCGGCGCGGGCACATGACCGCCCAGCCCCGGCACGGCTCCCGGCTCGATCAGCAGCACACTGCCAATCAGAACCGCAGCCCCCAGAAGATAGGTGACGGAACAAAACGCGATGATATGCGCGATGGCGAACGGCGGCAGGCCCCAGTTGCGATAGAGCCGAAACCGCACCGCCGCGCCGGAGACAGCGGAAAAGCCGAGATTGTGCGACAGCACATAGGAGCAGAAGGCGGCGAACGCCGTGCGCAACCACGAAATTTGTGGATGCCCCACCTGAATGACCGCAAGCCGGTCATAGAAGGACAGGATGAAGTAGGACAGGAACGTGCAGCCCACGCCCGCCAGCAACGCCGTGTCGGGAATACTGGCAAGAGCAGTACGGATGTCCGCCATGCTGAGCGAGTGCAGTTCGCGCCGCACCACCACGATGGCCGCGATCATCAGCAGCAGACCAAGGAGATGCGGCGCGTGCCGGAGCCAACGCTTCCATCCTCTGGGGCGCTCCTTGAGAGCCGGATCGCCCGACTGATCCGCCCGGGCGGTCAGTTCCGTGTCATCGGGCGGCAGCGCGAGGCGCTCGTCCTCAGGCAGGCGGATCATCGAGCCGTCTCCGCACCGACGCTCAGGCCTCGGCGCTCCGCACCAGCGCGGCCTCGATCAGCGCAATGGTGCCGCGCACGCCATAAAGCGCAATGAACCCACCGAAGCGCGGCCCTTCGCTTTGCCCCAGAAGCACTTCGTACAGACAGGTGAACCAGCTCCGCAGCGGCTCGAACTGGTGACGTTTGCCAATCTCGAAGACAAGATTCTGGAGCGTCTCCGCGTCTGGAGCCTCGTCCTCGTACATCCGCAGCGAATTGGCCAGATCGACGAGGGCCGCATGTTCCTTCTCGTCCGGCAGACGATAGCTTTTCGCCGGGCGCACGAAGTCCGCGTAGAAGGTGATGGCGCGTTCCACCAACGTGGCGAGCATCGGATGCGTCTCAGGTGAGACGTCCGCATCGTAGCGATGGATGAAGCCCCACAACACGTCCGGCGTCTCGGCATTGGCCACGCTGGCGAGATTGAGCAGCATGGCGAACGACAGCGGACTGCCCGCATGATCGGGAATGTGGCCACCATGGATAAACCACGCCGGATTGGCGCACAGGGCGAGACGATCCGCATCCAGTGTCGCGTCTTCCGCGCCCGTGGACACGCGCGCCTGAAGGGCCGCTGCCTTGTCCGCATGCGCGAGATATTCATCCGCCGCTTTCGGGATCACATCAAAGAACAGACGCTTGGCCCGCTGCGGCTGATTGAACATGAACTGCCCAAGGCTTTCAGGCGGGGCGTAACGCAGCCACTCCTCAACGGACAGACCGTTACCTTTGGACTTGGAAATCTTCTGCCCATGCTCATCGAGGAACAGTTCATAGGTCAGGCCGGCTGGCGGAGCAGAACCGAGAATACGGCAGATCTTGCCCGACAAACGCACGCTGTCGATCAGATCCTTGCCCGACATTTCATAATCCACGCCCAGCGCGTACCAGCGCATGGCCCAGTCGGCTTTCCACTGCATCTTGGCCGCGCCACCCGTCACCGGCGTCTCGAAGCGTTTGCCGTTTTCATCGGTCCACGACACCGTGCCCGCCACCGGGTCCACCTTGTCCATCCGCACCTGCATGACATTGCCGGTCTCGGGATGAATGGGCAGCACGGGGGAATAGGTCTCGCGCCGCTCCGCACCGAGCGTGGGCAGGATCACAGCCACGATCTCGTCATGCACCTCCAGCACGCGCTTGAGCGCCGCATCGAAGCGCCCCGAGGTGTAATATTCGGTGGAAGAGGCAAACTCGTAATCGAAGCCAAAACCATCGAGGAAAGAGCGCAGGCGCGCGTTGTTGTGGGCGGCAAAGGAATCATACTTGCCGAACGGATCGGGCACGCGCGTCAGTGGCTTGCCGATGAACTGCTCCAACATCTCGCGGTTCGGCACGTTGTCCGGCACTTTGCGCAGCGCGTCCATGTCATCCGAAAAGGCCAGCAGGCGCGAGGGACGCCCCGTCAGCGCGGTGTAAGCCTGTCGCACCCAGCTCGTGCGCGCCACTTCTCCGAAAGTGCCGATATGCGGCAGACCGGAGGGGCCATATCCCGTCTCCAGCAGCGCCGGGCGCTCGTCGCCCTTTTTCGCAACATGGTCGGCAAGTTTTCGGGCTTCCTCGAACGGCCACGCCTTGGGCGCACTACCGGCCGGAAGGAGGGAACGGACTGCGGAATTGGCACTGTTCTCGGACATGGTGGCGGAAGCTAGGAAGACGCGCGCGTCCGGTCAATGCAAATCACGCGCTGTTACATACACCGCCGGACTGTAACGGCACGAACGGGTGAGCTATGGGTGAGAGAACGACTCGCCGCTCCAGACTGAAAAGCCCCATTGTTCATGCGCGTTTCCGGCCCTTCCCGTCCGCTCTTTCTCTCCCTCGGCCTTGCCTGCGCATTATGCGCCGGCACCATGCTTTCGCCAGCATGCGCCGAACCACAGCCCTCCCCCGCGACGGCTCCCATGCCATCTGTCACCACCAACGCGCAGGGGGTGCCCGACAGCTTTGCCGACCTTGCGGACCGGCTTCTGCCCGCCGTTGTCAACGTCTCCACCCAGCAGACGCTCAAGGGCGACTCCGATGAAGACGAGGATGAGGACGAAGGCGGACAGACCCCGCAGGTGCCGCAGTTTCCGCCCGGCTCCCCGTTCGAGAAGTTCTTCCATGACTTCATGAACCGCAAAACCGCCCCCAACGCGCCGCCCCGCCGGATGCAGGCGCTGGGTTCGGGCTTCATCATCGACCCCGAGGGCTACGTGGTGACCAATAACCACGTCATCCGCCATGCCGACCGCGTCACCGTCACCCTGCAGGACAACACCACCCTGCCGGCAAAAGTCATCGGTCACGATGACCGCACCGATCTCGCCCTGCTCAAGGTCAGCGCGCCCAAGCCGCTTCCCTTCGTTGCATTCGGCGACAGCGACACGGCCCGCGTGGGCAACTGGGTGCTGGCCATCGGCAACCCGTTCGGTCTTTCCGGCACCGTCACGGCGGGCATCGTGTCCTCGCGCGGGCGCAATATCGACCAGGGGCCGTATGACGATTTCATCCAGACGGACGCCCCCATCAACAAGGGCAACTCCGGCGGCCCGCTGTTCGACATGCACGGCGCGGTCATTGGCGTGAACACCGCCATTTACTCGCCCTCGGGCGGCTCGGTCGGCATCGGCTTTGCCATCCCCTCCAACGAGGCCCGGCGCGTTCTTGAGCAGCTTCGCAAGACCGGCCACGTCTCACGCGGATGGATCGGCGTGCGGATTCAGGCTGTCACGGCGGAAATCGCCGATGGGTTGGGCCTCAAACCCGCCAAGGGCGCGCTGGTCGCGGGCGTGGAACCCAAGGGACCAGCAGCGCAGGCGCAGCTCACAACGGGTGATGTCATCCAGCAACTCGACGGCAAGCCGATCGAAGGCCGTGCGTTGCCCCGCCTGATCGCGGATCTCCCGGTTGGATCGCAGGCGCATCTGAGTGTCTGGCGCAAGGGCAAGACCATCGACGTGCCCATCACCATCGGCGCTCTACCTGAGCCAAAGGATGAAGCGCAGACGAGCAAATCCGCGCACCCGGATGCCGGTTCTGCTGAAAAATCCGTCGATCTCGGGCCGTTCGGATTCCGCGCCAGTTCCATCACGGACGCAACACGCCGCAAGTTCCGCCTGTCGGAAGATCAGAAAGGCGTGGTCATCACGGACGTGGCCGAAGGCGGTCCCGCCATGGATCGTGGCCTTAAGCCCGGCGATGTCATCACTGAAGTGCAGCAGACGCCCGTGAGCACGCCCGCTCAATTGCGACAGGGCATTGAGGCCGCACGCAAGGACAAACGCCACTCCGTGCTGCTGCTGGTCCACGACATGGACGGTCTTCGCTGGGTGCCCTTTCCGCTGGATAGCGACCATTGACCTCCCACCTCACGATGTTATGCGCAGAAGGACAGGGCAGCAAAACAATGGGGGATCATGATGTCGGCTGAGATACGTCTCACCCTGCGTATGGATGTGGACGGCCATCCGGCATTGGGGCACGGCAAGATCCGCCTGCTCGAACAGTTGGCGGAAAGCGGCTCCATTTCCGCCGCCGGCCGTGCCATGGGCATGTCCTATCGTCGGGCGTGGCTGCTGATCGATGCGCTGAACAGCCAGTTCCGCACGCCTGTCGTGGAAACCAGGCCCGGCGGCGGCGGCGGCGCGCGTCTGACCGAAATGGGTAAGACCGTGATCCGCTGTTACCGACAGGCGGAGTATGACGCCCGCGCAGGCGCCCGCGCGCCACTGGACGAACTGGCGACCCTGCTCCGCCCTGAAAATGACGCAGCATCCTGACCACGATGCCGCATGACCCTTTTTCCAAGAACAGAGTCGGGAGAACACGAAGCGTGACACCCCCAGTCTTCCGCCGCGACCTCCTGCGTGCGGGCAGTGGCGCCGCCTTTGCCGCTCTTGCAACGGACTTCCTTGCTTCCCCCGCTCGTGCCGCCGAAGGGGCACCTGCAGCACCCGCCTCCGTGCCGTTCGATCACGAAACCGTTACCCGCATGGCGCGCGAACTGGCTGCAAAGCCTTACAGTGCACCCGAGCAGTCGCTGCCCAAGGCGCTCGACAATCTGACATTCGATCAGTTCCGCTCCATCGAATACCGTCCGGATCAGGCCCTGTGGCACGGACAAAATCTCGCCTTTGACGTGGAGTTCTTCCATCGTGGCTTCCTCTACCGTCCACGCATCGCGATTCATGAAGTCGTGGACGGCAAATCGACCGCCGTGCCCTACACTCCCGATCTCTTCAATTTCGGCGATCCGATGCTCCGCGTGACCGATGATCTCGGTTTTGCCGGTTTGCGGCTGCGCTATGCCATCAACACGCCGGGGGTGATGGAGGAATGCGCAGTCTTCCTCGGCGCCTCCTATTTCCGCGCCGTCGCCAAAGGGCAGAATTACGGCCTGTCCGCACGCGGCTTCGCCGATGGCACGGGCGATCCCAAGGGCGAGGAGTTTGCGCTGTTCCGCGCCTTCTGGCTGGAAAAACCGCAGCCGGGCGTGGACTCGATCGTCATTCACGCGCTGCTCGACAGCCCCTCCCTTGCGGGTGCATTCCGCTTCACCATCCGCCCGGGCGACACCACCATCTTCGATGTGCAGTCAGCACTCTTTCCGCGCGTGAAGATCGAGCAGTCCGGCATCGCTCCCCTGACGGGCATGTTCTATTTCGATGCCAACGACCGCAACCACATCGACGACTGGCGACCGGCGGCCCATGACAGCGAGGCGCTCCAGATCTGGACCGGCTCGGACCTCCAGCTTTACCGCCCGTTACGCAATCCGCTGGATCTTCAGTTCTCGGCCTTCACCGACATCTCCCCGCGCGGCTTCGGCCTGATGCAGCGTCGTCGGTCCTTCCACGATTTCGAAGATCTGGCCCTCGACTACGAAAAGCGTCCGTCCCTGTGGATCGAACCGATCGGGGACTGGGGCGCGGGCGCGGTCGATCTGGTGGAAATCCCTACCCCCAACGAGGTGAACGACAACATCGTCTCGTTTTGGCGCCCCAAGGCGCCGCTTCAGGCCGGGCACGAATACACCTACACCTACCGCATGTATTGGGGCTGGGACGTACCGTTCCCGACCGATCTCGCCCGTATCGGCGCAACCCGTGTGGGCGCCGTGACGGACCACAAGGACGGCCGGTTCTTTGCCATCGACTTCACCGGCGGCCCGGTGGCCGACAAGGGACAGGACGCGAAGTTCCACCTCATCCCCAATACGTCTGCAGGAACCATCCGAAATGTGGTGGTGGAACCCAACCCCAATATCAACGGCTGGCGCACGACGTTCGAGTTCTATCCCGGTGACGCCAAGTTGGCCGAAATGAGCGTCGTGCTCGCCGATGAACAGGGACCCGTTTCGGAACAATGGATGTATCGTTGGACACCGTGACCTCCGTTCCCCAGCAGGCGGCCACTGACGTTTTCCGCGCTCTGCCACCGGATGCTCCCCTGCGCATGGACGTGCAGGATCTGCACGCGGCACCCGATCGACATGGGCGTGACGCCACGCCGTCCACCGAGCCGAAGCTGATCGCACTCCGTCGCTTTGCCGTCATCGGCTCGGCTCTGGCGCTCACAGCCTATGGCGCGTGGCAGACGCATCTCGTGCTCGACGCTAACGGCGCATCCGTGCTGGGCGTCATCATGGAAGTGCTGTTCGTCCTGCTCTTCTTCTGGATCGCGCTGTCTTTCACATCCGCGCTGGGCGGATTCTGGTCGCTTCTCACCGGGGGTGGCCTCGGCCTTGGCATCACAAAGGCTGGCCCCCTGCCGTCCCTGAACACCCGCACCGCCCTCCTGATGCCCACCTACAACGAAGACCCGCATCGGGTCATGGCGGGATTACGGGCCATCCACGACAGCCTGCGCGAGACGGGACAGGCGGATCGGTTCGATATCTTCATTCTTTCCGACACCACCAACCCCGATGTCTGGGTGGCGGAAGAAGCCGCGTTCCTCAAACTGCGCCACGACACGAACGATGCGGCGCACATCTTCTATCGCCGCCGTCCCAAGAACACGGAACGCAAGGCCGGCAACATCGGCGAATGGGTCCGTCGCTTCGGCGCGGCCTATCCGCTGATGGTCACGCTGGACGCGGACTCCGTAATGGATGGCCGCACGCTGGTGCGCATTACTGCCGCCATGGAACGCAATCCCGGCGTGGGTCTGATTCAGACATTGCCTGTCATCACGGGCGGCACGACGCTGTTTGCCCGCATGCAGCAGTTCGCAGGACGTGTGTATGGGCCGCTGATC
Organism: Acetobacter estunensis; assembly: GCF_019083805.1. Lineage (GTDB taxonomy): Bacteria > Pseudomonadota > Alphaproteobacteria > Acetobacterales > Acetobacteraceae > Acetobacter > Acetobacter estunensis_A. Next base: position 25,607 of record NZ_JAHRDV010000010.1, read on the forward strand.
GCCCACGGCATCGCATGGTGGCATGGGGCCAGCAGCAATTACTGGGGTCACAACGCCGTCATACGGACCGCTGCCTTCGCCGAACAAGCGGGACTCCCGGCGCTTCCGGGCCGCAAGCCTTTCGGCGGCCATATCCTCAGCCACGACTTCGTGGAGGCCGCATTGATGCGACGCGGCGGCTGGGCCATTCACATGGTTCCCGCCCTATCGGGTTCATACGAGGAAAGTCCGCCCTCCCTCACCGATGTTGCGATCCGTGACCGCCGCTGGTGTCAGGGCAATCTCCAGCACTACAAGGTGCTGCCCACCAAAGGACTGAGCTGGGTCAGTCGGATGCACATGATCGTGGGCATCTCGGCCTATCTCACATCGCCCCTGTGGCTGATCTTTCTGCTGGTGGGCATCCTGATCTCGCTTCAGGCGCATTTCGTGCGGCCAGAATATTTCGGGGACACCAAGACGCTTTATCCGCACTGGCCGCAGGTCGATCCAGTGCGAGCAAAGTTCGTGTTCATCGCCACGATGGCGATCCTGCTTGCCCCCAAACTGTTCGCCTATATCGCCCTGCTGTTCGATCGCGCCTCCCTCAAGGGTTGCGGCGGCATGATCCGCACTGCGGCCTCCGTGCTGGTGGAAACCCTCATCGGCGGTCTGATCGCGCCGATTGCAATGCTGATTCAGACAAGTGGCGTCATCTCGATCCTCAGCGGACAGGATTCGGGCTGGAATGCCCAGCGACGCGATGACGGCGGCATCCCGCTAAGCACCATCGTGCGCGGATACTGGCGCTACACCCTCTTCGGCGTGATCCTCGGCGCCTGTGCATGGGCCGTGTCGTTTTCGCTGTTTCTGTGGATGACGCCGGTGCTGATCGGGCTGGTGCTGGCCATTCCACTGGCGGCCATTACCGGAAGTCGCGACGTGGGACAGGCTTTCCGTCGCGCAGGGCTGCTGCTGGTGCCCGAAGAAACGCATCCTCCCGAGGTTCTGGTGGAAGCGGCTCAGGCTATCGCCGCACCCGGGTCGGATTTACCGGAAGAAGCCATGGCAGCACTGCGCTCCGATCCCGCGCTGCTGGCCGCCCACCGCGCCATGCTGCCACCGCCTCGCAAACCGGGGGACCCGATTGACCCGGACCAGCTTGTCGGCGTGCTGAAAGTGGACGAAGCGCGCTCGCTCACCGAGGCGGAACGCAAACTGACGCCCAAGGAAAAAGCAGCCGCGTTGGGGACCGTCTCAGCACTTGAGCGTCTGGAAACGCTGCCGCTTTAGCGAGACAGTCCCCAGTCCACGGAGCGTTCGCGCTCCTTCACCTGACCTGTCTGTGCCCTCAATGCGTCAGGTGAAGGGCGCTGTCCGCAATGATCGTGTCGAACACGGACGAGAGGGCCTGCTTGATAGCGGGACCATCATCGGCCTGAATGAAATCGGTGCTGGCAGAAGCACAGGTCTGCATGGTGTACTGCATGCTGCCTTCGCCCGTTCCATCGAATGGTGCCACCAGCGCGTCATAAAGCGTGTTACCGGGAATGGGATAATAGGGAACCAGAACAGAAAAGAGACGCACGCCCTTGTTCTTCAGCGCCGTGCAGGCTGCGCCATAATTCACGTCCACAGCCGTATGCCACTTACCACTGGCCGAATAGAGTTCCTCGGCCCCGTCTGAAATAAAAATGATATAGGTTTTCATGCTGGAGGATGAGGATCCATCCCCAACATTCTGAAGATCGGTGGCTACCTGTTGCAAAGCCGCCTGTGTTTTCGTGTAACCGCCATTGTAATCCGCCCAGTCCGAAGGAGACCGGTTGGGATTGTTATACTGATTGGCAAAAGGCGTAGCATCTTCGATATCCACATTGGCGGCAGCGCTCGTAGCCTGGGAAAGGTCCGTAGTCGGGAGCACCACACGGGAGAATACGGTGCCAAACGTGTCGATCCCAACCGTGATGTGATTACGGTCATCCTGAGCATATTGAACGAGCTGAGAAACGAACGCCTGCAGAGACTGACTGACATAATCGATTTTCAGGCTGATCCCCGATGCCTTTGCGACAGTCCGCATGTCGCAGGGAGGGCGCCAGACACTATACCAGCCGGATCCCTGCCATTGGCCAGCACTCGCCAGAACACAGTTATTACTGATGGCGTCGTATCCATGCGGATCGTGACAGGCAAAGGCGCATTGACCCGGACCGTTCTCCAATTGCTGGATGTCCGAAGGTGTGCCGCCAATTCCCATCGAATTGGAAATATCCACAAGAAACAACACCTGAATATAGGAATTGCCCTGCGCCATGGTGGCCGTTGACTGAACGGATACGGTCTTATTGCCTGCAGGCAACAGTCCAGAAAAGAACAACTTTGGCGTCTGGCTTAGAGCGACGGTAACGCTGCCCGAATAACTTGTCTGGGGTGTGTAGCTGACAGACACCGATGGAACGGAAGAAAGGCCACTGATCTGTGCATTGGCCGTAACCATTGACTGAGCTGTCGTACGAGCGACGGCCAACGCGGCGTCTGTGGTCGTGCTGCTGCCTGATGCCAGACTGTTGTTGGCCTGCTTCGCTGCCTGCAGAGAGGCGGCATCCGCCAGCGACTGCAATTTGCTGCGGGTATTGACCACCGTGCCCAGATCCACCGCCGCCGCGACCCCGAGCATGACGGGAAGCGCAGACAGTGCGGCGACCACCATCACGCTCCCACGACGGCACATCCACCATTTCGTCAGGGCGCGAACAAGAAAACGGGAGAGATACAGAGAAGAAAAGTCAGGGGGGCGCAAACGCACCTCTCTTGAAGAGCCTATAAAAAAAGAAGCGTTTTCCGGCGCATCTGCCCCTTCACAGTGGCAACGCGATCAGCCGGCAGTGGGATTTCCTCTTTCATCAGCAAAAGATTAATTTCCTCTCTACAGCCGGCATTCGATATCTTTTTTCGATAAAACCTCCTGCAATGTCAGCATTCCCAAATATTGCTCCGAACATGTCTCAACACAGCCTCACCAAAGATTTACTGCGACTTGAGAATGCAAGTCATTTCTGCTATTACATTGAGAAATAAAGGATTTTCTTCTTGCGTGCCTCACAGAATCTGACGTAGAGACAGGGCAGGAAACATTCCCCACACGAAGGAAGATGCCCTCATGGCCGTCAAAGATCCCAAGGTGATCGAGCACCTCAACATTCAGCTCACCAACGAACTGACCGCGATCAACCAGTACTTCCTGCACGCGCGCACGCTGAACCACTGGGGCGTGACCCTGCTGGGCAAAAAGGAATATGAGGAATCCATCGAAGAGATGCGTCACGCCGACTGGCTGATCGAGCGCATTCTCTATCTCGGTGGCCTGCCGAACGTGCAGCGCTACAACACCGTTCTGATCGGTCAGAACGTCAAGGAAATCCTTGAATGCGACCTCAAGCTCGAAGAAAAGGCGCTGGCCGATCTTCGTGAAGGCATCGCCTACTGCGAGAGCGTGCGCGACTACGTCTCACGTGACCTGCTGCTCAAGATCCTCGACAACGAGGAAGAGCATGAGGACTACCTCGACCGTCAGTTCGACCTCATCAAGCAGATCGGCATCGAGCGCTACATTCAGCTCAATTCTGCACCCGCCAACGAGGAATAAGCCGTCCACGCCAGCAAGTTTGGCCTGAGACGTCTGCAAAACGCCGGTTTCCATCGTCTGTCATGGCGGAAGGAAACCGGCGTTTTATCGTTTAGAACCTTCATCCAACGGCGCAGGTCTGTGTCGCCCCATGGGGCCAGAGAACCTGAGCCAGCCTCATGTCCTGAGAGCGCCAGCGCGACAGCGTGGCCAGCGATGCAGCCGCTACAAGAACGTCACTTTCCAGCGCCATATCACGCGGCCTTCGGGTGATGGTCACAGATCGCTCAGGAATCGCCTGCGTTTCACCCAGCATATCCGTCCTCGTGCAGGCCCGGCTCAGCAGCCAATAGCCCGCCGAAGCCAGACAGGCGCCGAGCTGCATCATCGCCTCGGCAAAGGATGTGATCACATGCCGCTGGGGAAACAGGCGCCGCAAGGTAGCCCGCAACCCCTTCTCGTCACCTTTCTGAGCGAGCGCCGTCGCGTCCAGGAGCGCCATTTCCGTGGAACTGACAGCCCCACAACCTCTCATCCTGACATCGGGCGGCATCACCCCGGCGCCGGAGCAGCGATCCAACGCATGGCGGAAAGCCGTTCCCAGTGCGTCGATATCCTCGCGGAAGAACATGCCCCCCAAAGAGCCGAATCCCATCCGGCAGAAAGGCCGTCCGGGCCCGACCAGATAGCGCAGCATCCAGACCGCCACGCGCTCATCGGCAGAAAGTTCGTGCAGAATATCGGAAGTCGCGATCATGGCATTCCTCGGACCTGATGGCCCGTCCCTCCTCGTGATGTCTCACCTTAATTGCAAACCATTCTCATTTGCAATTAAAAATCACTCTCATCCGATCACGATCTCAACTGTTTCCGTGAAGAGAGCAGCTCCTCATTCCGCCTGCGCCAATGGAAGATTCGGAACGCCGTGTCGTCCCGGGCGCATCACCCACGGACGCGCACCCGTCCACGCCCGATCCGACACGATCTTGATCTTCCCCGCTTCAAGCCAGATCGCTTCCGCGCCCTCACGCCAGACCGTGAACCGGTCGATCCGCGGAACATCGCGACATGACGCCCGCGCGGGTGAGACGCTCACGAACAGATCCATGCCATCGCACAAGCCGGGCGGCACCAGATGCGTTCCATCCGAATCGTCCATCAGACGCAAGAGAAGGGACTGACCATGCCGGGACAACACGCACAGACCGGGTGCGCCGTCCTCTCCACAGATCAGATCGCCACTGGCGCTTTCACTCGTGGGCAGCAGCATCTCCGTCACAGGTCGTCCGAAAGCCTGCCCCAACTCCCGCCGCTCGAACCATGCATCCCGCGACCGGCCAGCCACCAGAAGCTGCCCGCCGTCCCGCACCACTACGACACCTCCATCGGGCGCCACCACCACATCCGGCAATGTGTGACAGAAGGGTGAAAGAAAACCGACCAGCATGGGCAGCAGCCCCAGTAACCGCCAGCGCCGCGTCCACAGACACAACCAGCACAACCCCAGCAGGAACAGCGTCAGCCCCCAGCCCGGCGTCATTGGAACAGCCAGACGGGCCGCAGGCCAACCGGCCACAGTGCGAGCCAGCCAGATGATGCCCTCGATCCCCCAGCCCATCGGTACAAGCGCCAGCGTTTCCAGATGCAGCGGCATCAGCAGTAACGCGATCAGCCCCGCTGGCATCACCCACAGCGCCGTCATCGGCACTGCCACAAGGTTCGCCACCACGAAAAAAGGCTGGATTTCTCCAAAATGCGCCATGGAAACCGGCAGCGTCGCCCCGCCCGCCAGAAGGCTGGTCAGCGCGAGCGTCGTGACATGCACCCCGAAGCGGCGACTCACCCCGCCCTCGCCATGCAGGCGGCGTAATGGCTGGCGCAACACCTCGTAACCCGCGATCAACGCCATGACAGCGGCAAACGACATCTGAAACGGCACATCCAACAAAACGGACGGTCCCATCAGCAGCAGAACAAGCGCCGCCACCGCCAGCCCACGCATCGACGCAGCATTTCGTCCGGTCAGCAGGGCCAGAACCACCAGACACGCCATCACCAGACTGCGCAGGGCGGGAAGATGCAGCCCCGTCATCGCCACATACAGCACACCGCCCGCCAGCCCGCAGAGAGCGGCTATTTCCTTGCAGGGCCACCGCAACGCCACCCACTCGATAGCCGCCAAACCGTAGCGCGCCACCGTCACCACGAACCCCATCACGATACCCAGATGCAGCCCGGCCACGGCCAGAAGGTGCGCAAGGCCGGATGCGGCGAACGCCTCCCGATCCATCTGAGGAATGGCGCTGGAAAGGCCGACAAGCAACGTCGCAGCAATGGCACCGTTGGTGCCCGGCAACACGGCGTGAATGCGTGCTCCAATCCCTTCGCGCAGGCGCTCCCACAAGGAAGACGCGCGTTTTTCCACACCCGTATCGCCCGTCACCACGGTCGCGGCATTGAGGGCACGTCCGGTTCCAGCCTCCCCTTTGAACCAAGCCTCCCGTTGCAGATCGCGGGCACCGGGCATTACCAGAAAAGGCGGCGCCGTCAGCAAAGCCCGCACCCGCAGATCGTCACCCGCCGCCAGCACCAGCGGGTCGTCGTTGCGCAGACGGATGCGCAGCGTGCGGGCCAACGGCGCCATGCCGTCATCCACCCATGTCTCGAAGCGCACATTCGCAAGCGTCACGCGCCGCCCACCGCTTTCCACGCCTTCACGTGGGGCAAGCTGGTCCACCGCCCGAACGTGCCCGGTCAGCATGACGGCGCGACGTGGCAGTTCCGGCATGGGCGGCAGGCGGTGACACTCCGTCCACGCCGCCAGAAAACCGAGCGACAGGCACAGCACCACACATCCCGCCACACGGGCGCCAATCCGATACCAACCGTATATGAGAATAAAAACGGAAAAACCCGCGCTCAGCAGCGCGGGCCAAAACACCGGCTCATGACGTGGCCGAAAATAAAGCAGCACACCGAAGGCCACGCACACCGGCAACCGATGTCGTTCAGAGAGAAGGCGCTCTTCCAGCCACCCAACGATCTCGGTCATCAAGCGCATGAAACGGTACAGAGCACCATCAGCAAAGATTTACTCTTCGCACAAACGACAGTTCCCTAAGGAACTGCCGCTCAACCGTGAAACTCACGGCGTCAGGGCGCGTCCTTCGGCAGCACCGAAAAACACGTAATGAAGAAACAGATCACCGTCATATCCCTCCAGATCCGGATTGACGGCGAGATAAGCCTTGCTATCGAAGAGCTTGTTGGGCTGACGTCCCTCTCGAAAACCGACCGTCTGATAATGCGTCGCGGCATCGACGCCAGCTTCCGCCACATCCGGATAGGCTGAAAGATACCACTGCGCGTCGAAATAAAGGGCGTCGCGCACGGGCGGTACGCGCACAGGCACCACCTCTTCCACGATTTCCTCGATCACTTCAGCCGGTTTCTTTCGTGCGGAACGGGCTTTTGCGCGAGGAGCGGCTGTCCGTTCTGCCGTTTTTCCGCGGCCCGTAGCGCCCCGTGCCGCCGATGTCGTGCCCCTCGCTGCTCGTGCCACGCCTGCCTCTCCTCATCTCTGACTCTCGATCACGCGATCGTTGGCGCAATGATTAGCAACACATTTCAGAAAGACAATGCGTCAGGATCGTCGATTTGCGTTAAAAAACGCTACACAACACACATCGTTCCTTAAAATCCGACAGGAGAACCATTCTTCTTGGCCAAGCGTCCCACAACCCGTTTCGTCTGCCAGTCCTGTGGCGCCGTCTATCCAAAGTGGTCCGGCAAATGCGAGGCCTGCGGAGAATGGAACACCATCGTTGAGGAAAGCGTGGAACCCACGGTTTCACGTGCCAGCCGTACCAAGAGTCGCCTCACGCTGACGGGGCTGGAGGGAAACGTCGCGCCACCGCCACGTATTCTCACGCGCATTCCCGAACTCGATCGCGTGCTGGGTGGTGGGTTTGTACCCGCATCCGTTGTGCTCGTAGGTGGCGATCCGGGCATCGGCAAATCCACGCTGCTGCTTCAGACCGCGTGTCATCTCGCCACCACCGGTCAGCGCGTCGTCTACATCTCAGGTGAAGAAGCCGTGGATCAGATCCGCATGCGGGCGCGTCGCCTCGAACTGGTCGCACCTACGCTGGAGCTTGCCGCTTCAATCAACGTGTCGGACATCGTGGCCACGCTTGAAACAGACGAGCCACCGGGCCTTGTCATCATCGATTCCATCCAGACCATGTGGCTCGACAGCATCGAGAGCGCACCGGGGTCCGTGGCACAGGTCCGGGCCTGCGCGTTCGAGCTGATCCGTCTTGCCAAGAAGCGCGGCTTCTCGCTCGTGCTGGTGGGACACGTCACCAAAGAGGGAGGCTTGGCCGGTCCGCGCGTCATGGAGCACATGGTCGATGCGGTGATGTATTTCGAAGGAGATCGCGGCCATCAGTTCCGCATCCTGCGCGCGGCCAAGAACCGTTTCGGCGCGACCGATGAGATCGGTGTGTTCGCCATGACCGATCACGGCCTGATCGAAGTGCCCAACCCCTCCGCCCTGTTTCTGGCCGAACGGCAGGGCAATATCGCCGGCTCCGCCGTCTTTGCCGGACTTGAAGGCACGCGTCCCGTGCTGCTGGAAGTGCAGGCCCTGCTCTCCCCAAAAGCCGGGGATGGCAGCCCCCGCCGCGCTGTGGTGGGATGGGATTCAGGCCGCCTGTCCATGCTGCTGGCGGTGCTGGAATCACGCTGCGGCCTCAAACTGTCCGGAATGGATGTCTATCTCAATTTCGCGGGCGGCTTGCGGGTGACAGAACCGGCGGCCGATCTTGCCGCCGCCGCCGCCATCGTCTCTGCCGCGACAGGTCACCCGACGGATGCAGGGTCTGTTTTTTTCGGGGAAATCGGTCTGTCAGGGGAAATCCGTCAGGTCCCGCAGGCCGATCTGCGCCTGCGCGAAGCCAACAAACTCGGGTTCGCGTCCGCCATTCTGCCGCGCCGCATTGCACGCGGGAACGCCAAGCTCGCTGCCCCTCCCGGTCTCGACCTGCACGAGTTGGGGCATCTCTCCAGCCTGGTCAGAACGATGACCGAAAGTTCTGCCGCTGCAAAGGACGACTAAGGAGCAGCGCCTACTGGTCCACGGCGTCGGAACGGCGAATGTCGGCCCGATCCGCCGGAGTCTCGATGCCGGTCTTGTCTGGTAGGCCGATCACCCGGACATAGATCCGGGTGGACGGGATGCCCGCATTCATCAGCACAGCCCGCACGACAAGCCCGCGACTGAGCGCCATTCGGCGCGGCCGTGAAGGATCGTTGGGCACACCACTCGCGGTCGTATCCACCAGCGCACGGGTGTCAGGCCGCTCCTTCAGCGCCTTGGCGAAGGCGAGAATGGCGTTGCGCGTCTCCGTGTTCAGGTGGTCGGAATCCGCCGCAAACGTCACACGCACGCCCCCATCGATCGGACGGCTGTCACCCTTGGCATCGGCCACAGGTTGCGGATCGGGCGGCAGAGGGAACGGATGCAGTTGCACCGGAATTTGCGGCGCCGTGAAGACCGGCGGCGGAGGTGGCGCGGGTGGAATGGTCGCCGCTACGGGTGCGTGGGAAGGCGATGCCGGTTTGGTGCCGCTAGCAGTCGCCGGTGCAGCAGGCGCCTTTTCCGAGACAGGTGCGACTTTCGCAGGTGCGGCATGCTCCACATGTTTCGTGCCGGTCCGGGCGACAGACGAGGCTTTCGGTCTTGTGGGAGAGGCCGTTTGCCGTGCGCCGCTTTTCTTTGCTGGGACGGGACCAAGTGCATCCAGCGCGGACGTGTCGGTGGACACCTGCGCGTGCGCAAGCGGCACCGCGAGAACAAAACACCAGATACAGGCGAGAGGAAAAGCAGAAAGACGGAACGCATGCCGTTCACGCAGCAACATCAGCAACCTCATCTGGGAAACCGGCCCAAGCACAAGAGGGAAGATCGATCTGAAATGATCGTCCTTCACCTCTCCGTCGGTTCAGGCGTCTGTCAGGCTCTCCGCCACAATCTCACGCAGCTTGGCGTGCAGATGACCGTTGCCCGCCACGATCAGCACGTCATCGGGAAGTTCGTTCAAATCCACACCTGCGGGATCGGTGCAGTAGCCCCCGGCTTCGCGCACAAGAAGCGCACCGGCCGCGCAATCCCACGGCTTGATGCCGAACTCCCAGTAGCCCTCATAACGGCCTGCCGCGACCCACGCGAGATCGAGCGCTGCCGCGCCGAAACGACGGATCCCCGCGACCTGCGGCATCAACGCGCCCATGACCCGCGCAAACGGAAGGCGGCGCTTGGGCGACACCTTGGCGAAAGGAATACCTGTGGCGAACAGAGCCGTCAGCATCTCGCGACGCGCCGAGACACGGATGCGCCGGTCGTTGAGATACGCCCCCACACCTTTCTCGGCCCAGAACATCTCACCGGCTGCCGGATTGTACACCACAGCCGCCGTCAGTTCGACGGAACCATCGGGCAGACGCCGCTGCAAACCAATGGAAATGGCCCAATGCGGAATACCGTGCAGGAAGTTGGTCGTTCCATCCAAGGGATCGACCACCCAACGCCACGTCCAGTTCTCACCGCCCGACTCGCCACTTTCCTCCATGAGGAAGGCGTAGCCGGGACGGGCCCGCTCCAGTTCTTCCCGCAGGGTCTGCTCGGCGCGCAGGTCGGCCTGCGACACGAAATCGCCCGGTCCCTTGATGCTCACCTGAAGCTGCTCGACTTCATTGAAGTCACGCAGAAGACGCCGGGCCGCCTTTTCGGCAGCACTCTGCATCACGGTCATTACGGGTGAAAGACGCATCGCCAAGGCGGTCATCCCTGTGGAAAATTCAAGAAACGGAAAGGCCGGACAGACTGCCCGGCCGCGATCAGTCGGCTAGAGGTCCGTCAGGACTTCGCACGCTCGACGTAGCTGGCGTCATCCGTGCGGACCACAATGCGCTCACCCGCCTCGATGAAGGGCGGCACCATCGTCTTCACGCCGTTGGACAGCATGGCCGGCTTGTAGGAGGAACTGGCCGTCTGGCCCTTCACCACAGGATCGGCTTCCACCACTTCCAGCGTGACATGCGGCGGCAGCGTCACGGCCACCGGATCGCCTTCCACCAGATTGAGGTTCAGCACCATATTGTCCTGCAGGAACGGAGCCTGATCGCCCAGAAGGTCCACGGGAATCATGAACTGCTCGAACGTCTCCGGGTCCATCAGAACCAGCGTCTCACCGTCGGTGTAGGAGTAGTTATACTCCTTGTCCTCGGTAATCAGGCGCTCGACCGTATCGGCCGTACGCCAGCGCTCATTGGTCTTGTTGCCGGTCTTGAGATCGCGCATCTCCACCTGGATGAACGCGCCGCCCTTGCCGGGTGTGATGATCTGCTGCTTGAGGACGGTCCAACGACGTCCGTCGTGCTCAATGACCTGGCCCGCACGGATCAGGTTGGCCTGCTGTTTCATGGTCTGTCCCTGGAGAAAAAAGCTTTGGGCTCGAAGGCGGGCTTCTACTCCCCACAGCCGTCAAGAGCAAGATCACACGGCCTCGACACGTGCCTTTCCGACACGCGGAAGCACTCATCGTGCCCACCAGTTTTCCTGAATTTGGAAAGAAAAAACTGTTCTCAAGCGAGAACGGTCCAGTTCCACGATATCGGGCAGGCGGGATTCGAACCCACGACCCCCAGTCCCCCAGACTGATGCGCTACCAGGCTGCGCTACTGCCCGTCATCGTGAACGGGTGGTCTCTAGCAGTCCGACGAAGCCCCTGCAAGAGCCTTTCCACCGATTGCCCTTTCTTGCGACGGGATGATCAGACGCTCGCCTGTTTGAGTTTCGCCCGGATCACCTCAAGCTGACCCAGCACACGCTCAAGACTGCGTCGCAACCGTTCGTTTTCCGCCACCACATGCGGGTCAGGCACCTCGCGCACCTCGACCACTACCTTTGGCTCAGGCGGCTTTTCCTCCGGGGAGGCGACAAGCGGTGGAAGCTCGTCCTCTACGCTGACAGACACCACCTCCTGTCCATCGAGCGCAGGAGTATTTTCGCTTTCCGAATCGCTTTCGCCCCGCAAAACACGCTGCACCCCCTTGATGGTGTAGCCTTTTACGTAAAGCAAATCGGAAATCTGACGCAGAAGCGCAATGTCCTCGGGGCGGTAATAACGCCGCCCGCCTCCACGCTTCAGAGGACGCACCTGCTCGAAGCGGGTCTCCCAGAAACGCAGGACGTGCTGGGGCACCTTCAGTTCATCGGCGACTTCACTGATGGTGCGAAACGCAAGTGGCCCTTTCTGGAGCCGCTCGCCCACCTCTTCTCCCAGAGCAGCATCAACTGGAGACACAATCCCACCCGGATTCGCAACAGACCGCTCTTCCATCATTCAGGCGCGCCATTAGCCCGTGCACGAAGAATCTGGCTGGCGCGAAACGTGATGACCGAACGGGGAAGAATGGGAATCTCCACCCCTGTCTTGGGGTTTCGCCCGCTGCGTTGTCCTTTACGGCGCACCATGAAGGTACCGAACCCGCTGATTTTCACGGATTCTCCACTCTCCAGCTTCGCTGCCATGGTTTCGAGCACCGCCTCCAGCAAGTCGATGGACTCGCTGCGGGACAACCCGACCTGCGTATGGATTTTTTCCGCCAGACTGGCGCGTGTCACAGTGCTCATGCGCGCAGAGTAACATGCTGATACCCGGCGTCAATTTGAATGAAGAGCCCCGCTTGGGGGAGCTCCGTCACACCCGCGCCAGCGCCGATCCCCATGTCAGACCACCGCCCAGTGCTTCCATCAGCACCAGATCGCCACGACGGATGCGTCCGTCCCGCACGGCTTCGTCCAGCGCCAGAGGGATGGAGGCCGCCGAGGTGTTGGCGTGCCGGTCCACCGTCACCACCACCTGCTCCATCGGCAGGTGCAGTTTGCGGGCTACACCCTCGATGATGCGAATATTGGCCTGATGCGGCACCAACCACGCCACATCGGCGTGTGTCAGCCCTTCTGCCTCCAGTGCCTCATCCACGGCAGAGGAAAGACGCCCGACAGCATGACGGAACACCTCACGGCCGTTCATCTTCAGATGTCCGCTGTGACCGGACCGACCGACCGCACCATCGACGTAGAGGATGTCCCCCAGCGCACCATCGGCGTGAAGATGGGTGGAGAGAAGCCCGCGATTCCCCGGATCATCACTGGCTGTCAGGACAACCGCGCCTGCGCCATCCCCGAACAGCACGGCCGTCGTCCGGTCGTCCCAGTCAAGAATGCGTGAGTACACCTCACTGCCGATGACCACCACGCATTTGGCCTTGCCCGACAGGATGAACGCATCCGCCGTCGCCATGCCATAGATGAACCCTGAACACGCCGCCGCGATATCGAATCCGAATCCACCCGTGGCACCCAGTTCGTGCAGCACACGCACAGCCGTCGCGGGAAAGACCTGATCGGGCGTGGAGGTCGCCACGATAACAGCGTCCACAGTCTGCGGATCGATACTACCGAATGCGAGCGCCCGACGCGCGGCCTCTGCGGCCATGGAAACGGCCGTCTCGTCTTCGCCCACAATGTGACGCTGGCGAATGCCGGTACGACCCCGAATCCATTCATCGGATGTGTCGAGACGCTGCGAGAGTTCGTCATTGGTGACGATGCGCTCGGGCAGATAGCTTCCGAAACCGGAGAGGAGCGAACGTGTCACCATTGAGAATACCCCAAGAAGACGCGGTTCCGGCTGCACTCCCGCGTCCCGGCCGCATAAAATACCTGATCCGCCATCAGCCTGCGCCGACGGGGTTTAAAGGGCGGCCTGACGTTCCGCTTCCATCTTCGGGCGGCTGGTCGTCAGCGTCGTCATATGCGCCAGACGTTCGCGGATACTGTCATTGAACTGGTGCGTGACCATATCCATCGCCACATCCACAGCCGACGCAAACCCCTGCGCGTCCGTGCCGCCATGCGATTTCACCACCACACCGTTCAACCCCACGAACACAGCACCGTTATAGCGGCGGGGATCCAGCCAGTCCTTCATGCGCATCAATGCGGGGCGCACGAGAAGATAGGCCAGCCGGCCGGCCATGCTGCTCGTGAACACCTGCCGGAACAGCCCGGACGCCATCTTCATGGCCCCCTCGCCGGTCTTGAGCGCGACATTGCCGGTGAAACCGTCCGTCACCACCACGTCCGTCGTGCCAGCCGTGATGTCATGCCCTTCCACGAAACCGTGGAACTGGGAAGCCAGCGGGCTGTCACGGAGCACTTCAGCGGCCTGACGCAGCCGTTCATCGCCCTTGACCTCTTCCGCACCGACATTGAGCAGACCGATGCTGGGCGCGGGAAGACCAAGAACCGCCTTGGCGAACGCCTCGCCCATCACGGCGAACTCGACCAGATTGCGGGTGTCGCATGCGACATTCGCTCCCAGGTCCAGCATCACGACATCGCCCTTCATGCTCGGGCTGATGGCGGCCATGGCGGGCCGAGCAATGCCCGGCAGCGTTTTCACGACAATCTTGGCCAATGCCAGCATGGCGCCGCTGTTGCCAGCCGACACCACACCCGCCGCCTCACCAGCCGCGACCGCATCCATCACCATCCGAAGGGACGAATCCCGAACCCGAAGGGCTGCGGTGGGTTTCATGTCCATGCTGATGGCTGTCGGCGCGTGACGCACCGTGCATATGGCGGCCGCCTTCGGGTGCCGTGCCAGAATCGGACGCAGACGTTTTTCATCGCCGATGAGCAGCACGCGCGCTCCCCGGTGACGATCTGCCGCAAGCGCCAGTCCGGCCACCACAACATCAGGCCCGCCATCTCCCCCCATGGCGTCAACCGCCAAGGAGAACATGCCGCAGCTTCCGTCTTCCGCCCTCTCAGATGCAAGCGCTTCGCTCACGAAACCGCTCCCACCCGCTCGACCGAAAGACGGGCTGTCATGTCAGTGTCACGCCGTTTCAAGCCACAAACACCCAATCAGGCGCGGACGGCGACCTTCAGGGCCTTGCCGGCCGCAATGACCTCACGGCCATCGTAGTGACCGCAGTGGCTGCACACATGGTGCGGACGCTTCAGTTCACCACAGTTTCCGCACTCGGCATGAGCCTCCGGGCGCAGAGCCTGATGGCTGCGACGCATGCCGCGACGGGACGGTGAAGTTTTTCTCTTGGGTACTGCCATGGGTCCAAGCCCCTCCGAAATGACGACATCCCGGAACCACCCCCTGGCGGAACCTGGACACAACTGCAATTGAGGGCGGCCCTCTATCAGACGCGCCCCACTTCCGCAAGAAGCGCCGCACGACAAACAGCCGCGCCGCGCAGGCAAATAGACGTTTTTCGTATCAGGAATCGCCGCGCCTGAGCTTGGCCAGCGCACCGAAAGGATTACGGCGCGCCTGCGGATCCTCCGCATCGCGTTCCGCCAGCGCCTCAGCCTCTTCCTCGGTAATCACATAATCCGGTCGCGTTGCATCCGGCTTGCGTGGCCACGGATCGAGAGCAAGAGCCAGTTGCTCCACCGTCGCCTCCCCAAGATCTATGGCATCGCCTTCAAACGGAATTTCGTCCGATGCCTCCAGATCGTCAGCGGCCTCAGGGTCGAAACGATGCTCGGGCACGAATCGGAGCGTGAAGCGCTCCCCCACCACATCCTCGAACACATCGAGCGTGAGCACACAGGACTGACTGACGCGTGCGGACAACGCGCCCTCCGCCACAATCGCCCCGCCGACTCCTGCGCACAGCGCATAACGGCATGACAGGCTGGCCACCTGCGGCAGCCCCAGCCGATGGGCGATACGGACACATTCATCGGGCGTGGCCGTCACGACGATCTCACGTGGTGCCTCGGGCCTTGCGTCCCGCAGCGACCGCACGAGGACGGGACGGGAAAACTCCAGCGATTGCTTGGCGGTCACGACATGATCCCTTTCCTGCACCACAGCCACCCGCGAGACGGTGCGAAACACACTATCGGGGGGCTGTTTCCTGTGCTTTAACAGAACCCGCTACATCAGGCCCATATCCGAAAGCACCAGAACAGCGTCATGTTGACACGACCGCTTCCAGCCCCGACCGCATCTTTCGCCCATAATGGGCACGGTGGACGGCGCCTGAGGAAAGCCGCCGGTCTCATTGGTTGCGTGCTGGCGCTGTCGGGCTGCGCGGTGTTCGAAAACCCGCCCATGCCGCGCGGCTCGCTGATCGAGGCCGATGATTACAACCAGCTCCAGCCGGGAAAAAGCAACCGCGCGGATGCCATCGACCTCCTTGGTTCTCCCACGGCCAAGGCGACGTTCGACGACAACACATGGATTTATATTTCCATGATGACGGCGCCGACGCCGGCCAACTTTCCGCATGTAACGAAACAGCAGGTGGTGGTGCTCAATTTCGATGAGGGCGGTACGCTGCGCGCCCTGCGCACGCTCAACCTCAAGGACGCCAAGCATCCCGGCATGGTGGGCGACAGGACACCCGCCCCCGGCACCAAGATCAACATCCTGCAGGAAATCCTCGGCAATGTGGGTCGCTACAACCCGATGCAGGGCATGATGAACAACAACAGCAATTCCTTCAGCGGTGCTGGCGGAATGATGGGCAACAACGGCCCCGGTCATGGTGGCGCGGGCAACAGCCTTCCGTAATCACAGCCTCTGCCTGACCTGATGTCCTTTCGGGGCGTCAGCGCGGCAGCGTGATCCGTACGTTCAGCCCACCGCGCTCGCTCTTGGCCAGCCGCACTTCTCCGCCGTGAGCGCGCACGATATCGCGCACAATGGTCAGGCCCAGCCCGGTCCCACCCTGCGCCCCACTGGCAAAAGCACGGAAAACCTCCTCGCGCTGAATGGCCGGAATACCGGGACCGTCATCGTCAACCTCGATGACCACGTTCCGGCCTTCCGCCCGGCCGCTGATCCAGATGCCCGCACCAAGCCTGCGTGCATTCTCGACCACATTCATCAGCATCCGTCGCATGGCATCGGGACGCGCTTCCAGCATCAGATCGGCATCATGACTGACGCCTCTTATCCGGGCACCGCCCCGACGCGCCGCCATCGCCACGTCATCCAGCAGGGCGCCGATATCGAGTTCCACCGGCGTCTCCGCTCCTTCGCCACGCGCAAACGACAGATACCCCTCGATCATCCGCTCCATTTCCGCCACGTCCGCCACCATATCGACGACGTCCTCACGGAGTGTCGCGGCATCCACGACGCCTGACTGCGGCAGCATGGCCAGCGAGAGACGCAGGCGGGTAAGCGGTGTGCGCAGATCGTGCGACACGCCAGCCAGAACCGCCGTGCGCTGCATGACGAAACGCGAGATCCGGTCACGCATACGGTTGAAGGCCACCGCCGCCCGTCGCACCTCGCGTGCGCCTTCCGGACGGATCGGCTCCACATCCCGTCCTAGTCCAAACTGCTCCGCTGCCTTGCCCAGCCTGCGGATGGCACGAACCTGATTGCGCATGAACAGGGCGGCAATGGCGAACAGCAGCAGCGAACTGCCGATGGCCCACAGCACGAACAACCACAACTGCCCCACGTCCAGCCGTTTGCGGGGCGTGTCTACGCTGAGCACACCATCGGGAAGCTGGATGCGGATGTACACGCGATGTTCGTCCGTCAGCCAGTCCACAAAGAACGGACGGGCAATGGCTGCCTGAAGCGCATGGACCAGATCTTCGTCCATCGGCCCGATCACATGGGTGGAGCCGGTACGTAGCAAGCGTGAGCCCTGCCGCCACTGCATGTCGAGCTGGGTGCGCGCCAGCATCTGCCGCGCCAGCCATGCCCGGTCGCCACCGCCACGATAGCGTTCCATCAGATCGAGCGAGAGAGCGATATCCGCCACGACACTGTCGGACATGCGGCGCGACATCACGCGCAGATAGGTGCCGTAGAACAGTTCGAGCGCAATGCCCTCCGTCACCAGCATCGGGATCAGGACGATCAGCAGCGCGCGCGCAAGAAACGAACGCGGCAGGACGCGCCGGACAGAGCGTTCGAACTGTTCGTCGCTCCAGAACGTGCGGAAACCGCGCACGCTGCCTTACACGCCCGGCTTGAGGACGTAGCCCTTACCACGAATCGTATGCAGATAGCGCGGCTCCTTGGGATCGGTCTCGATCCGGCGGCGCAGGCGCGTCACTTGCACATCCACCGCCCGCTCTCCGATCTCGGTCATATCCAACGCCGCCGCAATATCTTCGCGTGAGAGTACCTCGTTGGGGTGACGCGACAGCACGCTCAGAAGCGCCGATTCGCCGCCCGTCAAGTGCACCGTTCCGTTCTCGCCCGTCAGCATCCCGCGCGCGGGATCGAACTCCAGACTTCCGAGCCTGACGATCCGCAACTCGCCCGTGGGGGCTGGAGGCGCGAAACGCCGCAGATGCGCCTTGAGTCGCAAAAGCAGTTCACGTGGCTCGAATGGCTTGCCCAGATAATCATCGGCTCCTGCCTCCAGCCCCGTGATCCGGTCCTCAGGCTCGCCGCGAGCCGTCAGCAGCAGGATGGGAATATCCAGCCCTTCTGCACGTAGAGAGCGTGTCAGCGTCAGACCGTCCTCGCCGGGCATGGTCACATCCAGCACCACGGCATCGGGCAGCATGAAGCTCAGCGCCTGCCGGGCGTCCGCCGCAGAAGCGGCCACCGTCACGCGGAAGCCGTGCTCCAGCAGATAACGCTGCAAGAGTCTGCGCAAACGGGGATCGTCGTCCACCACCAGCACATGCGCGCTTCCCATGCCCTCATCGGCCGTCGCGGGACGGCCCATACCTTCCACCGTATCACCGGCCATCACGCATTCTCCTTCCCACCTGCTTCTGGCCCACCTGCGCCCGCATCTCCACATTCCGGGCCAGAAGATCACGACTGTGCTCCGACAGCATACCCCGCAAGACCTGACGGAATCCGCGCACAGCCCCACTTCCGGCCTCACGATACGCTCCGACCATCAGTTCACGTTGAGCCGCGAACAGCCGCGCCTCCATGGCCTGTCCTGTCTCGGTCAGACTGAGAAAGCGCTGCCGCCGATCCTGCCGCCCCGGCTCGGACGCCACCAGCCCACGGACATGCAGTTCGTTCAGGGTGCGGGCCAGACTCTGCTTCGCCACGCCCAGCACGGACTGTAATTCCCCCACCGTCAGACCGGGCAAAAGCGCCAGCATCTGCAAGGCGCGGTATTGGGCCGCTCCCAGTTCCATTTCCTCAAGAAGCGGAGCAATGGTGCGACCAAGATCGAGCCACGCCAGCACCATGAGCTGCTGGGCGCCACGAATCTCCTGTTCACGCAGGAAGAGGACATCTGCCCCCGCCCCGATGTCGCTCTGTCCCCTTCCGAAGCCGTTCATGCCGCACGATGAAAGGGTGAAAATTTCTCCACACGCTTGCGCAACATGCCCACGGTCCGCGCCCGCGCCAGACCGGCATCGAGCACCTGTTCCACTACCCGTCGGTCGCTGCCACCGAGCCAGGCGAGAAAAGTCGGCACATACACCGTCGCCAGACTGACACGCTTGGTCACCCATGTGACGCCGCCCGATGTGTCTTCCGCCGCCCGCCATATGGAATCGACCGTCCGCGCCAGCATCCGCCCCGACGCCGTGCCGGAACAGGGTGACAGAGCGATCCCGCAAGCCCGACGTTCCGCCGCCCGAAAAGGCTCCAGAATGTCCAGACGTTCCAGAACGCAATGCCGCACGCGCTCCGACAGCCGCGGATAGGCTCCCATATCGAATGCCTGCTGAGCACGCCGGACCATCTCCCGATCCACCAGATCGGCCCATGCCTCGACCATTTCGGCCGGTCCACCGGGGAAGAGCAGATCCGCATCGCAGCCCGCCACCTCCTTCAGCGCGGCGAGCGTCCACCCTTTCTCACCCGCCTGCGCTGCCAGTTTCCACAAAGCCTCCTCGCGCTCTGGATCATGGTCCAGCACAGGAGGCGTCATCGTCTGCATGAGCGAATACCCCGCCCCCATTGCGAAATGGAGCGCCTTTTCCTTGAGACTCATCGCGCCAGCTTCTCCGTCACGGCTTCGGCTGTCAGGAAACGCCCGGCTTCCTCCTCGAATCCAAACAGGCTTAGATCGGGCATGCGCATCGGGTAGAGGATGCCATCGAGATGATCGGCCTCGTGCTGCATCACGTTTGCGTGGAATCCACCGGCCACCCCACTTACGCGCTGACCTATGCGGTCCATGCCTTCATAGCTGATCTGCACGTAACGAGGCACCCAGCCCCGCAAACCCGGAATGGACAGGCACCCTTCAGGGCGCATGGCGATCGCCTCTCCCACAGGACGAAGGACAGGATTGACCAGAACCTGCACGCCCTCCAACGGTTCCTCCCCTTCATGACGACGGGATTCCGGCACGCGACAGACGAAAACTCTTTTCAAAACGTGAACTTGCGGTGCAGCGAGTCCGACGCCCCCAGCATCCCACATGGTCTCGATCATGTCGTCGATCAGCGTCTGAATGGAGGGATCCGTCACATCCTCCACGTCTTCCGCACGCTGTGTCAGGACCGGCTGGCCCATCCGCGCAATTCCCAGCACCGTCATGCCGCCCTCACTTCCACCATTTGCGAGTAGGATACCCCCCTTCGGACGTCGCCGAAACGGGCACCGATTCGAATTGTCTTTTGCCTCGAGCCTGTGGTAAGCAGCCGACCAGTTCATTCAGACGAGTCCTCACGGGGCTTCGTCCATTCACATCAGCTCACGAACCTGTCACGGCTTACCGAGCCAGTGGGTTCGCTCAGGAGAAGACTAGCCAGTGCAGGTTCTCGTTCGCGACAACAATGTCGATCAGGCTCTCAAAGCACTCAAGAAGAAGATGCAGCGCGAAGGTCTCTTTCGCGAGATGAAGCTGCGCCGCCACTACGAGAAGCCGTCCGAGCGTCGCGCCCGTGAGGCCGCCGAGGCTGTCCGTCGCGCCCGCAAGATGGAACGCAAGCGTCTGGAGCGCGAAGGCTTCTAAGCCCGCCTTCTGCTCGCGCAGAACGAAGAACCGGTCCTCCGCAGGGAAGACCGGTTTTTTTATGCGATCTTGCTGGGGTCTTCAGTCGTTGTCCGAGAATGCGCCTCCAGTGGAGGCGAGGAACATCCGCTGCACATCCCCCGGTGCCGTCACATCATTGGCCAGCAGAAGTTGAAGCAGAATCCGCGCTTTCTGCGGATTCATGTCCAGAGACGCCACCAACCCGTGCCGATCATCCGCGACCTCGACATTGCGGTTGACGAACCCCTCGGCCACCCGACTGGCCCGCACAACCACAACACCGGCCGCTACAGCACGGTCCAGACCGCCCAGTGCCGCCTCAGACACGTTTCCGTCACCCATGCCCGCCACAACGAGACCCCGCACGCCATCCGCCACGACTCTGTCGATCGGACGTGCCTCCATACCCGCATGAGCGAAGACGATCTCGACAGAGGGTAGCACCGGATGGACAGGAAGCGTCAGAAAGGCCGGCTTTCCTTGTTGCGTCACCTGCGACACGAAGCGAACCGTCTCCGCGTCCACAAACCCCACCGGACCACCGTTGAGGGAACGGAATGTCTGCAAAGCCGTCGTATGCGTCTTGCTCACACGGCGTGCGGCATGGATGTCCCCATTCAATACCGCCAGCACACCGCGATTATGCGCTAGCGGACTGGCCGCCACTTTCACTGCTTCATACAGATTGGCGGGCCCATCGGCTCCAAGGGCGGTCGCGGGCCGCATCGCCCCCGTCAGTACGACTGGGCGACCATAGGGCAGAATGGTGTCGAGAAAGAACGCCGTCTCTTCGAGAGTGTCCGTGCCATGGATGATGACCACGGCATCAGCTTCATCCTCTGACCATGCCTGACGGATACGCTCCGCCAGTTGGAACCAGACAGATGCGTTCATATTCTGGGAGGCGATATTGGCGATCTGCTCCACCTGCAGCCGCGCCAGATCATCGAGACCCCGCACCCCCGCCACAAGTTCGACCCCCATGACGCCACCAGCATCGTATCCGATGGCGGAGCGTTCATCCGATGTGCCGGAAATGGTGCCGCCCGTTGCGAGAACGAGCACACGCGGCAGGAGAGTTTCCGCTATCGCCACACTGTTGTCTTTCGCCATTGTTCGCTCCCATCCCCGCACATAGGCCAGACGCCCCATGCGAACAACGCGATGTTTGTGGGAAGCGAATTGGGAAAAGGCGCTCACGGCGCCCGCCACGGTTGGAACACCAGCATGCAGACACAAAAAAAACGGCCCATAGGCCGTTTCCAGTTTCGCTCCATCTTCCTTGAGAAAGATGGAGCGGGCGAAGGGATTCGAACCCTCGACCCCAACCTTGGCAAGGTTGTGCTCTACCCCTGAGCTACGCCCGCATCGTCTGCGACGAGGGGTTATCTAGATCAGGCTCTCGGTGGACACAACCCACAAAATGCCATTTGGAAAAGAAAAATTTCACTCACGCCAAGACAGCCCGCTCATTTGGGAAAAATCGTTCAGATTCCGGGCAACTCGTTCACCGTCACCACACGCCACGAACCATTGAGGCGCTCCAGAATCGTCAGAGACAGGTTCTGGATGGAAAAATGCAGCGCCTTATCCGCATCGATTTTCAGGGCATGGGCAATGGCGGCCCGGATTGCGCCTCCGTGGCTGACGACAATCATGTCCTCCTTGGCATGTGTCTGGGCCAGATGGTCGAGCGTGCGCCCCACGCGACTACAGACAGTCTCCATGCTTTCCCCACCCGGTGGCGTCTCGCTGGCGGAAATTGGCCAGAAACAATGCGGCGCTTCTTCCAGACGATCAGGAAATTCGTCATGGGAAAGCCCCTGCCATTCTCCCAGATCCTGCTCGACAAGTCCGGGTTCCACCGTCAGACCACGCGCGCCATAGCCGGCGTTCTGGATGGTCTGGGCGGTACGCCGCGTGCGTGACAGCGGCGAGATGAACCACCGCGCCTCACGCGGCAGACGACGAGCCAGCGCCTCATACATCGGCTGCTGCGCGACGAGACTGTCGGGACATAACGGAACATCCATGGTGCCGTACATCATCGTGCGGGCGTTCTGCTCCACCAGCGCGTGACGAATCAGCCAGAAACGGGTGATGCCGGGCTCCAGTATGGGCGCATCGAGAAAATGCCCGTGATTACGCTGATCCACTGCCGTCGCGTTCATCGTCCCGTCTGCCATTATCGTTTTCCAGTCCAGCCTGTCATATCGTCTTCATCGCACATCACCGGCGCATAAGTCGGCTGAGGATCGTGACGGGCGATCCGCGCCCAATGCCGACGGATCAGCGCCACCTTGGCGAGAATCCTTCGCGCGTCCGCAATCTCGCGAGCCAGCCGGACATCCGTGTCCATCCCCTCATGCGACGGCTCACCCGAGACGAGCCGTGCACCCGCCGAAATCCGCAGAGCACCCGCCATATCGCCCGCGAGTTCCGCGCTTGGAACCGCGACCGGCTGCCCGACATGGCACAGAAGACCGGCATTCGGGTCATGATAGACCGTCTCATCGGGAGAAAAAGCAGGGCGCAGATCCGCATTCAGCCAGCGATACAGGCGCCGCGCATCTTCCAGATGCATTGGACGGAACGTCGCGCCATCCTCTACGCCATCGACCGCGCGCACGAGAAAACACAGGATGGTGCTTCTGTCGTCCCATTCCTGCGCAAGATGCGGACGAATCGGCGAGGGCGTTGCCAGCAGCCGGATGTCATCCGCCTGTTCCATGGCATCACGCACGGCACCAAGGAAGACATCGAGCCTGCGCCCGATTTCAGGGGTTGGCACCGCTTCAAGCGCTTTCATCTCGGCAATGGCCGCTTGCCAGCGCAGAATCAGCCCGTGATTGGAGACCGCCGACAACTCACGCGTCGCAGCGCAGGCGGGCCACTCCCCTTGCCCTGCATAATCCTTCAGGCCAGCTGGCAGGTCATCGGCGGCCTCCAGCCGCGCCCGCCACGTTTCGGGCAGCAGCAACGCGCCGCAGAACGGTGGACCGGTAACGAATTTCGAGCCCGTCACCATGACCGCACGTCCGGCGCGGACCCATCCCCCCACACGTTCGGGCATGAGACGCGCCTGACAAGCATCGACCACGACATCCAATGTAGCGCCGGATTCTTCGGCCAGTGCCGAAAGTTCTCTCTCATCAGGTGCAAGGAGGCCGGTCTTGGACAGGTCAAGCTGATGCAGCAGCACATGACGACCGTGTCGTGCGGCCGTTTGCACGAGATTTCGACATTGCCGCGCCAATTCGTCGGCAGGCACTTCCTCGCCGTTGGGACATCGGAGAGGCACCACCTCGACCTCAACCGCCCCGGCCTTGCAAAAGCCCGGAATGATCGCCCCCCGCTCCACATGCGGAACACGCGCCGTGTCACTGGCGAAGTGCCGCCCTGCTGCCGCCAGCGGCACACCGCTTCCGGTTTCTTCGGGCGCAATCAGGATATTGGTGACAGGACGATGCGCCGGATTCCGCTCCGAGAGCACCAGCGCCGCCAATTCGCAATCCGTGCCGGACGGTGCGAGGATGACGTGCTCGCCATTCGGCAAACCGAAATGCCGGGCAAGAAACGACCGTATCTCCCGCGCCATCGCGGCCAGTGTTTTCTGCCCCTCATCATGCAGCAGCGCCCTCTGAAGGCGCAGCCGCGCCTGCTCCGCGCCCGCAAAGCCTCTCTCCGAGACGGACGACGCGGTCGAGGACGAAAAGGTGACAGCCCAAGGCCGAGGTCTGTGAGAACAGCCGTAATGATTGAGGCCGGTGTGCGGATCGAGTTCAAGGCGGGCGTCGCCCCCCGCCGCCATCAGGGTTTCGGCTGGACCGATCAGATTCCACGTCCGCGCGAGCCACTCCGAAACAGCCCGAGCGGCCTCCCGATCCAGCGAAACGGACAGAACGCCAGCAGGGAAAGAGAGAAACGGTCTCAGAACCGGCCAGAGAGCAGCCACACGCGAAGCGGAGAGCGGCGTCCGGCCTCCCATTTCCCGCGACCAGTCCGGGATGTCGTCCGTCTCGCCATCCAGCGCCCGGAACAGTGCGGCCGTTCGCGCGGCGGCGAAGCTTGCACGCAGACAGGGCGCAAGGAGCCCGCCGCTTCCCTCCACAAGGGCGGCAAGCTCCAGAGCGTGACGCAGGATGCCCACCTGATTAGTTGTAAGGCGCTTGGCGGTGAAGTTTCCCGACAGGCCTAGCGTGCCGTCCATCATGACTCGAAAAGGCGCTTCTCCGTCAGGGAGAAGGCGGAGCCTGCGCCCTTCGGCCACGACCTGCAGATCGGGGCGTGCGGGAATACACGACCGTGCCATCACGGGAGGGTCTGCCAGCATTTGCGCTTCCGTTTGCCGTCAAAAGGACATCATGTGTGCCACAAGCATCGTCAAAGTGACATGAACATGTCCATGTTACAGTCAAATGACAGGTGATAATCCGTGCACACGCGCTGGTGATGAGACGTTGTGTTGGTTATTAGACAACAGGTAAGCCTTTGCCGGGCACTCGAAACGGGATGTTCTGATGCGTATTCTTTTAACAGGCGGTTGCGGCTTCATTGGCTCCGCCGTGGTGCGCCACATTATCGGCGCAACCGATCATTCGGTCCTCAATGTGGACTGTATGACCTATGCCGCCTCGCCCGAAACCGTGGCAAGCGTCGCGTCTTCGGACCGCTACCAGTTCGCGCAGGTGAACATCACCGACGGTCCCGCGCTGGCGAAACTGTTCGAGAGCTTCCGTCCCGACGCCGTGATGCATCTGGCCGCCGAGAGCCATGTGGACCGTTCCATCGACGGTCCGGGCGTGTTCATCCAGACCAACGTGGTCGGCACCTACACCTTGCTCGAAGCCGCGCGTGGCTATTGGCAGACGCTCGATGAGACCGCCCGCAAGGCGTTCCGTTTCCATCACATTTCCACCGACGAAGTGTTCGGCGCGCTTGGTCTGGACGATCCGCCGTTCACCGAAACCACGCCGTATGACCCACGCAGCCCGTATTCTGCGTCCAAGGCGTCGTCCGACCATCTAGTTCGCGCGTGGTTCCACACCTACGGCCTGCCGACCTTCGTCACCAACACCACCAACAATTACGGCATCTGGCACTTCCCCGAAAAGCTGATCCCGCTGGTCACGATCAATGCGATCGAGGCCAAGGAACTGCCTGTGTATGGAAAGGGCGAGAACATCCGCGACTGGCTGTTCGTAGAAGACCATGCCGAAGCTCTGGTACGCGCCGTTGAGGTGGGTGAGCCGGACGAGACCTACGCCATCGGCGCCCGTCAGCCGCGCACCAATCTTGAAGTCGTCAAGACAATCTGCGCCGTACTCGATGAACTGCGCCCCGATCCCGCCGGTCCGCGCGAGCGCCTGATCCGTTTCGTGACCGACCGTCCCGGGCACGATTTCAAATACGAGATCGATCCTTCGCACGCCGAGAAGGCCCTCGGCTGGAAAGCGAAGCACGATTTCGAATCCGGCATCCGTCGGACCGTCCAGTGGTATCTCGACAACCGCGCGTGGTGGGAGTCCATCCGGGCCCGCCGCTACACGGGGGAGCGTCTGGGACAGGCCACGCAGCAGAACTCGGGAAAACACTGACTCATGACCCAGACTCCCAAAGTCGAAACGAACATGAAGGGCATCCTGCTCGCCGGCGGATCGGGCACGCGCCTGTATCCGATGACGCTGGCCGCGAGCAAGCAGCTCCTGCCCGTCTATGACAAGCCGATGGTCTATTACCCGCTCACCACGCTCATGCTGGCGGGTATCAAGGACATCATGATCATCTCCACCCCTGCCGATCTGCCGCAGTTCAAGCGGCTGCTGGGCGATGGCTCGCAATTCGGCGTGCGTTTCGAATACCGCGAACAGCCCACCCCCGACGGCATCGCGCAGGCCTTCATCATCGCGGGCGACTGGCTCAAGGGCTGCCCCTGCGCACTGGCGCTGGGCGACAACCTGATCTTTGCCGATCATCTGTCGAAATCGCTCCAGAAGGCCGCGATACTCAAGAAGGGCGCGACCGTCTTCGCCTATCAGGTGCGCGACCCCGAGCGTTACGGCGTGGTCAGCTTCGATGAGAACGGCACCGCCCTGACCGTCGAGGAAAAGCCCAACAAGCCGCAGTCCAACTGGGCGATCACCGGGCTCTATTTCTACGATGAGCGCGTCTATGACTTCGCCCGTCAGGTGAAGCCCTCTCCGCGCGGCGAACTGGAGATCACCGATCTCAACCGTTTCTATCTGGAAGAAGGCTCGCTTCAGGTCGATCGTCTGGGCCGCGGCTGCGCGTGGCTGGACGCCGGACTGCCGGAAAGCCTGATGCAGGCGGGCCAGTTCGTCCACACCATTCAGGCGCGTCAGGGCATGCTCGTCGGCTCCCCCGCCGAGGTCGCCTTCCGCATGGGCTATATCGACGCTCAGCAGTTGCGCACTCACGCCGCCAAAATGGGCAAGACCGAACTTGGCCGCATGTTGCGGGAAGTGGCCGATCACGCCGATCAGGTGTGAGGAACAGGGGCGCGGACGATTTTTCGCGCCCCTTCTCATATTTACCCTTAGCCTCGAAAACCGAGGCGCACCGACATCGCCCCACTTCCATCCCGGCGATGTCCTCATTTCGTGGAGCTGAATCATGAAGGTCGAACGTCTGGCGATTCCTGACGTCATCCTCGTCACCCCCCCGAAATTCGCGGATAATCGCGGGTTCTTCTCCGAAACCTACAATATCCAGCGCATGAAGGATGCGGGCATCACGCAGCCTTTCGTGCAGGACAACCAGAGCCTGTCGCGCCAGAAAGGCGTGGTGCGTGGCCTGCACTGCCAGCTCGATCCGCACGCGCAGGGCAAGCTCGTGCGCTGCACCAAGGGCGCGATCTGGGACGTGGCCATCGACGCCCGCACCGGCTCGCCCACCTATGGCAAGTGGGTGGCCGCTGAACTGTCCGAGGACAACTGGTCGCAGCTGTGGATTCCGCCCGGCTTCCTGCATGGCTTCTGCACCCTGACCGAGAATGCCGAAGTGCAGTACAAATGCACGGGCCTTTACGACAAGGCCTCCGAGCGCGCAGTGATCTGGAACAGCAAGGAACTCGCCATCGACTGGCCCATCAAGCCGGAAGAAGCAGTGCTGTCCGAGAAAGATCTGGAAGCCCCTGAGTTCTCCGCCGCCAAGGGATGGTTTCATTACTCATGAGCAGCACAGCCACAGGCCCCATCCTCGTCACCGGCGGTAACGGGCAGCTCGCCACATCACTCGCCAATCTTGGGGGAACGCGCGTCGTGCGCGTCGGTCGTCCCGAGTTCGATTTCGAGCACCCCGAGACCATCGAAGCCACGCTGGCGAAATACAATCCCTCCGCCGTGGTGAACGCCGCCGCGTGGACCGCCGTCGATCTGGCCGAGACCGAAGTCGCCGGTGCTGAAGCCGCCAACTGCACAGGTCCCGCCCTGCTGGCCGCAGCTTGCGCCAAACGGAACATTCCGTTCGTGCATGTTTCCACGGACTATGTGTTCTCGGGCGACAAGGGCGCGCCGTATGTGGAAACGGACCCCGTCTCTCCCGAGACGGTCTATGGCCGCACCAAGGCCGAGGGTGAACAGAAAGTGCTGACGGCCGATCCCAAGGCCATCATTCTGCGCACGTCATGGGTCTATTCCGCCCACGGCAAGAACTTCGTGCGCACCATGATCAACGCGGGTGCGAAGAATCCGGCCCTCAAGGTCGTGGGTGATCAGCGCGGCAACCCGACCTGCTCGGACGATCTGGCGCAGGCCATTCTGGACATCCTTGGCCTCATTGAGCGCAATGGATGGAAAGACGAGTTCGCGGGCATTTACCACGCCTGCGGCACGGGTGAGGCCACATGGCATGAACTGGCCGTTGCGGCGCTGGAAGAAGCGGCTAAGCACGGACAGAAGATGCCCGAGGTCGCGGCCATCCGCACCGAAGACTGGCCGACACCCGCCAAGCGTCCGGCCGATTCGCGCATGGACAACGGCAAGCTGGCACAGGTGTTCGGCGTGAAGATGCCGCAATGGCGCGAGAGCGTGGTCCGCACGGTGACCACGGTGTTCGAGAACAAGACCGCCTGAGCGGCTTAGGACCGGGGCTTCGTGGCTCCGGTCCTTCTTCCCTACTCTAACACCTGTCGCGCATCTGACGTCGCAGGTCTCTGACCAAATCCGCACATACAGACAAAGTGGCCTTATTGCATCAAGGTCGATTGCTTCGGACAAAAGACCCTTATGCCCGCGCGAGCCGTGCACATCATGTTGCACTCGCTCCGCTCCAATCGCATCGAATGCAGCATAAACTCCATTTACAGCACCCCCTAGACCGGGATGCCACCTCTTTGCCCGTCATCCAGCCATCATTTGATACATTTGGCGTATTCTGCGACAACACACCTTCATTAAACACTGGCGCCCCGCGTCTGGCAGCCCTGCAGGAGTGACCGCATGTTTCTGGCTCATCGGACCGGACAGCCCGCCCGCGCCGTGGAGACGGAAACAGACGCGACAGGCGCGGTCTGGCTCGATCTGGTGGATCCGACCGACAATGAGCGGGCGCTGGCGGCACGAATCTGCGGTGAAAGCATCCCGCAGCGCAACGATCTCGAGGAAATCGAAAGTTCGTCCCGTCTTCATACGGAAGAAAACGCGGTCTATGTCTCCACACCTCTTGTGCGGCGCACGGACACGGAACTCGATTCCACCCCGATCGGGTTTGTGCTCACCCGAAACCATCTCGTGACCGTCCGTTTTTCGGACTACACCTCCTTCAATACTGCGGCGCGTCAGGTCTCCGACACCCCCCATGCCATCAGCAGCGATGAAGCTCTGGTGGTCATCCTCGAATGCATCGTGGACCGACTGGCCGATGTGCTGGAACAGGTGGGGCTAAGCCTGAACCAGCTCTCCCGCGATGTCTTTTCGGGCTACAATCCCAAGCGGGACCAGCGCGTCGCATCGTGGCAGCGCACCATCATGCGGCGGGTCGGTCACGCCGAGGATTTCGCCTCCCTCGTGCGCGACAGTCTTCTGGGACTGGACCGCATCGCCATCTACATCAGCGAGAACCGCAAGCGCGAACTGGCCAAGGGGCTGGAAGCACGTCTCGCCACAGTCAATCGTGACGTTTCCTCCCTGACCGATTTTGTCTCCCAGTTGTCCGGAAAAGTCGAATTCTTGCTCGATGCGGCGCTTGGCTTCATCAGCATCGAGCAGAACGACAGCATGAAGGTTCTCACGGTTGTCAGCTTCATTGGCGTGGCGCCCACGCTGATCGCCGGTATTTACGGCATGAACTTTAAGAACATTCCCGAGCTGAACTGGGCATGGGGCTACTGGTATTCGCTGGTGCTGATGGCGCTGTCCGTCATTCTGCCGCTGATCTGGTTCTGGAAGCGTGGCTGGCTGAAATGGGGCGAATGATCGCTTCATCGCCGGAGACGTCTCCACTCGCTTGACAAGACCCTCTCACGGACAGTAATGCGAGACTCACCGCCAGCCGGCCGGGCTTTGTCCGGCGGGTGCGTTCCTCAGATCCAGTCTTTTGCCACGACCCTCGGTCGTTCCCTGCCGGCCTTCCGGCTGGCACGCTCCGGATATGGACCCGCAAGAGACCTGGCCCTCCCCGATAGCCTGAAATCAGGGCATTTCCTCACGATGCATCTTGCAGAACTCAAGGCCAAGTCTCCGGCCGATCTCCTGACCTATGCCGAAAGCCTCGGCATCGAGAACGCCTCCTCCCTGCGCAAGCAGGAGCTGATGTTCACCATCCTCAAGACACTGGCCGACAACGACCAGGCGATCTACGGCGATGGCACCCTTGAGATCCTTCCCGACGGCTTCGGTTACCTCCGCTCTCCAGAAGCCAACTATCTCCCCGGCCCCGACGACATCTACATCTCTCCCGTGCAGGTGCGCCGCTTCGGCCTGCGCACCGGCGACACGGTCGAGGGCCAGATCCGCGCTCCGCGCGACGGCGAGCGTTACTTCTCGCTGCTCAAGATCAACACGATCAATTTCGAGCCACCCGAAGCCGTCCGTCACCGCATCAATTTCGATAATCTGACGCCGCTCTACCCCGAGCGCCGGCTCCAGATGGAAGTCGAGAATCAGGCGGTCGACCTTGAGCCACCCGCCAAAGGTAAGAAGGGGCAAACACGCGATCTGACGTCCCGCGTCATCGATCTCGTCTCTCCCATCGGCATGGGCCAGCGCGCGCTGATCGTCGCCCCGCCACGCACCGGCAAGACCGTGATGCTCCAGAGCATCGCAAGTTCGATCTCGGCCAATCACCCCGAGGTGTTCCTGATCGTTCTGCTAATCGACGAACGCCCCGAGGAGGTGACCGACATGGCCCGCTCCGTGCGCGGTGAAGTCGTGGCCTCCACCTTCGATGAGCCGGCGCAGCGTCACGTGCAGGTCACGGAGATGGTGCTGGAGAAAGCCAAACGTCTGGTCGAGCACAAGCGTGACGTAGTGATCCTGCTCGACTCCATCACCCGTCTGGCCCGCGCCTACAACACCGTCGTCCCTTCATCGGGCAAGGTGCTGACCGGCGGTGTGGACGCCAACGCACTTCAGCGCCCCAAGCGCTTCTTCGGTGCGGCTCGTAACATCGAGGAAGGCGGCTCGCTGACCATCATCGCCACCGCGCTGATCGACACCGGATCGCGCATGGACGAGGTGATCTTCGAAGAGTTCAAGGGCACCGGCAACTCCGAGCTGATCCTTGATCGCAAGCTGGCAGACAAGCGTGTGTTCCCGGCCATCGACATCACCAAGAGCGGCACCCGTAAGGAAGAGCTGCTGGTCGATCGTGCCACCCTGTCGAAGATGTGGGTGCTGCGCCGCATCCTCGCCCCCATGGGCACGATGGACGCGATGGAGTTCCTGTTGGACAAGCTGAAATACAGCAAGACCAACCACGACTTCTTCGAAGCGATGAACAACTGATCGCCCAAAGAAAAAGCCCCGGATTTTCCGGGGCTTTTTTATGTCATCTGACTTTTACGACGTGCCGACACATGGCCAGTCCCGAAAGGTCAAAACGCCACACCCGTCAGACGCTCCGATACTTCCCACAACCGCCGCGCCACGGACGGATCGTGTGCGGATGGCGGAATGATCGCGCAGCCCGGCGGCCCCTTGCGCTCACCCGCGCCATCTGGTCCGTAATAAACGCCGTCCCGTGCCCGACGGGACGCGACCGCATACAGAATCGGCTCAGCGCCCGCCTGCGCCGACTGACCGAACCAGCGGAACGCCTGCGCCGAGCCATGATCGATGATCCATGCCCGCAAGGCACTCACGCCCTTCGCCATACCGTTGCTGACGAGGCTGGTTCGCGCCCAACCCGGATGTGCGATACGTGCGTGCAGGTTCCATCCCTCTTTCTTGGCCCGCCGCGCCAGTTCCAGCCCGAACAGAAGATTGGCCAGCTTGCTCTGCCTGTAGGCTCCGAACGGGCTGTAACGCGCGCGCCACTGGAGATCGTCGAACTGGATATGTGCATGCACGGCGGCAAGACTTGCCACCGGGATGACAATGCCGCGTCCCGCTTCCAGCAGCGGTTTCAACCGTCCGGTCAGGGCGAAATGACCCAGATGATTGACCCCGAACTGCACCTCGAAGCCGTCCACCGTCTCCTGCCGCAGGGGAGGCGCCATCACGCCCGCGTTGTTGACCAGAATGTCGAGGGCTGGAAGACGCGCATGCAGGCCCTCGGCAAAGGCCGCGACCGATTCAAGAGACGCCAGATCCAATCGCGCTGTTTCCGCTTTTGCTCCGGGCACGCGCTTCAGCAGCGCTTTCAGCGCGCTCGCGTTGCGCTCCTCGTTCCGGGCGGCAAGGATCACGTGCGCGCCGAGAGCGGCCAATCCACACGCCGTCTCGAACCCAAGGCCGCTGTTCGCGCCGGTGACAACCGCCACGCGCCCCTCCTGCCGTTCAAGGGATGCAAGAAAATCCGTCGCCGCCATTGCTGCTGTCATCCGTTCGTTACCTCCGATTCGATCCCGCTGATCAGATCCTTGTCGTGCTTCGCCGCTTCCATGGCTTGCGCGATGAGACGACTTTCATTGCTGCGGAGAAAAATCAGCACCCATATGCCGATGATGACCGCCACCGCGCCCACGCCCCATGCGATGGGACCGGAGAGCTTGGTCGCGGCTTGTCCAAGAAAATAGGCTCCCATGCTGTAGCCACCGGCCCAGCAGAGTCCGCCCAGCGCATTGTGCAGGAGAAACGTGTGCCAGGGCATGCGGTTCGCCCCTGCCAGAAGTGCTACGAACACCCGCAGCACCGCAATGAACCGACCGAAAAACACCACCACACCACCATGGCGACGAAAAATGTAGCGCCCCAGAAGAATGCGATCCGCCGTCAGCCCCACATATTTTCCATAGCGATGCAGGAACTTGAATCCGAAAATATGGCCGATCAGATAGCCGAAATTATCGCCCATGATCGCGCCCGTCACACCGGCCACCACCACACCATAGATGCTCAGGTGATGGGTAGTGGCACAGAGAATGGACGCTCCGATCAGCAGGCTTTCCGCTGGCAACGGAAAACCCATGCTCTCGAGCATCACCACGACCCCGATGATGCCGTAACCGTAATGCGAGAGCAGTGTTTCAAGATAATGTAGCAGAAGGATACATCCTGAGAGCGGAGCGGAACTCGTCAGGAACCGTCTGGACACCTCCCTGTCAAGCCTGCACATCCTGTAGACTTCCGCCCGTTTCCCTGTTTTCGCGGAGGTTTCATGACCCGACAGCCCGCCCCATGCGGCACCTGGCATTCGCCCGTCACAGCCAAACTCGCTGCAGGGAAAACCGTCACGCTTTCGGCCGTCGCCACCATGGGAGACGCCGTGCTGTGGCTGGAACGTCGTCCTGCCGAGAAAGGTCGCACAGCCTTTGTGCTGTGGCGCAAAGGGGATGCTCCGCGCGATCTGACGCCGTCCGATATGGATGTCGCCA
Source organism: Acetobacter estunensis (assembly GCF_019083805.1). Lineage (GTDB taxonomy): Bacteria > Pseudomonadota > Alphaproteobacteria > Acetobacterales > Acetobacteraceae > Acetobacter > Acetobacter estunensis_A. The sequence continues at coordinate 59,242 of NZ_JAHRDV010000010.1, forward strand.
CGAAAGTCCATGAATATGGCGGGGGCGCTTTCACCGCCCGCGACGGGCTGGTGGTGTTCGCGAATCGCCGTGACGAGGACGTGTATGCGCTGGATGTCGCCACAGGCGCGCTGCGTTGCCTGATCCGCGAGCCGGGACTGCGGCACGCGGATTTTGCCCTCTCACCAGACGGCAAACATGTCTTTGCCGTGCGCGAGGATCATCGCGGCAAAGGCGAACCGCTCAACATGCTCGTGGCCCTGCCGCTGCATGGCGACACTCAACACGACAACAGCCGCATCCTCGCATGCGGAGCGGATTTCTACTCCTCCCCCACTCCTTCGCCCGATGGCGCTCATCTGGCGTGGATCGAGTGGGACCATCCCGCCATGCCATGGACGGCCACACGCCTGTGCGTGGCGCCCCTGAGCGGCTCCACGCCCCTCACCCCTGTCCGCGTGCTGGCGGGCGAAAGTAGCACGCCCGAATCCGTGACCGAACCTCGCTGGGCGGACGCACGCACTCTTCTTGCCCTTTCGGACCGTAGTGGCTGGTGGAACCTCTACCGTTTCTCGCTGGACGGCGCGGCCGCCACCGCGCTTTGCCCCATGAAGGCCGAAATCGGCCAACCGCACTGGGTCTTCGGCCAGCGCAGCTACACGCTTCTTGCTGACGGCTCCCTTCTCGCTCTGGTCGTGGAAGATGGACAGACGCGCACAGTACGCCTGACGCGCGGGGAAGAAGGCACCTTCCTCCCCATACCGGTCGATCTGGGACAACCCGATCAATGCCCCGTGCCCCTTGCAGGAAAAGACTCCGCCTTCGCATGGCTCGATGCCCCGGCAGACGCCGCGTCCGCCGTCGTGACAGGGCACCCCGATCAACCACCACACGTGCTGCGTCGCGCCACGGAACTGCCCTTCGGGCGCGAGGACATCGCCATGCCGGAGAGCGTGCATTTCTCACTCGACGATGGCGCGACCGGCCACGCCTTTTTTTACTCCCCCACAAGCCATCGCTACCGTGTGCCCGAGGGTGAACGCCCGCCCCTGATCGTCATGGCCCATGGCGGTCCGACGGCCCGCGCCAATGAGTCGTTCTCATTCAAGGTGCAATGGTGGACCAGCCGGGGATTCGCCGTGCTGGATGTGAATTACAGCGGCTCGACCGGTTTTGGCCGCGCGTGGCGGGAGCGATTGGACGGCCAATGGGGTGTGCGTGACGTGGCAGATTGCATCGCCGCCACGCGCCACATCGCCGCATCGGGCCGTGTCGATGCTCGGCGCATCGCCATCCGTGGCTCGAGTGCGGGCGGCATGACAGTGCTGGCAGCCCTTGCCACATCCGATGTGTTTGCCGCCGGTGTCAGCCTGTACGGCGTGGTGGATCTGCGAGCGTTGGCGCAGGAGACTCACAAGTTCGAGTCCCGCTATCTCGATGGTCTGATCGGTCCGTGGCCTGAGGCGGAAGCCATCTACCGCGCCCGCTCACCGCTTTTCATGGCGGAACATATCCACGCGCCGGTTCTGTTCCTGCAAGGACTGGACGACACCGTGGTGCCGCCCGCGCAGGCCCGCTCGATGGTTGAGGCGCTGCGACGCAATCATGTGCGCTGCCCGCTGATCGAGTTTCCCGGTGAAGGCCATGGTTTTCGCAGCGAAGACACGCTGACACGTGCTTTCCAGCTCGAACTCGCGTTTTATGGCGAGATTTTCGGTTTCACACCTGCGGATCTCGATCTGTCGCCACAGGATCTGGCTGCGCTTGCAGGCTGATTGATGCGGCTATTTCGTAATCATCACATTGGCGATCTGACTGCCGATCTGGCTGAAAGTCGCCTGCAACGATTCTGCATCGGGTGAAACGAAATAGGTGTCGCCGGAGGTGGCGCATCCTTCCATGAGATTCTGCGTCGTCGTATCGACGGACGATGAATGGTTGAAGAGCAGCACATAGATCGTGATGCCCTGTGCCTTGATATTGGTACACAATTCGCTGGTGATGGCGTTCAACTGCACGTAAGCGCTGCCAGAGCCGGACGCACCGAGAGTATTGTCTGACAAACGCCCATAAGCCGTCATGTCGCCGTCTCCGTTGGCATCGGGATAAAGCCCCTGCCCCGAAACGGAGGTCCAGCCATTGGTGCCGTCCGTCATCAGAACAATCACCTTCTGGGTCTTGCCAGTAGCCTGCGGGAGATCTGCGTCCCCCCACCACCCTTGCCAGTTGGAACTAATGGTCAACCAACCCGCCTGCAAGCCGGTGTTGATCATGGTGCCACCGCGCCAGACCATCCGCATGTTGTCGATCGCCGCCAGCAGCGTCGCCTGATCGGAGGTTTCCGGCACGATGGGCTGATAAGGGCAACCCAGATTGGGACCGGTGGCAAACCAGCCGATCGGGTTGCTTGCGTTCGACGTGTAGATCGAACTGCCGGGATAGGACGGGCTTTCTGGATAATTATAGGTTTCGCTAATACTCGCCGGATTGGAGCGATCCCAACTGTTATCGCCGGGCTGCTGTCCCTTCGACGGAGACGCGAGAACAACGCTGTTGCCTCCCGACGTATAAGTCCAGCCAAAACGCCCCCACTGGGGATAGGTGGAGGGATAAATAAAGGCATCGAAAGGGGCTTCGGAGGGCGTCGCATCATCACGATCATGGCCGCCATCGGTGCGTGCCATCATGCAGCCTTCCCAACTTGTCGGACTGTAAGCTTCTTCATTGAAACTGGAAGACAGCCAGTTTGTGTGGGTGGGACCGAAATTCACAACTGCACCAAAAGGCACGATGGAAATCCACGTATCCTTCACGCTGTCATCGGGTAACACGGCCTCGATCAGTGCTTTCGCGCCGTCGCGGGTGGCCTGCATGCCGCTGTGACCGAGTGAGCCGGTGTTGTCGATCACCAGCGCCATCTCCACGCCCGTGGTGGACGCCTGCGCGCTCGCAGACGCTCTGACCGGCAGATCGAACGCATGAGTGTAGGGTATGATGCTGACCGTAGCACTCGCCGTCATGCTGACCGTCTTGTCCGACGCTTCCAGCGACGTGATGGTCGCCGCGCTTCCCCCCGGCCCTGTCCCACCGGAGGTGCCATTACGGGCGAAGTTGAGCCAGAAGACGGCCTGCATATGAGTCGTTTTCGCAGTGGTATCGTTGGAGCGCGCCCCCGCCAGCACAGCCGCATCGACCGCGCTCTGGAGGTCGCTCTTGACGACATTCGCCTCTCCCAGCGTCGTGGCGCAGGCGAATGCCATCAGAAGCACGCCCAGACTCAAACCAACGATAGCCGTGATGCCGCCGCTGCAATCCTGCACCAGAGACCGCACGACACCGCAGGAAAACCGTGCACGGACAGCGCCCCAGATACTCCGCAACAGATGCTGGAAATACTGCCGGCTACGTCCGTTCATCTGCCTTCATATCCGGGCAAAACACGTCTGTGTCCGCCTCAAAGAATAAATAAGGAACAGCAGAAACACGAAGATCATTAAGAAATAAAAAAAGCGGCGCTGGATTCCATGTTCCAGCGCCGCCGCATTTCAACGCGGGATCATCATATGGATGAGTTCCGCGCCTCCCATGACAACCGTCGTGCTGGCCGCCCAGATCAGGGCGAACCAGCCGAAACGCCGGAGAAATCCCGGCTGTGGGCCGTCGGGTGTCGTCATGGGACCGGTTTCAGTGATGGCTGCCCGCAGCCGTCACCTTGCCGCGGAAGATCCGGTAGGACCAGATCGTGTAGCCGAGAATAACCGGAACAATGATGACCGTTCCCACAAGCTGAAAGAGCTGACTCGATGGCGGTGAGGACACGTCCCACAGAGTCAGTTTCGGCGGCACGGCGTACGGCCAGATGGAAATACCGAAACCCGACAGACACAGCAGGAACCAGCCCAGCACACACGCAAACGGTGTCTTGTGCGCCTCCGGCTGCGATAGACTGCGCCAGAACACGATGGCGAGGATCAGCACCAGAACCGGCACGGGAGCGACGAACAGAATGTCGGGCATGTCCGTCCAGCGATGCAGATAGGAGACGTGGATCAGCAGCATGAAAGAGCTGATGAGACCGATGGAGATCAGAAACAGCGGTGCCAGTCTCTTTGCCCAGCGACGGCACTGCTGCTGGAGATCTCCTACCGTGCGCCAGATCAGCCAGCAGGCCCCCAGCAGGGTATAGCCGCACGCAACCGCCAACCCGCAAAAGATGCTGAACGGCGTGAGCCAGTCGAACGGTCCACCAGAGAACGCATCCTCCGTCACGCTCACACCCTGAATAACGCCTCCAAGGATTGCCCCCTGACAGAAGGCCGCGATGAAGGAGCCGGCCATGAAGCCGAAATCCCAGAACGCGCCATAGCCATAAGAACGGCCGATCACGCGGAACTCGAACGCCACACCACGGAAGATGAGCGCGATGAGCATCAGCAGGATCGGCAGATAGAGCGCGGGTAGCAACACGGAATAGGCGCCGGGGAAGACGCCGTAGAGCACGGCACCCCCAAGAACCATCCACGTTTCGTTGCCGTCCCAGGTCGGTGCGATGGTGTTGATCATCACGTCACGACGGTCCCGGTCCTGCTCAAGACCGAAGAGGATGCCGATGCCGAGATCGAAACCGTCCAGCACCACATAGATCGTGATGGCGACGGCGAGAATCACGCCCCAGACAACGGGGAGCCAGTAAGCGGCCGTATCCATGTCAGTATCCTCCCTTGATCGCCTCGGCCTCATGGCCGTGGGATCTCTGCCCGATGAGATCACCGGTCTCGTCGGGCGCAGGCTCACCCAGAACCGGACTCTGACGCAGGGTGCGCACCAACAGGATCAAACCCGTGCCGAAGACAAAGAAGTAACAGACCACGAACGCGGTCATGCTAATGGCCATACTGGGCAGCATGATGGGCGAGACGCTGTGTTCGGTCCGAAGCTGACCGTAGACCGTCCACGGCTGACGCCCAACCTCGGTAGTGACCCAACCGCACAGCAGGGCAAGGAAGCCGGCCGGTGCCATCAGCACCGCCGCGCGCAGCAAAAGCGGGCTATCATACAACCTGCCGCGCAAACGGGCGAAGAGCGACCACAGACCGACGCCGATCATCAGCAGGCCAAGCGCCACCATGATGCGGAAGCTGAAGAAAACGACATAGGAGGGCGGACGGTCTTCTTTCGGAAAATCCTTCAGCCCCGGCACTTTGCCATCGAGGCTGTGGGTCAGGATGAGCGAACCAAGCAGCGGCACTTTCACCGCATAATTCGTGCGCTCCTCTTCCATGCTGGGAATGCCGAACAGCAACTCGGGAGCGTGATCCTCCGTCTCCCAGTCGCCCTCCATCGCGGCGATCTTGGCGGGCTGATATTTCAGCGTGTTCAGGCCGTGCATGTCACCCGCGACAAGCTGGGCGGGAGCCACGATGGTGGCCATCCACATCGCCATCGAGAACATGACGCGGACCGGCTCGCTGGCTTTCTCACCACGCCTGCGCGCGGCCAGCATGTGCCATGCCGCCGTCGCGCCCACCACAAAGGCCACCGACAGGAATGCCGCCAGTCCCATGTGCAGCAGACGATAGGGAAAGGACGGGTTGAAGATGATCGCAGTCCAGTTCTCGGGCAGAAAACGTCCCGTGCCCGGCTCGATGCTGAAGCCCTGCGGAGTCTGCATCCATGAGTTGGAGGCAAGAATCCACGTCATGGAAACAAGCGTGCCGAACGAGACCATGCAGGTGGCGGCAAAGTGCAGCCCTTTGCCCACGCGGTTCATGCCGAACAGCATGACACCGAGGAAACCGGCCTCAAGGAAGAAGGCCGTCATCACCTCGTAGGACAGCAGCACACCCGTGATCGGTCCGGCTTTTCGCGAAAAGACCGACCAGTTAGTGCCGAACTCGTAGGACATGACGAGACCGGAGACGACGCCCATACCAAAGACGAGAGAGAAGACCTTCAGCCAGTAGCGGTAGAGGGAGAGGTACACTTCCCTGCCGGTTCTGAGCCAGTTTCCCTCCAGCACGACCAGAAAGGCCGCAAGCCCGATGGAGAAGGCGGGGAAAACGATATGAAACCCGACCGTGAAAGCGAATTGCCACCGGGCGAGCAACAGAGCGGTCGCAGACGACATCAGCTCGGTTCCTTAGAAAAAACAGCTGTTTATGCACTCCATGTATCAGCCATTCACAGGCTGTCCATGACATGGAACAATTTTTTGTGATCGCACGTCGGATTGTAGGTACCCGCCGCAGACCCTCGACATTTTATAATATTCATAATTTCATTTATTATGTAAATAATAAAAGCCGAAGCGCCACATTTTCCCGTCGGGCACACGAGCACAAACAGACAGGTGGGAAAGAAGTTCCCACTCCCCCTCAGCCTTCCCGTCCCTATCGATCCGTGAGCGTGCGGAGAAAGGCTACAACGGCGTCAATCTCATCGTCAGAGAGTGCCGGTGTCTTGCGACCGAAAGGCGGGTCCATGTTGATGTTGGGCCAGTAACAGCGGGGAAGATCGTCATACAGCGTCACACCGTGGGGGCCGCGCGCATACCATCGCCCCGGATCGCTGTCGCGCGTGACATAGAACGCCACCGCCTCACGCAGATCGTGCACAACGCCGTTATGGAAAAACACTTTCCGCTGCGCGACATTACGCAATGAAGGCGTGCGGAACAGACCGCAATACTCCGCCCGGTCGCGGAAATCGGTCCTGAGTGGGCCGCACAGCCCGAGGTCATGAAAGGCAGAATCGTGGTTGGCGGCGATCTGCCTGTTGCGCGGCACGGCAAGCGCGATCAGTCCATAATCGGTGAACCGCGGTGGCGAACCATCGCGTCCCGGCGCACTGACATGGCAGGACGAGCAGTTCCCTTTCGCGGGATCTTCGAACAGGGCCAGCCCGTGAAGCTCCTGCGGCGTAAGTTTTTCCTTTCCCGCCAACCAGCCATCGTAACGACTGGTGAACGGATAGAAAGTCTTCGCCTCCTGCTGATAGGCTTCCAGCGCCTCCAGCGCGACAGCGAATCGTGACTCCCCTTTCAGCGCCAGACGGTCCAGCGTCGGGCCGTGGCCAAATGCGGCCAAAGCCTTCTCCACCGCCGTCTCATTAGGATTCGCCATCTCATCGGGCGAGAGCAGCGGAATACGCGCCTGCACCGCCGTGCGGTCCACACGCCCGTCCCATGTCAAACCACCTGTCGGACCGTTGTCCACGCTTTCATCCAGTTCGTCTTCGGACTCGAACTCGTGCTCGGAAAACGCAGGCACGTCCTGAAGGTAAGTGAGCGAGGGTGGAGCACGGAAACTGGTGCGGGCCATGTCCACACCACCCGGTTGCACCGGGCGCGCATCGGGCGGACCAAAGCCATGCACCGGATCGTGACAGGATGCGCAGGACACGCGTCCGGAGGCGGACAGGTGGGGATCGCGGAACAGGGCGGCGCCAAGCGCCGTCAACTCCGCCGTTCGCGCCCGCACCTCGGCGCGCGACATCACGGATTGGGCGGCAAGCGGAGAGATGCCAAAGACCGTCAGGAGAACGACCAGTCCAGACATAGGCCACGACGCACAGAACTTCATGGCCCCTCCGTCCGGTTGCACGAAAACGGCTTTTCCTTACAACAGACCTGCGCACTCCACGACGCATCGCGTCCGCCTCCCCTCGTCATGGCATGGAAGACTCGCCGCATGCGCCGTTCACTCCCGGCTCTCTCGTTTCTGCTGTTTGCGGCTCTGTCGAACACGACTTCCGCCGCTCGGGCCACACCTGCTGACAAACGCCTCTCGCAGATCGATACGGTCGTGGTGATCTACGCCGAGAACCGTTCCTTCGACAGTCTGTACGGACGCTTTCCCGGTGCGGACGGATTGGATCATGCGCCCGCTTCCGCCCTGCGCCAACGGGACCGCGACGGCAGCCTGCTGCCCGAACTGCCACCCATCTGGGGCGGCCTGACGGGGCGCGGCGTCACACCGGCCGTCACGCAGGCCATGACCGAGCATCTTCCCAACGCGCCTTTTCAGGTGGACGCCGCCAAGGGCTTCAATGTGCCCGACAGCCTACGTACCCGGGATCTGTGGCACCGTTTCTACCAGAACCGCATGCAGATCGACGGCGGCCACAACGATGGCTTCGTCGCATGGGGCAACGCGGGCGCGATGCCAATGGGTAACTGGGCTGGCGCAGGGATGAAGATGTGGTCCATCGCCCGGCGCTACACGTTGGCGGATCATTTCTTCATGGGCGCATTCGGCGGCTCTTTCCTCAACCATCAGTGGCTGATCTGTGCCTGCGCTCCGGTCTATCCCGATGCCGCCAACAGTCCTGCGAAAGACCTGATCGCGCACACCACGCCCGATGGCAAGGCGCTTGCGCTGGCCGCCAATTCCCCACGCTCGGCCCTCGAAGGGCCACCGAAATTCGCCCATGACGGCGACCTCACACCCGATGGGTACGCCGTGAACACCATGCAGCCGCCCTATCGGCCAAGCTGGAATCCGGCTCCCGAAGGCATGGACGCGGCCCTCTCCGATCCGTCTGTGCCCACAACCCTTCCACCCCAGAAAGACACCACCATCGGTGAGCGACTGACGCAGGCCGGTATAAGCTGGGCATGGTATGCGGGGGCGTGGAACGATGCGCTCAAACGCGGCCTCAAACCTTCACCGCCCGCCTTTCAACCACACCATCAACCCTTCAATTATTACGCCGCCTATGCTCCCGGCACGGCAGCGCGAAACGAGCATCTGCGCGATGGTGGCATGGACGGCGTGAAGTTCCTTGCCGATATCGATGCCGGACGTCTGCCGCAGGTCAGCTTCTACAAACCCCAAGGCAATCTCGATCAGCACCCGGGATATGCCAACATCACCTCAGGCGACGCGCATCTGGCCACGCTGATCGAGCATCTCGAACACTCCCCGCAATGGCCGCATATGTTTGTCATCGTCACCTATGACGAGAACGGCGGCCTGTGGGATCATGTGGCGCCCCCGAAAGGGGACCGCTGGGGACCGGGTTCGCGCATTCCCGCAATCCTGATCTCGCCCTTCGTGAAAAAGGACCATGTCGAACACACGTCCTACGACACCACCTCGATCCAGCGTTTTCTTAACCGACGCTTCAGCCTGCTCCCTCTGCGGGGTCTGGTGGATCGTGACGCCGCCATCGCAGCACACGGCCAGCGGCCTCTTGGCGACCTGACGGAAACGCTGCTCCCCGCTCCATAACGAAGCGCGCGTTCACAACCCCTGCGCTGTGGGATAGAGCTTGGGGCATGACACGTCTTTCCTTCCCGGTGCTGCGTGCCGCAGCCCTTCTCTCCGCGCTGGCAGCCACGCCGCTGCTCGGCTCACTTCCCGCTCATGCCGATGGGTCGTTCACACCCGCGCAGCGACAGGAAATCGTTTCCATCGTGCGCGAGGCGCTCAAGCAGGATCCGACGATTCTGGCCGATGCCGTGGCCGCCATGCGTGCCAAAGGCGAGGCCGTGCAGCAAGCCGCCAGCCTTCAGGCCGTGCAGCAGAACAACGACAAGCTGGGCCGCAGCAACACCGATGTCGTGCTGGGCAATCCGAACGGCTCGGTCACACTGGTCGAGTTCTACGATCCGCGCTGCCCTTACTGCCGCAAGGTGCTGCCGATCATCGATCAGCTTGTCCGTGACGAGCCGGACGTGCGCATCGTGGAAAAGGTCATTCCCGTGCTCGGCCCCAACAGCCAGCTTGAAGCGGCGGCCCTCCTCGCCAGCGCGCGCCAGAATGCCTATCTGAAGTTCCAGAAGGCGCTGATGACCGACAGCGAGACTCCCTCGCTCGAACGCGTGCGCGCGATTGCCACCAGCATAGGCCTCGATGCTGACCGGCTGGAGCGTGACATGAAGAGCACCGACGTCATGACGGTGCTCAGCGCCAACATGGACCTCGCCCGCAAAGTGGGCGTGGACGGCACACCGACCTTCATCATCGGTGAGAAGACCATCATTCCGGGCGCTGTCTCCGAGAGCGACCTGAAAAAAGCGATCGCGGCGGCCCGTCAGGCGAAATAACGCCCACTACGACAGACTGAACCGCGCGGACGGAAAGCAACGCTTTCCTGTCCGCGCGGGAGCCATCGGCTACATCGCGTGGCTCATCTCTCCTTTGCCAATCGTCACATACGTCATCATGCCCTGATCTTCGTGATCGAGAATATGGCAGTGAAGCATGGCCGCGCCCTCGAAATCGTCATAACGGGTGCGGACGACGGTTTGGAAACCGGGTTTGACGAACAGGGAATCCCGGAAGACGTGGCGTTGATCACAGAACTCCGGACTGTAGAAGGTGGACGACGCATCGTCGGAATCCGCCAGACGATATTTCATCTTGCAGCGTCCATCGGATGTGAAGATCGAATCTCCGGTACTTTCGTCGATGATGTCCATGATCTCCACCGGATTGACGTGCACATGAAACACGTGCTGCCCCGCAGCCGTGCCGACCGGCCCCATCAGATGGGTGCCGATACGCCACTCATCCACATCTCCCAATTGCACATGATAGGAATGGGTGGGGTCCATGCTGAACGGCAGCGCCGTGACGCCATCCACCGAGACCAGTTCGTTCTGGACCAGACCGATCATGCCATTGATGCTGGCATCAGGCATAGGCTGACCCGGCGGCAGGGCAACGCCCGACGCCAGCGGCATGGTCAGGGATCCGAAAAAGGCCGTGGGGTAATGGGTCACGCTCAATCCCGACAGGTCACTGCCCGGTGTGCCGCCGGCGGGGAAATAAGCAAAATCGCTGAGGTCGAACCGTTCCAGACGGGCCCGAACGAACGCTGGCAAACCCTCCGAGCCTTCCCGAAAAAGACGCTGGATCCGCGCATCCGTGTCCTGTGTTCCACTACGCTCTTCATGATCGTCCTCCACCGTCACGACAGCAATGATGGAAGGCGATTTGCCCTGCGGGCGTGAGCGATAGGGAATAACCGTGTTGAGCGTGTCACCACCCTGATCGATGACGCAATAAAGACCCGGTTTGCGGAACGTGATCAGCGTGTCGCTCCGCTGGCCCGGATAGAGATAGTTGATGGCCTTGCGCGAAATGTCGTGGCGCGTGAGGCCATCGGCCGCGATTTCATACTGTGCAACGGTTTCGCCCTCACAGGTCATGCCGACATTCGATGATGTCGCATAGTCCGGTAGATGCAGACGACGGCTTCCGTTTCCCGAACGGGCACGAACGATTTGCACATTGAGCGTGTCATGCACACCCGCCGCGATCATGCGCCACCGCTCCACGGCGCCCACCCGCGCACGCATGACAGGCTGCGTCTCGCCATTGACCAGTGTGTAGCGTTGCGACAACGCCCACGCATCCCGCGAAACACCGGACGCATCCGTGCGACTGCTGATGAACTGGCTGCGGAAATTCTCGACAACGCCTTCCTGACCTTTCGGGCATGTCCACACACCCGTCGCGCTGTCCTGAAGAAGCGTCTTGTGATCGGCATCCGCGAAACATCCATACGGGATCTGCTCGAACAGCATGACGCGATCGGCAATCGGCGTGCCGAAATGATCGTGTAGAACAGTGTCGATGTCCGTCACGCCACCGTTGCGCCAGCGGTCAGCGTAGCGCCGCAGTCCTCGCACGATAAGCGCGCCTTCCTCACCACTCGCCACCCCAATGGAGGTCGCGCCGTGCTGATGGGCGTGGTACCAGAACGTGCCGGCGGGATGATCGGCCGGAATGGCGTAACGGTAGTTCCATGTGCCGCCCTGTGGCATCACGGTGTTCATCACGTTGTCCGCATGGCCTTCGGGCGAGACGTGCATGCCATGAAGATGCAGGTTCTGCCTGTTGAAACATGCCGGGGTGTTCAGGGGTTTCGGGCAATCCGTGTCTGGCTCCGCTGGCAGGTCGTTGCGGAAATTGATCCGCAAATCATCGCCGGGGGACACGACAATGGTGGGGGCGGCCAGACAGCTGTCATATGAACGCAGGCGCACCGGATCATAGCGGTTTTCCTGCGGATTCCAGATCTGGTTGTGAGAATAGGCCAGCCGCAGAGCAGCCGTGACTGTGCGACCGGACCGACGAACAGCGTTCGCGCCACAGGATGACTGCGACTCTTCCAGATGCGATGACCAGTAATCCGGCCGCACAGGCTCGCGGAACCGATGGTTGAGAGCCGGAAAGTCCCTATTCTTTTCTTCAAATAAAGACGACTGCGCCTGAGTGGGCGCAGAAAAAAAGACCGTCAGGGCCGGTGCCAGCAGCACCCCCGTCAGGCAGAACATGCGAAACGACATCGGAAATCCGAAAAGAATTCATGATCATCCCGACAAGAACGGATGATTTCCGACGTCGTGTTGTATTCAGCAGGTTTCCATTACGGCGTGACAGTTCGGTGATATTCTCATGACCCTGTCTTGCTCCGCAAGCGGAAGAAAAGCCTGATCGCTTTTCTTCCTGACCACCGAACATTCAGACCGTAAAGTATTTCGCCTTCAGGTTGAGAATAACCAGCGCCGATGTCGATTGCTCCGGATGAAGCTGATACCCATCCGAGAGCGACACACCGATCTTCTCCGCGTCCAGAAGCTTGAGGATTGGTTCCTGATCTTCAAGACGCGGACAGGCGGGATACCCAAATGAGTAGCGGGAGCCGCGATAGCCCTGCGACAGCAGCTTCTCCATGTCGCGGGCGTCTTCTCCCGCAAAACCCAATTCGGCACGGATGCGCTTGTGGGTGTATTCCGCCATCGCTTCTGCGACTTCCACCGACAGGCCATGCAGATACAGATAGTCCTGATAACGGTTCTGCTCGAACCAGTCGCGCGCCATGTCGGACGCCTTCTGACCGACCGTCACCACCTGAAGACCGATCACGTCGCGTTCGGCGTCATCCACATCGCGCACAAAATCCGCAATGCACTCGCCATCCTCGCGCGGCTGACGCGGCATGGTGAAGCGGGCCACTTCGGTCGTGCCGTCCTCGGCAAACAGAATCAGATCGTTCCCCTGCCCTGCGGCCTTCCAGTAACCATAGGACGCGCGCGGCTTGAGAATGTCGTCCGCCTCGCACAGCGTCAGCATCCGACGCAGCACGGGGCGCAATTCCTGGCGTGCCCAGCTCAGGAAATCCTCAAGCGAGCGCCCCTGTTTCCGAAAGCCCCACTGGAACTGATAGAGCGAGCGTTCGTTGAGGAACGGCAGCACGGCGTTCGTCTCGGCCTCGAGCGTGCGCGGTCCCCAGAACGGCGGCGTGATAACCGGCTCGTCTTTCGTCATGCGGCGACGGCGGATCTGCGCGGCTCCGACATCTACCGGCCCAAAGCCACGCTCTTCCGCGGCCTCCGGCGTGCGCGGAGCACTGCGTTTCGCTTTTCCCTCGCGACGCTTGGCAATAGCGGCGGCGTAATCATCGAAGCCGCCTTTCGCCACCACATCCATCAGCGCAAGACCATCGAACGCATCGCGAGCATAAGCCACGCGCCCATGCGTGCCGTAAGCAGCGGCGCAGTCTTCTTCCACATAGTTGCGGGTCAGCGCCGCACCACCGAGAATGACCGGAAGATCGAGACCCTGCCGATCGATCTCTTCGAGATTTTCCCGCATGATGACGGTGGATTTCACCAAAAGACCAGACATACCAATAACATCGGCCTTCTCGGCGCGGGCGGATTCGATCATGTCCGCCACCGGCACCTTGATGCCCAGATTGACAACGCGGTAGCCGTTGTTGGTCAGGATGATGTCCACAAGATTCTTGCCGATATCGTGCACGTCACCCTTCACGGTGGCGAGCACGATCGTCCCGCGCGCCTGCCCCTCGACACGCTCCATATGCGGTTCGAGATAGGCCACGGCGGCCTTCATCGTCTCGGCGGACTGAAGAACGAAAGGAAGCTGCATCTTGCCCGCGCCGAACAGCTCGCCCACCACCTTCATGCCATCAAGCAGCACGTTGTTGATGATGTCGAGCGCGGGCATCTCCTGCATCGCCTCTTCAAGATCGGCTTCCAGCCCCTTGCGGTCACCGTCCACGATGCGATCCTTCAGGCGCTCGGGCGCGGTCTCGGCTTTTGCCTTCTTGGCAACGTCAGCAGCCTTCCGACCTTCGAAGAGAGACAGGAATTTCTGGAGAGGATCGTAGTTTTCTGCACGCCGATCGAAGATCAGATCTTCTGCGACCTTCACTTCCTCGGCGGGAATCAGATGCAGCGGTCGGATCTTGGAGACATGCACGATCGCCCCCGTCATCCCGGCTTTTACGGCATGATCGAGGAAGACCGAGTTTAGCACGGCGCGCGCCGCCGGATTCAGGCCGAAAGAGATGTTGGACAAGCCGAGAATGATCTGGATGTCGGGAAACTTCTCCCGGATCATGCGGATGCCTTCGAGCGTCCACTGACCCAGCTTGCGGTCATCCTCCACGCCCGTCGCGATGGTGAAGGTCAGCGGGTCGATCAGCAGATCGGACTGCGGCAGACCGTATTGATCGCACGCGAACTCGACCAGACGCGACGCAATGCGCAGCTTGTCTTCCGGCGTCTTGGCCATACCGACTTCGTCGATGGTCAGCGCCACGACCGCCGCGCCGAACTTGCGGGCGAGCTTCATGCGATCATGCGCGATCTGCTCGCCATCCTCGAAATTGATCGAGTTGATGATGGGCTTGCCACCGTGCAGCTTCAGCGCCGATTCAATCACGGGCGTTTCCGTGGAATCGATCACCAGCGGCGCATTCACTGAGGACGTGAAGCGACGGATGACCTCATCCATTTCCGCTTTCTCGTCGCGTCCGACGAACGCCGTGCAGACATCGAGCGAGTTGGAGCCTTCCGCCACCTGTTCGCGTCCGATGGCTACGCAGCCATCCCAGTCATGCGCTTCCTGAAGCTCACGCCATTTCTTGGACCCGTTGGCGTTGCACCGCTCGCCAATGGAGAAATAGGCATTCTCCTGCCGCAAGGGCATCTGGCTATAGAGACTGGCGACCGATGGCTCCCAGTTCGGAGTACGGGGCGTGGGCGCCGGACGATGCCGGCCCGATGGCGCGCGGCTGCGCAGCATGGCGTCGAGGGCAGCGATATGCGGCGTGGATGTACCGCAGCAGCCGCCGATGATGTTCAGCCCGTCCTCAATAACGAACCGTTCCATCCACAGCGCCATTTCCTCGGGGCTGAGCGGATAATGTGTCTGGCCATTGACCAGTTCCGGCAGGCCGGCGTTGGGCAGCATGGAGAGCAGGCCGGGCCAGTGCTCGGCCAGCCACTTGATATGCTCAGCCATTTCCTGAGGACCGGTGGCGCAGTTCAGCCCCATCAGATCGACGTCGAGGCTCTGCACCACCGTCGCGGCAGCAGCGATATCGGGGCCGACCAGCAGCGTGCCGGTGGTCTCGACCGTTACCTGCACAAAGATAGGTGTGTTGGTGCCCAGCTCGGCGCGGGCGATCTTCATGCCGTTGACGGCGGCCTTGATCTGGAGCGTGTCCTGACAGGTCTCGATCAGGATGGCGTCCACACCGCCCTCGATCAGCCCGCGCCCCTGCTCGGCCAGACCGGCTTCAAGCGTGTCGTAATCGATGTTTCCAAGGGAGGGCAGCTTGGTGCCCGGTCCGACGGAGCCAAGCACATAGCGGTGCCGGTCGTCATCGAAGCCGTCCGCCGCCTCTCGCGCCAGTGTCGCGGCAATGCGGTTGATCTCGCGCGCACGGTCCTGAAGGTCGAACTCGCTCAACGTGATGGGAGAACCACCGAAGCTGTTGGTCTCCACCATGTCCGCACCAACTTCGAAATATCCACGATGGATTTCGCGAACCAGTTCAGGGCGGGAAAGGTTGAGGATCTCGGTGCAGTTCTCCTGTCCCCAGTAGTCGCGCTCCGTATCGAGATCGAGCGCCTGCACGCGCGATCCCATGCCGCCGTCACACAGCAGAACCTGTTCACGCAGGGCTTCGAGAAGCGGGGGGCGGGTGCTTTTGGGCGAGGTCATCGGGTGGCCCCATCGACTGTTGCTGGGAGAACTGCGCATGACTGCGACAGAAGAAAGGCGCTTATTTCAGAGGCCGCCCAGCCTGTCCAGAACGCCGAACATGCCGCCACCTTGGTCATGATAATGGCGGCACGGACTAAGTCTCTGATATAGAGAGGGAACATTCGACCTTGCGTTCTGGAGAGTCCGCCCTGCCCTGCCTGCCTCTTTTCGTCACAGCCCCCGATGATCTGGATAATCAGGAAATGCGGCTGCGGGCCATATCTCTGCTGATCGAAACCTGCCCACTCTCCGACATCCAGAAGGGAACAGGATGGCAGCAGACTTTGTCCTTTCCGGAACGGGCCGAGAGGGCGGAACGCCCGCGCTCCACCGCGTTTTCCATCGAGAATGGTCGCCATGCGCCAGCTTGTGTGTGCTGCGTGGCGCGACCGGCCCTCGCCATGACGCTGCTGGAGCGGTTTCAGGCGCGCGCGCGCGGCACCTGCCCGTTTTTTCAGCGCGTGGTCCTTGTCGTGCCACGCGATCAGGTTGCTCAAACGGGCGAGGCACTAAAAGCCGATCCCCTGTTGCAGGATCTCCTCACGGTGGAGACGACAGCGTAACCAAAAATCATTCTTCTTGCGGTAAAGGAATGTGAACATAGCGTATTTCTGGCGCGTTTCCGGCAAAAAGATTGTCTCGCTTCATGAGAAAGATCGTCCGGAAGGTCGCGACCGCGTGCAATTTGTGTGGTAGAGGCCGGACAGCGTTCCCATTCGACGGGGGACGCAGGCAGTTTTTTGTAGAGGACGATCTGTGGCTCCAGTCGATAACGCGCGTGGCCTTCCCGGCCCGGATGGGCACTCCCGCGATTCGCAGGGCGGATCTTCCGGCGCTTCAGAGCGTGTCGCTCCCGCCATGATCCGCCTGAAGGCGGTCATCGCGGCCGCCCATTTTCATGGTCTCGAACTCGACGTGCGCGATTTTGCGGCGGACCCCGACGAGACAAGCCCTTCCCCCGCCACATTGGCACGCTGGCTCAACGAGCAGGGTGCGGTGGCCAAGGGCATGCGGATCAAGTGGCGCTATCTCGTCAAGATGAGCAACTCGCCACCGATCGTGCTGATGCTCAAGGATGGCTCAGCCGCCATCATGGTCAACGCCGACGCCGGTCACAACATCGTCTGGCTGCGCGACCCGCTGGGCGATGAGGCGCAGCCGCCGGTCCCGGTGGATGAAATGCGCCTGATGCAAGTGTGGACGGGTGACATCCTGCTGATCAAGCGCCGCCGCGACCAGTCGGAAGCCGATGCGCCGATCAACATCTCCTGGCTCGCCAAGATGGTGCTGCGCGAGAAACGCTCGCTCCGCGACATCGCCATCGCCTCGATGACGCTCAGTATTCTGCAGATTTTCCCGCCGCTGATCGTCATGCAGGTCATTGACCGCGTGGTGAACAATCACTCGATGGCCACCCTGATCTCGATCACGGCCATTGTTCTGGTGCTGTCTTTCTACGAAGTGCTGCTGTCCTACGGGCGCCGTGAACTGACGCTGGTGCTCACCACCCGAATCGACACCCGGATATCGCTGCATCTGTTCAGCCGCCTTCTGGCTCTGCCATTGGAATATTTCGAGCGCCAGCAGGCCGGTAATGTCATCGGTCGCGTCATGGCCATCTACAAGGTCCGCGACTTCATGACGGGCCGCCTGATGTCCACCTTCCTCGACCTGTTCACGCTCGTCGTCATCCTGCCTTTTCTATTCTATCTCAGTTCTACGATGGCGTGGATGACAGTTGCGACATCGGGCTTGATCGGCCTGTTGATCGTCGTCTTCATGGGGCCGGTCGGGCGTCAGTACGGCGCCCTGATCCGCGCGGACATGCAGCGCTCCTCCGTAATGTATGAAACAGTGGCGGGCATCCGCACCATCAAGACGCTGGCGCTGGAACCCACCCGCAAGCAGGAATGGGACGTGCGGACGGCGGACGTCATCCGGGCCAAGCTGGCCGTGGGCCGCATGTCCAACTGGCCTTCCACACTGAGCATGCCGCTGGAAATGTTCATCAACCGCGGCATCATCCTTGTCGGTGCCTATCTGGTGCTGACGGGCGCTTCCTCGGTGGGCGCGGGTGCGCTCGTGGCGTTCATGATGCTCGGTGGCCGGGTGGCCTCCCCTCTGACGAATCTCGCCCGCCTTCTAGATGACCTCAACGAAGTCACGGCATCGTTGGGTGAAGCGGCTTCGGTGCTCAACCAGCCGACCGAAACAAAGGCGCTGACCACCGGCATGCGCCCGCGCATCAAAGGTGCGCTGTCATTCATCGATGTGAACTTCTCCTACCCCGGCTCGACCACCAAGGCGCTCAACGATGTCAGCTTTGAAGTCCCGGCGGGCACCATGCTGGGACTGGTCGGGCGTTCCGGTTCCGGTAAATCCACCATCACCCGCCTGCTTCAGGGCGTGAGCCGTTCCTACACCGGCTACCTCAAGCTCGACGGTGTGGATCTTCGTGAAATCAACCTGACCCATCTGCGCCGTTCCTTCGGCGTGGTGCTTCAGGACAACTTCCTCTTCCGCGGCACCATCCGTGATAACATCACTGCGGGACGGCCAGGCCTGACCATTGACGATGTGGTGCGCGCCGCGCGTCTGGCCGGCGCGGAAGAGTTCATCGAGCGCATGCCCGCTGGGTACGAGACCTTCATCGAAGAAGGCTCCACCAACATTTCCGGTGGCCAGCGCCAGCGCCTGGCCATTGCGCGCGCCGTGATCTCGGACCCCAAGCTGATGATCCTCGATGAGGCGACCTCCGCTCTCGATCCTGAAAGTGAGGCGCTGGTGAACGCCAACCTCGAACGGATCGGCAAAGGGCGCACGATGGTCATCGTGTCCCACCGCCTGTCCTCGCTGGTGAACTGCGATCAGATCCTCGTCATGGAACAGGGCAAGGTGGCCGATATCGGGCCGCATGAAGTCCTGCTAGAGCGCTGCACGATCTACCGGACGCTGTGGATGCAGCAGAACCGGCATACCGAAAGCCGCAAGAATGCCGACGCCGACCGCAATGACGCAGCGCCTCTGATCGCGGAAGGAGACTGACCCATGAGCAATCAGGACATCGTTCCGGCTTCCGAAAACGAGGGTGAAGAGACCCAAAAGCCTCGGGATTTTCTTCCGCAAGCCGATGACCCGTTCGCGCCTGGAGACCTGCCGCCCGAATTGCTGGAGTTCCATTCTCCGAGTGCGGCACTGGTCAACATGCCACCGACGCCTTCGGCCGAGTACATCACCTGGCTGATAGGTTCGCTCACGCTTGCCACAGTTATCGTCATGACGGTCTTTCCGCTCAACCGTGTCGTCTCGACGCCGGGCCGAATCGTCTCGACACAGCAGACGCTTGTGGTGCAGCCGCTGGAAACCTCGATCATCCGCAGCATCGATGTGCATGAGGGCGATTTCGTCCACAAGGGACAGGTTCTCGCGCATCTCGATCCGACGATCAGCGATGCGGACATCGCCAACATGAAAGAACTGAACGACAGCTATTCTGCGGAAGTGGATCGCCTGACAGCCGAGGCGGAAGGGCACGACTACGTTCCCGATCCGCAGAACCCGTCCTCGACGCAGCAGGCCGCGAATTTCCTGCGCCGCAAGGCCGAATTCGACGCCAAGGTGAACAATTATCAGGAGCAGATCGCCTCTCTGACAAGCGATCTGCAGGGCTATCAGGCCAACGCCGCCATGTATGCCGCCAAGGCCAAGGTCGCGCGTGATGTTCACAGCATGCGCATGCGTCTTCAGCAGGATCAGGTGGGCAGCCGCCTCTCCACACTGGGCGCACAGAGCGAACTGATGGAAACCGAGCGCTCCCAGATTTCCGCCCAGCAGCAGGCCGCCAGTTCGCGCAGCAAACTGCGTGCTCTCGCTGCCGAGCGGCAGAACTACGTGGAGACGTGGAAAGCCCAGATCTACCATGATCTCAGCGATGCCGAGCGCCACCTCTCCGAATCCCGCAGCAGCTACCAGAAAGCCAAGCTGCGCAAGAACATGACCACCCTTCGCACGGGTGAGGACGCCATCGTCCTCAACATCGCCAAGCTGTCAGTGGGTTCGGTCATCTCGACCGGTAGCGAACTGATGACGCTTGTCCCTGTGGGCAGCGGACTTGAAGTCGAGGCGCATCTCAGCGGTGCGGATGCCGGTTTCGTGCAACTCGGCAACAAGGCGACACTGAAATTCGCGACCTTCCCCTTCGCTCAATATGGCGGTGCAGAAGCCACAGTACGTGAGATCAGCGCGGACGCCTTCGCTGGCCAGGGCGGCAAACCGGCGTCCGGAGCAGGTGGAGAAGCATCACAGAGCAGCGATCCGGCTGGCGCGTCCCAGTCTTATTACCGGGTGCGTCTGCGCATCGATCGCTACACGCTGCATGGTGTCCCATCCTTCTTCCATCCGCATCCGGGCATGCCGGTCACGGCCGACATTCAGGTGGGCAAGCGTACGGTCATGCAGTTCATGCTCAACAGCATCATTCCGCTCGTCACGGACGGCATGCGCGAACCCTGAGGTCTGCCTTCCTTCCAGTGCGCTTCTTTCCGCCATGGTTTCATGTTTAAGAAATGAAACTGTGGCGGTCGGGGGCGGTCTACCGTAGCTCCGTAACAACGATCCTCATCGTTCCACAGCGCGACGGGACTCCTTATTCGGCACAGGAGTGGTCGCGGTCGTCTGCTCATGTGCCGTGTCCGAGGAGAACGCTCCATGGGTCTGCTTTCGCGCCTCATCGCCCGCCGGTCTCCCGCCGCGCGACTGGAACACGGCCTCAAGCTTCTCGAACAGGAAGACTACAGCGGCGCGCTGAGCGAAATCAGCGCCGTCGCCAAGACCGGCATGCCGGAAGCGCAGTTCCGGCTCGGGCGTCTCTATCTGGATGGCGAAGCCCTGCCGCGCGACCTCGTGGAAGGTGGACGATGGATACGTCGGGCCGCCGAGTCCGGTCATGTGGAAGCCCAGTTCGTTCTCGCGACGCTCTATCTGGTGGGACTGCCCGAAGCCGTCGAGAACGACTCCTTCGATCTCTCCGACGTCAATAAGGCCGCAACGGGCGAACCGAATTATCCGCGCGCCGCGCACTGGGCGCTCATGGCCGCCGAAGCCGGCTCCGCCGACGCGCAGGCGCTCTACGGCTATATCCTCACCGCAGCGCCCGAAGGTCTGCGCAACACCGAGGAAGCGCTGGTCTGGTATCAGCGCGCCGCTGACGCGAACTGCGCGCAGGGTCATCTCGGCCTTGGGCTGGCGGGGCTTCACTCCGCCCAGACGGATGAGGCGCTGGCAGAGGCCATCGGGCACCTGAAGATCGCAGCCGACGCCAATATCGGCTCAGCTCTCTATCTTATGGGCATCGCCTATGAGCGCGGCGCGGGCGTACCGGCCGATCTGGAAGCCGCCGTCGCCTCCTATGGCAAGGCGGCCGAACAGAACATCCGCTCCGCACAGGCCCGCTACGGACTCGCCTACATCGAAGGGCGCGGCATCAAGCAGGACATGGTCCGTGGCGAGACCTGGCTGCGCAAGGCCGCTTTGGCGGGAGACCGTGAAGCGGCGGCCATGCTGGGAGACATCCATGCGCGCGGGGGCGATCTTCCCCCCAACTACATGGAAGCCGCCACATGGTATCGCTTCGCTGCCGAGCGGGGCCACGCCACCGCCGCGCGCGCGCTCGGCCTGCTGTATCTGACCGGCTCCGGCGTCATGCCGGATGAGGAAGAAGCGGCGAAATGGTTCCGCTTTGCCTCCGAGCATGGGGACTCGGGCGGCACAGCCGATCTGGGCAATCTTCTGCTGATGGGTGGCGGAAGCGTCGAGGACCGTCTCGCGACCCGCACCCTCTATGAAAAAGCCGCTCATTCCGGCGATCTGATCGCGGCCTTCAATTTTGGCGTCTGTCTGGCCGAAGGCGTGGGAGCGGATCGCGACGAGCAGGAAGCCGTAAAATGGATGCGCAAGGCCGCCGAGGGCGTCGTCAACGCGCAGTACTGGTATGGCCGCATGCTTCTGGAAGGGCGGGGCGTTCCTACCGACAAGCCAGAAGGCCGCGCATGGGTCCAAAAAGCCGCGGACGAAGGCATGTCCGAAGCGCGCTATCATCTTGCCCAGTTGTTCGTCTCGGGCGAAGGCGGTCCTGTCGATCACACGGAGGCGCTGCGCCTGTTCGAACTGTCGGCCGAGCAGGGCAATGTCGGCAGCATGTTCGCGCTGGGCGCCATGTACGGCGGTGGTCACAACATTCCCGAAGACCGCACAAAAGCGCAGCACTGGTTCGGACAGGCTGCTGAGCGGGGCCATGCGACCGGCCAGCTCATGATCGGACGTTATCTGACCCGCGGCCTTGCCGGACATACCGACATCGAACAGGGCCTCGACTGGTATCGCAAGGCCGAGGCACAGGGTGTCACGCAGGCCGTCATCGAACGCGCCCAACTGGAACAGACGCTCAAAGAAGCAGCAGAGAAGAAGCTGTCCGAAGAAGCCGACGCCCCCGAAGAGGCGTCAGAGGCCACCACCGCGCCACCACCGCCCGTTGGCTAGGGTCGCCCGAAGCAGGGCCTCTCCACGCGCACGAAAAGTGGCCGCCGACGCCCTCTCCGCAGAAGTCCGATTCACCGCCCCACGTCCCGCAGGCCTGATCACACCCGAGGATCGGGAGGCGTGGCAGAAATGGGCGAGCGAACAGGCTCAGGACTCATTCCGGCAGGGGGAAGCCTGCTGGAAAAACGGCGATACGGCTGGCGCGCTGGGATGGTTCGAGCGCGCGGGACGCATGGCGCCCGAAAGCCCGACCGTGGCGCTGTTCCGTGCCATGGCACGGCAGGCTTGCGGTCATGTGGCGGGAGCTATCACGCTTCTGGAAGATCTGAGCCGACAGCATGACATCCGGCAGGTCTGGACCCTTCTGGCAGGGGCGCGGCTTGTTGCCGGACGCACCCATGAAGCCGTCACTGCCCTCACCCATGCGTTGTCCCATCACGCCTGCGATTCCGATACGGCGAATCTAGCCGACCGGATCACCGCCGCCGCCGGGCTGTCCGGATGGTGCGGGGTGGACGACAGCGGCGCTGTGCGGATCGGGGGGATCGCTCTTGCCTCTACCAGCGAAGCACGCCGCAGCCTTGCCTTTTCCACGGCCGATGGGACGGTACTCCCGCTGCGCAGGATGGATAGCGCACTGGCGCGATTATCGAAAGACGGCGAGGCCTTCTGGAGCGAACACACTCTACAGGTCCAACTGGACGGAGCGTCGCTGACAGGCTCCCCGCTGCATCCCAAAACCATCATGAGGGTGGAAGGCGCCGTCGCGCCGGATGAGAATGGCCTGACGGGCTGGATCTGGCATCCGAACAATCCTGACCATGCACCACTGGTCCGGTTACTGGACGCCACAACGGACACGGAGTTTCTACGGTTTTTGGCTACAGAGCCTGCATCGGTCGTGCGATCCGACATCCCGCTGGCCCTGTTCCGCGCCATTGCCGTGCCCTGGAGCGCATTACCGGACGGCCCGGTGCGAGTCGTGGACGCCGCCGACCGCGACCTGACCGGCAGCCCGATCGACCCCGGACTGGAAGATCGCGCCGCACGCTGGGCTTTGTATCAAGCACGGGAGACATCACTCGGCAGGCGGGGCGTTACGGACGCGCCGCCCCCCTTCCTGCCTGTACCCGTGACCGCCCCCATGCGGCACAATCCCCGCACGCCATCAAAACCACAAACCGACACGCTGATTGTCGTGCCGGTCTATGGCAACGTCGCGCGCACCCGGGCCTGTCTCGACAGCCTGCTCGACAGCCTGCCCGCGTTTTCGCGCGGCAGCCCGCGTGTGCTGATCGTCAACGATGCCTCGCCGGAAATCGGCATGAAGGCCCTTCTGGCCGATATCGCGCAGGATCGGCGCGTCACGTTGCTTACGAACCCGATCAACAGGGGCTTCGTGGCGTCCGCCAATATCGGCCTGCGCCTCGCGCTGGATGGCACACTCCCGGAGCGCACGAACAAGCGCCCCACCGCACCACGCGATGTCGTGCTTCTCAACAGCGACACGCTGGTGACGGGCGAATGGTTGGAAGAACTCCGCACAGTGGCGTATTCCGCGCCCAATATCGGCACGGTGACGCCTCTCTCCAACGACGCCACCATCCTGTCTTTCCCGGAAGTTGCCGGAAACGCCATACCGACATTGGCACAAACGCAGCGCCTGATGACACTGGCGCGCGCGGCGAATGGTGGAATGGCGGTCGATCTACCAACGGGACATGGCTTCTGCCTGTTCATCCGCCATGACTGCTTGAACGAGACAGGCCTGTTCCGCGCCGATCTCTTTGCCCAAGGCTATGGTGAGGAAAACGATTTCTGCCTGCGCGCCCGGCAGTCCGGCTGGCGCAACGTCGCAGCACCGGGCGCCTATGTCGCGCATGTCGGGTCCGCATCCTTTGGAGCCACGCGCGACTCGCTGCTGGCCCGCAATCTTGCACTGCTCAATCGTCTTCACCCCGGCTATGACGGGCTGGTGCAAGATCATCTCCACCGTGATCCGCTGTTTGCGGCCCGGAGACGGCTCGACCTGCTGCGTTGGCGCAAGGAATCTTCCAGCGGAAAATCGCGCGCGAAGGCGACGGTTCGCAAATCCGTCATCCTCGTTACGCACGATCATGGCGGCGGGGTCGAGCGAGTGGTGCGTGAGCGCTGCCGCACACTGGAAGCGGAAGGTCTGCGGCCGATCATCGTGCGGCCCGTGGAAGGGGGCTGCCGGATCGAAGGGCTGCGCCCCGATACGCACGACGCAAAAAATTCACAGAAAACGACAACCGATCCGGCACCGGGTGCCTATCCCAATCTGCGTTTCCGTCTGCCCGATGAGGGACCGACGCTTCTGCGACTGCTCATGGCCGATCCCACCAGTCACGTGGAATGGCACCATGCCAGCGGTCATCACATGGCCATGCGTGAACTCGCCGCCGAACTTGGCGTGCCCTACGATGTGTATGTTCATGATTATATCTGGTTCTGTCCGCGCATCGCCCTGATGGGCGTCGAAGGGCGCTATTGCGGGGAACCGCCTGTTGCGGAATGCGAACGCTGCGTGACGGCTCTCGGTCGTAATGTGGACGACGATCTTCCCGTGGCCGATTACGTCGCGCGGTCCAGACGGGAACTGGCGGACGCCCGCCGCATCATCGTTCCGTCCAATGACGCGGCCCAACGCATGAAACGGCATTTTCCACGCCTGTCGTTTCGCGTGGCAGAACTGGAAGATGACCGTCCCGATCTGGATCTCTCGCAGTTCGCGGCTCTTACGCCACGCTCCGCTCCGCTGATCGGCCTGCCACGCACGCCGGGACGCGCGCGCATCTGCGTGGTGGGCGCGATCGGGCGTGAGAAGGGTTACGATGTGCTTCTGGCTGCCGCGCGCGATGCGCAGGCCCGTAACCTGCCGTTGGAATATGTGATTGTCGGTCATACGCCTGATGACGCGGCGCTGATGGCGACCGGCCATGTGCATGTCACAGGCGCTTACCGGGAACATGAAGCGGTGGCCCTGATCCGCGCCCAGCAGGCCGATTACAGCTTCATTCCCTCCGTCTGGCCTGAAACATGGTGTCTCGCCCTCGGGGTTGCGTGGCGCGCGGGGCTGCCTGTGGCGGCGTTCGATCTGGGGGCTGTTGCCGAACGGATACGCCGCACGGGAAGAGGACACATCCTGCCCCTCGGTGTATCGTTACAACGACTTAACGTGATATTGACCACACTATGTCAGCGTCCGGGTCCGAAATCCGCATGACAGGCGACCTGTCAGCAACTGGAGATTTAAGCGTCTTTCTTTTTCGGTTTCCCGGCATTTCATGAAACGCAAAACGGGCACTCCGTGCCCCGATGCGCGCAACTTACGGAACGAACTTCATGTCCCAGAGTGGCCAGACTCCCAATCAGAACCGCATCACCGATCTCAAGGTGTCAGGTCACCTGATGACATTGGACCAAGGATTATTCTGCGTCTTTCACGTCCCCGCGCAGGAACCTCCCAGCCCCCGCGGCCTGCCGGGCGTGCGCCTTACGCAGCCACCGCTGTCCAACAGCAGCCTCACCATTTCCACCTTCGATGACACCGGCTGGCTGGGTGGCAGCAACAACGCCGCCCTCATCCGCGTAACGCAGGGGCCCGCACAGGTTCTGGTCACGGTGTACCAGGAGCCGGGCAGCCCGCATGACGCCCCGCGCCTTCAGGTGGTGCGCCTGAGCGACGCCACCGCGCAGTCGGCCACCGCAGCCGATGCAACGATGCAGGCCGCGCGTCTTGCCGCAGCCCAGCCGGGCCAGCAGGCGGCGCAGGCTTCCACGCAGTTCGATCCGAACAATCTTCCCGAAGTGGCGGCCCATATCCAGCGGCGCGGCGATGTCGGCGCGCGTCTGGGAGAATGGATGGGCACGCCGGGCAGCCGCGCATGGATCGAGGGTTTCGGCATCGCGCCCACGGGTCCGATTTCCGCAGCCGACATCGAATATCAGGCCGTTCTGGGCAAAGGCTGGCTCTCCCCGTGGACCGAAGGCGGCCAGTATTGCGGCAGCCGTGGCATGGCGTTGCCCATCCTCGGCCTCCGCGTGCGCCTGAAGGGTAAAGCCGCGGAGGATTATCTGTGTGAGGTGGAAGCCACCTTTACGGATGGTACCACGATCGGCCCGATCGGTGAGGACGAAACCGCTGAGGCCGAGAGCCTTGCGCCACTCGAAGCCTTCCGCGTGACAATCGTTTCGCGGGACGGAGCCGCCGCGCTGGAAGCCGCCGAAGAGTTCGAAGAGGAACTCGAGGACGATCTCGCGCTGCTCGACGAAGTGACCGATCTTGTGGAAGCAGCGGAACGCCGCGCCCCCCGCAGCGCTGCAAAGCGTCCACGCGGCGTCATCAAGGCCGCTGCTGCGACAAAACCCGCAACCAAAAAAGCCGCTGTGGCTCCGACACCGAAGAAGGCCGCTCCCAAGACGACGGCACCACGCGGCAAGGCCCAGCGTTCCACCACCACAGCACGCGGCGGCCGCAAGACCCGTCGCTAAAACGCATGGTAGCGGAACTGGTCCCAACCTCTTCCGCCACAAATGTTTCTTCTGATGAGGCGACCGCGCGGGATCGCGGCCGCCAGACGGGGAACTGCCCCGCCCGGCCCGCGCGTTCTTCCGCCCCGAGCCGGACCTCCTTCGGAAACGGACATTCCTCGTGAAGTTCCTCTTCGTTCACCAGAATTTTCCCGGCCAGTACCTGCACCTGATCCGTCACCTTGCACGGTCCGGACAGCACGAGATCGTTTTCATTAGCGAGAACAACGAAAACGTCATTCCGGGTGTGCGGCGCGTCATTTACCGCGCGCCCCATACACCGCCACCGAACAGTCACCCCGGCATCCGGGATTTCGCCATTGGTCTCGGTCGTGCGGATGGTGTGGCGCAGGCCGCCATGACGCTGAAAAATCTGGGATTCGTGCCCGACATCATCCTTGGGCATCACGGCTGGGGCGAACTGCTGAACATGCAGGACGTGTTTCCGGGTGTGCCTGTTCTCGGCTATTTCGAATTTTTCTATCACACTGACAATTACGACGTGGGCTTCGACCCCGAATTTCCCCTGCTGCCCGAAATGCTGCCGCGCATCCGGGCGAAGAACGCCATCAATCTGCAGGCGCTCAACAATCCCGGCTGGGGACAGACGCCAACGCTCTTCCAGCGCAGCACCTATCCCGACTGGGCGCAGACGCGGATCTCGGTCCTCCGCGAGGGCGTTGACCTCGACCTGTGTCGTCCCGATCCAAAAGCGGCCCGCACGACCTGTACCTTCGGGGATGTGACGATTTCGCCCAAGGACCGTCTCATCACCTATGTGGCGCGGGATCTGGAGCCCTATCGTGGTTTCCATGTCTTCATGCGCGCGCTGCCGACCATTCTTGAAAAATGCCCGCAGGCACAGGTCGCGCTGGTGGGCGGCGATGGCGTGAGTTATGGTGCGCGTCTGCCGCACGGCACATGGAAGCAACGGATGCTCTCCGAAGTGGGAGACCGGCTAGATCTCGATCGCGTCCATTTCCTCGGCAAGGTGCCCTATGATGGCTTCCGCGCCCTGCTCCAACGCTCGGACGCGCATGTCTATCTGACATACCCGTTCGTGGCGTCATGGTCGTTGCGGGAAGCCATGGCCATGGGCTGCGCCATTGTCGGTAGCGACACCGCACCGGTGCGCGAATTCATCGAAGACGGACGGACGGGCCTGCTGGCGCCCTTCATCGAGCCGAAGCGGATTGCCGAGAGCGTGCTCACGCTGTTGGAAAACCGCAAGCAGGCCAAGGCGCTGCGAGAAGCCGCCCGGTCCGAGGCCGAAGCCACGCTGTGCATGAACGACTACCTCAACCGCTACGAAGATCTGATTGAGCAGGTTTCTGGCATTTCGCCATCGCACGAAAGCGCGCCCGCGCCGTCCGGCGCTCCGAAGAAAAAACGCACGGCTCGCAAGGAAGCGGGCACGGCAAAGCCCTCAAAAGCAAAAGCCGGTCGGACACGGGTAGAAGCGTAAGCCAGAACCACGCTCCCCCCGCTCTTTTTTTATTGACGAATAAAGGACTGTGAGCAGGCGGCACGGATGGCCCCTGCTCCTTCCTCCCCGTCAGGCCGACGCGGCCAGATCCACAAGCCCGATACGACCTTCCTCTGTGCCATACCCCAGCGTGCAGCCATCCGCGCTCAGGGCCAGCGCGGTGACCGCTCCTCCGCCCGGAGCGCACACAGGCAGCACCCGCTCGGAATTGTGGTCGATCATCAGCACGCGACCGTCCGCGAAACCCGCCACAACGACATCCTGTGTGGGATGGGTCGCCACGCGCGTGCACAGCACCCCCGGAATGCCCGGCAACTCCTGAGGAGGCTTGCCCATCGGGCCACCGCCAAAGAAGGGCCACATCACTACACAATCCGCGCCGCTGGTGGCCAGCCATTTTCCGGTGCGCGTGAACGCGAGCGAGGCCACCTTTGTGGGATAGCCGCTCATGCGCATGTTGTGGCCGTCCGGCAGACGCCATCCGTGCAGATCGTTCTCCTGCATGGCCGTCACCAGCGCCTCTCCGCCCGGATGCAGGGCGATGCCGATATGGCTGCCCTTCCACTCCAGCGTGCGAGCCGAACCGTCCTTTGAATGAACGAACCACAAGGACGCGCCATTGTAGTGTGAGGCTGCGAGCCGCTTGCCCTTGGCATCGAAGACGATGCCCGAAACGGTGGACGGGTGCTCAAGCGTGCGGATCAACGTGGTGCCGTCCGCCTCACGCAGTTGCACTTCCTTGCCTACGACACAGGCAATCTGACCTTTCCGACCATCGCTCCAGCTCGCGACATGCTCGACCCAGCGCCGCGCCTTCGCCAGTTCTTCCACCTTCCCGTCCGGAGTGGAACGAACCAAGCGGCCGTCCTCCCCACCGGTGAGAAAAGTCGCTTCTGCCACATCGGGCGCAAGGCAGAGGACCGGACCGTCATGCGCGGGGACGCTCTTCCACGTGGTCGTGTCACGCAGGGTTTCGCGCGGCACGATCAGCAAATCGCCCTCACCGGTCGCGAAAGCGAAGCTGCGATTGTCGCGGGCCGCGCAACAGGCCGTCACATGCCCTTCGATCGTGCGCTCCGCGCCGCGACTCTCCACCACAGAAGGGAAGCCCGCTCCCGTCTCGCTCATGTCCACTCTCCTTGCGGCGTGTTTTCAAAAACCGTCATTCAGGCCCGGCAGCTTTCAAGACCACGACGCAGACGCGGACGGTTGAGGTTGCGCCCGATCAGCACCAGGCGCGACTCACGCGGCTCCCCTGCCTTCCACGGACCGATGAAATCTCCATCCGCCATCATGTGCACGGCCTGAAAGGCAAACCGTTCGTCACGTCCCTTGAAATCGAGGATACCCTTGGTGCGCAGGATGTCGCCGCCCTGCTCCTGAAGCAGCGCGCTGATCCACGCATGAAAACGCCCCTCGTCCAGAGGCTCCTTCACGGAGAGGGAAATGCTGGTGACGCCTTCCTCATGCGAATGCTCAGTGTTTTCAAGAAAGTCCGGCTCATAGGCCAGCGCGCGCTGAAGGTCGAAGCCGCCCTGATCGAGCACATCCGTCAAGGGAACATCGCCGCGCACGGCCCGATGAATACGCACATGGGCGTTAATCTGACGCAGACGTTTCTCGATCTCCTCAAGCTTCGCCTCGTCCACGAGATCGGTCTTGTTGAGGATGATGACATCCGCGAACGCGACCTGATGCACGGCCTCGGGGCTTTCATCGAGCGTGGCCAGCACGTTGTAGGCGTCTACCACCGTGACGACGGCGTCCAGCCGTGTCTTGCCACGCACATCCTCGTCCACGAAGAAAGTCTGCGCCACGGGGGCCGGATCGGCCAGTCCCGTGGTTTCGACGATGATGCCATCGAACTTCGTGCGCCGCTTCATCAGGCTGCCGAGAATGCGGATCAGATCGCCGCGCACGGTGCAGCAGATGCAGCCGTTGTTCATCTCGAACACTTCCTCGTCGGCATCGACCACGAGGTCGTTGTCCACGCCGAGTTCACCGAATTCGTTGATGACGACAGCGTATTTCCGGCCGTGTTCAGCCGTGAGGATGTGGTTGAGAAGCGTGGTCTTGCCCGCGCCGAGAAAACCCGTCAGCACCGTTACCGGCACAAGCTGCTTTGCGGTCGCGTCCTGCGTTCCCGACATGGCGTTCTCCTTTTCCTCTGGCAAGTGGCCCGGGCAGGCCACATTCATTGTGACGGACATATAGGCACGCCCTCCCCACCCGGCAAAGGGAGGCCGCGTCAGAACATGTTGCGCAGGATGCCGGGGAGAAAGATCGTCAGCGGTTCGACGGAAAAAGCGGGTTTGTCGATGCGTCCGTCGAGCGCGAACTTCACCGCCAGCAACCCGCCCCCTTTCTCAGGTGCGAGAAGATGTCCGACGCCGGGAATCTCGCCGGGAATCTCGTTGATCGCAAAGGCCGGCACGATGGTGCCCGAGAGCTGCATCGTGCCTTTGTCCAGATCGACCGGCCCTTCCAGCGTGGCACCCAGGGCGCCGTTGCCCGCGCGACCATCGCGGATATGCAGGACGCCATCGGCGAATTTCACCGGCATTTCAAACCGCTGGACCTCGAACTCCGAGTGATCGCGGGAATTGAGCCAACCATAAATCGACAGGCTACGCGCCACCAGAAGCGCACCGGGCGCATGACGGATGGTGAAGGGCGAGAGTTTGAGCGCTCCCTTGAAGGGCGCGGTGGGCTGCTGGTCATCGAAATGGCCGTGAAAGACCGCATGACCGCCGACCATCATGTCGGTCACGCCCATGCGGTCGAGCAGTTGGCCGAAATCGGGAATGTCCGCCACCAGCTTGCGACGGTTGCCATCGGGGACAATGTCCACCTGCGCGACCGAAGGTTCGGTCATGGCAAAACGCATGCGCTCGATGCGCACACCGTTATGGTCGAAATAGGCGTCCACGCCACCGATACGCTTGTCGCGCCCATAATAAATGTGGTTCGCCTTCAGATCGATCACCCACGGACGCTGCGGTGGCCCGCTCACCTTGCCGCTGGCCGCTTGGGGAACATGCAGGGTAGTGGCTTTCTCGGCAGGCTCAGCGGCTGTGTTGGTTTCTACCAGCGGGCTGAGGTCGAGATCATTGGCGCGAATCCGCACCGTGATCGGCTCCCATGTTCGCTTCGGCAGGAACAGCGTGGCCGAGCCAGTTGAACGACCAACCCGGAAAGCCGGCACATCGAGTTCCGGCACGCGCCCCGGACGCAGATGCGCCTCTCCGTTGACATCGAGATCCGGTCCCTGCGCGCGGATGCCGGAAGCGGACACGATGTTGCCGCCTTCAAGCTGGAGGTCGGCATGCACGGTGGTGGGTTGTCCGGGCGCCTTGCTCCACAGGGGAATATGGATGCCGGCCTGTTTGAGATTCAGGTCGAGAGCGAGCCGGTCATGAGCCTGTTTTATGACGGAATAGTCCACCTGAAGGTCGGCCCGGCCCGAAACATGATCCTGCACCGGAATACCCGCCGCCGCGACCGTCTCGGGCGTGAGGTGAAGATGCGTCACGATATGATCGACCGCCTGTCCGGGCGCCACACGGTCGAAGTCGATCATGCCTTTCACATCCGCGGGAATGTGGCTGAACACGCCGCCGCCGGTAAAGGTCATGCCGTGCATCGTGACATCGGAATCGAGCGTTCCGCCATCAACGTTGCGCTGCAGGGCCACATTGCCGAGATGCACATGCGTGAGATGGGCATGGCCGTTCAGCGTCATCTGATCGGTCGTCACGCTTGCGATCAGCGGTAGGCTGAGCGTGAAGTGGACAGCGCCATAGCCACGGGGATGATCGAAAGGCAGTGGATGCTTCGAGAGAATGTGCAGCCGCTGCTCGGACAGAAGCGCGAAATGATCGCGCAGGTCTCCGCTCAGTCCGATCTCGATAGTTCCGATCTGATCCTTCTTGTCCAGATCGCTGATGATCATGCTGCCCGGCTGCACCTCCAGACGTCCGCTGCCCGTCGTACCCACACTGGCCAGCGTGCGTGTGGTGGGCTGATAGCCATGGGCGAAATCGATGCGGATGGTCTTGAGATCCACAAATTCCAGATGCGCGTCCAAGCCTTTTATCGGCGCGATGGGACGCAACCAGTGAACGTCCATTCCCTTGCCGTCCAGCCCGCCAGAGACACTGACGACATCGGGAGATTTTCCTGTGCGGTCAGGGCCGATGCCCAATCGGACATGCACGTTCTCGATCGTGCCCGCCGTGATGTTGCGCGACACCCAGCGTCGCGCACCTTTCGCGGCCTTGGCTGGCCAGTAATCCGCCACCCGGTCGAACGGGACGTCCGAAAGGCCGGTGTCGAGCGTGCCGGTCATGGCGCCCGGCATGGCGAGATTGCGCCAGTCAACAGCGCCTGTGGCCGTCAGCACCGGGGGCGGAAGAGGCGTTTCGTTTGATGATGGCGTGGAAGCCTGTGCGGCAGAAGACGTTGTGGCCGACTGCACGCTTCCTTCCTGCGTCACCGGCATGACGACGGGCTGTGGGGGCGGCCGCAGTTGCACCGCAAAGGAATCGAGCGACAGGTGGGCGGGCCATCCCGCCTTCGTCTGCTCATCCAGCGTCATATGCAGAGTGGCCTGCCCATTCTGCGGATAGAGCGTGGAACCGGCCGCCCGGATTTCACCCGTGCCGAGCGCGATATGCGCCACGGCTTCACGCGGCATCATGTACCACGCGCGCTTTCCCGCCTGCAGGACCACATCCGCGTCCAGACCGATGGGTGCCTGCACTTTCTTCAGTTCGGGCGCGAGGCTGACAAAGCCTGCGGGTGTCACCGGATCGAGCGTGACATGCCAGTGCAGCGCCTGATCGGCGGACAGTTCGCCCCTTGCACTTAGATGCAGCGATACGGGTGAAGCGGCGGTCGCAGAGTCAGCAGGCGCTCCCGTCACGCCCAGAGTGAGAGCGCCCGAAAGCCCGTGACGGCGCTTCACCACTACAGGCGTAAGGTCCGCATCCATCGGGTCCACGGTCCAGACCTGTCCCGTCACATCGTCCCTGAGCACCACATGCGTCTGCGCCAGCACCAGCCGCCGGAGATGTTTGATGCCGATGGGAGGAAAACCACCGCCCTTGCCGGAAGACTCTCCTGGAAGATCGAGATCGACATTGCCCTGCGCATCACGTCGCAGCGCGATCTGCGCGCCCGTTACCCGCAGGTCGGTCAGCGACAGACCGCCACGGAAAAGCGGCAGAGCGTCCAACGCGATGGCACCCGAGGCAATACTGTCCGCAACCCGGTTCTGCGCGTCCAGTATCCGCACATCCGTCAATTCCAGCAGGACGGGAGAGGTCAGCCCGTCCCGCAGGCTGTTCCAGCGCAGTTGCGCGTGTCCCACATCCAGCCGTCCGCGTGGGGGCTGGCCGTGGCCACCCCCTTCCACCGTGACGGGCAGGAACAGATGCGCAAGCGGCGTGACATCCACCGGCCCTGCCAACATGGCGAGCAGCACGCCACCGCCAGCCAGCAGCGGCACGCCAACCATCGCCCCGGCCGCAAGCAGAACCCGGCGGCCCCATCGTCGGCGGGGACGGGGAGGCACCACGATTCCGGACGCGGGATGTTCGTCCCTGTCTTGACCGGAACCGCTCATCGACCCCACCCTGCTGGCACGTTCTCTCCTTCAGACCTCACTCGCTGGCTTCCCTGTACAAGACCTCCACCGATCAGGCCCATGTCGCGACGCACCTCTTTTTTCTCCCCCACCGACCGCATCCGTGGCGCTTCTACAGGAAAAGGCACAATGCGCCCAAAGGATGGCGAAACCTCTGCACACACAGCGCGGCTGCGTCGCCATCAGCCGCACTGGCCTCAGGCCCGCTGGCCCTCGCCGACAGACGCGACAGCGGTGCGCAACTTCCTCGACGATTTTCTGCCTCGCTGGCAGGAGGCCGGTCTCGATCCTGCCCTGCCCGATCACCCCGATGTCGCAGCACTTCTTGCCTGTGTGGGCGGCAACAGCCCCTATCTGGCGGACCTGATTCTCCGTGCGCCCACCGATTTCGCCACCCTGCTGAGAGAAGGGCCCGACGCCTTTGCCGAGGCGACGCTGGCTGCAGTCGAGGCGTTGCCGCCCATCGTGGACCGCGATTCGCTGTGCGCCGCCATGCGCCATGCCAAGAGCCGTGTCGCCCTGACCTGCGCGCTGGCCGATATCGGTCGGTTCTGGCCGCTGGAAACCGTAACGCAAACGCTCAGCCGTCTGGCCGAAGTGACGCTGGACGCCGCCGTGCGCCACCTTCTGCGAGCCGCCCATGACGCGGGCCGCCTGTCATTGCGGGACCCGGGACGCCCGACATGGAAGAGCGGATATGTCGTGCTGGCGATGGGAAAGCTGGGTGCGCGGGAGCTGAACTTCTCCTCCGACATCGACCTTGTGGTGCTGTTCGACGCCGAACTGCACGATGATCCCGACACGGCCCGGCAGATGTTCATTCGCCTGACCGGCGATCTCGTGCGTTTGATGGAAACGCATGACGCCAACGGCTATGTTTTTCGCACCGACCTGCGCCTGCGCCCCGATCCCTCCGCCACGCCGCTCGCCGTCTCCCTGCCTGCCGCCATCGCCTATTACGAAAGCCTTGGCCAGACATGGGAACGCGCCGCCATGACCAAGGCGCGGCCTGTTGCGGGCAACCTCACGCTCGGGCGTGAGTTCCTGCGTGCGATCCATCCCTTCATCTGGCGGCGGCATCTGGATTTTGCGCTGATCGACGACATCCACGCGATGAAAGCCAAGATCGACCGCCACCGCAAACCCGGCCGCACTGGGCTGGCCGCCATGCCCGACACAACGCTGCTGGACCCGGACACCGGAGTGGCATGGCTGCTTGGCCATAACATGAAGCTGGGAGAAGGAGGCATTCGCGAGATCGAGTTCGTGGCGCAGGCCATGCAACTCGTCTGGGGCGGTCGCACGCCCAGCCTGCGCGACCGCACCACTCTGGGGGCGCTGCGCACCCTCACCCGCTCGGGCCATATGCCGCGCGAGGATGCACAGGTGCTGGCGCGGGCTTACCGCCTTCTGCGCGAGGTGGAACATCGCGTGCAGATGCGCGCCGATCAGCAAACGCACGATCTTCCCACAACGGTGGAGCGGTTCGACGCGTTGGCCATCTTCCTCGGCTATGCCAGCGGTGGAGATTTCGCACTCGACCTGCTCCCGCAGATGCGCGCGGCGCGGCGTATTTTCGAGCATCATTTCAGCAGCCCTACCCGTGCGACCGCCGCCGAGGAGGCCGATCTCGATCTGGGCGCGGACGATCTTCCCGCGCGGCTGGGCGAACTTGGCTTTCCCGAAACTGATTGCGTGGCAGCGGCGTCCATCATGGAGCATTGGGCCGGCAACAGCCGCCGCGCCCTGCGTTCGGAACGTGCCCACGCTCTCCTGCGCGGCCTGTTGCCGGCTCTGCTGAAAAGCTTCATGGCCCGACGCGATCCGCTCGCCTGCCTGCGCCATTTCGATACGTTGCTCTCCCGGCAACGCGCGGGCGTGCAGCTTCTCTCGCTTCTGGAGCGCAATCCGTCCCTTCTTGAGCGGATCGCCGCCATCTTCGACGCCTCGCCGTTTCTTGCCAGTCATCTGGCTGATACGCCTTCGGCCCTCGAAGGGTTGCTGGAAGTTCAGGAAGAAGAGGACGAGGACATCTCCTCCGCTCCCGCGCTTGCGCCCCGGCAGGTGCAGCTTCTGGCGGACGAAAAGCCGGATCTGGAAACATTGGTCATGCGTCTGCGTCCTGTGGTGCGGGCGGAAGAATTCCGTCTCTCGGTCGCGCGTCTGGAAGGGCGAGTGGACGAAGACGCCGCCGCCCACGACCGGACCGCGATGGCCGATGCTGTCATGAGCGTTCTTCTGGACTGCGTGTTCGAGACACATCGCACCCGCTATGGCCATGTAAAGGGCGGCGGCATGGCGGTAGTGGCGCTGGGCAAGGCCGGCTCGCGGGAAATGATGGCCGGCTCGGACCTCGATCTTATGCTGGTCTTCGACCATCCCGAAGAGGTGATGCAGAGCACGCCAGCGCAAGGAGGCGGAAAATCCCTGAGCGTTTCGCAATATTACCTTCGTCTCTCACATGCTTTCATCGCCGCCCTTACCGCGCCCGATGCGGAGGGACCGCTCTATCCCGTGGACATGCGGCTGCGTCCCTCCGGGGCCGCCGGACCTGTGGCGGTCCCGCTGTCCGCCTTCCGCCGTTATCACGCAGAGGAATCGTGGACATGGGAGCGCATGGCGCTGACACGGGCACGGTTCATCACGCAGGTGGGCGAACGTGGCACACGAACACGGCTGAAAAAGACGTGGCAGACCGATCTCGATGCGGCTCTCGCCCCCCGCTCCGACAGCCCGCCAGAGAGACTGCGCGCTGACGCCGCCGCCATGCGTCACCGTCTTGCCCGGGATCTGCCGCCTTCCAGTCCATGGGACATCAAGCGTCGGGAAGGCGGTCTGATGGAAGTCGAGTTCATCGCCCAGACGCTTCAGCTTGTGGCGGGAACGGCGAAAGCCCGCTCGCCCGTCACGGCGCAGGCGTTTCATTTGCTGGCGCGCGAGAAAGTCATTTCCAGAGACGATGCGCAGGTGCTGATCGCCGCCGATGAATACTGGCGCAGTCTGCAAAGTGTGCTGCGTCTATTGTGCGGTCCCACGCCGCCCATCGACCCTGCCCAAGACCTGCCGCCCGCAACACTCGATCTCCTGTGTCGGAGCATGAACGTGTCGGGCATCGACGTGCTGGCAACGGATGTGGCGCAACTGGCCGAGACGGTGCGCGCCCTGTTCGTGCGGCTGATCGGACCCGTGGAGCCTGACTCTTGATATTGCGCGCGTGCGGCGGCTCGGGCAGGCTGACGGCATGAGCACCGAACCCCTGAAAGTGGGCGACAAGGCCCCGAGCTTTTCCCTTCTCGCAAGCCGTGGCCGCACGGTCTCGAGCGCGGACCTCGCAGGTCATCCCTACCTGCTCTATTTCTATCCCAAGGCGGATACGCCGGGCTGCACCACGCAGGCCTGCGGCATTCAGGAGACGTTGCCTTCACTGGCAAAGCTCGATCTGACGGTCATTGGCGTCAGTCCCGATCCGGTGACGAAGATCGACCGCTTCGCTGACAAATACGATCTTACCTTTCCTCTGGCGAGCGACGCGGACCATGCACTGGCCGAGCGCTATGGCACATGGGTGGAGAAATCCATGTATGGCCGCACATATTGGGGCATGGAGCGCAGTTCATTCCTGATCGGCGCGGACGGCCTCATCAAGGCGATCTGGCGCAAGGTCAAACCCGCCGAACATGCGGCGCTCGTGGAAAAAGCGGCATCCGAGCTGTAAGCGCGCTGTCCCGCTCTTTCGGGAGCGGGCTGTATGGCCGGAAGATGACGACGTTTTCACCGAAAGCGCCCGGAATTCGCCACGAATCAGGCCTTTCATGTCGACATGAATAGGACACGGTCCTTTGACCTGATCCGAGGCAAACAGACATGAACAGACATCTTCGCACCCTTCTCATCCTTCCCGCCCTTCTGGGCGCTCTGGCCGGCACCGCCGCCCTTCCCGCCACGGCTCATGCCCAGCCATGGCGCGGTGGGCCGGGCAGTCCCGGCTGGGGCGGCGGACCCCGCTGGGGTGGCCCGGGACCGGGCGAATGGCGGCATCACCATTCACGCGGTGAAGGCGGCCTCGTTGCAGGCGGTATTATTGGAGGGCTCGCTGTAGGCACGCTCGCGGGCATGGCCATCGCCAACTCGCCGCCGCCCGCGATGGTGTATGCCCCGCCCCCACCACCGCCACCCCCGGCTTATGTCGTCCCGGCTTATCCCGTAGCGCCTGTCGCCCCCGTCTATGGCGGCTACGGAGGCTATGGCGTCTGGTAATCCTTCTTCTTTCTTCCTGAGTTTCAGAAACCCGCGCTCTTCGGAACGCGGGTTTTTTTGTGCTCTGGGTGAACGCAAAAATGTGGGAGAGGCAACTTCGCGAAATGTGTGTCGTTACGTGTCTGGAATCATAGACCATGGCACACACTATTTTATTCTCGGATCAACAATAACAATGGCTCACGACACGAGAACAGTCAGACAAAACAGACATACACCACCTGAACACACGAAGGATTCAGGTGATAAAAACCGCACCGAACGACCCGGAACGTCTCAACATCCGACCGTCTTTTCAGGGAGTCCCTCGGCACGTATTTCTACATGGAACTTTCATGTTCACGAAAATATGAACATGTGATAGAAGAGAGCGTGTTCAGGCATCATCCGGTGGCGTTTCCTAACCCTCTGTCGACCCCGTGGGCTGACAACAGGGCATGGCTTCGTCACCCCGGAAACTCACGGCCTGAAGACGCGCATCTCCGGACCATCCGGCACAACGACCGCCCCGCCAACAGAATGGAGGATCAGCCAACTTGAAGACAAAGCCCCCCCTGCCACGCATTGTCGCAGCCGCCGTGGACGCTGCGGAAATATCTCCTACTGCCAGCAGAACCTTGTGGATCGCAGCCGTCGTGGCCGCCATTTGTGGCGGCCTCTACGGTTACGATACAGGCATCATCTCCGGTGCTCTTCTGCTCATCACCCGTGATTTCCATCTCACGATCACTCAACAGGAATGGGTGGCATCCTCCATTCTCGCCGGGGCGGCCGTAGGTTCGATAGGCTTTGGCTGGTCGTCCGAAAAGTTTGGCCGTCGCGCGACCGTCATCTTCGTGACGGCTGTTTTCGTCGTTGGCGCCATTGCCTGCGCTCTTGCACCGGATGTGACCACCCTGATCATCGCCCGCCTCTTCCTCGGGCTTGCCGTCGGCGGCTCGACACAGGTGGTGCCGACCTACATTTCCGAACTGGCCCCACCCGCACGTCGCGGCAATCTGGTGACGATGTTCAACGTGGCGATCGGCATCGGCATTCTGCTTGCCAACATTGCCGGCCTTGCGATGAAGGATTCGCTGGGATGGCGCCCGATGGTGGCTGCTGCCGCCCTGCCGGCGGCCTTCGTCTTTATTGTCATGTTCTTCCTGCCCAAGAGTCCGCGCTGGACGGCCCGCAACGAAGGACTGCATGAAGCGGTCGAACAGCTCAGCCGTATCCGCACCAGCCGCAAAAGCCTCCAGAAAGAAGCCCACGAGATTCACCGCAATCTCAACAAGGGGAATGATCCCTCCGAAAAGGGCTGGAAAGGGCTGCGGCATGCGTGGGTGCGCCCGGCTGTTGTGGCAGCGCTTGGTGTGGCGTTCTTCACACAGGCCGGCGGGCTTGAGATGATGATCTACTACACCCCTACCTTCCTCACGGATGCAGGCTTCGGTCCGGAGTGGTCGCTTATGGCCAGCCTGGGCGTGGCGGTCGTGTACTGCATCATGACGTTCATCGGTTGCATGGTTGTGGACCGCATCGGGCGCCGCCGACTGATGCTCATCATGGGACCGGGTGCCGTGCTGAGTCTGGTGGGGCTGGGTCTGTGCTTTTCCATGCACCCGGCCGCAGGCACCATCGGAAGCTACGGTGTCGTCGCTTTCCTCCTGCTGTTCATGCTGTTCAACTCAGGCGGCATTCAGGTTGTGGGCTGGCTGACGGGCGCCGAGATGTTCCCGCTGCCCATGCGTGGCGCTGCCACCAGCGCGCACGCGGCAATGCTCTGGGGCAGCAACCTGCTGGTCACGGCCACGACGCTTCAGCTTGTGCAGTTTCTCACACTGGGCGGCACGATGTGGTTCTATGCGGGCGTCAATCTGGCGAGCGTCATTTTCGTCTGGCTGCTGGTGCCCGAGACGGCGGGAGCCTCCCTTGAGGACATCGAAACCACACTTCGAAAGGGCACATTCCGCCCTCGCCTCGGTCACAGTCCCCGGATTATCGACAACGTCTAACTGGCACATATCCTTCGGATTTAATTAAGAAAATCCGGAAAAATGACGGCACATAAGGAAGGCTCGCAGACAGGTTCTGCGGGCTTTCCTGCGTATTGGCCGTGCAGAATTGCCACAGTTCAGCGTCGCGTTTCGATTGCGCATCATCTTATTCTGTTATGTTATAACATACTTGTGTAGGAGGTATTCGATCAGGACAACACGGACCCATAATGAACACATCACTCCGCACCTCCGCCCTGCTTCTGCTTGCCAGTCCGTTCCTTTTTCTGAGTGAAACGACACCTGCCGAGGCCGCCTCCGTTGCCAGCACGGATGTCACGGATCAGAGCACGGGCGAAGACACATCAAAGACCAGGAAGGATGCCTCGGCGCGCGATCACCACATCATCGTCACCGCACATCTCGACCGTCAGCGCGCAAGCCTTCAGCCTTCCACAGGTGCGACCGTGTATCGGTTTTCGCGGCAGGACATCGAACGGATTCCGGGTGGTGACAATGCGCCCCTCACCACCATCCTGTTGCAGGCCCCCGGAGTGGCGCAGGACAGTTACGGACAGATCCACATCCGCGGTGACCACAATGAAGTGCAATTTCGGCTCGATGGCGTGATGTTGCCGGAAGGACTGAGCGTATTCGGGCAGGCGTTGATGACACGCTTCGCGCACTCCATGTCGCTGACGACAGGCGCGCTCCCCAGCGAATACGGCTTTCTCCAAGCGGGTGTGATCGACATTACCACGAAGAACGGCACGTCGGATGAAGGTGGCAATGCGTCGGTTTATGGCGGCGCGCGCGACTATATGCTGCCCTCGCTCCAATACGGCGGTCATACGGGCCAATGGGATTATTTCGCGACGGCGGATTTCGTTCATAATCGGGTCGGCATCGAAAACCCGACACCCAGTTTCAATGCCCTGCACGACTTGAGCAATCAGTACCATTTTCTGGGACATCTGCGTTACACGGCGGACGCCGACACCCGCATCAGCTTTACTGCCGGTGTGTCCAACGCTGAATATCAGCTTCCCAACAATCCCGGCCAGCAGAGACAGTTTGCCAACCCGACCTATATGGGAAGCGATTTGGCCCAACGGCTCTATGGCAGCGTGGACAGCGCTTCGCTGGATGAGCACCAGAAGGAAATCACGGATTTCGGCATTCTCTCACTCCAGAAGGAGATGGGGAAACTCAGCCTGCAATC
This sequence comes from Acetobacter estunensis, assembly GCF_019083805.1. GTDB lineage: Bacteria > Pseudomonadota > Alphaproteobacteria > Acetobacterales > Acetobacteraceae > Acetobacter > Acetobacter estunensis_A. Next base: position 100,934 of record NZ_JAHRDV010000010.1, read on the forward strand.
CTCGGCCATCGTGCGCTACAGTTCGCTGGGCTATTCCCCCGATCCCTTGGGTGATCTCGTCTATAACGGGATTGCCCAGCGTGCGCAGCGCTCCGTGTTTTCTTCCGGGTCACAGAGCGATCTCACATGGCGTGTCGCACCGCGTCACACGCTGCGCTTTGGATATCAGGCCTATGTCGAACGCACGATCGCCAAGATGGACTCCACTGTCTACACGCAGACCGGCACGGATCAGGACGGCAACGCGGTCTTCGATGGGGCCACCGCATCCATTCATGACGGCACGGGCCGCACCGGTTGGGTGTATGGACTGTACGCACAGGACGAATGGCGACCTCTCCATAATCTGACAGTGAATTACGGCCTGCGCTTTGACGGAGTGGATGAATACACCCACTCCAAACAGGTGAGTCCACGCATCAACGTCGTCTGGCGTCCATGGACGGGTGGCACGTTCCATGCGGGCTATTCCCGCTACTTCACACCACCACCCTTCGAACTCGTGGCCACGAACCAGCTTGGCAAATACGCGGCGACGTCGGGGGAGCCTGCCAATTTCGGGAACTCGATGGTCAAAGCTGAGCGCGATCATTACTTCGATGCCGGGTTCGCACAGGATCTTCTTCCCGGCTGGCACGCCTCATTCGATGCGTATGTCAAACTTGCCCACAACATGATCGATGAAGGCCAGTTTGGCTCGCCTATCATTTTGTCCGCGTTCAACTATCGACGGGGGCAGGTGCATGGCTTCGAATTCGCCACCGACTATTCGCGCGGTCCATTCAGCGTCTATGGCAATTTTTCGTGGTCCCGCGCGATCGGCAAGGACATCGTCTCGGCGCAGTGGAATCTCGATCCGGCCGATCTGGCCTATATCAGTCGTCACTGGGTGCATCTGGACCATGACCAGAGATGGACAGCGTCCGCAGGTGCCAGTTACACCATCTTTCACAAGACGGATCACCCTCTGCGACTGTCCGCCACGATGGTCTATGGCAGCGGCCTGAGAATGGACGGAGCCACACCCAACGGCGCCTCCGTCCCTCAATACGCCACGTTCAATCTTGGTATTGTGCAGTCGTTCGAGAATCTCTTCCACACGCCTTGGCTCAAACGCACGGAACTCCGTCTGGATGTCACGAATCTGTTCGACAAACGCTACATGCTACGCAGTGGCGATGGCATCGGTGTCGGCGCGCCACAATATGGACTTCGCCGCACGATCCTGACAGGGATCTCGCAACGTTTCTGATACAATATGGGTCTTTCCTTTATTTCGAGGAAAGACCCATATTCTCAGGTACTGAGACCACCCGTCTGACTGCTGTCATAAGGGGGTAATTGCAGGATGATTGTCCCCGTCACCCATGTCTCGGACAGGCCGTTCACATCCATGATGCGATTGGCCTGCGTCGCGTCACCAAGATATTTCGCGGCCACGTGCCACAGGGAAATATCCGCTGGGCCCACCGTAATGGTCTGGCTTTCATATACATTTGTCATGGTTGTGCACTCTGAATGGAATTTCCCGTAATGGTTTCGATCGTGCCATTAGCCTGATTCAGATAAGATCCTGCCAGAGACGAAGAGGATGATGTGGCGGAATGACAGATGGCGGCAATCAAAGAAGAACCGTCTGAAACGATGTTGCCGTTCGCATTCGCCGCAATCGATGCCAGTTCGGTTTCCGAGGCTGCCGACAGGGACGAAACGGACGTCCCCGCGTCCGTCATGCTGCTTCCCAGTGTCGTAAGAGTCGCGTTACTGCTCAATGACGAAAGCGCGTTCGCCTGTGTCGAGATCCCAGAGAGAGTGGCAGACAGGCTGGACACGCTCCCGCCACTCCCAAAGAGGTTCGCCAGCGGCGTAATCTCACCCGCATAGGACGAAAGTGACGATGACGCTGCCGACACATACGACGAGAGGCTTGTAAATGTACCCGATATGGCCCCCAGCGCATTCGTCGCCTGTGTCCCGATCAGACTGGTGAGAACCGAACGCGTGGACGAAAGCGTGCTTGCCGCCTGCGGTATCACCTCACAGGCAATCCGATAAGGAATGACCGTTCCGTTTTCCGTATAGGCCGCTTCGAAAGCGGTTATGACCACCTGCCGGGCGACTCCTCCTCCCGAAAAGACCCATTCGGAGCCACTGCGCGCCATAGCATCGAGCGTGCGGGCACGCGCGAGCGCCGTGCTGCCCCGGAATATGCCGTTCCAGACGAGGGGTTCATCAAAATACCCCCCAAGAACGACAACTTTTCCACCACCCGGTTGAAAAAACGTCGAGGTTGCCTGATAGCCACCCCAACTGAGTGCGGACGGCACTTCGGTATCAAGAAATACGACATTTCCCAGACGAAAAGCCTGACTTCCCAGAGCCGCCCCGATCGCCCCAACAACACCCAGAAGACTCATCAGATATGAAACCCCGGATAGCTGGGAGTCGCCTGCACCCACGACAGCGGCGACATTGTGGGAGGTGCCGAGAGAATAGCCTGAAGTTCAGTCATCATCATGCGGCGTAGATCAGTATGAGGTTGATGGTCTTTCATGGTTTGTCCGTGTTCCGAACTTCGAAAAGACGATAGATCACTGATCTTTTTCGGCATGAAAGGTGAAGGCGAACGCACCGCTGCAACAAGACCGTTCTGGCGTGGAGAACTTGACGGAAACGGGGAAGAGTGAGACGGCGCATCAGGACGAGACGTTCTGCCAAAATGAGGCATCGTGCTCTCATGCGAGTTCATGCGTTCTCCAAAACTCGGCAAAAGTGCATCCTTCTGTTTCCGACTCTGTCCCATAACGCTGTCCACGCCTCCATTCGGTATGGATTTGCGAATAAATCGTGCTTCTATCGAGGCTCTTCGAGACGAATTCTGAGGATGAGGAAGAATATAGCTCTGCTTGTTTTTCTCAGAGGGAATCATATTCGAAGATGTTCTGATCGCGCGTGAAATCGATGCCTTCGGAGTGATGACGGCTTCACTGCGTTCTTTAATTCCTCCTTTTGTCTCTGACATATGTGGAATGTGAGCATGCAACATGCGATCGGTTGAAAACGTCGCTGGTCTCAAATTACCAATTGCACGAACAGGAAAATGTTCCATGCGCTGCGCGTGCGTCTTTCTGTGAACAAAAGACGTAAGAGAGAAACTCTGCCGCGCTCGCTTTTCAGATACTAAAGAAACTCTTCCTAATTCATGAAATCCTACCTTCTTTGGCCTTTCGGAAGTCGATGATATCCGACGAACACCAGTGCGCAGGATCAGTGAAGACGCATGTCTATCCATTGAAGGAGCAGGTGAGACAAAAGCGCCTCGACGCAGGGCAGATACTTTGCCTCCCGTTCCATCATGAAGGTTCTGCCCCCGCCGCAAAAAACGGGGCATAAGGCGAGCCGCGCCTGGACCAATCTCAGAAGCGCGAGCCACACTTCCTTTTCGTGCGGTCACACGCCGCTGTGTGTGGCTGTCGCTCCTTCTCCGAAACATTTCCGATCGCTCCACATACCTTCCTGCAGGAAGACTCACTCCCTCCAGCAGAGACTTTCCCATGAGAACTCCGCTCCATCCATCGTGCCGGCAACCACGAGAGCAGCAGCACGTGTTTTCCAGTCCCATTTCATGATGATTTCATAAGGAACATTCGCCTTGAGAAGCATCATGATGGTCCACATGGATGGAGAGGTTGCTAGTTTTTTATGTCGTGGACCTGATCTTCATCATCGGCCTGCAAATGCCGCTCAATGGCTTCGATACCATCAGCCCCAATCTGATTGACCAGATCACGGATGCCATTTCGGCTGGAAGGAAAAGGAACAGGAATGCCATCGATGGCCCGCACCGAGCACCATGCCTGAGCCGCATTCAGATAGGCTTCGTTGCGAGCTCCCTCACTTCCACAAGCCAGAAGAAAATCAAGGATCTCTCCCGGATTCATTTCACGATAGGACAGCTTCCGTCCTTCCGCTGTGACAATTTCCATATCATTTCCAGCCTGGCTCATCAGATGGCACGCCTCTGACTGGCGAAGAAGGTCACCGACTGCGAAACAATGCTGTTGGCATCGAATTTCCCCGCGTTTGTGAACGCCAGCGTGACACCGCTATACTCAAACTTTGAGGCTGAACCATCATTTTCTTCAATATAGCAATAGAGCACACCAGAAGAGATGGTGTTTGTGTTCCAAAATGCCAGTTCGTCCTCATTGAACAACGTATCAAGTGCGGCATTCGCTCGATCAAGAGTGAAGCCGCCTCTCCAACCCGCAGGCGTATTGAATTCGATAGGTGGTTTGTTCAGTGGATTGGCGCGCTGAACGTGGATTTCCTGTTGCGCGTGAAAATCCACCACATCCTGCAAATCCACACGCGTACCATTCCAGACAAGGATGATCGAGCCCTGACGGCCAAGGGTATAAGGTGTTGTCACGATGCGCTGGCCACGGTCACGTCGGCCCCTCCATCAATATTCACGATGAATTTCCTGTTCACGCCGAAATAGGTCACACTCACATCGGCCTGTAAAAATCCAAGAGCGACACGGGATTGCGGATTGTTCGACGATGAACACGTCACCGAATAGGCAACGCTGCCATCCTCCGTACCAATCACCCCCTGCGACTGCAGATCGGATAGGAACCCTGTCAGTGTTGCCTCAATGTTTCGGAACAGGGTGGTAGAAATCGCTTCACCGATGTAGATGCCCATACCATCCGAAATCGTGCGGGCAATGAAATTGGTCACACGGGTGTATTCATCACCGTCAATTTCAGAATTGCTCGAAAAGTTGAATCCACCTCTTACCGTCCAGTAACTCCCTCCAGGGGCCGGATTGCTGATGACATCGAAACCGTTCTCAAAAAGCGAAGACAATTCAGAGGACGAATACGTCAGGGTTTGACCCGTACTCGTCAATCCACTTTTCTGACTCCCGACAATGCCATAAAGCTGCTTGTTCAGACTAGGCAGTTGCGGTGACAGAGACGCAAGACGACCTGCGACAAAACCTGCTGGTGACACCAGTCTCGTCAATGAATTTTCTGAATCATACCAATAGATCCAGTCGCCAAACATGACCTTGAGTGCGTAACTGTCCACCCCCGCACTAGTGCGGCTGGCGAGTGCATCGGAAATCGCCTGCCCAGCCGGACCGCCGGAAATCATGTAAAGGCCTTCAGCCACACCAAAAGCCACCTGCGTGGACCATGTGGAACTGTCCGTTACGCCGCTCAACACGCCAATGCTGCAATCCTGTCCTCGCAGGGCATACATGCCCGTACGGGTGACACCATCTGTGCCCACAAGATTTTCCGCGACAACCCCTGTATTGCCATCCTTGCCATTGGCGAGGGTGATGTTCGCTATTGCCGTTGGTGCCACGCTCGTTTCGGAACCCAAAGCCGCCACAACGATATTGCTCGGTCCACGGGCGTTTGACACATCATTATTGACAGCCGACACAAGGGCCGCCCAGAAATCGGCAGGGGTGCTTCCAACCGCTATGTTATCGAACGTCTCAGGAATACTGTTTGGCATGGAAACCGTCAGTTTCCACGTATTCAGCGCCGAGCCAGCCGAAAGTGCGGCCGTAATGGTATTGCCTGATGTCCCCGTATAACGTGCAGAGAGCAACACGGGATAAGTCGTTCCGTTTTCATCGGCCAGTAGAGCCGCGGATGCAGCAGCGTCTGTACCATCAGTTACGCGAACACCAACGAAACTGGAAGCCCCCTGCAAAATCGCTGTGGACACGACTGTGGCCAGGTCGAACTGGCTCGTCTGCATGGGGCCGAACGCCACAATACGTTCAGCAGACGTACCAAAAACCAGAGGTGTATTTACCGGTCCCCACGACGCTGTTCCCACAACGCCAATGACATTTGTCTGCGCTCCAGAAAGTGACGTACTACCATTTGTCTGGATCTGCACATAGAGATCCGGAACCACGAGGGAAGCTGTATTCAGCGTTCCAGATTGAGTAATGATACCCATTTTATGCCCTTTATGTTATGAAATCATACGTCAGGAAAAATATCCGCAGCTTTGATTTCTTCGATCTTGTGCGCAACGCACATCACGCGCGTTTCATCCATATCCGTGTCCCCACGGGTAGGCGCTAGCCATGTACCTTCGATAAAATCATTCCATGCATTAATAAGACCTACTTTTGCCGAAACGCTTCCAGAATTTCTGGAAAAATTCAGGAGATCCCGAACAAGTTCCGCACAAGCCTCTATATCTTCCTCATAAAACGAATCTCTATTTTCATTCTCTCTGAGTGGAAATAATGCTTGCGGAACATCCACCAATGGTCGCCTGTCCCATCCCATCATCGCCACAGGGATTATAGGAGAACCGTTTTTTTCTTTTTCTTGCCAATCGTTTTTTACACTTGTGGCCAAATCTGAATAAGGAGTGGGCTCTATGATCGGTCGGACAATATTTCCTGCTACAATCGCGTCCGCACCAACTTTTTTCCGCATGTGTTCTATTTCACTTTGAGCACAGACAGGTGATGGCACGAGAAGAACATAAGGATTGGAAAGATTTTCAGACAGTTTTTCTTTTCGAATTTTTCTTATGTAGTCGACTACAATATTCACTTCCGATAAAGAAAAATCCACCGATCCCATACCAAGACATAAAAGCGGACGTCCATCCCCAAACAAGAAACAACTTGGATCATTTAAATATATTTCGTATTCAGGCTGATGACCCGCAACAATCTGCTCAAAATGCACAAGAAGACTAAATTTCAATGCATTCTTCTGTACACTGGATAGATAAAGGGAAAAATCATCTCCCTTCCCATCCAACCAGAACTTTGTATCAAAAATCCAGAATGACAAGCCGCATTGCACTGCCGACCTAATTTCTACATCCATAACCGCCTGATCCGCCACAGGCCATGACACACTCCCTGAAGGAGACGTCAGTGTATTAATAGGAAGTCGATCAGACCACCGAACATCAGAAAGAGCGGTTGCGCATTGCTGGTCCACAGAACGTGTCATATTATACCAGAAGTCCTGTCGGAATGCTCCTAAAGGAGGTAGATCCGAGATATTCAAGCCTTCCTTGGTACCTAATGTCAGGATGTCATTGACCACCCCAGTCGTCCACATAACCGGCACAGTAAGTAACGTCTCGCTGAAAGCAATTTCTGCCCTCCATTCGAGGTCAAGCCCATATACATTGGCATTCAGGTTGCCATTATTGAGTTTTCTCCCACAAAATCTAAAATTTCCCGTATCAACCTGAGCCAATGAAAAATCATTACATTCCAAAACAGCATCCATCACCGCTTTCTCCATGGAATCACGATGAAAAATGGAGGGTGCGTATAAGGAGATGATAAAACTTACATCTGAGCGGCCAGTTTCCCGTTGCAAGAGAAGACGCCCAGACGCTTTTCCAATGAGAACAGTTCCTGTCGTGCTCGTCAGCGTCGATTCAATACATGTACAGGTCGAACGCCCAATGGATGCCACAAGCGCAGAAATCTTCTGCGCTACCAGAGTGGCTCCCTGCCCTTTTTTCACCTCAACGGGATAGGAGATACCCTCAATCTCGATACCAGCCACACCGTCAGTTTGTGCCGTTCCCACAAACGTGGTGGAAAATCCATCGCGTGCATTAACGGCTTCCAGGCCAAAACAAAACTGCTTCTTGGCTTTCCGCCAGTCACGCCGATAGCGTGTCTTGTCTGTCACTTGGCCTTCCGCCTGATTGACGACAATCCATCCTACCGGAGTGAGGGACATCAGATCCTTTTGCAGTTCCGTCTGCTGAGGTTCCCCACGCGCCACCTTGACATCCAAACCGATACTGGAACGCATGCGTCCAATATCGGTCTGAGGATAAATCTGTTCCGCGATAGCTTGCGCCAGATGCTGTTCAACCTGAGCAATTGTCATCACGTCTGATCCGCTGTCACTTCGATACGCAGGCCAAAAGGCGTTTGTTCAACGGAACAGACATGGAAAAAGTTGTTGTGTTCGTCCTGCATACGCAGTCCTTCATGGATCCTCACTCCTGGAATCACAGGCATAAGGATCTCCCAGCCCGCCACCCTGACGTCCGTTCCCAGATCAGTCGTTGACTTTCCTCCGCCACCGGATCGCAACATTGATGCAGGCCAACCTGTAGCCACTGAAATGTCATCTTTCCTGACAGGGACTTGAGGTACACGCAAACCGAAATCACCGTCATCCAATGATGAATCTGATTGCAAAAAAGAAATGACGGCATTTGTCATGATCACAAGAGACGGCCGAGCTGGCTCTGTACGAGCCACGAAATACGTATCGGCTAGAAGAGTAGGAAGATCAGAATCCGGGATGACCTGAAGATAATCTCCGACCAGAATATCACTATTCACTGAGGCAAAGAGGGAGACATGCCCCCATGTATCAGGTGAAGTTCCTGGAAAAGAAGCTGACATGTCAAACAGACTTTTCAGTGCAATTGAATCACCTGTTCCAAGAGGAACAAATGCTTCCTGTGGCCGCTTCCGCACTACAGGAACGCCCGCGATCGAAGCGGCCTTAGTCAGACCGGATGAAATTTTTTGCTGTAATAAAGAAAGATCCATCAGACCACGAGCCTGATATCCGTTGATTGCCAGGCAGGACCGGGACGCACCCCGAGAAAACGAACAAGTTCAAATCTCTGCTGGTTGAACAGACCAATTCTCTGTGCAACCTCGTCCTTATTATGTGTCCACACCGATGCCTTGTCGGTGTCCAGATTGGACGCCGAAGCTGCAGGCCCCGTTTCCAGTGACATAAGGGTCGTTAACATACGACGCACGACGTTAATTTCTTCAAAAGATAATGTATTCATTCGATACTCAATCGAGCATCGGTTTGAATAATCGCAAAAAAAACCGAAACCATGGCCATTTCCCAAAAGTGGATACCAGCAATAACGCCGAATATCCACTTTCTCGCCTGCTGTCAGTTCGGTTTGTGGCGCAACGTCGCTCACGTCCCTATCCCTTCAATGACCGGCAATTCCATAACTAGGGAACCACCGGTCATGCCACGTTACAGACTCTCGATGACCACACCGCGTTTGAGATAACTGTTGGTCGAAGTCGGAATAATCGTCGGGTTGACAGTTGCGTCGGTTGGCAGTGCAAAACCGCCGATCCAGTACCACGACTGAGCGATCATCTGTTTCAGGCGATCCAGAGGCTCACGTGTGACCATCATGATGCCATCTACATTCTCGACCAGCGATCGCTCGCTGTCAGGCAGTTCAAGAGCACCACTGTAATCGCCCTCGATCAACGCGCCCTGACCACAAACGATTGCACGATGAATGACCCCCGCCCCAAGAGAGGCCTGCAAGGGCGCTTCCGTTGTCGGGATGAAACGAACACCAAGAAGCTCCACAACGGAACCAGCCCGATAGGTATCGCTTCCGTAGGCACCACGATAGAGATATTTAAAATCTCCATCACGGAAAAGACCAAGCATCTGCTGATCGTCCAGATAACAGTGATAAGCACCATCGATTGTCGGAACGTTGTTCATACGCAAAGCCGCAACCGCTGCCAGAACCGTCTGGATGCCCAGCGTGTCACCTGTGACATAATTGCTGGATCCATAATTGCCCGTAGGCGCCACAAGCTGGGCCGTTGTAAGACGGTTGTTGGGGCGCAGAACCAGCGGCGCCGTGGAGCTGACCACCGGACTGCCCACCGCACCATCACTGACTGATACTGAAGTCGACAGCGTCAATGTTCCCGACTGTCCCAAAGGTGCAGTAGAGGTATTCACGCTATCCGCCGTCACCGACACAAGCGTGTAAGCATTGCTTCCGATGGTCACCGTCATGCCGGCGGACTGCGCCACCGACACAACCTGTCCGGTCGAATTTACAAGCCTTTCGAAACCGCGAATATCATCCACAGCCACCTGCGTGCTGCTCGAACCGAGAGCTGTGGTGACACGGGTATTACCTCCCATGTAGCCACCCACACCACCGACACCCCCGCCAAACAGCGCATTACGCGCAATCCGGTCCAGTGACTGAAGAGCCTGAATACCATTGGTATTGGCATTGGCGAGGAACTGATCGGCAATCCCAACGCCTTCGCTGACAACGTTCAGATCAATGGTGTCGCCATACTGATTGATAGTCAGTGTGTACTGTTCGACACTCCACATCGAAGGCGTAAGGCCATTGTCGAAATTTACATTCTGCGACGGATTCATTGGCGTCGTCACAGGAGATTTCAGCCCTTTACGCGTCTTGGTGATCGTCTCACCGACACGGTTTGGAAAGACTTCCCGATCAGCAATAGCGCGAAAGGCAATACGGGATTGAAGGCCAGCGGAAAATTCACGGGCCAGATAACCCTGCTGAATGATAGGCTGAAGCTGTGATGGAAAATTATCAATCGTCACGTAGGAATATCCTTAATTGTAGCGACGCGCGTAAGATGGCGCGAGCTTCTTCAATGACTGGCGATATTCACCTTCGGAAAGGTCACGAATAGAGCCCGAGGACACGCTTTTCGCACGCGGAGCCGAGGCAAGCTTTGCTGTCCCGCTGACACGTGTCGAGTTTTCCATGGCACCAGAAAAAAGAAATGGCTTTTTTTCTTTCAGTTCTTCAAATGCCTCTTCAACACCACAGACATTTCCGTTTTCATCGACAGAAATAGATGTGATATCGAGAAGCGGAAGACATTCCATGTCCACGAGTCCCGAAGTAACAGCCGCCGTGCGAATAGCAGCGTCCTTACGAACTCCGGCAATCTCCATCGCCCGGGCCTCGGCAGTTGTCTGGGCTTCATTGCGCACCTACGTCAGTTCCGGAACAGTCTGGCTGATACGGGCAATAAGTCTGATGACCGACAACAGACCGAACTCTCCATAAGATCGTCGTAGCCGTCCGGTAAGCCAGGTCAGACCGAGGCACATCAACTCCATTGCACGTCCCGACTGACCTGCCGAAACCTTGTCACCATGCGCACGATTTCCATGCATGGCCTCAAGCGCAAGCGATCGCAAAGACTCCCACATGTTGAGTGCCGCCGCCGCACCTGTTCCATTGATCTCAAGAAGTTTGGCTTCCCCGCCTTGTGGGAGAGCGATAGCGTTCGACGCATCTTTGGTAATGGGAGGAATGCCTCCGCCCGGCATCATGTATTCATCAACCGACAACACCATCGTCGGATCGGCGGAATATCTCAGCCCCCGTACCGTCTGCGACAAAAGATAATCAGCATCGATCATAGCATCGATGCCCGCAGAAAACGTACATTTCCCTTCTGGATATACAGGATCTGTTCCAGGAAGATTCCGAATCCATACAACCGGCACCACCCCCAACCCATGCACCAGAGACCGCTCGTCATCACGCACAAGGTCATCCGGCATACCGACACAGGCATCGACGCGGATCGGTTGGTACCAAATTGTCTCTTGTTCCGTGAAATCACGAGTAAACCAGTAATTCCCAGCCTCAAACTGGCCAAAACCAGCCCGCCTCAATCCTTCCGCGTCAACAATATACTGCTCACGAACACGGATCAGTCTGGTGGCATCAAACAAAGAAAATATCGTTTCCAGAAAACAGGTTCTTTTAATCTCGATGACAAGCTCGTTCTCAATCACCTGCACGAGAATCGCCACAGAACCAACCGATCCCATGACGGCTGCCTGCTCCATAAGAGAAGACAAATTCATGGCTTTCACAATCTGACGGATCGTGTTTTTGGCCTGTTCGTCTGCTCCATGGACCGTGACCGATGGCCAATGCGAC
>NZ_JAHRDV010000109.1 GCF_019083805.1 Acetobacter estunensis
GTCTTTACTGTTAAAAATAACGCGCTTGGTTTCTTTCGATGCATAATAGTTTGCAGAGGAAGTTTTGCATTAACGGCAAGTTAGCCCGTGATTACCATGCTATGTTTGCCGATGCCCGCTGCCCCCTCACGCGTCTACATGGGTGGCGGGACCATGTCGCAACATGCCGAATCTCATGAAGCACGATAATTTAGCGGATTCGTTTGCCAAGAAACTCTTTCCATCAGCGTCTCGGACTTTGTATCCTCTACTGAGATGTGAATGTTTTAAAGTGTATGAATCATGTATTGAAGTAGTGTCAGATTTGAGACGCGGGCACGGCCCCGTTTGGGGTGTCCGCCGGCCGAGGAAGGGGTTCAACGTTTCTTCCCCCAAACACCATCATCGGAGCCAACCGAGTGAGTGCTGGAGGAGCCCAAAATTCCGCGGATCCATCACTCAAACG
>NZ_JAHRDV010000110.1 GCF_019083805.1 Acetobacter estunensis
GGTCAATGGATGACATATTTGCAGTGGCTTTGGCTATACCTAAAGTAAACAAGCATGTTGATTCCCATAAGCTGTTGCACAAAGAGGATGAGAAATGATGTTCTGAGACGTCTTCCAATCTGGTAAGGCGAGTTGTCCCAGAATAGCAGCATAGGATTGAATTTGGTCTTGCTCTCTTCTTCAATTGCTTCAAGAATCAAATATGGGTAAGTTGATGATATAAAGCCACTTCTTATACATAGCTAACAAAACTTGATTAGCGAATTCCCATAGCCCTGCAATGCTGCTTTGCCGTATTTTCCATTGCGGGCTTTATTTTCCTGCCCGACACGCCTCGTTGGTATTATGCTCGAGGGCGCCACGATGAAGGGGACACAGTCTTAGCCCGCCTCCATGGGCTCCCTCCTGACCACAAGGACGTCCTTGCAGTCAAAAGACAG
>NZ_JAHRDV010000111.1 GCF_019083805.1 Acetobacter estunensis
GACTACTCGGGTATCTAATCCTGTTTGCTCCCCACGCTTTCGCACCTCAGCGTCAGAACCGAGCCAGTGAGCCGCCTTCGCCACTGGTGTTCTTCCGAATATCTACGAATTTCACCTCTACACTCGGAATTCCACTCACCTCTCCCGGTCTCGAGATATCCAGTATCGAAGGCAATTCTTGGGTTGAGCCCAAGGCTTTCACCCCCGACTTAGATATCCGCCTACGTGCGCTTTACGCCCAGTAATTCCGAACAACGCTTGCTGCCTACGTATTACCGCGGCTGCTGGCACGTAGTTAGCCGCAGCTTCTTCTGCAGGTACCGTCATTATCGTTCCTGCCGAAAGAGCTTTACACCCCGAAGGGCTTCATCGCTCACGCGGCGTCGCTGCATCAGGGTTTCCCCCATTGTGCAAGATTCCCCACTGCAGCCACCCGTAGG
>NZ_JAHRDV010000112.1 GCF_019083805.1 Acetobacter estunensis
GACTACTAGGGTATCTAATCCTGTTTGCTCCCCACGCTTTCGAGCCTCAACGTCAGTTACCGTCCAGTAAGCCGCCTTCGCCACTGGTGTTCCTCCTAATATCTACGCATTTCACCGCTACACTAGGAATTCCGCTTACCTCTCCGGTACTCTAGATTGACAGTTTCCAATGCAGTCCCGGGGTTGAGCCCCGGGTTTTCACATCAGACTTGCCACTCCGTCTACGCTCCCTTTACACCCAGTAAATCCGGATAACGCTTGCACCATACGTATTACCGCGGCTGCTGGCACGTATTTAGCCGGTGCTTCTTAGTCAGGTACCGTCATTTTCTTCCCTGCTGATAGAGCTTTACATACCGAAATACTTCATCGCTCACGCGGCGTCGCTGCATCAGGGTTTCCCCCATTGTGCAAGATTCCCCACTGCAGCCACCCGTAGG
>NZ_JAHRDV010000113.1 GCF_019083805.1 Acetobacter estunensis
GTGGTGGTGCGTTCGTCCGGAGGGCTAAAACAAAGGTCCATCATCCTCATCATCACTGGCCCAGCGGAGGGGAAAAAAAACCCGTGTTAGTGGTGGCATCGATTAGCCAACCAGCAGTCTTCAGTGGTTGTCTGTCGGGCTAAATTCGTGCAGCGTGGGTTGCAGATGTTTGAACAAAGAGTATATATGAATTAGATTCAATTGATTGATCGGTTAGGAAGGTTTTCAAGCCAGATGAAGGAGGGTAAAAAGGGGAGAAGTAAGGATGGGGTTCAACTGGACTTTTTAGCTTACGCAGAGGACGTAATACTACAAGCGGTGAAAGGAATGGAATTTATAGGAAGCTCTCGATGGCCTCATCGGAAGGACAAATCCCGTCACAAGCCAACCAAACACAAAACAGAAGCATATCTACGTCCACAATATACATAAGCTTGAGC
>NZ_JAHRDV010000114.1 GCF_019083805.1 Acetobacter estunensis
GACTACTGGGGTATCTAATCCTGTTTGATCCCCACGCTTTCGTGTATGAGTGTCAGTATAGGACCAGGTCGCCGCCTTCGCCACCGGTGTTCCTCCTGATATCTACGCATTTCACCGCTACACTGGGAATTCCACGCTCCTCTCCCGAACTCCAGCAAACCAGTCTCGAGCGCACCTCCCAGGTTGAGCCCGGGGCTTTCACACTCGACTTGGGCCGCCGCCTACGCGCCCTTTACGCCCAGTCATTCCGAGCAACGCTAGCCCCCTTCGTATTACCGCGGCTGCTGGCACGAAGTTAGCCGGGGCTTCTTCTCCCGCTACCGTCATAATCTTCCCCATCGAAAGGAGTTTACATACCAAGATATTTCATCCTCCACGCGGCGTTGCTGCGTCAGGGTTTCCCCCATTGCGCAAAATTCCCCACTGCAGCCACCCGTAGG
>NZ_JAHRDV010000115.1 GCF_019083805.1 Acetobacter estunensis
GTTTGAGGGGAGAAGGGCAATTGCTTCCTTGAGGTTGGGGTCTTCTGAGATTTCAGGAGGCACTCTGTTTAATAACCTCGGAGCTCTTCTTGGTTTCGCCGCTTCAGGATAAAGTTAGTTTATGCTCTCATTTTTCAAAAAACAACAATGACATTTTGGGGGGGGATGGAGACATACCTTGCAAAGCACCGCTCTCGCCATTCACACCGTCACCATCACCACCATTCCTTGACGCTGCCTCTGCAGCAGCCCTGCGGCCAACAAAACGTTTCTTGGGCTGCTTAACAGTAGGATGTTCCTGATTTTGCGACTCTCCGTTGGTCGGCGTATGTTGAGGTGTCTCTAGCTGAGCCATCTGTGACTCTTCGATATCCGCCGCAAGGCCGACGTCGACCTGGGCCCGATCGTCCTCCATGCTGATAACAAGACCAGCTTAAAAG
>NZ_JAHRDV010000116.1 GCF_019083805.1 Acetobacter estunensis
GACTACTGGGGTATCTAATCCTGTTCGCTCCCCACGCTTTCGCTCCTCAGCGTCAGTATCGGCCCAGAGACCCGCCTTCGCCACCGGTGTTCCTCCTGATATCTGCGCATTTCACCGCTACACCAGGAATTCCACTCTCCCCTACCGAACTCTAGCCTGCCCGTATCGACTGCAGGCCCGCGGTTGAGCCGCGGGTTTTCACAGTCGACGCGACAAGCCGCCTACGAGCTCTTTACGCCCAATAAATCCGGACAACGCTCGCGCCCTACGTATTACCGCGGCTGCTGGCACGAAGTTAGCCGGGGCTTATTCTTGCGGTACCGTCATTATCTTCCCGCACAAAAGAGCTTTACAACCCTAGGGCCTTCATCACTCACGCGGCATGGCTGGATCAGGCTTTCGCCCATTGTCCAATATTCCCCACTGCTGCCTCCCGTAGG
>NZ_JAHRDV010000117.1 GCF_019083805.1 Acetobacter estunensis
GTTCAAGGGACATTGCTTCCACGTACCGGATGAGGAGCGTGGTACAGCAGTGCGAGCTGTGATAAATGCACGCTTTTCACTCATTGCAGTCGGTTGCACTGACGGCACTGTCCACGTTTACTCGGTCCGAGACTACGCCGGTAATATTGCTCACTCACATACACAAGTCATACCTACATCAACGTCAACTGCAGGCGCTTTGACAAATTTGACGTACTCGCCTGATGGCTACTGCCTGTTCGCAGGCTTTGAAAACGGATGGGCTACATGGAGTATGTTTGGAAACCCTGGAAGCCACAGCTTTGGCGCCGAGTCAAATGTCAATGACCCTTGGCTTACTGGCGTCGTGGGGGCATCATGGATTGGCGGAGGATCTGAGGTCCTCATGATTGGAAAACAAAGCGAAGCCGTATGGGCTTTAGAATTGGCAAAGAGTGC
>NZ_JAHRDV010000118.1 GCF_019083805.1 Acetobacter estunensis
GGTTTCCTCCGAAGGAAGACGTCTACTCGTGGTTGGTTGCATCCATAAACGTGTGAGGTAGTACAAAGATTTTGCTTACCAGTTTACAATAGGTCTCGGCACACGCCGTTTCAAAATGTCAAGGTCGTCATTGTAGGCCAAGACCCTTATCACAACGTCAACCAAGCCCACGGCATGGCGTTCTCCGTACGACCGCCAACACCCGCGCCTCCGTCATTGCGAAACATGTACATTGCACTAAAGAAGGATTACCCTTCATTTGTCCTTCCACCAGGCAAAGGGGGACACCTTATCCCATGGGCAGATAGAGGCGTGCTCATGCTCAACACATGCCTTTCTTTCTCAACTAACATCCACCCGGCCTACGTCGTACATGGTCCGCATACATTGCCATAGACCTACCAGCCTATTTGCTCTTCTGCTGTTCTTCAGCGGCCG
>NZ_JAHRDV010000011.1 GCF_019083805.1 Acetobacter estunensis
CGCACGTCTCGGATACCTATCGCGACTACTACATCACACACACCATCGATCTTCCGACGTTCCTCGCACGTGAAAAAGCCGATCTTGCAAAAAATCCCGCGGTTCCCACGTCGCACTGATCTTCACGCGAAAGGTCGCCATCCGCTCACCGTCGCGCTATGAACGAAGGATGAACAGGAAGGGAGACCGTCATGGCCGCGCGACGTGAAACCTCTCCCGGACAGGGAGATGACCTGTTCGGCAGCCCCACGCAGGACATTCCAAAGTCCGCCCGCAACGCAGGCGCACACGCCCCCACCCCGCCACTGGCGGACCGCCTGCGCCCCGCGCGGCTGGAAGACGTGGTGGGACAGGATCAGCTCCTTGGTCCAAATGGCGCGCTGACCCTCATGCTGGAGCGTGGCTCGCTCGCCAGCCTCATTCTGTGGGGCGGTCCCGGCGTGGGCAAGACCACCATCGCCCGGCTGCTGGCAAAAGCTGCAAACCTTCGCTTCACGCAGATCTCGGCGGTGTTCTCAGGCGTGGCCGACCTCAAAAAGGTGTTCGAGGAAGCGCGGGCCTATGCGCAGACCGGACGCGGCACGCTCCTGTTCGTCGATGAGATCCATCGCTTCAACCGCGCCCAGCAGGACGGATTCCTGCCCGTGGTGGAGGATGGAACCATCGTGCTGGTGGGCGCTACGACTGAAAACCCCTCCTTTGCCCTGAATTCGGCGCTGCTTTCACGCTGTCAGGTCATGGTGCTGCGTCGTCTGGACGATCCGGCGCTTGAAGCTCTTCTGGTCCGCGCGGAAGAAGAAACGGGCCGCACCCTGCCGCTGACGGAAGCCGGACGCGCCACGCTACGCGCCATGGCAGACGGCGACGGGCGCTATCTGCTCAACATGGTCGAGCAGATCCTGAGTCTGAAAACCGCCAAACCCCTCGACCCGCAGGAACTCGCCCGCCTGCTGGCCAAGCGCGCCGTGCTGTACGACAAGGACCGTGAGGAGCACTACAACCTCATCTCGGCGCTGCATAAATCCCTGCGCGGCTCGGACCCGGACGCGGCGCTCTACTGGTTCGCCCGGATGCTCGAAGGCGGGGAAGACCCGCGCTACCTCGCCCGCCGCCTGACACGCTTCGCCGCCGAGGACGTGGGCATGGCCGATCCGTCCGCCCTGCCGCTGGCCATCGCGGCATGGGAAACGTATGAGCGCCTCGGCTCTCCCGAAGGCGAACTGGCGCTGGCGCAGCTTGTGGTGCATCTCGGCACCGCGCCAAAGTCCAATGCGGTCTACAAGGCTTACGGCGCGGCACGTCGGGCGGCGAAAGCCACTGGCAGCCTTATGCCCCCTGCCCATATTCTCAACGCCCCCACCAAGCTGATGCAGGACATCGGCTATGGCGATGGCTATCAGTATGACCACGATGCTGAGGAAGGCTTCTCCGGACAGAATTATTTTCCCGACGGCATGAAGCGGCAGCGCTTCTACAACCCGACAGGCCGGGGATATGAACACGAAGTCCGCCGCAGGCTGGACACATGGGCCAAAATGAGGGCAAGCCGCGCAACAGGCGGACCCAGCAGAACCGGTCCATGAGCAAGCAAGACACAGGGCGGAACGGATGAGTGTGACCATGCGGACGGTAAGCGAGGACGAAGCGGACATCCGCCTCGACCGGTATTTCCGTCGTCATTATCCGCATCTGACACAGGGTGCGCTCCAGAAGCTCTGCCGCACCGGACAGATCCGCGTGGACGGCAAACGGGTAGAGGCAAAGACACGCCTCGAACCCGGTCAGTCCGTGCGCGTACCACCCATTCCCGCATCCGAAAAACACGCCAAGGATGGTCCTCGCCCGCTGGATGAACGACTGGCGCGCGAGATCCGCAAGATGGTGGTCTACTCGGACGACAAGGTGATCGTGCTCAACAAGCCGTCCGGCCTCGCCACACAGGGCGGCCCCGGCATCACGCAACATATCGACATGATGCTCGATGGCCTGCGCGAAGGCGATGATCCGCGTCCACGCCTCGTGCATCGCATCGACAAGGACACCTCCGGCCTGCTGCTGCTCGCCCGCACGCCCGGCGTGGCCGCCAAACTCGCCGCCGCCTTCCGTGGACGTGATGTAAAGAAAACCTACTGGGCCGTTGTGGTCGGTCGCCCCGATCCACTCTCGGGCGAGATCGACCAGCCGCTGGCACGGCTTGGCGGAGGACCGGGCGCCATCACCATCGCCGCGGAACGTAGCGACGAAGATGCCCAATCCGCGCGCTCGGATTATGAAGTGCTGGATTCCGCTGGCAAGAAGTTCTCATGGCTCGCGCTCTCTCCGCTCACGGGCCGCACGCATCAGCTTCGCGTGCATTGCGAGGTGCTTGGCACGCCCATTCTCGGTGATCCGAAATACGGTGGAGAGAAGGCGCATCCGGACGGTTTTGAAGATCGGCTGCACCTGCATGCCCGCAGCCTCATGCTGCCGCATCCCTCCGGTGGGACGCTGGAAGTCAGCGCCGAACTGCCGCCGCATATGCGCGAGACTTTTCGCAGCCTCGGCTTCATTGCCGGTTCCACCCCCGCCCCCCGCAGGAGATGACCATGCGCTTTCGCACCAAGCTCGGCCTTACCCTCGGCGGTTGCGCGGTCCTGCTGGGCGGCACCACGCTGGCCTCGGGCCTGATGGACGCCAACTGGGCGCGCACACGGCTGGTGCAGGCCGTGGCGGAGAAGACAGGGCGCACACTGCGCATCGACAGCCTGCATGTCTGGCTGCTGCCTACACCGTGGATCAGCGCGCAGGGCGTAGGACTGACGGACGGCACACCCACGGGCAAAGACATGTTCAGCGCCCGCGAGATCCGCGCCCGTGTGGCCTTCGGCCCGCTGTTCCAGCATCGCGTAGTGCTGGACAATGTGGTGATGTCCGCCCCCCAACTCGATCTGGAGCGCGATGTGGACGGCCATGCCAACTGGCACTTCACGCCGCTGGAGCATCAAAGCACTGGTAGTGGTGGCACAACCTCCGGCCAGCACTGGAACGTCTCTGTCGCGTCCCTGCATCTGCGCGATGGCGGTCTGATCTGGAACGACGCGAAGCAGAATCTGAGCGGCACCGCCACCCTCGATCGGGTGAACGCGAAGGGGCTGGACGGCTCCCTCGTCACGCTCGACGCCCGCGTTCATCATGGCGCGGGCGCTGTGAAGCTGAACGGCACGACCGGTCCTCTGCCCCCCACAAAGGGTCAGCCATGGCCGCTGAACGCCGATCTGACCTTCACCGCCAGCGGCAAACCGGCAGGCCGTCTGCATGTCGGTGGCGTGGTGACGGACCCCGATCAGGGCGGGACGGCCATGGACCTTCAGCTTGAAGGCGCGCTGGATCATCTGCGCGATCTGGAAACCCTTTTCCCCCGCGCCGGGCTGCCGGATGCCTCCAACCTCACGCTTCAGGCCGGACTTGCGGGTAGCCTGACTGATCCGACCCTGCGCATGGTGCATCTGCGTGCCCAAAGCACGGATCTTTCGCGCGTGCTGCCGGGCCTGCGCGCCGACACGCTGGCGATCGACGCCGATCACCCCGATGACCTGACGGATATGGCCCTCAATGGCCGCCTGCGCGACCTTCCCGTTGCTCTGCGCGGCACGCTCGGCACACCTGACCAGACACTGCACGCCGTGCGTAAACCGGATGCCGTGCCCCTGCCCGTCACGCTCGCGCTGGTGAATGGCGCCACCTCGATCAAGGCTTCAGGGGAAGTGGGCGGTCGCAAGACCTCTCTGGAAGTCCACGGCGCGCTGCCGACCTTCGAACTCGGCGCCGGCCGTCCAGCATTTGAAGACCTCAAGGTGGACGGCCATGTGGCCTCGACCGCCCCGGTCTCCAGCTTCAATGGCCCGGATCTGCCGGCCCTGCTCCGCAGCAGCACGGCAACGCTGGCCGTGGTGGCAGCACGCGCAAGCTGGCAGTCCGTTGCATGGGAGAACGTGGAAGCGCACGTCACCGCCGACGATGGCAAGCTCACCATCGACCCGCTGCACGGCAACGGAACCGGCACGGCGCAGGGCATTGCGCAGTCGGGCCGTGTGGCGCTGGACGCCAGCGGCTCTGTCCCGCGTCTGGACATCAGCGCCCAGCCGCTGGTCCTGCCTTCTCAGGTGGTGCAGGGCTGGATCGGCATGCCGCAGCTTGTGAACGGCTCGCTCCAGATCGTGGGCAGCGTCACGGCGAATGGCGATGACCTCGCCGCATGGCGTCAGAGCGCCGTGGGGCATGTCGGCCTGTCGATGGTGGGCGGTCGTGTGAGCGGCAAGACTCTCGCCTCGCTCATCGGGCGCGGGATTCCGGTGCATGGCAATATCGGCCTGCGCTGCTTTGGCACCCACATGCAACTGGCCGATGGTCATGCTGACCTTGGCCAGCTTGGGCTGGAAGCCGATGGGTTGTCCCTGTCCGGCCACGGCACCGTGGACCTGACCAATGGGCAGCTTGACCTGCATCTGGCACCGCGCATCGGCATCGGTAGTGCCGCCGCGGCCTCACCCGTTGCGGTGAAAGGCACCATCGACGCGCCACAGCCCCGACTGGAACCGGGCAGCGACGGACGCTTTGCCATTTCCATCGGCGGACCGGGCGGCAGCGATGCCTGCCCCGATCTGCTCTCCGCCGCCCGCGAAGGTGGTCCCGGCCCTGCGGCCGCAGCCCCTCCGAAGGGCAAGGGGGGCGTGATGGATCTGCTCAAGGGATTGTTGCGATGAGCACAGACAAGAAACGCTTCTCCGCCGACGGTCCCGCCCCGCGCCAGCGTTTCTGGAAAGAGGCAGGCGTGCAGGAGCGCGCGGACGGCTTCACCATCACGCTCGACGGCAAATCAGTGCGTCTGCCGGGCGGCAATCCTCTGTGCGTGACGGCCCGTCCGCTGGCCGAGGCTCTGGCCGCCGAATGGGCCGCCGCCGGACTGGACGACCCGAAAGGCCGCTTCACCCCCGCCGATCTGCCGCTGACACGCATCGCAGGCACCAAGATCGAGCGCGTGCGCCCCGAGCGCGAGCACATCATCGCGACACTGGCCGATTATGGCGCGCATGATCTGCTGTGCTACCGCGCCGAGACCGAAGGCCCGCTAACTGTCCGTCAGGCCGAGGAATGGCAGCCATGGCTGGACTGGCTGAATGAGCGCCACGGCATCACGCTCCGCGTCACGCATGGGATGATGCCCATCAAACAGCCCGAACCCGCCCTGCAACGCCTCCGCACACTTCTGGCCACCCGCAACGATGCTGATCTGGCCGCCCTCGGTGTGGCCGTGCCCGCACTGGGGAGCCTCGTGCTTGGGCTGGCTCTGGCCGATGGCGCGATCACGCCCGCTCAGGCGGTGGCGGCGGCCTCAGTGGATGAGCGCGTGCAGATGGAACGGTGGGGTGAGGATGCTGCGATCTTGGACCGGATCGCGGCGATGAACGAGGACGTGATGGACGCGGCGAGGTTTATGGAGTTGGGGCGGAGGTGAGAGGTGGCGGGTTTCGCCTCTTCGCAGACATACAGTGCCTGAATCTACCTTTCCGTATGACGGACATGGTGTGGCTGCCTGCTCTCTACAAATAAAATACTTAATGTCTAAGACGAGCTATCAACCCTATACCAGAAACAGCAGCATGACGTTAGAAATTTCTTCTTAACACTCTGGAGCGGTATGTAAAAAATAGAGGTTCTCTAACTCAGAATAGGGGGCATATTGGGGACGAAATTGGCCTACTTGATAATCCACATATGATATACTTGAAACCGGTCTTCCTCGCATTCAAAATAGCCTTTATTAACGAGCCTCGCCCGGCTCTTAGAAACACCAAAAATTCTTTCAGGATCTTGTATATTCGATGTCTTGGTTGGGTCATGCATCCAATCTCTATACATCTTGGTATATTCTGCGGAAAACATAATATTTCCATGATCATCCTCGACGCAACAACCATTGAATCGTAGTCCCTTGGCTCTTTGAAGTAACCGAAGCTCTTCTATCGTGACTGAAAAAAATTCAGCACCCCCGGTAACGCGGTCCATATGAACTCTATCGATCATGGCGGCGAGTTTGAGCTTGCTATGCGTCTTTTCCAAGCATGTGATAAATTCCTGTGTCGTGAGGCCGAAATCCAAAAATGCCCAGTAGGTCAGAAGCAACGCGATCTTTGACTCAGCACGGATCACGACAGGAAACTGTTCCTGCTCTAAGCCATGGTCATCTCCATGCGCGACACTGTTGCGAACTTTCTTGATCAGTGAGAACTCCTCCTCTGATAGATTGATAATTTTTGTAATATCAGTATCCGTCTCTTTAATTGCCAATCTATACTTACTTTCGAAATTGAATTTTTTTGATACAAATGCCTTCTTGGCGATCTCAACGATTTTATCTCGCTCATCAGAGAGCATGGCTGGAAGTTTTCTCGTAAGATCTTGGCGGAATTTTCTTATTTTCTTCGAGGAAGGCGGTAAAGATTCAGAGAGGGAGGCTCTATCAAACCTAATGTTCAAGTAGCTATCTAAGAGACTGACATAACCTAGTGCTTTGTATTCCCAGAATCCGTCGTATCTCTGCATGCCCGATAGACGTACCCAACAAACCTTTCTGTACTTAGATTGGTAATAGTGGTCGAAGATCGACTGCCACCGTCCGTCTAGCGCAGGCTGTTGGATAAAGCACCGAATCCAAAAGCTACTATCATCTTTGGCCCGTTTGGGTCGTTCAAACGTGGGAAAATAGATCCGATAGGGGCGACCACATCCCTGTGAAACAACAACGCTTATGATGGTGGCTGGATAGGCTAGCAAAATAGAAAGTAAGCATGAGAGTTCATGGGGCTTTGCCTTCACATCAGCAAGGCTGAACTTGCTCGCTTTAGTAGAAAAAATGAACTCCACATACTCATGTAGTACGAGATCCTCGCCCAATTGACTGCGAGAGCTACAATACACGCTTCGTAGATCGAAGTGCTCCTCATCTGTTTCGACGCTGACATCGATATCCTTTGGAATTTGTGTCCAGTTGAGCATTTTACCAACTGAACCATCAACCGTCCGCCAGTGGAGAAACCATTCTGATACGTCACTGTAACGCACTGAAATTGAGTCAACCGCCACTTCTTTTAAATCGCCGTCGATCACATAGTCTGCGTAAAGAACAATGCCGTTAGCCGTGCAGTCACAGAGACAAAATGCGCTTCCTTCGTTCGTTACCGCCCTAACGAGATCAAATTTCGCGTTATCTCTGCGTAACTCTAAGGCATTATCTGAGATTAAGAGATCGACGCAAGCCCATTGATTACCTCCAAAAGATAGAACCCCAGATCCTAGTCGTCCGAGTTGATCGTGATATAATTTGACGTCAAAATTCTTTAGCTCTGGATTATGATCATTTTTACGCATGTCGCATCCTCATCGAGAATCAAGTGTGTTTTTTCAAGCCGGAGGTAAATTTGATCTATTCATTCGATATTATTATCATGCTACTTTCGTGTGGTAGTGAGATTGCCGCCTCAGAGCGAGAGTAATAGGCGCTTAAAACACCAATATATTCGACGGCATGTCCATTAACACTATCCCGACAAAACGTAGCTCCGAGTTGCGTCACTCGATCCATTATATGTGTCAGAATGCTAAACATAACGGCCCGTAACAGCCATAAACACGGCTGAACTATTCTTCGACTTACGCCAGCACTCTACCACATGGATGGCGGCTTGCCTCTTTACCCACCTTAGCAACAGACATTCCGGTTTCCCCAAAAGCCACCCCTCCCATTACAAACTCACACCATCCCGCCATGCTCCCGCCACGATCCTCCGTCACGAGTGCGGCTCTCACACAAGACAGCACTCACGGAGAGCGTGTCATGGATCGACCCCAAGCCCCCATTTTCGCCCGCACCGTCACGCAGCGCATGAGCCGCGCAACGGCCCGCACCCTCGCCACCTGCGCCATGGGCGCTTGGGTGGCGCTGGCGGTCGTGCCGTTTGTCATGGTGCTGATCGAACTGGGCTGACGCGCCCCTTTCAGGAGCGTGTGCGACCCTTCGCGGCGCCCGGCTTACCGCCACGCCCGCGACCACGCTTCGCGTCCGGATCATAGCCACCGCCGCCCGGCCCGAGCGGTGTGGGTGTCGTGTTGCGCTTACGTCCCGGGCCTCCACCCTGACGCGGCGCTGTTGGCGGTGGCGGCTCGATGCCGAGTTGCAGCGCCTCCAGCCGTTTCACCTCGTCGCGCAGACGCGCCGCCGTCTCGAACTCCAGATCGGCCGCAGCAGCGCGCATCTTCTTTTCCAGTTCCGCAATCGTGGCATCCAGATTTTTGCCCACGAACTCGTCGGCTTCCGCGCCTTCCGTCGGTGTGACGGTGACGTAGTCCTGCTCGAACACGGAGCCGACGATGTTGCCGATCTGCTTGCGCACGCTCTGCGGCGTGATGCCGTGCGCCTCGTTCCACGCGGACTGTTTTTCACGCCGCCGCGCGGTTTCCTCGATGGCGTATTTCAGGCTGTCGGTCATGCGGTCGGCATAGAGCAGCACGCGGCCGTCCACATTTCGCGCCGCACGTCCGATGGTCTGGATCAGTGACGTGCGTGAACGCAGGAAACCTTCCTTGTCCGCATCCAGAATGGCGACGAGCGAACATTCGGGAATATCCAGTCCCTCACGCAGCAGATTGATGCCGATCAGCACATCGAACGCGCCCAGTCGCAGGTCACGAATGATCTCGATACGTTCCAGCGTGTCGATGTCCGAGTGCAGATAGCGCACACGGATACCGGCCTCATCCAGATATTCCGTCAGGTCTTCAGCCATACGCTTGGTCAGCACCGTGACCAGCACACGCCCACCTTTGCCGATGGTCTCGCGACACTCCGCCAGCAGGTCATCGACCTGCCGTTCCACAGGGCGCACTTCCGTCACAGGATCGATCAACCCGGTCGGGCGGATTACCTGTTCGCTGAACGCGCCCTCGGTCCGCTCCATTTCCCACGGTCCGGGCGTCGCGCTGACAAACAGACTCTGCGGGCGGTAAGCGTCCCACTCCCCAAACTTGAGCGGACGATTGTCGAGGCAGGATGGCAGACGAAAACCGAACTCTGACAGCACGGATTTGCGCGCGTGATCCCCGCGCTCCATGCCGCCGATCTGCGGCACGGTGACGTGACTCTCATCGACAATCAGCAGCGCGTCTTCAGGCAGATATTCAAACAGCGTCGGCGGTGGTTCGCCCGGTTTGCGGCCCGAGAGATAGCGTGAATAGTTCTCGATCCCCTTACAGACGCCCGTCGTCTCCATCATTTCGAGATCGAACTGCGTGCGCTGTTGCAGCCGTTCGGCCTCCAGCAACTTGCCGTCCGTCACGAACTGGTCCAACCGGGTTTTCAGTTCCTGCTTGATACCGATGATGGCCTGATTGAGCGTCGGACGTGGTGTGACGTAATGGCTGTTGGCATACAGGCCGACTTCCGCCAGATCGGCGGTTTTCTCGCCCGTCAGCGGATCGAACTCAATAATCTGGTCGATCTCGTCCCCGAACAGGGAGATGCGCCACGCCCGATCCTCGTTCTGGGAAGGGAAGATATCGATGCTCTCGCCACGTACACGGAACGCGCCACGCGCGAACGCCGCGTCGTTGCGGCGATACTGCAACTCCACAAGCGCTTTAATGAGCCGGTCGCGGTCGATCTCGCCTCCCACTTCCAGCCGCACAACCATGCGTGAGTAGGTCTCGACCGAACCAATGCCGTAAATGCACGAGACAGACGCCACGATGATGACGTCATTGCGCTCCAGAAGCGCCTGCGTAGCGGCGTGGCGCATGCGGTCGATCTGTTCGTTGATCTGACTGTCTTTTTCGATATAGGTGTCCGAACGCGGCACATACGCTTCAGGCTGATAATAATCGTAGTAACTGACGAAGTATTCCACCGCATTTTCAGGGAAGAACTGCTTCATTTCTCCGTAAAGCTGCGCTGCAAGCGTCTTGTTGGGAGCAAGAATGAGCGTGGGTTTCTGCGTCGCCTCGATCACCTTGGCCATGGTGAAGGTCTTGCCCGAACCCGTCACGCCCAAGAGAACCTGATCGCGCTCTCCCTGCTCCACTCCCGCCACAAGTTCCTTAATGGCCTGCGGCTGATCTCCTGCGGGCTCGTATTCCGAGACCACCTTCATGCGGAACTTCTTCTCGCGCGGGGCAAGACGTTCGGGCTGGAACAGGAGAGCCGGCGTGCTGCCGGAAACGGGACGTGCGCTGGATGCCATCATTCTGAAATGGCGTGTCGAAGGTCAGACCGCAAGAGCGGCAGCCCGTCCGGATGGCATAAAGCCACCCGGACGGTGCAGTCGATCAGCGGCGCCACCACCCTGCACGCGGGGCCGCGGGCGGCGCATCATCTTCGATCACGGTCGGCTCGACCATGATGACCGGCTTGCGCTCATTGCCTTTGTCCATTTTGGAACCAGCCTTAGCTTTCGCCTCAACAGGCTTTTCCGCCGGCACGGAAGCCTCCTCAGCCGGACTTACCTCCGCTTCCGGTTCCGCGGCCTTACGCCGGGTGCGCGTGCGGCGACGCGGCTTTGCAGGCTCTTCCTCCTCCGGTGCAGGAGCGGCCTCTTCCGATGTCGTCACGTCCGCTTTAACGGCAGGTGTCTCCTCACTGGGAGCAACCGCCTCCTCTGCTGCCGGACGGCGACGGCGGCCGCGCCCACGACCCCGTGACGGCTTTTCCTCCGTTGCTTCGGCTTCAGGTGCCATCACACTGGTTTCCGCAACTGTAGCAATTGCCTCATCCGGCTCGGCCACAAGGTCCGTGCCGGCGGGTGCGGACACCGCGCCGCGATCGGCCTGAAGGTCTGCCTGCTCCATGATATCAAAGATATCGAAGCTGCCTCCAAACGGATCGGCCGGTGTCGGACCACGCCATTCGCGCGCTGCCGGAGCAGGGGCCGCCCGCGGGGTCGGCGCAGGCGCTGCTGCCTGTGCTGGCGCAGAGGCCACCTGCCGGTCCGTCTGCGGAACCTTCCGCGAGTGACGGGTGCGCGTGCGTCCCGGCACAAGATTTTCTTCCGCAGCCTCTTCGGACACCGGTGCAGAAGGCCGCCCGTTCACGGCAGCGGCAGCACCATCGGCGTTACCGTTGGTCTCAGCGGCGATGCCATTTTCTTCGCGCTGCCCGTTTCCGTTGCCACGACGGCGACGGCGGCGACGGCGGCGACGCACGCCATTCTCGCCCTCATCCTGCGTTTCCACCGGCGCTTCATCGCCATTACCGGTTTCCCGCGCCGTTTCTGGCGGTGTGTCGGAAATGGCGATCACACGACGGTTCGTGGCTTCATCCTCAACAACTGGCGTCACATCGTTGTTGGACGTTTCCGGCTCAACCCGCAGATCGCTGGTGACGGTCGCGGGCTCCGGCGCGTCACGACGAACCGTCTGCGCACGCCGTCGCTCAATGCGTATCTCGGGAGGAGGGAGCGTCGCATCGGCCGTGAAGATCACGGTCATGTGGTGCCGCCGCTCGATGGAATCGAGCCAGTCGCGCTTGTTGTTGAGGATGTAGAGAGCGATCTCGGCCGCGACATGGACGTTGATTTCGGCCGCGCGGCGATTGCCCCCCTCTTCCTCGATGGCGCGCAGGACATGCAGCGCCGAGCTTTCGATCCCGCGCACGATGCCGGTGCCCTGACAGTGCGGACACATGGCAAAGGCGGATTCCGCAACGGACGGGCGCAGCCGCTGACGCGACATCTCCAGCAGACCGAAATGCGAGATTCCGCCCACCTGAATACGCGCGCGATCATTGCGCAGCGCGTCCTTCAGACGGCGCTCCACCTGCGTATTGTGGCGGCGGGACTCCATGTCGATGAAGTCGATGACGATCAGACCGGCCAGATCGCGCAGACGCAACTGGCGAGCCACTTCATCGGCGGCCTCCAGATTGGTGCGGACCGCCGTTTCCTCGATGTTTCGCTCACGCGTCGCGCGGCCCGAGTTCACATCGATGGAAACCAGCGCTTCGGTCTGGTTGATGACGAGATAGCCACCGGATTTGAGCTGCACCGTGGGCGAGAGCATCGCATCCAGCAGCCCCTCCACATGGTAGTGGCTGAACAGCGGCTGGCTTTCCTTGCGCCACAGGCGGACCTTGCCCGCATTCTGCGGCATGAGCATCCGCATGAAGTCGCGCGCGCCACGCCACGCCGGCTCACCATCGACGATGATTTCCTCGATGTCGCGACTGTACACATCACGAATGGCGCGCTTGACGAGGCTCGCCTCCTCGTAAATCAGCGCCGGAGCGACGGATTTCAGTGTGTGCTCGCGAATTTCATCCCACAGATGCAGGAGATACTCGCAATCTCGCATGACTTCCGGACGCGGACGCTGAGCGCCGGCGGTCCGCACGATCATGGCCATGCCGCGCGGAAGCTGAAGCTCGGAAATAATGTCGCGCAGGCGCTTGCGGTCGTTGACCGACGTGATCTTGCGCGACACGCCGCCACCACGCAGCGCGTTGGGCATCAGCACACAGTAACGCCCCGCCAGCGAGACATAAGTGGTCAGGGCCGCGCCCTTGTTGCCGCGCTCTTCCTTGACCACCTGCACCAGCAGAATCTGTCGGCGACGAATGACTTCCTGAATCTTGTAGCTGCGCAGGAAGCGGGCCATGCGCTTCTGGACGAGGGCTTCTTCACCCGTATCCGTCTCACCCCCCACGCTTTCGGGGGCGCTGTCCTTGGCCTCGGTCGCGCCATTGTCGTCCGCGACTGTCTCGTCCGCCACGTCGCTCTCACCTTCCGCTGCCGTATCCTCCTCGGACTCGGCGCTTTCGGCGTCTTCTTCCTGCAGCGCGAGGAGCTTCTCGCGATCCGCGACGGGGATCTGATAGTAATCAGGATGGATTTCGCTGAAGGCGAGGAAACCGTGGCGGTTGCCGCCGTAATCGACGAACGCGGCCTGCAGGCTCGGCTCGACGCGGATTACCTTGGCAAGATAGATATTGCCCTTGAGCTGCTTCCGGTTGGAGGCCTCGACGTCGTAATCGTCAAGACGGTTTCCGTCCATCACGACGACGCGCGTTTCTTCCGCGTGTGTCGCATCTATCAGCATGCGTTTGGTCATTAAGGAAAAAACTCCGGCGCCCCGGCGTTCGTCCAGCCGGGCGCAGCCGGACCCAGACGGTCCGGGCGCCACGCGGGAACGCTGCGGGCGAATTGATGGCTTGATCCGGGGAGATGAGCGCACACCGCAGCGCGACAGGGCACAGGCTGAATGAGGGGGACATGACAGCAAAACGGGCCGGACCTGACTGGCCTGCCTTCGCTTTCTGTCGTGTCGCCGTAACTGCTCTCATCCGTCCCTGTCGATCAAGCGTAGGTGGCGCTCCGTCCGCAGCGCGCCCGCGTCCCTGACTTGAGGCAACACGGCCACGGCTCCGCCCGGGCGACGTGGACGGTCGTCTTCGGACGGACCACGTTGTAGCGAACATGGAGCAAAGAGTCGCGCCGCGCAAGCGCCCACAGCCAGAGTGCGTTGGAGAGCAAAGCGTTAATGACTTGCAACCGACTGCATGTCAGGATGCGCCCGCAGGATCTGGCAACAGGATGAGGTCATGACGCGGAAGCCGAAAGCGGACAGCGCGAAAGAACATATCGCCGCGCCATCGCGGGCGGTTTTCCGACAAGGAAACGTGACACAGACCGCAGGACCGCTTCCCTCGGACGGGACCGATGGGTTGCTCTACAGCACCACACAGCGCCGCCATCTCCTGCTCGCCGGATTGGCCACACCGCTTATCAGCGCCTCCGCCCTTGCCCGCGCGCCAACACATACAGCAAAGAAAAGTGCGCCCCACCACCACGCGCTGGCTGCTCCCGCCATCATCCGCGGAGCGGCCCCTCTGCCGCCGCTGGTCATGCTCGACCCCGGCCATGGGGGAAAAGACCCCGGCGCCATCGGCCTGTCGGGCACGTATGAAAAACACGTCTCGGAAGCCGCCGCTGCCGAACTGGAGCGGCAACTGCTCTCATCAGGGCGCTACCGTGTGGCCATGACCCGCACGGCGGATCGCTTCATCCCGCTCGAAGGACGTGTGGAGATGGCCCAAAACCGCAAGGCCGCGCTCTTCATTTCCATGCATGCGGACGCCCTGCACGACCCTTCGGTACGTGGAGCGAGCGTCTATACGCTGGCCAACACCGCGTCCGACGCCCAGACCGCCACTATTGCCAGCAGCGAGAACAGCGCCGACCTGTTCGGTGGTCCGCATGTCCACGCCACGTCCCCCGAAGTGCAGAAAATCCTCGCCAGCCTCGTTTCGGAAGAAACACGGCGCGGCTCGGCACACATGGCCAACGCCGTCGTCTCCTCCTTCCGTCAGCGCGTGGCTCTGCTGCAACATCCCAATCGTCACGCTGCTTTCGTCGTGCTCAAGGCCGCCGACATTCCCTCCGTACTTGTGGAAATGGGCTTCATGTCCAACCGCCAAGACGAGGCAGCTCTCCGGCAGGCCGGGCACCGCGCCATGGTGGCAGGGGCAATGCGTGACGCCATCGATCGCTACTTCGCAGCCTCCGGGCCCGGTATCGGCTGAGATTTTGTGGCCTATGTTTTCCTTCCAATCCGGACAAAGAGTGAATGACCCGAGTCAAAGGTTTCTTCCTGCGCGTGCTGCCCGCACTGGCCGCATTTGCGCTTGCGCCCACCCTTCCCGCTCAGGCGCGCGAGGTTGCGGCAAGCTGTGACAACGCGAGCTTTCTCGCCGCGCAATCCGACTTCGAGAATGGCGGCGCGCATGGCGACAGGGCCGTACATATCTGCGGCCGGGTGATCGCCGTCTCGCCTCGCGCACACCGCACCCGCAGCGGCGTGCATGGCTATTTCTATGTCGATGTCGGACAGGGCGTGTCGATCCGCATCGTCTCCAATCTCGATGAGATGAACGCCCCCGCGTGGCCGTGGGTCCACAAGGGTGACGAAGCCGATGTGATCGGGCGTTACTACTACGACTCTCCGCGCCGTCAGGGCATCGACTGGACCCATCGCGGCACGAGCCGCAAATGGGATGTGCCGGGCTCCATTACCGTGAACGGCAATCGCTACGAGTGACGGAACGGGCCTTCATTTCAACAGGATGAAGGCCTTTTTACTTTCAGCCGCTCTTCGTACTCTGTTTTACCGTGCGCGGGAGCGGCCCCTCCAGACGCAGCGTGTTCCACGACAGAAAACAGTCACATAGGAACGTGCCGAGAGACGCCACCGTGCACAGCAGCGCGGCCCCGAACAATCCCACCAGCCACAACGCGATCGAAGCGTCCCGCACGCTGCCAAGAAACAGAACGAAGGCCGCGCCGCAGGTCATGGCCCCGGCCATCCCGCCGAACATGATGGCAATGTCGAGCACCATCGTGCGCTTGGTCAGACGTTCCACATAACTCACCAGATGCTTGTGCGAGGCCTCATCGCTCTCATCGCCCAACAGATCCGAAGCTTTCTCAATCTGGTCCGCCACCCGTGCAGAGCGCGTGTTGAGCAGATTCAGCAGCGTGCCGACACCTGAGAGCATGAAAACCGGGGTCAGCGCGGTTTCGATGAGATGCGCGACATCACCGGCTGAATCGGACGCAAGAGCAGAGAGAGGAAGAGCCATGAACCACGCGAACTGTTCTGAAGGGAGCGGACTTCCTACCCCACTGCCATCGGGAAGTTCAAATCCGGTCAACGCTGCGCCCTGTTTAATGTTGCGATTACGAAACGGTACCCTTACCCTCCCTTCTGACAGGGAGATGAGACGCAGGCCATGCACCCAGACAGCGCACGAAGGACGCCTTCGGGCGAAACCGTGCTGCTCGCCGGATTCGATTTCGGCTCGACCACATGCAGCGCCATGGCTGCGCGCGCCCGGTTGGATCTCAACTGCGTCACTGGCCGCATGGAGTTCGGCCAACCCGATATCTTCTATCGTTCGGAACCGCGCTTTACGCCCTTTCAGGACGACAGCCGCCTCGATCTCAACGCCGTCTCCAATCTGCTCGATCTGTGGCTGACTGAAGGCAACATAGACCCAACCATTCTGTTTTCCGGCGGCGCCATCGTGACCGGGCTGGCGGCGGAGCGCGACAACGCCCACGCCCTGACGGAACTGGTCGAACGCCGTATCGGAAACATGGTCATGGCCACAGCCCGTGACCCGGTGCTGGAATCATGGCTCGCCTTCATGGGCAGTTGTGCGGATCTCGTGCGACCCGGTGAGCCGCCGGTGCTCAATCTCGATATAGGAGGCGGCACCACCAACGCCGCGCTGGGCGTGGAAGGCCAGGTCATCGCGGCTGGATGCCACTTCATCGGTGCGCGCCATCTGCAATTCGCACCAGATGGCGAAACGCTGAGGGGCTTCTCGGAGTTTGGTCAGGCTCTGCTGTCCCATCTCGGTCTTTCTCACAGCCCCGGCGAACGCATGGAGCCGGATGCGATCGCACGTGTGATCGCATGGTACGTGCAGGCACTCGAAGCCATCGCTCAAGGCCAGCGTGAGATTTTTCGCGAATCCTACGGTCGCATGCACGAACAGGTGCCATTCACACCTGCTCTACCCTCACCACCCCGCATCACATTTTCGGGCGGCGTGGGCGAGATGATCTATGCCGCACTCGACGGCACCCCCCTGCCTCCTCGTTCTCTCTATGGCGATCTGGGCACCGATCTGGCGCGCGCAATCATGGCCTCGCCGCTTCTGTCACGCGATCTACGGACGACTGTTCCCCGCAACCGGGGCCGTGCCACCGTATGCGGCCTGACCGTGCATGGAACCGATATTTCCGGCTCCACCGTCTTTCTGTCCCCTCAGAGCCACCTACCGTTGCGCGACCTGCCCGTGCTGGCCTGCGTGGATTTCGAGACGACACCCCGGCGTCTTGCCGACGTCTTTGCCATGATTGCCCGCCACCCGGCCGGTGGCTGCCTGAGGCTCGACGGCCCCGCCCCGCCGACACTGGCCCAGTTGCGGGATTTCGGTCGTCGTCTGGCCAATGTTTTCACAACCAGCGCTCTGCCACCCGAACTGCCCGTTGTGATCCTGACCAACCGCAATATCGGCCGCACGCTGGGCAACTACGCCACACGATGGCGCACGCTGCCCGTCAACCTGATCGTGCTGGATGAAGTTCCGGGCCGTGACGCCCGCTTCGTCCGCGTAGGCCGCCCCCGCAACACCGTCCTGCCCGTGTCTTTTTACGGCATGAATCACCCACTCGGTTGAGAGGAACCATCACCATGACCGCCACCTTGCCACCGCTTGCCGAGATCACTGTCCCTGCTCCCCGTCCGGACGAATCCTACACGCTCCGTCTGATGGACCGTGATTTCACTTTCCACGGTCTGAAACGCCTGCTCGCAGCAGCAGATATCTCGAAAGCCGGTGATCGCGTAGCCACTCTCACCGCGACGGACGAGATGGAACGCGAAGCCGCGCGCGCCATCCTCTCAGGCCTGACAGTGCGGCATCTGTATGATCGTCCCCTAACCACCCAGGATGGCTGCGTGGATGCCGTCATGCGCGTGAATTACGACATCGACTACGTGGCTTTCGACGCCATCGCGGATATGACGCTTGGCGCCCTCAAGGATCACCTGCTTCGCACACCAGCCGCGGAGGTCCGGCGACTTGGGCGCGGTCTGACAGGTGTGATGGCCGCTGCCCTTGCCAAGCTGATGGATGTGCATGAGTTGATCCTCGTGGCGCGCAAGGCCAAGCGTTCGGCCAAAGCCCGCACGCTTGTGGGCCAGACCGGCACCCTCTCTTCCCGCCTCCAGCCCAATCATCCGACGGACGATCTCTCCTGCGTCTCGGCGCTGGTCTATACCGGGCTGTCCATGGGTTCGGGCGATGCGCTTCTAGGCATCAATCCCGCCATCGACACGATTGAGAACGTCTCCGCCTTGCTCACCCATCTTGACCGCTTGCGGCGCGAGACAGAGGTGCCGACACAGATCTGTGTCCTTGCGCACGTCAAGACACAGATGGCCTGCCTGAAGGCGGGCGCGCCTGTGGAGATCATGTTCCAGAGCCTCGCCGGCACTGAGCGCACATTGACGGATGAGTTTGATGTGACCGTGGATGTGCTCGACGATGCTTATCGATTGATGCAGGAGAAAGGACCGCTGCGCGATGTGGCACGGCAGTTCATGTATTTCGAAACAGGTCAGGGCAGTGAACTGACTTATGCCAAGCACGAGGGCATGGACATGACCACCTGCGAGGCTCTCTGTTATGGACTGGCACGCCGCTATGACCCGTTCATGGTCAACAACGTCACCGGGTTTATCGGCCCCGAAACCCATCGCAGTGATTTCGAGATGATCGTCTCGAACCTTCAGGATCATTTCATGGGCAAGCTGATGGGACTGCCGATGGGCATGGCTCCCTGCTATACCCTGCATTCCGAAATCTCCATGGAAGGCCATCAGATTGCAACAGAGCTTCTGGCGGCGGCGGGTGCGAATTACTTCATGGATGTGTTCCTGACAGTGGACCGGATGCTGGCCTATTTCGACACCTCCGGTCATGATGACCAGACATTGCGCGAGATCCACAACGCCCAGCCCGCGCCGGAATACCTGCAATGGGCGCTCGCACGTGGCATCTTCACTCAGGATGAAACAGGTGAGATCACACGTGGACCGAACTGGGGCAATCCGCGTCTCTTCGTGTCCTCGAAAGAAGAATTGCTCACACTCCTTGAGCGCGTTCCCGCAGCCTACGGACTGGACTCCGCAGGCCCACGCCCCAGCAACAGCGTCTCACGACAGGTACGCGCCAATCTCGCCATCGGGCGACAGGCCATTCAGGCGGAACTCGATAGAAAGCGCCTGCCCGGCCTGTCTTTTCGCAATCTGCGCACGCGCGCGCCCGACAAGGAAACCCATCTCGGCCATCCCGACACAGGGGCTGCGCTGGCCGAAGACAGCACCAGCGCGCTTACGCCCGAAGGCATGGATGTGCAGATCATCGTGTCAGACGGACTGAGTGCCGAGGCCGTTCATTACAACGTGCCCGACCTTCTGCCCGTGCTCATGGACGGATTGCAGGCACATGGCCTGAGCATCGGGCAGCCCATCCTCCTGCCACATGGGCGCGTGAAAGTAGCCGAAGAGATCGGCGACAGACTGATGCCGCGTCTCATCATCAGCCTTATCGGCGAACGACCGGGCGGGGATGCCAACGCCTCACGCAGTCTGTCCGCCTATTTCGCCTATCGTCTGGACGATGAAGACGTGCGACAGGAAGCCGCCATCTTCAGTGGAAACGCCAATATCCGTTATGAATACTCGGTTGTTTCCAACATTCATGCCGGCGGCCTGCCACCGATCGAAGCGGGCAGCGTGATCGTGGATAAGGCCGTGCGCATCCTGAACGCCCGTGCGGCAGGGAACCGTCTGGAGACGATGCCCTCTTCTCCGCCTGCGCCTTTCGAACTGCACGGCAAGACCGACATCGGAATGACGATTAACTGACGACAGCGTCCTTCCAGCCTGCCGCACGCATTTCTTCAATCAGTGTTTTCATGAGCTGCGCGGCAGGCTGAAACCGACACAAGGGCGCACCCTGTCCCGCCCAGTGGGCGCCAAATCCCTGTTCACGATGTTTCCTTGCCGCCGCATGCAGGGCTTTTCCAGCATCGTAGGCCACCGGATAGACTGGAGGAGACACACCGTTCGTGTCCATTTGCGTGAAACGGTTCGCAAGCGCGCGGGCCGGTCGTCCGGAAATCAGACGTGTCATCCGCGTATGTTCCGCCGCCGGTCCCGCGAGAGCCGCCCGATAACCCTCATCCGCCGCTGATTCCACACAACCGATAAAAGCCGTCCCCAGTTGCGCCGCCACGGCCCCAAGTTTCAATACCGCGACGACACCCGCACCATCCATCACACCGCCTGCCGCGATGACCGGCATCCTCGCTTCACGCACCAGACGCCGCGTGAGCACAGCGGTGGTCAGTTCATCATCCGGTGCGTCAGGATCGAACATTCCCCTATGTCCACCGGCCTCGATCCCCTGCGCGATCACCATATCCACCCCGGCCTCCGTGATGGCTTGTGCTTCAGCGGGGTTGGTGGCCGTGGCCAACAGCATAATCCCGACGCCCTTCAGGGCCGATACGATATCGGCTGACGGCAGCCCGAAGTGAAAACTGATGACGGGAGGACGAAGCTCAAGCAGCATCGCCAACATATCCGGATCATCACGAAAACTCGTGTAAGGCACACCCAGTTGCTGTGGTGTAGCCATTTCATTTTCGGCAAAGAACGGCGCAAGAACATCCACCCATGCCCGTTCGCGCACCACATCGCGCATGGGTGTTTCGTGCACGAACAGATTGACTCCGACAGGATGGTCTGTGGCCTGCCTCACCTCATGAATCATCTTTGCCGAAGCGGAAACGCTGGATGCACCCAGCCCCAACGAGCCGAGACCGCCTGCATTGCTGACTGCCGCCGCCAGAGCCGGTGTCGCCACCCCCGCCATGGGCGCCTGAATGATCGGCACTTCAATGCCGAGTCTACGATACAAAGTCATCCGCGCCTCCCTTCCGAAAAGGAAAGCGGAAACATCCTGCGGGTTCCGATCACTTTCATGAAAGGAACCCGCATACCACTCTAAAGAGCCGCCAGAACCTTCAGCCCCGTCAGAATGGCGTTGGGAATCTTGGACGTCTCGCCCGGCCGCATCATGTATTCAAACACCGGCTGCATCACGAGACCCGGCATGACCGGAATACCGTAATACGCTTCCAATGTGGCCGCATGCGTTTGTGGGCCATTGACCAATGGCCCGAGCGAGAGGCCCGCATCCACCTTCAGCCTTTGCCCCAGAGTCAGATTGT
The DNA here is from genome assembly GCF_019083805.1 of Acetobacter estunensis. Lineage (GTDB taxonomy): Bacteria > Pseudomonadota > Alphaproteobacteria > Acetobacterales > Acetobacteraceae > Acetobacter > Acetobacter estunensis_A. The sequence goes on from NZ_JAHRDV010000011.1 coordinate 20,892, forward strand.
GACTGATCTGGTAATAGGAATACATCACACCAAAACGATCGAACGGACGACCGGGGAAAATACCCAGCAGCGACGCGCCGAAATACACCTGATCCGAAAAGATCGACGTGCTAGGCGTGTTATGAATGTAACCCGCCATAAGGTAACCACCTGCCATCTGGTGATCACCTCCCTTACGGTAGATCATCTGGTCCGCTTCGAAATAGAACGTATCGCGCGCACCACCGAGATGGCTGCCTACACTATGGCGATAGGCCGCCGGCACACTGCCGATCACGTCATCATAATGGGTGGTGTCGTGACCGAAACCCACCTTGTAATGACCCGGCAGTTTCTTCGGGCCGAAGAAGGGCTGCCACGTCACCTCGATAGGCAGCATGACACCCGTGCCGTGCTCCGCGCCCCAGGCCCAGCCTGACGGGTTCTCAGTCAATGGCGCAGACTGGTAAACGCCTGTGGTGACGATCAAATCGCGTGTGGGACGCACACGGATCGTGCCACCCCATGTCGCTTTCGGATACACGCTCCAACCCTGCTGCGATTTCAACGCCACAGGAGCGGAGCACTGGATCATGAAGGTACAGAGTAGCACGGACGTGGCGTAGGTGTGTGTCAGTGTAATGCGGCCAATATTGAGATTGACCGTATCGTGGAAAAAGTTTTTCTCCAGATAGATATCGGCAAGATGGGCCGCAGCACCACCGCTGAGGCTATAGACCTCCGACAGCAGGATGCGCTGCTCACCCACATAATCATGCGAAACCTGCCGACCGGCACGCTCCATCATGACGGCATGCAGCATCCACCCTTGCCAGCCGATAAGCTTTCCCAGATCGAACCGTGTGGTGAGCGTCACTTCATGGGCATAATCCATGCCCTTGCGCTTGCCGCCCCCAACATTGGCAACCCCCTCTCCCTTGTAGGAGAGCTGGAAGCTAAATCCCTTGTCCGCCAGCCATTTACGCGGACCGGCAAGCTGCGGGACGAGATTACCGAAGGTCTGCGCGGGCACATAGTAACCGGCGGAGAGATCGCGTTCACGCAACGCATCGTCGGAACTGTTGAGCAGCGACGAAATGCTCTCCGTATTGAAGAGCGTCTCCAGCGTCTGCGCCGAAGGGATCTTGGTGGGTTTAGGTGGATTGGCGGCCGAATGAAGAATGGGCCGCACATTCACCGTGCTGACGGACCCTGACTGGGGAGAAGCCTGCGCAACAGGCGCGGTTTGAGCGCGCGCCTCCACAGACGCGAACAGAAGAGGCATGGCCGCAAGCGTCACGACACGACCGCTTCCTTTCGGAAGACGACGGGACATGCGCGTGCTGACCTGAGTACGGCGGATATTGTTCTTTTTCATTGTCTTTTTCCGACTCGGGACTCATCGGCGTTACCAAGCGCGCCGTCTGAATCCAATCCTCGGCGCCGTCTTCAGAGCATGTTTCACGTCATATTGTGGCCGAAGGAACACGGCCGCCCAAAACAGAAACCCGTGAACCATGCACACGTAACCGTCACTTCTCGGGGCAGCCAATCTTCCCAAGTAGCGTTGTCATGTCATGGATTTTTGGCTGGACGCTCAGAAAAGTCCGAGTTTTCCGCACGCCCACCAGAAGCCGAACAGAAGCACGACGCCGCCGATGAGCAGCGGGAAAAGAACGGTCGAAAGAAAACTCCCGCGCGGCTCTTTTGGTTCAGCAATGCCCGTCCGCGCATCGAGAGAGTCTGCCCATGCGTCCGCTTCGGCATCGATCGGGTCTTCGCGAGTCCAGTCTTCGTCACTCATCCCTTCTGCATAAGGGAGAGCGGGGAGAAGGGAAAGCATCGAGCCTGACGCCACCTGCTGAGGGGAAAAGCTTGACTTTCGGCGGAGAAGGGAGTCACATATTTAATTAAATTACTAAACTATGAAAGTAATGGAGGGGCAGATGCCCGATTCCGCTCTCGAAGCCGCCACCCGGCAGATCCGCGCAGCCATAGCCGATCCAGCCCTGCGGCCAGTCGTTCGCACATTCTTCGATGAAGCTACCTTCACGGCCACACATGTCGCGCACGATCCTGCCACCCGCGCGGCGGCCGTCATCGACAGCGTGCTGGATTACGATGCCGCTTCCGGACGCACCAATTTCGCCTCTGCCGAGGCCGTCGTTGCCTATGTGCGCGAACATGAGCTGAAGGTTGAATGGCAGCTCGAAACCCATGCCCACGCGGATCACCTATCCGCCGCGCCATGGCTTCAGGAGCAGTTGGGGGGCAAGCTTGCCATCGGTGCCGACATCACGCGGGTGCAGGAGGTTTTCGGAAAAATCTTCAACGCCGGAACCGCCTTTGCCCGTGACGGCTCACAGTTCGATCGCCTGTTCCACGATGGCGAAACCTTCTCGCTGGGCAACATCCCCGCCATTGCGCTGCATGTTCCGGGCCACACACCGGCCGACATGGCGTTCATCATAGGTGATGCCGCCTTCATCGGAGACACGCTGTTCATGCCGGATTACGGCACCGCCCGCGCCGATTTCCCCGGCGGCGACGCACGCAGGCTCTACCGCTCGATCCGGCGGCTGCTGTCCCTGCCTGATGAGACGCGGCTGTTCCTGTGCCATGACTACAAGGCGCCCGGACGCGACACCTTCGCATGGGAAACCACCGTGGGCGCAGAGCGGGAACACAATGTCCACGTCCATGAAGGCGTCTTGGAAGACGATTTCGTGAATATGCGCACTAGCCGCGACAAAACGCTGGATCTGCCCCACCTCATCATGCCGTCCGTGCAGGTGAACATGCGGGGCGGCCATATGCCCGAACCCGAAGACAACGGCGTCAGCTACATCAAGATTCCCATCAACCGTCTGTAAGCCCTTTTGCCCTACCCTTTCCACGAGGAGCCGACACATCCCATGACACCGCGTTATCTCACCGACACCTTTGCCATTGCCCCCCAGCTTTCCATCGCCGACGTGGCGGACGCCGCGCGGCAGGGCTTCCGCGCCATCGTCTGCGCCCGCCCCGATGGAGAGGAACGTGGCCAGCCCACCATCAAGGACATGGAACGCGCAGCCGCCGAGGTCGGGCTGACTTTCGAGGCCGTGCCCTTTGCGGCCGGAGCGACACCTCCGCAAGTGGACGTGGATCGTCTGAATGTCGTGCTCAAAGGCGCGGGCGGCCCCGTGCTGGGCTATTGCCGCAGCGGCAACCGCGCCGCCCAGCTCTGGGCGCTGGCGCAGGCAGGCACGCTTCCCGTCGAGGACATCCTGGCTGCCGGCCACAAGGCGGGCGTCGATCTCTCACCACTCGTCCCGCTGCTGAAGCAGGAAGCCGCAACCAGCACAACCAGCCATGCCGGTCCCGGCCGACGCTTTGACGTCGTGATCGTCGGCGGTGGCGCGGGCGGGCTGTCGGCGGCAGCCAGCCTTCTGCGCCGTCGTCCGCGCACGACCATCGCCATCGTGGAACCCTCCGACACGCACTATTACCAGCCCGGCTGGACACTGGTGGGTGGCGGTGTGTTCAAAGCCCAGAAGACCCGCATGCCGGAAGCCTCCGTCATGCCCAAGAACGCAGACTGGATCCGCTCCACCGTCACCCATATCGACCCCGACACGCGGGAAGTCACCGTCGCGGATGGCGGCGTGCTCTCCTACGAGGTTCTGGTCATCGCGGCCGGTATCACGCTCAACTGGGGCGCGATTGCAGGTCTGCCCGAAACGCTGGGGCGCAACGGCGTAACGTCGAACTATCGTTACGATCTGGCTCCCTACACATGGGAGCTGGTGGAAAAGGTCTCGCGCGGCAACGCGCTGTTTACGCAGCCTCCCATGCCCATCAAATGCGCGGGCGCGCCGCAGAAAGCCATGTATCTCGCCTGCGATGCCTGGCGGAAACGCGGCGTGCTGGACGCCATCAACGTGGAGTTCGACAACGCGGGCGGCGCGCTGTTCGGCGTGCAGGCTTTCGTGCCAGCCCTGATGAACTATGTGCGCGATTACGGCATTGCGCTTCAGTTCCACTCCAAACTCGTGGCCGTGGACGGCGAACGCCGTATTGCCACCTTTGAGCGCACAACAGGTGACAAGACCGAGCGTGTGGAGCAATCCTTCGAGATGCTGCACGTCGTGCCGCCACAGATCGCCCCTGCCTTCATCCGTGAGAGTGGGCTGGGGGACGCTTCCGGCTTCGTTGCGGTCGATCCAGGCACGCTGCAACATGTCACGCGGCAGAATGTCTTCGCTATTGGCGACAGTGCGGGCACCAGCAACGCCAAAACCGCAGCCGCCGTGCGCAAGCAGGCGCCCGTCGTGGCGCTCAATGTCGCAGCGGCCCTCGACGGCAAGCCGCCTGTGGCCCTTTATGACGGCTATGGCGGATGCCCGCTCACCGTGGAGCGCGGCAAGATCGTGCTGGCCGAGTTCGGCTATGGCGGCAAGCTGATGCCGACTCTCCCGCGCTGGATTCTCGATGGACAGCACGCCACCCGTCTGGCGTGGTTCCTCAAGAAGGATGTCATGCCACCGCTTTACCGCGAGATGCTGCGCGGGCATGAGTTCATGGTGGAACCGGAAAAAATCTCCAGGACGTGACATGACACCCGATCTCGCCCAGACCGTTCTGGGACTGCTTTCAGGCGGGCTGGTCGGCTTCACCCTCGGGCTGATCGGCGGCGGCGGGTCTATTCTCGCCGTGCCGCTGATGGTCTATGTCGTGGGCGTGCCCGACCCGCATGTGGCCATCGGTACCAGCGCCCTGACAGTGGCCGTCAACGCGCTGGGCGGCCTTGTGCAACACGCCCGCAGCCACACGGTGAAATGGCGGTGCGCCGCCATCTATGCCTCCTGCGGCGTCGTGGGCGCGTTGCTGGGGGCGCATCTGGGCAAGATCGTGGACGGACAGAAACTGCTTCTGCTCTTCGCGGGCCTGATGATCATCGTGGGCGTTCTCACCCTGCGCGGCCGCCACAATGTCGGCTGCGAAGGCGCCTCCTGCAACCGCGAGAATGTCGGCAAGGTGATGCTCTACGGCACCGGAACCGGTGCCCTGTCAGGCTTTTTTGGGATCGGGGGCGGTTTTCTCATTGTGCCCGGCCTGATGGCGTCCACCCACATGCCAGTGCTCAACGCCGTCGGGACATCGCTCGTCGCCGTCGCCGCCTTTGGGTTGAGCACGGCAGCTAGTTACATGATGTCGGGCTATGTGGACTGGCAGCTTGCCGTTCTGTTCATCGTGGGCGGCCTGATCGGCACACTGGCCGGAAGCCGCATGGCCTGCCGTCTGGCCGGCACAACGGGACGACTGACCACCATTCTGGCCTGCATCATCTTCGCTGTTGCCGTCTTCATCATCTGGAAAGGCGTCGCCGCGCTCTGAGCGGCACTCACCCCGCTGGCGGACGGTTGAGGCGCCAGGCGTTTTCCAGCGCCGTCACCGCGTCGGGGTCACCTTCGGCCCATCGGCCCTCGACACCCGGCGCATGAACGAGAGCACGCCATGTTCCACTACCTTCCGCACGTTCGATCTTCACCGCCCACTGCTCAGGAAGACGGCTCATCACGCGCTCGAAGCGTTGCGCGAGAGTGGCGGGTTTGGCGTAGTTGTGTCCCATGATTGTCCGGTACTCATCTTATCAGAATATCGTTTTACTGGAACGCCACGCTTCCGAAGCGTCGATCAGAGGCACTCCTTAAAAACCTATACTCCTTGTTCCGGCGGCGCTCAAAAATCACGCACCTATCCGTTGCACCTGCAATCCACAGATTTCACAACATTTCAAAAAGAACGACATTCTCTCTGGTGGCACAAACGCATGATTCCAAGCTTCTGCATCATAGGTAACTTCCTGTGCTTCAATCACCGTCTGTGGCCTCAGCCTGAAGTCACGATATCCACTGGACGAAAGAAAATCCTGCAATCCCTGAAACTGCGCCGGAGGCAACACTTCCACCAGAAGGATGGGACGGTCCTTCTGAATGGTCTGGTATCCGCCTGCCAGAAAGGCGTGCTCATGCCCCTCTATGTCCACCTTCACAAGGGAGATCGGTTCTTTCAGCTTCAATGAGTCCAGAGTCTGCGCCATCACGTCCACATGGGACGGGCAGTTACCCTTGAACGATGCCTCAAGAGAGCAACTGGTTTCCAGAACACCTTCCGTCTTTTCCGGGACATACAACGCAACCTGCTCAGAGCGGTCACTCAGCGCCACGGGATAGACAGCAATCCGATCACCGAAATCATTCAGTGCAATGTTGTGTTCCAACACTTTCAGAATTTCAGGAAAAGGTTCGAACGCTTTCACATGAACTCTGGGATCGGCCGCACAGGCGAGAATTGAATAAATCCCGGTATTCGCCCCAACGTCCATGAAAACACCGGGAGCTTCAGAAAGACAGGTCAGGATAAACTGTGGCAAAGGAGGTTCAAAACTACCATTGCGAATGGCCCGCCCAACCTGATCGCTACCACCACACTCATCAAACTGAAAACGCCTGCCGCAAAACACCACGGATTGTGCGGAAGATTCAGGAGGAACGGGCGAAAGGGTTCTATCTTTTTTGAATAACCCCAGAAAATTCCGGAAACTCTTATTCACATCCCGATTCCTTTTTGGCCTGAACTAGTAAAGCCCACCCATGCCAATATCGCCACTGGCCGGCTGCGGAGGGCCGGATGGTGCCGCACCCGCGGCAGGCGCTCCTCCGCCGGATGACGCCCCACCGTTTGCGGCCGCTGCTCCACCACCTTCGGACATGTCCGTTTCGGAATCCGGCAGGTTCTCAGCCCCCGTATCCGCCGCTGTCAGTTCCCCTGTGCCTGCCGAACCATTGAGATTTGCGCTCTCACCCGGCACCTGATCGGCCTTGAAGGCGTCAATCGCCATGCCGCGCCCGGTGTCATAGCGCACCAATGTCACGCCATCGGGCACACGGAAATCCACCTTGGGACGATCCGCGAGCGCCACTTTCATCACCCGGTTCCACAGCGGCCCGGCAATCGCGCCGCCGGTCTCATTCTTGCCCAGCGATTGGGGTGAGTCGAAACCGATCCACACCACTGTCACCACATCGGCGGAATATCCGGCGAACCACGCATCGTTGAAATTCTGGCTCGTACCGGTTTTGCCCGCGATGGGCGCGTCTATGCCTTTCCCCGCCTGCACACCGGTGCCACGCCGGATGACGTCCTGCATCATCGTCGTGATCTGGAACGCGCTGGCGGCGTCACTCACACGCGGTCGGCTGTCGTTGAGCACGGGAAGATCGTCCTTGCCCGGCCCGGTCGGTGCTGCCACGGCCGGGGGAGCTGCTCCGGGTGGAACAGCGGGTGCCGCAGGCCCGGCCGCGCCCCCGGAATCGGCCGTCGGGAACACGGCGCTCGGACCACCCGCATCCGGCACCTGCGAATCCGACGCGCGGGTGGCGCTGAGCGTCAGCCCCTCGGGCCGCCAGATGACGTGACCGTCACGGTCCTGCACATCATCGATCAGCGTTGGCGTGACCTTGCGACCACCGTTGGCAATAGTGGCATAGGCTCCGGTCTCACGCAGCACGGTCGTCTCCACGGCACCGAGGGCCGCAGGCAGCACATGCGGCATGTCCTGCACCAGCCCGATGTCCTGCGCCGTCTGCGCGACGGTCTTCATGCCGATATGCGCGGCCAGACGAATGGTGACGAGGTTGCGCGATTCCCGCAGCGCGTCATGCAGGGTCGTCGGTCCCCAGAAATCCTTCTCATAATTGTTCGGGTGCCAGTCACCGTACGAGACGGCGGAGTCCTGAAACTGCTGCGAGGGCGAAATGCCCTGCTGCATGGCCGCGAGATAGACGAACGGCTTGAAGGACGATCCCGGCTGACGAAGCGCCTGTGTCGCCCGATTGAACTGCGAGGCCTCGAAAGACCAGCCACCCACCATGGCCAGCACGCGCCCGGTGCGCACATCCATCGTGACGATCGCGCCCTCGATCTTGGGCACCTGCCGCAATGCCACATGGCCACCTTCGGCCTGCGGCTCGATCATCACGACATCCCCCACGCGCGGCAAACGCCAGCGACGGATCCAGCCGAGATCACGCGGTAGAAGAGTCGCGCGACGCGGCGCCCCTCCCTCAATCCAGCCCACGCCACCCGTGGCATCCAGAACCACAGCCAGTCGCCAGCGATCGAGCATTCCTGCCGGACGCGGCAGAGCCGTCAGCGCAGGCACCCACGCCGCATCGTCCTGCGCGCTGGTCCGGGTAAAGCCCTCGAAATGATGAACCGGTCCGCGCCAGCCGCCATGCGAGCGGTCATAATCCATCAGACCATCACGCAGCACGTTGGTGGCCGTCGTCTGGAGCGCCGGGTCGAGGCTGGTGTGAACGTCCAGTCCGCCCTGCATGGTCTGTTGCGTGCCGTAGCGCTCGATCAGTTCGCGCCGCACTTCCTCGCTGAACCACTCGGACCCCGGTTCCGGCCCCGGACGACGGAAACTGTGCGCGGCCAGCGGTTCCTGCATGGCGGCCTGCGCGGCATCGGACGGCAGCCAGCCAAGCTCCTCCATCCGTTCCAGCACCCAGTTGCGTCGCCCGCGCGCCGCATCGGGGAAGCGCCACGGATTGTAATTGGTGGGGGATTTGGGCAGCGCGCCGAGGAAAGCGGCCTCGGCATCGTCAAGCTGATCCAGCGGCTTGCCGAAATAGGCCTGCGAAGCCGCGCCGATGCCATAGGCACCGTTCCCGAGATAGATCTCGTTGAGATAGATCTCGAGAATCTTCTCCTTGGGCAGCACCTGTTCAATACGCAGGGCAAGGAACGCCTCCTTGGCCTTGCGCTCGATCGAAACGGCGTTGGACCCCAGCAGCATCACGCGCGCCACCTGCTGCGTGATGGTGGACGCACCGATCGGGCGCCGCCCATGACCACGCGCAAGATCGGTCAGGCCCGCGCGCAGGATGGCCACCGGATCGACGCCCTTATGGGTCCAGAACTTCTGATCCTCCGCAGCGAGGAAAGCGTTCTTCACACGATCGGGGATGGCGGAGTACGGCACGAAAATACGGCGTTCGGACGCCAGTTCCGCGATCAGCCGGTCATCGTTGGAGTAAAGGCGGCTCATCACCGGCGGCTGATAGGATTGCAGCCCCTGCACAGTGGGCAAGTCCGAAACCAGTCCGGTGTATTTATACCACACCACCACAGCCGCCGTGGCCGTCCCAAGCAGCAGGACCGCCAAGGTGGAGCCGAGAAAACGACGCCACATGCGAAAACGCGGGCGACGGGGCGGTCCGCCCCAGCCCCCACCGGAGCCTCCTCCGCCCGACGCTCCTCCTCCGGAACCGCCACCGGCATCATGGCCACCACCGTCCAGCCGGTCCGATCCCGTCGCCCGCAGATCTCCCCCGCCGAAGGAATCCGCCATCCAGATAGTCTGGGCCCCCTCTCCAACAAGTGCAGGCACACCGGCAAACACACCCATATCGGGCGTTACCACGGACAGGGCAGGACGAAAGAAGGGCAAACGGACTGTCATGAACGGCTCTCTAGCATCGTCGCGGGGCAGCGTCGCCCCCGTTGGCGTCCCCGAAAGGGCGGTGTCCGTCAGATTGTGGCGGTGTGAGGAAAACCATCAGGGAGCCTGTGTGTCGGGCCTTTCTGACCGCCCCTCATGGCGGTTTTGTGACCGCGCACTCCCGCCGGTCAGTCCTCCAGAAGCACTCGCGCCACGGCGTCACGCAGCCGGGAAGCGGATGGCGGGGTGAGACTGGAATACCAGTTTGTCAGCTCACCCTGGCGATTGATGAGATATTTGAAGAAGTTCCAACGCGGACGAGCGAAAAAGCCGCCTTCCGCCGCCAACCACCGGAAGAGCGGCGTGGCCTGCGGACCACGCACATGGCATTTTTCCGTCATGGGAAAACTCACGCCGTAATTGCGATGACAGAACGTCTCGATGTCCGCAGCACTGCCGGGCTCCTGCGCACCGAAATCGTTGCTGGGCACCCCCACGACCACCAGTTCTCCCTCCATCTCCCGCCACAGGGCCTGCAAGCCTTCGTATTGCGGCGTGAAACCGCATCGGGATGCCGTATTGACGATCAGCAGAGGTTTGCCTTTCCAGCCCGCGAAATCGACGGTTCCGCCCGTCAGGGCAGGCAGGCTGAAATCATAGGCGCAAGGCATGGCCGTCTCCGCAGGGGTGATCGTCTCTCCCTCCCCTGCCCTCCATGACCACGTTTGTCGAGAGCACCATGGCGACGGTGCAAGGAACCCCTTCCACGCACAGACATTCTTGCAGGAGAAGGAAAGAGATGAAACAAGAGGATTCCCCGAAATCGGCAGGCACGACCATTGCGGTCGGACGCGTCCGGACGGGCCACCATCGTTTCATCGGACGATGCGAAATGAGGAGTTCCGCCTTGACCCGACAGTTTCTGGCCGCAACCGTTGCGATCACCGTCAGCGGTCTTGCAGGCCTTGCGGACACCACCGCTCTGGCCGCCACGCCGGGCGCGCAGGATGCAGGCAGCACTCTTGCCTCCACCGACTCCGAGGACAAACTCGTTTTCAACATTCGTCAGGCCAATCTGGGACCGGGTTACGCATGGGGTCGCGGCCTGCTGCACTATCGCGGTAAGGATTACGATATCCGTGTCGAAGGCGGTGGTGGGCCGGCCATCGGCTATTCCAGCGCTTGTGCTGAAGGCACCATCAGCGATCTGGGATCTCTGGATAAATTCGACACCACTTTCTGGGCCGTGGCCTCCGAGGCAACAGCAGGCAGCGGCGTCGGACGCATGGCGCTGCAGAACAGCGACGGCACTGAAATCCATCTTCAGGTGAAAAGCCACGGAGCACGACTGGCCGCCGCCGCCGCGCGCCTGCGCTTCCATGTGCTTGGCCCGTCCAAGACCACCTTCGCCGCTTCCCGCTGCCCCTGATTTCCACCCCCATGTCTCCCCCCGAGGCTCCACTGATCTGGCTTCTCGCGGGGGAGGCCAGCGGTGACGTGCTGGGCGCACGCCTGATGGCAGCACTCCGGCATCGTTGCCCGCAGGCCCGCTTCACAGGCATCGGCGGTCCACGCATGGAGCAGGCGGGGTTGCACAGCCTGTTTCCCATGCGCGACCTCGCCGTGATGGGGCTGGTCGAAATCCTGCCGCGCATCCGTCATCTGTCTCGTCGCCTCGATCAGGCTGTGACCGACATCGAGCGCCAACGTCCAGATCTTGTCGTGACCATCGACAGTCCCGGTTTCGCCCTGCGCCTGCTGCGCCGCATCAAGGATCTAGGCATCCCCCGTGTGCATTATGTGGCCCCACAGGTCTGGGCTTGGCGCGAACACCGGGTGAAAAAGTTTCCCGGCCTGTGGGATCGGCTTCTGGTGCTTTTACCGTTTGAAGAAGACTTCTTCCGTCATCATGGTCTCGCGGCCCGCTTCGTGGGGCATCCCGTACTCCAGTCCGGCGCAGACACGGGAGACGCCGCCCGCTTTCGCGCCCGCCATCACATTCCCGAACAGGCGCCCGTGCTGGTGCTGATGCCCGGAAGCCGCCGTTCGGAAGCGCCACGCCTGTTGCCGGTCTTCGGCGCGATGCTCACGCTTCTGCGCCGGCGTCTGCCGGATGTGGTGCCGGTCATTCCGGTTTCGCCCGTCGTGGCCGAAACGGTGCTGAAGGCCACGGCAGACTGGCCCGTCCGTCCGATAATCGTGACCGATCTGGCAGACAAGCACGACGCCTTCGCCGCCGCCGCCGCCGCTCTCACCAAGTCCGGCACGTCCACTCTTGAACTTGCGCTGGCGGGCGTGCCCATGGCCGTGACCTATCGGGTCAATCCCCTCACCGCCTTTCTTGCCCGCCGGCTGATCCGCGTGCCCTATGTCGCGATGGTGAACCTGCTGTCGGGTCACGCTCTTGTGCCCGAACTTCTGCAACAGGACTGCCGTCCCGACCGACTGGCCGAAACTGTGGTGCAACTGATGACGGACCCCGTCCAGCGCGCACGTCAGAAAGCGGGATTTACCGAACTTCTGCGCGGCCTTCAGGGACCGGGCCATCTGGATCCGGCGGATGCCGCCGCCACGGACATTCTCTCCCTCCTTCACTCCGCCTCCTGCTGAACGGACAAGCTTCGGTCACCCGTCCACCAGCCATGTGCGTCAGCCGCTTCCTGCACACGTCTCATCATGCTTGCTTGCAGCGGAACCCAAGGGGCAGCGGAGGAGGAAAAAGCGGCATGCACCGAGCAGTTACAGCGATGGTGGGATTGCTCGTTCTCTCTGGCACAGCCACAGCGCAGCAGGTCCGTATCTGCGCCCAGCAGGATCCGATCGATGCGGCCGCGTGGCATCAGCTTTTCGCCAACGGACCGATTGGAGTTCCGGCTGATACGATTTTCGTATTCGCAGGCTATTCGAAAGGACCGCCCACTGCCTTGGCCAGCAACACGGTCGAGGGCGAGAAACGCACCGAGGCGTTCATCACTACCGCCCCTGCCTCTCTCACGCAGGCAAAACCCTGCGCGACAGTGGCGGCCATGGTGGGGCGTTCGGAAACCTGGGTCTGGAACGGTCAGCCCATCCGCCCTGACAAATTGCAATATTTTCAGGTCTTCGGACTGCTGACGCCAGATGGCGTGGACACGTCCTTCGACGCCTCCGGCGCCTCCATGCAATGGGCGGCCCAGAACCAGCAGCTCGATGCCCGTGTAATCTCCACCCTTACCGCTCCACGGGACGTGCCCTGAAACGCAAGGTCGCCGTTTTTCCAACAAAAAACGGTTCATTCTTACACTTTGAAACGGGTATGCCGTATTACCAGCCGATACGGTCTCGCAAACTATGCCTTGGAATAACAGCAGGATGTTGCTGATGAAAAAGATAGGTCTCACCACCCTTACCCTTTTGACCCTGGCCGTCACAGCGACCGATCTGCGCGCCCAGACCTCGGATGGCGGAGGTGGCTGGCAGTCAATCGGTCAATCCATGTTCGATGCCGCGCGTCAGTCCGGTGAAAACGCGGTGCGCCAGAATCTGCAGAACACCACTTCGGGCGTGGACAATCGAATCAACGACTATCGTAACGGTCTGATTCAGCGTGAGCAGTCGGCCACCAACTCCTGGCAGCAGGACAAGGATAGCGTGAACAATCGCATCAACAGCTATCGCGACGGCGTATCCAACCGTGAGCAGGCTGCAACCGATGCATGGAAACAGAAGAAAGACCAGCTCAAGGCCACCCGGGATTCGGCGAACTCCCTTCTGGGTCAGTGGTGACACGCGCATATTTTGCGAAAAAGTTACCACTTGCGATGCCATAAACGGTGGATGAACTGAGGCCTGCACGACCTCAGTTCATCGGGGCTTCCGTCTCGATAAAAAGCCGGTTTCTCGCGCGCGTCCTCAAATGGTCACCGAACACACCCCAACATTCGTCCACGCTCGGCAGAAAGAGCAGCAACGTCTCAACGGAGCATGACGGGCGTTTTGCCATGGCCCGGCGCACGGCACCGCGCATTTCACTCGGGCTTATCTTTCCACACGCACCCCGCGTTTACCTTCCTGCAAAAAATACCGGGCACAAAAAGGAGAACTGGAAATCTGTGCTCGTGACAGAGTATAGGGTGTCCCACAGATCACACTCCACAGGGGTATGATCACCAACAAAACCGGTGTCCCTTGCTCCTGCTTCTGATGGGCGTCCTCGCTGTCGTCCTGCTCATTGCCATCAACATCCTCATCTCGCTTTCCGAGATCTCGTTCGCCGCCGCCCGCGACGTCCGACTGCGATCCCGCTCCGAGGCGGGAGATGAACGCGCAACTGCCTTCCTCGCCCTGCGCCGCAACAGCGGTCAGGTCATGACAGTGCTCCAGATCCTGCTCAATGCCGTGGGCATCATGGGCGGTATCATCAGTTCGGATATGCTCAGCCCAGCCATTTCAGCGATCTTCTCCGGCTGGGGCCTCTCCGCCACGACCGCCGACAGTCTTGGCTCTACCGCAAGCTTCATTTTCATCACCGCCGCCTTCGTCATCTTTGCCGATCTGCTACCAAAGCGGATCGCCATGAACGCACCGGATCGCATTGCTCTGGCCATCGGCTGGTTTCCCGCGACAGCCCTGCATCTGCTTTTTCCGTTCGTCTGGGTCTTCTCGAAAATCTCCGACGCGCTACTGCGGGCGCTCAAGATTCCCGCGGCGTCTGCCGTAGAGCCAGTCACGCCCGAAGATCTCCGCGCCATCCTTGCGGCCGGCACCGCCTCGGGCGTCCTGCTGGAACAGGAGCACCTGATGATCCAGAACGTGCTGGGACTTCAGGACCGCTCCGTCAGCTCCGCGATGACGCCACGTGACGAAATCGTCTATCTCGACATTCTCGAATCCGTGGAAAGCCAACGCGCGAAGGCGCTCCAGCATCCCTACTCACGCTACCCGTTGTGCAAAGGCGGTCTGGACCACGTCATCGGCTCCATCCGTATCGAGGACATCATCGTTGCGGCCGCGACCGACGCCAACGCTGCCCCTCTCACCCGTCTGCGCCGCGATGTGCTGTCCGTGCCCGAAACACTCAACCTGTGGGATACGCTGGCGCAACTCGATACACTGGGCACGGGCTTCGCGCTCATCATCAGTGAATACGGAACCGTCGTGGGTCTCATCACCTACAAGGACATCATGGGAGCGCTGACGGACGGTCTGGCCACACCGTTCGAGGAACAGCTCATCGTCCGGCGCAATGACAACTCGTGGCTGATCGACGGCGCGGCTCCTATTGGAGACGTCATTCGCGAACTTGGTGTGACGGATCTGCCCGATAGCACCAATTTCGACACCATCGCCGGTTTCGTCATGCACCGCCTGCGGCGTATGGCCCGAAAGGCCGATCATACAGATGCGGCCGGTTTCCGTTTCGAAGTTGTGGACGTCGAAGGCTTTCGCATCAACCAGCTTCTGGTGACGCGGACTACAGCCGATCAAGATGTCCTGACGTCCTGACAGGCAGGAAACTTCGAATCAGTCCATGAAAGTATATCGCCGCAGCATACCGCCTGCCACGGCGATGTGGATCATCGACACTGCGATCAAACGTATCCGGTTCGCGTGCGGCAATCATCCATCTTGATCTCATGAATCAGACACAAAACCACAGATAACCCTTCAAACCACACGGCAGGATCACCGCTCCGTCATGTAATACCGCCAGCCACCCGTCTCGGTAATGTCAGTGCCACTGCGAGCCACGGCTTCGCTGCAGAGGAACCCGCAGACTTCCTTTCCATCCGCCAAGGTAATCCGCCCGATGGACATCGGTTGCGGAACGGAAGCGACAAAACGTCCGAAGCCTGCGGCATCCAGTTCATAGATCTCAACTTCCAGCCCTTTCCCCGCAAAACCTCGCTCCCGCACCAGACCGGGCTTGGGTGGCGTGGTCTCGGGCAGCGCAAAAAGCCGGTAGTCCGGGGCAGTGCGCGTAGTGGCTCGCAGGACAGCGTGCTCGTGCTCAAGCTGCCAATGCAGGGGAAATCCTTTCAGATGAGCCCCAACCACAGCCAGAAGCACACGCTCGCGGGATGGGATATCCTCCGCTTTTTCCCCCATGGGGCGATCCGTGCGCGTTGCCCCAACGGCTTCACCCAAAGCTTCGTGAAAACGTCCAGCCAGTGCCGCCAGATCCTCGTCCGTGCAAGCCGGAGCCACGAATGTCACACCGAAAGGAAGGCCATCCGGCGCAAAGCCAGCAGGAACAGCGCAGGCCGCCATATCGAGAAGATTCACGAAATTCGTGTAAGCCCCAAGCAGACTATTGGCCGCAATGGGCCGATCAATGACTTCCTGTTTCGTGACGATACGCGGCGCGGTCGGCAGCAGCATGACGTCAAAATCAGCCCACATACGCTGCGCCACTTGCTGAAAACCATGCTGACGATAGATCCCATCAAAGACATCTGTGGCGGTATATTTTTCAGCATCGTCAATGATGGTGCCAACGGTGGGATCCATATCCTTTCGATGTGTACGATGAAAATCCTTTATGGCCGCAAGTCGTTCGACGACGAAAGGTCCATTATAGAGCAGCGCTGCCGTATCCTTGAGAGGCGCAAAATCCAGTTCGACATGCGTGCCCCCAAGCTGTTCAAGCAGACTGATGGCCCGGGCGTAGAGGACGGCATTTGCCTCATTGCCATCAAAAAAGCGATCTTCTTTCCGTAGAATCCCGAAACGAAATGTCGTGAGCGGCAAAGGACGCGAACACAGCGCACGTGAATAAGGTGCCCGCTCGTCTGGCGCTCCCGCAATCCGCTCCACTTTCCATGCATCGGACGTAGAACCCGAAAAAACCGATATACAATCAAGAGATTCACAAGCGGGGACGAGTCCATACGTGCTGAGAATACCGCGTGACGGTTTGAGTCCGACGATGTTGTTGAACGCCGCCGGAACCCGTCCCGAACCCGCCGTGTCCGTTCCAAGCGCAAACGACACCAATCCGGCCGCAACGGCCACAGCTGACCCGGAACTTGAACCACCTGAGACATATTCAGGACTAAACACGGAATGCGGTTGACCATAAGGCGAACGCATCCCAACAAGACCGGTCGCAAACTGGTCAAGATTGGTTTTGCCGATGACAATGGCTCCGGCAGCTTCAAGGCGCCGCACAACCTCGGCACTTTCACTAGGCTCATAAGCGAACGCAGGACAGGCTGCCGTTGTCGGCAGACCCGCAACGTCAATATTGTCTTTCACAGCAAACGGGATGCCATAAAGCGGCAGATCAGCGGCAGACTGTCTTTCCAGTTCGGCGGCACGAGACAACAGCCGTTCTGTCGGAACACGACTAATCCAGACGGCGGTATCCTTGACGGCATAGGCATCGATACGCGCAACAACTTCACGCACGATATCTGTGGGCGTAAGCGTTCCAGCACGACAGGCGGAAAGAAGGGATTCTATCTGCAACATGTTTGGCAGGTTCATGATGTTTTCCTGTTCTCTCAGCCCAGATCCACTCATAGAAAGTCAGTTCGTGCGGACAACCATGATCCGTTCGCCGCCCCGTACTTCTCGCCCCTTACGGCAGAGAATCTCGATCACGACGCCGGTTGCCGGCGAGACGATCTTCATCTCCGTCTTCATGGACTCGATGATTGCAACCGTGTCCCCCACCTTCACATGGTCTCCCACGTTTACGGGAAGCTGCCACACGCTGCCGGGCACCGGACTGTCCACACCCATATGCCCTTCAGGAAGGATGGACTCATCCGCCTGATTGTCGTTCGTTTCTTCCTCGAAGGTATCGAGTCCCTTCGCAATCCAGTCCTGTCGCTCCGCCTCGAAGGCCGCCTGCTGACGGGCACGAGCAGCGGCGATCTCCTCCTTGTTAGCTTCAAGGAAAGCGCGATAATCGCGCAGGCTGAACTGCGTCTCCTCGATCTTTACGGAAAAACGGCCATATGGGAACGCCGCGCGGGCCTCCATCAGTTCATCATGCGAGACAGGATAGAAACGGATCTGATCGAAAAATCTCAGTAGCCACGGCTTACCTTCGTGAAACACATCGGTCGTGCGCCATGTATTCCAGACCTGTGTGGTGCGGCCGAAAAGCTGGTAACCGCCCGGCCCTTCCATGCCATAGATGCACATATAGCTACCGCCAATGCCCACCACATTGTCCGGCGTCCATGTACGAGCCGGATTGTATTTGGTTGTCACCAGACGATGGCGCGGATCGATCGGTGTGGCGACAGGCGCGCCGAGATAAACATCTCCAAGACCCATCACGAGATAAGAAGCGTTAAAGATGATCTCTTTAACCGCTTCAATGGAAGGCAATCCGTTAATACGTCGGATGAACTCGATGTTGGAGGGACACCACGGCGCATTGGGCCGCACGAGTTCCTGATAACGCTGCATGGCCAGTCGCGCCTGCTCATCATCCCACGAGACAGGCAAATGCACGATACGACTTGGGACCACGATATCGTCGTCGCCGGAAGGAAGTGCCTGTTCGATGGTGTGCAGGATTTCCAGAAGCGAGGACAACGAGATGACATCGGGGTTATAGTGAATCTGCAACGAACGGATACCGGGCGTCAGATCGATGATCCCTTTCACCGCCTCGGTTTTCAGGCGTTCGAGCACCAGTTGGGCGCGCAGACGCAACGTAACGTCAAGTTCCGGCGGCCCGAATTCAAGCAGAAGATAGTTCTCGCCCGCGCGACGATACACAACCGGAATCTCGCCCTTGGAGCGGAACAGAATGGGACTGTCACCCACAATCGGCGTGGACAGAAAAGCGACACTCACCGGCTGCGGCTGCACTCGGCGGAAACGCACCTTGTCGCCCGGATGAAGCTGCCCCATCTTCCACAACTCATCGCGCGTGAGCACGGCGGGGCAGACAAAGCCACCCAGGCTCGGACCATCGGGACCGAGCAGGATGGGCATATCACCGGTAAAGTCGATTGCGCCGATAGCGTAGGCATTATCGTGAATGTTCGAAGGATGCAGCCCTGCCTCACCGCCATCCGTGCGAGCCCAGCGTGGCTTGGGACCGATCAGCCGCACCCCTGTGCGTGCACTGTTAAAATGAACTTCGTATGCGCTGGAAAACAGTTCCGCGATGTCCTCATCACGAAAAAAATCCGGTGCGCCATGAGGGCCGTACAGCACACCCAGTTCCCATGTGCGTGTCAGTTCCGGACGGTCTTCCAGCGGAATGGTGGTGACTGGCAGAGCGTCAGCCTGAGGTGCCGCAAGCCGCAGGACATCTCCCGTGCGAAGCTGACCGGTCGCATGACCACCGAACTGACCGAGCATGAACGTAGCGCGCGATCCAAGATAAAGCGGCGCATCAATGCCACCACGAATGGCCAGATAAGTGCGGTGTCCCGCACCCTTGATCTGCCCCAAAGCCAGAACCTGACCGGCAAGAACCTCAATCGGCTCCCAGTAAGGCAACTCCCGTCCATCAAGTGTGGCGGGCATGAACGCCCCCGCAAGACCGATGGTGGCAGGCGCATTAAAACGCAGAACCGGTCCGGAAACCGTAAACTCCAGCGCCGCCACACCATCTGCATTGCCCACAATGCGATTGGCCAGTCGAAAGTTGCGATCGTCCATCGGTCCGCTGGGCGGAACGCCCACATCCCAATATCCGATACGACCCGGCCAATCCTGCACGGTGGATTGCAGACCCGGAGCAATGACTTCGATTGTTGTCGGCGTATAAGAAAAACTGTTGAGCAGACCGGTGAAAACGTGACCCTCAAGCACGGCGGGAGCAGCAGTGATGGCGCGCAGATAATCGAGATTGCTTTCCAGGCCACCGATACGGGTGACTGAGAGCGCCTCGTTAAGTTTGCGAAATGCTTCCTCGCGTGTAGCGCCACGCGCAATGACCTTGGCCAGCATCGGATCGTAATAAGGCGTAATTTCCGTGCCGGTCTCAATCCATCCGTCCACACGCACATCCTGTGCGAAATGTACCTCTGTCAAACGGCCTGTTGACGGACGGAAGTTCTCCGCTGGGTTCTCGGCATATACGCGGGCCTCCACCGCCGCACCTTGCGGCATAAGGCTGTCCTGCGATGGCAGGATCAAGCTGCCATCCGCCTGACGCACCATCCATTCCACCAGATCGATCCCGAACACCTCTTCCGTGACGCAATGCTCGACCTGAAGGCGCGTATTCACCTCAAGGAAATAGAACTCCCCGCTTTCGGTATCGTAGATGAACTCCACCGTGCCTGCGGATTCATACGCAACAGCAGCGCAGAGAGCGCGGGCGGCTTCACGCAACCCTTTGCGCGTCGCATCCGACAAACCGGGCGCCGGAATTTCCTCAATGACCTTTTGGTTACGGCGCTGAAGCGAACAGTCGCGTTCACCCAGTGTGAGAATATTCCCCTTTCCATCACCGAAGATCTGCACTTCGACATGGCGTGCAAAAGCTATGAATTTCTCCAGAAAGACGCGGGCGTCACCAAAATTGTTGCCCCCCATGCGCGAGACAGCTGCGAAACAGTCACGCAGTTCAGCCTCATTGTGACAGACCTGCATGCCGATGCCGCCACCGCCTGCCGTGCTCTTGAGCATGACGGGATACCCGATGCGCGCGGCCTCGGTTACGGCTTCATCGGCCGTGTCGAGAATATCGGAACCCGGCAAAAGCGGCACGTTGTTCTGGCGGGCCAGTTCGCGCGCGGTGTGCTTGAGGCCAAACGCGCGCATATGCTCCGGACGCGGCCCCATGAAACAGATACCGCGCTCAGCCAGTTTTTCGGCAAATTCCGCGCGCTCACTCAGAAAACCATAACCGGGATGGACTGCCTGCGCTCCCGTGCTGGCACAGGCATCCAGAATGGCGTCCATGTTCAGATAACTGTCCGTCACCGCAGACGGCCCGATCAGCACAGCGTTATCGGCTTCCAGCACGGGAGGCGTGAAACGGTCGGCTTCCGAACACACCGCGACGGATGCGATGTTCATGCGCCGAAGCGTGCGGCTGACCCGCCGGACGATTTCTCCACGATTGGCGATGAGAACCTTGGTGAACATGGCGGATCTTCCGGTGTGTCAGTTGGTAGCGGGATCACCGATGACCACGCGGATGGGCGTGGGCGTGAAGCCGTTGCAGGGATTGTTTACCTGTGGGCAATTCGACAGCACCACGAGCGTGTCCATTTCCGCGCGCAGATCAACGAAACCACCGGGAGCGGAAAGACCGTCATCAATCACAAGTTCACCATTCTGCATGATGGGAACATTCATGAAGAAATTGACGTTGTTGACGATATCACGCTTACTCATACCGTATTTTTCTACTTCCAGAAGGAAGTTTTCACGACAGGCATGCATGTATTTCGTTTCATGACCGAAGCGTACCGTATTGGATTCACAACTGCACGCTCCTGCCAGAGTGTCGTGCCGCCCGCAGGTATCTTCAACAACGGTCATGAGGACGTTGCCCTCATTGGAAAACAGACGCCCACCCTTTCCGATATAGGCAGCCCCCTGATTCACCAGCGTATCCTGCGCACTGTACCGTTCATGATAAGCGTGAGCATTGTAGAACAAGGCGTCCACCGCCTGCTGGCTTTCAAGATCGATAATGCGCAGCACCTGTCCCTTGCGGACCACTCCTGACCACGGCACACGAGCCGCTACAATCTGATCGAGAGTGACGGTCGAGAAAACCTTGCTGATGTCATATTCGGGCATGGATCTGGCTTTCGGATCAAATAAAGAGAGGATCGGTGTTTTCGAAACCGCGACGGGCTTCCTCGCAAAACGTCCGGCACAGATCATCCGGCTTGAAGGGAGGAGCCTGCCAGCGCACGGCATCGATCGGACCGGGCTCGAACGCTTTTTCCGGTGCCAAAGGATGCGGACAGTTCGAGACAGCAACGAGAAGATTCATCTCAGCACGCAGATCGACATGATCACCCGCCCGCACATCGCCTTCAATCCAACGGAAACTGCCATCCGCCTGCGTGCTGATATGCGAAAAAAAGGTGATGCAGGAGGTGACATCATGTTGCGCCATGTCGTGCTTTCCCGCGACCAAGCGCAGATTATTGCGCGTGTTGCGGAGACCGGCATGGCCAAAGTTCCGTGCGTTGCTCTGGGGGGTGCTCCCCCCCACCAGCGTATCGCTGAATCCGCAGGAATCGCCAATGATGGAGGCCAGCACACGCCCCATGTCCGAGAACAGAACACGGCCTGTCGTCAGACAGGTGGTCCATTGCAGCTTGATGGTGTCGCCCGCATTGTATCGCTCACTGTGATCGTCTGCATTCCAGAGTGCGACAGACACACCCTTATTGCCAGACGTGTTAATCAGGCGCAGAGCCTGTCCACGCGGCAGGATCGTGCTCCAGTACCACCCACCCGGAATGGTTTCGCGATGAAGAACGCGGCTTTCCGTCATCTCAATGGGTGTAAAGGCCGGACGTGTGCTGCTCTCGGCAAGAAGCGCCTGATCGCGAAGCTGGTTGTAGCGGGCGCGATACCACTCGGGAGTCTGTTGGTCGATTTGCATGGAACGCTCCTATATTACGGAGTAATTTGAAAACACGTTTGTCAGAACGGGGTCATGTCGAGGGCAGGCGCACGCCCCTTCTCATGGACAGGTGGAATCAGGGACGCAATCAGATGAAGCTTTCCCGAAATAACGCCGGACTGCGTCATGAACTGATCTGCGATTTCCTGAAGTTTTCTCACCTTTCCCTGCACGAGAAGAACTTCAAGCGTCTGACGACGCACAAGGTTGACGTGCAGAGAGCTAATAACCTCGGCCAGATTCTCGTATTGCAGTTCGGCAAGCTTCTGGGAAAGTCCGGTTGCCGCGTTATTGTAGAAGAGAATGATGACACCCGCCATCAGTTCATCCGCACTATCTTTACGCGACGCCATAAGTTCCTGATGCAGGATGTTCTGGATGGCCTGTGAACGGCTGGCATAGCCCTTCTCCGCCACCATGGCGTCCAGTTCATGCAGGATCCCCGGCGGCAGTGAAATGCTGACACGGCTGACCTGTTCTTTTGTTTCCCGACTGCTCATTGCTGCGCTTCCTACTCCGCCTTGTCTGTCACGAGGGTGAGGAGCGGAATATCGAAATCTTCCCCTCCTTCATCCGTTTCCTCGGTGGTATCACCAAAGGATCGGATGAGCGCCTCCAGATGGGCTTTCGTCGCGAGAAATTCGTCCGAGGTCATCTGCGCCGCTCGACGTGGGCGTGAAAGCGGTACTTCGATAACCTCCTCCACCCGACCGGGACGGGGCTTGAGCACAAGGATCCGGTCCGCCAGATAAATGGCCTCGTCCAGATCGTGCGTGATGAAAACAATGGTGATGTCGATCTTGCGCCAAATCTCCATCAGATAGTTCTGCATCTTTAGCCGCGTCTGAGCATCCAGAGCGCTGAACGATTCATCCATCAACAGCACGCGGGGGCGTGCCGCCAGCGCACGGGCAATGGCCACACGCTGTTGCATCCCACCAGAAAGCTGATGCGGGAAAGACGTGGCGAATTGTTCCAGCCCCACCATCTGAAGCCATTGCATGGCCTGACGTCGCGCTTCCACACGATCCGTACCGCCCATTTCGATGCCGAACATCACGTTGCGGCAAACATCCAACCATGGAAACAGCGTGTATTTCTGAAACACCATGCCCCGATCAGGGCCGGGGCCATTTACTGGCTTTCCATCCACGAGGATGCGGCCAGAGGTAGCATCTTCCAGTCCGGCAAGGATACGGATCAAGGTCGATTTGCCACAACCCGAGGGGCCGACAACACAGACAAATTCGCGCCGATGAACACCGAACTCGATATCTTCAAGCGCTATGGTCTTATTGCGCTTCTGTGCAAAGACTTTTCCAACATGATCGATTTCCAGCACACATTCGCGCTGCCTGATCTGCGCCATGCGCTCGGCGACATCCGTTGGCAACACGCGATAGTCAGGGAGACAATGCTCAGTCATCCGTCACTCTCCCTTTTCCACGTGAACAGTCTGCGGGCGAGCAAACCAAGCACCATGTCCGTGCCCAACCCGACAATGCCGATCAGGGCCATGGCGGCATACACATTGTCGAAATGCTGGTAACGTGCCTGCTGAGTAATGAACCAGGTGATACCCGAAGACGTGCCGATCAGTTCCGCCACAATCAGATATGTCCATGCCCAGCCAAGAAGGATACGCTGGTCGCGGTAAAGATCGGGTAGAATGCCCGGTATCACCACACGAAAGAGCAGTTTCAAGCCCTTCGCACCGAGCGTGCGAGACGCTTCGATCAGCGCGAAATCCAGCTTACGGGTGGTGTTGGCAATGACCAGTATCTGCTGAAACAGCGTGCCGATAACGATGATGGCGATTTTGGGTGCGTCATAGATACCAAGAATAGCCACTGCGAGCGCACCGAAGGCGGGAGCTGGCAGATAACGGAAAAAATCCACCGACGGCTCAACAAGGCGCGCCACGGCAGGCAAAGCGCCACAAAGCACTCCAAGCGGCACACCGATCAGTGAAGAGATGACGAACCCCCAGAAAATGATCTGGATGCTGTGCCCGAAGGCCTGCGTGATGGAATGCTCCGCACCCGTTGGAGCCGAAGACGTGAAGGCGCGACCAAAAGCCGTCAGCACCTCACCCGGAGAAGGAAGATAGACGGGATTTGTCGCAACTCCCTGCGGAACAGGCAGGTTTTTTGTTCGCATCTCGCCCACGGCACGACTGAAATCCGCACGATTCATCCGCATGCCGGATTCGAGATAATCTTCGCCGCCGGGATCAGTGATGAGCACCTGTGGATGCCACACGAAAGGCAGGTAACTCACAGCGCTCCAGGCGAGTAAAGGCAGGAGCACCGCCAGAACACCGAACACGCCACGCGCTGTCCGATCGGTCCGACCATACAATCTCCACGAGGCGGAAAAGCCCTGCATGGCGGTCTCCTGCCTCAGCCTTATTTCGCAGATTCTACGAAGGACGGGTCGATGTAACTATCTACATTTTGCGACGTCTTGTAGACACCATAACGAACATTGAAGGAGTCGGAGACGGCTGTGGAACCATAGAGCGAACCCAGACCGTCCTTCTTTGTGAAAACAGTCTTATCATCCGCAATCGTCAACAGATGCGTCCCCTTAAGAAAACGCTTGTAAGCATCAGGAGAGATACCCGTGCGGGCCGCCATGATACGCAAGGCTTCAGGCTGTGTTTTCGGATCGTTAATGTAGGCCACGACATGATCCCATACACCGACCAGTCGCTGCCACTGATCCCGGTTGTCATGCAAGGACTGTGGATCCACGACAATCGTGTCGTAGATCAGACCGGGCGCCTCGTGCGACGTGAACACCGGACGCGCGCCAGGCACCATGTGCAGGGCCTGTCCGGCATTAGGTTGCCAGGCAGCCACTGCCGCAACCTCGCCTGAAGCGAGAACCTGCGGTGTCTCATTGGTCTTGGTGTTGACCAGTTTCACATCTTTCTCGCTCATACCGGCCTTTTCCAGACCCGTAAGCAGAAGGAGATGGTCGACGAGGCCCTCTTCGACCGCGATCGATTTACCCTTAAGGCCCTGCATATCGGTGATTCCTGGCTGGGCCACCACCATGTCGTTACCGTCGGAATAGTCGGTAACGAGGATCATCTCGCCTTTATGGCCGTTCGCGCCCGTCACCAGAGCGTCGCCATTCGTGGCCATGACGGCATCCAGCTTGTGCGCGGAAAACGCATCGAGCGAAGCGCTGTAATCGAACCACTGAAAGTCCGCATCTACACCTGCATTTTTCAGCCACCCCTTATCGATAGCCACCTGCCATGCCACCCAGCCCGGCCAATCGCTGTAACCGATCTTCAATGTCGCGGCGGACGCTGAGGCGAGAGTCGCAACAGCGCAGACGCCAGCAAACAGGGCTTTGCGAAGAGATGAGAGCAGGCGCATGGACAGACTCCGGTAATACGAATTAGGAAAATCGTATTACTCATTCTCCGGTGGAATCCCGACCATTGCAACATAAAAATGTTTTTATCCCGAAACTAAAATATATTTTACCATAATGTGTTGATTTTATTGTCTTATCTGAAGATGATGTAATTTTAAAATTGAAGGATGAATGAAAAAATGCACATGACAGCCGTAATCATGTGCATTGGACTCGGGGTGGACTGTCGATAATTTGCTATTCTTGAATCGATACTCGAGAGCAACGCAGACACCTACAATCTAGGATGACGAGGCTAGGCTTTGCGGTGAAAAGACGACCATCAGCGGATTGAGAAACGTCCCCTATCTCTCCTCTGATATGACACCTTCGCAGCCGCCACTTTTCCCGCCCAACTCACCATGATGATGCCTTGGAATATGAAGCGTGGCTTTGATCGCGTGTTTGATGGTCTGGGCTTCATCACGCACACTGAGCAGCATGCTGGCAACGGAGAAGCTAGCGTACAAGAAAAGGCCATAAAAAACGCCAGGCCTACGCTGTTCAAAATCCAGAGCCGCCTGAACAGGGTATGACCGGATCAGAGGCAGACCTAATTCCACAACAAAAACGCCCAATGCCGAACCCGCCAGCACATCGGTAGGATAATGTATGCAGAAATAGACTCGGCAAAGATTGACCAGAATGGCAAAGCCTATCAGCACCAGACCAATACGACGTGAAATCAGCCATACAGACAGCACGAGACCGGCAAGCAAGGCGGCATGATCGCTGGGAAACGATCCCCAACCTGTCAGGGATGTCGGATCCACCGGCAAAGGCAGCACCACATGTATATCTGCATCATGCAAGGGCCGCACATGACCTCGCACGGCAAGCTGCGCCAACCGGCTTAGGATACCGGCCAGCATGGAAAAAACGAGCCCATACAAAATGATGCCGCGGTCTGTCCGAGAGGGATGCGCAAACCACAGACCGAATAGGACCGCGACAACAATAGCCACAGTCACACCATCGGATGTAAACCAGTACAAGAGTGCATCGATAATATAAGATCGGTTTGCCAGCGTATTTAAAGCTTTAACAATGGCGTAATCGCCCGATCCCACATGAAACCGAGCCAGAGCCGTCAGAATAACAAAAAGAACGCCAGATCCGACCAAAATCGTTTTACGACTCAGTGATTTATCCGGGTATTCCATACGCGATTCCAGCCTCAGATATCCAAGCACTTACTTGGACATTCCAAAACCGAAATACTTCTTCTCTTTTTTACACCAAAGCAATCGACAAAAAATATTATAGTGTGTCAAAGCGCAACATTATAACATCAACACGCAAGACTAAGCCTGATCCACCCGGAGCAGTTCCAAAGCACGCGCAATCGTCCTAGCTGGAGAAGACAGCGCATTCAAAATCAACACATGCTCATCGGGGCCCGGCGGCTCCAGAGTGGCAAGCTGGCTGTCCAGAAGACTTGCCGGCATGAAGTGCCCCTTGCGTCCCTTCAGTCTCTGTTCGAGCACATCACGCGGCACGTTCAGCAGCAGAAACGTGATGTCCACACCGTCTGCGGCCAGCAATTGCCGGTAAGACCGCTTGAGCGCCGAGCAGGACATGATACCGCCCCCGCCCTCCCGCGCACGGGCGTCGATCCACGCACGACAGGCCTGAAGCCACGGAAGACGATCCTCATCCGTCAGCGGAATACCCGCCGCCATCTTCTCGATGTTGCTTTTGGGATGCAGATCGTCCCCTTCCTGAAAAGGCCAGCCGAGTAGATTGTGCAGCCCTTCGGCCACCATGGTCTTGCCGCTGGCGGTCACACCCATCAACACCACGATACGCGGCGTAATACCCTGGGCTACCGGCTGCTCCATGATGGCCTCTCTTCCTTTTTGGATCGGTTCTCAGACCACCGCCAGCCGGGTGACACCATCGGAACCCGCCACGATGGCCTCCGTGGCAAGTCCGACAAACAGACCGCACTCCACCACACCGATCACCGAGCGGATATCGCGCTCCATCTGCGCCGGATCGTCGATCACTGGAAAGGTGCAATCGAGAATCAGGTTGCCACCATCACTGACGAAGAACGCTCCCTCACGATTGCGACGTGGCGAAATCCGCGCACCGAATTTCTCCAGATGACGCGCTGTGCTTTCCCATCCGAAAGGTGTGACCTCGACCGGCAGAAGCGTGTGCGCGCCCAGATGATCCACAAGCTTGCTTTCGTCAGCTACGATCACCAGACGCTTCGAAGCGGCAGCCACGATCTTCTCACGCAGCAGCGCCCCACCAAGTCCCTTGATGAGATCCAGCGAGCCACGCTTGATCTCATCTGCGCCATCAATGGTCAGATCCACCACCGCATGTTCAGAAAACGTCGTCAGCGGAATCCCAAGGCTCCGCGCCTGCGTTTCGGTCGCGACCGATGTCGGGATACCGAGAAAGCGCAGCCCTTCCGCGTGACGCCGTCCCAATGCGGCCACCACGAACGCCGCCGTGCTGCCAGTGCCCAACCCCACGACCATGCCATCCTCGACCAGTGCTGCCGCCTGTTCAGCCGCTTGCCGTTTCAGTTCCTTTGCCATTTCCGACGTGAGTGCTGTCATTATTCTTATCCTTGCTCACTCTTGCGGCTGGCCCGCCGCCTGCCTGTCCACAATCCACTCGATCTGTCCGTCCGAACGAATGCGGCTGGCCGGTTCCGCCGGATCGCCTGCCCGCACCCGCTCCAGCACTTCCGTCTTGGAGGTGCCGGTGACGAGAAACAGCACATAGCGGCTCGACGCAATGGCTGGATAGGTCAATGTCAGGCGCGTATGCGGTGCGTCATCGGGCACACACGGCGCCACCCAGCGCGTCTTCTCTTCCAGAACCGGCTGGCGGGGAAAGAGGGACGCCGTATGTCCATTCTCGCCCAGTCCCAGCAGCACCATGTCAAACAGCGGTTTGTTGGGCATGAGACGGTCTGCGCCATAAACCTTCTTCAACTCGGCTTCATAGGCCCGTGCTGCCTCATCCGGATCGCCCCGATCGGGCATGGGATGAATATTAGCGGCTGGCACTTTCACTTTCGAGAACAGAATGTCCTGCGCCATGCCCCGGTTGCTGTCAGGGGAATCCGCCGGAACAAAGCGGTCATCGCCAAAGAAGAACTGCACCTTCTTCCACGGAAACAGGCTGGCGTAAGATGGAGCGGCCATGAGCGTGTAGAGCTTCTTCGGCGTGGAACCTCCTGAGAGCGCAATGCGAAATGTTCTACGTGCTTCACAGGCTTTTTCCAGCAGAAACGCGGCGACATGCCGCGCCACCGCATCCGCATTCTCCAACACGACTTCCTGAGCCGACATCACGTCATGCCCATTCATGACCTTACTCCCAAAATGTGATCTTCCAACGCACGGGCAAAGCCTTCATCTTCGCTGGACGCGGTCACGAAGGTGGCCTCCGCCTTCACACTGTCCACCGCCTGCCCCATGGCTACGGAAACACCGGACGCATGGAACATCGGTACATCATTGGGCTGGTCGCCCAGCGTCATGATCTGCGCAGGCGGCACATCGAGCAGGCGCGAAAGTGTGTGCACCACGCAGCCCTTATTGGCATCCGGATGCGTCACGTCGAGGTAATAGGGCTGCGACAGTGCCGCAGACGCCTGCTTGCCCAGTGCCTTCTGCACTTCGCCTTCCAGCGTTTTCATCAAGGACAGATCATCGCTCACACCGGTGATTTTCACGATGCCGTCCGTGATCGTATCCAGATCGGAACACACGATGGGCGGAAACTTCACCGTCCACTGTTCACGCGCCACATGCGGATGGTTCAGATCGGGCACCAGCCACTCATTGCCACGATAGAGCCAGACATCCACGCCACGCTTACGCATCAACCCAACCGTCTGCTTCACCACATCCGGCGGCAAGGTGAGTGACTGGATGACCGAGAAATCGGGCTTCACCATCAGGCCGCCATTAAATCCGGCAATCGGTGTGTCCAGTTCAAGCGGCCCGAACAGCATTTCCATGCCTTTGGGCGGACGGCCCGACGTGATGGCGAACAGAATACCCAAACGACGCAGCGCCTTCACGGCTGCAATGGCGCGCTCGGTCAGAACTTTCTCCCGCGTGACCAGCGTGCCGTCCACATCGGCCAGCACGAGACGGACGGAGGCAGGATCAGCAGCGGGCACGCGGGAGGCATTCATGTCATGGTGGCTCCCGGAACACGCGGCAGAATGAAGGTCTCGACCGCTTTGGCCCAACCTTCGTTCTCATTCGTGTCGGTTATGACATGCGCGTGCGACGCCACCTCGTCCGTCGCATTGCCCATAGCAATCGCCAGCCCCGCGATGTCGAGCATCGGAATGTCGTTGGGCATGTCGCCCAGACACGCGATCTCGTGCAACGGCACGTCCATCAGCTTGCCCAACTCACGCAAGGCATGCCCCTTGTTGGCCTCAAGCGGCGTAATATCGAGGTAATAATCCGCCGACCGCGCCACGCTGGCGCGTCCCGCCAGCAACTCTCCAATCTCGGCTTCCTGCCGGATCAGCAGATCATAATCCGCGCTGGAGCCGGTAAGTTTACCCACCTTATCTTCGAACGGACCGAAATCACTCACAACTTTGGGCGTAATACCGAGCGTTTTCGCTTCCTGCGGGGCATACCCCGTGGTCGCATCCCGCACGATCCAGTCCGTGCCGACAAACAGCCACGGCTCGACGTCATGCACGCTGAACATATCCAGCGTTTCCTGTACAGCATCTTTGGGAAGCGTCAGGGAAGAGAGCGTGCGACCCTGCGCATCATGGATCAACGCGCCGTTCAGCGCCGCGCAGGGCGTCTCGAGCTTGAGCGCATCCAGATAGCGCGTCACACCCGGCATGGCGCGACTGCTGACCAGACACACGGCCACACCCGCTTCACGCAAACGAGCAATGGCTTTTACCGTCGCCTGCGTGACCTGCTTGTGAGGCGTCAGCAGTGTGCCGTCCATGTCACTGACGACCAGCCGGACCACGTCCGTCGGAGGGGCCTTGGCGTCGTGGCGGGCTTCTTCGTCGGTTCTCATCAACTCTCCCCTGAAGGCGGCTTTTCAGGCCGTCACTCAGTTTCCCTTTTCCACATGGCCACCAAATCCGAACCGCATGGCGGATAGCACTTTCTCGGCATAGGTGTTGCCCGAGCGCGAACGAAAGCGCGTGAACAGCGCCGCCGTCATTACCGGCACCGGCACCGATTCCTCGATCGCCGCCTCGATCGTCCAGCGTCCCTCGCCCGAATCCTTCACCTGACCGGAGAACTCCGACAATTCGCCATTTTTCGCCATGGCTTCCGCCGTCAGATCCAGCAGCCACGATGACACAACGCTGCCGCGACGCCAGACCTCCGCGATATCGGCCATGTTCAGACTATAGCGCTGATCCTCCGCCAGAAGCGGGGAGTCCTTGCACTTCATGACGTCAAAACCTTCCGCAAAGGCCTGCATCATTCCGTATTCGATGCCGTTATGGACCATCTTCACGAAATGACCCGACCCTGCGGGACCGCAGTGAAGGTAGCCCTGCTCGGCCCGTGGATCGAGACCTTCGCGATCACGTCCCGGCGTACGCGCGATATCGCCCATGCCCGGCGCCAGCGCACGCAGGATCGGATCGATATGCTCGACCACGTCCTTCTCGCCGCCGAACATCATGCAGTAGCCGCGCTCCAGCCCCCACACGCCGCCGGACGTGCCGACATCGACATATTCCACACCACGTTGCCGCAACTCGGCCGCGCGGCGAATATCGTCCTTGTAGAACGTGTTGCCGCCATCGATCAGGATGTCGCCTTTCCCAAGCAACGCGCCAACCGATGTTACGGCGGCTTCCGTGATCTCGCCCGCTGGCAACATCAGCCACACGATCTTGCGCTCACCCGTAAGCTTGCTCACCAGATCGGTGTCGCTGGATGCACCGACAGCACGTCCATCCTCCGCACGCCCCACGACAGCACGCACGGTCTCGGGATCACGGTCATAGACCACGACATCATGCCCATGGCGGGTCAGGCGGACGGCGATGTTGCCGCCCATGCGGCCAAGACCGATGATTCCGATCTGCATGTGCTTGTCTTTCCTCTTGTCTCTCAGAGTGCGGCGCGGATGAGCGTGGACAGACGCGCAAGTCCCGCCTTCAGATCGCCCTTGATGTGAACCCGCAACGCACGACGCCCGCGTTCGGCCAGCACGTCGAAATCGCCACGCGCCTGCGCCGCTTTCACCACGCCAAAGCTGTAACGCTCACCCGGTACCGGCAGATCGTGAGCATCATCCGCCGTGATCTGAAGAAACACGCCCGTGTCAGGGCCTCCCTTGTAGGCCTGTCCGGTGGAGTGCAGGAAACGCGGCCCGAACTCGGCGGCCGTGGCCACGGTCTTTGCATCTCGAATGGCCAGACGCAGATGCTGAATCCACTCGATGCTCGCCCGGTCACGCTCGATATAAGCCAGCAGCCCCACGTAATCGCCCGCCTTCACACGGTCGAAATGCGCTTTCAGGATGGCTTTCGCCTCCGCGCCCTTCACAGCGCCCGCGTTCTTCGCATCTGCAAAGAAAGCCAGATCACCATCGACCGCAAACGGCGTTTCCGCAGGCAGCGCACCGGTCTCGTTATAGGCTGCCGTCAGCTTCTTGGTGGCGATCTTGCTGGCTTCCACATCCGGCTGATCGAATGGATTGATGTGCAGGAACGCACCCGAAACAGCGGTCGCGATCTCCCAGCGGAAGAACTCCTGCGCGATCTGGCGGCGCTCATGCAGGTTGATCGTCACCACCGGCTGACCGGCGTCGATCAGGGTGCGCACAGCCTCGTCCTGCTCATGCGAATGCTCGGTGGCCAGACGGAAATAGACGAACAGGCGATCCGTGCCGTAGTGCACGGGCCCAGCCAGCGTCTCGTCATCGATGGGGATCAGCCCCTTGCCCTGCTTGCCGGTGGATTCCGCGACAAGCTGCTCGGCCCATGCGCCGAAATCCATCACCTGCTTCGTGGAAATAATGGTGATCTTGTCACGTCCGAACTTTGTCGCGCCCACACCGAACACGGTGCCAAGCAACACGCCCGGATTGACGGCGGGCGGCACGCTTGCGTCGCACGCCCGCACGCCCCGCAGCGCATCCTCAAGGAACAGCCTGAGCGGCACACCGGACGCCGCCGCCGGCACCATGCCGAAATTCGACAGTACGGAATATCGGCCACCGATCTGTTTGACGCCGTGGAAGACTTTCCAGAAGCCGTCCTTCTTTGCGCGCGCTTCCAGCGCCGATCCCGGATCGGTCACGGCGACGAAATGATGGCCCGCGTTCTCGCCAATCGCCTTCTTCGCCACATCGAAGAAGTAGGACAGCATGATGTTGGGCTCCAGCGTGCTGCCGGATTTGGACGAGACGATGAACAGCGTCTCCTTCGGATCGATCTTGCCCTCAAACGTGCGGACCTGCTGCGGGTCTGTGCTGTCAAGCACATACAGATGCCCAAAGCCTTCATGCTTGCCGAACGTCATGGCCAGCACTTCCGGCCCGAGGCTAGAACCGCCCATGCCCAGCAGCAGCACCTGCTTGAAGCCGCGCGCTTTCACCTCGTTCTGAAATGTTTCCAGTTCCGACAGATGCTCCAGACGATCATCCACGATGTCCAGCCATTTGAGCCAGTTCGCTTCCGTCGTGCTGGTCCACACCGAGGCATCGCGCGCCCACAGCTTACGGATCGTGCCGTCCTTACGCCACGTCTCAAGACCATCCTTCACTGCCGCGTCGAATTCGGTTGGCAGCGAGAGTTTCGTTTCGGTCAGCTTGTTGCCAAGAAACGCCGCCTGCTTCTTCGCCACCGAGCCAAGAAGACCGTCGAACGCTTCCTCGAACGACACCACGCCTTCATCTTCCAGACGCGCGGTGATCGCAGGCAGATCGATCTTCAGGCGCACCACCTCCGCCATCACCTTGTGGGCATCGTCCACGTTTTCCAGCAGAGATTCGCGCACTTTGCCATGATCGCGGAAGGCATCGAGCGTCACGGGCGGAATGGTGTTGACCGTCTCCGGGCCAATCAGTTCTTCGACATACAGCACATCGCTATACGCCTTGTCCTTGGTACCCGTTGAGGCCCAGAGCAGGCGCTGCGGCTGGGCTCCAGCGTCTTTCAGCTTCGTCCAGCGCGGGCTTTTCATCACATCCAGCCAGTGCTGATAGGCCATCTTGGCGTTGGCGATCGCCACCTTGCCACGCAGGGCCTTGAGCGCCTCAGCCTCCGCATCACCCGCCTTCACACGGCGGTCGATCTCCGCGTCCACCTTACCATCCACGCGGCTGACAAAGAACGAGGCCACAGAGGCAACACCCGCCACCGGCTTGCCTTCGGCGTGGCGCTTTTCAAGCCCCGAAAGCCACGCTTCCACCACCGCCTTGTAGCGCTCCAGAGAGAACAGCAGCGTGACGTTGATGTTCACGCCGTCCGCGATCTTGCGCTCAATCGCGGGCAGGCCCTCTTTCGTGCCCGGAATCTTGATCATAAGATTCGGCTCAGCCACGGCACTCCACAGGCGTCCAGCCTCCTCGATCGTGCCTTCGGTGTCGCGTGCCAGATAGGGCGAAACCTCCAGGCTGACATAGCCGTCCGTCATTTTGGTGCGGTCGAATACCGGACGCAGCAGCTTGGCCACTTCGCGGATATCGGTGATGGCCAGACGCTCATACAACGCACCGGCCGAGACAATCTCATGCGCGAGAATGTCGTGGAACTGCGCGTCATAATCCGTGCCCTCGCCCATGGCCTTCTGGAAGATGGCCGGGTTGGACGTCACACCCGTCACACCGTCATGTTCGATCAGGGCCGCCATCGACCCGTCGCGCGTGTAGCCCCGGCGCACGAAGTCCAGCCAAGGAGACTGTCCAGACTTCTCCAGTGCACATAACGGGCTTTTCCCGGCAACGGACGAGGCATTCATGACCAACTCTCCTCAGGGTTCGGCGCATGGTCCGGGCCGAACAATTTTACTCAACAAAGCATAAGCCCCGCACCCCGGTCGGAATGCGGAGCTTGAAGCCTCCTAGATGCCCGCCTGCCTGCGAGCGGCGGACAGCACATTCTCCACCGTAAAGCCGAACGCTTTCATCAGGGCCGACGCCGGTGCGGATGCCCCGAAGCCGTGCATGCACACGACCTCACCCGTCAGACCGACATAACGATGCCAGCCAATGGGAGAAGCCGCCTCCACCGCCACGCGGGCGGTGACGGAGGGTGGCAACACCTCGTCACGGTAGGATTGCGGCTGCTCTTCGAACAGTTCCCACGACGGCATGGACACCACACGCGCCGCCACACCCTCAGCGGTCAGCTTCTCATAAGCTTCGACTGCCAGCGACAGCTCGCTGCCCGTCGCAATCAGAATGACGGCCGGCGTCTTGCCGCTGTCCGCCAGCACATACGCGCCCTTCGCCAGACCAGCGGCAGAGGCATATTTACTGCGATCCAGCGTCGGCAGATTCTGGCGGCTCAGAGCAAGCACCGCCGGACGATCACGGAACGGAATCAGCGTGCGCCACGCCTCCGCCACTTCGTTGGCATCGCCCGGACGGATCGTGACCACGCCCGGCGTCGCGCGAAGCTGCACAAGCTGCTCGATGGGCTGATGCGTCGGACCGTCTTCGCCCACACCGATGGAATCGTGCGTGAAGATAAAGATCGAAGGCAGTTTCATCAGCGCCGACAGGCGGATCGGCGCCTTCATGTAATCCGAGAAGATCAGGAAGCCCGCGCCATAAGGCCGCACGCCCGAAAGCGCCATGCCGTTGACGATGGCGCCCATCGCATGCTCGCGCACGCCGAAATGGAAGTTGCGCCCCGCATACGAGCCGCCCCACCCTTCCGGCTGAAACGCACCGCCATTCTTGATGAGCGTCTTGGTCGAGGGCGCAAGATCCGCCGAACCACCGATCAGCCATGGCAGGTTTTTCGCAACCGCATTCTCCACCTCACCCGAACTGGCGCGGGTCGCGATGCCTTTTGCATCCGCCGGATAGCTCGGGATGTCCGCGTCCCAACCCTCAGGCAGCTTGCCGGACAGGATCAGGTCCAGCTCCGCCGCCAGATCGGGGTATTCCTTGCGATAAGCCGCGAACAGATCGTTCCACGCCTTGCTCGCCGCCGCACCACGTGCGCCAAGACCCTGCTGGAAATGCGCCATCACGCCTTCGGGCACATAGAAGGACCTGTCCTCCGGCCAGCCATAGGCGCGCTTGGTCTCGCGGATCTCGTCCACACCCAGCGGTTCGCCATGCGCTGCCGCCGTGCCGGCCTTGTGCGGTGCGCCCCACGCAATGACGGAGTGCACAACGATCATCGTCGGCTTCTGCGTCTCGGCCTTCGCCTCCGCCAGCAGCTTCTTGAGCACGGTGGTGTCGTTGGCGTCTTCCAGCGTGAGCACCTGCCAGCCATATGCCTCGAACCGCTTGCCCACGTTTTCCGTGAAAGCAATGTCCGTCGAGCCTTCGATGGAAATCTGGTTTGCATCATACAGCCAGATCAAATTGCCCAGCTTGAGGTGTCCTGCCGTGGACGCCGCCTCACTGGACACGCCCTCCATCATGTCGCCATCGCCGCAGAGCGTGTACACATGGTGGTCGAACAGTTTGAAGCCGGGCTTGTTGAAGCGCGCGGCCAGCCACTTCTCGGCAATCGCCATGCCAACCGAATTGCCACAGCCCTGCCCAAGCGGGCCGGTCGTGGTCTCGACGCCCGCTGTATGATGGTATTCCGGATGACCGGGCGTCTTGGAGCCAAACTGACGGAACTGCTCAAGGTCTTCTACCGTGAGCGACGGCGCGTTCATCACCTTGCCATCTTTCACGTCGCGGATGCCACTCAGGCAGATCAACGAATACAGCAGCATTGACGCATGACCCACTGACAGCACGAAGCGGTCACGCGCTGGCCACAGCGGGTTGGCCGGATCGTAGTTCAGCACGTCCTGCCAGATCGTGTAGGCCACGGGGGCGAGCGCCATGGCCGTGCCCGGATGACCGGAATTGGCCTTCTGCACGGCGTCCATCGACAGCGTGCGAATGGTGTCGATGCAGGTCCGGTCCATGTCATGACCAGCGGCCCCGCCAGTTTCCGGCGCCCGAACTGCGAAAGCAGCGTGGAAAGAACGCATTGCAAACGATCCCCTAAGTATCAGTCAGACCTGCGATGGATGAAGTTCAACCGGACGGACGTCCCAAAAATCAGGGCGTTACCATCCCACGCGGTCCGGCCTCCGGCAAGGCGTGTCCTCATCCGCACGAAGAAGCGGGGAAACTGCCGGATTCAAGCCCGGCCCTTCCCCATGGTTTCCCACATCACGCTCTTGTGAGCAGGAGTGTTCACCTTATTTCAATGTTCCGCGGAAAGAGCACGCGCCCCGATATCGCGCCGCCACACCGCGTCATCCCAGCGAATGGCGGCCACACCGCGATAGGCCGTCTCAACCGCTTCTTTCATCGTGGGGGCCGTGGCGCAGACCGTCAGGACGCGACCACCCGATGCCACAAGCTGCCCTTCGCGATTCAGAGCTGTTCCCGCCTGAAACACGCGCACGCCGGGAATAGCCTCGGCCGCATCCAGCCCTTCGATGCAACCGCCCTTTACGTAATCCCCCGGATAGCCCTTGGCTGCCATGACCACGGCAGCCGAAGCCTCCTCAGAGAACCCGATCTGCACATCAGCGAGCCGATCCTTCGCCAGTGCATCCAGCGCCGGAAGCAGATCGGTGGTCAGGCGGATCAACAACGCCTGCGCCTCCGGGTCACCAAAGCGCACATTGTATTCGATCAGCTTCGGTCCCTCATTCGTGAGCATCAGTCCCGCGAAGATCACTCCACGAAACGGCGTGCCACGCCGCGCCATCTCCGCCAGCATGGGGCGCACAAGCACATCCAGCGCCTTTTCCTGAGCCGCGCGGTCAAATCCCGCAGGCGGCGAAACCGCGCCCATGCCGCCGGTGTTCGGCCCCGTGTCCCCATCCCCGATGCGCTTATGGTCCTGCGCAGCCCCGATCAGCACCGCCGTCTCACCGGAACAGAAAGCAAAGAGCGAGACCTCCTCACCCACGAGACACTCTTCGATCACCACCGATTTGCCAGCGTCACCCAGCTTGTCGGACGTCATCATATCAATGATGGCGCCCTCGGCTTCCTCAGCCGTCTGGGCCACGACTACGCCCTTGCCCGCCGCCAGTCCGTCGGCCTTGACCACGATCGGCCCACCACGACGCCGCACGAAAGCGATGGCATGCGCGGCATCGGTAAAGCGTTCCCACTTCGCCGTGGGAATGCCGGCGGCATCGCACACTTCCTTGGTAAAGCTCTTGCTGCCTTCAAGCTGGGCTGCCGCCTGCGTCGGACCGGCGCAGGCAATGCCAACTTTCACGCACGCATCAGCAAGCCCCGCCACCAGCGGCGCTTCGGGACCGGGGACGACAAGGTCGATGCTCTCGCGCTGCGCAAAGGCCGCCAGCGCAACCACATCGCCTGCCGCAATCGCGACATTCGTGCCGCACGCTGCCGTGCCCGGATTGCCCGGCGCGATGAACAGCTTCGTCAGGGCTGGCGATGCCGCCAGCGCCGTCGCCAGCGCATGCTCGCGACCGCCTGATCCAACCAACAGAACCTTCATCGTGCCTTCCTTCTCCGACGCCGGACATCCCACATGCACGGTCAATGCGGGCCTTATCCCGGTTGAGGGTGACGCGCCTATAGCATAGGGTCGCGCCATGGACGATCACCCCGCGACATCCCCTTTCGGTAACGTGCCGGAATACTCGGTCTCCGAGATTTCGGGCGCCATCCGGCAGACGCTGGAAAGCACCTTCGGGCGCGTGCGGGTGCGTGGCGAGATCACCGAGTTCAAACGCTACAGTTCGGGGCATCTCTACTTCTCGCTCAAGGACGAGCGCGGCAAGCTCTCGGGCGTGGTCTGGCGCGGCTCCGTCTCACGGCTTGGGCTGGTGCCGGAAAACGGGCTGGAGATCATCGCAACGGGCCGCGTCTCGGCTTATGGCGAACGGTCGAGCTACCAGCTCATTGTCGAGAAGATGGAATATGCGGGTGAAGGCGCGCTGCTCGCCCGTATCGAACGTCTGCGCCAAAAACTCGCGCAGGAAGGACTGTTCGACGCCAAGCGCAAGCGGCCCATTCCGCGTCTGCCGCGTGTGATTGGTATCGTCACCTCGCTTCAGGGCGCGGTGCTGCACGACATCCGCACCACCATCGCGCGCCGCTTTCCCCGCACGCTGCTGATCTGGCCCGTGGCCGTGCAGGGTGAAGGGGCCGCCGCCCAGATTGCCGGAGCCATCGAGGGTTTTGCCGAAGTCGGTCATCCGGGGCCGGGGGCCAAGCTGCCGCGTCCCGACGTATTGATCGTTGCGCGCGGCGGTGGCTCTCTGGAAGACCTGATGGCCTTCAATGACGAAGCCGTGCTGCGCGCTGTCGCCGCCTGTCGCATCCCCGTCATTTCCGCCGTGGGACATGAGACGGACACGACGCTGATCGACTTCGTCTCGGACGTTCGCGCGCCCACGCCTACTGCCGCCGCCGAAATGGCCGTGCCCGTGCGCGACGAGCTGCTGGCTGATCTCACGCACCGCGTCGCCCGCATGGGCAGCGCCCTGACCCGTATCACCCAGAACGCCCGACTGCGCCTCGACCGAGCCGCCGCCGCGCTCCCCGATCTTCCTTCCCTGCTGGCAACAGCACGGATGCGGCTTGATGATCGCGCGCACCGGCTGGAACTCGCTCTTCCCGCACTAGTGGAGCGTCGCCGTGCCGCCCTGATGCAGGCCGAGCGGCACATGCCGCCGCCGAAATCGCTGATCGACACGGCCCGCGCCCGACTTGCGCTTCGCACAGCCGCGTTGGATGCCGCGGCTCTCGCTTCCAGCAAGGCAGCCGAGGCCCGGCTCGGACGCGTTCGTCTCTCCCCCGCACCGCTCGAAGCCTTGTGCCGTGAACGCCGGACGCGCATCTCCGGATTGAGCAGTCTGCTAGAATCCGTCTCACCACGTGCCGTTCTGGAACGTGGTTATGTTCTCGTCCGTGATCATAACGGTGAACCGATCACTCGCGCCGCCGGGCTGAAATCTGGACAGGATGTAGCGCTGGTGTTCGCGGATGCCACGCGCGAGGCCCGAATCGAGGGCCGCCCGACCACCACTCAAGGGATGCTGGACCTGTGAAGAAACCCAATTTCAGGGCGCCGAAAACCGACCCCGTGGCCATGCCCCCCGTTGACCGGGAACTCGACCAGCACCCGGCTGTGAAACTTCTCACCATCGGCATGCTCGTCTTCATATCGTTGGCGCTGGTCGTCTATATGGGAACGTCGTTCCTGTCCGGTCTGCGACAGGTCGCCAATGTGTCCCATACAAACTGCCAGACATCCGAAATCGCAGCCGACAAGGGGACGCCCTGCCCTCCCGCGTCCGAAGATCATCCGGCCGCCGCCAAGGGGCCATGATACTGAACGGGAGTCTTCCCAATTCATGTGAAGCGGCCACTCCGTCGGGGCGGGTAGCCTGCATCGTCATCACCTACAATCCCGACATGGACCTTCTACGAGCGTCTCTGGATGCTCTTAAAGACGAGTCTTGCTCCGTGACAGTTGTGGATAATGGCTCCGCCAACATTGCGGAGCTGCGCCATGAAATAGACCGTCACGATGTCACGCTGGTGGCTCTTGGTTCCAATGAGGGCATTGCCTCCGCCCAGAACCATGGCATCCGGCTGCAGGCCGATGCGGATTTCGTGTTCCTGCTCGATCAGGACACGGTCACCCCCCCCGGCATCATCGCCGCACTTCTCGACGACGCCTACCATCTGCAAAAGGAAGGGCTCCGTCTTGCGGCCATCGGCCTGCCCTACCGTGACTATTACACCGGACGGCCCGCTGCCGCTTTCCGCACGATGGACGGACAGATCCGCCGTCTCGATCTGTCCGGTGATACGGGACGTTTCGCGGAAACGGATTTCGTCATCGCCTCAGGCTCGTTCATTCCCATGACCACGTTAAAAGATGTCGGCATGATGGAAGAGGATCTCTTCATAGATCTGGTCGATCTGGAATGGTGCTTACGCGCCGCAAGTGCTGGCTATCGCTGCGTTCTCTCGCTATCGCACGCCATCAGCCACAGGATCGGAGACCGGCGCGCACGGCTTTTCGGACGCTCCATCACCATGCATGCGCCGATCCGGAATTACTACTTCACGCGCAACTGCCTGCTCCTTGCGCAACGATCCTATATTCCCATGTGCTGGAAACGCTATTTCCTGAGCCGGGCGTCTTTCTCCCTCGTGGCCTTCGTGCTTGTGGGCGATGCACGCCTGACCCGACTTCGCTTCATGCTGCACGCCCTGCACGACGGCATGAAGCGCTGGGGCGGCCCCTATGGCAAAACCGTCAAGGTCAGACACGAAAAAGCGCTGCCCTGAACACTCATGTTCAAAGCAGCGCTGTATGAAATCACCTGACAGCGCCTCTCTTCAAAAGCGAATCAGTCTTTCTGAGGCAGATGCTTGGAAATATAGGGCGGAAGATTGAACGATCCCGTGTGAATTTCCGGCGTCCAGTACAGCGTCTTTCCAAGAATGCCGGATGATTGCGCACGATTGCGCACATGAACGGTATCCTGCTGTGTCGGATCGCTTCCTTTCGCTGCGATGCCCAGCGTCATGAAACCTCCGACATAGGTGGGCACAGCCGCGACATAAGCGGAGACATGAGGAAAGAACTTCGCACGGCGCAGGCTCGTCTCACGCAGTTCATCCGCCTGCATGAAGGGCACGCCACACTGGTTAACGATCAGGCCCTCAGGCCCGAGAATACGCGCACAATGCTCATAGAAACTGTCGGTAAACAGAACCTCGCCCACACCGATCGGATCGGTGCTGTCCACGATGATGACATCGAACGACGCATCCGGAGCTTCCGCTACATAGGCAATGCCATCACCCACGATCACATCCGCGCGCGTATCATTCCACGCCTCGCCCGCGATCATCGGCAAATGCTTCTTGGAAAGTTCGATGACAGCACCATCGATTTCTACCATGACGGCCTTCTCGACCGCCTTGTGCTCCAGCACCCGACGCAGCACGCCACCATCGCCCGCGCCGATAATCAACACACGCTTGGGATCGGGGTGTGTGAACAGCGGAACATGCGTCAGCATTTCCTGATAAACGAACTCGTCCGCTTCCGTGATCTGCACCACGCCATCAAGCATGAGCACCCGTCCGTGGGAGTCGCTTTCAAACACCACAATGTCCTGAAAAGGACTTTTGACGTGCGCGAGTTCCTTACGCACCCGGAAACGCTGTCCCCAGCTGTCGTACAGTCCTTCGTTCAGCCATTGCTCGGCCATAGCGGTCTCTCCACATAGGAAACGACACGCCTCCCCATCCGATCTTTCAATCGGGCAAGAAGACATATCGTGATTTTCGGATGGTCTCTCGGGACGTGACGACGCTCAGGCCGCCACACGTCCACGGCGCTGCTCGTCCACCAGCACGCGCTTTGCCTGAAACAGACGCTGCATCACAGGAATGGACAGGTGCGGATCGCACTCGCCACACATGAAGATGTCAACGGCTGCGAAGTCACGCTCAGGCCATGTGTGGATGGAGATATGGCTCTCCGCCAAAACCACCACACCGGACACGCCGCCATTGGGGGAGAAATGGTGGAAATGACTGTGCAGAATCGTGGCGCCCGCAGCCACAGCGGCCTCGCACAGCGTTTCATCAATCCGCTTGGGATCGTCCAGATTGGTCGCTTCCCACAGATCGATCAGAAGATGAGTGCCAGCAAACTTTTCGCCGTCCCGTTCGA
The DNA here is from genome assembly GCF_019083805.1 of Acetobacter estunensis. Classification (GTDB taxonomy): domain Bacteria; phylum Pseudomonadota; class Alphaproteobacteria; order Acetobacterales; family Acetobacteraceae; genus Acetobacter; species Acetobacter estunensis_A. The sequence continues at coordinate 63,216 of NZ_JAHRDV010000011.1, forward strand.
CGAAATAATCCTTCCGCTCGTCCTCACAGGACTCAGCGATGGCAGAAATCTGGTTATTGCTCGGGAGTTCCGAGACCATCCCCAGTTGAGCAAGTGCGTTCATGACGTACCCCCAAACCAGTAGACAGCCTGTTGGGCGAAATCGCCCCCTTGGGCCAAGAAGCGCGGTTGATAGGGCTTCCTCTTACGTGTTGCAAGAAAATTCGTGCGACACGCCAGTTACATTTTTACGTCAGCGCGTTTGACTTGGCCTTGCTCTCTTTCTTTGCAACACCATTTCGACATAGGAACCATTTCGCCACTCACGGCGCTTCCGCCCGTCGGCGGAGATCCTCTTCCGGTGATGTTACGAGCAGATTGAACACCCGCTGACGCTCCGGTGTCATCTTGCGACTTCCCACCCATTCACGCAGCCGGTCCAATGTCCCCCAGTCATTCGCCCGCGCCGCATCCGTCGCCAGACGCAAAGCCAGTTCCTGCTGCGAGAGAGACAGCGCACCCGTCTCAGGCAGTGCATGAGTGGCCAGACGCCCGACGACAAGCACAGCGTCCGGCCATTTCCGCTGTTCCTCAAGGATGCGTCCACGCAAATCCAGCGAGGCATCACTCTCATCCTGAGCCAGCATCAGCAGAGCCTGATCGCGGTTTCCCTCCCGCAAGAGCAGCCCCGCTGCAATGACCCGGCGTTTTGACGCGACATCCCCATCCACAGACGTATCGGCCGTTTCATCCAGAGCACGCCGCGCCTGTCCCAGACGCTGAGCCGCTATATCGGCCTGCGCAAGTTCCCCACCCCATGCAGCCCGATGTGTTTCATCGGGCGCCAGCGGAAGCGCCCGTTCAAACGCCGTAGCCGCTTTTCCCGGCAGACCGATTGCCATCAGTTTCTGCCCCAGACCGGCAAGAATCCGGCCCTTGGCGGGACCGTCGGGAATCTGATCCACGTGGCTCTGGATCATCGCCACAGTGTCGATCGTATCCGCACCGCTGTGTTCATCCGCACTGCTTTCGGCTAGATGAATGAGTATCTCTTCCACCTTCGGTGTAAGACTGACCCGTTCTTCGGGGAAAAGTTCCACGGACTTGTCGAGCGCCACAAGCGCACGAGGCCATTCTCCTGCCTGCATGAGCGCATCGATCAAGCCGTGTCGCACGTCTTTTTCGCGACCGGCCTGACGGGCCGCAAAGAGCAGCCGATCATAGGCCGTGGCGGCCTCAGCCGGACGAATCCGTTTCATGGCCAGCTTCAGAGCAATGGCCTCTTCATTACCCCGTTCCGACACAACAGGATCCTTGGACGCAGCCAGATGGCTGAACATGCCCAAGGCTTTCTCCTGATCGCCATTACGTAACGTCAGAAGAGCCTGCGTCAGGTCATCCAGAGGTGGGGTGTCCTGTTGCGTCAGAACCGTTCGATCCTCATCAGACCCATACTGCGCGATGTAGTGCGCGATCTCCGGCGCAAGTTTCTGGCGCAAAGGCTCAGGGTAATCCCGAAGTTGCAGGTATCCCTCAGCCAGTAGGGACGCAGCGCGTTTCGGATTGCCGCCACTGCGCGCCATGTAGAGGCCGCGCCACAACACGCCATCCGCTCCCGCTTCCGGGCTTTCCAGCGCACCCGCACCCGCCGTATTCCCCGCCAGAAGTTCGGACGCCGCCTGAAGGAAGGCAACATTGGGCAGCGAAGCAAGATCGGGGCGGTCCTGAATGGCAGTCGCCAGAATGGCCCGTGCTCCGGGCGCATCTCCCATGGCAAAGGCTGCACGTGCCGCCGCCAGCCGCGCCTCGTCACGTTGGGGCGGGGGCAGCATGGCCGCCCGTGTCCACAGACGACGATAATCCTCTCGCAGCATGGGAGAAGGCAGCGCCCTCAACCCCAACCACGCCCAGTCAACCCGATCATCCGCCACACGACCCGATGCCCCACCGGCCAAGGGAATCCCGTTTTTCCCAAGAATATCGAGAAAGGGGCCGCCATCACCGTTACGCACTTCGACCTGGTCGGATTCGACAGCAAAAACCAGTCCCTGCAGAGAAGGTCGGAGTTCATAGCCAACATGATGCCGGGTCAGCACGGAACCGGGTACCTCCGTCGATGAAGGGGCCACCAGCAGACGCGCGCCCGACGCCGGATCCGCGATCTCGATCACCCGCCCCGCACCTGGCAGAGGGTAAAGCAGGCCACCATCGCGCTGTTCTGGGAGAATGGACGAACGATGTGCTCCTTCATCCTGCGGGTGCACAAGCGACAGAATCCATCCACCCGTCTGCTTGTGCAAACCCAGTGCACGGGTCTGATCGAAATGAATCGAAACCACCGTGGTGTTCCCCATCGTCTGCACGCTGGCATGCGAGAATGGGCCTGTATCCTTCAGAGCGCTGGCATCCATGGGCACCGCACGATCCGCGACAAGAAGGAAATCGTTGCCACTCCAAAATCCCGCCACTGCGGTGGTATCTCCGAATGGGAGAAATATCCGTTCCACGGCAGCCTGCCCGGTGGAATCGCTCCTTTGATCGGAAGCGGAAGAACCCGCAGGCGACGCACCTGCGGTTGGTGCTGCAACCGTCTTGTCCGGTGCAGCCGGCACAGGCGTTGTCACGACATCCTGGCTGTCTGGCTGCTGACCGATTCGCTGGGCCTGCCATTCCGACGGCAACGCGTTGACGCCTTTTACCTGCGCATTCGATGTCACCTCAGGAGCCGCGGAGGTCTTTTTTTCACCCGTCACATGACTACGCGGACTTATCTTGTGGGCGCGAGACGTTACAGCAGGGGCAGTCATGCTTTTCGCGACGATCGAAGACGGAACATCGCCTCCCGTTTTTACGGGATTAGCCTGAGACCCCACGCCTTCGGCAAAGGCCACGCCAGGAACACTCAGACATGTTGCAAGACATAACGTCAGAGAAAAACCTGTTCGCACCCACACACCCCAATTCCGGCCCTGCGCCATCATTTATTCACACCGGCCCCATTACCAGGCACTTCCCGGCCCGTCGGACGGCCTATTGGATTTAACCATTTGTTTCCACACGCGCTACAACCGGCTTGCGGGGAAGTCCCGCGAGCAACTGGGTCGTCATGGTCGCACGCTCGGGAGACATGCTGGCGAGAATTGCCGAAGCCTTGCGCGGATTCATGCGCCCCATGACGGGAACAAGCACACGCGGATCGAGCACATTGAAAATGGAAGCTGCGTCGCGTGGCACCATGGCCTCATAAATCTTCACCAGCCTGTCGAGATCCGCATCCCCAAGTTGCTGGAGACGTTTGGTTTCTCCCGCCCGGGATGTCTGTTCCTGCGTATATTTTTGCATCCGGGCATCAAGGATCGCCTGTGACGCATCGATTGCTTTTTTCAGATCGGTCAGACGCTGGGATTCCTGATCGAGTTCTTTCGTGCGTCCAGCAAGATCAGTCAGTATTTCATTGCGCGCGGAATCCGAACGATGATCCACATCGAGGTCAGGCCGGTTTTCCTGTCCGATACAAGGCTTATCCCCACAAGGAGAAGGTGATGTAGCCGCTACCTTCCCATTGCCGGCTTTGGGCTCTGCTGGCGGCTGGGTGGCAGGCGTTGAACTGTCCGCTGTCTGAACCGGAACATTCGCCGCCTGCGGAGTTCCCGTTGCTGTCGATGATACCTTGGCCGCCTGTTTTGCCGTCATTTCCGGCGTGTTCGCGAACAGCAATGAACTGCTCAGAAGATAGATCTTGAGTGTCAGCAGGCCGCCCATGAGACAGGAGGAAAGCTGGAAAAGACGGGAAAACGGCAGTTTCGGCATAGTCCTCAGCTCATACGCAGTGCGCGGATCAAATCCTGTTCCGCTGCCGTTTTCTGACGCGCGCGCGTTTCATAGGGGCGGCTTCCCCCGTTCGGCGGACTGGCGGGAAGAGATGCGAGCGGATTGCGCACTTCTTCTACCTCCGCGGGCATTTCGTCACTCACCGCCTTGTCCCCAACGACGGCAGCGAAGGGTGTCTGTTTCTCCGGCATTGAGCGATTACCTTGCCGCAACAAGCCTTCCAGACGCTCAGCCATGGCATCCGCTCGCTCAGAGAGCGCCTCAAGCTCATGCTTCAACATTTTCGACTGATCGATCATGCGGCCGAGGCTTCGGCCACTCACATCCGCCGCCGTCTGGAGTTTCTCCACCCCATCTTCCGCCCGTCGCCCGCTTTCATCCAACCGCGCCACCAGATCGGCCAGTTCACGGCGATCACGGCGCAGAACAGCAAGAGCACGCCCCAAATGGATGCTATACACAATGCCCATCAAGAGAAGTGCACAGAGGAGTATTTCTATTGAATACTGGAATGTGGTCATGAATTTATCTCCAATACTCAGCTATATAGCGTATCAGGGGAATCGAAGCTCTCACGCGCTGTCAAGAAATCCTCCTCGACACGCACCGCCATCTGTTCCTTCTTGCGCCCAAGCTTGCCACTGAAAAGCGGCACGGAACCGCACCGCAGCATTACCGGTTGCCCGACTTCCTGTTCGAACGGCAGAACCATTCCCGGCTTGAGATCCGATACCGACAGAAACGACATCTTCTGTTCAGCGAGTACGACCTCGACAACCACATCGGTGTCCTGAAGATGTTCGGTCAGATTCGTCTCCCATATCGAATCGCGTCCGAATTTCTCCCCCATAAACTGCTGAACCAGAAGATCCCGCACGGGTTCGAGCGTGGCATAGGGCAGCAGCACATCGATATGGCCGCCGCGATCATCCATCTCCACCCTCATGCGCGCCAGAAAAACCGCATTGGAGGAACGGCAGATCGTGGCGAAACGTGAACTGATTTCCAGTCGCTCGAAATGGAAATTGACTGCACAGATCGGATCGAAGCCGGTGGTCAGATCCGCGAGAACCAGCCGCACCATCTTCTCGATCAGAGCGCGCTCAATGGTCGTGTGCGCCCGCCCTTCCACATTGAGTGTGCGAGGGTTCCGCGCACCACCAAGAAGGACATCGACCATTGAATAGGTCAGCGCGGAATCGATCACCATCAGTCCGTAATTTTCCCACTCTTCGGCCTTGAAAACCGCGAAGACGCAGGAAGGGGGTACCGAGTTCAGATAGTCTCCGAACCGCATGGAACTGATGCCATCGAGCGTCACATCCACGTTGTCGTTCGTGAAGCTGCGCAACGACGTGGAAACAATACGCATGAGTCGGTCGAAGACGATTTCCAACATGGGAAACCGCTCATACGTCACCACACCGGAGCCGATGATACGCTCCAGCCCGCTGGCCTTGCCCTCGGCCTCATCGGGCACATAGGCATGCCCCATCAGGCTGTCGATCTCAGCCTGATCCAGAAGACGATCATCTTCGCCGTCCATGCCGCCCGCAGCGCCGTCCGGAAACGGCGTCCGATCGTTCAGGGACGCCGTGGGAGCCGGACGTGGGATGGATGAATTCACTGCGTCCTGCCTATCGCTCATTGGATCAGGAATTCCGTGAACAGAAGATCTCGTACTTCAATAGGAGCCAGTTGCACGACAAGACGCGCCAGAAGGGCTTCACGAAGGCGATAGATGCCGTTGCCACCCAAATCGCTCTGGGTGCTCTCATGCAGATAGGTCTGAAAGACGTTCTGGATCTCGGGCATATGGGCATCGACAGCATCGTGGGTCGTGCCACGCACCTGTAGCTTGGCGGAAATCTTCACGAAAACCGGCCGCCCCGTGGAGCTGTCCAAATTCGAGATGACCGTCGGAATATCGACGAGAAAAGGCTCCTGCTGGACCACTGCCTGAGGCGGCGTTTTTTCCGGCTTGGCGGCCGAGTGCTGGCGATAATACCAGCCACCCCCACCCAGAAGAGCCACGGCCACCGCAGCGCCTGCGATCAGCACCAGCTTCTTTTTCTTTTTGGGCGGAGGCGCCACAGCGCCTTCCGTTTCCTCTTCTTCCGCCATCCGTTCCCCGAAACCGCGTGACTGGTTGCATCGCGGCGACCTCCTCTCCCATCTGATAAGGGACGAATCAGAGACAGCCGCTCGCAGTTCCGAGAGGTAAATCCGGACGCTTAAGAATCATCTAATTTTGCAGGGGAACCCCACCGAGGGGAAAGATTTTCATCAGGAATGATGGTGAGCCGGGTGGGATTCGAACCCACGACCATTCGATTAAAAGTCGAATGCTCTACCGACTGAGCTACCGGCTCGCCACGCGCCCCGGGTAAAGGCGACCGCCAACTCTGTCAACAGTCGCCTTGCAAAAATGGTCAGTCTTCGACGGAAGCCGGGCGCATTTTCACGATACGGTCCGGATCGGTCACCATTCCGCTCATGCCCGAGCCGCGCTTGATACCATCGATCAGTTCCATGCCTTCGATCACCTGACCGACAATGGTGTACTGACCGTCCAGATGGGGAGCGGGCTCGAACATGATGAAGAACTGGCTGTTCGCGCTGTCGGGGTTCATCGTGCGCGCCATGCCAACAGTGCCACGCTCGAACTTCGCCGCCTTGGTGAACTCGGCCTTCAGATCGGGAAGTTTGCTGCCGCCCGTGCCGGTGCCGGTCGGATCGCCGCCCTGCGCCATGAAGCCCTCGATCACGCGATGAAACGGCGTGTTGTCATAGAAGCCTTCAGCCGACAGGGAGCGCAAGCGCTCGGAGGCCAGCGGTGCGATGTCCGGGCGAAGCTGGATCACCACGCGGCCTTTTGCCAGATCCATGTTCAGGAGGTCGTTCTTGTCGATATCGGCCATCTGCCTGTCCAATCACGTTCTGAAAATCCGGCATCCGTCCACGGACACCGTTCCGAACGCAAGGCTTAGGCTACCTCGCCACAAACCGCAAAGACCGCTTCTAGGCGCGCTCTAGTGCCGTCACCACACGTCGCGCCGCGCCCGGCGGCGTAAACTCCGAAATATCGCCGCCATAGGAGGCAATCTCGCGCACCATGCGCGACGAGACGAACTGCGTGCGCTCGGACGCCATCAGGAAAATCGTCTCGATCTCGGGAGCCAGCTTGCGATTGGCGCCTTGCATCTGCGCCTCATAGTCGAAGTCCACCAACAGACGCAGACCACGCACGATGATCGTAGCCCCCGTGCGTCGCACCGCATCCACCAGAAGCTCGTTGAACGAGATCACCTCAATCTCCGCCCCCGTCCGAGCCTCCAGCCCCGGCACTTCCTCACACAGGGACGCCACGCGCGCCGCAACCGGGAGAAGCGGACTTTTGCCCGCGTTCACCGCCACCCCGATCACCAGACGATCCACCAGTCGGGCTGCACGCTCGATGATGTCCATGTGACCGAACGTCACCGGATCGAACGTGCCCGGATAGAACCCGATCCGTCGGGTGATCTCAGCTTTCATCGCCCCCGCTTTCCCCGTCCGGACCAGCCTCTTCCTCATCGGACGAGTCGTCCTCCAGAACAGGGAACACGCTGGTCACAGCCTCCGTCTCGTTCAGACGCAGCAGCGTGACACCGCTGGCCTGACGCGACATGACGCGCACCTGATCGACCGGAACGCGAATCAAACGTCCGGCATCGGTCACCAGCATCACATCCGTTCCCGCCAGCACCGGAAGCGTCGCCACCACGGCAGACCCCCGCTTGCTGCCCGAGAACGTCATGTTGGAGATACCCTGACCACCGCGCCCGCTCACGCGATAGTCATAGGCGGAAGACCGGCGACCAAAGCCGCCATCGCTCACGGTGAGCAGGATTTCTTCGGCCGCTTCCAGTTCCGCAAAGCGCTCGGGTGTAAGCGCGGAACCCTCATCGAGAACGACCTCTTCGGCCTCGACGCCGGCTTCCTCGGCATCCGCCTCATCTGCTGCATTTTCGGCCCGACGCTTGGCGTTGGCCGCACGCAGATAGAGCGTGCGCTCCTCCACCGTGGCCTCAACATGGTTGAGCACGCACAGGCTCACCACCTGATCGCCCTCTGCCAGACGGATACCACGCACACCGGTCGAACCACGGCCCGCGAACACCCGCAACGTGTCGTCCGTGATCTGGAAACGGATGCAACGCGCCTTGCGGGTGGCAAGGAACACATCCTGTCCTTCACGGCACGTCGCGACACCGATCAACCGATCACCTTCGTCCAGTTTCATGGCGATAAGGCCGGAAGACCGGATGTTCTGGAAATCGCTCAGACGGTTACGCCGCACACCGCCGCTGGCAGTTGCGAAAACAAGATGCAGGGAGTCCCACAATTCCTCATCCTGCGGCAGCGGCAGCACCGCCGTGATCTCGTCCGAACCCAGATCGGGCAGCAGGTTGACGAGCGCGCGCCCCTTCGCGGTCGGGCTGGCTTCCGGCAGACGCCATACCTTTTCACGGTAAGCCTTGCCGCCCGAAGAGAAGAACAGCACCCATTGATGCGTGTGCGCATTGAAGGAGCGCACTACCACGTCGTCACCACGACGCCCCGCCGCCGTGCGACCACGGCCGCCGCGGTTCTGGGCGCGGAACACCTCCAGCGGTGTGCGTTTGATAAAGCCATCACGCGTGATGGTCACGACCATAAGCCCCGGCTCAATCAGGCTTTCGTCGTCCTGATCACCGGCATAGTCAGCAATGTCCGTCATGCGCGGTGTGGCGACCTCCGCGCGGGCCGCCAGCAATTCGTCACGCATCACTTCCATGCGGCGGGGACGGCTGCCGATGATCTCCAGAAGCTCGTTGATCTTCTGCGCCACCTCGTTCAGTTCGTTCTGGATCTTCTCGCGCTCCAGACCGGTCAGGCGCTGGAGACGCAGTTCCAGAATGCCGCGCGCCTGCGCTTCCGTGAGGCGCACCTTGCCATCGACAACGACATTGCCTTCGTCATGGATCAAAGCCAGCAGCGGCGCGACCTCGGCGGCCTCCCACTGCGCAGCCATCAATTCCTCACGCGCCGTCGCGGCGTCGGGTGCCGCACGGATGATGCGGATCACCTCATCGATATTGGCCACCGCAATCACGAGACCGACGAGAATGTGGCCGCGGTCACGCGCCTTGCCCAGATCGAAACGGGCGCGACGCAGGATCACTTCCTCACGGAACGCAATGAAGGCCGAAAGAACCTCCATCAATCCCATCAGCTTAGGCTGACCGCCATTGAGCGCCAGCATATTCACACCGAACGAGGTCTGAAGCTGTGTGAAGCGGTAGAGCTGGTTCAACACCACTTCCGGCGTCGCATCGCGCTTGAGTTCGATCACTACACGCATGCCCGAGCGATCGGACTCGTCACGGATATCCGCGATCCCCTCGATATGCCGGTCGCTGTTCTTGTCGCGCACCAGCTCGGCAATCTTCTCCTGAAGCGTTGCCTTGTTCACCTGATAGGGAATCTCGGTAATGACGATGGCACGACGGTCCTTGCGGACCTCCTCGATCTCGGCTTTCGCGCGCACCAGCACAGACCCGCGCCCGGTGGCAAACGCACTGCGGATGCCCGAGCGCCCAAGGATCGTGCCGCCCGTGGGGAAGTCCGGCCCCGGCATGATCTCCATCACCTCTTCAAGGGTGATGTCGGGATTGGCGATCATCGCCAGCGTGGCGTCGATGACCTCCCCCGGATTATGCGTGGGGATATTGGTCGCCATACCCACCGCGATACCGGTGGCGCCATTGACCAGAAGATTGGGGAACGAAGCCGGAAGAACCGTCGGCTCCTGCTCACTCTCGTCGTAATTGGGCTGGAAATCCACCGTATCGCGGTCTATGTCGTCCAGAAGGAACGACGCCGCCTTGGCCAGACGCGCCTCGGTGTAACGCATGGCGGCGGGGCTATCGCCGTCCACAGAACCGAAATTACCCTGCCCGTCGATCAGCTTGACGCGCATCGACCAGCTCTGCGCCATGCGCACCATGGCGTCGTAGATCGAAGAGTCACCGTGCGGGTGATATTTACCCATCACGTCACCGACTGCGCGGGCCGATTTGCGATAGGGCTTATCCGCCGTGAACCCGCTCTCACGCATGGCATAAAGAATACGACGATGCACCGGCTTGAGACCGTCACGCACGTCCGGCAGGGCGCGGCTGACGATCACCGACATCGCATAGGCGAGGTAGGAGGAGCGCATTTCCTCCTCGATGGCGACCGGAACGGAAAGGTCAGAGGGCGGCGCGGTCAGGTCAGGGTTCTCGGTCAAGGCTCTTCCGTCATCTCACGGTCAGGTGGCGCGCAATCGGGCCACGTGACACGGTCAGCGCATAAGGAACCTCAGGTTAGCACATGCGTTCCGCGACCGTAAGGCGCACCCACACCGCCTTCTGATCCTGTCGTCATCGTAAAACATAGAGCGTGTGGCATTGCGCGGTCACACACACGTTTCTACAAAAGACTTTCATTTGCTTGCATGAGGACGACAAGCCATGCAGCTTGATTCCTTCGCTTCCCCTGTCACAAGATCCCTGTCTGGCTGATGCCCATTTCCTCTGCTTCCGCACTCTCCCAGCGCCCCCGCTCCGCGTCTGAAACCGCTCCGCCCACCCGGCGCGAGGCGAAGCGCGAACAGACCCGTAAGGCACTGATCGAGGCAGCCATGCGTCTGCTGTCCGAGAAGGGTTTCGATGAGACGACGGTAGACGAGATCGCGGCGGCGGCTGGTATTTCACGTCGCACGCTGTTCCGGCACTTTCCCACCAAGGCCGATCTCGTCACAGCCTGGACGTGGCAGATGACGGACGTACTGACCGAAACGGTCAATTCCTGTCCGCTCCATTTCTCACTTCAGGAGATGGTGTCCGTCGCGCTGGAAGCCGTTGTGCCGCACATGGCGCCCACCAAGAAAGAAGCCTTCGCATTCGTCTGCCTGATCGAACGTACGCCGGCGCTGCTCTCCGTCAGCCTCCAGAAATACGCCAAGTGGGAAGACAGTCTCGCGGAAGCACTGGAACGTCGCCTCCCGCCCACCACGGACGGCACACTCGCTGCCCGTGTGACGGCACGCTCCGCCATTGCGGCCTTTCGCACGGCAGTTGACGAATGGATTCGGGTAAAAGGACGAGCCGGCCTTGTCCCACTGCTGCGACGCGTCCTGAATTTGCAAGCAGCGTGTTTTCAACCTCAGCACACAGACTGATACAGAAAAGGGTATAAATACCTGAAAATAAATAGTCCCGCTCACCTAACATAAGGCAAGCGGGACACCGTTCATTCAGTCCAATCGCACTGATGGAGACGGACGCACGATGGTATCGAGGCCATCGGCCAGACAGGACAGAAGCCCGCGTACAACACCAAACAATTCCACCTGATGCTGACGATAAAGCATCAGATGCCCAAGTCGTGCCGATAGTCCACGCAGGAAACCGCCGCCGAAGACGGTGCCGCCGGGCAACGTGCCCCAGCCATTGTAATCACCGAGCGCTACGATCGCGCCCTTGTTGCGGAACACACAGGGCGGGATCTCTCCACCGCCACGCACCCATGCCGGGAGTTGGGCAGCAAGATGATGCGCCTGCTGACGCGCCACCTGCGCTGTCGGCGGCAGCGGGCCGTCCTGAATGAATGAGCAATCTCCCATAGCGAAGATGTGCGGATCGTCCACCGACTGAAGGTTCGGCTTGACGATGATCTGACCGGACCGACTGAGCGACAGACCGCCGAACCCGCGCGTGACGGTCGGTGCCTTCACACCTGCCGCCCATACACGCAGTTTGGCGGGAATATGGCTGCCGTCCTTCAGGCTGAAACCCCGTTCGTCGGCCCCCGAGACCATCGCGGAGGTTTTCACTTCCACGCCGATCCGTTCCAGTTCCTTCTGTGCCGCTGCCGACACAGCTTCGGGGAAGGCCGGCAGGATGCGCGGACCCGCTTCCAGCAACGTGATCTTGAGGGTGGGCGGCTTCTGGCTGAAGGAATGCAGCCCCACAAGCTCAAGCGCCTTGTGCAGTTCGGCGGCCAACTGCGTGCCGGTCGCCCCGCCGCCGACAATGGCGATGTCGAGTTCGCTGTCATCGGCGAAGGCGCGCAGCAGTTCGAGGCGGAACTTCTCGTTGAATCCGTTAGCTTCGACCAGATTGTCGATAAAGAGGCAGTTCTCGGCCACGCCGGGGGTGCCGAAATCGTTGGCGCAACTGCCGATGGACAGGACCAACGCATCGTAATTTACGGTGCGACCTTCCAGAACGACCTCGCCTTCCGAAGATCGGACGGGACCGAGCATGACCTCGCGCTTGTCACGATCGAGCCCCACCACTTCACCCGGCCAGAACTCGAAACCATGACGGCTTGCCTGTGCCATGAAGCTGATGCGGTCATTCTCATTCTGGGCGGTGCCGGCCGCAAAGCAATGCAGCATCGGCTTCCAGACATGAGAGAAGCTTTTGTCGATCAGCGTGATACGCGCCTGACCCTGTCGCCCGAAGGCCTTGCCAAGCCGGGTGGCGAGAGCAAGGCCTGCGACGCCGCCGCCAACAATCAGGATTTCGGTTCTTGCAGGCATGGCGATGTCTTCAGTCCTTCGTAAGAAACGTCGTGTCAGAACGGGCGGGGTGCATGCACCCCGCCCTGATGTGGCTCAGAAGAATCCAAGCTTCTTTTCGCTGTAGCTTACCAGCATGTTCTTGGTCTGCTGATAATGCTCAAGCACCATCTTGTGAGTTTCACGGCCGATGCCCGACTTCTTGTAGCCGCCGAAGGCCGCGCCAGCCGGGTAGACATGGTAGCAGTTCACCCATACGCGACCGGCTTCCAGCCCCTGAGCCGTGCGGAAGCAGGTGTTGCCGTTACGCGACCACACGCCCGATCCCAGACCAAACTCGGTATCGTTGGCCAGAGCCAGCGCTTCCGCTTCGTCCTTGAAGGTGGTGACCGTCAGAACCGGACCGAAAATCTCCTCACGGAAGATACGCATGTTGCGGTCGCCGCGGAAGACGGTCGGCTGCACGTAGAAACCGTCCTTGAACGCATTCCCAAGATCGGGACGGGCGCCACCGGACAGAAGCTGGGCGTGATCCTGATTCTTGCCGATGTCGATGTATTCCAGAATCTTGTTCTGCTGCATGAGCGAGTTCTGCGCGCCCATCATCGTCTGCGGATCGAGCGGGTTGCCCTGCTTGATGGCTTTCACGCGCGGAAGGACACGCTCCATGAACTTCTCATAGATCGATTCCTGCACCAGCGCGCGGCTTGGGCATGAACAGATCTGACCCTGATTGAGGGCGAACAGCGTGAAGCCTTCCAGCACCTTGTCGAGATAATCGTCGTCGTGATCCATCACGTCGGCGAAGAAGATGTTGGGGGACTTGCCGCCCAGTTCCAGCGTGGCCGGGATCAGGTTCTCGGCAGCCGCGTGATAGATCATCTTGCCGGTCGGTGTGGAGCCGGTGAAGGCCACCTTGGCGATGCGCGGGCTGGTGGAGAGCGCCGCACCCACGTCACGGCCGAGACCGTTGACGATGTTGAGCGTGCCGGGCGGCAGCAGATCACCGATCAGTTCCATCAGCACCAGAATGCTGGCGGGCGTCGTCTCGGCGGGCTTCATGACGATGCAGTTGCCGGCGGCCAGAGCCGGAGCCAGCTTCCATGACGCCATCAGCAGCGGGAAATTCCACGGGATGATCTGCCCGACCACACCAAGCGGCTCATGGAAATGATACGCCATGGTCTCACCGTTGATCTCGGTGATGGTGCCTTCCTGAGCACGGATGCAACCGGCGAAGTAACGGAAATGATCGACGGCCAGCGGAATGTCAGCGTTCAGCGTCTCGCGGATCGGCTTGCCGTTGTCCCATGTTTCCGCCCGGGCGAGGAGGTCGAGATTGGCCTCCATGCGGTCAGCGATCTTGAGCAGAATATTCGAGCGTTCGGCGATGGGCGTGTGCGCCCAGCTCTTGAACACCTTGTGGGCAGCGTCGAGCGCAAGCTCCACGTCTTCGGCGGTGGACTGCGGCACTTCACACAGCGTGCGGCCGTCCACAGGCGAGATGTCTTTCATATAGGCACCCTTCACCGGTGCCTTCCATTCGCCGCCGATGAAGTTTTCGTAGCGAGACTTGAACGGTGGTTCCTGAGAGATGGTCATGAGCTGACTCCGTCATTACCGGACGTGGAGAAAAAGGAGAGACCGGCCCATGCCGCCCGCCATTTCCACGCCATCTGTATTCACGTGGATATAGATGAGTCCGCACCATCTCAATTGATTCCGAGTTCACGTAATCGTGAGAGATGGCACTTAGTGCCACTTAAAAATATATTTATTTCTTTAAAATCATAATGTTATAAAACACACAAAAATAAATCATGTTTATGATTCGCATAACCGGCCCTGCCGTGTCGCCGATTCAACCGGCTCCTGAGACGGGTGTGATCTTTTTTAAATCATTGTTTCTTTTTTGGCTCATGCTATCCCTTCGTCCGAAGAATTGAGGACAGCATGAAACGGAAAAGCTGGTTTTCTCTGGGTTTTCCCGACACTCCCACAGAAGAAGATGCCCTTCACACGCCCGCACCGACCGATCCCATACTCGCGCGCTGTTACCAGCAGGGACGCGAAGCGGCGGAAGTAGGGCAGGAAGAAACGTCCTGCCCTTTCAGAGAGAAAGATCAGCGGGCCGCTTGGGAACTTGGCTACAAGCACTGGGAACTTCTCGATTGGTCCGTCTGGTAAACGGGAGCCTCTCCCGTATGCTCACGATCCCGTGACACATCCCCGCCGGAATGTTGTCAATCTGTCGTCAAACTTCCGGCCCTAGAACTATCGTGAGCGATAGGATCGATCCGATCAGGTCGTGTTCGGGCACAGCCCCGTCCCGTGTCGCAGCATGGGCCGGGGCTGTCTCCAGTTCTCTCACTTCGATATTCGGTTACGGAATACAACTCCGAATAATAGGCGCGCAGGCTGCGTCCTTGCCCTCCCATGTCTGGGCCGGACCCGTGTAGACAAACTGTCTCACCAGCCCCTCCCGCACAGTGGCCACCACATGACAGGCCGCCGTTTTATTGAAGCTCAACGAGATATCCAGTGGCGCCGGCAGCGTCAGGGCGCCCGAAGAAGCTCGTTCGATTTTCCAGACCAACACCTCCTGCCCATCACGACTCTCCTCCTGATCCGGCACGCCCGCACAAGCAACAAGCTCCGCTCGGGAATGACCCAGCACAGCTTGCCGTCCGCGTTCGGGAAGCGTGGTGCAAGCTGTCAGGCAGCACAGCATCGGAAAGCAGGCACGTAATCTCCTCATTCCCCCTGCTCCCAGATTTTCTCCTCACGCCTGCGCTGTATTCTGGCAAAAAGTGCCACCAACGCCCCATTGATCAACGTGGCCCCAAGTGCTCCTGCTCCAACAAAGAGCGCCCACTCAGGCATGAGTAGGCATTATGGAGAAAGCATCGTGTTGACGACCAAAACGGCGCACCCATGTGCTGACGGAACACGCGACATAGCGTTCCATGTCACGGCGCTGGGCCTGCAATCTTGTGATCTGTTCGCGCTCGTTCTCGATCCAGATACCAAACAACCCCTGTGCCATGTCCGCTGCATCCGTAGGATCGCGGTGGGCATAGGCGCCAACCCACGGAATCTCACGCGACACCAGAACCGGAACACTCGCCGCCATGGCGTCCGCCGCCACAATGTTGAACGTCTCCGTAAACGAGACCTGCATCAGAATATCGATATTCTGCAGAACATCGAGGAAGTCAGCATGAGGCATCCAGCCATGTTCGACCAGCGTGTGCCGTGAGCGCGCGAACAGCTCCCGCAGATTCTTCAAGACCGGCTCCCCTTTACCCTCCGTCCGTGTGGCGTTGATATGAAAATTCAATGTCACACCAACAGAATCTGCGAACGCCATAGCCGCTATAGCCTGTGTCATATGATTCTTGAGAGGCCGAACCGCACCGAAGCAGCCGATATTCACAACATCTGCCTTACGGGCATGCGGCACCATGTTCTCCATGGGCGGCACCGGATAGACATTCGGGCCATAGGTCACATTGGTCGGCGACTGACCGCACGACATAGCCACAGTGGCCATATCCGCCACGGCGCGAGGCGAGTTGCACATCACTTCGATGCCACGCCTCAGATAATCGACAGTCCAACCGAATGCGATTCCTTCGTTGGCTAGAAAAGGTGTTTTCGAATGATCGCGTACAATCCACTGCACGTCCGGATGCAGTGGACGCAGCACATCGAACTTCTCGGGCACGACCCAGAATGCCTCGATCACGACATGCGATGGCCACCAGGCCGTAACTTCGCGGTCGATGTCATTGTTGTCGTTCACCTCGACAGCTTTCGCGACAATGCCACGCGCAGCGAGCATATCCACCACGAAGCGGACCGAATTGGACAGGCCGGACTCTTTCGAGCCGTACCCCCAGTTACCTTCGCGGGACTTGAGAATAAAAAGAATGCGGTTGGACATCGAATTCCGATATTGAAATGAGGGTATCTCGAAAAACGTCCTCAACAGGGCTACGGAGAAACCCGCCGCTCTGCCGGACGCGACCACGATCACGCCCGATGGCCCTCCACCCCGCCACAACCGCGCACGTCGCCCTCTCCTCACGCACAACGTGACGGACAGGCTGAAACGCACCGCAATCCCGGTGCGATGAAGAAATGATCACACAGGAAAATAGGCGTCTCTGTACAAAACGGCGCCAGTTTCTGCACGGAACGCCACGACAACTCCGCAACTCCCACCGTCATGGGTCGTTGTTGGCCTCATTCATTACGGAGAACCCATATGCGCCTACGTTCCTCACTTGTGGCCCTACTGGTCGCAACGATCGCCTGCACCAGTCTGACCGCCTGCAAGCCGCACAAGCGGACCTTCGGTGAAAAGGTGCAGGACACGCTCGATCCACCCAAAGGCCCCGTCGAGAAACTCGGCCGTTCGGTTGATCGGGCGACCGAGAGCAACAACTGACAGAGGAAAGGGCGTCAGGAGGCCACTCAGGCCTCCGATGTCTTCGCGCATCTCCCCTCGCACAACCCGTCGCCCTTGGCTTATGCCCGATGGCAAGGGTATAAACCGCTCCCAGCACGGGAAAGCCTGCCTTCCCACGATCGCCTATTTCACTCAGGAGCACCGGAATGTCCGACCGCCCGCGTTTCTTCGATGATCTCGCCGGCGTTGCCGGCGGCGCCTTCTCCGCTTTCGCAGGCGTGAAGGAAGAGATCAACACGCTCGTGCGCTCCCGCGTAGACGAGGTGCTCGGTCAGTTGCAGGTTGTGCGCCGCGAGGAATTCGAAGTTATCCGCGAACTGGCCGCCAATGCGCGCGCCGCCAGCGAGGATGCCGAACAGCGCATCGGAGCACTGGAACGCCGGGTGGCGGATCTGGAAGAAGCGCAGACAGCGCCAGCACATGCCATGGGAAAAGCAACGCCG
Source organism: Acetobacter estunensis (assembly GCF_019083805.1). GTDB lineage: Bacteria > Pseudomonadota > Alphaproteobacteria > Acetobacterales > Acetobacteraceae > Acetobacter > Acetobacter estunensis_A. Next base: position 80,536 of record NZ_JAHRDV010000011.1, read on the forward strand.
GACTCCGGGGAAGCCACCGGCTGGAGTGGCGACAGCAGCGCGTTTCCCAACTGAATTGACACCGCGGGACAGACAAAAACACGCCGCCCTTGTCTTGCCGTATTTGCCGGGTGTCCATAGGTTTGCGGAAGTGGGGAGCAGCAACCGCTTTCCCACTGATTCGTGGACGAAACCATCGGCCCTATCTGCGATGGTTTTCCGGTTTGGGAGGCAAGCATGCCAGCTCTGACGATGACAACCGCCACTCCCAACTCCAACCCGCTCGATCTGATGGAACAGATCGTGTGCAGCTATGAATGGGCGTTCGATCGCCGCAATTCATCCGAAATGGCCGCTGAGGCCCCGGGGAAATGGTGCGACTACGGGCTGTATTTTGCCTGGTCGGCGGAACTCAGCGCCATGCATTTCACCTGCACCTTCGACCTCAAGGTGCCCGAACCACAACGCAAGGCTCTGTTCGAACTGCTCGCCCTGGCCAATGAGCGGCTGTGGATCGGTCACTTCGCACTGGACGTGGACAGCGGCACGCCGATGTTCCGTCACGCTGTCCTCCTGCGCGGCGCACCCGGTGCATCGATGGAAAGTCTTGAGGACATGATCGACATCGCTCTGACCGAGTGCGAACGTTTCTACCCGGCATTCCAGTTCGTTCTCTGGGGCGGCAAGCCTCCAGCAGAAGCACTTGAAGCCGCCATGCTGGACTGCGCCGGAGAAGCCTGATGAGTGAGCCCCTTCCGTCCCTTCTCCTTGTCGGCTGCGGCCAGATGGGAGGGGCTCTCCTCAACGCCTGGATCGCACATGGGCTGGAGCCTTCCGTTGTCATCGACCGGCATCGGGAAGACTTGTCTTCGACGCATCATGTCGTGCGCAACCTGACGGATATTCCTGCGGATTTTCACCCTACGGCCGTCATTCTCGCTGTAAAACCTCAAAAAGCACGGCCCGTTCTGGAAGAACTGTCACGCCTGCGTCCAGACATCGTGACAAATGCCGTGATCGTCTCGGTCATGGCCGGTCTGTCCACCAGCACGATCGCTACTTTCCTGACAACGAACGCACCAACGGCGCACCCCGCCGTCGTGCGCGCCATGCCCAATACACCCTCTGCCATCGGACGCGGTGCTACAGGACTGTTCGCCGGAGATGCCGTAACACCTGCGCAGAAAACACTCTGCGACCGACTCCTCTCCGCTGTCGGTGCAACCGCATGGGTTCATCCGGAAGAACAGATCGATATCGTGACTGCCGTCTCCGGTAGCGGACCGGCCTATGTCTTTCTTCTCGCGGAGCTTCTGGAAAAGACAGCCGTGAGCATGGGACTCGCTCCAGACACGGCCCGTTTGCTGGCCCGCAAGACGGTTTCGGGATCGGGCGAATTACTTGAGCGCAGCCCCGAAGACGCCGCCGAATTGCGTCGGCGTGTCACAAGCCCCGGCGGCACCACGGCCGCTGCCCTCGCTGTGCTTGACGCGCCAGACAACTGCCCCCGCATCCTGCGCGAGGCTCTGGAGGCCAACGTCCTCCGGTCACGCGAACTCGCGTCCTGATCCATCGAACAACCATGAGCCTCCCCCGCATGACCTCGGAAGACAACGACCAGTTCGATTCAGCCCTGCTTGACGCCGCCATGGCGTTGGCCGCCAGCAAGGGATGGGCTTCTCTCACCATGCCCGAGATCGCCCGGCATGCCGGACTGGAGATGGGGGAGGTTCGCCGCCGTTATCCCTTCAAGGCATCCATTCTTCTGTTGCTTGGCCGCATGGCGGACCAGTCGGCCCTCATCGATGACGGCTCGCTCGGCACACCACGTGAAACGCTTTTCGATCTGCTCATGCGACGGATCGACGTTTTTCAGCAATATCGTGCCGGCCTTCTGGCTGTACTACGGGGGCTGCCGTTCGATCCCCCGCTTCTGCTGCTTCTGGGTGCCGCCACCATGGACAGCATGAAATGGATTGCGGGCGCGGCGGGTATTTCCACAGGTGGCGTAAGTGGACTGCTTCGCGTGCAGGGTGTCGTGGCGCTCTGGACACATACGCTGCGCGCTTGGGAAAAAGACGAGAGCGAAGATCTCGGCACCACCATGGCCGCCTTGGAGCAGGGGCTGGACCGGGCCGAGCGCATGGGACTGTTCAATGGCGTGGACCATGAGCCGACCGAAGAGCTTCAATCTGCCCATCCATCAGAAGATGGTGACACGCTTCCTCCCTTGCAGGAAGAACCGGATGCCGATTTCACCGAGAACAACGGATAGAGGGCTCTGACCCTCTTTACGAGCCGGTCGTGTCACAGTAGAAAGCGGGACAGGCGACTGGCCGCGATTGGGGTGTAGCCAAGCGGTAAGGCAGCGGATTTTGATTCCGCCATGCGGAGGTTCGATCCCTCCCACCCCAGCCATTCGATGCAGCGGGCAAAAGCCCGCCGCATCAGTAGATGACTTTCAGACAGCCTTCTTCAGATTGGGACTGGCCTTGAACCGGACGGTCTTGCCAGCCTTCACCTTTACGGGCTCGCCTGTGCGAGGATTGAGAGCCTTGCGTGCCTTGGTCTTGCGGACCGTGAACGTACCGAACGACGGCAGAGTGAAACCACCTTCGCGCTTCAGTTCCTTCACGATCGCGTCCATCAGATCCGCAGCGGCCTTGTTAGCAGCCACCCCGGTGCAATCAATAGAATCCTGGATGACCGCCGCAATGAAAGCCTTACTCATGGATCTCTCAACTCCTGAAATGTGGGCTGGACCGATTACTATGGACGGCGACTGTCGACAATAGGTCGGCCAATATCGCGGCTTCTAACGTGCCACACCTGAAGAAACCAGAAAAAAAATCCATACCGTGAGAGAAACAGCTTAAACAGGTGGAAAAAGTTCTTCAATGCAGCCGAAGTACCACGTCTTTCGAACACGTGGAAACATTCCGAAACAGGGATGGAGCCACCTCTCTCCGTTATGCCTGATGGCATCAGCCTCTTTCCCACGCGCACCTCGGTGCCATCATCGCTCGGTCGCAGATATCATTATTCATACGAACTGATTTTCTACCGCCTGTCATGAAGGCGCATGGGACTTCTGGTCGATCATGGCTTCAACAGCATGCCGAATACGGGCAATGGCAGCACTTTTATAAGGATAGATATCCGCCGGATCCCGATCATGTACGATCATGCCGGTCTCGACTTCAAACACAACCAATGTTCCATCCGGCAACACACCAAAGTCCAGCCCGAAATAATCAAGTTGCACGGCACGAGCGATCGCCTTTAGCCCTTCCAAAACACCAGAAGGAAAATAGCCCGCCATATCCGTCATGAAACGGGCTTCTTCGGCACGTCTCTGAGGGAAATTTTCCATCTTCGCGTTGTAATACCAGATCGCCCAGTGATCATGGATGGCCAAATGAACCGGAAAAGGTTTCCCTTCAACAAAAACGACTCGATATTTGCGGTACAAACTATCGGAACTGATAAAATCGACGAATTGCGTGACATAGAAAGATGTGCCCGGAGACACTGAACGAATATAAGTCTCCAGTTCCGCCTTCGTATCGATGCGTGCCAGTCCATCTCCAGCATGCGAGGCAAGTGGTCTTATCAGAACAGGAAAAGACGGTATCTTGTCATCAAAGGATCGTATCACCGTACATTGCGGCACCAGAACATCTGCAATACCAGCCAGAAGTTGCGGAACGCGTGCACGCCCCACCAGCATAATACGATCATTCCCGTTGAGAACAGGCAATCCAGCCTCGTGCGCGATGATCTCCGCTTCCGCGATGGCCTGTGCCTGCCGTTCGTCCTCCGCAATGGCAATAAACGCGCATTCGGCCTGCACTGCCCTGACGGCTGCAACGAGAACTCCCCGTGCAGCAGGGGCTCCCGATACCCACAGCGTGAAAATCTGGGTGGCACCATCAAGAAGAAACGCAAGTGGCGCATTCGCCTGAAATGTGCCGGGAGCATTCATGACCACAATGCGGCGGCGTGCATCGGAAGAGACAGAATCCGGCCTCTGCATCGGGTCAAGGTGCATGGCTTCATCAAGATGACGCAGGGCCGCGGCCGGCTCTCCGCACACCTGACACATCTCCCATAACCGGTAATGGATCTGGGCACGCTCCGAGGGACCAGAGGCTCTGCCCAGACGTTCGGTCAGAACGGAACGAGCGACAGAAGGATCATTAGCGAATTCGGCGAGATCAAGCATGCTGCCATGCCTAACGCGCCCTTCTCTAAAGTCAGGTAAAGACCGTGCAGGTCTCCTACTTCCGTATAACCGATTCCAGATAGGCTTTGAGTTCCGCAGCCTGACTTTCAAAAGTCGGCAATTCCTCCCTATGCGGGTTCACATAGGAGGAAAACCGCTCCTTGTTAGTCAGAACACCTTCAATAGCTGTCTGCAAACTCTCAAAGCGACCGTCCAGAGGAATAAGCGTCCCGTTCACGCCGTCCTCGATATCCTCCGCCTGCCCACCTGGCGCCGTGGCAATCACCCATACATTCCGCGAAAGAGCTTCACGCACGGTCAGGCCATAACTCTCCATCCATTGAGACGGAAACAGCAGGACATCGATCGCATTGAAGAAATCATCCCGTGTTTCGTCCGTATAGGCCGGACGGATCACAACCTTCCCCTTCACTCTCCATCCCGACACGTTGACCGAGGAAAATCCGAGATTGAGCGTGTTGTCGATAAGCACCAGTTCCCAGTCGTTTCTTTCAAGTGCCTCGAACGCCTTGCGAACCAGTGAGAACCCCTTGACCTCCGCCGTTCCACTGACAAAGCCGAAACGGAGAAGCTGCCCAGCCTTTCGTGGGGTCCGTGCCTTCACAGGCCATGAGAAGCCGTTGCGATTCACCTGTATGCGTTCTGGCTCTATGCCATTTTCCAGATACAACGCGCGATGTGAGGCACTTGGAGACAGAAGAAGCTGCGCTCTGTGCAACGCCCCCTGCATCATATCCTGACGCAGTTGGAGATGATGCGCTCCGGGCACACATCTCTGACACGCCATCAGATCGATATGCCGCTGGAAACAATAGCGTCCATCGGCTTTCACCATGAACTGACGCTCACACAGCCACCACGCATCATGCAGTGTTATCACATGCGGAATTCCCCTCTCCGCACAGACCTGCAAGATCCCGACACCCAGCCCCTGCACGGAATGGAAGTGCACGACATCCGGTCGAAAGGCATCCAACCATGCCGCGAACTGGGCGCTGCAGCGCGGATTATCCAATGCGCCAACAGGATCCACGTCCATGGGCAGCGGGAAAGCCATAACGGGCATGTCACGTATTTCATGCCGTATGGGAGCACCAGCGCGCTCTGGAAAAGAAGGACCGGAAGTGAACACGCCGACATCGCATCCCATGGCAGAAAGCCGAGCTGCCATTTCTTCGGCCACCAGCGTCGCACCGCCAAAAGAACGTGGTTCGAAAAACACGTTTACCGACAGAACCCGCAAACCTTGGCGCGCTTGTGGGGCAGGCAAAGGGAAATAACGAGCGACCTGTTCGCGGGCGATAACGTCCGGACGATAACGTGCAAGGACGTCGCGACGTGCGGATTCGCCAACATCCCGACGCAACACTGGATCGCGCGCCAGTGCCAGCACAGCATCCCGCCAGGCCTCCGCGCCTTCAGCGAGAAAGCCGTTCTGTCCTTCCACAATCACACCCCGAAACGCATCGCAGGGTGAACAGACAGAGGGAACGCACAGGATGGAGGCTTCCAGAAACTTGATGTTGCTTTTTGCGTCGTTGAAAATCGTGAGTTCCAGCGGTGTGACCGTCAGATCGGCAGCCGCCAGCATGGCCATGTAGGTGGGATAATCGCGCCCTTCCAAGGTTTCGACGCGACTGCCAAAGCGCAGCAACACAGGCGGCACTGTCAGTTCGCCCACAATCCGCAATCGCAGGCGTGGCTCGGCTTCCATGGCCGCTGCCAGACCCTCGGCGCAACAGAGAAAATCTCCGTCATGGGTTCGCGTGCCCGAACCATAGACAATAACGATATCGTCCGTCGTCTTCTGATCTTTTTGGGTCAGCCCGGTCAGCGCCGTCTCGGCAGCGGCCAATGTCTGATCATCGAGCGCATTCTCGATAACACTCACTTCACCGATACCGATCCGGCTCATGGCCTCACCGAGAACCCGGGTTGAGGCGATCCCACGACCACACAGTTCCAGACACTCTCTGTAGAGAGCCGCCCCCTTCAATAATTCGGCCTGTTCTGCGGGCGGCAGGGACAAAAGATTACTGTTCTGCCGGTAAAGTTCGACGTCAAAGATCAGATCGTCAACTTCCCACCAAGGGGAAAGACCAAGCCGCCTTGCTTCGTCGATCATCTTGCGGACGTCTGGCACAGCCGGTGTGCGGTAGAAAATGACGTCCGTACACACCTGCAAGCCAGAAAGAACACTCTGGACGTCATGCCAGTTCATGACGTCTACCTGCCAGCCAAGGCGTTCCAGTTCTTCCTTGCGCTGCCAGACACGGTATTTCGCGCATTGCGGAATGGAAAGCTCCGCAACGATCAGCACCCGGGGCGTGAAATCACGTAGCCGTTCCGAGGAAACGGAGCGACGATAGACCGCTTCTCCGTTCTCGACAGAAGGTGATACGGGTGTGGAAGAGCGGGCCGTCCGACGCTTTTCCCATTCCCGCGCCACGCGACCGCCGACACGCTGCCTGACTTTCCCCCACAGAATCCGGATGCCGTCCCGCTCAGCAATTTCCCGCGCTCTGCGAGCGATCAGCCGTAACGGAACGCCGGACGGCAGTTCCCCATGCGCCAACAGCCATGCTGTCCGCAGTCCCCTCACTACTGGCCCGCGATCCAAACCAAACAGAGTACGACGAAGCCGCCCAGCCTCCCATTCCAGCCCATCCGCTCTCATTCCGTGCAAGGCGGAAGTGGCCTTGTACGTTTTCAGAAGCGACTCGGCATTCTCCAGACGCTTTTCCAATGCTTCGAGCTGACGATCTGTCACGGACGTGCCCATTCCCCTGTTTGCTGGCCATCAATCATCTTACGGCAAAAAAAAAACCGGGCCGAAGCCCGGTTTCTTCCGAAACGTACTGCCGATCTTACCAGATCTGGAAGTCGTTCGAGTTGAGGCTGGTGACATTGTCGAACGTAATGGTCGTGTTGTCAGACAGCTTGATGGTGGTGTTGTTGCCGGACGTCGTCGCGTTGTTCAGCGCATTCGTCAGATCGGACTGCGTATAGTTGAGCAGACCGACAATGTTGCCAGCAGCGGAACCGAAGTCGGTGATGGTATAGTTGCCACCCGCAATTCCATCACGGAATGCAAAGTAGTTCATGGCACCCGAGCCACCGGTCATCGTGGCATCACCCACACCGGCAACCAGCGTATCGGAGCCTGTGCCACCGATAAAGGTCTGTGTACCAGACGTGCCCACAACGTTACCGAAAGCATGAATGCCGTAAACGGAGTTGGAACCGTCGAGCGTCTCGTTGCCTGCATTGGCCACGAACAGTGACTCGGTGCTGTTGCTCGTCGCGTTGACGATAGCATCCAGACCGCTTGCACCGAAGATCGTGCTGGAAGCCGCCGTGATCGTGCTCTGGCCCGTGCCACCGATAAAGGTGAGGGAGCCGGAAACGCTCACATTGGCAATGTCGGAGTTTGCGATCAGCGCGTCGCCACTGGCCGAAATGGTGTCCGAAGACCCACCAAGGATCGTGGAGCTACCACCATTCAGGTTGATCGAGTCGTTTGCGCCACCACGAACCGTGGAGCCACCACCAACCGTGATGGCATTGTTGCCACCGGACAGATCGCTGACCTGAGAATCCTCACCAACCGTAACGAAAGAGCTGCCACCGTACAGGTTGACAGTCTGATCCGGGTTGCAGTCGCCACCGAAGATGGTGTCCTGGCCGTACGAATTGACGACGTTCGTGCCCTGACTGATGCTGATGTAGTTATTGCCCGTACCAGCGTTGATCGTGCTGTTGCCCGTGCCCGCAATAACCGTATCGTTACCGGAACCGGCATAGATCGACCAGTTGCCACCACCCGCAAGCTGATCGCCAAGGAAGCTGTTGTTGCCTGTGCCGGCCACAAAGACACCGTTGGACGAACCGGCCTGGAACTGCACACCCTGCGTGGTGCCGCCCTCAACGCTTACGAAAGAGGCCGTGCCCTTGCTGGCATCGATCTGAACATGCGCGCTGGGAATCTGGTTGGTGCCCGGCAGACCGCCGAACACGATCGCGCCGACATCTCCAGAAACCTGATAGGATCCTGCCGCCGTGATGACGCCATAACCCGAAGTGTTGGACGCAAACTCGGTCGAACCCGGCGTCAGGTTCTGCCCGCTGATCGAACCACCGGCGATGCCGCTCGCCAGCGTATTGCTGAACGACGAGACAAGACCAGCGAGCGTGCCGCTGCCGGCACCATCAACGGTAACGACAACATGTGAACCCGAGGACGCGCCCTGAACGGTAATAATAGGCATTATTCAGTCCCTTGCTTTGTAACCCAGCATGGTCAGTCGCAGCATCACACACGGGCAGACATCTTTCCATGGCCTTTCTACGTTGAAAGCTCCGACACACGCAATAGAAAACAAGGCTGTCGGCTCGAAAAAAATACATCGCGAATCGCAGTTTCCTGCGTTTTTTTGACAAATACTTTGTCTATCGCCCTTTCGGTTAACCTTTAGCTTTCCATTCCCTCTTGCCGTCGATGTCCCGAGCGCAGACAAACCACGGCAGATCGTCCCCCTGCTATATGAGCGACATGTCCGACCTGCCCGTTTCCATCTTCAGCCTGCTCTCCTCCCCGGAACTGGACGTTTTTTTCGCGCCACCGGCTCTCAGGGATGTGGTGCCCGATACTGCGGCCCACATGCCGCTTCTTCTCGGCATACTTACAAGTGCGCGGCCTCATTCTCTCGCCCTTGTCGGAGTGCCCACGGCCATTGCCGATTACATCCAGTCCTTTCTGACCCTGCAGGCTTTCGACACCCGCACGCAGATCCTGAACGACTCCGAAGCGCCCGCACGCACCGGCACCCCGCCCGAGATTGCAGTGCTCGATCTTACACGGCTGAAGCACGCGGCAGAGACGCTCACCACCCTTCGTCCTTCTCTCGCTCCTGACGCCCTCCTCTTTTTGAACGGCACAGAGACGGAGATCGGAGCCACCTTGTGGAACGCGCTTGCCGCGACACATCCCCACTGCCTTTTCCCGGATGCCGATGGTGCCGGAATCGTGGCACTGGGTGCCATCCCGTGCGACCTGAGTCCTCTTTTCGAAGCACGCACCTCCTCCGCCCAGCTTGCCCGCCTGCGGATACGCCTCGACCGTCTCGGGTCGGCATGGGCCGGTGCCGTCCGGCAGAGCACGTTTGAAGCGGAAAGCCAGCATCAGAAAGATTCTCTGGACGCAACGCGCCACGATCTCCTCCAAACCCGGCTGGCGCTGCAGGAAACACGGGAACGCTTGTCCCAAGCCGTCGCCTCCAAAGCAGAAATCGACAAGCAATCCAGCGAATCCTCTAAGGAATCCCAGGCGGTCGCCCCCACCACGGTCGATCCCACATGGATGCAGCAGGCCCGCACACTCATCGAGGAACAAAACAGTCGTCTTGCTACATTACAGACGGAGATTCAGGCCCTGCAAAGCGCCATACAAGCCCGCTCCGGCCTGTTTCGTGGCCTTTTACGCACGCTGCGCCACCCGAATTTTTCGCCGCATATTCCCACCGTCCCCGCACCATTGGAACTTCCCGCCCTTCCGGAAATCGAAAGCGCCGCCGCCGGCACGCACAACCCCGCGTCGCCGCTCCCGGTTTCCGCTCTCAGGCGCAATGTTCTCTTTGTCAGCGGAGAACCCACCACTCCCGGCACCCTGTACCGCTGCACACGCAATGCCGCCGCCTGTGCGCTTGTCGGACACTTCACCCGTGTGCTGGCCTGTGCCGATGTAGGACCGGCCGATGTGGAATGGGCCGATGTCATCGTGCTGTGGCGGGTGGAATACAGCCCGCATGTGGCCATCCTTATCCGGCTGAGCAAGGAAAAGGGAGCAACCGTCATCTTCGATACGGATGATCTGGTTTTCATCCCGGCACTCGCCAGTATCGCGATCATCGACGGCATCAGGACAGTGGACTGCGCGACCGAATCCATCGTCCACATCACTTTCCAAAACATGCGCGCAACGATGGAGCGGGCCGACGCCTGTTTCGCCACCACCGATTTCATGGCGACCGAAATGCGCCGCATCGCTCGGCAGTCGTTCACATTACCCAATATTTATGACGCAGCCTGCCTGCGCCGCAGCCGCATGGCCGCGCGCATCCTCGCCTCCGTTCCCGGCGACGGCCTCATTCGCATCGGCTATGCGTCCGGCACCCGCACCCATCAGCGCGACTTTGCGCTCGTAGCCGAGGTTCTGGCGCGCCTGATGCAAAAGCACCCCGAGGTACGTCTCGTGCTTTTCCACGAAACTGGCAACAAGCGGCCGGTTCTGCTGATGGACGAATTTCCAGCCCTTCTTCCCGTGGCCGATCAGATCGAATGGCGCGATATGGTGCCCCTCGAACGTCTGCCCGAAGAATTCGCGCGCTTCGATATTTCCATCGCTCCCTTGGAACTCGACAACGTGTTTTGTGAGGCCAAGAGCGAAATCAAATATCTCGAAGCCGCCCTCGCTGGGGTGCCGTCCGTGGTTTCCCCGACAGCACCCTATCGTGACTGTGTCACCGATGGCGTGACCGGCTTCCTTGCCGAGACTCCCACACAATGGGAAGACGCCCTGACCCGTCTTGTCACCGATCCGTCCTTGCGCCGCAGCCTTGCCCGCAATGCTCTTAATCAGGTGCTGTGGACTTTCGGTCCTCAGCGGCAAGCTCTTCTGTTCGAAAGCATCATCATGTCATTCGGCAATGAGGCCGCGACAGCCAGAGCGAGCGAGACGCTCATTGCCCGCGGTCGCTATCAGGGCCGTGGCGTGCCGGAAGTTCCGGAGTATGAGACGCTCTTCGCACATGACGCGCTGAAAGCGGCGGATGTGAGCGTCATCATCACATCTCACAATTATCACGATGTCGTTCTCGACGCGCTCGAATCGGTACGCAGCCAAAGCGTGCAAAAACTCGACCTGATTGTCGTCGATGACGCCTCAACCGACGACTCCGTGGCCCTCATCACCCACTGGGCCCAGCAGAACGCAGCCCGCTTCAACCGGCTTCTCGTGCTCGCGCCTCTTGCCAATGTGGGTCTCGGCGGTGCGCGCAATATCGGCGTTTCCGCCAGCGAGACACCGTATTTCCTCTCGCTGGATGCCGATAACCGCCTCCGCACCGATGCCTGCGAGAAACTCCTTGCCGCCTGCGATCCCTTAACCGCCTACGCCTATCCCACTCTGCGTCAGTTCGGAGCGGCGCACGATCTGATGGGCGATATCCCCAGCCGTCCGCTCCAGCTTCGCAACGGCAACTACATCGACGCCATGGCGCTGGTCGCAAAATGGGCGTGGTCCGCTGCCGGCGGTTATTACGTGAAGCGCGACGCCATGGGATGGGAGGATTACGATCTGTGGTGCACGCTGGCGGAACTGGGTCTCAAAGGCGTGCATGTCTCCGAGCCTGTGGCGGAATACCGCGTACATGGAGGGTCCATGACCAACAGCGTCACGGAGACGCACACACATAAAGCCAACGTCGTGACCTATATCAAGACATGTCATCCGTGGCTCGACATGCACCATGAGGCCCGGAGCCGGGGCTGATTTATCTGAAAAAAGCGCGCCTCATCACCATCAGCCGGTCCCCAAGCCCGCGTGACATGCCAGACGGGACCGGCCCACGCCTGAGATCGCGATCGGCCAGAACTGCCGGGAGCGTGGCCAGCCGCGCCTTGCGACATTCCGCGCGCGAGGGCAGAAGCGTCCGCCCCTCCTGACGCAGACGCGCCACAACGGGAGCCAGTCTCCCCCCCTTTAGCAAGGCCGCACCGTCCGCCTCCCGTGGCAAGCCCGCCTGTTCCAGCGCCTCTTGCGGAAGAGGCATACGCCCCGCAGTCAGTACGTCCGGCAGATGACGCAGCAATGCGCCCGTTCCGAATGCGGCACCCGCATGAACAATCATGGCCAATAGGGCGTCATCCACAATGCCAAGCAATTCCCCCACCATGCGTTGCATTATGCCGGCTCCATCGAGCATCGCCGTACGCCATGTCACCCAGTCAGGCAGACCGCACAGTTCCGCTTCCCGCGCATCGATCAAACGCAGCACGGACTCCGGCGCGATCCGCCTTCCCTCCAGAAGTTCGGCCAGTTCCATGGCCACAGGCATTCGGGCTGCCCGCCCCTGAGCCGGCTCCTGCACCACATCGCGCCACCATTGAAGCCGGATCAGCCCGGCCATCGGGCCGGTGACAGACCCCGAAACCGGCAGCACGAGCGCTTTCGACAGTTCCACATTCAGCGCAATCAGCACGAAAGCCACCTCGCGTATTTCGGGTGGAAGGAACATCGCGCAGAAAAAGCGGTCCCGATCACGCAGACGTGCAATCGCTGCACAGGACAGCTCCGTCCCCCCGGAGGCATCCTTTTGTTCGTTCATCGCGTTGGACCCTTCATGTCGTGCCTGTGCCTCCGATCACTCAACCGTCCCTTGACGGTCTGGTGGGCGGCACATAGCACTTGGGAGCGGCGTCCATACGCCACCCATTCGTGATTGCAATCCAAGGAGACCAGCATCATGGCTTTCGAATTGCCAGCCCTTCCCTTCTCCTACAATGCCCTCGCTTCGCGTGGCATGTGCCAGGAGACTCTGGAACTCCATCACGACAAGCATCATCAGGCCTATGTCACGGCGCTGAACAACTTCGTCGAGGCGAAGCCGGAACTTCAGGGCAAGTCGCTCGACGAGATCATTCTCGCGGTAAAAGGTGATGCGACACAGGCTCCGGTGTTCAACAACGCCGGCCAGCATTGGAACCATATCCTGTTCTGGGAAAATCTCTCCCCCAACGGCGGCGCGATCCCGCCGGCGCTGGAAGCCAAGATCAAGGAAGATCTGGGCAGCGTCGAAAAGTTCAAGGAAGAGTTCAAGAAGGCCGCCGTCTCGCAGTTCGGTTCCGGCTGGGCATGGCTCGTGCTGGCGCCGAATGGCAAGCTGGCCGTGACCAAGACCGGCAACGGCTCCAACCCGCTGGCCGAAGGTCAGGGCAAGGCGCTGCTGGGCCTCGACGTGTGGGAGCACGCTTACTATCTCGACTTCCGCAACCGTCGCCCGGACTACATCACCAACTACCTCGACAAGCTCGCCAACTATGAGTTTGCCGAGGCTCAGCTTCAGGCCGCCTGAGGCGACACGGCAACGGGCCGGGGAGCACATCTCCCCGGCCCGTTTTTCTTTTCACAGTCTGTTTTAAAAACTCAGTCCAGTTTTGCCCATGTGGCCAACTGATCGACCACGGCCTGCGGCGTCATCTGCCGGGCATGAGCCAAAGCCACCACGCTGTCCCCGTTCAACAGCTTGCCGGAAGGTGAGATGATCAGAACTGTAGGGGCGACCGAAACCGTCACACCATATCCTGCCGCGATGCTCATGTTGGTCATGAACCGCGACACGTTCACAACCGCCACCTCATAATTCTGCGCCACCCACGCCGCCACCGCCGGCGTGGCCAGCACGCCCGAAAGCGCCCAGCAATCCGGCGCCCAGTTTCCACCAAAATCCAGCAGCACTGGCTTGCCGCTCGTCTTTGCGCGTGTCAGCGCCGCGGCTACGGCGGCGGGCGCCAGTTCGGCTGCCGGATAGGGAACCACAACGGGGCGCACAGGCGCTTCTCCCACCTGTGGTGTTGCCGTCACCGTATGGGCGAGACCGAAAGAGCACGGCAGCGCCGTGGAGATGGCACATAGGACGGCAAGGGAAAGATTTTTCAGACGCATCACGATTCCTCCTTGGAGCGGGAAACCCGGTGATGTCGTCTTCTTCCTGTCACAATCCATGAGTGCAACACTCAGATGCGGTCAGGCGAATGTTCCGTCTTCGCTCCAGAAGAACGTCACTTCGTGCTTGTTGTGAAACAGATGCGCCAACCGTCCACCCGGTATCGCGGCGAACGCATCCATGATCGTAAAATCCGTCTCACCCTGAAACTTCACGCTCATGACAATGCGCGCTGTCTTTCCGGTCTCGATCCAGCGCCGCGCCAGAGCGAGAAGCCGATCCGGATAAGCGATCACATCTGAAAACAACCAGTCCACACGGTCTTCTTTCGCAGGATCGAGACCAAAGGCGCTCTCCTGCCGAAACGTGACGCCCGGCATCGCAGCCACCTGCGGCGCAAGAACCGCACGATCCACCGCCGTCACCTGCGCGCCCAGTTGGGCAATCGCCCACGTCCAGCCACCCGGCGTCGCCCCCATATCCAGACAGCGCTCCCCCGTAACCGGCCAGCGCCCGATGCGCGTGCAGGCCTCCCAGAGTTTGAGATACGCCCGAGACGGCGGGCCTTCCCGATCTTCCACGAAACGTGGTTCGCCCATCGGAAAAGGACTGGCTTTGGTTTGGGAAAACAGCAGGCGGTCCGGAGCCAGCAATGTCCACCCACCCAAAGGACTGGTGGGCGGCCTCTGTGGAAAGACCAATGGAGCCGCCTTCACGGGGGGCAGCTTGTCCTTGATGAGCGAGGACCGTCGGAAAAACTCCACCGGCACATCCGACCAGTTCCGCTGGCGACTTTTCAGCAGGCGCACGGCCTCCCCGATGGAAGCAATGACCTGAACCTCCGGCGCCGTCCACACATCCAGCGCCCAGACGCTCGCTACCGGAGGGCGCGCGCACAAGGCCAGCCGCCCCCACCATCTTTCCGGTGGTGTGCCCAGCCGTTCCAGTTCCGCGCCCAACACGTCTTCAAATCCGGAAGGTGCCACGTAGACACTGCGAATTACCGATTCAGTCATGACGTAGAAACGCCACGCCAAGTAATGCCCACGAAGCGATCAGCATCAAGCCACCGGTAGGAGCCACGGACCCAAGATGATGGCCGGAGAAAGCTGTGACATAGAGAGCCAGACAGAAAATCACCATGCCGCACCACAGGCCGCAGCCGGCCAGCGCCGTCAGCCGGGAGGGACGGCGCACCGACACTCCCAGTGCGAGAAGCGCCAGCGCATGCCACATCTGCATCTGCACGGCTTCCTGCACGATCATGCGGCCCTCGGGCAGACCGAAGCGCTCGGACGGCAGATGCGCGGCCACGGCCCCCATCGCCACGCCGGTCGCCGCTGCCCAGGCACCGCCCACGCGCCAGAATCGTGCAAGCTCCATTACATCCTCTCCTCGTTCCCCAAATGACCCGGTCATGGGCGTCGATCCCCATGGAGAACAGGCTTCGTGGTCTAGCCGCCCGTCACGGAACCGACAAGAAAGCCGAATGTTGTTACGCAATGGCACCTACCCACCTTTTCCAGCAGGAGTCCCATCATGAAACCGTCCCATCGCCTCAGCGCCCTCACGATACTCGCCCTTCTCGCGGCCTGCGCCCCCACAACACCTCCGCCGCCTCCCCCTCCGCCAGCCGCTCCCGCACCACTGGCCGCATCCGATGCGGACTTCGTTCAGCAGGCGGCGCAGCTCAATCTGACTGAAATCGCACTGGCGAAACTTGCGCCCACCAAAGCCGCGAAAAGCACGGTGAAGAACTATGCCCAGCGCCTGATTGCCGCGCATAGCGGCGCACAGGACAAGCTCGCCACCATTGCATCGACTCATGGCGTCACGCTTCCCACCGCACCGGATGCGGACAACCAGCAGACCATCACATCGCTCGGCGGCATGAAGCGCGCCCGCTTCGATCAGGCCTATCTCGCGGCCACCATCAAAGCACACGAAAACGCCGTAACCTTCGCCGCTACCGAAGCCGCAACCACATCGGATGCAGGACTAAAAGCCTACGCTCAGGAACTGGAACAGATGGCCCAGCAGCACCTGACAGCCGCCCGGGCGCTCACACGTCATCCCGGTCATCCGGCAGGCTATGCCGGTGCCCGCCAGTCCCGTCATCACTGAGAATACGACATGATGGACGATGGGCGCTTGACAGAACAGGTCTCGGACTGTCCCCTTTTCGAAACGAACCTGCATCGACCGAAACTGGAGCCCCTTACGTCATGTCCGTCAGAATAGATCGTGTCGTCACACGAGGGGGCGACAAGGGCCAGACGTCACTGGGCGATGGCACTCGTCTGCCCAAGAACGCCTCTCATGTGGAAGCCATCGGCGCGCTGGACGAGACGAACGCCACTCTTGGCGTTCTGCGCTGCCATGTGCAGGCCGTCGATGCCGCCTTGGCGGAGCGTCTGGCGGACATTCAGAACCTTCTCTTCGATATGGGCGGCGATCTGTGCATGCCCGAAGGCAGCGCTCACGCGAAACGGATCGAGCCGACTGTCATCGTCACACTGGAAGTCGAAATCGAACGCCTGAGAGCGCTTCAGTCGCCCCTCACCAGCTTCGTTCTGCCCGGCGGTTCCCTTCCTGCAGCTTGGGCCCATATGGCCCGCACCTCCGTGCGACAGGCCGAGCGCGCTGTCGTGGCGCTGTCTGCGGACACTCCGATAAACCCGGCGCTCGTACCCCTGCTGAACCGCCTGTCCGACTATTTTTTCGTGCTGGCACGTCATCTCAACGCGAACGGGCAGGAAGATGTCGTGTGGCAACCGGGACGTGGATTGTTTCATCAAGGATAAAGCAGACGAAGAAATCCGATCCGACTCGCAACCCGTTGTAAAAAGAAATTGTCAAGCCTTGCTTGAACTCCCTTACCGGTCGTGGTATTGGCACAGCACGACCGGGGTGCCGGAGTTGTCTGACACGTCTCGTGCGGACAAAATCCGCGGGCCGAGCCGCCTATCGTCCGTCCCCCTTCCGAATCGAAAAAAGCGGGTTTCCGCACTGTCCGATATGGACCCTCGATCCTGCGTCTCTCCGGGAGCAGGACTTTGAGTGAATACTTGAAAGAAACATCACAGTGGATAGCGGATTGCTGAAAACATCCAACCGGCTTCCCCAAACACATAACGACGACATGTCGGATGCAGGCGCAGAAGAGGCAGCGCTCCGCGCCCTCAATCGCATGGGTTCGCGAAAAGGAGCCGCCAAACCTGCCGCCACCCTGCGGCTGTCCTCCAACACGGATAATACAGGCGCTGCGCGTAAACGCCGCTTCGTGCGCGACGGCGATGTGCCGGTGGAACACCACCAACTGGCCCGCACCTCCACGCGCCCGGTCGCAGCCTCCACGGGTGCGGACGAAGCCCGACTGAACAAAGCGCTGGAAAATGAACGGCGTGCCCGTAGCGATGCTGAACGCCAGATCCACGATCTTGAGGTCGCGCAACGCTCCCTGACCACCCGTCTGGGACATGCCGAAGTTCTGATGGCAGAACTCAAGCAGACGCTGGCGGTTCGCGATCAAGAACTGGCCGACCGTACGGCTGAACTCGCTCGGGAACGCGCCACGGTCCAGCAGGCTGCCGAGGAAATTCGTGCGCTGCGCAAGCAGATCCGCAAAAGTTCCGCCCGGAGCGAAAGCGCTGGCATCCATGATGACATGCCCACCGATGAAAACGGTCAGCAACCCATCAAATGGTGGAAGGACTGATCCATTCCACCAGCGACCACGCTTCGGCATGATCTGAGTCGTGCGCTGATTCAGCGGATCATCGTGGCCTTCTCATGCGCCTGCATGATGGCCACGCTCCTCATCCCGGGACTGATCTCGGGCTTTTTGTTGCTTTTTCGCAGCACGCTTGAAGCTCTCTTTCTTCCCTTTCGCCTGCTTTTCGGTCTGGCTCTCTGGCTGACAACCGGCAATGACATCGGTAATGCCGTGTCGGAGGTGGGACGCTCACCCACACAGACCGATCCCTCCTGGGCACTCCTACACGATTATCTGCCCGCCCTGCTTATCGCAGCCGGACTGCTGCTCTTCATCGTGGCCAGTGGAGCGGGACGACGGCAACCGACATTGTTATGGTCGTGCCTGAGCCTTCATGGGGGCGCAGGCGTTCTCATTGGAACACCTATCGCCGCCCTGCTGTTGCCAGCCCTGTGCACGGAAGCTGTCGCCCTGTATGCAATCCGCAATCAGCCCGGCTCTGACTGATCCTTTTCAGGCATTCGCTTTCCATGAAAAACGATAGGCTGGCATAGGCGCTGCCAGCCTTTCACGCCTCAGAACTCAGCCGACAAAGTGAAATGGTAGACACGGGGCAGACCTGCATACAGGGTCGAAGCCGCGCCGGATGTGCCACTTGGCGCACCGGTATAAACCGACGCCCAGTAGCGCTCGTTCG
>NZ_JAHRDV010000119.1 GCF_019083805.1 Acetobacter estunensis
TACGACGGCAAAGGCCCGCAGCATCCGGGCGAGTGGTGCCAGTTCTGCAAGGTAAAGAGCAGCTGCCGTGCTTTGGCTAATCAGTGTACGCAGATGGCCGAGGACTACGCGGGCAAGATACTGACCGCTGAGGAACTGGCCAAAGATGTACTGCCGAGGCTGGCAACCGTGAAAACGTGGCTGGCAGGTATCGAGGACTACGCGTTACAGCAGGCGTTAGCAGGTGTAGAGCTGCCGGGCTGGAAGCTGGTAGAGGGCAGAAGCGTGCGGAAGATTACCGACGAAGACGGAGCAGCCGCAGCACTGAACAAAGCCGGCTACAAGACCGCCGAGATATACAAGCCGCAGGAGCTGAAAACCATTACCGAGCTGGAGAAGCTGGCAGGCAAAAAGCAGTTTGCCACTATCTGTGGGGAGTTTATCGAGAAGCCGCAGGGC
>NZ_JAHRDV010000120.1 GCF_019083805.1 Acetobacter estunensis
CTGTACAGGAACAAGATCTTCTGTGCCAGACAGCATAAACTCATCCTCGTGTTCGCCGTCGCCATACTGCGGTAAGCCCTTGTCTGTCTTCCTGGCAATGGACTGACTTGATATCTGCCAACCAAGCCCGAAAGGGCTATTTCCGCTTCCTGAATTGTAAGACAGCTCTAATTTTATGGAGCTGTCACCTCGTCCAGGACTTGTTGCAACCGGAACGGAGAAGTTCCCAGTCCCAGTGGCCGGACTGACCGAGAATTTCTCGCCGATCCCTTTAATGGCTCCTCCTCCCTTGGGAAGTGATACGGATGGGAGCTTGAACGGATTTTGCACTGCAATCTTACCAACTCCTTCTGCCTCTCCCCCAGGCTCACCAGAACCACCGGAGGAAGGTGTAAGCGCGGCCTGAATGGCGTTAATCCCGCTCCTGGAAGATGCCG
>NZ_JAHRDV010000121.1 GCF_019083805.1 Acetobacter estunensis
GTGATTGGAATGGCGAGTTATTTCCCTGTGGCGATGTGTTGCGCGCAAATGGATTGGTTGACTGTTGTTGGGCGTTTGGACCATTCTGCTGACCGCCGAAGCCTGTAAAATTGTTCTGCATCCCTGTTGGCTGAGCCATCATGGATTGTCTGAAGGGGTTTGTAGTGCCAGTTTGCGCAGGCTGCAGCTGTGATTGCATCGGCTGTTGCTGCTGCTGGAAGTTCTGGTTCTGGAAATCCGGAGCCGTGTTCTGAGGGATAGGTGCAAGAGATCCTGGCTGGAAACCTGTTGGCTGTGGCTGAGGCGTGAACCCACCAAATCCAGCTCCAGTAAAGTTGGGCTGCAGCTGCTGAGGTTGTTGCACTTGATTTGGCTGCATGAGCATTTATTTCTAGAAATATCATAGTAGGAATAGCAATACACGTCATGACTATGC
>NZ_JAHRDV010000122.1 GCF_019083805.1 Acetobacter estunensis
GCTTTTAATGTCTTTGAGGGCCTTATCCACGTCTTCATTTGTGCGAATATGCTCTGGGGTGGCCACCCATTCTTTAAGAATAGAGATAAAGGTCGGCATCTGTTGTTCGCGGACCTCGTCATAGTCGGGAAGCGACTCGAGAGACTCGGTGCTGTCGGTTGAAGCGCTGGAGACGGAAGATGCTGAGAGAGATCTTTCTCGGCCTTTGCCTTTAGAGTCTCCCCATCAGCGGCACTGTGGATAAAAAGACGCTAAAAGCCGAGATCAGGGGCTTGCTGCACCAGTGGAAACAGATTCAAAGGCAACAGAAGAAGACGAGACGAGAAGCGAAGCGCCTGCGACGTCAGCAAAAGAGGGCTGAGAAGCGTGCGAGAAGGCAGCAAAAGAGGGAGTTGAGACACTCAGAGAGGGATATAAGAAGAGGAGAGAGGAAAG
>NZ_JAHRDV010000123.1 GCF_019083805.1 Acetobacter estunensis
CACAAGTTCGGCTAAAAAGCGCTGAGACTCCAAAGAAGAACACCCAGACCGACTGATGAAAGCCAAATGTCTTGCGCCGTTGGCAACTAAATGACGTGCAATGCTTCGCCCGAGCCCGCCCAGCCCACCCACGAGAAGGTATGTCTCCTTTGGCTGTACCCGCTTGTGAAGAGGAGTCGTCGCATTTCGGTTAAAGACGCGTACAGTACTTCCACCTTCAGAAGACGGTACGGCTGCAATAGTGACGTATCCCACCTGCGGGTTGCACCGAGAGTGACTGACACCGTCATGCAGCCGGGAAATGTCAAAGGAGGTTACCCACGGGACTTCAGACATCCAGCTCAAAGATGTTTCTTTGAAAATTTGAACTGTTTGGTCAAATATCTCTATGCAAAGAGATTCGTCTTCCAAGAGTAGCTTGCCAATGTCTAAAC
>NZ_JAHRDV010000124.1 GCF_019083805.1 Acetobacter estunensis
CGCCTGCACCATCCCCGGCTTGTACACTTTCTCATCCAGCCCCATTTCCTTGATAATGGAACGTATCAAGCTTTTACTGTCTGCCGTATCGTAAATGGTAAACTGCGAAGTGAAGCCGATATGCCCGGCCTCGACATGCAGAATGCGCAGGAACATGGAGTGAAAGGTTCCCATCCACAGATGGCGCGCCCTCTCCGGCCCCATCTGACGGGCTATACGCTCCTTCATTTCGCGCGCCGCCTTGTTGGTAAAGGTCAATGCCAGAATGTTCCAAGGCTGGTAGCCATTCTCCAGCAGATAAGCAATCTTGTAGGTCAGCACGCGCGTCTTTCCCGAACCGGCACCGGCTATCACCAGTGACGGACCGTCATTGTATAACACCGCGTTCCGTTGTCCTTCGTTCAGTTCCTCTATATAATCGGGCATATCCGTAT
>NZ_JAHRDV010000125.1 GCF_019083805.1 Acetobacter estunensis
GGTATGACAAACACGTTGCAGCACTATAAACGTGTTGTTTCTGCAATGGAGGTTGCACGATGGGACGGGCGGGGTGACTTTGAGGCATTCAGCGACCGAGATAGGGCAATGTGTGGCGAAACTAAAGCGGAACCAACCGATTTGGAAGAAAAGCAAGACGAAGCAAAAGCGCAGGTTAGGGCGTGGATGCGTTCGTATCATAAAAACCGTTGGGAAAACCAACCGATTTACCCGGAAATATTGATTGAAAAGAAAGCGTTGGAGGGCGTTTTTGCGAAACCGTGCCGTAATTGGGATATTGCGGTTGGGGCTTGTAAAACGTCGGACGCCGGATTTGCAAACAGCCATTGAGATAACCGACCGTTTCGCCGAGATATTCCCGGACGACCCGACAAAGGGCGATTTTGCGTTGTTCGGTTATGGAGTGAATAACG
>NZ_JAHRDV010000126.1 GCF_019083805.1 Acetobacter estunensis
CGTCGAGGCTGGCAAGCGGGTTTGATTCGGCCGAGGGGCTGCCGAGCTGCAGCTCTGGGGGAAGGTTGTCGATGATGCTCTTTGCAGCTACGAGACCGTCGCGGAGGAGGATTCGTTGATCCGGCCAGGGTAGTGTCGTCATGCCATAGGCTAGCTCGAGGCTTACAACACCGTTCATTGTGGTGTAGATGTCGATGGCGAATCTGAACCCGGTAAGGAGGGTCACAGTGCCCTCAGGTTGATGGATAACCTCGTTTGCGAGAACGCAGATGTCGTCGACATTTTCTGGGTAGGCAGGGTAAGGAAGGCTTGGCGTTGGTGGTGCAATGACCAGATCACTGTGCGATGCTCCAAGTTGGAAGATTGTACTATGTCACAGGTTAGAATGGACAATTGGGATAGTGGTGAACTTGAAAGTAAACTTACCGAATAC
>NZ_JAHRDV010000127.1 GCF_019083805.1 Acetobacter estunensis
ACCAACTACGCCAACGATGCTCGAACGACAATTTTCCCGAGACACGATTTCTCCGCCGTCTGTACCCAAGGATATGCGCGCTTTGATTGATTGAATATACATGGGCTGCTAGATGTGGTGTACCGGAGTTTGTATTTGCTCGTTTGTAATGATGGGAAGATGGGGTATGCAAAGAGATGCTGCATATGTCGGCGCAGGGATATTATTAAGTGAAACTTGGTTGGGTTTAGGCGTTTGGGAGTCGAGAGCTCCGCTTATGCACTGCAAGCGTAGAGCTGGTTTGATTAATTTTGTTATTTTATTTAATACAACACTGTTGTGTGAATTGAATACCTAACTTGCCTCTTCAGGTGCTGTGGTTCCTTTATTAATTATTGTGACTATATAATCCAAAACTCATGTTTTTTTTAGTTATGTGCACGGCTCATGACA
>NZ_JAHRDV010000128.1 GCF_019083805.1 Acetobacter estunensis
GGCATTCAGAACGCCATCAAGTGCTTCGAGTACGCCAAGTACTGCGAGAGTATCAAATTGTGCTGCCTCAAGTGCGGTATCGACAGGCTTGCTTGTAGTAGTATCCACGGGCTTGCTGCTAGTAGTGGTGGTGGCAATGGTAGAGCTGCTCACTGGCGGCTTGGGTCCGCAAGGCTCAGATGAAAGCAAGCTCTTGGCAAAGTAGACGTTCAGGCGCTGAGGACCACCACAGCTCTGGGATCCATCACCACGGCAAGGGACATTGCACTCAGAGTCGGCAGTCTTGGAGCTGTCTTTGGCCAAGAAGGTACCACAGTAGCATTCACCTAGAAGCGAGGTTAATAAGTAACTCCTCTACAATCCACCTCAGACCGTTGTGCTACTTACCTCCATATTCAGTACCGGCGTAGGCAAAACCTTGCTCTTTGCAG
>NZ_JAHRDV010000012.1 GCF_019083805.1 Acetobacter estunensis
AAGACTATGGAAAAGCCACCCTCAAGGGTGGCTTTTTTGCGTTCCGGGAATGAGCGCAGGATGCGTATAGGATGCAAATGGGAGTGAAACTCCAGCGTAGGTTGGGCTGATTTCACGTATGCGTGAACCGTCAGAGCGAGGTCATTTGGGCGGGAACAAATTCGCCGTCATGAACTCGACAAACACCCTGAGCTTCGGTGAGAGATAGGGACTGGACGGCCACAGAAGACGGAAGCCCCCCGAATGTTCGGTATGGTCGGACAGCGCAGGAACGAGGCGTCTGCTCCTGAGATACTCGTGAAGCACAAAATCCGGGAGGCTGACGATACCCATGGAGATGGTGTCAGCCATGTCCTGGAACTGGGCGGACCGGAGACCTACCCCCGATTCGTCAAATCGATCGGGACCGGTGGCCACATTGTCCAGATCGGCGTGCTGACCGGCTTTGGACCGCGCCCGGATATCGATCGTATCCGCAGCGCAAATGCCAGCATTGACGGAATTACCGTGGGCTCCGTGGACCACTTTCGGGAAATGAATGCGTTTCTGACCCAGCAGGACATCCATCCTGTCATCGACAGGGTCTTTCCTTTCGAACAGGCAGGCGAGGCTTATGACTATCTGTAGAGCGCGAAGCACTTTGGAAAGATCGTGATTGATCTGTCCTCATAATACGATTTCCGGTTTTTCGAGGCACGCCAGCGTTAGTCCTGCGAGGCCAAGTCCTGTCCCGAGCAGGCAGACGCTGGTCCAGCCTCCATGTGCATAGGCCAGTGTTGACGCGAAGGCGCCGCACGCGCTGCCAAGCGAATAGAAAACCATATAGGCACCGACAAGACGGCTGCGCGCCTCTGCGCCCGAAGCAAAGATCAGGCTCTGACTGGTGACATGGATCGCCTGAATGGCAAAATCCAGCAGGACGACGCCAGCGATTAGAAACCACAGTGGGATGGGCAGGGCGGTCATCAGGCTCCATGCCGCCAGGGCAAGAGCAAAGAAGGACAGTACGGTCGTCCGGCGGGCGCGTCCCTGATCGGCCCAGATGCCGGCTCGTCCGGCGCCCAGTGCTCCAGCCACGCCTACAAGTCCGAACAACCCGACTTCGGTGTGCGACAGCGAGAACGGGGCCGCGCTGAGCGGAAGAACAAGAGGCGCCCAGAGCACGTTGAACATCGCAAAGATCAGAAACGCAAGCAAACCGCGGCGGCGCAGGACGGATTTGGTCCGGTAAAGCGACAGGGTCGAGAAAACGAGGACCGGATAGGAAAGCGGCATGTCGTTTCGCTTTCTGGGAGGCAGGATGCGTGCCAGCACTGCGGCCATGTCTGCTGTCAGAACGGCAGAAGCAAGATAGACGGCCCGCCAGCCGATCGTGTCCGTGAGCAGGCCTGCAATGAGCCGAGCGCACAGGATTCCGATCACGACGCCGCTGGTGATCTGCCCGACGACCCGTCCCCGTTTGGCAGGTGCGGCCCAGCCGGCCGCGCAGGCCACCAGCGTCTGGACGATGACGGATGAAAGACCGACCAGAAACAGGCTTCCAAGGAGGAATTCCCATGAGAGACAGCGCGGCGGCAACAAGTGCAGCAGCGGCAGTGAGACCCTGAATGAGCACAAGACGCCCAGGTGGCATCAGGTCACCCAACGGCACAATACCGATCAGACCAAGCCCGTATCCGACCTGTGTCGCGGTGATGATACTGCCGATGAGGGCCGGGTCGACATCCAGATCATGAGCGATCTCGTTAAGCATGGGCGCAGCGTAATAGACATTTGCGACGCTGAGGCCGCAGGCAGTTGCCATAAGAAGAATGAGTGGAACGGTGAGCGGACGCTGCCGGTTATGGTCGGCAGAAGGAGGAGAGGACATAGATTGCACCTTATTAGTAGTCCTATAATAGAACCTCTTGCATCTCTCGTCGTCCAGTTCTATTTTAGAACCACATGAAAAAGTGAGGATGTCGAATGGTGAAGCGGGTGAGCCTCAGCGATGCGGAATGTCCGATGGCCAGGTCGCTGGATGGCATTGGCGACTGGTGGTCACTGCTTATCGTGCGCGACGCATTTGACGGCGTAAGGCGTTTCGGAGAATTCCAGAAAAGCCTCGGAATATCCAAAGGGATTCTGGCCCGTCGTTTGCAGGGTCTTGTTGCTTTGGGAGTGCTTACAATGACGTCGGCATCCGACGGGAGTGCCTGGCAGGACTACGTGCTGACGTCAAAAGGAGAGGCGCTATTTCCGGTCATCGTCGCCTTGAGACAGTGGGGAGAGGCGTTCTGCTACCGACCTGGGGAGCCACATTCGGAACTGGTCGACCGGAAAAAGGGGAAGTCTCTGGCACCGTTGGTCGTGCGGGACGCGGACGGCGAGATTATCCAGATGCGGGATACTGTCGTTAAAAAACTCGCGCTGTCTTCCAAGGACTACTGACGACGGTCCGTTTGGACGTGTTCTGACAAAATTGATGTAAAGTAGGCTGGGTGCAAGGTCTGTCTAGCACTACAGTTGCAATTTGCTTTGTTCGATAATTGTTCATGGCTCCCATAGTTTCCAGAAGGCTCGAATTTCAGGCTGTCTACGGCGAGAAAAACCGCAACTTTTTCGTTTTTCTGGCCCGGAAAATAAACTGCAACTGTAGTGCTAGGTGTCGACAATGATCAGGTGGAAGCCATAGGCACCCGTATAAGACTTCTTGAAAAAATTACGAGTGCTGAGGCTCCTCTCGTCCACGTTCCTTATTTTTCATTCCCTGGTATAGGCCACATCCGAAAAGAACACGCCGATTACGTTTGGGAAACTGTCGTATGGGAGTGGTGATTGTTGATTTTTACTGAGTTATAAATCAGATTTTGTCTCTATGCGTTGGTAGCCGTTTCTTTCCATGCCATGCATGAAAGCACTGTGCTGACCAAGGCCACAAGACCGATCAGAATAGCACAGCCGAGCCAGCCGTGACGGACATAGAGAGGGGCAGGGGCAACCGCCCCGATACTGCCACCCAGATAATAGCATGTGAGATAGAGGCCTGTTGCCGCAGACCGACCACTTCTGGCATGTCGGGCGGTATAACCGGTGGCACAGGATTGTCCGGCAAAGACGGCCATGCAGGAGAGAGCCAGCCCGACTATGATAGCAGGCAGATGGACGGAAAGTGTCAGGGCAATCCCGGCAATCCCGGCAATCCCGGCGATCTGCGAGAGTAGGAACGCCTGCGTTCGCCCGATCGTGCCAATAAGACGCCCGAAGAAGGGCGTGACTGTAACGGGCAGAAGGAAGACTACAAACAGGGCACCGACTTCGATTGCGGTTAGACCAAATGGTGGCGCTGCCAGACGCAGACTCAGATAGGTGAAGGATATTACCTGCTGAAACAGCAGGCTGGCCCCGACAAAGCATGTGGCGAGCAGCCGCCAGTCCCGCACTCCCTTTGCGACATTCCGTAAACTGTTTCCAAGAGACGCATTGGCTTTGAACCGGCGCTCCGTGGGCACACAGAACACTGTGAGCGCAAGCACTGGCATCAGAAGAACCGCAAAAGCCAGAAAGGTGGAGAGCCAGCCGGTGAGGGACGCAGCAGTACCAGCAAGAAACCGCCCGCAAAACCCACCAAATGCCGTGCCCGCTACATATACACCGTTCAGGGTGGTTGCCGTGCGCCCGGACCACTCCTCGGCGATGTATGCGAGAGCGGCAGTAAAGATGAAGGGCACCAGCAATCCTTGTGCAAACCGCAGGGAAAGCAGAGCGGCAAAATTCCATGCCAGAGCGCAGGAGGCAGTTGAAAGGATCAGTCCGATGAGAGCCATCACCATAATACGCTTGCGCCCGAAGCGATCGGAGATGGCGCCTGCCAGCGGGGCAGCAACTGCCACACCCAGAGTGGAGGTGCTGATTGTCCAGGTGCTGGTACCTATGCTGACACCAAACCGGCGGGCGATGTCAGGCAGGATCGGCTGCGTGGCATAGACGTTCAGGAGCGCACAGCTTCCCAAAGCGAAGAGAGCAGCCATTTGTCGAAATGGGACCGTAGTGTCTACAGCTACGTCATTTCTCATTGTCTGGACGTCTGAACGGTTCATGATCCGTCTCGCCGGTTGAGGCGTGCAGGTCGCTGGCAGTCGGGATCCTGTGCGTGAGATCTGGGTATCGTCATTGTTATTATTCAGCACAACTGATTTGTGAATTGCCTCTTTGCAGGCGCTGGACCTACGCTGACGAACGAGTGTTCGTGAGTCAAAGAACAAATGCGAGAGCCGGTCCCCCTGCGCGATATCGTGATCGAAGCGCGCGAGCTGTTTCGTGAATATGGTTACGAAGGTGCGTCGATGCGCGATCTGGCCGGACGTGTGGGGCTGCGTCCACAGAGCCTCTATACGCGGTTTCCGTCGAAAGAGGCTCTGGTGTCCGAGGTTCTGGCGCTGACGCTTGAAGAAATGCTGGAAGGTCTGCCTGATCCAGACCGGAACTGGCGTAACGCATGGAGGACGCTGATCGGGCGCATCGCGCAGACGCTGGAAAACCATGGTCGCTGCGTCGGCCTGCATCTGGCTTATGGCGTGACATCTGCGACACCTGAGGCGCAGAAAGCCGTCAGGGTATTTTTCAAGTCTGTGCAGGAGGCCATGACCCGGATCCTGCGTTCGGGAAAGATTGCGCCTCCCGCAGCAACTGCTGCCGATACGTTGGCTCAGTTGGAAGGTGCAACGCTCTGGATTGCGACGGAAGGGGACAATAGACCCCTCAAGCGTGCAGTCAGGCGTGCCCTGCACCTGGCTGGTCCTGTGCGCAGGTGTGGAGAAAAGGCCGAACTGCCATCATGACCAATGTTCTTCTGTTTATCGCCGTCGTCGTGGTCTGGGGACTGACGTGGTTCGCCATGCATCTTCAGCTTGGGGCTGCGCCGGTAGAGGTCGCGATCTTCTGGCGTTTCGCGCTTTCCCTCGTTCTGCTCGGCGGTTGGTTATGCCTGTCCGGACGGTTGAGAAGGCCGGCAACTGATTGTGTTCCATGGCTGATTGCCATGGGGATCTGTCTGTTCTCTGGCAATTATCTCGTGCTCTATCGATCGGCCGCCTATCTGGCCAGCGGCATGGTCTCGGTGATCTTCAGTCTGGCCAGCGTTCTGAACGCCCTGAACCTCTGGCTGTTCTTCCGCCAGCGGCCAGACGCACGGATTATCGGCGGCGGCCTTCTGGGCGTAATGGGCGTCGCGCTGCTGCTGGGCGGAGATCATGGAGGAGGGCTGCACGCAGGAAGTCTCACCGGGGTCGGGTTGGCACTGGCGGGCACTCTGTTCTTTTCACTGGGCAATATGGTTACCCGCAGGATCGGTCGCTTCGATCTGGATCTGCCCAATGCCGTGTTCTACGCGATGGGAGTTGGGACAGTCATCGTGGGAGCCGTAGCGCTCGCGCACGGATATAGCTTCGCTGTTCCGCTTACCGCAGCCTGGCTTGGCGGCTTGGCCTATCTGTCGGTATTTGGCTCGGTCATCGGGTTTTTGACCTATCTGTCTTTGGTGCACCGGATCGGGGCGGACAGGGCCGGCTATACGACGATCCTTTCTCCTGTCCTGGCTCTTGCGGTGTCATGCGTTTTCGAAGGTGCGCAGTGGACGGCTGTCATGCTGATCGGGCTCCTGCTTGTCATGGCAGGCAATGTATTGGCCTTCGTGCGTCGGCGGCCTGTTCCGGGTCCGGTCGAGGTGGAACAGGCGTGAGTTTCCATTATCATCTCATGCAGAAAAGGCGACAGACATGACAGATGAAGCCCTGATTATTGTGGACCTGCAGAACGATTATTTCCCGGGTGGGCGTTGGCCGCTGGTGGGCATTGAAGATGCTGCTGGTAACGGACGTCTCGTCCTGAGCCACTTTCGGGAAAAAGATATGGCGGTTGTCCATATCCGTCATGAATTCCTGGCCGATAACGCGCCGTTTTTTGCGCCGGGTTCATATGGCGCACAGATCAACGAGCTTGTCATGCCGAAGGAAGGGGAACCGGTGGTTCTTAAGCACCATCCGAACGCATTTCGGGATACGAACCTTAAAACACTTCTGAATGAGCGGGAAATTCGGAAACTGACCATTCTGGGCGCAATGAGCCATGTCTGCATCGATGCGACCGTCCGTGCTGCGGTTGACTTCGGATATGACGTGACCGTGGTGCATGACGCGGTCGCCACGCGTGATCTGGAGTTCAATGGAACAAACGTTCCGGCAAATCAGGTGCATTCTGCATATATGGCGGCGTTGGCATTCGCCTGTGCAAAAGTCATGCCGACAGCTGAGATAGTCCATACCTCGGAATGAGGTGCTATCGACAGCCATAGCTCCAGGGGTTTATATGAATATGGTAATTAAAGCATTATCGTGAAAATATTGACTCTTTCAGGAAGCACACGACACAACTCGACAAATACTGCGATGCTGCGCGCTCTGTCGTTCATGGCACCAGCGACATTTTCTATCTCAGTATTTGATCAGGTGAGCGCGCTTCCGGTGTTCTCGCCTGACCTGGAAACGGGTGAACTTCCGCCACAAGTGTGTGCCTTCATGGATCAGGTCGCTGCGAGTGACGGTCTGATCGTATCCAGTCCGGATACGACTTCATGACTGCTGCTCAATAACCTTACGAATATTCCAGAGCATGCGGCGGCGTAGTAACCCGCTGACGGGGCGGATCAGAAACCAGTACGGCGTAAAGCGTTGTCTGGCCTTGTCACTGAGGCAGAGGACACGTGTTTCGGTTATGAGGCGACACCTGCTTTCGCTAATGGGCGCGACAGTAAAGCCAAGAACCAGTTTGCAGAGATCTCCCTCCCGTACAGCCATGAAAGCGTCAGGAGAAGGAATGGAGCGAAGTCCATAATCGGCATGCCAGAATGCTCCGACCAGACCATAGGCAAGTGCGTGTCCGGTGCGCGCCAGAAGCGTAAAGTCTTCAAGATCCAGTGGCGGGGCGGACAGGCGCTTCATCAGTCGGCCAGGAAGTTCACGCAGACGGATAATCTGACGCACAAGGGGATCATTCTGTACGCGGAAAGCCGCAACGGCATCGAGAATATCAGATGCCTGACCGCGAATGACAATCGCGTGACGTTCAGAAAAATCACAATGTGGGAGCAGGATTTCGAAAGTGTTCATCGGGGCTTCAGTGTTACCAGCTGGTAGTGCGGCCATGTCGTGAAGGTAAGGGTGGTCTGGTCAAAGTCCAATGGGCCATCGGTCGGATGTCGAAACCGGCGAGGGCCGCCTTCTCTTAGCAATACACTCTGATTATGCCACAGCCGTTCAAAATCCGGACTTCGGGATCGAAGCTCCTGCACGAGTGTTTCCACCAGATGCGTGTCGCCACGGATGCTGGCAGCCCGGAATTCGGCAAGAACCCGTCGGGCACTGCCTTCCCAGTCATCCAGAAAGGTTCGGGCTGCACGGTCGAGAAAGACATAGCGCAGCAGGTTGCGTTCCTCACTGTCCAGCCATCCGAGAAAGAGACGCCGGGCCGCTTTGTTGGCGACGCAGGCATTCCACAGGGGATCCAGCACATAACAGGGCATGGTTACCTGCTCCGGGAAAGTCCGGACGGGTTCGGGAAGACTGGATGCGGTGACTGGCCGTGAGGCATCGGGATCCTTCAACTGCGCCAGTTCGAACAGATAGAGCCTTTCGGCAGGGGACAGATGCAGAGCCGTGGCAATACGCGCCAGTGTTGCCGCCGAGCAGGAGACATTCCGACCCTGTTCCAGCCACGTATACCACGTCGTGCTGATACCACAGAGTTGGGCGGCTTCTTCCCGCCGCAACCCCCGTGCCCGACGCCGTCCGGGCAGGACATGCAATCCAACGTCCTGCGGAGACAGGGCGTCACGTCGAGCACGCAGCAAGGCATTATGACGACCGGGCACAGGACTATGTTGCCAGCGCAGTACACAGTCAGGGCAGCGATCTGGACAGGATCGAACGTCTTGTCGCGGGCAAAAGCCTGCGGCGCGTTCTGGACTTGGGGTGTGGGGGAGGGCACGTGACCTACCGTCTGGCGCCCCATGTCGAAGAGGTGGTTGCCTGCGATATCACCGCTTCGATGCTGGACGCCGTGGCGCACGAGGCGGCCCGGCAGAATTTGAACAATGTTACGACGGTACAGGCCCCGGCAGAGGAGTTGCCATTTGACGCTGGAACTTTTGACGCCGTGTTCTGTCGCTTTACCACCCACCACTGGTCGGATGCTCTGGCAGGTCTGCGGGAGGCACGACGTGTCCTGACTTCTGCAGGCATGGCTCTGTTCATTGATGTGACGGGCCCCATCTTCCGCCCTGCTGGATAGCTGGCTGCAGTCGATGGAACTGCTGCGTGATATCTCGCATGTACGGGATTATTCATCTGCTGAATGGACGGCCTTTCTGGGGCAGGCGGCCTTCGCTCTGGAGGCTTTTCAGACCCATCGCCTGCGTATGGACTTCGCAAGCTGGGTGGCACGTACGAAAGCCCCGATTGAGCAGACTGTGGCCATTCGTTCTCTCCAGCAGGCTGCACCGGAAGCGGTGAAAGGCTATTTCGAGATCGAGGCAGACGGTAGTTTCATGATTGATGTCGGCAGTTTTCAGGTGGTGCCGTTGTGAACCGGTCTGTGATTGTGTCCGTGAAATGCAGGATGTGTCATCATCCGGACGACCAACAGTTTTCCAGCATTGTGGAGAGGAAGAGATGAGCCGGGAGTCCGTGCAGGCATTTTTCGAGGCGAACGCACCCGATATCGAACCGGTGGTGCTGACAGACAGTACGGCGACAGTGGCGGAAGCCGCTCAGGCATTGGGTGTGGAGGAAGGGCAGATTGCCAAGACGCTAGCGCTGAAAGTCGGGGATGAGCAGATCCTGGTTGTCATGGCCGGGACGGGACGGCTGGATAACCGCAAGACGAAAGATACGTTCGGCAACCGGCCTCGCATGCTGCCTGCAGACGAGGTGCTGGAACTGACGAGTCATCCCGTTGGGGGCGTGTGCCCCTTTGGGCTGCCGCAGCCGATCAGGGTGTTCTGCGACATCTCCTTGCGTGCGTTTGACGAAGTCTGGCCGGCGGCAGGTGATCGGAACAGTTCCGTATGTCTGACGCCGGAGCAACTGGTGGAACTTGTTGGCGCAGAATGGGTCGATATCAGCCAGCACTAATATCGGATTTCGCCTTCATCCCCGACGCTACATGGCCACGAGCATGTTCCCGAAACCGGACCTGCCTTGCGATCGTTGAACGGCTATGCATCGGATGCTTTAGCTTCGCGTCTCAGATCAGCCCAATCCAGCAGGGCTATGAAAACCGGACCGAGCGCTTTGCCAATATCCGTCAGGCCGTATTCGACTTTAGGCGGAACCTGTGCGTGGACCATGCGGAAAATGACCTTTTCCTGCTCCAGCGCACAAAGCTGCTGGATCAGCATTTTCTGTGAAATATCCGGTATGGCTCTTTGCAGGTCTGAAAAGCGCATGATCGGCCCCTCAAAAAGCCAGGCCAGAATCATCATCTTCCACCGTCCTTCGAGAATGCGAATGGCGCACTGCATATCGGCGGCTGAGCTGGATCGGGAACGTGCGTTATAAATGGTTTTTGTATCTGAATCCGGCATGGTTACCTTTTGGTGAGTATAGGACTTTTTTGTACGTTCTTGTCACGACGCCAGCACCATAGCACAGAGAAAGGCGCAACTGCGGTCTCGGCTGCACCCCTGGCTGAAGGAAACACCTGTATGACCATACGCGCCTGGCGCTTCGACGCCCTCTCTTCTCTCAGTGACCTTTCCGTGCACAGTGAACCGATGCCCGCACCTCAGCGCGGAGAAGTTCTTGTAAAGGTGCGTGCTGTTTCACTGAATTATCGTGATATCGCACCCACTCTCGGTCGCTATGTCTGGCCCGCGAAGTCAGGGCTTATCCCATGCAGCGATGCTGCGGGGGAAATCGTCAGTGTCGGCGAAGACGTGACGGTTTTCCGCCCGGGAGATCGGATTGTCAGCAGCTTTCATGCTCGCTGGCTGGGTGGCAGACCGCCGACTGGCTTGATGCTGGAAAGCTACGGCACCGGTTCGGATGGCTGGCTAACTGAATACAAGGTCGTCTCACAGGAAGCGGTGGTGCCTCTTCCGGAGAAGGTCTCATTTGAGGAAGGAGCCACACTGCCCTGTGCTGCCGTGACGGCTTGGAACGCTCTGTCGGGCGCCCTCCCCATGCGAGCCGGACAGACAGTCCTGACCCTTGGAACAGGCGGTGTTTCGATGTTTGCGGTGCAGCTTGCCAAAGCCGTGGGAGCGACCGTGATCTCAACGACGTCCAGTGCGGAAAAGGCCGAACGGCTGAAGGCATTGGGAGCAGATCATATTGTCAATTACAGGGATATTCCGAACTGGGGCCGATACATCAAGGATGACATCACTGGTAGAACAGGCGTGGACTGTGTCGTCGAAGTCGGCGGTCCTGCGACGATCAATCAGTCTCTCGATGCTGTTCGCTGGGGTGGAGAGGTTGTACTGGTTGGGTTCCTGAGTAGTGACAATCCGGGAATTGACTATTTCCATCTCAAAGGCAGCGGTGCAGTCGTCCGTTCTGTCGCTGTGGGTGACAGGTCTATGCTGGAAGATCTTGTGCGTGCATGGACCGCTTCCGGCCTGAAGCCTGTGATCGACAGTGTGTTTCCCTTTGCTCGGGCAAGGGAGGCATTTGACCATCTCATGACTGGCAGCCATGTCGGGAAAATCGTCATTACCCTCTCGGACTGACCCACGCGCTGGTACTTCTGCCACATCGCTCCGACGGCATGACGGCTGTCCTCGCAGATGTGTGTGGCTTAGACCGCGCTCGTATCGGTGAAATCATACATGGTGAGCACAATCCAAGCCTGAAGAACATTCTGCGCGAGCTTTGATGTGTCGCAACGATCAATCGGAACTCGAGAGCTGGCCGACTTTCGCTCGCATTCTCGTCTGCACACTTTTATTTCATCCGCGGATGGTGATTTCGATGGCTGAAGAATCAATGCCAAGCGTCAAAGCAAGAGCCTCTTTTGCTTGCGGGATAGTCATGGCATGTTTCGGTTCCCTTGCTTTTGCTACCGTCTGCGTCACCACTGGCGCGGGCATCGGCTTCCAATCCAGCCCATCAAAGTCGATATGTCCCTCGTAATCCTCGACCGTATAGAAGCGCACCGGATTGCGTCCTTCCCACTGATCGCCAATATTCACCGTGGCGTATTCGCTGAAAAGGATTAGCCATCGGCCGTCGTGATCCGTCGATTCTACCACGCCAGATACCTTACCGACTATGAAAGCCGATCCGTGCGCCTCGTTTCCTTCGGCTTCTCGCGTGTTGGCATTGCGACAGCAAACCGCATACTTACACCCGTTTGCACGATTGGGATCGACCGCCCACGATTGCGTTCCGCCGACCGAAAGTATGGTTTCAATCGATTTGTAAGTTAGAACCTGAATGACATTATCCGACATGATCACCTCTTAACGCCGCCATTGGGTTGCGGAAATGTATATGGGTAGTATCTGAATCATTGTCAATTGTATAGAATATGTATCCATACCTTGTGAGTGAGGGCGGATTTCATCTGCCGGATTGCCGGTGAAATTCGACGAGCAAGCGTATCTTATCCCCCACGGAGACCAGCCTCATTGGTTTCCTGCCTCGCCAGCAATGGCAGCGAGCTCTTCCAAAACGTCAGTGGAAATTCGGCTACTTCGCACCGCACCGCACGAATGACCGCTTCCCCTCCCATTCCGGACGTAGCCTCAACTGCGACCAACAAAGAGATAATGGAATGATACATTCTGCCTATGAACCTATTTGCTCCGGATCGAACGGATGTGGATCTGGTCGGAGCATCCAACCATAATCTGTATCGATCATTATTGCACGGATTGTATGGTATATGGTCGAATGGAATCTCGTCGAATGTATGGAATTCCATCTTATGTCCGCATACCCCTACCTCGCTCACTGGAAAGAAGAAATCAGCCGAAGCCCGAATGCGATCTACCTGACGATCGCGGACGCACTGGCTCTTTCCATCCGCAAGGGTGATCTGCGGGAAGGGGACAGATTGCCGCCACAGCGAACGATCGCGGAGTATCTCGGTACCAATCTGACGACTGTGACCCGAGCGTTCACCGAAGCTCGACGGCGCGGCCTCATTGATGCGACGGTGGGCCGGGGCACCTTCGTTCGTGTCGGTGCCGGGGAGAGTCATTGGCGCCATACGGGACCCGCTGTGGTCGATCTGACCATGAATTTGCCGCCGATCCCGCAGGATCCGCCTCTGCAACGGATCATTCAGAGTGACATTACCGCTATCCTGAAGCAGCAGGATCTGAACAGCCTGATGTCCTATCGGGTAACGGGCGGCACTCTGGAGGAGCGCCAGCTTGGCGCAAAATGGATCGCACCCGTCATCGGGCAGCGGCGTACGGATGAAATCCTTGTGTCACCGGGCGCCCAGAGTGCGCTTGCGGCGATCGTCAGCACGCACACCCAGCCCGGCGATGTCATTGTCACCGACCGCATCGCCTATCCCGGTATCCGGACTATCGCGGCACAGTTCGATCTCATTCTGGTCGGTGTGGACAGCGATATGGAAGGCATGATGCCGGACCAGCTTGATCGGGTCTGCGCCGAGCATCATCCCCGACTGCTCTACTGCATCCCGACCATTCACAATCCCACCACGGCCACGATGTCGCTGCAACGGCGCAAGGACATTCTGAAGGTCGCCCAGCGTCATCATCTGCATATTGCGGAAGATGATCCATACAGTCTTTTGATGGACAATCCGCTGCCGGCGTTGGCGGCCCTCGACCATAGCCGTGTCAGCTATGTGGCTACTCTCGCCAAGACATTGAGCCCAGGCCTGCGCACGGCGTATGTCGCCCTGCCCAACGCGGACATGACCCGGCGCGTTACGGCGGCGATCCGGGCTATAGCTCTCACCAATGCCGGTCTGCTCAGTGCGCTCACGGCACGGTGGATGCAGACAGGGCAGGCGCATACAATTCTGCACGCCATCCAGAAGGAACTGCGTCTGCGCCAGTCGATTGCCCAGAAGGTGCTTGGGGAAGGGCACTGCATGAACCCCGACGGACCGCATGTGTGGCTAAAACTGCCGGATTGGTGGGGCAGCGCGGATTTCGTCGCCTATGCCCGCAGGCGCGGTCTGGCGCTGGTGCCCAGCACCGTTTTTGCCATCAGCGGTGAGCCCCCGCAGCGCGCACGGATCGCCCTGGGCAGTGCACCTGACGCCGCAAGCCTGGAAGAATCCCTGCATGGGGTCCTGTCAGTCCTGCAGCACAAGCGTTCTCCCGGTTTTGCCGATATTGTGTGACCTGACAGCACGATCTGGAATGGTTGGAATCGCCTGATTCCCTGAGGCTATTCGCGGCTACGCGAAAAACAAAATCGCTTTCTGTTCACGAATGCGTGAAATAAATATCCTTATAAAACAGTATAGTATTCAATTTTCTCCCGATTGTCATGCTTGTTAATACTTTTTGTATGGATCTGTCTTAGCTAGCAACAGGTCTGTCACATGCTTTGCATTGTTTGTCATGCATAGGTCGGGCATACAATATTTTGTCTCCCCGTCATCCCATGTCACGTTCGCTTCGGCAAAGCGGTCAGCTCCGGCTTTTCGCTGGAGACTGCAGCACACGGGAGACATACCATGCCGAAAGTCGAACACGCTCCGTACAAAGATGGCGACTGCTTCGTCGATTATGAGAACAAGGTTTTCGAGGACGTCAAAGCCAAACCCGGCGAAAAAGCCCTTATCACTTTCCATACCGTCGCCAATGAAGGCTCGGTCGGGTTCGTAAATCTTCTGCAGGCCACACGTCTGATCCGCAAAGGTTTCGAGACGTCGGTGCTGCTGTATGGACCGGGTGTCACCCTTGGTGTGCAGCGCGGCTTTCCCCGTCTGGGCGACGAAGCCTTTCCGGGGCACATGAACTGCAACAAGCAGATCGCGAAAATCATCGAAGAGGGCGGCAAAGTCTATGCCTGTCGCTTCGCGCTTCAGGCTCTCTATGGCTACGGCGAGCAGAACCTGATCCCCGGCATCACGCCGATCAATCCGCAGGACGTGCTGGACATCATCCTGCTGGCCCGGCGCGACAACGCCTTCATCCTCAATACCTGGACTCTCTGAAGGCCTAAGGGAGGACCGCACGCCATGTCCCGTATCGTTCGCGCCGCAGCCATCCAGATCAGTCCCGTCCTTGGCGATGACGGTCTGGGAACTGCCCGGAAAGTCTGTCAGGCCATCCGCGAAGCCGCCGAAAAAGGTGTGAAGCTTGCGGTCTTTCCTGAAACCTTCGTGCCCTATTATCCCTATTTCTCGTTCATCCAGCCGGCTTTCCGTTTCGGCGGCGAACATCTGGAGCTCTACGAGCGCGCCGTCGTCATTCCTGGTCCGGTCACCGACATGGTCGCCGAAGCCGCACGCCAGACCGGCATTGTCGTCGTGCTGGGTGTAAACGAGCGCGATTTCGGTACGCTCTACAACACACAGATCATCTTTGATGCGACAGGTGAAATCCTGCTCAAACGCCGCAAGATCACGCCCACCTACCATGAGCGGATGGTCTGGGGGCAGGGTGATGGTTCCGGTCTGAAAGTCGTTGAAAGTGCTGCCGGTCGCATCGGAGCGTTGGCCTGCTGGGAACATTACAACCCGCTCGCCCGCTACGCGCTTATGACCCAGTATGAGGAAATCCACTGCGCCCAGTTTCCGGGCTCGCTGGTAGGGCAGATCTTTGCCGACCAGATGGAAGTCACCATTCGGCATCATGCGCTGGAATCCGGCTGCTTTGTCGTAAACGCCACGGGCTGGCTGACGGAAGAGCAGATCACGGAGATAGCCCGCGATCCCGCGCTGGAAGGCCCGCTGCGTGGTGGGTGCTTTACGGCCATCGTCTCCCCCGAAGGTAAATTGCTCGGTACACCGCTGACGGAAGGCGAGGGGATGGTGATTGCCGATCTCGATTTTGCCCTGATCACGAAGCGCAAGCGGATGATGGACTCTGTAGGGCATTACGCCCGGCCCGAACTGCTCAGCCTGCTTCAGGACCGGCGTCCGGCGCGCACAGTGCATTATGTCGGTGAGCATGAAGCAGCCGAGCCGATTGGTCCCTCCAAGGACGAGGCCAGGCCATGACTGTACCAACACTCGGCACGCTTTCCGGCCGCAAGCTCGTCACCGACCTGCAATCCTTCGGGCTTCAGATCGGCGAGCAGACCGGCGGCATTGCCCGCAAGGGAGGCGCCGGTCCTTCGGATCACAAGACGATTACCATTGCAGGCCAGACCGTCATGGTGCCGGTCTATACGTCCGGTGCGCGACGGTCTCCGTTTCAGGCCAGTCCGCCTGACCAGCACGGGGCCAGCACGCTTCTACGCGATGGGCAGACACTGGGCACGATCCATTTTCCGGCTGCCCCGCGCTTTTACGGACTGAGCACGGCAGACGGTATTCCCTACTGGAAGATCGCGCTGCTGCATGGCCGTGACACGTTGGCGACCACGGTGCACCAGACCTGCATCCGTTATGCCGACCGGCGCACCTCCTGTCAGTTCTGCGCCATTGGCCAGTCGCTGGAGGCGGACCGGACGATCGCTTACAAGACACCGGCGCAGCTTGCCGAAGTTGCCAAAGCCGCTGTGGAACTGGACGGCGTGCGCGACATGGTGCTGACGACCGGCACACCCAATATGGTTGATCGGGGCGCTGCCGTGCTGGCGGAGTCAGCCCGCGCCATCAAGGCGGCGGTGGATCTGCCGCTTCAGGTGCAATGCGAGCCGCCACGCGATCACGACTGGTTCCAGCGCCTGCGCGACGCTGGGGCCGACAGTCTGGGGATGCATCTCGAAGCCGCGACGCAGGCGGTGCGCGAGAAGATCATGCCCGGTAAGGCCACGGTCAGCGTCGATCGCTATATGGACGCTTTCGCCAGCGCTGTGCCAATCTTCGGACGTGGGCAGGTCAATACCTATATTCTGGCCGGTCTTGGCGACAGCGCCGAGGACATTCTGGCGCTGGCCGAACGGCTGATTACGCTGGGGGTGTATCCCTTTGTGGTGCCGTTCGTGCCTATCTCCGGCACCCCGCTGGAAAATCATGTTCCGCCTTCAGCCGATTTCATGAAATCCGTTCTGGCGCCGCTTGGGCGGATGTTGCGGGAAGCCAACATGAAATCCACCGACATCCGGGCCGGATGTGGCCGGTGCGGTGCCTGTTCCTCGCTTTCGGCGTATGAACAATGACCGCGATCCTCGAAGGCGTGGAAGACCGCCCGTTTATTCCGATGGAATATGTCGTGCGCCTTGCCTGCACGCCATGGGAGCGTGCCGGCTATCACGCGCTCCGTCGCGAAGTATTCTGCAATGAACAGCATGTTTTTGTAGAGGATGACCGCGACGCGATCGATGAGGTCGCCATTCCCATCATCGCCGCCTGCTGTATGGCGGGGATGCCGGATCGGGTTGTGGGAGCGGTGCGCATCCATAAAGCAGAATCCGGCATCTGGCGTGGTTCCCGTCTGGCTGTGCATGAAGATCACCGCAAGCTGGGGCGGATAGGGGCGGAACTCATCCGGATGGCGGTCAGCACGGCGCATGGGCTTGGGGCCACGCGGTTTCTGGCTCAGGTGCAGGAGCAGAACGTGCTGTTCTTCCGACGTTTGCACTGGAAGAGTCTCGGCGTCATCACGCTGCATGGTCTGCCACATCACGATATGGAGGCCGATCTGTCACGCTATCCGGCGCACGGTCTGGATCAGACCTGGCTGCTGCGTCCGCAGCCCCGGATACGACAGGTGGCGTGATGGCACACGAACTCACCACACTGCTGCGCACGCTCCGGAACGGTCGCGCCCTGGCGGGTAAACAGGACATCGCCGAAACTGCGGCAATCCTGAAACCTGTCAGCCCGGACGTTATCCGGCTTGGCGATGACTGCGCCGCGATCCCTGATGGCGATGGTTACCTCCTGCTGGCCAGCGAGGGCTTTCAGGACAGCTTTGTCCGCTCAATGCCGTGGTTTGCCGGGTATTGCGGCGTGATGGTCAATGTCAGCGACATCGCGGCGATGGGTGGCCGTCCCGTGGCCGTTGTGGATGCGTTGTGGAGCGATACGTCCGAGGCGGCCGCGTCCATTCTGACCGGTCTGCATGAAGGTGCGCGCACCTATGGCGTGCCGGTTGTCGGCGGCCATACCAACATGCGCAGCACCCACAATTCGCTGTCAGTCGCAATCCTTGGCCGTGCCCGTCATCTGCTGACCAGCTTCGATGCACGACCGGGCGAGGTTCTGATCGCCGCCATCGACCTGCGCGGTCGCTGGCATGATCCGCACCCGTTCTGGGATGCCAGTTCAGCACTGTGCGGCACCGAGGCGGCGGCGCGCCTTCGGGGTGATCTCGAACTTCTGCCCGGCATTGCCGAGGACGGGTTGAGCCGCGCCGCCAAGGACATCAGTATGGCCGGCTTGCTGGGGACCGCCCTCATGCTGGCCGAATGTTCAGGCGTTGGCATGACCATCGCGCTTGATAACATTCCGCGTCCCGATGACGCGCCTATGGAGCGCTGGCTCTCCACATTCCCCAGCTATGGCTACCTGCTCACGGCGCGCCCCGAAGATGCTGAAGCGATCATGGCCCGATTTCGTGGGCGTGATATTGCAGCCTCTGTCATCGGTCAGTGTGACAGCACGCAGCGGCTGGATGTTACATGGGTGGACGAGAAAGAAACCTTCTGGGATCTCGCCCGGACGCCGCTCATGGGGTTTGCGCCATGAGGCTGTCCATCGGCATCCTGACCCATTCAACCAATCCACGCGGCGGTGTGGTGCACGGCATGGCGCTGGCGGAAGCCCTGTGTGACGCGGGCCATGACGCAACGCTGATCGCGCCGGACGTGACAGGAGCCGGTTTCTTCCGCACGCCCCGCTGCGCCACACGCTGCATTCCGGCCGCGTCTGTGCCTGACCTGCCAGCACTGGTGGAGCGTCGGATTGGCGAGATCAGGGACGCATTGCGCGGGCAGCATTTTGACGTGCTGCATGCGCAGGATCCGATCAGCGCCAATGCGCTGGCCGATCTGGTGGAAGAGGGGCGGATACCGGGCTTTGCCCGCACGGTTCATCATCTGGACCGTTTCTCCCACCCCGGTCTCGCGGCTCGCCAGACACGGGGGCTGACGGCTGCGACCGAACTCTTCACGGTCAGTCAGCTCTGGGAGGACATGCTTCTCACCGAATATGGGCGGCATGCGCCTGTGGTGGGGAATGGTGTCGATCTGACAAGGTTTTTTCCGGAGCCCGGTCTGCGCGATCAGGAACTTCGCGTACGGTATGGGCTTCCGCGGAACGCACGTCTTGTGCTGTCGGTGGGTGGGATCGAGCGTCGCAAAAACACGCTTGTTCTCCTTGAGGCTTTTGAGATGCTGCATCGGGAGCAGTCCGATCTGCATCTTGTGATAGCCGGAGGCGCGTCCCTGCTGGATCATTCCGACTACCGTCGTCTTTTCGATGAGCAGATTCAGAGTGGCAGTCTGGCAAACACGGTGACAGGTACGATTGCGGATGACGATATGCCCGCACTGTATCGGCAGTCTTCCGTACTGGCTTATCCTTCAAGGACGGAAGGCTTCGGCCTGTGCCCGCTCGAAGCTCTGGCCTGCGGAATCCCCGTGGTGGTGCCGGCCGCACCCCCTTTCACGGAGCATCTTCATACTCTCGAGGCATTCTGGTGCCAGCCCGAGAGTTCCGAAACACTTGTCTGCGCGTTGCGCGACGCTCTGAGCGTCCAGAGCCCGGCCCGTTTCCGGGTCAGCGGCCCCGCAACGGCCCGCCGTTTCGACTGGTGCCGCGTCGCCAGTCGGCATCTCCCCGCATATCGGCGTCTCGCGGCGCTGCGGCACGCTGGCGTCCCTGTTTCAGGAGTTTTGTCATCATGCCCGAAATGACCTTTCGCGTACGCTGGCCCGATGGAAAGGAGACCGACTGTTACTCTCCATCGCTGGTCATAAGGGACCATTTCACGCCCGGTCAGGATTATTCGGTCCGGGAATTTCTTGAAAAGGCGGACACGGCGCTGACGGAAGCCAGTGAGCGGGTTCGTGCGCGCTACGGCTTCCCGTGCAGCCGCGCCCTTGGTCAGCTTCACGCCATTCGACAGGCCAGCGCGCCCTTCCTCAATCGACCCGATGCGCAGGTGCGCGTCCTGTCTTTCAGATCCTGAGACGGAATACTCTTATGAAACAGAACGAAAAAACCATTCCTGTCATTATCGTGGGTGGCGGACAGGCCGGGCTTTCCATGAGCTGGTATCTCTGCCGCGAGAAGGTGGAGCACATTGTCTTTGAGGCAAAGACGGCCTGCCATTCGTGGGATGACGAACGCTGGGACAATTTCTGCCTGGTCACACCGAACTGGCAGTGCGAACTTCCCGGTCATCCTTACAAAGGGAGTGATCCGCACGGCTTCATGGTGAAGCAGGAAATCATTGACTACGTCAAAGGCTTTGTTAACTCGTTCAACCCACCGCTGCGTGAACACACAGCCGTCACCTCCATCACACGTCACGAGGCCGGTGGGTATCGTGTGGTGGCGGGCGGAGAGACCTGGCATGCAAAGCATGTGGTGATTGCCTCGGGCGCGTATCAGGACGCGGTGATCCCAGGTTACGCCAGCGCGATCGATCCATCAATCTTTCAGGTCCACTCACAGGATTACCGCAACGCGGCCCAGCTTCCGGAAGGCGCGGTTCTCGTTGTAGGCAGCGGCCAGTCCGGCGCGCAGATCGTCGAGGATCTGTTCCTTGAAAATCGCAAGGTCCATCTGTGTGTCGGATCTGCCCCGCGTGTCTCGCGTTTCTACCGTGGACGCGACGTGGTGGACTGGCTGGCGGATATGCACTTCTACGACCTGACGGTGGATAATCACCCTCTTCGTGACGGCGCACGCGACAAGACCAATCATTACGTCACGGGTCGAAATGGCGGGCATGACCTTGATCTGCGCAAGTTCGCGAAGGAAGGCGTGGGCTTGCATGGCACGCTGGAGACAATCCGTGACGAAGTTGCGCACTTCGCACCGGACCTAAAGGAAAACCTTGATGATGCGGACAAGACGAATGCCGACATCAAGAAATCCATCGACGCCTATATCGCCCGTGAAGGGATCACGGCCCCAACCGAAGCCGCTTATGTTCCTGTGTGGGAGCCCGATGGCAGCAACACCCCGCTGGACCTGAAGGCCGCCGGGATCACCTCGATCATCTGGTGCATCGGCTTCCGTCCGAACTATCGCTGGATCGACGTGCCGGTCTTCAACGGAGCTAACAAGCCCGTCTGGCATCGTGGCGTAACCGATGCGCCGGGCTTCTATTTCCTCGGCCTGCCGTGGTTGCACACATGGGGATCGGGGCGGTTCTCCGGCGTTTCGCGCGATGCTGCGTGGCTGGCCAGCCAGATCACCGCCAAAGACGTGCCTGTAGCCTGAACGGAGTAAAGCACCATGCTTCCATGGATGACATACGAGGCGATGTACGATGCGACGCTGACCCAGCCAGAGCAGTTCTGGCTGGAGGCGGCACAGCGCGTCACATGGAAGCAGGCACCTGTGACCGCATGCAGGACACGGCCGGATGGCTGGTATGACTGG
The DNA here is from genome assembly GCF_019083805.1 of Acetobacter estunensis. Classification (GTDB taxonomy): domain Bacteria; phylum Pseudomonadota; class Alphaproteobacteria; order Acetobacterales; family Acetobacteraceae; genus Acetobacter; species Acetobacter estunensis_A. Next base: position 20,704 of record NZ_JAHRDV010000012.1, read on the forward strand.
TTTCCCGAGGCCACGCTCAATACCTGCCATAACGCCGTGGACCGGCATGTGGAGGATGGACGTGGCGAGCAGGCAGCATTGATCTGGCATTCCTGCGCCACGAAGGAACGGCAGGTGGTAACCTACCGCGAACTACAGGACAGGGCGGCCGGTTTTGCCGGTGGCCTGCGCGCGCTGGGGGTAGGGCAGGGCGACCGCGTCCTGATCGCCATGCCGACCATGATCGAGACGGCCATCGCCATGCTGGCCTGTGCGCGGATCGGTGCCGTCCATGTCATGGTCTTTGCTGGTTACGCCGGGCCTGAACTGGCGCGACGGATTGATGACGCAGCACCGAAAGTCATCATCATCGCGAGTTGCAGCTTTCAGGGGCAGACGCCCATTCCGTCCGCGCCCGCCCTGAACGAGGCGCTCGCTACGGCGGCGCACAGACCACAGGCTTGCGTGATCGTGCAGCGCGAAGCCTGCCCGGCCTCGCTTCTGCCGGTGCGGGATCACGATTTTCACACGCTGGAACAGTCCGCACCAGCAGAGCCGGTCATGCTGCGCTCTGACGACCCCCTGTACATTCTTCACACGTCCGGCACGACGGGCAATGCGAAGGGCATTGTGCGTGACAATGGTGGCCACGCTGTAGCTCTCGCCTTGTCCATGGAACTGATCTACGGCTGCAAACCCGGTGATACCTTCTTCACGACATCGGATCTGGGTTGGGTGGTCGGCCATTCCTATGGCGTCTACGCGCCGCTGATGAGCGGCTGCACCAGCGTGATTGTCGAAGGCGGTGCTTCAGCTTCTGCGATCCGTGCGCTCTGTCACGAACACGCAGTGAAATGCCTGTTTACCACGCCCACTCAGATGCGGCTCATGCGACAGGAGAGCCGCTATCTGTCAGGGGCGATACTGCCCGCGCTAGCGCGCATCTTCGTGGCCGGGGAGTATGCTGATCCCACCTTGCTGGACTGGGCGCGGTCGTATTTTCGCAAACCCGTGGTTAATCACTGGTGGCAGACCGAAACCGGGTGGAGCATCACCGCCCATTTCTTCGGTCTGCCCGAGCGTGAACCGGTCTCGCTCATGAACGACATCGGACGGCCTGCGCCGGGATTTCGCCCAGAGATCGTGCCGTCCATGCCGGGGGAACAGGGCGGGGAGATTGTCCTCTCCCTGCCGTTGCCACCCGGCTGTCTGGCGGGTGTCTGGAAGGACAGGGCGATCCGTGTTCCCACAGCGTATCTTGATGAAACATGCAGGTATTATCGCACCTTTGATGAAGGTATGATCGAGGCCAACCGCGCCGTGCATATGCTCGGACGGTCCGATGATGTCATCAAGGTCGCAGGCCGGCGGATTTCGGGCGTGCAGATCGAAAAGATCATCGCCACCCATCCTGCCGTTCATGTGTGTGCAGTGGTGGCCATGCTTGACGAATTGCGGGGACAGCGACCTGTCGCTTATGTGGTCGTTGACCCCCAGGCGGCCTGCGAACCAACTTCCGAGGAAATCGTCGTGCGGGTCAACGAAGCCCTCGGGCGCTGGATTGGTCTGAAAGAAGTCCGCTTCGTCACGCATCTGCCGACCACCGTGTCCGGGAAGATCACACGGAAACGTCTGCTGGTGTCCTGACGGAATCAGTGCGGCATTGCCGTTGGGGAACGGCCAGCCTTCAGATGGCCTGACCGCCGGAAACTTCGATCCGTTGCGCATTGACCCAGCGATTGTCCTCTGAGAGGAGCGAAGCGATCATTGGACCGATGTCGTCAGGAAGTCCGGGACGTCCAAGCGCAGTTACTTCTCCAATCTGGCGGGCAATGTCCTGATTGTCCCGTACCATGCCTCCCGAAAAATCCGTCTGGATCGCACCCGGCGCTACCGTGTTGACGGCGATGCGGCGCGGACCAAGTTCCTTGGCCATGTAGCGCGTCATCACTTCCACCGCGCCCTTCATGGAGGCATAGGCAATCCAGCCGGGATAAGAAAAGCGCGTCAGGCCGGATGAGATGTTCACGATCCGCCCGCCGTCCGCGATCGACGGCAGCAGGGTCTGCGTCAGGAAAAAGGGACCTTTCGCGTGAACGCGGTAGGCGGCGTCGAAATCCTCTTCAGTCACTTCGCCAAACAGCCCACTATGGGACGTGCCGGCCATGTTGACCAGATAATTGAAGCGCTCGGCTCCCCAGTCGCGCAGCACGCGCCGGATTTCGTCGGCAAAGGCAGGAAAGGCGTGCGTATCGCCGGTGTCGAGTTGCAGGGCCACCGCGCGAGCGCCGCTGCTCTGGACATTCTCAACCACCTCATCGGCTGCGGATCTGTTGGTGTGGTAGGTGAAAATCGACGAGACGCCGCGTCGGGCGAGAGCCTCAACGGTGGCGCGGCCCAGTCCTCGGCTGCCGCCGGTGACAATCGCGATGGTGTTCGTTTCAGGCATGAGTATCTCCATCTGGTGAGGGACCAATCTTGGTCACACCATCGTCCGTTCGATAAGATCGCTCTTTCCGTCAGTATTGTTTTGCGCCATGGAATAATCCCATGGACAGGCTTGCGACACTCGACCTCTTCGTCCGCATTGTTGACCGTGGCAGTTTCACCGCCGCGGCAGCCGATTGCGGAGTTTCCCGCCCGGTTGCGACTGCCGCGATCAAGGCGCTGGAACAAAGGCTCGGCACGCGACTGCTGCACAGGTCGACCCGTCACGTCCGACCAACAGAAGAAGGCGCTGCCTATTATCGCCGGTGTGTGGCGATCCTCGCTGACCTCGAAGATGCGGACCGTGGCGCAAGCGGGGCTGTAGCCGGTCTGTTGCGCGCTGATGTGATCGGCCGTCTGGCGCGCATGATCCTGCTGCCGACATTACCGGGCTTCCTTGCGTGCCACCCGGCGCTGACCGTTCATCTTGGCGAGGGTGAGCGGTTTGTCGATCTGGTGCGCGAAGGGGTGGACTGCGTGGTCCGGACGGGAAGTCTGCCGGACAGTGACATGATCGCTCGGCCCCTCGGTGTGATGGAAGAGGTGACGGTCGCCAGCCCGGCCTATCTGGCGCGGCACGGAACGCCTGTCTCTCCCGACGATCTTGAAGGCCATCAGATGATCGGCTTCGTGTCCTCACGCACCGGCCAGCCCCTGCCGCTGGAGTTTACACGCGGAGAGGAGATGATCGAGGTCTCGCTTCCCGCACGCCTGCTAGTTGGGGGCGTTGATACCTATGCCGAAGCGGCCAGGCTCGGCTTTGGCCTCGTGCAGGTTCCACGCTATGGCTTCGCGGATGATCTTGCGAATGGCACGCTGATCGAAGTGCTTCCTGCTTTCCCTCCTGCGGCTACGCCAGTCTCGGTCCTTTATCCGAGCAACAGACAGCTTTCTCCGCGTGTGCGGGTGTTCGTGGACTGGCTGGTGGAGATTATTGGCCCGAGACTTCAACCACAATGCGAGTGAGCGTCCCTAAACGGGCGCAAAGGCGAGATAAAGCGAGATCGTTGCAATCGAGAACACGGTGGAGGCCAGAACGACCCGTCCGGTAAGGGCTGCCTCCCGATCATAGAATTCTGCCAGCATGAACGAGCCGGTTCCTGTCGGGAGTGCGGCAAGAAGCACGGCGATGTTTGTCATCGCTGGCGGCAGGTGGAGCACGGGCGCTGCGATGATCCACGTAACCAGAGGCTGGGCAATCAGCTTCAGGCCGACCAGAATGCCGGCAGTCGACGGACGTGCAGACGCAGCACCGGCGGAATTTCCGGCAAGAAAAAGACCGAGGGCGATCAGGGCACAAGGGGATGCAGCCCCACCGAGAAGCTTCAGAAAGGCATGAACGGGTCCCGACAAGTGGCCACCGGATACCATGACAAGGCCGCCAAGTACTGGCGCCACCAGCAAAGGATTTTTCACCAAAGAGAAGAGAGTTTTTGCCACGATGTCGCGACGGCGCGCTTCGGTCTGCAGTCCGGCCTCGATCAGGACGATCGCTATGACAAACAGCACACAGACCGTTACGATCGTGGCGATAAGCGTCGGTGCCATGCCGGTATCGCCGACAAGAGACAGGACAAGCGGGAAACCGACAAACCCCGTATTGGCGTAGCTCGCGTTCAGTCCGTCAATGGCGGCATCGGCAAGATGATGTCCTGTTGATACCCGCCACCACAGCGTCCCGGCAAACACGATAAAACAGCCAAGCGTGAACGCCGCAATGAATCTCGGCTCCCACAGATCTGTCATTTTTGCATTCGCCACGATGTCGAACAGCACTGCAGGTAGTGCGAGATAGACCACCAGCCGATTGACTTCGCGCGTGGCATTGGGGCCAAGCGCACCCGATTTGCGCGCGATCCATCCGGTGAGGATGAGGGCGAAGATAGGCAGGACGATCAGCAGATTATTCAGCATCAGGGATCTCGGGAGGTCAGCAAAAGCGTGACGCTACCGGAGGCTATTGATATAATCCAATGCTCATATGGTTCACGATTAATGCGGTCAGGGTATCAGATGGACACACGGCATATGCGGTATTTCATGGCCCTGGCGGAGACGCTTCATTTCGGTCGGGCTGCCGAGCGGATGAACATGAGCCAGCCGCCGTTCAGTCGCCAGATCGCCATGATCGAGCAGTCTTTGGGCGTGAAGCTATTTGAACGAAACTCGCGAAACGTGGCGCTGACCCCAGCCGGAAAACACTTCAGGAAAGACTGCCGAAATGTACTGGGGCAGTTTGAGGACGCCTGTCGGGACGTAAGGCTGGTCGCCAGCGGTATGAAGGGCGAATTACGGTTTGGTTTCATGATGCACGCCGCCCACAGTGTCGTGCCGCAACTCGTGCAGCTTTATGCGGAGGCAAGGCCGGATGTCCGCCTTGTGCTTGATGAACGCACGCCTACAGAGATCGATGAGATGCTGGTGGCCGGAACGCTGGATGCCGCCGTAACATTTGACTGCGGATATGCGCCGCACCTGCAGACCGTGCTGCTGGTCAGGGAGCGATTACGCATCATCATGCGTAAGGAGCATCCCCTTGCTACGGCCGGGCAGATCGGTCCTGAGGAACTCCGCGAGGAGAAGATCATCGCGGCATCCGCTGCGACGGCGCCAGCTCTGCGATCCGCGATCAATAGCTATTTTTCGGCTAAGGGAATTGTCCCGCATGTCGTGCTTGAACCGCGGTTGCAGCACACGATCATCCAGCTTGTTGCAAAAGGGCTGGGCGTAGCCCTTATCCCCTCATCGCTGTGTACCGAACTGGGAGAGGGGCTGATATCACGGGCTTTGACAGACGCGCCTCAACTTGACGTTGTCCTTCGAGCGCCGATCACTACGAAAAACCCCGCGGTTTCTACATTCATGGAAATCGGGAAATCGATACAGCGCGCTTCACTCTGATCCATGGACCTGTGCAGAGAGCCAGTTTCCAATATCTTCGCTCCCCGTATTCAATCGTCATGAGTGGAGTAATTTCATGATGTCTTCCGATGCCAAACCCAGACCAAGCATAATCATGATCGCTCCGGATATGTAGCCGGTCACGATGGACGCTCCGGGACGGCTGCTTAATATTGTTCGTGCGCCAAATCCGACCATCAGATAGATGGACACGCAGTTTATTGTATGAATGATCCCCAAGATCCCGATCTGTAAAAAGATCGGCCACGATGAACCTGGGTTTGTAAACTGGGGCAGAAGGGCGAGAAAAAACAGAAGAGCCTTGGGGTTCAGGCCGCTGATGGCGAACCCTTTGGCAATCCAGCGCCGTAAGCTTGTTTCCCGTTCATGTCCTTCTTTCGGCAAGGGAGGATGACGCAACAGGGAAATGCCCAGTTTTATAAGATAGGCCGCGCCTGCAAACGTCAGAATGGTGACCGCAAGCGGCATGCTGGCGACAAGCGCACCGATACCGCCTGCGACCGTTTCGGTAATGGCGAGATATCCTAGGAACAGCCCGAACACAGCGGGAACGACTGCGGCATGATCACGTATTCCGGCGGAAATGACATATGCCCAGTCAGCACCTGGGGTTGCGGCAAGGAGGATGGAGATCGTCCAGAAGGCAAGAAGTGTATGCAGATTCATCGAAGATGCGTCGCTTTAGAAGAAAATTCACAAGGTCCCACGGCGTTTTCATGCTCTTCGGTTATGCTCCGGATCATCATTCCTGCGACGCGAGAGAGGGCACGATAGCGCGGACCAGCGGATATGAGGTTGCGTTTATGCCAATTTATTCATCAATATTTGGCATATTATTGCGACAGGATGTTTATCCATGATATAACGTGCCAATGAAACTGGATGCGATTGATCGGCATATTCTTCGTGTTCTTCAGGAAGATGGCCGCTGCCCCAACAATGAACTTGCGAGGCGCGTTGGGCTTTCTCCATCACCATGCTTGCGCCGGGTGCGGATGCTGGAAGAAAGCGGCGTTATCGAGGGCTACGTCGCCATTGTGAATCCTGCAAAAGCCGGGTTCGGCGTGACGGCTTTTGTCAGGATATGGCTGACGGGAGAAGACGAGCGGCAATCCGAGCATTTCGTCGAGGAAATTGGAAAACTTCCACAGGTGACAGAAGCGCATGTCCTCGCGGGAGATTGTGATTTCCTGTTGCGCGTTGTTGCAGAAGACCTTCCAGGACTGCGACGTTTTCAGAGTGAACAGCTTGCACGGATCAAAGGCGTGCGGAGTATGAAGACCGACATCCCTCTCCTGAAGGTTAAGAATGCAAGCTTTGCGTAGAATAAGGCTTATTTTTGGTGGCGAAATATAACTTTTTGGTAGTCGTCATGGTTATGTCTGCATTTGATGCAGTGTTCTGGGTATGACGGCCCCGGTAATTCATGCTGCAGTAAAATAAACGACTGGAACTGGAGCGTGGGCCGATCTCTGCAGACTACAAAGAGCGGCCCGTCGGATGAGGAATCGGAAGAACTCGGTTAGAAAACAGGGTATCGCCCGGGGTACTGTAGGTGTCCTAGTGTGGTAGATTTACTGTAGTGTTGGCAGGACAGGGCGATGAGATAAATATAAGATCAGGCTGATGTAAAAAAAGTCTGTCAAAATGGTCTGTTAATCCAGTATTGTTATCAAATTGCGATTGCTGCAATTTGAGAGCCAATCCTGCTCTCGCAACCATCTTAAATTGCATCCTACGATCAAAGCGTGAACATCCCCGAATGCTCGCGCCATTCTGCGTTGCACTCGCTATCGTCAGAATGCCGGCGAGATACCCACGCTCGTCAATCTGAATGCCGTCGCCCGACGGGGTGAGAATGATCGCATCAATGAGAGAGCGCACAATCTTCGCCGCTTCTCCAGTTCAGACCGGAGCGCCTCATGCAGGCGACCGATCTGCTCATGATAAAAGCCCGCTATTTACGGATGAAGCAAGAGCAGTGGCGCTTCGGTGGTGGCGAGAAACTCCTTGAGTTCTGCCTTGCGGGCTTCGAGAGATGTGGTCCCGGATTTTCAGACAGGTGATTAAGCTATAATCCGACCTGAAAGAGGACGGGTTTTATGGCAAGGTTGCGAGGAAACGGTATTCAGGTGAGTTCAAGTCGCGAATGGCTCTGGAGGCGATCCGTGGCGAACTGACGCTGGCAGAGTTGGCGGGTATTTTTTCCAGAAAGTCGTGGTCAACAGCATCGGCCGGTCCAATTGACGTGGAGAAGCTGCATGCGCAAGTTGGCAAACTGTTGGTGGAACGGGATTTTGTCTCGGACGCATTGAACAACGGACGGCGGTTACGGGTGCTGACAGTAGTGGACGATTACACGCGTCAATGCCTGAGGTTGGTGACGGATACCTCGTTGTCGGGTGAACGGCTAGGCCGCGAACTCGATCGGATCGGAGAACATCGCGGCTGGCCATTGATGATCGTCAGCGACAATGGCACCGAGATGACCTTGAACGCTAGTCGCGTGGTAGGAAAAGCGGTCGGTGCTGTGGCGCTATATCGCACCAAGCAAGCTGCAATAGAACGTGTTGTCAGTTAGGGCACGAAGTTTGATGAAGCTTGTACTCCTGCTTAATCCGTGATGTTTTCTTTCTCTGTTTTTAGGAAAAGTGTGAATGCGTCGGGATGGTCTGAGCGACAGTCAGTGAGAGCGGATAAAGGATCTTCTCCTGGGGCGGACTGACCACCAAAATCCATGCGATTGTTGATGCCGCTGGAAAGGCCATGGCTCTTTCCCTGACACAAGGACAAAGAGCCGATATCACAGAAGCAGAACCTACCCTCGATGATGTCCAACCTAAAGCCTTTATCACCGACAAGGCCTATGACGCTGATCCGCTCATCGAATTGCTTGGGGAGCGGCAGATTGCAGCGGTCATCCATTCCCGTGTTGAGCATGTTTTTGCCGATCAGAAGTCACAGACGTGACTATTGGTCCGCAACGTCGGGATCCAACGCGCCACCATGAGGGTCGGACTGACCATATAATATGTGCTGCCTTTTCTGCCTGGAGTGGATCAGAGCAGCGGGCCATGGCACAGGAATCATCACTCTCCTCCACAAGCAGAGCGAAAATCATTTACAGAACTATCAATTATCGTTCGTTGATCTCAAAATCAGGCAGATGCGACATCCAATAATGGTTCTTCGATCTCTTCAGTTGTAGCAACACGGAAATCAGCTTTGCTTTTCTCCGCATTGCGTCGGGAGAACTTTATGGGGAGGCTGTACTGCCGCATGGTCGCTACCAGTCACGTAATCCTGCAGTTCACGCGCTTCCTGTTCGGCATTTTCAGCGCGTAGTTTGACAATATCTCCAATGCTGATCAGTCCAACAAGTTTTTCGTTTTCCAGAATAGGGACATGTCGGGTTCGAGAATAAGTCATGCGGCAGGCAATATCATAAATGCTGTCATCAGGCGTTGCGGTTGGCATGTCCTTCGTCATGATATCTTTTGCGGTCAGGGTAGATATGTCCGCACCGCGTTGGGATAATGCACGAACAATCCCTTTTTCAGAGACCATGCCAATTAGATGTTCATCTGGGTCCAGAACGGGTGCGCCACCAATATTATGCTGCGTCAGTGTGGTGGCGACACTCACAACGGGGTCATCTGCTTTCACGGTAATGACCGTGCTGCCTTTTTGCGCCAGAATGTGAAAGACATGAGAGGACATGGGAAAATCCTTTCCATGTTTTATGGAAATCGAAATAAGTTTAGTCAACGTATCGTCATCTCGGCCTCTGTGTCAGATGGGATGGCGGAGACAGGAAGAAGCGGATGGAGGGCGCGGGCGGGAAAAAGCCCTCCAATCACCACGATTATTGTGAGAACGATGACAAGCGCCATCAGTTCCGGGCGGATATGCCGATTCAGGCTGGCAGATGGCAGCGATGGTGCTGACATCATGATACGGATGATGTTCAGGTAATAATACAACCCGATAATGCTGCCGATTATGAGCACACCCAGCAGCAGGTTGCGCTGGTATTCAACTCCTGTCGCCGTAATCTCGAACTTTGCAAAAAATCCGATGCCTGGTGGAATGCCCGCAAGCGAAAGCAGCATGAGCGACATGGCCGAAGCCAGGAACGGGCGGGTGAAAAATAGCCCCTTCCATTGCGCGATAGCCGTACCATCCGATCGGTCAGGGACTGCGAAGGCGGCCATGGTCGCAAATACGCCTAATGTGCTGGCGGTGTAGGCCAGAAGATAAATGGTTATGGCCCCCGATTGCAGACGTCCAGGGCAAAGAAAGGCAATCAGAAGATACCCCACATGCGCAATGGATGAGCATGCCATAAGACGTATGAGGCTGGTTTGACGCAATGCAAGCAGATTGCCACCCAGAATGGTCAGGATAATGACGACATACAGGATGTCGTTGAGGAAGGGCGGTTGGTTTCCTGTCCCAAAATAGCGTACAAGAGAAGAAAATATCGCAATTTTCGAAACCACGGCCAGAAAGGCCGCCACGGGAACCGGAGCGCCTTCCATCACGTCCAGAAGCCACATGTGGAAGGGAACCATGGAAAGCTTAAAGAACATGCCGACAAGGATCATGACCGTTGCAGAAATTGGCAATGTAAGGGAAATGTTCCCGGCTGTGATGGGTGGTATGAATCGCAGCGACCCTGTAACGCCATAGGCCACACCGATACCAAATAGAAGAATGGCGGAAGATATCCCTGACAGGATCAGGTATTTCATTGCCGCTTCATAGCCCTGCATGGCGGAGCCGGGCCGGAAGGTCACAAGCCCCATGAGGGAGACACCAAGTATTTCCAGTCCCAAGAAAAAGGGCATGTAATTTGCGCTGAAGACTATGGTCAGCGCGCCAAGTGTGCCCAGCATGTACAGCAGGGGATATTCATCTAGCAGCGGCGTGGCTCTGTCGTGCGCGCCATTCCGCCACGACATGAGCAGGATACAGATGCCAGAAAACATGATGAGTATGGCTGTATAGTTTGCCCATTGGTCCTGAATGAATAGGCTGTCGCCATTATCCGAGGCTGTGCCCGTATGGTGCGCTACGAAGACAAGGGCCAGCAGCAGCGTCACCATTCCAGTCAGAAAGCTGCGGTTCACCGAACGCCGCCACGCCGTTGCGGCGAGCATGACCGTGATTCCTACACAAAGCACCGGCAAGGGTGTTGGCAGGAAAACATCGTGCCCGATCATGGCGCGTGATCCCCCTGACCGGTCGCCTCTATTACGGACAAGGATGAAGGAGCGGAAAACGTCATGAAAGGCTGTGGATGCAAACCCAGTACGATCAGAAAAATCATCGCACATGCGAAAACCGCCATCTGCTGGGCGGGCAGATCCTTTAAGGGGAGTTGGCCCTCCCGACGAGCCGCAAGAAAGACGCGATTGACCATCCGCAGTGCATAAATAGCGGCCAGAACCAGTCCCACGGTCGTCACTGTCGCAATGATAGGGCTGACATGCCATGTCGCCAGCAGCACAAGAAACTCGCCCGCGAAATTACCCAGTCCCGGCATTCCGAGCGACGCCACCGCAAAAAACACCCCCATGGCGGACAGGCGTGGCATGGCCGCCCACAATCCCCCGATACGATGCATGTCACGTGTATGCAGTCGGTCCTGAATGGCACCCGCGATGAGGAAAAGTGAGCCTGCGCTTAACCCGTGGGCCAGCATCTGGATGATCGCTCCCTGCATCCCCATGCGTGAGCCGGTAAAGATGCCAAGCACCACGAAGCCCATATGGCTGATACTGCTGTAAGCGATCAGGCGCTTGATGTCCTCCTGCGCACAGGACAGCCACGCCCCATACAGGACTCCGACAACGCCCAGCCCCATGGCGACGGGCGCGAAGTGCATGGCCGCATCGGGAAACAGCATGAGATTGAAACGGATCATTCCATATCCGCCAGTTTTGAGCAGGATGCCTGCCAGAAGTGCGCTGGCAGCCGTGGGTGCCTGCGTATGGGCGTCGGGCAGCCAGACATGGACCGGCACGATTGGCAGCTTGACGGCAAAGGCGATGAAAAAGCCCAACATGAGCAGCATGGACAGGGTAGGGGACAGATGTGTCTGGGCCAGTGTGAAGTAATCGAATGTCAGCACACCCGTTTCCCGATCATGCGTAATGACCAGCCCGAGGATGGACAACAGCATGAGCAGCCCGCTGCCCTGCGTGAACATGAAGAACTTCAGGGCAGCGCGCTGCCTGTCCTCATGTCCCCATACGGCAATGAGCACGAACATTGGCACCAACATCAGTTCCCAGAAAAAGAAGAACAGGAAGAGGTCGGTGGCCAGAAATGTACCGATAATACCGGTAAGAGTTGTAAGGAAAAGGAAGTGGAAAGTCCCCGCCTTGACCGTAACCTGACGGGTGGCAAGACAGACGCACAAGAAGCACAGGATCAGCGAAAGCCAGATCAGCGAGAGCGAAAGACCGTCCATGTCCAGCCTGATCGCGATCCCCATGGTGGGGATCCACGGCATGGAAAAATGCTCCAGCCATGGTCCCGTATGGTTGGTCGAATGACTGAATGTAACCCCTGAAAGCAGCAGCGTTTCCACAATCAAGGTCGCCAGCATCGCCCACCATGACGCATTACGAGAAGGGGACGAAGGTGCGGGCTGGATACGTTCAGCCAGCCATGCCAGCCCACCACCCATGATAGGCAGCAGCACGAGAGTGGGAAGGGGATTCATGAGAGCATCGCTATGGCGAGACCCGCGCACAGTCCACCGGCGATCCATGCTGCATACCATCGCACGTGGCCGTTCTGTATCTCGCCCAGCAGGTGGTCCGTCTCTCTGATTCCACTGGTCCCCCACAGGGTCAGGGTACCCAGAAAATCCGTTCGCGCCCTGAGAACCGATGTGCTGGCTGTCCGTATCAGTCGTCCGGTTCTGGTTATGACATAATCAAGAATGTCATGCCGCGTCAGCCACGTCAGGAAGCGAAAGGGCTGCACGAACAGGCGGTCATACAGGACATCCATACCCTCGCCAGTGCGGGCAAAGCGGATGACGGCCGCCTGTCCCGGTATCTCGCGCATGATGGGTGAAGAGCGGCCCCACAGCACCCATGCGACGGCAAGTCCGGCAAGCGGAACGACCGCACCCGCCAGTATCAACCAGCCAGGTTCATCCGCGTGTGACAGTGGCCCCGCAGGATCAAGAAGGGTGCTGAACAGATGAAGGGGAGGGAATGGCGTGGGCATTTCAATGATGCCTCCACACAGGGACAGCACACACAGGCAGGCAAGGGGAATGGTCATGAGACATGACGTCCGGCCTGTCGCCATGGTTCCCATTTTTCCGAAAAAAACGATGAATACGCAGCGGAAAATATAAAGCGCGGTTAGGAAGGCTCCGAGCAGGGCCATTCCCCACAGGAAATGCCCGCTCAGGTTCAATTCATGCGTCAGGCGAAAATGGGCGGGCCATACACCCGAGAGGATCATTTCCTTGCTGTAGAACCCCGCCGTGACCAGCGGCAGACCGGCCAGAGCGGACGCTCCCGTAACAAAGGCGGCGGTCAGTCCCGGCATGGTGTGGCGGAGGCCGCCCAGACGGAAAATATCCTGTTCATGATGGGTGCGTACGATAACAGCGCCCGCAGTCAGGAAAAGCAGCGCCTTGAAGAAGGCATGGGTCATCAGATGAAATAACGCCGCCTGCCATATACCGCATCCGAGAGCGAGAAACATGTAGCCAAGCTGGCTGATCGTGGACCAGGCAAGAATACGCTTGAGATCGGATTGCACCAACGCCGTGCAGGCTCCCATAAGCAGCGTCAGTGCGCCGAGCACGGCCGTAAGCGCCATGACGGGGGCCGCTAGGGCGAAAAGGTCGTGCAGTCGCGCAATCAGATAGACGCCTGCCGTGACCATCGTCGCTGCGTGGATTAGGGCGGAGGTCGGTGTTGGTCCCACCATGGCATCCGGCAGCCATGTCTGGAATGGGATCTGCGCCGATTTGGCGAGGGCCCCTATGAGGATGAAAAGAGCTGCCATGTTTAGGGCGGAGGGTGCTACCTGCCCGTTTGTCACCGCCGTCAACACGGTATCGATGTGCAGGGAACCTACCGCCGTAGCCAATAGCAGCAGCCCACACAGCAAGGCTGCATCTCCCATGCGGGTCATATAAAAGGCCTTGCGTGCGGCGGCGGTATTGACGGGGTTTTCGTACCAGAACCCGATGAGCAGGTAGGAACACAGTCCTACCCCTTCCCATCCAATAAACAGGCAGAGTAGGTCGGACGCCAGCACCAGCACCAGCATGGAAGCCACGAACAGCGTCATGCAGCCAAAAAAGCGCGCAATCCCCAGATCGTTGCACATATAGTTTGCGGCATAGATATGGATCAGTAGCCCCACGATCGTGACGACAAGGATCATGACCATGGAAATGCGGTCCAATATGAACGCAATGTCGGCTGAAAATCCCGCGATATGCATCCATGACCACAGCGTTGCCTGCAATAGTCCTGCCGCTGGACCGGCCAAAAGCAGGACAGACAGCACAATGCTGATGACGGCGGATAGCCCCACACCTGCGCAGGCAACCGTTCCGACGGCACGCGCACTCATGCGTCCGGCGGAGATAAACAGGATCATAGAAACTGCAAGCGGTGAAAGGATGAGAAAGGGAAGCAGAATTTCACCCATGTCCCTTATCCTTGCAGAAGGTTGCCGGTATCGGCATCCAGCGTGGGGCGTCCCCGGGCATGCAGGCACAGGATGATGGCCAGCCCCACCGCCGTTTCCACGGCGGCGAGGGCGAGGATCAGCAGAAACATCACCTGTCCGGCCGCATCATGCCAGCGCGCGCCTGCGCACACGAAGACGAGGGCGGCTGCATTGAGCATGATGTCCAGCGACATCAGCATGAAGATCATGTTGCGCCGGACCAGAACGCCCGTCAGTCCGACCGAAAACAGGACGGTGGCCAGAAGCAAGGTATCGTTGAAGGAAAAGGCCGGCATGTCAGCGATCCTTCACGTGGTTGCGTCCAATATGAAAGGCTGAGACTAGACCAGACAGAAGCAGGAACGACACCAGTTCGACCATCAGCACGTAGCGGCCAAACAGGCTCAGTCCGACATCATGCGCTGTTATTGGGGCAAGGGAGGGTATGGATCCGGAAAGCGGGCTGACACAATAAAGAAGTTCCACACATACAATGGTAGCCAGAATCCCCGGTCCCAGCCACACGCGCGGGCGCAGCCATTCCTTTTCACGCTGACTGTCCGATTGCCCCAGATTCAGCATCATGATGACGAAGACGAACAGCACCATGATCGCACCGGCGTAGATGATGATCTCCAGCATTGCCGCGAAGGACGCTCCCAGCATCACAAGCAGTGCCGCCAGCGCCAGTAGTGTCACGACCAGATACAGCACCGCATGCACGGCGACTTTCCGGGTAATGACCATGATGGCCCCGATGACAGTCACACTGGCAGCAAGAAGGGCCAGAGCGTACATGGTGGTTATGGCAGGAGGGAATGGAGATCGACAGGTGGGCGTTCGCGTTCGGATGCGCCACGCATCTTGCCGGGAATGGGAATGCCCGCGACATTATAGAAACTGTACTCGGGATATTTCCCGGTCCCGCTTATCAGAAGGTCTTCCTTTTCATAAACAAGATTGGGGCGTACGTATTCGCCCATTTCAAAATCGGGGGTCAGTTGTATCGCATAGGTGGGACAGGCTTCCTCGCAAAAGCCGCAGAAAATGCAACGGGAGAAATTGATCCGGAAATATTCTGGATACCAGCGTCCATCGGTCTCGGTTTTCTGCAGACTGATACAGTCCACAGGGCAGGCGACAGCGCACAGATTGCACGCCACACACCGTTCCTCTCCATCGGGATCGCGCGACAGGACGATCCGCCCACGATACCGCGGCGGCAGATAGGGCTGCTGTTCGGGATACTGCACGGTCGCACGTCGGTGGAAAGCGTGCAGCGCCGTCAGGAACAGGGTGCGCAATGTATTGAGCATGGGAGGTGCCTTTGCGTCGGGCGTGCTACAAAGACGCATGCAGCATAAGAAGAGTTCCGGTCGCCATGACATTTAAAAGCGAAAGCGGCAGCAGGATTTTCCAGCCCAACGCCATCAACTGGTCGTAACGCGGACGAGGCAAGCTTGCGCGCAACAGAATGAAAAACACCACCATGCAACCGGTCTTGAACAGGAACCATATAGCGGGGGGCAGCAGTGGCCCGCGCCAGCCACCAAGGTAGAGCGTGGTCACAAGACATGAGACCAGAACGATCCCGGCATATTCGGCAATGAAGAACATGCCGAATTTCATGCCTGAATATTCGGTATGGAAACCTGCGCCCAGTTCGTTCTCCCCTTCGGGAAGATCAAAGGGCAGACGGTGTGTTTCCGCAATGCCTGCAAGCAGGAAGACGCTAAATCCGAGACATTGCGGGATGATGAACCACAACCCCGCCTGCGCCGTCACGATGTCGTGCAGACTGAATGATCTGGCCATCATGACCACACCCAGAAGGGAAAGCGCCATGAAGACTTCGTAGCTGATCATCTGTGCGGCCGCCCGCATCCCACCCAGAAGCGCGAATTTACTGTTGGACGACCACCCGGCCAGCACCACCGCATAGACTCCCAGTCCCATCATGCCGAGAATGAACAGCAGCCCGACATTCATGTCGCTAGCAATGCCCATGCTCATCGTGAACGGAATGACCGCAAAGGACAGCAGTACCGTCATCATGCCGATAGCCGGGGCAAGGATGAAAACACCTTGATCTGCAAAGGGTGGAATCCAGTCTTGCTTGAACAGGATCTTGATTCCGTCTGCCACGGCCTGAAACATGCCGCCCGGCCCCACCCGGTTAGGGCCATGCCGGTCCTGCCATAAGCCCAGCAGACGCCGTTCGACCCATGTCAGCACGGTCGCAAGAGCAAGAAGGAGAAATGGCATAAGAATGATGGTGAGGAGCGCTGAAGACGTCATGATCGTTCTCCTTCACTGGGCAAATTCTCAAGCCGGGCCATGCGAGGAAAACGGAATGCGCGTGCGACCATGTACGCGGGAAATAGGACAATGCCCTCAGGGAGGCCGGACACGGGTTCCACGGGCAAAACATGTGGCCCATCTTCCAGATGCAGCACTATACGGTCTGATTGGGCCGCACTGGCGGGCAGCCCCAGCGTCGGGACGGTTGATCGCGCCATGATGGGAGGCGAGAACAGGCTCAGTTCTTCGCTGCCGAACAGACGTATATCGGGCAGCACCAGAACGGTATCTGTCTGCGGGACATAGGGGGACGGAATGTCCGCGGTGTAAATGTACGGATGCGATTCCGTGTTTTGATTCTTCGCAGGGGATAATAGCCGAATGCCGGATGGGCCGCCGCGCAGAGGGCCCCCAATCTCAAACTGGAACCGGTTGAGCGCCTGCACCGAATTCCATGCTGGCACTTGATAGTAGGGGACCAGCGCGCCGGGCATGTCTGGTTCGTAGGTCCCTTCCATTGAACTGCTGAATGGTGTGTCCGGACTGGCGGGTGGTGGCTGGTCACGCACACTGACGAAGGAACGAATGACGGTCCGCCCGCTGGCGCGATAGGTCTGGCTGCGTAGTTTCTCACCATTGATACGGTAATCCGCTCCGGGCGCAGCCATAGTTGCGGGGGCAAGATTGGGAAACGCCGTTGCCAGCGCGGCGAGAACCTCATCGAGATTTTCCCAGCCGATCAGCTCCGTTACAGGGAGCGTGGATAGATCAAGACTTCGGCCCAACGCCTGTATCCACCGCCAGCCAGCCTGTATGGGAGCAGGAGGAAAGACCGCCTGAAAAAAGCGTTGTGCCCTGCCTTCCTGATTGATCAGCGTGCCGTTGCATTCGCTGAAGGCAGCAATGGGCAAAACAAGACTGGCGTGCTGGCACAGCGGTGTCACCGTATGGTCGATCATGACGATGTCGGGGACGGTTGCCACAAGTTCCGCCACGTCCGCCGGATCGAGATGGCGCGTCAGATCATTTTCCACGACGATCAGGGTGGAAATCTCGCCCGCTCGCACCTGTTCCATCACCGTTTCCAGCGGCAGTCCGCCCAGCATGGCCAGCCCCATGCTGTTGCATTCCGGCAGAACCAGCGACAGGCCCGTGGCAGGTGTGGTGCGGGCAAGAGCTGCGGCAATACTGGCGGCGGCCTGCATCAGTGCGGGGGAGCCATACTGCATGCCGGATACGACCAGCGGCTTTCGGGCGGCCAGCAGCGCCTGCGCAATGCCTGCGGCGAGCGCCGCATCATCCGGCGTCAGATCCATGACGGGTGGAGCGGAGGACTCAATTTCGTGGGCGATGGCAAAGCCAAGTCGTGCGATATCATCGGGTGCTGCGCGAAAGGTTTCGGCTGCCACACTGTCGAGATCGGTCGGCGCAGGTGTCAGGACATGCAGGGTGGAAGGGCACTCGCTGCCCAGCGTACGGACCGCTGCATCCATCCAGCGTGGTACCTTGGCGTTGTCTGCTGTATGGAAAGAGGCTTGACGCACCGACTGCCGCAGCGAAAGGCCCAGTCGAGGGGCGGTGGCGCATACGTCTTCGCCCAGCACCAGCACGGCGTCGGCGCTTTCCATTTCATGCAGGGTGGGAAGAGCGCCGGGATGCCGGGTGAGCAGGGTATGCGCCAGTTCCGTGCATTCCTGTTCCTGCCGTGTCTGGCCGGTGGAAAAATGCTCTGCCCCTACCAGCGCCCACAGGCTGAAACAGGTCTCCAAGGCCGCGCGGGAAGAGGCTATGCCCACAACCCGCCCTTTTGTTGCCATACGCGCGAAAGCAGTGAGAGCATCGGCCATGGGTACAGGCACCTGCTGTCCGTCAATGGCGCGCAGCGGCGTGCATATCCGTGTCGGCGCATTGACAAAACCATGACCGAACCGGCCCCGGTCGCACAACACATAGCGGTTGATGTCCGCATTGTAGCGGTTGAGGACACGCCGGAGGGTTTCCTCCCGGGCATTGACGATGGTGTTGCAACCCACCGCACAATGTACGCACACCGAGGGCGCCCCCCGCATGTCCCATTTGCGGGTGTAAACGGCAGAAAAGGGTTTGTCGGTAAACACGCCGGTCGGGCAGATTTCCACAAGATTGCCGCTGAACGCGTTTTGCAGTGTGCCGTCTTCGGCGCGACCGAAATAGACATTGTCATGTGACGCGAAAGCCGCCAGATCATCGCCGCCTGCGTAATCACGGTAGAACCGCACACAGCGATAGCAGGCGATGCAGCGGTTCATTTCATGTTTTACGAACGGCCCAAGATCCTGATTGCGATGGGTCCGTTTCGTAAACCGGTAGCGGCGGGTGTTGTGCCCGGTCATGACCGTCATGTCCTGCAGATGACATTCGCCACCTTCCTCGCAGACTGGGCAGTCATGTGGATGGTTGACCATCATCCATTCGATGATCCCGGCGCGAAAGTCGCGGGCTTCCGGATCGTCGATGGAGATGATGGCGTTCTCGCTGGCTGGAGTCATGCAGGCCATCACGATGCGGCCCTTCCTGTCCTCCGGCCCGCTGAACTGTTTGACGGCGCACTGCCGGCACGCCCCGACGGAGCCGAGTTCGGGATGCCAGCAGAAATAGGGCAGGTTGGCACCGGCCTCCAGGCAGGCCTGAAGCAGATTGATGTCGCTGCGGGTCTGGCAATCTCGTCCATCGATGCGGATGGTGGTCATGGTCCTGCTCCGGCTTGATGCGGGCAACGGCCCTGCTGGATGTGGGCGGCAAAATCGGCGGCAAAAAGCTTCAGTCCACTGGCCAGCGGCGCCATCGCTCCCGGCGCATGGGCGCAGAAGGTCCGCCCTGGAGCGCCCAGCATGCGGGCATGACGGTCGAGCTGCTCCAAATCTTCATCACGACCCGTCCCGTCCTCGATCGCGTCCAGCAGGCGCTCCACCCAAGGCAGCCCGTCGCGGCATGGCGTGCACCAGCCGCAGGATTCCTGCGCGAAGAAATGTTCAAGATTGCGGATCATGCCGATGGGGCAGGTGCGGTCATCCAGAATGATGGCCATGCCGGTGCCAAGCCTGCTGCCTGCTTTTTCCACCGATCCGTAATCCATGGCGACATCGAGGGCCGTGGTGTCGATAAAGGCGGTGGACGCCCCGCCGGGCAGCAGGGCGCGCAACTGGTAGCCGGGGCGCATGCCGCCAGCATGATCCTCAATGATCTGACGCAGCGGCGTGCCGATCGGCAGTTCCCATGCGCCCGGCTTTGCTACGCGCCCGCTGACACCATAGATCTTGGTGCCGCCATCCTCTCCCAGCCCGAGGCCAGCAAACCATTCCGGTCCGTTGGCGATGATATGGGGCAGGTTGCACAGCGTCTCGACATTGTTCACCACGCTTGGCGCGCCCCACAGGCCGCCAGTCTGCGGAAAGGGCGGCTTGCTGCGTGGTGTGGCGCGACGGCCTTCCAGCGCGGTCAGAAGGGCGGTTTCCTCGCCACATATGTAGCGCCCAGCGCTGGAATGTACGTGGATGTCAAAACTGAAGTCTGAGCCGAGAATATTTTCACCCAGCCAGCCCTGCTGCTGTGCCTCTCCGATCGCATGCTGCAGGCGGACGCAGGCTTCCTGATATTCCCCACGCAGGAACACGATGCCATGCCCCGCCTGTACGGCGTAGGCGGCAAGGATCATCCCTTCGATCAGTTGGAGAGGATTGCCTTCCAGTAGCCAGCGATCCTTGAAAGTGCCTGGCTCCATCTCGTCGGCATTGGCGATCAGGTATTTGCGGCGTTCGGATGCGGGTTCCTTGGGCACGAAGCTCCATTTTTGCCCTGTTCCGAAGCCTGCGCCTCCACGCCCGCGCAGCTTTGAGCGTGTCACCTTGTCAATGATTTCAGCCGGGGCAAGGCTTCCGAGCGCCAGCCGCGCAGCCTGCCAGCCGCCAGCGCGTTCGTATGCCGCGCAGTCCGGTGGACCGGCAGCAGGGTCGATCATGGCGGTGAGGGGATGTTCGGAGGCGGCCGTCATGGCGTGTCCCTCAGCGTAGCGATCAGGTGATCGAGGCTTTCCGTGGTCACATCTCCATGCAGCGTGTCGTCAACCAGCATGGCCGGCGCGTGATCGCAGTGTCCGATACAGACGGTTGGAAGCAGCGTGATGGCGTTGTCCGTCGTGGTTTCTCCCGGCTTTATGTCCAGTTTCCGACACAGATGGGCGCAGAGCGGCTCGCGTCCCATGATCCAACATGAAACGCTGTCACACAGCATGATGACATGCCGTCCGACCGGCCTGCGGAACAGCAGGTTGAAATAGGTCGCGACGCCATCGAGATCATCCGCCGACATGCTCAGTAGGTCGGCCACTTCGCGCAGATGCGTGGTGCTGACCCAGCCAAAGCGGGCTTGCACCAGTCGTAGTGCCGCGACACTTGCGCCGCGCGGATGCAGTTCCTGCGCTGCAAGGGTAAGGATGTCCGTGCGCAGGGGCGCTGGAAGGGGAAGATCAGCGATCGACATCGGCCATCACGAAATCGATGCTGCCCAAGATCGCGATCAGGTCTGCGACCATGATGCCGCGACTGAGCAGCGGGATCATTTGCAGGTGGGCGAACGAAGGTGTGCGGATGCGCGTGCGGTAGGATGTCGTGCCGCCGTCGCTGATGAGGGTGTAGGTGTTCACGCCTTTTGTGGCTTCGATGCTGGCCCGCGCTTCTCCCGGCGGAATGACCGGCCCCCAGCTTACGCTGAGGAAGTGATGGATCAGGGTTTCGATGTCATGCATCGTCTGCGCCTTGGGCGGAGGGGTTGTTAGTGGATGATCGGCCTTGACCGGGCCTGTGGGCATGTTGTCCACGCACTGGCGGATGATGCGCAGGCTCTGGCGTATTTCCTCTATATGCACGGCGATCCGGTCATAACAGTCGCCGTTGGTGCCAATGGGAATGTCGAATTCAAGCTGGTCGTAACAGGCATAGGGTGCGTGTTTCCGGTAGTCCCATTCCAGCCCCGTGGCGCGCAGCCCCGGCCCGGTAACGCCCCATTCAACGGCCTCCGCGGTGGTGTAGGCGCCAATCCCCTTCGTGCGAGCGCGAAAGATGGGGTTGCGCATGACCATCGCATCGTATTCGTCCAGCCGCAGGGGAAGATCGTGAAGAAAGGTTCGGATCAGCCCTTCCCATCCATTGGGCAAATCCATGGCGACCCCGCCAATGCGAAACCACGCCGGATGCATGCGAAAGCCGCAGATCGCCTCGATAATCCCAAACACACGTTCGCGGTCGGTAAACATGTAGAATACGGGAGAAAGTTGCCCAACATCCTGCGCCATTGTGCCGTAGAAGACGAGGTGGCTGGCAATGCGAAATAGTTCCGCGAGCATGACGCGGATCATTTGTGCTCGTGACGGCACGGTAATCCCGGCCAAAGTCTCGACGGCCATCACATAGGGGAAATTGTTCATGACGCCGCCGAGATAATCCACCCGGTCGGTATAGGGGATGTAGGTGTGCCATGACTGGCGTTCCCCCATCTTTTCCGCGCCCCGATGGTGAAAGCCGATATCGGGCACGGCATCGACAATCCGTTCTCCTTCCAGTTGCAGCACGATGCGGAACACCCCGTGCACGCTGGGGTGATTGGGGCCGAGGTTGAGAAACATGAAGTCGCTGTGGGCACTATGCCGTCGCATGTCCCACGAGGAAGGATCAAAGCGTAGGGCGTCCTGCTCACGCGCTTCGTGTTCTTCCGTCAGGCTGTAGGGAGGCATTTCCGTGGCGCGGGCATGGTGGTCCTTGCGCAGTGGATGTCCGGTCCATGTGGGTGGGGTCAGGATACGGCGCAGGGAGGGGTGGTTCTGGAAATGGATGCCGAACAAATCCCATATTTCGCGCTCATACCAGTTGGCGTTGGGCCACAGGTCACAGATACTGGGCAGAGTGGGAGCAGTTGCACCGAGGGGCACCTTGATCCGCACCTCATCCGTGCGGGAGGCAAGTGAAATCAGGTGATAGACAACTGTGAATGCCGATTTTGGCTGCCCATCGCGGTGGATGCGATCGCGTTCATCTATGGCTGTCAGATCCAGTAGCATGAGGGGTGCCGACGCCTTCAGTGCGGCAAACGTGGAGCGCAGATCGGTCGCCGCGATCCAGAGAATGGAGACGCCGTCACATGCTGTCTGTGTCGCCAACAGGCCGCCGGGAAGATGCTCCGAAATTCTTTCCACAAGTCTCTGTTCGCGGGCGGGAGAAAGGAGCGTCGTCATGGGCGTCAGATCCCGTCCGGCGTGCGTAGGCCGCGCATGGCCCGACGCTGTTCGCGCTTTTCATCGCGTAGACTGGGTGGTGTCACGGATTCCGCGCCCTGCGGTCCGACCATCCAGCTTAGGGGTCTGCGTTGTGTGCCAATGGATTTTTGCAATAGCAGTAGTCCCTCAAGCAGCGCCTCGGGACGCGGGGGACAGCCGGGCACATACACGTCCACGGGCAGGAAACTGTCCACGCCCTGCACGACACTGTAAATGTCATACATGCCGCCGGAATTGGCGCATGATCCCATGGAGATCACCCAGCGTGGCTCCAGCATCTGATTGTAAAGATGCTGGATAACCGGAGCCATTTT
Source organism: Acetobacter estunensis (assembly GCF_019083805.1). Lineage (GTDB taxonomy): Bacteria > Pseudomonadota > Alphaproteobacteria > Acetobacterales > Acetobacteraceae > Acetobacter > Acetobacter estunensis_A. The sequence goes on from NZ_JAHRDV010000012.1 coordinate 43,732, forward strand.
GACGAACACGGTGCCGGAGATGACGATCAGGTCGGCTTCGCGTGGTGTGGCGCGCAGGACTTCGGACCCGAAACGGGCGATGTCGAAGCGGCTGGTGAAGGCCGTCGCCATTTCCACGTAACAGCATGACAGGCCAAAATTCAGCGGCCAGATCGAATTTTTCTGCCCCCACGAGACAAAATCCTGCAACCGGCCCATGACCAGATTGCGGCGGAGGGTTTCACTGAAACTGGGCGAAAGCTGCGCGTTTCTGGGCGCGCCGGGGGAAGAAAGGGACCAACTCATGGTGCGAGGTCCTTTCGTGTGTCCGTTACACGGCGTGGACGAACCTGCGGCCCCCAGTCCAGCGCTCCGGCTCGCCACAGATAGGCAAGGGAAATCGCCAGAAAGACAGTAAAGGCGAGGGCTGCGCCATAACCGATCCATCCCGTTTCGGTCACAACAGTTGCCCATGTCAGGAGAATGGCTGTTTCGACATCAAAAATGACAAAGAACATAGCCACTAAGTAATATTGTACAAGCAGCCGCAGGTGTGCCGATCTGGTGGGTATGATGCCGGATTCAAAGGGGAGCGACATGGAGCGACCCATGGCCCTGCCGCGCCGCCGGGTGCCGGTTATGGTGGACAGTCCCATCATGCAGGCCAGCATTATTCCTATGACAAGTGCATAGGTGAAAATTGACCATATAGTGGAAACATTTTCCATAACTGGTGTTTCCGTTTCTGTTTGTTCTGAACGGAGATATTTTGTGTAGTGCTATTCGCAGTGACAGGCGATAATCAGTCACCGCCTGATGTAGGGGGATGTGGGCACCCCTATATATTCCAACTGAATATATGAAATGCCGGAGTATGCTGCCAGTCGCTTATACGCGTCTGTAAAAAGAAAGTTGCGGTGTGATCATGAAAGTTTTTTCAGGGGAGATGTGGCTCGTTGCGGGATGTAGCCCTGCCAAGAGGGTGTTATGTACTTTATGGTGTGAGTGTTGCAGAACAGATGGATGAATACTGTCCGCAAACCATATCCGTCTGATATCAGCGATGAAGAGTGGTCGCTGATTATTCCGTATCTTCTTCCGATGAAGGAAGGCGTAGAACAACGCCATCATGATCTGCGGGAGTTGTTCAACGGTCTGCGGTATGTGATCCGTTACGGCATTGCGTGGCGTGCAATGCCGAACGACCTTCCGCCGTGGACTGCGTTTACCAGCAATCCCGGCGCTGGATGGATGCGGGATGTTTCGAGGCTGTTATGCACGATCTTCGGGCTGTACTGCGTATTGCGGCGGGCAGGAAAGCGGAGCCGACGACGGCGATCATCGACAGCAGGGCACTGTGTTCGACCCCGGAAAGCGCGCTACGGTCAGGGTATGATGGCGCGAAAAGAAAAAAGGATCGAAGCAGCACATGGCGGTCGATACTCCGAGGCATCTTCTGGCCCTGCACGTCAGTCATCCCGGCAAACAAGGATGACTCGGCAGAAATCGATCCGCTGGCAGAAGCCATTCAGCAGGCAACAGAGGACAGCGTGAACTGGCATGGGCCGATCAGGGCTATACTGGATCAGAACCGGCACAAGCCGCTCAAGAGTAGGATATCACCCTCGAAATCGTCAGGTTGTTTCAGGCAAAACGGGGTTTTGTGGTGCTGCCCCGACAATGGAGCGTGGAGAGATCGTTCGCGTGGGCGACACGGTGCAGAAGGCTCGTAATAGATTAGGTGTTTAGTCCCGGGACTAAACAGGTAGGGAACAAGGATGAGTGTTTGCTCTTTGCCTTCAGGGGGGTAGCGCATTCGCCAGATATTGCTTCCAGACTGCTATGACGTGGAGGAAAAGGCCTCCACTGTCTGCCAACCGATACGCTTTCTCAGCGGGTTTAGCTGTTCGGGTCTTTGTATCTGTCAGCATTGGCGTTTGCCCACACTCCGCAAATCGCTTGCCCACTCCATACCCACATTCCTTGTGGGTCGGTTAGAACAAAACTGGAACGCTGTGGACGCAAGAAAATGCCAAAAATCCCGGAAGATCAAGGGTTCTGGAACAATCAAAATTTATGAGGAGAATCTTTTGGCGGATGGGGTGGGATTCGAACCCACGGTACGGTTACCCGCACGCCAGTTTTCAAGACTGGAGCCTTCAACCGCTCGGCCACCCATCCGGTAGCAGGCTTATGCGTCAAAAAGCCTGATTTCGCAACAGCAACTCAAGATCATTAGGTCTTGGAACGATGCGTTGAATGCGCAGCCGCTTTGGCCTTGTGCAGCCCGGTTACCTTAAGACGGCGATTCAACGGCGCACGCGCCAGCACATAATGAATCATGCCCAGTTTCTTCAGGTGTTGGCGAGAGGCCGCCGACAGATTGCCCGTTCGTCCGCTTGCCACCATCATGCGAAAACCTTGTCGCCGTGCGGACGCGCTGCCTGCCCGGGCGATGATGAGAGGAACTTGTGGCCGCGAAACGGGCGCCACACCTTCGTCCTGAAAGCCCTGATCCAGAAGGGCCGCCATTGTGCGCGTGCGTTCCGCATTGGAGCGCGCGCCCATCACTACGCCCACCAGTCGCACATTATCGCGCGCGGCGGAGCTTACGAGATTGAGGCCTGCCTGCGCCGTATATCCCGTCTTCATACCATCCGCTCCGGGATAAAAGCGCAGCATGGGGTTATGATTGGGGATTTCGCGTCCGTGGAAATAGAACAGCGGCACGGAAAAATAGTGATAATCTTCCGGAAAATCGTTGATGAGACGTCGTCCGAGTGTCGCCAGATCCCGTGCTGTCGTCACCTGATCGGGGTTGGGAAGTCCGGACGCGTTGCGAAACGTCGTGGAACTCATTCCCAGCGCATGCGCCTGAGCCGTCATCATGGTTGCGAATCGATCTTCATCGCCGCCCACGAGTTCACCCAGTGCGCAGGCTGCGTCATTGGCCGATTTGGTGACCAGCCCCAGAATGGCCTGTTCGACAGTGATGTAGGAACCGGGCACCAGTCCAAGTTTCGACGGTTCGCGAGTTGCGGCGCGAACGGAGACGGGAACCGCCTGATCAAGGGAAATCTGACCTGAACGTAGAGCGCTGAACGTCATATAGAGCGTCATCAGCTTGGTAAGACTCGCTGGATAGCGCTGCAGATCCGGATTGATCTGGGCCATCACGGCGCCGCTACGGGCATCGGTCACGAAAGCGCTGATGCGGCCTACATACTGGGCGTGCGCGGCCGGAACGCTCAGAAGAGCGGACAGAAAAGCTGTTCCGACAGCCAGTCGCCGCATGAAACGATTGCTGAAGGAGGGCCGACCGGTCTCGATCCCGTCGCGTTTACCGAATGCTGACGGTGTGGGGGGCAGATCATTCATCATGGCGATCAGTACGAGAATCCTGTGAGCCGGGCACTCGAACCTTAGCAGTGCCGATTCGACCGTCTAGGCTAAAAGTGGCTAACAAGATGACAAAAATACGGATGGGAGGGGTGAGAAATGCGGGAAGCCTCTTCACGACTTCTCAACTGTGGGGAATTGGAGACACAATGACGCCCAAGACGCATGGGGTTGTGCCCGAATTCCTGTTCCCTTGACCGGGTCGGGGGTTTACAGAGACCTCATGAAGTCACGCGATTGGACAGAAGCAATGGGCGGCTCGGCTGGCTTTTGGCCAGCGAGCCACAGAGATGTCAGGCGGGTTGTCATGACGGAAAAGCCCGAAGACGGCGGCGATGACGTCGGTGTTCTGGTAAGGACAACGACGAAGACGCGCAAACCGTCAATGTACAAAGTGCTTATGCTCAACGACGATTACACGCCGATGGAGTTTGTCGTGCATGTGCTGGAGCGGTTCTTCAATAAGACCCGCGAAGAGGCGACCAGCATCATGCTGCATGTGCACAAGAAGGGGGTAGGGGTCTGCGGCGTGTTCACCTATGAGGTGGCCGAGAGCAAGGTCGCGCTCGTCATGGATCTGGCACGGCAGAACCAACATCCTCTGCAATGCACTATCGAGCGGGACTGACAGCGGGAATAATTTTTCCCGGTAAAATGAGAAAACCTGCAAAGACGCGGGGATCAGAGATCCCCGCAGCATAGCTCCTCAGGAGTCGTGCTCGTCCTTTTCGGACGGAACGTCGATGTCCGAACTGATGTCATCGGCATCGTCGTCCAGATCGGCGGTGTCCTCGATGGCGTCGTCGTCATCGTCATCACCGGTGTCGAGATCGATGTCATCATCGCTCTCTTCGGTCGGTTTGGGCGCCTTCACGGGCGCAGGCGAGGGAATATCCCCCGTGCGCTTGAGACGGGGAACCTCGGCAGGCTGGTCGGCGCCGCATTTCGGGCAGACGGCCGGCTCCTTATTGAGGTCATAGAAACGCGCACCGCAAGAGACGCAAACGCGCTTGGAACCGAGTTCAGGCTGGGCCATGTTGAACCTGTCGATCGTGGTCGAGGGCGGGAGAAGATTTCCCGCAGGGATGCACAGTGTGTGGGCACAAACGACCGCACGCATCCCGAGGGCAGGGCACATGCCAGTTCAGGTCCGTGGCGTCAACCGGATGTTGGGGAAAAGTGGCGAAACTGCCTTGCATGCCGTTTTTCTGCCTTGATTTTTTCATGCCATGGCAAAAACGGCAGGCCGGATCCTGAGTTCGGGTGCCTTGATGGAGAGCAATGCAAGATGTGCCGCAGCGGGGAGCGTCGTGTCCTTCGGATTCTGAGTGTTGGGGGGCTGCTGGCACTGGCCGCATGCAGCGCGACATCCCGACCCGGAGGTGACCCTTCTCAATGGGGGCGTGGGAATTATACGCCTCCTGGCACCACCAGCGATCCGTGGGGACCCTATGTTCGGGAAGCCTCTGGTCGATTCCAGTTGCCCGAACAGTGGATTCGGGCCGTGATGAATCAGGAATCGGGCGGCAAGGAATATCGTAACGGTCGCCTGACCCGCTCGGGGGCAGGGGCGATCGGGCTGATGCAGCTCATGCCGTCCACATGGTCTTCTTTGGCGGCGCAGTATGGACTGGGCAACGATCCGTACGAACCGCATGACAACATCACAGCAGGATCTGGTTATATCCGGCAGCTCTACGATCGTTTTGGCTCGCCGGGTTTTCTGGCGGCCTATAACGCCGGACCGGGGCGGCTGGAGCAGTATCTTCAGGCGGGAACGCCACTGCCGGATGAGACGGTCAATTACGTCGCGTCCATCTCCCCGCATCTTGGCGATGCAGTCCCGGCTGTGGGGGCGACGCCTGTCACGGTGGCCAGTGCATCGCAGCGCGTTCCTACTGTCCCGACGGCTTCTGTCGCACCTGTCGAGACCGCGGCTCTTTCCCGGACAGCGGATGGGTGCCTGAGAAACGTGGACGCTGCCTATGATCCGTCCGCCTGTCTGGTGGATCGCGATGTTCCGCATGCGGATCCGGCTCCTTTGCCGCCACCTCAGCCTACGATTGCGGTGGCGTCCGCTCAGCCTTTGCCGGCGCCGCAGCCGGCACCTCTCCCGACTGAGCTGGCGAGTTACGTGGAGCCGGTCGGTCATCATGTCCCGGTCACGCAAGTGTCTTACGCTCCTGCAATGACGAGCGCTTCTGTGCGAGGGACGGGAGGTTCGTGGGCCGTGCAGGTCGGGGCCTTTTCGTCTGGCGGGGAGGCTCGTATGGCGCTTGCTCAGGCGCGCGCCATCATAGGCCCGCTGAGTGCCAGTCCGTTGGTGATGCGTGTGCCGTCCAGTGCGGCGCCTCTTTATCGTGCACGGCTTGTGGGGCTTGGGGCGGAGGATGCGGCCGCAGCCTGTCGCGCCTTGCGCAGTCACGCCATGGCCTGCTTCCGGGTGCCCATCGCTACCTGATGCGATGGGCTCTTCCCGTGCGGATGAGCATTGCCCGACGCCGCCCCGTTCGCTAGACCGCCGCCTTCGCACGGGCATCCGTCCGCGCATCGGGTTCAGGGGCTGGGGGTGAAATGGCGCGCAATCGGGTTCGGAAGGGACGGCCGCTGGATGGGTGGCTCGTCATCGACAAGCCGACAGGCATTACATCCACGGCCGTCGTTGCCATCGTCAAGCGGGCATTTAACGCGCAAAAGGTAGGGCATGGGGGGACGCTGGACCCCTTGGCAACCGGTCTTCTGCCGATCGCTCTGGGGGCGGCCACCAAGACCGTGCCTTACATCATGGACGGCACGAAACGGTATCGCTTCACCCTGCGGATGGGAGAGGCGCGCGATAGCGATGACGCCGATGGCGCCGTGACGGCCATCTCCGATGTGCGGCCGACGGATGAGCAATTGCGCGCGGCGACGGTGGGACTAACGGGTGACATCATGCAAGTGCCCCCCGTCTTTTCCGCTCTCAAGGTGGCGGGCGAGCGGGCCTACGACATGGCGCGTGATGGTCGTCCTCCCGAACTGCCGCCGCGTCCTGCACGGGTGGATCGGTTCGAGCTGATCGAGCGCCCGGATGCGGATCACGCCGTGTTCGAAGTCGAGTCCGGCAAGGGCGTTTATATGCGCTCGCTGGCGCGCGATGTGGCACTGGCCTGCGGGACGCTCGGGCATATCGCCGTACTGCGGCGGCTCAGGGTGGGGCCTTTCACGGAAGCGGATGCGATTTCGCTGGACAAGCTGGCCGCAAGCGCCGAAGAAGGCCCCGCTTCACCGGAACTTCTGCGTCCGGTCGCGACCGCGCTGGCCGACATCCCGGCGCTGGCCCTGACCCCGGACGAAGCGGTTCTCCTGCAGCACGGGCAGGCTCTTGGTCTGCTGGATTTCGTCGGTCGCATCCCGGAAACGGGCGCTGATGGAATTGTCCGTGCGATGGACGGGGAGCATGTGCTGGGGCTCTGCCGCCTTGAGGAAGGATGGCTGAGGCCCGTTCGTTTGCTTTGAATTCTGGGAGACGACGATGTCGATCACAGCTGAGCGCCGTACGGCGCTGATTGAGGAATACCGCACGAATCCGACCGATACGGGTTCGCCTGAAGTGCAGGTTGCTATCCTTACGGAGCGCATCAACAACCTGACCGAGCATCTGAAGACGCACGCGAAGGACTTCCACTCGCGTCGTGGTCTGCTGGTGATGGTGGGTAACCGCCGTGGCCTGCTCGACTACCTCAAGCGCAAGAGCCAGCAGCGCTACGAGACGCTGATCGGACGTCTGGGTCTGCGTCGCTGAGCATGACAGGTCGGGTGTAGGGTGGCGTATCCGCTGTTTTACCTGCGCCGATAATCCTGTATGGGATCGCCCGAGGCACCGCTTTGCGGGGTCTCGGGTTTTTCATGCCCGGATTCCGGGTTCATCCGCGCCGAACCGGCCGTCGCAAGGGTTCGATCCGTTACGGCGTTTCAGGCCACATGGCGTCCTGGCGTTTTGCGCCAGCCACCATGCCGTCCGAGACGCTGTCCGCATTCGGGTCGTCCACTCTCCTGAACGGATTTGTCTGTTTCTGAGAGAAGGCGAGGCTCCTCCGTTCGGCCTGAAGTAAGGTTCGACTGAATGTTCAACTACTTCCGCAAGGAAATCGAATGGGGCGGTCGCCCGCTGATTCTGGAGACGGGCAAGATCGCTCGTCAGGCGGATGGCGCAGTTGTTGTGACCTATGGCGAGACGGTGGTGCTTTGCACCGCGGTTGGCGCCAAGACCGTCAAGCCGGGGCAGGACTTCTTCCCGCTGACCGTCAATTATCAGGAAAAAGCCTATGCTGCGGGCAAGATTCCCGGCGGCTTCTTCAAGCGTGAAGGGCGTCCTTCCGAAATCGAGACGCTCAACTCGCGTCTGATCGATCGTCCGATCCGTCCGCTGTTCCCCGAAGGCTTCCGTAACGAAGTTCAGGTCATCACGACCGTTCTGAGCCACGACATGGAAAACGATCCGGCGGTTCCGGCTCTGATCGGTGCTTCGGCGGCTCTGACGCTCTCCGGCATTCCGTTCTTTGGCCCCGTCGGTGCGGCGCGTGTCGGTTACAAGGATGGCGAATACATCCTGAACCCGACCATCGACGAGGTGAAGGAAAGCGAACTTGACCTCGTGGTTGCCGGCACGGCGGAAGGCGTGCTGATGGTGGAATCGGAGGCGTCCGAGCTTTCCGAAGCCACCATGCTTGGTGCCGTGAACTTCGGCCACAAGGCGTTCCAGCCGGTTCTCGACGCCATCATCGCGCTGGCCGAGCATGCGGCGAAAGCGCCGTGGGAACTCGAAGGTCCGAGCAAGGAGGCCATCGCGCTTCGCAAGAAGGTCGATACTCTGGGCCGCAAGCTGTTCACCGCAGCTTACAAGGAAAAGGCCAAGCAGGCGCGTTACGAGAAGCTCGCTGCTGCTAAGAAGACGGTTCTCGACAAGCTGACGGCCGCTGATCTGGACGCCGAGGCGGCCAAGCCGATGCTCAAGGAGCTTGAGGCCGATATCGTGCGTGGCGCGATCCTCGATACAGGTCTGCGCATCGACGGGCGTGACCTGACGACGGTTCGTCCCATCGTGTCCGAGGTCGGTATCCTGCCGCGTGCGCATGGTTCGGCCTTGTTCACGCGCGGTGAGACACAGGCGCTGGTGATCGCAACGCTCGGCACTGGTCAGGACGAGCAGGTGATCGATGCGCTGGAAGGCGAATATCGCACCAACTTCCTGCTGCACTACAATTTCCCTCCGTTCTCGGTGGGTGAGTGCGGTCGCACCGGTTCGCCGGGACGTCGTGAGATCGGTCATGGTAAGCTGGCATGGCGCGCCATTCATCCGCTTCTGCCGACAAAGGCCGAGTTCCCCTACACCATGCGCGTGGTCTCCGAGATCACGGAGAGCAACGGTTCGTCCTCCATGGCGACGGTCTGCGGTTCTTCGCTGGCGCTGATGGATGCGGGTGTTCCGCTGAAGCGCCCGGTGGCGGGTATCGCCATGGGCCTTATCAAGGAAGACCGTGGCTACGCCGTGCTGTCCGATATCCTTGGTGACGAGGATCACCTCGGCGACATGGACTTCAAGGTGGCGGGAACCGAAAAGGGTGTCACTGCGTTGCAGATGGACATCAAGATCACGTCCATCACGCCGGAGATCATGGAAATCGCGCTTGAGCAGGCGCGTGGTGGCCGTCTGCACATTCTCGGTGAGATGAGCAAGGCGCTGACGGAAGGACGTTCGGACGTGTCGGCGACGGCACCGAAGATCACGACCATGAGCGTGCCCAAGGAGAAGATCCGCGATGTGATCGGCTCCGGTGGCAAGGTCATCCGTGAGATCGTGGAATATTCCGGCGCCAAGGTGGATATCGGGGACGATGGCACGATCACGATCGCTGCGATGTCCGACGACCAGGCGCAGAAGGCCATTTCGCGCATCAATGGGATCGTGGCGGAGCCGGAGATTGGCCGTATCTATGACGGCAAAGTCGTCAAGACGGCGGATTTCGGAGCTTTCGTAAACTTCCTTGGTGCGCGTGACGGGCTGGTTCACATCTCGGAATTGGCGCAGGGCCGCGTCGGTCGCACGACGGATGTGGTCAAGCAGGGCGATGCCGTGAAGGTCAAGGTCATCGGTTTCGATGATCGCGGCAAGGTGAAGCTCTCCATGCGGGTTGTGGATCAGGCCACGGGTGCCGACATCACCTCCGAGGTGGGAGAGAAGCCCGCTCGCGCTCCGCGCCGCGAGGACTGACATCGTTTGACGACGGGCAGTTGGTGGGGCGGGCGCCGTGACGGAGTGGTCACGGCGCCCGCCTGCGTATGGCGCAGCCTCTGGCAATGATCCCGGTGCGGATGACCGCATCTGGTATGAACAGAAACGACGATGAGACAGGCATGAAGGCGATCAACGCAGTTAGGTTGGGCGGAGCGGAGATTCTGCCGCTGGTCGAGGGCGGGAAGGGTGTGTCCGTCTCTACCGGTGAGTCGGCCGGCGCCTGGGCCGAGGCTGGTGGTGCGGGCACTATCTCCATCGTCAATGCCGACAGCTACGATGAGAACGGCAATGTCGTGCCGCAGATCTACAGGGGCAAGACCCGACGGGAACGGCACGAAGAACTGATCGACTACGCGATCCGGGGCGGCATCGCTCAGGCGCGGATCGCGCATGAGCGTGCAGGCGGCAAAGGACGTATCCACGCCAACATCCTGTGGGAAATGGGCGGTGCTGAGCAGGTCATCACGGGTGTTCTGGAAGGGGCTAAAGGGCTGATCCAGGGACTGACCTGTGGCGCGGGTATGCCTTACCGTCTGTCCGAGATCGCAACCCGTTTCGGCGTTTACTATTACCCGATCGTGTCGTCGGCACGCGCGTTCAATGCGCTGTGGAAGCGCGCCTACAGCAAGAGCTCCGAGTTGCTTGGGGGCGTGGTGTATGAAGACCCGTGGCGCGCGGGCGGACATAACGGCCTGTCCAACACCGAAAATCCGCTGGCGCCGGAAGATCCGTATCCCCGTGTGGCGGCTCTGCGTAAGCTGATGCGGACCTTCGGGCTGGGCGATACGCCGATCATCATGGCCGGTGGTGTGTGGTGGCTGGAAGAATGGCAGGACTGGATCGACAATCCTGAACTGGGGCCAATCGTTTTCCAGTTTGGCACGCGTCCTCTGCTTACGACGGAAAGCCCTATTCCTGAAGCATGGAAGGCGCGTCTGCGCACGTTGAAAAAGGGCGACGTCTATCTGAACCGCTTCTCACCGACGGGCTTTTATTCTTCTGCTGTGAACAACAGTTTCCTTCAGGAACTGCGTGAGCGTTCGGAGCGGCAGGTGGCGTTCTCGCCAGAGCCTCTCGGCGAACTGGTGGCGAGCTATGGTGTGGGCGCACGTAAGCGCGAAGTCTTTGTGACGGAAGCGGATCTGCTGCGTATTCGTGCGTGGGAGGCCGATGGTTTCACGGACGCCATGCGCACACAGGATTCCACGCTGATCTTCGTAACGCCGGAGCGCGCACGCGAGATCGTGGCGGATCAGGTTGCCTGCATGGGCTGTCTCTCGGAATGTCGGTTTTCCAACTGGAGCCAGAGGCCTCCCGAATACAGCAACGGCCACAGGGCTGATCCCAGGTCGTTCTGCATTCAGAAAACGTTGCAGAACATCGCGCACGCGCATGGTCCGGATGAGGAAGAGATCGCGGACCACAATCTGATGTTTGGCGGCACGAATGCGTGGCGTTTCGCCACGGACCCGTTCTATTCGAACGGTTTTGTACCCACGGTCAAACAACTTGTGGAACGGATTATGACGGGCCGCTGAGGTCGTCTGGCGTTACGTCTTGTCAGCAGGTGAAAGCATGTTCTTGCGTTCGTTCGTCGTTATGAGTGGCCTGTTCCTGACGGGTGTGACGATGTCTGTGGCCGGTCACGCCGAAACCGTGCTGACGCCAGCCGATCAGGGATGGGTCGCGCGGGTGCAGGACGCCATGAATGGCGTTACGACACTTGAGGGACGTTTCCAGCAGGTTGCTCCTGATGGGCAGCGCACGACGGGGCGTGTCTGGTTGGCGCGGCCCGGTCGCATGCGCTTTGAATATGACAAGCCAAGCCCACTTCTTCTTGTGGCCAATGATGGAAAGGTTGTCTTTCGGGATTCGGAGCTCGATCAGACCACCGAAATGCCACTTGAACGGACACCGCTTGGACTGTTGCTGGCGGAACATCTTTCTCTGTCGGGAGATGTGACCGTGACCGATTTTCGGCATGAAGACGGCATATTACGTGTTGCCGTTGTGCGCACGGCGTCACCGGGAGAGGGGACGCTTGAAATGATCTTCTCTGCCCAGCCCGTGGCCCTGCGGGGGTGGATCGTTACCGATGCTCAGGGGCACCATACGCAGGTGATGCTGAGCGATCTGAAGGGCGGAAGACCGTTGTCACCTGATCTATTTGTTCTGCCGCACGGCGGTTGATCTCAAGCGGTGGGGTGTCGTCGCAACTGTGTCGATGCTTGAACACATCTGAAGGCGTGGGGCATATCCTTTTCGGTGTTTCTTTGATATTCCGCGCGAATGCTTGAGGATGCGTCCAGTAAGATATGATTTTGTAAATAATTTCAGTGAGCCTTTCGGTGAATTTTATCGTGAATATGGGGTGGAGCTAAGACTTTGTGTCATGTCGAACGGAAGCAGCGTTTTGTTGGAGATATCCACACTCATTGATTGAACGGTGATGTCTGTCGGATTAAGACCGAAGCATCATGCAGAACATGGACACGACAAAGATATCTCCCTTAAGGCTGGCTCCCATCGACCTCGGTGGTGTGGTGCTCGACACCCCGGTGATCCTTGCTCCCATGGCCGGTGTGACGGATCTGCCGTTCCGTAGGCTTGCGCGCAACTTGGGTGCGGGGCTGGTCGTCTCGGAGATGATCGCATCGTGGGCGATGGTGCGTGAGAACGCCGCCACGCTCCGTATGGCGGAGGTAGCAGACGGCGAGGGGCCGAACTCTATCCAGCTTGCGGGCTGTGAACCCGAAGCGATGGCCGAGGCCGCCCGCATTGCCGTCGCGCATGGCGCAAATATCGTGGACATCAATTTTGGCTGCCCTGTGCGCAAGGTGGCGGTGGGCCAGCAGGCCGGCTCCGCTCTCATGCGGGATGAGGTGATGGCCGCGCGGTTGCTTGAAGCGACCGTCAAAGCTGTGGACGTGCCGGTCACGCTCAAAATGCGTATGGGCTGGGACCATGAGCATCTCAACGCGCCTTCACTTGCTCGCATCGCGCAGGACTGCGGAATCCGTATGGTGACAGTGCATGGCCGCACCCGTCAGCAGTTCTACAATGGCGTCGCCGACTGGCGTTTCGTGCGGCGGGTGAAAGAGGCTGTGGACATTCCCGTCATCGTCAATGGTGACATCATCACCAAGGAAGACGCACGCACGGCGCTTGAGCAGTCGGGCGCAAATGGGGTGATGATCGGGCGCGGTTGTTATGGGCGGCCATGGTTTCCCGGTCATGTGGCAGCCTATCTTCGGACAGGGATTGCCCCGCCAGAGCCTGACCTTGAGACAGAACGCGGCATTGTGCTTGAGCATTACGACATGATGCTGCGCCATTTCGGTGAACAGCCGGGGCTGCGGCTCGCTCGCAAGCATGTTGCGTGGTACTCGGCTGGACTGCCGGATTCGGCGGGTTTCCGTGCTTCCATCACGCGAATGGACGATGCGAAGGCCGTGATTGCGTCCATCAATACGTTTTATGATGAGCAGATCGCCCGTGGTGCCAGTCATACGCCCCGCCGTTCCCGCGAGGGGCAGATGGCGTCGTCCGAGAACGTGATGACAGATTGCTGCACGGATGGTCTTCAGGCGGCATGAGCAGGCAGTGGCGGGCGCAGGCCGGATGAAGAACCGGTCGGCCAATGAAGCGGTCGCTCCGGATGCGGCATTGCTGCTGGACACCTTGCCGGTTCCCATCATGGTAATGGGAAAAGACGACGCCATTCTGGGGGTCAACAACGCAGCCGAGATGTTCTTTGCCCGCTCGCGGGCTCTTCTTTGTCAGGAGCATCTGGGGACACTGCTTCCTGCGGATCATCCGCTTTTTCCCCTGATCGCGCAGGTCCGTCGCAGCGGTGTCATGGTGACGGAGCATGACGTAGAGCTGACCTCTCCCCGTTTTCATCATGAAGATATCTGCGTTCATGCCTGCGCGGTCCCGGAATGGCCCGATCGGGTAATGCTGGTTTTTCAGGATTTTTCGTCCACTCGTGCGCTCGACCGGCAACTGACGTTCCGCTCCGCGGCCCGGAGCGTGTCAGGAATGGCGGCCGTTCTGGCGCATGAAGTGAAGAACCCGCTGTCGGGCATACGCGGTGCGGCCCAGCTTCTGGAAAGCTCCGTTAGTGAGGCGGACCGGGAATTGGCGGTTCTCATTCGTGATGAAGCCGACCGCATTCGTGCTCTGGTCGAGCGAATGGAAATGTTCGGGGAAAAGCCGGTCGGCCGGCGGCCGGTCAACATCCACCAGATTCTCGAGCATGTGCGAAAGCTCGCGGAAAAAGGCTTTGCCGCAGGGATACCGATTGTCGAGCGGTATGACCCTTCCTTGCCCCATGTGTGGGTCAACCGCGACGAGCTCGTGCAGGTGCTTCTCAATCTGGTGAAAAACGCGGCCGAGGCCATTGTGGAATCCGGGCGATCGGGGACCATCACTCTCCAGACCGCCTACAGGCAGGGCGTGCGGCTGGCTCTTCCCGGTTCTCCAGAGCGTAGGCATCTGCCTCTGGTGGTTACGGTGAGGGATACGGGACCGGGTATTCCTGAGGCCATCCGGCCCCATCTGTTCGAGCCATTTCTGACCACCAAGACCTCGGGTTCAGGGCTCGGGCTTGCTCTAGCCGGCAAGATCATCAACGATCATGGGGGAATAATCGAAGTCGAAAGTCGTCGCGGATGCACCGAGGTGAGCCTTCTTCTTCCCGTGGTGACGGATGCTGGGCGGCGTGAGCGTGAACATGGCGAGTAAACGGGCTGGAGCGAGCAGGCGGGATGTGCAGGCGCCATGAGCGCCCCCGTTGTTCTGGTCGCCGATGATGATCGGTCCATCCGCACGGTTCTCGGACAGGCGCTAGGTCGAAACGGATACGAGGTGCGGACTACGCCCAGCGCTTCCACACTGTGGCAGTGGGTGGAGGCAGGAGAGGGCGATCTGGTCATCACCGATGTGGTGATGCCCGAGGAAAACGGGCTCGATCTGCTCCAGCGTATCCGAACCTTCCGTCCCGATCTGCGTGTGATCGTGATGAGCGCCCAGTCAACGCTTGTGACGGCCGTAAAAGCCACCCAGCGCGGCGCGTTCGAATATCTGCCAAAGCCCTTCGATCTCACTGAACTGCTGGCCGTGGTGGAGCGGGCGCTCGAGGAGCCAGTCCTTACCTTTGAAGAAGGCGGTGAGCCCGCGCCCGAAGAGCGCATGCCGCTTCTGGGCCGTTCGGTGCCCATGCAAGACATCTACCGCGTTATCGCCCGCCTCACGACGTCCGATCTGACCGTCATGATTACGGGTGAGAGTGGAACGGGCAAGGAACTGGTGGCGCGGGCGCTGCACGATTACGGACATCGCCGCACCGGGCCTTTCGTAGCCGTCAATCTGGCCGCCATTCCCAAGGATCGCATCGAGACGGAACTGTTTGGACAGGAAAGCGGAGGCGGTCGCGTTTCCGGTCGCTTCGAGCAGGCGGCGGGTGGCACCTTGTTTCTCGATGAGGTAGGGGACATGCCGCCCGAGGCGCAGATACGGCTTCTGCGCGTGCTTCAGGATGGCGAATTCACTGTCACGGGCGGCCGTCGCGCGATTCGCGCCAATGTGCGGATCATTGCCGCCACTCAGAAGGATCTGCGTCAGGCGATTGCTGCCGGTACGTTCCGTGAGGATCTGTTCTATCGGCTCGATGTCGTGCCCATCCGTGTTCCGCCTCTGCGTGATCGGGTGGAGGATATTCCGCTGCTCGCCCGTCATTTCCTCGATGAAGCGCAGGAGGAGGGGCACACTTCCAAGACCTTGACACCGGATGCTCTCGATCGGCTTCAGTCGTGGCGCTGGCCGGGCAATGTGCGCGAGCTTGCCAATCTCATGCAGCGCATTGTGGCGCTTCATCCCCAAGAGAGTGTGACGGCTGCGCTGATCGAGGCGGAACTGGCCGGTGCGCAGCCTGAAACGACGGGAACGGGTGGCCCACGGGAAGAGGAATCGTTAGCAGACGTGGTGACACGTCATATCCGGCGTTATCTTGCCATGGGGGATGAGCACGGTGATGGGCTGCACACGGCCCTGCATGAGCACATCATTGCGGAAGTGGAGCGTCCTCTATTGCGTGTCGTGCTGGAGGCCACGCGGGGCAACCAGATCCGTGCAGCTGCCATTCTGGGATTGAACCGCAACACGTTGCGCAAGAAGATCCGTGAGTTGGACATTCCCTTGGGCAAGGGACCATGAACTCCTCGGATCAGCCTGTGGAAAAGAAGGGAAGCGTGAAGCACTTCCTCGAGTTGCGTGGTGTGTGGGTCACGCTCGCGGCGCTAGCGCTCATGCTGGTGTTTGCAATGTTCGTCGTGCTTTCAGGAGGCGCGGCGCTGGCCCATCACCCTCACATACAAAACGCTGTCTTTGTGCTGGGAGGGCTGGCGCTGGCGTTGCTGGCGTTGACAAGCGGCCTGCGTGTGCGGCGACTCATCAATGAGCGGCAGTCGGGAGAGGGGGCGGGTGCGCGGCTGCATGTGCGGCTTGTGCGGCTCTTTGGCCTTGTCGCGGTGGCGCCGACCATTGTGGTGGGCATCTTCGCTACTCTGTTTTTCGATTACGGCATCCAGATATGGTTCTCGGATCGGGTGAATACGGCGCTGAACGAGGCGCTGGAAGCATCGCGCGGGTATCTGAGCGAGCACAACGCCAACATCCGCACCGAGGCCTTTTCCCTGTCGAACTATCTGGTCAGCGCGGAGAACGAGCTTCAGGTCAACGGCACCGATCTGCTGCATGATCCGGACACGCTCGGGCAGATGCTCGACAGTCAGGCCACGATCCGCGGCCTGACGGAAGCTGTGGTGTATGATCCCATCACCAACCGCGTAATCGCCACAGGCGGTCTGCTCAGTCGTTCAGGCTATGAACAGCCTCTGCCGCCGCCAGCCGCCACGATGATGGCGCGGACTAATGACGTGGCGATCTATGACAGCCCCGACGAGAAAGTGGTGCGCGCTGTCGTGGCGCTGGGGGAAACACCGGAGATGATGCTGGTCATCACTCGTCCGGTTGATCCCGAGATTCTGGGGCATATGCGCAAGACCGAGAAGGTCGTCGCGGATTACAGGCGCCTCGATCACAACCGTACGAAGATCCAGACCACCTTCGTGATGATTTTCGCGCTTGTGGCCTTGCTGGTGTTGCTCGCCGCCGTGCTAATGGGGCTGGCGCTCGCCACCCAGATCGCCCGTCCTCTGGGATTACTCATGGACGCATCGCGTCGCGTCAGTGAAGGCGACCTTGCCGTGCGTGTGCCGGAGGTTGGACGCGACGATGAGATCCGTAATCTCTCGCATGCCTTCAATCTTATGACGGATGAACTGGCCACTCAGCGCACCAAGCTGATGGAGGCCTATGCGCAGATCAACGAGCGGCGACGGTTCACGGAGGCCGTGCTCTCGGGTGTTTCGGCCGGTGTGATCGGGCTGGACTCACTGGCGCGCATCGAACTTCCCAATCGGGCGGCGTGTGAGCTTTTGGGGAAGGATCTTACTCTGGAGGTCGGGGTGCCGCTGGCTGAGGTGATCCCCGAGTTTGCCCCAATGCTTGCGCCATTGTGCGACGGGACGGATCGGGCTCTGACCCGTGAGGTGCAGATCGGTGAGCCGGGCAGCCGTCGCGTGCTGTTCGTGCGGGCAGCGGTCGAACTTCGCAATAATGTGACGGAGGGTTATGTCGTCACGTTCGATGACATCACCGCTCTTCAGGCGGCCCAGCGCAAGGCAGCATGGGCGGATGTGGCACGCCGTATTGCGCACGAGATCAAAAATCCCCTCACACCCATCCAGCTCGCCGCCGAGCGGCTCAAGAGGCGGTTCCTGCGTGAGATCACCACCGATCCAGACACGTTCAGGCAGTGCGCGGACACCATTGTCCGGCAGGTGGGCGATATCGGTCGCATGGTGGACGAGTTCTCCGCGTTTGCCCGCATGCCGCAGCCGCGCATGGCGGAGGAGAACCTCAACGAGATCGTGCGTGACGCGCTGGTGCTTCAAAAAGGCGCGCACCCGGATATTTTCTACGATGTGGTTCTGCCCGAAGAGGGACTCCGGCTGTCGTGCGATCGTCGGCAGCTCGGTCAGGCTCTGACCAATCTTTTGCAGAATGCTGCGGATGCCATCGCCATGACCGGGCGACTGGGGCAGGGGAACGGTGAGGAAGAGAATGGAAAGGCGGGTGGACATATCCGCGTGGAGGTGCGGCATGACGGCGCGCGCGCGCGGATTATCGTCACGGATGACGGAGTTGGACTGCCGGGAGAAGACCGCGACAGGTTGACCGAGCCCTACGTTACGCACAAACCTCGGGGGACGGGTCTGGGGCTGGCCATTGTCAGGAAAATCATGGAAGACCATGAAGGGACAGTGGAACTCAGGGATCGTCCCGACGGGACAGGCACCGAGGTGATCCTCAACCTGTCGATCAAGGCCGGAGTGCAGAAGGAAGACGATGGCGTATGAAATCCTGATCGTCGATGACGAACCGGATATCCGCATGCTGATCGAAGGCATCCTTCACGACGAAGGATACGAGACACGCGTTGCGGGCGATTCCGAAGCGGCATTGGCGGCTTTTCGCGCGCGCCGGCCTTCGCTGGTTATTCAGGATATCTGGTTGCAGGGCTCGAAGCTTGACGGGCTGGATGTGCTCAAGACCATGCAGGTCGAGGATCCGACTGTCCCGGTTGTGATGATTTCGGGGCATGGCACGATCGAAACCGCCGTGAGCGCATTACAGCATGGCGCTTACGACTTCATCGAGAAGCCCTTTCAGTCCGACCGTCTGCTGGTCGTGGTTCGTCGTGCGCTGGAAGCGTCGCGTCTGGAACGTGAGAACGCGGAATTGCGGCTGCGCGCCGGGCCCGAGAGCACCCTGTTCGGTGAGAGCGGCACGATTGCCAATGTCCGTGCCCAGATCGAGCGCGTGGCGCCGACCGGTTCGCGTGTGCTCATCACCGGCGCGCCGGGGGCAGGCAAGGAAGTCGCGGCCCGCATGATCCATGCGCGATCGCGCCGTGCGGATGGTCCCTTTATCGCCCTGAACTGTGCGACACTGGCACCGGGTCGGTTCGAGGAGGAACTGTTCGGGCTGGAAGGGGCGGAGGGCATTCCGCGTCGCATTGGCGTGCTGGAACGCGCTCATGGCGGCACATTGCTGCTCGATGAGGTCTCGGACATGCCGCTGGAGACTCAGGGCAAGATTGTCCGCGCGCTTCAGGATCAGAGCTTCGAGCGGATCGGTGGGTCCACACGGGTGAAGGTGGACATTCGCGTCATCTCCACGACCAATCAGGATCTTCAGGCCGAGATCGCGGCAGGCCGTTTCCGTGAGGATCTTTATTATCGGCTGGCCGTCGTGCCTCTGCGGATTCCCAGTCTGCGCGAGCGGCGCGAGGATATTCCCGAATTGGCCCGCATGTTCCTGCGCCGAGCTGCCGAGACGGCCGGGTTGCCGGTGCGCGAACTCAGCGCCGATGCGATGGCAGCGCTGCAGGCTTATGACTGGCCGGGCAATGCGCGCGAACTGCGCAATCTGATGGAACGTCTGCTCATCATGATGCCCGGCAGCGGCACCGATCCGATCCGCGCCGACATGCTGCCGCCCCAGATCAGCGAAGGCGCTCCGGCGCTCCTGAAGTTCGATTCCAATGCCGACATCATGAGCCTGCCGCTCCGCGAAGCGCGGGATCTGTTCGAGACGCAGTATCTGCAGGCACAGCTTCTGCGTTTTGGAGGCAATATCAGCCGTACGGCGGGATTTGTCGGCATGGAACGCAGCGCGCTGCATCGCAAGCTCAAGCAGCTTGGCGTCACGTCGGAGGATCGTGCCACAACGTGAAGAGGCGTTCTGTTTCTGCTGTCATCTGGTATGCGTGATGCACAGCCTGAAATTGATACGCGCGCCTGTATTCCTTACATGCGCGATTGTGGCATGATCGCCATCAAACCTGTTCCGAACCGGGGCACAGGCGGTCTGCCGCCCTGACGCACCTTTGATTACGGGCGGAAGAACAAGAACGAACAAGAAACAGGACTGCATCGTGGCAAAGACACCGACCCAGAACGTCCAGGACGTCTTCCTTGGCCATGTGAGGCGCGGGAAGGCGCCGGTCACGATTTTCCTCGTCAACGGCGTCAAACTTCAGGGCGTCATAAGCTGGTTCGACGACGAAACCGTCCTCCTGCGACGCGACGGCCACACCCAGCTTGTCTACAAACATGCCATCAGCACTGTCATGCCCCTCGTGCCCGTCAATGTCTTCGAGGCTCCCAACGGGAGTGCGGGCGTGACGTCCGGCGCGGAGCGCGAGGCGACCCTTCAAGCGGAGAGCGACGAAACTCTTGCCGACGACATCTACTGAAACAGCCACCCCGGCCACCCGCGCCGCTGTCATCCTCCCATGGGAAAAGCCTGATCGCGATCAGGATGCCCGCGCCGCTGACGCGCGACTGGAGGAAGCGATCGGGCTGACCTCTTCCATCGGGCTGGTTGTGGTGCTCAATGCCGTGCTGCTGCTGCGTTCCCGCCGTCCTGCGACCCTGCTTGGGGCCGGGCAGGTCGACTCTCTGCGTGAAGCCGTGGCGCGGGAAGAGGTCAAGGTCGTGGTCATTGACGCCCGGCTGTCTCCCGGCCAGCAGCGCAATCTGGAGAAAGCTCTCGGCTGCAAGGTGATCGACCGGACGGGGTTGATTCTCGACATCTTCGGCGCGCGCGCTGCAACCCGTGAGGGGTCGCTTCAGGTCGAGTTGGCGCATCTGGAATACCAGCGTTCGCGTCTGGTGCGTCTGTGGACCCATCTGGAACGTCAGCGCGGTGGCTTCGGCTTCCTTGGTGGCCCGGGCGAGACGCAGATCGAGGCGGATCGCCGGATGATCGGTGATCGCATTGTTCGGCTGAAAAAAGAGCTTGAGCAGGTCCGTCGCACACGCGGACTGCATCGCAGCGCCCGCAAGCGGGTGCCGTTCCCGATTGTGGCGCTTGTGGGCTACACGAACGCGGGCAAGTCCACCCTGTTCAATGCTCTGACCGGCGCGAGCGTCTATGCGCAGGATCAGTTGTTCGCCACGCTCGATCCCACCATGCGGGCGATTGAGCTGCCGTCCGGACGAAAGGTGATCCTGTCCGATACGGTGGGGTTCATCAGCGATCTGCCGACGGAACTGATCGCGGCCTTTCGGGCAACGCTGGAAGAAGTGGCGGAAGCAGACATCATCCTGCATGTGCGTGACGTGGCGCATCCCGATACGGCGGCACAGAGAGCCGATGTGTTGTCCGTTCTGGGTGATATGGAACGCGATCACATGCTGGACGCTCATTGGCGCGACCGGGTGATCGAGGTTCTTAACAAGGCTGATCTGCTCGGTGGTCCGGAAAACGTGCCTGTGCGTGAAAACACGGTGGCCATCTCAGCAATTACGGGAGACGGACTGCCGGAACTTCTGGCGGCAATTGATGCCCATCTGACCGAATCCATGGTGACCGCTCGGTATGACATCCCTGTGGAGAAAGGGGATGCCATGGCGTGGCTGTATGAGCATGGGGAAGTGCTGGAGCGTCAGGATGACGAAATGCGTATCGTCGTCACTGTGCGGATGCGTGCCGAGGATCAGGCGCGGTTCGACCGGCTGTTCCCAAAACTTCTGGCACCAGAGTCCTGATACACAGATAGCGCGGAAACCATCGTGGTTTTCGCGCTTTTTGGCGCCTATATGCGCAAGTCCTGATGAACCATCGAACAGGTCCAGAAAAAGACCCTGTGGTTCAAACAGCGCTACTTTTTTTAGGAAAAGTGGCGCGAGTGACGGGGCTCGAACCCGCGACCTCCGGCGTGACAGGCCGGCGCTCTAACCAACTGAGCTACACCCGCTTTTTTCAGTGACCCGGTGTTCCGTGCCGCTGTTGAGGGGCTTTATACTCGGGTTTTCACAGCTTGCAACACCGTCTGGCGAAAAAAACGCACGTTTTGGTCCGAAGGCGTGAAATTTGACGGAAATATTAGGAAGATCAACATGTTGCCAGAAATGTGGAAGGCGCTTGTGCGTGGCTTCGCTTCAACGATTGTGTGAGGGGTAAGGGTAGCCTGACTTCACCTTGGTGTTCCAAGCGTTCCCACAAGAGGATTTCAACGAAAACAACCCCGTGGTCTGAGCGGCCAGCCTGTCGTGCCGCCAGACCACAGGGGCTTTTAAGGCTCAGTTCGCAGGAGCGGCTTCTAGTGCAGCGGCAACACCATGAAGTGTCGCAGCGATGCGCACGGCAGTCTGGACCTGTTCGCTCGACAGACCGCCTTCACGAACCGCGCGCTCGTGGCTTTGCACGCACATCTCACAGCCGTTGATGGCGGAGACGGCAAGCGACCAAAGTTCGAAGTCCACCTTGTCCACGCCGGGACGGGCGATCACACTCATGCGAAGCTTTGCGGGCATCTGCGTGTAGTCGCCACCCACCATATGCGTGAAGCGATAATAGATGTTGTTCATGCCCATGATCGCAGCGGCGGCCTTGGCGGCGTTGAGCGCTTCAGGTGAGAGCTTGCCGCCGAATTCGTCGAGAATATCGCGGGTCAGTTCTGCGTTGCGGCAGGCGATGGCGCTGGCGACGAATGTTCCGGCCAGCTTCTGTTCATCAAGTGTGATGTCGGAGGCGAGGCTGCTCAGATTGAGGCGCAAGTCCTTTGCGAAATCGGGAATGCGGTCCTTGAGTGCGTCAATCGACATCGTGTTTGGCCTCGGTGGAAATTTCGGTGGGTAAGGGGTTAAGGGAAGGGAAGGGAAGGGACGTGGCGTCCGCGCAAGGGCGGACACCACGATTCCCGGTCGTGCGATCAGCCCTGAAGGAAAGCGTCGCCCTTCTTCCAGTTGCACGGGCACAGCTCATCGCTTTGCAGACCGTCGAGGATACGCACGATTTCCTGCGGGTTACGGCCCACCGAGAGATCGTTGACCGACACGTGACGGATGATGCCGTGCGGATCGACGATGAAGGTGGCGCGCAGATCGACGCCTGCGTCCTTGGCAATGATGCCCAGAGCCTCGGACAGCTCGCGCTTGATGTCGGACAGCATGGGAATCTCAAGCTTCTTGAGGTCCTCATGGTGCAGACGCCAGTTCAGGTGAACGAATTCGCTATCGATGGACGCGCCGTAGACCACGGCATCACGATCAGCGAAGTCCTTGGCCAGCTTGCCGAACGCCACGATCTCGGTCGGGCAGACGAAGGTGAAGTCCTTCGGCCAGAAGAAAACGATCTTCCACTTGCCGGCATTGGACGTGTCGGAAATCTGGACAAACTTGCCCTCCAGACCTTCCGGGCCACCCGGAACGGCGGTCAGATCGAAGCTTGGAAACTTGTCGCCTACTGTCAGCATCGGAATGCTCCTTGCATGTAGCGGTAATTGAGACAGGAAACCGGTTCCGGCCCCCTGCGGACCCTATCCATGACAGCAGGAAGAGGGAGGTGCCAATGAATAATTCAGCATGGCATGATCGACGCGATCGATGGTCGGATTTGCTTTTTTAATAAGATATTCGATCATACTCCCGCACAACCAACGTGGCGGAGAGAATACGACATGGTGGCGTTTCCATCGCCTCAACAGTTGAGATACCTGCTAGCACTAGCGGAACTGCGCCATTTCGGGCGGGCGGCGACGGCCTGCTCGGTGACGCAATCCACGCTTTCCGCCGGTATTCTCGCGCTGGAGCGGCAGCTTGACGTTCAGCTTCTTGACCGGGAAGTGGGCAAACGCGTGGTCTTCACGCCGCTGGGCGAAGAGATTCTGCGACGGGGCAGAGTCGCGCTGGAAGCGTTGGAGACAATCTGTCAGGTAGCGGAAGCATCGCGCGATCCGATGACGGGACCAATGCGGCTGGGCATAATCCCCACCATCGGGCCGTTCATTCTCCCGCGCCTTGTGCCGTTGGTGAGCGCTCTCTTTCCGCGAGTCCGACTTTTCATTTCCGAGGACATGACGGAGCGCCTTCAGGAACGGTTGATGACGGGACGGCTGGATGTCCTTCTGCTTGGCATGCCGTGTGACTGTGACGGGCTTGAGACGACCCCTTTATGGCGCGATCCGTTCGTGCTGATCGTCCCGCCGGGGCATCCACTGGAGGCGTTGCCCGTCGTTCCACTTGACCAGCTGACGGGTGAGCGGATGGTTCTGCTTGAGGACGGTCATTGCCTGCGGGATCAGACGGTGGATGTGTGCCGACAGGGAAACAATTGGGCGGATAGCGAGCCGGAGGCCA
Organism: Acetobacter estunensis; assembly: GCF_019083805.1. Taxonomy (GTDB): domain Bacteria; phylum Pseudomonadota; class Alphaproteobacteria; order Acetobacterales; family Acetobacteraceae; genus Acetobacter; species Acetobacter estunensis_A. Next base: position 67,660 of record NZ_JAHRDV010000012.1, read on the forward strand.
TGCACACGGCGTCCTCCCTGCATACGCTGGTGCGCATGGTGGGGCAGGGGCTGGGAATCGGCCTCGTGCCGCAGCTTGCGGTCGATCATGGTCTTCTGGACGGGGCAGGTGTGGTGGCGCGACCGCTGACGGGCGGACCGGTCTGGCGGACCATCGGACTGGGATGGCGGCTCCGCTCGCCGCGCGCCGAGGACTTTCGGACGCTTGCAAACGGTTTGCGGCGGTTGGGGCCTGAGGGGACCGTGATTGCGGGAAACGCGTTGGAGGCAAGGATCGGTTCTTGAAGAAAAGCAGCCACAAGGCACGGTTTTCCTAGGTTGAGTGGGTGTTGTGCGTTGACTTTCCCGGTCTGGCTTCGTATGTCGCAGCACCTTTTGTTGCAGGTTTCCTGCAGCCGCATGAATGAAAGAAACGGGTCATGAAGATCAGAAACAGCCTCAAGTCCGCTAAGGTGCGTGACAAGGACTGCCGCGTCGTTCGTCGTCGTGGCCGCGTCTACGTCATCAACAAGAAGAACCCGCGCATGAAAGCGCGTCAGGGCTGAAACCTGACCGTCATGTCCTATGACATGCAGCGCAAGGCCCGCCCGTCAGCTCCTCACGGAGGCTCACGAGGCGGGCTTTTTCGTATGCTCACGGTGCTCTCTGTATGGGGGATGGTCCCGCCGGTGCTGTGCCATGCGGCACCGTCAACGACAGCCATACCCGCTCCGGGCGCGAAAGACTCCAGGACGGATCTAGTGGCGCGGCTGGCTCATGCCCAATCCGCTCAGGAGGCTGCGCTGATCCGTCAGGCGCTTGAAGAGCTGCGGCTCAAACCCGTTCGTCCGGCCACGCAGCTTCTTGTGCGCCGCGCCACGCGGGAACTGGGCGAAGACAAGCCTGCAGACGCGATCGAGGATATGGGAGCGGCTCTTGCTCTACAGAGCGATGTCGCGGCCTTGTGGCGGATGAGAGCACAGACGCGTCTGTCCGGTGGTGATGCGCAGGGCGCCATCAGCGATCTGGGTGAGGCTCTTCAGCGCGACCCTGAAGATGCCCAGTCATGGCAGACACTGACATCGGCTGAAGAGGCGGCAGGAGCCAACGACGCTGCGCTGAAAGCGTGGGAGCATGTCATGGCGCTCGACCCGCTGATGCCGGGAGCGACGAAGACATACGATAAGCTGAAGCTCAAGGCGTACGGACAGCCGACCTGACGCTGAAGGAAAACCGTTTCTCCCGCCCGTAATGTAGGGGCGGGAGAAACATGTGTGATGTTCAGCTGTTGGCGCCGAAAGTCGTGCGCGTGATTTCGAAGAGGAACCACGTGCGCTTTTCGCTTTGATCGATCCAGTTTTCGAGCAGGCTTGTCGTCGCACAGTCCCCCACGTCACTGGTAAGGCCGTGCAGCGACCGCATGGAGGCGACAAGCTGTTTGTTGTCTTCACACAGTTCCGCAATCATGTCCGGCGCATCGACATACTCGGCGTTGTTGTCCTTGATGCGCTGGTGCGTGCTGATTTCACCGATGGAATGCAGCGTCAGACCGCCGATGCGACGGGCGCGCTCGGCCACCGGGTCTGTCATGGCGAACAGTTCGGCGCTCTGGTCATCGAGCATCAGATGCAGGTCACGGAAGTGACGGCCGCTCATGTGCCAGTGGAAGTTTTTCGTTTTCAGGTAAAGAGCGAAAACGTCGGCCAGAAGAGCGCGCAGACCGGCTGAAATCTGCTCCACGCCTTCGCGCGGGAGGTCGGAAGGTGTGCCGAGAAAATGCTGAACCTCGGCTGCATAGGCCGCTTTGGCTTTGGTCTTGTCGGTCGTTTTCGTCGTGCTCATGACAACATTCCTCTGATCGTTCCGGCCGTTCCCATGTAGACGTGCATATACCGCCACTGAGAGGCCGTGCGTGTGAGACAACGGTTTTCGATACCGTCGGTTCATGCACGATCTGTTTGCAGACACTGTCAAGGCATGGGAGCCGTGTGATATTCACGCTCCCGCAGCCGTGATCCGGTGGAGGTGCCGATGCGGTGATTTTCCGAAGGAGTCGGGAAAGAAAGCGTGTCCATCACGCAGGATAGATTCAGCCTCCTCTGTGAAATGCCGGTCTGCTCGGTGCAGGGTGAGACCGGGTAACATGCGCGTTCCTCCTCGTCCCAGATGGCGGCCGCGCACAAGAACGATACGGGCCTCCCGTGCCCCACCGGGCCAGAGCGGGACGATTTCCGTGCTTCCGATACGATGGTGCTCACAGGCTGCCAATGTGCGGGCGAGCAGGGAGGCAGGTATCGCCAAAGTGAGTGAGCCGCCCGATGTGAGAAATCCGGCCAGCGCCTTGATCCAGTCTTCCGGCGTGCGGTCGCGTGCGCGGCGGGCAAGGTCACGGCGCGCGTCCGGACACGGGGTGCCGGTGGGAGGATGCCACGGCGGGTTGGCCATCACGTGATCGAATCGTTCCGTCAGACGGAGCGTGCGGATGTCTGACTGCAGGATCTGAAGGTTCGTTCTGTGATTCAGGGCGAGATTTTTTCGCGCGAGTTCCGCCATTGCGGGATCAAGTTCCACTCCCGTGCCCACGAGGTCATGTATGCGCTCGGTCAGGCAGAGCAGGCCGGCTCCAGCCCCGCAACCGGCTTCCAGCACCCGCTGGCCCGGGCGTGCGGGGACGAGGGCCGCCATGAACACGGGTTCAAGCCCGGTGCGGTAGCCATCGTGGAACTGATGGTACATGACACGTCCTCCAAGCAGCGTGTCGTGGGTGATCGCGACATCGGGAACAGAGAGCGGAATTGCAGGTGGGGCAGGGGTCACAGCTTGACCGCCTTCGGAGCGCCGCTCATATGCTGGAAAGGACAGGGTAACCTGTGGCGGGAGAAAGTCATTTGCGCGTTGCAGTCAATCGGCCGGAAACGGAGGGCTCAGGCCCGGAAACGGAGAGCCCCATCGGTGTGGTGGATGCCGGTGCGCGTGACGAGGCGCGCGGTCGGGATGGCGAGACGGCCCTGAGAGGGCTTGCCGACTATCTTGCCGATGATATGGCGGCCTGCAATCGGGAAATCGTCGCGCGGATGCAAAGTGACGTGCCGCTGATCCCCCAGTTGGCCGCGCATCTGGTGGCGGCGGGCGGCAAGCGGCTCCGTCCGCTCCTTGTGCTCGCAGCGGCTCGGCTGGCGGGCTATGACAAATATGGCGAGGACATGCGGCATGTTGGGGTCGCGGCCTGCGTCGAATTCATTCACACCGCTACATTGCTGCACGACGATGTCGTGGATAACAGCCAGTTGCGGCGCGGGCTGGCGAGCGCCAACGCCGTGTTCGGCAACAAAGCCTCCGTCCTCGTCGGGGATTTCCTTTTCGCACGCGCTTTCCAGATTTTGACGGCGGATGGATCGCTGCCCGTGATGGCGATCCTTTCCGCAGCCTCCGCGACGCTGGCGGAAGGTGAAGTCATGCAGATGACCACGCAGAACGATCTGTCCACGTCCGTCGAACAGTATCTCAAGGTGATCTACGGTAAGACGGCGGCCCTGTTCGCCGCAGCCTGTGAAACCGGAGCCGTTGTAGCGGAAGCACCGGATAATGTGCGTGAGGCGCTCCGTCTGTATGGCGCCAATCTCGGCATGGCTTTCCAGCTTGTCGATGACGCCTTGGACTACGCCGCCGATCAGGCCGTGCTGGGCAAGACGGTTGGCGATGATTTTCAGGAAGGCAAGGTGACGCTTCCTGTGCTGGCCGCTTATCACGCAGGCAATGAGGAAGAGCGGGCTTTCTGGGTGCGCACGATCGAGAATAATGAGGAGCAGCGGGAGGGCGATCTCCAGCGTGCCCTCGATCTCATTGCACAGACCGATGCGATCGGCGTGACGATGGCTCGTGCGCAGGAATATGCGGAAGACGCGGTAAAGGCGCTGGCCCGTATTCCACAGGCAGCACCCGGTTCAGCCCGTCATCATCATGAGCCGCTTCGCGAGCTTCTGGTGGACGTTGCGCTCTACACGGCAAATCGCGCGCGCTGATATTATTCGGAGTTTTTCAGACAGGTTCAGGCCGAGGTCCAAAGCTCGGGCTGGTCGTATCCGAGCTTCTTCAGTCCATTTTCCAGACGCGCCGGGTCATAGGGCGGTGCTGTGAACCAGATGTGTTCCGGTTCGCTCCTTGCTCCTGTCGAGAGTCCGGTCGTTTCCAGTACATGCCGGGTCTGACGGGCCACGGCGTCCGCCGGGTCCAGCCACGCCACATCTGGAGGCGAGGCGGCACGTAGGGCGTCCGCCACGAAGGTGTAGTGTGTGCAGCCAAGCGCCACAGCGTCGATGCGTTGTCCGGAAGGTTGTCCGAACAGCCCTGCCACATCCTGCCGGATGCAATCGGCATGGGGCGGAACACCGCGGAATGCGCTCTCAGCAAGAGCCGCCAGATCTCGCGCGCCGTAGGCGATCAGATTACAATCGGGCGCGTAATGGTTTCGAAGATCCGTGATGTAGGAGCGTCGCACGGTGGCCGGGGTGGCCAGTAGCCCAATGACTTTGCTGCGTGTGATCCTGGCGGCCCAGCGAATGGGCGGCACGCACCCCACGAAGGGCACGCCACAGGTCTCACGCAGCAAGGTGAGAGCGAGTGTGCTGGCAGTGTTGCAGGCGATGACAACGACATCGGGGTCAAGGCGCAGGATGGCGTTCTCCAGCAACGACACGATGTGTTGTTTGAGAAGGTCGTCCTCTTGCCCGCCATAAGGAAAGAACGCGGTGTCGGCGAGATAATCGATATGGGCGTGAGGAAGATGGCGGCGCAGGGCGGCAACGATGCTCAGTCCCCCGATTCCGGAATCGAAGGCAAGGATGCGGGGAGGGATGGACGGCGTGAACCCGCCCGCCCTCATGTTATCGCCTGCCGCTGCGTCCATCGTGAAGTGTAATCAGGAATCGCGTGCGGTTTTGAGTGCGAGAGCCTCTTCGAGGCTGCCCACGCCACCATGCTTTTTTGACCAGCCACATGGGTCTTCGAGGAAGCGGCGTACTTCCGCAGCCGCACCTTCTGCGAAGTAGGGGCGCTCAGCAGAGGCTTCCAGAACATCCCACCATGTGCACAGCGAATGCAGAGTGATGCCCATATCGGCCAGCGTCTTGTGAGCGCCGGGAAACACGCCATAGAAGAAGACGACGAATGTGTGTTCCAAGATGGCCCCAGCATCGCGCAGGGCTTTGGCAAAGCCGATCTTGGAGGCGCCATCCGTCGTGAGATCTTCCACCAGCAGCGTGCGCATGCCCTCCGGCACATCGCCCTCGATCTGGGCGTTGCGGCCAAAGCCTTTGGGCTTTTTGCGCACATAGGCCATGGGCGTCATCATCCGGTCCGCGAACCAGGCGGCGAACGGAATGCCCGCCGTCTCGCCGCCGACCACGGCATCAATGCTTTCGTAGCCAACGTGACGACCGATCTTTTCCACACCGAGTTCCATGATCTTCGCACGGGCGCGGGGGAAGAAGATGATACGGCGGCAGTCGATATAGACCGGGGATTTCCAGCCGGAAGTGAGGGTGTAGGGCTCTTCGGGACGGAAATTGACGGCTTTGATTTCAAGCAGGATGCGCGCGGTTGTGAGCGCTGCATCCCGGTCCCACGCCGAAGCGTCATTGCCGAGAACCGATTCCTGTTCGATCATGCGTGTCATGTCCCTTCTTCCTTGCGCGCGTTCTTCGGCGTTGTGGTGGCATAGCCGCAGATCGCTGGAAAATCCATCGGGAGTCGCCCGGTGCTGGCATATGGGCGTGATGATGGAAGAAAGGCGAGACGCATGATCCGCGAAGAAAGGACATGCAACACACCTTTGTGGATTATCGAATCGGGCCTGTCGAAGGGTGAGGCGGGGCCGGCTCATGCGCTGGCCAGCCGGTTTGATCTGTCATTCCGTCGATTGCGCGATTTGGCTTCCATGGAACCGGGATGCGTGCCCCCGCGTCTCGTGATGACATCCGGTTCTTCAGCTGCATTTGCCGGATTGTCGTTGCGCCGTCGTTTTGGCGTGCCCGTTGTGCACTGCACCCATCACGGTACAACTGGTTTTTTCGGGCAGCGACTGTTCGATGAACTGATCCTGTCCGCGACGCATCCGGTGCGAACACACGGTACGCATGTCATCCCGGTGCTTGGACCTCTTAGCATCGTCTCCCCCACGCTCTACGAACGGGCACGGCATGTATGGGGTGAACGTCTGGAACATCTGCCCAGCCCGAGAGTGGCCGCCGTTCTCGATGCCGGAGGCGCAATCGATCCTCGGAGGGCGAGTGTTTTGGGACGGCAATTGGGAGAGATGGTTCGGGCGGAAAATGGCTCGGTCATGGTGTCCGTCGCGCGCGGTGTGGCGCGGGAGGTTGCCGAGAGTTTCATCGCGGGGCTGGATGAGTGTTTCAGTCTTGTCTGGCGCCATGGCGAGCCCGATGACGATCCGACATTGGGTTTCATGGCTTGTGCCGACGCCATCGTCCTCTACGGGTGTCGAGTGGAAACGGTGATCGAGGCGGCAGCCAGCGATCTTCCCTTGTTCGTGGAGGTGGTTCCTGGCCGTTTCGGAACGTGGAATCGGCTCGTTCGCACGTTGATGGAACAGGGCATGCTTCGGCTCTTCGATCGGGATATTTCGCCGTGGGTGCGGTCCCCGCTCGACGAAGCTGGCCGTGTGGCGCAGATGCTGCGTCGTCGTTTCGGCCTCTGACGCATCCGTGAGATGAAGAGGCGCGAATCATTGGCGCGAAAGGTCATCGCAGGCTTGCTTCCTGCGCCATCAAACGCCTATAATACACAAGTTGAGAATGATTATCAATTCAAGGAAGCCTGCGGTGACTGATATCACCCGGATCAGCCGGAAATGCGAACGTGCCGTTATCACGGCTTACCAGGAGCTGCGGCTGGTGGGGACTAACGATGTCTCGGCCTTCAACGCCTGCACCACGCTCTATCGTATCCATCACCCGGAGGCTTCGGTGAACGAAGCGCGCCGACTGGTGTCGGAGTGGATCGACCACCACGTCGTTCGTAAGAGCGAAGCTCCCACGAAAGGATGCGCCTGCCCGTAAGGTTTTTGCATCTGGGATAAAAAAGGGGTGGCCAGATATGGCCGCCCCTTTTTTCGTTGCTGTGCGCGAGAGCCATCCCCCATTCTTTACACAGAATGGGGGATGGAGAACTTCAGCGCTTGTCGAGAGCCGTGAAGTCACGGCGGTCCGAACCGGTGTAGAGCTGTCGCGGACGGCTGATGCGCTGACCCGGTTCCTCGATCATTTCCTTCCACTGGCTGGTCCAGCCGGTGGTGCGGGCGACGGCAAACAGCACGGTGAACATGCTGGTGGGAATCCCCATCGCCTTGAGGATGATGCCCGAGTAGAAATCCACGTTCGGGTAGAGCTTGCGCTTGACGAAGTAATCGTCGCTCAGCGCGATTTTTTCCAGCTCCACGGCCAGATCGAGCAGAGGATCGTCCTTGATGCCGAGTTCCGTCAGCACTTCGTGGCAGGTGGCCTGCATGATCTTCGCTCGTGGGTCGAAGTTCTTGTAGACGCGGTGCCCGAAGCCCATCAGCTTCACGCCGCTGTTCTTGTCCTTCACCTTTTCAATGAAGGAAGGGATGTTCTCCTTGGAGCCGATCTGTCCCAGCATCTTGAGAACGGCTTCGTTCGCACCGCCATGAGCCGGTCCCCACAGGGCCGCAATGCCAGCGGCAATACATGCGAAGGGATTGGCGCCCGTGGAACCGGCTAGACGCACCGTTGAGGTGGAGGCGTTCTGCTCGTGATCGGCATGCAGGATCAGGATGCGGTTCATGGCGCGAGCCAGAACCGGATTGACCTTGTACGGCTCGGAGGGGCGGGCGAACATCATCGAGAGGAAATTCTCGGCGTAGTTCAGGTCGTTGCGTGGATACACGAACGGCTCGCCGATCGTGTATTTGTAAGCCCATGCGGCGATCGTGGGGATCTTGGCGATCAGGCGCATGGCCGAGAGTTCGCGGCTCTCGGGGCGTGAGATGTCGTTGGCATCGGGGTAGAACGCCGACAACGCGCCCACGGTCCCGCACAGGATGGCCATCGGATGGGCATCGCGGCGGTAGCCGTTGAAGAAATTGCGGATCTGTTCGTGCAGCAGGGTGTGATTCGTGAGCGTATTCACGAACGTCTCATGCTGCTGCTTGTTGGGCAGTTCGCCATTGAGCAGAAGATAGATCACCTCCGGATAGGAAGCATGCTCGGCAAGCTGATCAATGGGGTAGCCACGGTGGAGAAGAATGCCCTTCTCGCCGTCGATGAAGGTGATCTTGCTCTCGCACGAGGCCGTTTCACCGTAGCCGGGGTCAAAGGTGAAGACACCCAGATCAGTGGTCAGGCGACGGATGTCGACGACCTCTGGCCCGAGCGTCCCCTTGAGAATCGGTAGGTCAGCCGAGTTGGCCCCGATTTTGATGCTGGCGGTTGTTCCCGTCACTGCTTCCTCCGACGCGCTCAATGGCGCTGCTTCTGAAACGAACTGCCCACGCACCGGGAGGTCGTGGTGTCCCCACTTTTGTCCCTGATCGGACGCGAAACCGAAAGCCGCTGGACCGTCACCTTGTTGAGAGGCGGGACGATCCATCCCTATTTCTGCTCAATTTTGCGAGAACGACTCAAGCCAGGCCGTTCGTGGCCCGAGCGCTTTCCATGTCAGCGCAATCGACTCCCGCTCTTCCACCTCCACCTGGAAGGTGGCGAGCGTGCCAAGCGCGAAATCAGAGTCGAGCGCGCGTTCCACACCGTTGAGATAGCGGGCGAGAGCCGGAAGCCCTGGATTGTGCCCCACAAGAAGGATGGTGTGGACCGAATCTGACGTTGCGCGCAGGCGTGCCAGCAATTCGTCCGGGGCGGCCAGATAGAGAGTGGGCTCGATGCGGATTTCGGGGCGTGCGCCCTCTCCGAAAGGCAGCAGACCGGCATAGGTCTGGCGCGTGCGCATCGCGGGACTGCACAGGACGAGATCGGGCACGAGTCCTGCGCGACGCATGCTCTCGCCTCGGCGGCGCGCCATCAGGTGGCCTGCCTGCGTGAGCGGGCGCGCCTGATCGGCCGCGCTTCCAAACTCGTCGCCTCGTGCCGGTTCGGCCTCGCAGTGCCGCAAGAGAAGCAGGCGATGCGCGACCGGCCGGATCATGCGGCGCTGCCTGTTTTCTCGGCGATGGCTTCGTGATGACGAATGACTTCTCGGATGATGAAGTTGAGGAACTTTTCGGCAAAATCCGGATCGAGATGCGCGTCTGTCGCAAGCTGCCTCAGCCGTGCGATCTGCCGGGCTTCACGCGCGGGATCGGCGGGAGGCATGTGATGCTTGGCCTTGAGCTTGCCGACCTCCTGCGTACACCGGAAGCGTTCGGCCAGCATGGCGACAAGAGCCATGTCGATGTTGTCGATGCTCTGACGCAGTGACGCCAGTTCCGCGCGCGGACCCTTCTGATCGTCCGCGCCGTTGGTCGTCTCATGAGTCCGGTCTGCCGTCACGCTTCTTGGTCCTGTCTTCTTGCGACGGGTTCATGCGGCCTTTGCCGACCCGCCTTTCATTCTGAAAGCGGATTCATTCACCACGCCGTGATGTCTCCTGTCAAAAGGAGTCGCGCACGCTGCGCCGGTCTCCCGGCATGGGAATGGGAGTCGGCTCGTAGGCGGGCGGTGCGGGGTAGTCGGGCTGCTCGGTCTCATCGGGCAAGTCGATCCATGCCAGATGTCCCCCTTTGCCCGCTCCTGTGTCCACGAACACGGCCGTTCCCCCGGAGCGACCATGCTTCACCCATGGGCGTCCATCGGTTGAGCGGCGGTCATGGCCGCAATAGACGGTATAGCCCGCCGGAATGTGATCGACCCAGTTCAGGCGACGTTCCGGATACCCGTCCGTCTGGGTGCGGCCCGTGACCTCACCAAACAGGGCGCGGGAGAGAAGGTGCGAAACGCCGTCGAGACCGGGGGGACAGGACTCGCTCAGCATGCCGGTGTGGAAAGCGGCATGAACGAAGATACGGCGCCCGAATTTCAGCCATGTGGGGGCGGCTTCAAAGAGTGGCAGCGCATGTTCCAGAACGTCCGAATTACCGGGCTCGAAAAGCTGGTGGATCGTGGCTTCCAGTGTCTCGTCCCGACGCAGCTTGCGGCCCAGAAGAGCGCGGCCAAGCTTGCGATCGTGATTGCCCAGCAGAAAGAGACCGCGACCCTCTTCGAGGATCGACCCCATCAGGCGCAGCACGCCTGCGCTATCGGGGCCGTAATCCACCAGATCGCCCAGTTGCACGATGAAGCGATCCGTTGCCACCGCATGCCGGAAAGCTTCCAGATCGCCGTGGACATCTCCCACCACCCGGATGCGGCGACCGGCAACTCTGCGCTGAAACTCTCTCTCGTCGTGCATCGCCTGCTCACCATTCATCTTCTTGTCATATTGGCAGCCAAATCCCGCGAGCGAAGGGGGCCGCGTCATTTTTCCTGCATATGTAACACCATACGGCGGCTCTGTGGGGTGCCCATCTGAGGGAAATATGTGTTCACGAGCGCGTGGCAATGGGGCGATGCACAATCATGTGACAGGCTAAAGCCTGCGAATTCAGCCTAGAGTGCGCTGCAAACGGACCGCGTTTGTTGCGAAAGACGGTTGCCGCGCATGTGAAAAATGGCATCAGGCACGTCGGAACGCTCCATCGGATCGTTGCACGGAAAACCGATTTCAGGTCGGTGTCTGTGGAAAATCGAAACGTGAAGCTGAACAGGACCCTATTCTGATGACTGATCGCATTCGCAATCCGGCGCTACGCAGCAAAGAGAAGCCCGCTGCCGCTGCTGCCGCTCTTATTGGAAATGGCGCAACCCTGGGCACAAGCGGCTTCACGGGCGCGGGTTATCCCAAGGCTGTCCCGATGGCGCTGGCCGAGCGCATTGAAGAGCTGCGCGGAAAAGGCGAGGATCTGAAGGTCCGCCTCGTGACGGGCGCGTCCACCGGGCCGCAGCTCGATGGTGCGCTGGCGAAGGTCCATGGCGTGTCCTACCGCTCTCCGTTCAACACGGACGCGGCGATGCGTAACAACATCAATTCGGGTGAAACCGAGTATTTCGACACGCATCTCGGACTGGTCGCGCCGCGCTCGGTGCAGGGAAACTACGGCAAGTTCGACTTCGCCATCGTGGAAGCCACGGCCATCCGTGAAGATGGCGGCATCGTTCCGTCCTCTTCGGTCGGCAATTCGCAGACTTTTCTCGATCTGGCCGAGAAGGTCATCATCGAGGTCAATTCCTGGCAGCCCGAGGGGCTGGAGGGCATGCACGACGTTTGGCGCGGCAATGCCAGCGGTATCCCTCCGCGTGACCTCATTCCCCTGCGCAGCGCTGATGACCGTATCGGTGAAACGTTCCTACGGGTCGATCCCGAGAAGATCGTGGCTGTGGTGCGCACGGACGATCCGGATCGCAATGCCCCGTTTGCCAAGCCGGATGAGGCGGCAAAAGACATTGCCGGTCACCTTCTGGAATTCTTCGAGCATGAGGTGAAGGTGGGCCGTCTGCCGCCCAACCTGCTGCCGCTTCAGTCCGGTGTGGGCAACGTGGCCAATGCGGTGCTCGACGGTCTGAATGAAGGTCCGTTCGAGAATCTGATGGGGTATTCCGAAGTCATTCAGGATGGCATGCTGCGGATGCTCGACAATGGCCGGATGAAGATCGCCTCCGCCACGTCCTTCTCCCTCAGTCCGGATGCCGTGGAAGAGATCAATAACCGCATCTCGTTCTTCCGCGAGAAGATCATCCTTCGCCAGCAGGACATCAGCAACAACGCCGAAGTCATCCGGCGGCTGGGCTGTATCGCCATGAACGGCATGCTGGAGGCCGACATTTACGGCAACGTCAATTCGACCCGCGTGATGGGATCGAAAATGATGAACGGCATTGGTGGTTCGGGCGATTTCGCACGCAACTCCTTCCTGTCGATTTTCCTTACGCCCTCCACGGCGAAGGACGGCCATATCTCGGCCATCGTGCCGATGGCGGCGCATGTCGATCACATCATGCAGGACAGCCAGATCATTGTAACGGAGCAGGGACTGGCCGATATGCGCGGTCTTGGCCCGGTGCAGCGCGCCGAGGTGGTGATCCGCAACTGCGCCCATCCGAGCTACCGTCCACTGCTGGAAGACTATCTGGAACGCGCCAAGAAAAGTTCGTTTGGCAAACACACGCCGCATCTGCTCACGGAAGCTCTTTCGTGGCATCAGCGTTTCATTGAAACCGGGTCGATGCTGCCGCGCTGAACAGCCGTCCAGAAAAAGACTTCGACATCCGGGGCGTCCTTCACGGGGCGCCCCGTTTGTTTGTGAGGGGTGGAAAAGTGAAGGTCATGATCGCCTGCGATTCTTTCAAGGAAAGCCTAGATGCCGAGGACGTGGTCCGTGTGATTGCCGAGGCGTTCGAGGACGTCTTTCCCGATATCTCCTGTATCCTTTGTCCCATGGCCGATGGTGGAGAAGGCACGGTTGCAGCTTTCGTCACGGCAACGGGCGCTCAACGGATCGAGGCAACGGTGACGGGGCCGCTTGGGAGGCCGGTAAAGGCCGGCTTCGGTCTCTCGGCCGATGGCGAGCTTGCCGTGATCGAACTGGCAGAAGCGGCAGGGTTGATGCTCGTGCCGTCCACTGCACGTGACCCGGGCCGAACTACGACTCGCGGCGTTGGTGAACTGGTGAAGCTGGCGTTGGATCGTAACTGTCGCCGTGTCGTGCTGGCGGTGGGAGGGAGCGCCACGAACGACGGCGGGGCAGGACTCGCTCAGGCATTGGGTGCGCGGCTGCTGGATGCTGACGGTCGGGAGATCGGGGCCGGAGGGCTAGCGCTGAGGGATTTAGCGCGAATCGATATCTCGGCGCTCGATCCATGTTTGAAGGACGTAACGGTCGAATTGGCGTGCGATGTGGACAATCCATTGCTCGGGCCGGATGGCGCGTCCGCGATGTTCGGTCCGCAGAAAGGCGCGTCCCCCGCGATGGTAACAGCGCTGGATGAGGCGTTGGGGCGATACGCTCAATGTCTGCGTGACGACGTCGGGTGCGATGTGGCTCATGTGCCGGGCGCGGGAGCGGCTGGCGGCACGGCGGCTGGCGCAATGGCCTTTCTGGACGCACGGATGCGCTCGGGCTTTGAATTGATGGCCGGTCTACTGGGCTTGGAAGAGAAGATCCGCGAGGTCGATCTCGTCATCACGGGCGAGGGGCGACTGGATGAACAGACGGCGCGCGGCAAGGTGCCGGCCGGTGTGGCGTCAATGGCGCGCCGTCATGGCAAGCCTGTCATCGCGTTGGGTGGCTCACTAGGGAAGGGCGTGGACAGCTTGGGCGAGGTGGGAATCGACGCCGTGTTCGATTCGGTTCCCGCTCCGGCCTCGCTGGAGGAGGTGCTGAAACACGCACGGGAGAATCTGCGGCGCACGGCGCGTAACGTCGCGCTTGCGCTGCAAATCGGTCAGAGATTGCCGCGCTGAGTGGTCAGCTTTCGCCCAGAACGTGGGCGAAATGATCCGGCGCGCTGGTGACGACGATGTCCACCGGCTCGCGCAGCAGGGCGCGGATGGCTTTCGGATTGTCCTGTGGATCGGGGCTGTCGGCAATCACAACATCCGCTTCACGGTGAGCGGTGGCGAACAAAGTAGGGGAGGCGTTGGCTGGGAGATATTCGGCATAAGGATGCTGGCCAGCCAGTCGATGGGCGGTAAGCTGGTCACGTGTCGAGCGAACCGGAATGGCGACCATGAGCGATCGGTCGGCCTTCAGCGCGGCCCGTGTTTCGCTCTCATTGCTGGCCACGATTACGGCCTGATGTCTCATGCCGCTGGAACGGATAAGACGTGCTGCTGGCTGGATGTCGGCTTCCTGCAGGGACAGCATTACCAGTTGGTGCTTGCGATGCGAGGCGTGCAGAGCCTCCTCCAGCGGTACAGTCTGTCCCTCGTCCTTTACGGCCAGAGCGTTGTCGGGAGTCCGCACCACTTCAAATGCAACCATGGATGGCGGCTGGGTGGGGGCTTCTGTCTTGGGCTGATCCGCCTTTCGGGAAGGGAGGACGGCGTCAGCCAGTTCGGAGAGCGCGGAAGGTGCGCTGGTGGGGAGTGTGTCGGTTGCGGCTTTGCCCGTCGCACAGATGACCAGCCCATGATGGATGCGCGTCAGCAGCGCGTCCGCGTGCGAATCGCGCCACAGGACGACAGCGGCCAGACTTCCCAATATGCCCAACGCCATGATGGTGTTGCGACGGCACTGTTTTGTCAGACGTGAGGAACGACCGATCGTGGGAGGAGATGTCGGCATATGATCCATGTTCACGGAGGAATCAGACATGAGCGTCTTCCTTCTTTCCCGCGCCGGCCATGGCCGCAGCGCGTTCGAGATCGACGGACAGCACGCGACTGACGCCGCGCTCCTGCATGGTCACGCCGTAAAGGCGATCCATATGCGCCATGGTGAGTTGATGATGCGTCACGACAAGAAAACGGGTTCCACCCTCATTGGCCATGTCGCCCAGAAGGGCGCAGAAACGTCCGACATTGGCATCATCGAGCGGGGCGTCAACCTCGTCGAGGACGCAGATGGGTGCCGGGTTACACCGAAAGACCGCAAAAATAAGCGAAAGCGCAGTGAGGGCCTGTTCGCCACCGGACAGCAGAGACAACGTGGCGAGCTTCTTTCCCGGTGGCTGGGCGTAGATTTCCAAGCCAGCCTGCAACGGATCGTCGCTGCCGACAAGTCCCAGATGAGCACGCCCTCCGCCGAACATGCGTGAGAACAGGGACTGGAAGTGGTGGTCCACCTGCGTGAACACCGCCATCAGGCGCTCGCGGCCTTCCTTGTTGAGCGAGCCGATGGAACCGCGCAGGCGGGCGATGGCGGCTTCCAGTTCCGCGTGCTCGCGGCGGATGGTCTCGATCTGCTGTTCGGCTTCCTGCGCTTCCAGATCGGCGCGGAGATTGACGGGACCGAGTTCCTCGCGCTCGCGCGTGAGGCGGGAAATCCTGCGGCGCAGACCGGTCTCCGCTGATTCCGTGAGATCACCCACGGGGGCGAGGGGCGGCTCCGGCGTTTCTGCCAGAAGTTGTGCGAGGATGGCCTGCGCCTGTTCGTTCTTGCCTTCACTGCGCACGACTGTCTCGCGCGCTTGGGTCAACGCGGTTTCTGTCTGGCGTCGGCTTTCCTGTGCGTCTTTCAGCCGTACCTCGGCGGCTTCGCGGGCTGCATTGGCCTCCTGATAGGCTTTTTCGGCATCATCCAGCGCGGCGAGAGTGGTCGTGCGCAGCCGCAGCGCTTCCTCGGGCCGGGTCGCGACGGTGCGATGTTCTTCCGCAACTCCCGCCAGTCTCTGCTCGGCTTGTGCAAGCTGGGTGCGGGCCACGCTCTCGCGCTCGGTCCATTCGGCCAACGCCGCTTTCAGCGCGTTTTCGCGGCTGCTCAGGGTCTCGCGTTCGGCAAGGAGCGCTGCGCGGGTCTCGCCTGCTGCCTGTTCATCTGCACGAAGGGCTGCGATGCGGGCGCGAAGCGTTTCGGGGAGGGCCTCCTGTTCAGGATCGATGGTGGCGGCGGTTACGGCCTGACGGGCCGCCTCCAGCGCGGTCGTGGCGTCCGCCAGCTCTTCGTCGAGAGAGTCCCGACGCGGGAGCAACGCTGATAGTTGCGAGCGCAGTTCGAGCGCGCGGGTTTGCAGGATACGTGAGGCCTCGGCGGTGGCGGTCAGTGTCTGTTCGGCTTCAGCGCATGCGGAACGTGCGCGAGTCTCGGCCTGCGTGCTCTCGGTGGCCTCGGTTTGTGCAGCTTGCAGGTGGTTCGTGACGGCTGCCGGATCGGCGGTCTCATCCAGAGCCGCCTGCGCGGTTTCCAGCGCCTTGGCGGCCGTGGCGCAGTCGGTCTCAAATCGCGCCAGATCGGGCGTGATGGTGGCGAGTTTCGTCTCGGCGCTGGTGTGACAGGACTCCGTCGCCTGCCGGGCACGTTGCGCCTGTTCCAGCGCCTGTGTCGTGCGGCGACGGGCTTCCCGCGCCGCCGTTTCGGTCTGTTGGGCGTTCTGGTCGCGTGTCCGTGCCGCGTCATATGCCTGTTTCAGCGCTGCCGGATCCGGCAGCGCTTCTTGCGCGGCCTGCGCTTCGGTAAGTGAAATACGGGCGGCGTCGAGAGCCTGTGCTGCGCGTTCGTGCTGTGGACGCACTGCGTCCAGTCGGGCGCGGGCTGCGCCATGACGGCGGGCTGTCTCGGCTTCGTGCGTCCGCGCTTGTCCCAGTGCCGTTTCAATGGTGGCGCGCAGTTCACGGGCTTGCCGCATGGCGGCTTCAGACTCCGTCTGAGCTTGCAGCGCTGTCCGTGCGCGAGTTTCCGCTTCAGGCAGGCGATCTTCAAGTTCGGCCAGATGGGTGCGGGATTCGAGCAGGATACGGCGTTGGGTCAGACGCTGGGCGGCGGCATTTGGCTGCCCAGCCGCAATCCGATAGCCATCCCAACGCCACAACGCGCCTTCACGGGTGACGAGACTTTGTCCGGGTTGCAAAGATCTGGCCAGTGCGTCTCCATCCGCCGTGTCCTCGATCAAGCCGGACTGTGAGAGGGCACGGCGCAACGTGTCGGGAGCGCTCTCCACCATGTCCGAGAGGGCGCATGCGCCAGCGGGCAGCGCGGGAGACGTTGGCCATGCCCCGAGGGCGAGCCATGCGCGCGGCGCGGCGGGAGAGGCACTGGCTTCCGGTGCGTCCAGTCCGTCGGCCAAAACGGCAGCCACAGCCATTTCCAGCCCTGCGGGAATACGCAGCAGATCGGAGACCGGCGTAGCGCCCTGCGCCGTGTCTTCTGGCTCTTCGCCGCCAAGCGCCTGCGCAAGACCATCGATGCGGGCGCGAAGCTGGGTCAGTTCCGCGTTCAGCGTGCCAAGAGCCGCTTCGCATTCCCGGGTGGCACCGGTGGCGCGCGTGAGGGTTTCCTCGGCCTGCGTCAGCGCGGTTTCGGCATCCTGAAGGCGATGCTCCTCTTTGGCGCGTGCGGTTTGCGCCTGCTCCAGAACAGAGTCCGGCACAGCGTCACGTTGGGCCGTTTCCAGTTCTTTCGCGAGGCTTCCGGCTTCCTGTTCGGCGCGTTTCAGCGCAGCTTCGGCCCGGCGAACAGTCTCACTCGCGGCGGCGCGGAGAGTGCTGTCTTCCTGTACGCGCGCCCGTGCTTCCAGCAGCGCACTTGCGGCTGCCGCGCGTTCGGTCTCTGCGGCTTCGAGCGCGCGGGCGGCTTCTGTCTGGGCTGCTTCGGCCTGTGCGAGGGCTGCGGCAAGGGCTGCACGCTCCGTTTCGGGGACAAGGCCGCGTTGTGCCTCGGCTTGTCGCGCCATCAGCGCGTCCCGGTCGCGGGTCAGGGCGGCGAGCGTGTCTTTGGCGGTTGCATGCGCTTTGGCGCGTTCTGCATGACGGGTGCGCGCGGCCTCAGCGGCATTCTGGGCGATGGACAGCGCCAGATGGGCATCGGATTTCCGCTGCGTGGCGGTCTCCATGTCCACTCGACAGGCGGAGAGATGTTCGTTTGCCTGACGGACAGTGTCTTCCGCTGCTTTCAGGGCGGCGTCATCGGGCATTTCGGCGTGAAGCTGCGTGAGTTCCGCTTCCAATGCCCCCCGGGCCTGTGTCAGGCGATCATGACGGAGGGATGTGGCCTCCAGCGCCGCGCGCGCCTGTTCAGTGCGGGTGCGTGCGGCCGAAACATCCGCTGTGGCGCGTTCCAACGCATCACCCGCTTGCGCGAGTTCCGTGCGCAGGCGGGTGATCGTGGCATCCGCTTCCTCCTGCCGGGCGGGCAGTGTGGTGCGAACGGTTTCGATAGCGGCCACTTCCTCGCCAAGGCGCGTGAGGGTGGCCTGCGCGTCCTCCATACGGGAGAGGGCGGCGTCCCGGTCGGCTTCGCTCTGCTTCAGACGGGAGCTTGCGGCCTCCAGCGCCTGCGCGGCCTGTTCTTCCTCACGCGCGATGCCTTCGGCAGCCACGCGCTGGCGTTCCAGTGCTGTGCGGCGCTGTTCGGCTGCCTCACGAATGGCAGGCAAGGCACGATCGGCTTCGTATTCGGCAAGGACAGCGGTTTCCGCGGCCTCCTCGGCGGCGATCAGAGCGTTGCGGGCGGCGATGGCGGCCAGCCGCGCGCGTTCCACCTGCTGGCGCGCGCGGGCGTGCAGCAGGGCGAGCAGCGTCGTCTCCGCCTCGCGCAGATTGGCCGAGAGTTCGCGATATTTCGCGGCCTGTGTGGACTGGCCCGCCAGTCCCTGCAACCGGGTTTCAAGCTGGGTCTTGAGGTCTTCCGCGCGGGTGAGGTTGGCTTCAGTTGCCCGCAGCTTCAGTTCCGCTTCGTGGCGCCGTGCGTGCAGGCCGGTGATCCCGGCCGCTTCTTCGAGGATGGTGCGACGCTCTTCGGGACGCGCGCCGACCAGCATGGCGACACGTCCCTGACTGACCATGGCCGAGGAGCGCGCCCCAGATGCCAGATCGGCAAAAAGGGTCTGGATGTCGCGACCGCGCGTTGCCTTGCCATTGAGGCGATAATCGCTGCCGGACCCGCGCTCGGCACGGCGAGTAATTTCCAGATCGTCTTGTTCGGCAAAGGGACCGGGACCGAGACCTTTGGCATTCTCCAGAACCAGCGTGACTTCGGCGAGATTGCGTGCAGGGCGGCTGGTGGTGCCAGCGAAGATGAGATCGTCCATCTCGCCGCCACGTAGGTTGCGCGCGGACGTCTCGCCCATGGCCCATCGCAGGCCCTCGACCACATTGGACTTGCCGCACCCGTTCGGCCCCACGATGCCGGTCAGGCCCGGAAGGATGTCCACCGAGACCGGATCGGCAAAGCTTTTGAAGCCCGCGATCCGCAACTGCACGAAGCGCGCGCTCATGAGAGAGGCGCGAACCTGCGATCAGATGGGGCGGCAGCCGGAGAGAAGATGCCCGTCATGTCGGAAAGGAGAGCGCTGTTCAGCCGCCCGCCGCCACGACTTTCTTCTCGAAGGCGTCATAGGTCAGCTCACCCTGACGATAGACTTCATCGTTGAAACGGAACGTGGGCGTGCTGTCGATGTGATACTGCGCTTCCGCCCGGTTCTGCTCCGCCATGATGGCGTCGCGCAGAGCAACGTCGTTGACTGTGCGGTCAAAATTATCGGCTGACATACCGGCGAGACCGGCCATCTTGCGGAGCTGGTCTTCGGGGTTACCGTCCTGAATGAACGCCCAGCGGTCCTGATTGGAGAAGAGGGAGAGGATGAACGCCTCATAGCGTTCAGCGGGCAGGGCGCGGGCTACCTGCGCTGCCATCAGAGCGATGCGATCAAGAGGAAAATCACAGAACACATAGCGGATGCGACCGGTGTCGATCAGCTTCTGCTGCACCTCGGGGAACACATCGATGGCAAAGCGCGCGCAATGTGTGCAGGTCAGGGAGAACCATTCCTCGACCGTCACCTTGGCGGACGGATTGCCCAGTACGCGTGGCGCCATGCGCGGATCGGCGCTCGTTCCCGCAGCGCGTGCGACGGAGAGGAATGCCGGTGCGAGGGCGGCGGGAAGCGTGGCCCCGAGAAGGGCGCGACGTGTAATCGACATGGCGTTTGGGCTCCGCGCTGGATGGGTCGTGGAGAAAGAACCGGGACGCTCATGACCGCACGGCGCGATGGGCGTCAAGACTGCAGTGCATGGAAATTCGCTCACGTGTTCTGGTTTTCGCCACCTTTGAGGTTCATATGTCCTGATGTGCCCCTGTTCGGGGTAGATGTGCAGAAGCAGGACAACGACTTCATGAAAAAACTACTTTGCCTGACGGCTGCGTCCATGATCGCAGCCAGTTCGATCTCCGTGGCGCATGCCGAGCCAGGCGGCTGCATCAAATACGGTGCGGCAGGAGCAGTCGGTGGTCATGTGGCCAATCATCATGGCGTGCTGGGTGCCATGGGTGGCTGCGTGACGGGCATGTATGTGCGTCATCGTTACCGCAAGGAAGCGCGCGCGAAGGCGGCTCTGTACGATCAGGAGCATCCTGGCGCAAAAGGCACGTATGCCGAGAAGGCCACGGCTTACGATGTGGAGCACTCCACACAGCCGGGCAAGATGAACTCTGACACTCCGAGCACGCCGGCGGCACCCGCTCAGGCGCAGCCCGCAAATGGCGCGCAACTCTGATGTATAAACGGGGCGGCCTCCATGAGGAGGCTGTCCCGGTCAGTTTCCGGAATGCGTGTCAGGGGTGAGCAGCGTGTGGCGTTTGCCGGATGGGTCGCTCACGGTTCCTTGGTCTGTTTCCAGATAGTCCGGTCCCAACGGCACTTTTCCATGACCGCCCGGGATGTCGAGCACATAGGTTGGCCACGCCAGACCGGTGACACGGCCGCGTAGTCCCGCCAGCAGGCGTCGTCCTTCTGTGATGGGGACGTAAAAGCGCGACGTTCCCGGCGCCGGATCGAGTTGGTGGAGGTAATAGGGCTTCACCCGGTTTTCCACCATCGCACGGAACAATCCCTCCAGCGCGGGTATGCTATCATTCACGCCGCGCAGCAGAACGGATTGCCCCAGAACGGGAATGCCACGTCGCACGATGCGTCGGAGTGCCGCGCGGCCCGTCTCCGTAAATTCCCGCTCGTGATTGGCATGCACCACTAGCCACAAGGCCTGACGCTCCAGCTCCATCGCGTCCAGAAGTGCGTCCGTAATCCGCTCCGGTGCGGCTAGCGGGACGCGGGAGTGGATGCGCACCGTTGTGACGTGCTCGATATTTTCCAGTTCACGCAGGATATGGCCGAGGCGCCGTGGAGAGAGCATCAGCGGATCGCCACCCGTGAGGATCACCTCACGTATGGCTTCGTGGCTGCGCAACCACTCAAGCGCCCGTTCCAGCGCCGCTTCATCCAGCAGGCCGCCATCCGGTCCGACATGTTCCCGCCGAAAACAGAAGCGGCAGTAAAGTGGACAGATCAGAAGGGGTTTGAGCAACGCCCGGTCGGCGTAGCGGTGCACGATCCCCGGAACAGGAGAGAGCGCGTCGTCCCCTATGGGGTCTTCGCGCTCATGCGGCGCCATCTCCAGTTCGTCCGGTGAGGGGATGACCTGAAGCCCGATCGGATCGTCTGGGCGTTCGATCAGATGAAGAAAGGTCGGGGGAATGGCGGTGGCGTAGTCCCGCGCCACACGTTCGAGCGCCGCGCGATCTTCCGGACGGGCAAGACCGTGTTCGATCAGGGCGCCGGGGGTGCGCAGCGTTTCGTTCCGAGGCGGCGCGGGAGGCGGAGAGGAGCGGGAGGGCATGACGCGGTTCTAGCGTTGGGCAAAGGATACGGGCAACTTGCGTTTCACCGGGTGGCACGCCACCTCTGCGCGGCAGACGCCTGCGCGAAAGAGGATGAGCCATGAACAGGACGAGCGATCCGTCAGATATCGCTGAGCGATTGCCTATGTTGCGCCGTCGCAGCCTGATGATGCGGGCCACACGGGCTTTTTTCGATGGGCGTGGTTATCTTGAGGTGGAGACGCCCTGTGCCGTGTCGGTACCCGGAGAGGAAGTGCATCTGGAGGTCTTCGCCACACGGCGAACGATGCCGGATGGAGGGGCCGAGCCTCTTTTCCTGCACACGAGTCCCGAATTCGCCATGAAGCGCATTGTGGCGGCCACGGGGCTGCCGATTTTCCAGCTCGCGCGGGTCTGGCGCAATGGCGAGGCCAGTGCGCTGCATGCACATGAGTTCACGATGCTGGAGTGGTATCGTCCCGGTGCTGATCTGGATGCGCTGATGGACGAGACGGAGACGCTGGTGCGCACGCTTCTGCCGCCGGTTGTGCTGCGCGACGGATGCGAAATTGCTGTCGATACACCTTTCGAGCGGCTGACGATGGCGGAGGCCTTTCACCGGTATGTCGGAGCGGATGTGCTGGGGACGATGGAGGATGCGCAGGCTTTGGCGCGTCAGGCGGGCTGCGTCTTGCGTGAGGGTGAGAGCTGGGAAGATTTGTTCTTTCGCCTGCTTCTGGAGCGCATCGAGCCTGTAATCGGCCGTGAGAGGCCAACATTTCTCACGCACTGGCCAGTCAGTCAGGCGGCGCTGGCGCGAGCCTGTCCTCATGATCCGCGCGCGGCCTTGCGGTTCGAGCTGTATCTGGGAGGCATCGAACTCGCCAATGCCTTCGAGGAGTTGACGGATGGGACCGAGCAGCGCAGGCGGTTCGAGGCTGATCGTGCGCGCAGGCAGGAACTCTATCCTCAACATCCACGCTGGGAAATGGATGAGGCGCTGCTGGCCGCGCTGGACACCATGCCTCCCACGGCGGGGATTGCCATGGGGTTCGACCGGCTGGTCATGTTGGCAACGGGCGCTCCCCGGCTTGCGAATATCTTGTGGCTGGGATGATTTCGGGCCAGCATGCGCGGCCCCGCAATGGTGAAGGCAAGGACAGGATCATGGTCGCAAGGCGTATCTGGCCATTGATGGCCGTTCTGGCAGTCACAGCCTGCGCATCGGGACCAACGCCCGAGCAGCGCAAGCGGCTTGACGCCCTGATCGGGCATACGGATGTGGATGTGGTCCGGGCATTCGGCGTGCCGACTCGCACCTATCAGGCAAGTGGACATCTTTTCCTCGCCTATATCGACAACCAGACCGAGTACTATCCCGGCAGCATGGGCTGGGGGTGGGGCTGGGACCGGACTATCTGGAAACAGACCAAGGAACCGTGAGCGACCCATCCGGCAAACGCCACACGCTGCTCACCCCTGACACGCATTCCGGAAACTGACCGGGACAGCCTCCTCATGGAGGCCGCCC
>NZ_JAHRDV010000129.1 GCF_019083805.1 Acetobacter estunensis
GGCGTTGTAAATGGCGGAACAGCCGGCTTGATATACTGCTACCTGGGCACCTTTGTCGGCTTCCTCGCCGTCATTGCCTCCATGGCCGAGATGGCTTCTATGGCGCCGTACTTCGAGGAGCCATGACCCAGAGCGGGATAAGAATGGCAAAGAAGCCGCAGATGTGCAGCACCAGGATAATCCCTTCGACGAGGGGCAGCCTTTTAGCCAGATATGTATTGAAGATGATGGCAAAAAAGCTGACCAGCAGAATAAGCAGCGTCGTGTGCCATCTATCAAACACATAAGAAGGGTTATTTATGATAATCAAGCTCTGAATTTGAGACGACGTAAGGAACGCGATGCTGGTGATTCCTGTCTGCCAACCGAGAACACAGATCCATCCAGCCACATAACTAAGAAACTGCTGGCCACCTGCAGGCGCGAATTC
>NZ_JAHRDV010000130.1 GCF_019083805.1 Acetobacter estunensis
GGGTTAGGCTACGGGGTCATACTGGAATAAAATGGTAAAACTCACTCCAGTTTCTCTTCTTCTTGTACGTAAATCGTAATGTCGTGGATGGATACATAAACGGGCTTGTCCAAATGCTGTATGCCTCATCTATAGCTGTCAGGGAGGACAAGTCATTAGATGACGTCTGATTCAGAGTCTTGGGAGATGCGCTCCCGTGGTTATGATGAGGAGAGGCAATGCCCGTATGCTCGGCAGGAGGAGTACCAGAAGGGCCATATGCATTTAGAGGAGGATCTGTCATGGCCCGTTGTTGGTCACGATGTTGATGATGGCCGTCGTAAGCTTGCCTTTGAAGCTGTCGCAAATATCTGTATGCGATTAGCAACGTCAAAAGCCGACTACAAAAACAATGTTAAGGGTATTCCGTACTTTTGGGAAATAGTGACT
>NZ_JAHRDV010000131.1 GCF_019083805.1 Acetobacter estunensis
TTGATAAAGATGGCGCGATCCGCATGGATTGCTCCTCCGAATGTGCGATGGCGGGTTTGCTGGCGCTGCGGGACAAGTTTGACCTGGCCTTCGCCAACGACCCGGACTATGACCGTCATGGCATCGTGACGCCTGCGGGGCTGATGAATCCGAACCATTATCTGGCGGTCGCCATCAACTATCTGTTTCAGCATCGCCCACAATGGGGCAAAGACGTGGCCGTCGGTAAAACGCTGGTCTCTTCCGCGATGATTGACCGCGTGGGGAATGATTTGGGACGCAAGCTGGTGGAAGTGCCGGTAGGCTTCAAATGGTTTGTTGACGGTTTGTTCGACGGCAGCTTCGGTTTCGGCGGGGAAGAAAGCGCGGGCGCTTCGTTCCTGCGTTTCGACGGTACGCCGTGGTCTACCGATAAAGACGGTATCATTA
>NZ_JAHRDV010000132.1 GCF_019083805.1 Acetobacter estunensis
TTAAGCCGTGGGAAAGTCGGTCGCCGCCAGGTCTTCCAATCCATCTTACAAACACACTACCACCGCGGGGTGGAGCAGCCCGGTAGCTCGTCAGGCTCATAACCTGAAGGTCATAGGTTCAAATCCTGTCCCCGCAACCATGAATATGTGTCTGAAAAGACTATGGAAAAGCCACCCTCAAGGGTGGCTTTTTTGCGTTCCGGGAATGAGCGCAGGATGCGTATAGGATGCAAATGGGAGTGAAACTCCAGCGT
>NZ_JAHRDV010000133.1 GCF_019083805.1 Acetobacter estunensis
CGCGCGTCACCACCAGCCTGCGGCAAGGGCCGGAGTGGCGCGAGAAGCCGTTTGCCTGGATCAGTGACGTCCGGATTTCCCGTGAGGATGGGGTGGCCCTGACCCTGCCGGACTGGCTCATGGAGATCACGAAGATCGAAACGCCACCCGTCTTTCTGCCGACCAGCATGTCGGCGCGCCAGACGGTAAAGCCACCGCTCCAGACCGCCATAAAGGCGGAAATAGGCGGGATCGACGCTCAGGACATGAG
>NZ_JAHRDV010000134.1 GCF_019083805.1 Acetobacter estunensis
CGTGGAAAGCGTAACGGGTTCCCAGTTCCAGCGTCGTGTACGATCCAGTGTGGAGCGTATTGGTCACGTTGGCCGCACGGTTACCCATGTAATGGATGCCAGCATTAAACGCCCAACCTGATGCGAACGAGCGCTACTGGGCGTCGGTTTATACCGGTGCGCCAAGTGGCACATCCGGCGCGGCTTCGACCCTGTATGCAGGTCTGCCCCGTGTCTACCATTTCACTTTGTCGGCTGAGTTCTGAGGCGT
>NZ_JAHRDV010000135.1 GCF_019083805.1 Acetobacter estunensis
GAAGGTAGCAGAGGGACGCGAACTGTTTCTCGACCTTAAACTGCACGACATTCCCAACACCGTCGGGGCGGCTGTGGGTAGCCTGAATCGTCTTTCACCCGCCATGCTGACCATCCATGCCAGCGGCATAAGCGAACTCGAGACCCAGCTTGATGGCATCGACATGGGGGGAGACGGCGTTCGCCCGGCGGGTCGCTTCAGCCGGATCACGGGTGTCGAGGGCGGCAATCAGGCGCGTGCGACGTGTGG
>NZ_JAHRDV010000136.1 GCF_019083805.1 Acetobacter estunensis
CGGCATCCGCTTCATGAATCAGATGTTCATAATCGGGGTGACCATCGAAAGTTGCGAGGCCGATGGAAACCGTGACTTTCGTCGTCCCCATCAAGGGCTTGTGGAAAACTTCGCTGCGGATGTGCTCGGCCACGACACGACGCTACCTGTCACGCTCGATGATATGATCCATCACGCCAGCGCCGTCATGCGGGCAAGCCGACAGGCTCTGGTCATCGCGGATCTGCCATTTCTGAGCTACGCAACGAT
>NZ_JAHRDV010000137.1 GCF_019083805.1 Acetobacter estunensis
ACGACGCCCGACCATCAATGACGGGCAGGAAAGCCGGCTGGAGGTCAATCTGTTCGATTTCGAGGGCGATCTCTACGGCACCACCCTCTCTGTCGCCCTGCACGCTCTTCTCCGCCCCGAGCGCAAGGCAACGGTCTGGCAGAAGGACTTCGCGGGCGCGCCGGACTGACGCGGACCCGCTACAGCCTCAGACCGAGAGTTCCGCTTCCAGCAGCATGCGGGCTTCCTGCGCGTCGCGGGCGATCTGC
>NZ_JAHRDV010000138.1 GCF_019083805.1 Acetobacter estunensis
GCATCAATGGGATCGTGGCGGAGCCGGAGATTGGCCGTATCTATGACGGCAAAGTCGTCAAGACGGCGGATTTCGGAGCTTTCGTAAACTTCCTTGGTGCGCGTGACGGGCTGGTTCACATCTCGGAGGTGATGTCGGCACCCGTGGCCTGATCCACAACCCGCATGGAGAGCTTCACCTTGCCGCGATCATCGAAACCGATGACCTTGACCTTCACGGCATCGCCCTGCTTGACCACATCCGTCGTG
>NZ_JAHRDV010000013.1 GCF_019083805.1 Acetobacter estunensis
CGCCGGCCAATTTCTTGCCCATAGTCTTCCGTGACAACCACGGATTGACCGAATGTATCCGAACCGATCCAGCGCGCCGCCCTATGCCGCATTGCAGACAGGCAAGTGCCAATCGCCCCATTTCCAAAATATCGCACTCCATGGAAAGAACCTGTTCCTGCGGAAACTCGGTTTTTCATGATAGGTGGGGCAGTTTCGGCTGAAGCTTCACTCACACTCAAGCATGTGTTCAACATTGTTGAACACTGAGGGGCGTCACGCCTTATGGAACATGTCACCGAATGTCGAAGCCGCCCAAACTGATCCAGTCCATCGAGCGCTCAGCCGCCATATTGGAAATCATCGCGCAGGAAGGTGGTGGCGCGCGGCTGCAACAGATCGCTACCGTCTCAGGACTTGGCAAGACAACCGCGCACAACATCCTCCAGACCCTGACCCAACTGGGCTATGTCCAGCGACGGCCGGGAGACGTGCGCTATCATCTCGGAGGACGCATCCTCAATCTGGCGCGCATTGTCGGAGACGATAGCGCACTCCGCAGCCTTTTACGTCCCACGCTGGAAACACTGGCAAGGGAGAGTGGCGCCACGGCATGGCTCGCCGTCCCGAGTGGGGATGAAGCCACCTATCTCGATATCGTGGAACCCACTGGCGAAACACGTCCGCGCCCGCTCCGTCGCGAACCGCTCGAAGGCTCAGCCGTAGGTCTCGTCTTCCTCGCCTTCGTGCCGGGACTTGGCCGCCGCGTGCTCAGCACCCGCACGGGCGCGCTGCATACGGACATTCTGAATCAGATCGAAGCCGTGCGTATCCACGGCTACGCCCTTGATCTCGAATCCTATCGTCCCGGCCAGAATGGCGTCGCCGTCCCGTGGCGGGAGAATGGGGAAGTCCGCGCCAGCCTGTGCCTCACCGGCCCCGCCGATCTCCTTCCCCGTCACCGTCTCGTCCGACTGGCGTGGGTCATGATGCGCCATCTGGAGCGTGTCCGGGTTCAACACTACTGAACAAAGTGAACTTGTACCGTTACGGCCTATTTTTACCGTATCCTTCTCCAACGTCGCCGCTAATCTGCCGCTCCTTTCAATAAAGGTCGGGACTATGAAACTTTCCTCTGCCCTGTCCATGCTGGACGCGGCTCTGGCCGAAGCGAAACGAATTGAGGTACAGGTCTGCGTCACCATTCTCGACGCCGCCGCATGGCCCATGGCCTTCGCCCGCATGGAGGGCGTGCCTCTCGGCGTGATCGATGTCAGCCGCAAAAAGGCGCGCACAGCGATCCTGTTCCACATGGACAGCGCCGATTTCGCAGTTCTCGGCCGGCCCGATGGGGAGGCCTACACTCTTGAAAACACCAACGATGGCCTAACCAGCTTCGGCGGCGGCATCCTGCTCAGAAACACCGATGGCACGGTGTTGGGCAGCATCGGCGTATCCGGCGCTTCCACCCCGGATGACATCGCCATAGCGCGTGTTGCTGCGCGCGCCCTTGCCGGTATTTGATCCCTTTTCCGAGATCTCCTCCATGTCCCCAGAAACTTTGCCGCCAGACGCTCTCCCCCCTGCGGTGGCTCCTCTCATCCCGCCCCCTCACGGCCGCACGGCTGCCATCGGGGTGCTGACA
This sequence comes from Acetobacter estunensis, assembly GCF_019083805.1. GTDB lineage: Bacteria > Pseudomonadota > Alphaproteobacteria > Acetobacterales > Acetobacteraceae > Acetobacter > Acetobacter estunensis_A. The sequence goes on from NZ_JAHRDV010000013.1 coordinate 1,625, forward strand.
TTCGGCGCCTTCGTCGTGGGTACCGGTGAATTCGCCATCATGGGAATGCTTCCGGAGTTTGCGGCATCCCTTGGTCTGAGCGATGCCGATGCAGGCTACGCCATCACGGCCTACGCGCTGGGCGTGGTGATCGGTGCGCCGCTCATCACCATTCTTGGCGCGCGCCTGTCGCGCAAGGAATTGCTGCTTTCGATGCTGCTGCTGTTCGTCTTCGGCAATATCCTGAGCATCTGCATGCCCACACCGGGTCTGATCGAAGTCGCGCGCTTCATTACCGGGCTGCCACATGGAGCGCTCTTCGGCATCTCGGCCCTTGTCGCCGCGACCATGGTGGAACGCTCACGCCGCGGCTGGGCCGTCGGACGTGTGCTGTCAGGCATCGCCATCTCCACGCTCATCGGTGCGCCATTTTCCACGTTTGCAGCCAACCATTTCGGCTGGCGCATCGCCTATCTGATTATCGGTCTTTTCGGACTGCTCACCTTCTTCGGTGTGTGGCGCTATATCCCGGCAGACCAGCCCAACCGCAGGAACTCGCCCCTGCGCGAAGTGACCGCCATGGGCAACACGCAGGTGCTGCTCACCCTTCTCACCGCCGCCATCGGCTTTGGCGGCATGTTCGCAATCTACACTTATCTCACAAGCATTTTGCAGCATGTCACGCATGTGCCCGAATGGGCCGTGATGCTCTACATGGTCATATGGGGATGCGGGATGCTGGCCGGAGCCAATGCCGGCGCGTGGATCGTGGATCGCAAGCTCGATCTCGCAGCGATCCTCGCCCTTGGGGGAAGTGCCATCGTCATGCTGACCTTCGCCTGCGTTCTGGAGCAGCCCATCGCGCTGGCGGTGATCGTCTTTCTGGTGCCCTCTTTCGTCAATGGACTGGGACCAGCCTTGCAGACGCGCCTGATGGACTTTGCAGGAGACGCCCAGACTCTCGCGGCTTCCCTCAACCACTCCGCCTTCAACATCGCCAATGCGCTGGGTGCTTCGCTCGGCAGCATGCTGCTCGCACATCAGTTCGGTTACAGCGCACTAGGCATTGGGGGCGCCGTGCTGTCCTGTGGGGGGCTGGCCACCTATCTGCTCGCCCTCCTGCTGCTCAGACGCAGCGGCCAGAAGGAAATCCGTCAGCCCATCGTCTGAAGACATCTCTGCCTCCGCCACAAGGCGGGGGCAGTCTCTTTACAGGCGCTTGCGCATCTGCGCCCGAAGTTCATTACAACGCTGGGTATAGTGGGTGGCCCGAAAAGCCGTGAAGAAGTTCATGCCGAACGCGGCCAGCAACGACAGAAAAGACCCACCTGTCAGCACCTCTCCCACCGTGGACATGCTCTCATCGTAATGCAGGCCGGAATACCATAGCAGGCTGATGCTCAGAACCGCGCCCGCCAGCCCGAAGACACCGGTGGTCTTCATCATGGAATCCTCCACCGTCTCGAACTCGGAAGTCTCGCGCCACAAATCGAAAAGCTGCCGGTCAATCACACCGACCTCACCCGCATGAGCGATCTTTTCCTCTTCCGTCACCTTGTGGGGATTCTTGCGATAGATATCCAGTTCCTGCCGCGCTTTGGTGAAAACGCGCCGACGCTCCTTGATGGCCGGAATGCTGATATCCACGAAGCTGAGAATCGCGACGTTCAAGCCAGCCGAAAGCTGGATGATCGCCTGAAAGTCCCCCCACGTGCTCGTCATTGCCTTGCCTCATGCGCTGCTGCGGATGAGCGTGGTTCTACCGTCAGTGGGAGGACAGAAAGAAAGCAGCCCGGGCATGGCTGCCATTCGGATGCCCGTGAAAAACGAGCTTATCCCGCCATCTTGTCCAGTTCACGCACGATGGCCTCGCCCATCACGTCCGTGCCCACACGTGCCTTGCCTTCGCTCATGATGTCCGCCGTCCGCAGCCCGCTGGCCAACACGTTGGAGACCGCCGTCTCGATCATGTCGGCCTCAGCCTGCAGATCGAAGGAATAGCGCAGCAGCATCGCAAACGAGAGGATCTGCGCGATGGGATTGGCAATGCCCTTGCCTGCAATATCCGGCGCACTGCCATGAATCGGCTCATAAAGAGCCGGCATCTTTCCATTCGCGCCGCGCGCACCCAGCGTAGCGGACGGCAGCATGCCGAGGCTGCCTGTCAACATGGAGGCCAGATCCGAAAGGATGTCGCCAAACAGATTGCCCGTCACGATCACATCGAACTGGCGCGGGTTGCGCACCAACTGCATGGCGCAGTTATCGGCCAGCATGTGTGAGAGCGTCACATCGGAATATTCACGCGCATGCAGATCGGTGATGACTTCCTTCCACAGAAGCCCGCTCTCCATGACATTGCACTTCTCAACGGAGTACACACTGTTCTTCCGCTTGCGCGCCAGTTCGAACGCCACACGTCCCACACGCTCGATTTCGTGCGTGGTGTAGACTTCGGTGTTAATGCCCCGCTTTTCACCATTCGGCAGAGTCTCAATGCCGCGCGGATCACCGAAATAGATGCCGCCCGTGCTCTCGCGCACGATCATGATGTCGAGGCCTTTCACAACCTCGGGTTTGAGCGTGGAGGCATCCACCAGCGCATCGAACACTTTGGCCGGCCGCAGATTGGCGAACAGACCCAGTTCCTGACGCAGCTTGAGGATGGCCAGTTCCGGCCGCTTGTCGAAGCCGACATGGTTCCATTTCGGATCACCCACCGAGCCGAACAGGACAGCATCCGCCTCCCGCGCCTTCTCGATCACTTCATCGCGCAGCGGCACGCCATATTCCGCGAGCGACGCACCCCCCACCAGATCCTCCGAGACCTCAAACGTAATACCACGCTTGCGCCCCAGCCACGCCGTAACGCGCGCCACTTCGCGCATGACCTCGGGTCCGATGCCGTCACCCGGAAGAATCAGCAGTTTTCTGGCGCTCATGACAATCTCCGGCCTTCTCTGGTTGGTCCGCCGTGCTTACCAGCCACGCGAGGGGGATTCAATCTGAGTGCCGACCTCATTCCTCCGCCACATGCAGCCTGTGAAAATCGGAACGAAAGAAAAGCAAAGGCCGTTTTGCTGGATCGTGTGCCAGTTCCCTCACCTGCCCTACTGCGATCATATGATCCCCACCGGGATATTCCGCCGCCTGAGAGCAGGAAATATGCGCGATGGCCCCGTCAAGACGCGGCAGGCCGGCAGCATCATCGTGAAACTTCACGCCGGTCCATTTGTCTCCACTCGAACGGGCAAACTGCAAGGCCAGAGCCTTCTGGTCGGCTGCGAGAACATTGATCACATACCTACCTGCCGAGCGTAGAGCGGCATAGCTTTTCGAATGGTTCCCCGCAAAGAAAGCCACAAGCGGTGGATCGAGCGAAAGCGAATGGAAGCTCTGACAGGTCATGCCCACGAGTTCACCGCCCGGGAGCCGAGACGTAACAATGGTGAGACCCGAGACATAGGCTCCGACCACCTCGCGCAGATGGGTGGGGTCTATGGCCGTCGCAACAAGACCGCTCATCCCTCCACTCCTTGTCGCGCCAAAGAGACTCCATGAGCGGCACCGAGCAGGACATAGCGGTTGACTTCGATGTAATCGGCAACAATCTCGGACTGACGTTCCAGTTCTGACGTCATCACATAGAGGCTTGATCCCGGCACGCTGGCACCGAGTTCCGCAAGCAGCGGCCGCAATGTGTAATCCGGCGCCAGACTGTGGGCGGCCGAACCTCCCGTAAAGACAGGAAGCACCACCCTGTTACGCAGGGAACCCGCGCCATACTGATCGAGGAAACTTTTCAGCAGCCCTGTGAAACTCGCCTTGTAAGTCGGTGTGGCGATGACGATGAAATCGCTCTCCGCCACCTCCCTGACGATGGCAGCCAATTCTTCGTGCCCCCAACTGAAAAGACCCTGCGTGTGCTCAGCCAGCTCGATCGGAGCACTGGGCTCCTGCGCTCCAAGTAAAGACGCCAGTGCGCGCGCCACTTCCATGCCGAGAGTCGTCGTGCGGCCACCAGCGGAAGGATTGCCGCAGAGCATGGTGATCTTCATGCTTCAATTCTCCTATGCACCCGGTAACAACCGGATGGTCACATCACTCTTCCAAGGGATTCAGCAGCGAAAGCTGATCGAGAAAGGCCACCGCGAAACTGCCCGTGCCCACCGCTGGCTGCGCGCGTTCGGCGGCTTCGGCATAGACAGCATGAGCCGCCGCGACGGCCATCATCCGGTCCTGTGCGCCAGCCAGCATCGCCGCCATCAGCGCACCCAGTGAACAGCCCGCTCCCGTCACCTGTGTCAGCCGCACATCGCCACCGCCCACCGCATACGTCACGCGGCCATCCGTGATGTAGTCCACAGGACCGCTGACAGCCGCAACTGTGCCGATGCTGGCCGCGACATTTTCCAGAAAAGGCACGGCCTGATCGGACGTCATCGTCGTTTCGACACCTTGTCCTCCCCCTTGACCGCCAGCCAGAGCGATCAGTTCGGATGCATTGCCACGAATGGCAGTCGGCCTGAATTCCAGAAGACTTTTCACAACCGCATCATAGGCTGGTGCCCCGGCTCCCACCGCAACCGGATCCAGAACCCACGGCACTCCGGCCTCGTGTGCCGAACGGGCGGCCAGACGGATATCTTCCGGGCCACAACTCATCAGGCTGGCGGCATTGATCCAGACCGCATGGGCGTGACGACCGAACACGGCTGGCCAGTCCATCGCCGTGCCAATGGCCGGCCCCGCCCCTACGGCCAGCAGAACATTCGCCGAAAGATTGGCCGCGACGTAATTGGTAAGCCCGTAGCAGAAGGGTTTAAGCGCCTTGAGACGCGCCAGTTCGTGACGGATATCAGGATCTTTCCAGGACAGTTCCTTCATGCGTATCTCCAGCGGTGGCGATGCTCAGGTATCTGTGAGATCAAGTAACCATAAAAAGATGCGTGTCCGGTTCAGGCCTCTTTCATGGCCGTAACTTCCAGCTCGACTTTCATGGCCGGATCGATAAGACCCGCAACCCGCACCATCGTGCAGGCCGGACGTATTGCGGCAAAGGCCACGCCATGCGCGCGGATGAGCGCCTGCCAGTCCTGCGGATCCGTCAGATAAACGCGGCTACGGACCACATCGGCAAGGCTCGCCCCCGCCTGCGCCAGAACTTTTGCGACTTTCTCCACGGCACGAGCGAACTGGGCCGTGGCGTCGCCATGCGCGCCCCCTTCCTGTGCCAGGCCCGAACAGCCTGACACGAACACATACCCGTTCTGGCTAACCGCGCGGGCATATCCCATAAGTTCCTCATAGGAACTGCCGGTCGAGACAGTTTGACGGCTCATTTCACCCTCCTGCTGTTCCATCAAAGACGTGATGACGATTGCGCCAACCGCTGCAACCCAACGCATTCATGTCTGGATCTGCGGCCAGCAGATGGCGAACCCGCGCGCAGTCTCAAGCAAGGTTGCGATCCCCAGAACCCGCGCATCGTCGAAACGTCGGCCCGCGATCTGGACGGAAACGGGCACGCCACCATCTTCAGGCTGGTGGACCGGCACGGTGGCGGCCGGCCAACCGATCTGGTTGAACCAGCAGGCAAAGGCCTGATGACTGGCCGCACCCCAGTGTGGGTCGGGACAACAGAGTTCAGCGGAAAAAGCACGAACCGGCACGGCCGGTGACAGTATGTGATCGAAAGAGGCCAACTGTCGGGCCACCCGGATCGCCGCCATGTTGACACGGCGCGTCACGCTGGCGGCGTGAATGGCAGACTGAGAGAGCAGGCCGTCATACAGCGCTCCTATGGGAGGAGCGATCCGACCTCGCGCCGCAGCGGGCAACCCGAAGTAATCGGGAGCACCGACATGCAGCATGTTCCAGTGAATCGCCATGTAATCGTCAGCACCGACATCCAGATCCTCGATCTCGATCAGTTCGGCACCACGAGCGCTCAACAGCTCCGCAGCCCAGTCAACGGCCATCAGAGTTTCGGCATCGGTCGCGTCCCCCCAACCCGCCCGTTTCCAGACCGCAATCCGTTGCCCCTTGAGGTCTTTTGGAGGAGGAGCCGGCACGAAACAACCATCCAGCGAATAGAAATCCTCATACGCAAACTGGCCAAGAGCGGCCAACGCCAGCGTGACATCTCCCACCGTCCGCGCCATCGGGCCGGCACTGCGGTAAGCCCCGGGAGGGTCGTAGGCAATGCGCCCCTGCGTGGGCTTAACGGACGCCAGCCCCGACAGAGCTGCGGGAATGCGAACAGAGCCGACCATGTCGGTGCCAAGGGCAATGGCCGCGGCTCCCAGCACCACGCTGGGTCCGGCCCCGGACGAAGACCCACCCGGACTTGTACGCGGATCCCATGCATTGCGGATCACACCGTGTTCGGAGCTGATCCCGGACATGATCATCGCGAAATCCGGCATCGTGGTCTTGCAAGTTACGATCATTCCCGCTTCTCGGGCGCGGATGACCGGCAGCGCATCGGCCCCAGAGACGACACCTTCATGACAGGCCGTACCATGCCAACGCGGCAGCCCCTTGATATGGAAACTGTCCTTGAAGCTTATGGGCACACCGTCCAGCGGTCCCAATGGCCGTGCCGCCTCCCAACGGCGGGCACTTGCCCGCGCGCTCTCGCGGGTCATATCGGCATCGGAGCTTGCCACGGCATTGAGACTTGCTGCCGGCCCCGCCACCACGGCCAGCGCCGCTTCAGCCACTTCAACCGGGGAGAGTGTGCCAGCCCCATAAGCCTGCGTCAGTTCGGCGGCACTCATCAGAGGCAGATCGGTCACATTACCTCTCCTGCCCACGGTGCACGGGACGCGACGGATCAGCCGTCCAGCCATTCATCGAATCATCATAGATCCGGAAAGAAGGTCGCCCTGTCGCGGCAAGGGCCAGAGCCAAACCCGCAGCATTGATGCCGCCGCCGCAATACAGCACCGGCGTTATCTGACGGCCCAATTCCGGTCCGAGTTGCAGCTCCTTCAAAGCGTCGTTGAGCCGGGCAAAATCCAGTCGTCCCATGCTGTCGAGCAGATCCGCATACGGTAGATTCAGGCTGCCCGGGATGTGACCAAGACGTGGATCATCGCTGCCTTCCGCCGTGAACTGCACCTTTCGCAAACCGCAGACCAGAGGCGAACGGGACGCGTCACCGGAGGCGACCAGTTCCATCACCTCCTCGGTCGAGACAAAAATCGAAGGTACGGGACGAGCTGTGAAATTACCGGGAGAAGCCGAGACCTCAGGCCCGGTTTCCACAATACCGCCTGCATGGACCCATGCCGTCAGACCGCCATTGAGCACGCGCACTCTATCAAATCCACAGGCACGAAAAAGAACCCAGATACGCGCCGCGTAAGCGCCCCCAAGGCGATCATAGACCACCACGTCGCTGTCGTTACGGATGCCGAGCCGACGCGCTTCCTGTTCAAGCGCTGCAATATGCGGACGTGTAAACGCAAAAGGAGCATCCGGGTCGGAAAACGCTCCGAATAAATCAGCCAGATGGGCACCGGGGATATGCGCTTGTGTGAACACATCCCGACCGGAAACAAAATCCGTGGCGCCTCCCGGACGACCTATCCTACCGACAGAGGCATCAAGCACGATCACCTCAGCACGATGCGCGACAAGCCAAGGTGCCGCGATCAGCGGACCATCGGGAAGCGTCATCCCACGTTCCCTTTACGCCCGGGAGCAACACGATTTTTCCACTCATCGCGGGCAGGACGTGCAAGCCCCAGCGTCTCACGCGCCGTGCGGCCGGTATACTCCGTGCGGTGAAGACCTCGCCGCTGTAACTCCGGCACAACAAAGCTGGCAAAATCCTCAAAAGCCGCAGGCAGATGTGTGGCCTGCACCATGAAGCCGTCCGAAGCCCCCTCCTTCATCCACAATTCCATATTGTCGGCAATGCTTGCAGGAGAGCCGATCATGTTGCCTTCCGTGCGTGCCCCGTACCAGCGGCCGATCTCTCTGACCGAGAGGTTTTCACGTCGGGCAAATTCCACGACTTCTTCGTAATGCCCCTGCACACCCACCTCATCGAGTGTGGGCAGAGGTCCATCAAGATCGTATTTCGTGAGATCCACATTGACATGATACGCAAGTCGCGACAGCCCGGCGAGGGGATGCACCAGATCGGCAAAGGCCACATGCCGCGCCATGGCGTCCTCATCTGTCCTGCCCACAACAACCGTGGCCGCGGTGAGGATACGGATCTGCTCAGGATCGCGCCCATGTGCCCGCGCACGGTTCTTGATATCCGCATAGAAAGCTGCCGCGCTTTTGAGGGATTCCGCACTGGAGAAGATGACATCGGCCCAGCGGGCCGCAAAATCGCGCCCCCGAGGCGACGCTCCAGCTTGAATCAGAAGTGGATACCCCTGTGGAGGGCGAGGCACCGACAACGGTCCCTGCGTGCTGACATACTGTCCGGTGTAATCCACCGACCGCACCCGATCAGGATCACCGAAATGTCCACTTTCCTTATTCTGAAAGATCACATTGTCATCCCAACTGTCCCATAGCTGGGTCGTGGCTTCCAGCACCTCTTCAGCGCGCGCATAACGCTCGTCACGCGGCGGAAGGCGAGGCTGCCCGAAATTCTGGGCCTCCGCATCCTGAAAGGACGTGACAATGTTCCAGCCCGCACGCCCATCAGTCATGTAATCGAATGTGCCAAGGGTCCGGGCAAGATTGTAAGGCTCGTGATAGCCGGTCGAAATCGTGGCGGCGAGCCCCAGATGCTCAGTCACCCCGGCCATAACTCCCAGCACGGTCATGGGGTCCAGACGTGGCGTGCCGGATCCCCACTCTACTGCCGGACGGAATGAGTTCCCCAGTGAACGGGGCATGGACAAGGCATCGGGGATGAAGGCCAGATCGAAACACGCGCTCTCCAGAATACGCGCGATTTTGCGGTAATAGCCGGGCGTCATAAAGCCGGGATCGGCATCAGGATGGCGCCAGCCCGTGGTGCCCATCGGCCCTGCGTTCATGAAAGCTGCGAGATGCATCTGTCTGGTCATGAGCCGCCTCTCTTCTGCTGGCATCACGCTGTGAAAGCAACGTGATATCCTCTCTTTCACGCAGCATAGGCAGCGTAATCTCCGGCTTTGAACCGCAAAGAGTTTCTTTCGGTGATAACTTATGGAATGACGCTCACTTCCCAAACGAACATACAGCTTAAGGGCAGCGGCTCTCGGTGCATCCACTCATGGCCCAGATGAGGTTCGCATCACTTCATGCGCGATACGCAGGAAATTTCCAACGACGGGATTTTTCTCGTCCTTGCGCCAGAACATGCCCACCTGCCACGAGAGAGCCGGTCCCTCGATCCCCTGAGCAACGATCGCATGAGTGTCGATCACACCCGAAAGGGCTGACTCATGCATCACTGCCACGCCCAATCCCGCGGAGACCATCCGAAGCTGCACAAGGCTCTCATTGACCCAATGCGTCACGGCGGGATCAATGCCCTTCCACGCAAACAGTCGTTCCACAGCCTCTTCGAAACCCGGTGCCACAGATTTTTTCAGTCGGATAAATGGCAGTTCCTTTATGGCAGGGCTATCGATCGTTGCGATCTGGCCTGCAAGCGCAACAGGAAAGACGAAAGCCAGCCGGTCACGCGAGATCAGACAGGAGGCGAGATCAGGAGCCGCGGGCCAACGAGCGAACGCGATGTCGAGTTGCCGTTCGCGCACCATCGGCAACTGGGATTGTGAGGAAATATCATTGAAAGTCAGTTCAACTTCTGGATAGGCATCACGATAAGCGATCAACGCGTGCGTCATGATTTCCAAAGCGGAAAACGTAAAGCCGATGGCGAGTTGGCCGGTTTCTCCATGGGCCATTCGCAATCCGCGTTCCCATATACGGTTCGCTTCGCGCACCAGCGGCTGCACCTCAGCCAGAAACTGGCAGCCGAAAGCGGTGAGTTCCGTTCCTTGCCGGGAGCGTTCAAACAACTGCGTGCCCATCATGTCCTCAAGCCGGGCAATCTGCTTGGTCAGAGTGGGCTGAGTGATTCCCAGTCGCGCAGCGGCGTCAGAGAAGTTGCAGAGTTCTCCAAGAGCAGCGAAAGACCGGAACAGATCAAGATTCTTCATGATGCCCTTCTGCCAACGGCCGGTGAGCGTGCATCCAACAGATGCTGAGCATGCGGGCCTCGGGGCACATCTGCAACGGCAGATGAAAAATAGACCCATAATTTGGACGATACCGCTGACGTCACATTCGCCTCCAGCGTTTATGGAGGGGAGAGCCGTTCATCACAGTCGAATAGTGAGCCAACCAAGACGATCCTGGCCATCGAGTTGCGGCAGCATTGGATAAACACGACACAGCCCCATCCGCGCGGAGATAACCTTTACCGTCCACCGCAGCGTAGAAGAACTGCTACACGAGACTCATGACATCTGCCGACACTGACCCGCAACATGGAATACTGCGGCATCTTCATCTGGCCACCGCATTTTTCACCCGAGACAGATATCCCCTTTCCCGCGCCTGCCGCCGGGGAAAGCCTCGACCCCGCAACGGTTCCGCTGGCGGCCCTCGTCACGCTCGCCCGCGCTCTCGATGGAAACGGACGCAGCGAGAGCGATCTTCTGAGTGCGATGCGTAAAGCCTGTGGCATGGGGCGCATGGGAACTGCCACGCGTGCCCGACTGGAAAAGGCGCTAACTCAGGCTCGTTCGACACCGGCATGTCAGACGAATAAGGAAGCGACGTAGCTTATTCTGAAGAGGTAGCGTTCTTGCGGCTCTTGTGAACGCAGTCAATCAATCTTTCGATACCAAAAGACCGAGCGGCCACGGACCATTTCACTGTCCACTTTGTCTTTGACGGAGTATGGCGTCTTCAAATTCCAGAGCATTTTTCGTGGCAGCACCATATGTGGTGTTGTCATAGATCGTCCAAATATCGACGCCACGAGCGTTAAGTGAGGCAACGGTTTTTGCCTGAGCCTGAATGGCCTGTTCCCCATAAGGTGACTCATAAATACGGGGAGAGCCGTGCAATCGAAAATAGACAAGAGCTTCCCAACCTCCGGGCCGCGCGGCCTGTAACGGTTTGGCCGGATCTGCCGCAACCCGTGACACCTGTTGTCTCTTCAACATGCGATCAACCTCCGGCTGGAACCAACTGACATGCCTCGGCTCTAGAACGAGGGGCCCTCCTGTCGTCAGGGATTTCAGATCACTGAGGAATTGTTCGGCAATATCGCCGGGATAGACGAAGCTCGGTGGAAGCTGAATCAGAATGGGGCCACGTTTGTCACCCAGACCGCTCGTCTCCTCTGCAAATCTCTCCATGAGTGCCTGACAATCGACCAGACGACGCTCATGCGTAATGGCCTTGGGCAGCTTGACGGAGAAACGAAATGCAGGCGGCACGCTTGCCGCCCAGCGTTCGTATGTCGTGCGTCGATGCGGCCGATAGAAACTGCTGTTGATCTCGACGGCTGAAAAACGTGTGCCATAGCGTTCAAGATGCGTGCCGCTTGAAGGAAACTGTGTGGCAAGCGCAGAAGGAATCGACCAGCCAGCAACGCCAATACGTATGGACATGAACCATTCCTCCCTATGATCGCAAACGTACACCCCGCGATCTTACACACAAAAGAACCATGTTCTTCATGCGTCTGAACACTCCCCATGAGGAGAACAGCTTAGGCTGACGTCTTTATGATAGACGACCAGCAGTATCGCCGCTTACCCACCAAAACAAATTCGATCGACAGACATGGCGATCTGACGAGCACATCTCCATAAAAAAGCCCCGTCTGCCGCATGTCGTCATGACAGCAACAGACGGAGCTGGAAACAAAGAGAAGGGGGAAATACCCAAAGGTATTTCCCCTAGCCCATCAGAACACCTGACGGAAAATAACGTAGAGGCACCCCGAAATCGCCATAGCGGCCGGAAGTGTCGTCACCCAGGCCATCGCCATGGACCGCAGCGTGGACCACTGCAGGCCCGAGCCATTGGCTTCCATCGCACCGGCCACGCCGCTGGAGAGAATGTGCGTCGTGGACACCGGCAAGCCATAACCTTCCGCCAGGCCGATCGTGCTCATGGCCACGACTTCGGCTGATGCGCCTTCGGCATAGGTCAGATGGGTCTTGCCGATCTTCTCACCCACCGTGATGACGATGCGCTTCCAGCCGACCATCGTGCCCAGACCCAGCGCAATAGCGACCGAGACCTTCACCCACAGCGGAATGAAACGTGTGCCGGCATACAGATCGGACTGAAAGGACTTGAGTGTCTTCTTCTCATCCGCGCTGAAACCATTGGCCGCTCCCATGACACGGATGGCATCGGCAGAGAGATACATCTCGGTGCGCACGTTCGGAACGGCAGCCGCCGGAACGGATTTCATGGAGCCATAGGTCCGCACTGAGTCGGAAATATCGTGGCTCAGCACGGCAAGGGCGGAGAACGTCTCGGGAGAGGCCACCGACTGCGCGCGCAGCGCCGCACCCACCGTGGTCTTGGCCGTCGCCACATCCATCGCCACCGGCACAGCGCCCGCATGGTCGAGGAAGATATGATTTGCCTGATCGGCCGTCTGGATAAAGGCCGGCATCGCGCTTTCCGGCATCGCGCGATTCAGCGCGTACGCCGTCGGCGCCGCACCGATCAAAATGAGCATGATCAGACCCATGCCCTTCTGACCGTCATTGCCACCATGCGAGAAAGACACGCCCGTGCAGGTGGTGATGAGCAGACCACGAATCCACCAAGGCGGCGGCTCATGACCCTTCGGTGCGTCATAGAGCGCCCGGTTCTTCACCAGCAGCTTGAGCGTCAGAAGCAGCAGGGCCGCCATCACGAACCCACAGACCGGGCTGAACAGAAGGGATGAGAAAACCTTGCGGACCTGCTCCCAGTTGACGCCCTGCGTCGTGGCGCCAGCAGGCGCCATGAACTGGTTGGCCAGACCCACACCCATGATCGAACCGACCAGCGCGTGCGACGAGCTGTTGGGAATGCCAAACGCCCAAGTGGCGAGGTTCCAGATGATCGCGGCAAGCAGCAGCGCGAAGATCATCGCATAACCGGCCGTGTTGCCAGCATCGAGGATAAGCTCCACCGGCAGCAGCGTAACAATGCTGTAGGCCACCGTCCCCGCCGACGTCGCAACGCCGAGGAAGTTCCAGAAGCCAGACCAGATGACCGCAAAAAGCGGCGGCAGGCTGTGCGTGTAGATCACCGTGGCAACGGCGTTGGCCGTGTCATGGAACCCGTTCACGAACTCGAAGGCCAGCGCGATGATCAGGGCCACACCGAGAAGGACGAACGTACCCGTGGCAAGTGGCCCTTCGCCCACGGCGTGCATATCGTGCAGGATGCTGAACGCCGCAAAACCGAGCGCACCGATCAGCACTGTGAAAAACATGACGACGTGCAAGGGCTTGTTGCCACCGTCCATGTCAGGACGGGAAACGGGCGCAACCTCTACGTCGGCATTCATGATGGCTTGGGACATCGTCAGTCCATGTTCCGTTAACCTTAATGCCGGGGTTTACGGCACGCGGTGTCGAAACACGACACAGGAAATTTTATGGTTTTATGACAATGCCGTCGCAGACAGCAGAATCTGAAAACACCCTCTCACCTGCCGAACACTGATCGTCCGGCAGGTGAGAGGGCGCAACTCTCTGTCCTCACACATTTTATTGAGTCGAAAGGACACTCCGCTTTCCGCACCATCTTGGACAGCGTTACCTTTCGCTCGCCCGCGACAAGGGGTCTGCGCATCCTTCTCAAAACGACGCGCAAGATCGCCGCAGCCTATCCCTCACCTACGATACGAATCAGCTCCGGCACGATCGCGGGATTGGCCAACGTGGACAGATCGCCAAAACCTTCCGTCTCTCCGCAGGCAATCTTGCGCATCAAACGCCGCACATTCTTGCCTGAGCGCGTCTTGGGCAGATCCGGCACGACAAACACCTTCTCCGGCACCGCGTAACGTCCCACCTTGGTTCCGATGATGCGCACGACCTGATCCTTCAGACCGGCTGTTACTGCTTTATCCAGCCCCTCATGCGGCACGATATAGACAATCAGCCCCTGCCCCTTGAGATCGTGCGGAATACCCACGGCGGCACTTTCGGAAATGTCATGAATTTCCGAAATCGCGTCCTCGATCTCCGCCGAACCGATGCGATGGCCCGAGACATTGATGACGTCGTCCACGCGCCCCGTGATCCAGAAATAGCCATCCTCATCCCGGCGCGCCCCATCACCCGTGAAATAATGCCCCGGATACGGCTTGAAATAAGTCGTCTGGAACAATGCGTCGTCATTCCAGATCGTCAGCGCGCAACCGGGCCATGAGCCATCGATGCACAGGATACCTTCGGCCACCCCTTCAAGCGGTTGTCCTTTCTCGTCCAGCAACACCGGATTCACACCGGGCAGCGGCAGTGTGGCCGAGGCCGGACGCGCCTCAACAGCTCCGGGCACAAGCGAGATCATCGCGCCACCCGTCTCCGTCTGCCACCATGTGTCCACCACCGGGCAGCGACCGCCGCCAATCACCTCGTGGAACCATGTCCACGCCTCGTGATTGATCGGCTCGCCCACCGAGCCCAGCACACGCAGACTCGACAGATCATAGCGACCGGGGATTTCATCTCCTTCGCTCATCAGTGCCCGGATGGCCGTGGGAGACGTGTAGAAGGTGGTCACGCCATGCTTGGCAATAACCTCCCACCAACGGCCCGGGGTCGGGTGAGACGGCATGCCTTCGAACAGCAGGATCGTCGCGCCATTGGCCAGCGGTCCATACGCCACATAGCTGTGGCCGGTAACCCAGCCGATATCGGCGGTGCACCAGAAAATGTCGGACGGCTGGTGATCGAACACCAACTGATGCGTGAACGACGCCCACGTCAGATAACCACCCGTTCCATGCACGATGCCCTTGGGCTTGCCGGTGCTGCCGGAGGTGTAGAGCAAGAACAGGGGATCGGTGGCATTCATCGCCTCCGGGGCACAGTCCGTGGATGCCGCCTGCAACAGCGGTTCCAGCAGCGCGTCCCGGCCCGCCTCCAGCGGCACCTCATCCTCCGTGACGCCGACGACCAGTACATGCCGGACCATGGATTTATCGCCCCGCAGACGCAGGGCCGCGTCCATCGTCGTCTTGTAGGGAATCCGCTTCGCACCGCGACGCCCCACATTGGCCGTGACCACCGCCACGGCGCCGCTGTCAGCCAGACGGTCCGCGATGGCCTCGGCAGAGAACCCCCCGAACAGCACCACATGCATGGCCCCGATACGCGCGCAGGCCTGCATGGCGATAATGCCCTCGATCACGCAGGGCAGGTGGATGGCCACACGGTCCCCACGCTTCACGCCGCTGTCACGCAGAACATTGGCGAACGCGCAGACACGGACATGCAGTTCGCGATAGGTCAGGCGGATGACATGATCCGCCTCCTCGCCCTGCCAGATGATGGCGGTCTTTTCGCCGTGTTCGGGAAGGTGGCGATCCAGACAGTTCACGCTGGCGTTCAGCGTGCCATCAGCAAACCAGCCCTTTTCCTGATCCATGGCCCGGGTCGGCTCGCGGCTCCAGACAAGACGACGATGCCCTTCCTTGAGCCAGAACTCTTCGGGGTCACGGCGCACGCCATCCGTCAACGCGTGATAGGTCTGGGGGGTAAGGCAGAATGACGAGGACATGGCACTTCTTCCGGATGGCGAATCTTGCGACATTATCAGCACTGAAGCGTCACGCCATCCATCTCGCACCCGCAAAAGACCGTGCAATATTGTAAAAACGTGCGTGTAAAAATTTTACATCCTGCGTAGATTCACAAACCGCCCCATGCTCTTCGGACCAATACCATGACTCTTCACACACATGCCGATGGCGTCCCCCGCTGCGCATGGTGCGCCGCCACTCCTACCTACATGGCCTATCATGACCATGAATGGGGCTTTCCCGTCGCGGAAGATCGCAGACTGTTTGAGAAGCTGTGTCTGGAAAGCTTCCAATGCGGCCTAAGCTGGCGGACCATTCTTGAAAAGCGCGAGAACTTCAGGGCTGCGTTCGACAACTTCGATCACGAGAAGATCGCGCGCTACGATGAGCATGACGTGCAGCGCCTGCTCGCTAATCCGGGCATCGTCCGTCATCGGGGCAAAATCGAAGCCATCATCAACAATGCCCGACGGATGAGCGAGCTTTTGGAGCGCGAAGGCTCGCTGGCGGCGTGGCTGTGGCGCTTCGAACCACCACGCACATCCTCCCCCCAGATGCTCACCGAGACAGAGGCGTCACGCACTCTATCGAAAGAACTCCGCAAACGTGGCTGGAAATTCGTAGGACCAACAACCATCCACGCCTTCATGCAGGCGATGGGACTGGTGAACGATCATGCCGAGGGTTGTGCCCTGCGTGCAAAAGCCGAAGCCGCGCGTGCCCGCTTCGTGGTGCCGCGCTGAATTGAGTGTCAGGCGGCTGTTTCAGGACCACCCAGCGCCATCAGATGATGCGGATTGTCCGGTGCAGACGCATGCGCCGAGAAGCGTGTCTGCGGAAACGCTTCCGGGCAATTGTCACGAATCCAGTCGATGATCTGCTCGCGGATCGCGCAGCGCAGATCCCAGCTCCGGATTGCCGTGCGCGCGCCTGCCGTCACACGGACCATCATCGTGCGGTCATTGGCATCCGCCACCTGCACACTGAAATCCTTGCCGTTCCATTCCGGGCAACTCTCCACGATCTCTCCCAGCTTCGCGCGAATTGCCGGCATGGGAGCGAGGAAATCGAGCGGCAGATAGACTGCGCCCGTCAGTTCGGCGGAATTATAGGTCCAGTTCTCGAACGGATTGTCGAGAAAGTAGGACAGCGGCACGATCCGGCGACGCTTGTCCCACGCTTTCAGCACCACGAAGGTGGCGTTGATTTCCTCCACCCACGTCCAGTCTCCGTTAAAGGCAATCATGTCCCCCATGCGGATGGGTTGCGTGATGGCGATCTGCGCGCCCGCAATCAGATTGGTGATGACGGAGCGCGCCGCAAAACCGACGATGATGGAGGCCGCACCGGCCGAAGCCAGCAGGCTCAACCCATACTGCCGCACAGGGTCGAACGTCATCAGCGCCGTGCCGATCGTCAGCACACCGATGATGATTTCCGCCATGCGCTGAAGCAGCCGCACCTGCGTGAAATGCTTGCGCCCGAGGATGTCCTCCTCGCGGTCATCGGCGGAGGCATCGATGTGCTCGATATAAATGCTCGACGCCAGCCGCGCGGCCTTGACCAGCCCAACTCCCATGGCCAGCACCAGCATCACGGCAAACGCATGCGCGAGACCACCAGCCAGCCACATGGGCAGTTCAAGCGCCGGAATGGCGATGATCGTCATCACCGCCGCCGCCATCACCTGCGCGGGATGACGCAGCGTAGTTGCGCTGCTGCGAATGAACGACCCGCGTCTTTTACCGGGAACGCGCGCCAGCCCGCGCGTGATGACAAGCCCCGTCACACCTGCGGCCAGAACACCCACCATCGCGAGAATGAGAAGTGAGGCAAAAGTGGGCGGCAACCAGACGAACCACTGAAGAAGATTCGCGAGAGCTGAGAAAAACGTCTCCTTCAACAGAGCGTCCCTTTTCCTTTCCGTGAGCCGAATCTGTAACGTGCGAACAGGCCCGATCCGTCTCCAGATGCGGGAGCCAGTTTATACGCAAGCGCCAGTCAGAATATTCGGACACGGAGGTGAACAACGCGACAGAAAGCGCGGCGTTGCACGGACACACAGGTCATGGCCCGAAAGAGGGAGGCACCTGACCTCCCAAGGGCAGGAGAAAACCCTGCCCGAGACGGCCGGGATCGAGCCCCGGCCGTCCAGCAAGCGAAATTGTCGCTGCTCAGTCGTCCTTGCGCGAACGCGCGTGCTTCTTGCGCTCGTGCGGGTCGAGGTAGCGCTTACGCAGACGCACGGCAGACGGCGTCACTTCCACCAGTTCGTCGTCCTCAATGTAGGCAATCGCCTGCTCAAGGCTCATCTTGCGCGGCGGGATCAGAAGCAGAGCCTCATCCTTGCCAGCGGCACGGATGTTGGTGAGCTTCTTTTCACGAACCGCATTCACTTCGAGATCATTCTCACGCGAATGCTCGCCGATGATCATGCCGATATAGACTTTCTCACCTGCATTCACGAACAGCGTGCCGCGATCCTGCAACGAGAACAGCGAATACTGCGTGGTCACACCGTCTTCCGAGGAGATCAGCGAACCGTTGCGACGGCCCTCGATCACACCGGCATAGGGCTGATAGCCTGCGAACAGACGGTTCATGATGCCCGTGCCGCGCGTGTCGGTCAGGAACTCACCATGATAACCAATCAGGCCGCGTGACGGGATGATGAAGGTCAGACGCACCTTGTCACCGCCCGAAGGCCGCATGTCCTGCATCTGCCCCTTACGGAGCGACATCTTCTCGACCACGACGCCCGAATACGGCTCGTCCACATCGATCAGCACCTCTTCGTACGGCTCTTCGCGCTCGCCCGTCTCCTCGTTCGTGCGGAACAGCACACGGGGACGACCGATGGTCAGCTCAAAGCCTTCACGACGCATGGTCTCGATCAGCACGCCAAGCTGAAGCTCGCCACGGCCCGCGACTTCGAACGCCTCGCTCTCGGGGCTTTCGCTCACGCGAATGGCGATGTTGCTTTCCGTTTCCTTGAACAGACGGTCACGGATCTGACGCGACGTGACCTTCTTGCCCTCGCGGCCGCCCAGCGGGCCGTCATTGATACGGAACGTCATGGACAGCGTCGGCGGATCGACCGGAATAGCCGGCAGCGGTGCCGTCACTTCCGGAGACGCGATGGTGTCAGGGATGGTGGCCTCCGACAGACCGGCCACAGCCACGATGTCGCCAGCTTCAACCTCGTCCACCGGCACACGGTCGAGACCACGGAAGCACAGCAGCTTGGTCAGACGACCCGTCTCAACCACGCTGCCATCCTCACGCAGGACGCGGACCGGCATATTAACCTTCGCGCGTCCCTGCTCGACACGCCCCGTCAGCACGCGGCCAAGGAAGTTGTCGGACTCGAGGATGGTCGCAACCATCGCGAACGGCTTGTCCTTGTCCAGATTCGGGGCCGGCACATGACGCAGCACCAGATCGAACAGCGGGGAGAGATCCTTGCGCGGTCCGTCCAGCTCCGTGTCCGCCCAGCCCTGACGGCCCGAAGCGTAGAGCATCGGGAAGTCGAGCTGCTCGTCATTCGCGCCGAGTGAGGCGAACAGGTCGAAAATCTCGTTGTGAACTTCGTCCGGGCGGGCATCGCCACGGTCGATCTTGTTCACCACCACAATCGGCTTGAGGCCACGCGCCAGAGCCTTGCCCACGACGAACTTCGTCTGCGGCAGCGCGCCCTCAGCGGCGTCCACCAGCACGATCGCGCCGTCCACCATGCTCAGGATACGCTCGACCTCACCACCGAAGTCGGCGTGACCCGGTGTATCGATGATGTTGATGCGGGTGTTTTTCCACACGACCGAGGTGCACTTGGCCAGAATGGTGATGCCGCGCTCACGCTCGAGATCGTTGCTGTCCATCGCGCGTTCCGCCACCTGCTGGTGCTCATGGAACGAGCCGGACTGCTTGAGCAGTTCATCGACGAGTGTGGTCTTGCCATGATCGACGTGCGCGATAATGGCGATGTTACGAATATCCATCGTGTGGCGGGCCTGACTCTTTTCCTGCATGCAGATCCGCCACTGACAGCCTATCAAACCTGCAGCGGACCCCTGTTGTCCGCAGTCAATAGAGCGCAGCGGCCGGGATTGCACGCGAAACTTGCGTGAGCGCCCCCTGCAGCCACATCAACCGGTCAATTTTCGACGTCGGGGGTCAACTCCGGCAGGATCATCACACCCTGCTCAAGGCCGGGTGTGTCCACCCGCAGGCAGAACACGCCCCCATTGAGTGGCTGGCGGGCAATCTCGGCCTCCGACAGCCCCTTGCAGGCCGTCGTGATGAACAGGGTGCGACGATCCGAGCCCCCGAAGGCCGCTTTGGTCACATTGCGGGCGGGAAGCATGACCGGGTCAAGTCGCGTGCCATCCGCGCGGAAGCGCTCCAGCCGTCCGCCACCCCACACACCAGCCCATACGGTCCCGGCCTCATCCATCGCCAGTCCGTCCGGTGCCTGACCTTCCGCCTCGATCCGGGCGAAGACCCGGCGATTATGCAGCGCTCCATCCCCGTCAAGATCGAAGGCATAGATCGTGCCTTCAGCGGAATCGCAATGATAGAGCGTCTGACCATCCGGCGAGACCACCGGCCCGTTGCTGATCGTGTAACCGTTGTGATGCCGCCGCAGCGAAAGCGTCCGATCGAGACTGTAGAGGGAGCCGATCGGATTTTTCTCCGCGTCGTCCATGGTCCCGAACCACAGACGCCCCATCCCGTCGATATGCGCGTCGTTCAGCCGCGTGCCCGGACGATCCGCCTCAATCGGCATGATAAGATGCTTGCGGCCTTCTTTGGGATCGAAGAGATAAAGCCCGTCCTCCATGCCGCAGATCAGACCGCCGTCCTGCGCCGGCACGAGAAAACAGGGGCGTCGCGGCGCGGTCCATGACCGTCGCTCCCCATCGGATGGGCGATAGCGATGCAGGGCGTGTCCGAGGATATCCACGAAGTAGAAAGCGTCGTCAGCGGCACTCCATACCGGTCCCTCGCCAAGCTGCGCCTCAAGTGACCAGACGCACACCACCGCGTCATCGTGCGAAGAACGGCTCGTTTCAGGAAAAGGTATATTCGTCATGATCGACTCTCTATCTTGGATCGGCGCGCAACGCCCCGAGAGAGAACATCTCGACTTTGCAACGGGTTGCAACCCCGCGCCGGTCAGCAGGGTTGCAGTGGCCGCACAGAGATCACGAAAGCGGGTCAGGCGTTGCCTGTAAAGGACGCCAGCCGCAACGGATCGATATTGATGGCGGCCAGAGCCTTGCGCCATTTGGTCGCGTGATCCGTGCCGAAAACGATCTCGCGCGTGGCGGGCGCCACCAGCCACGCGGAATGACGGGTCAGTTCTTCCTCAAGCTGTCCCGCCGCCCATCCGGCATGCCCGAGTGCCAGCAGGGCGTCACGCGGTCCCTCGCCCGAAGCAATGTCACGCAGCACATCCAGACTGGCGCTCAGCGACACGTCCCCGTCGATGGCCAACGTGCCATCGCCATTCCAGTCCGAGGAATGCAGCACCAGTCCGCGCCCCATTTCCACCGGCCCACCCGCGCACATGCCGATCCGGCGACGCGGCGGTGTAGGCGCAATATCGAGTTGCGAGAACAGGTCTTCCAACGGCGGCTGTGAAAGCCGGCGGTTGACGACAATGCCCATGGCGCCGTCATCGGCCGAATGGGCACACACATAAATAACGCTCCGGTCGAACCCGGATTCGGCAAGAGATGGCATGGCGATGAGAAGGTGTCCCGTCAGACTTTCAGTCCCGTCGCTCGGCGTAATCGTGTCAATGGATGCATGAGACATGCTCCAGATATGGTGTGCCCCTTCCCGTTTGACAACACAGGCACGCGCTGCCGCTAATGACGGCATCAATCTGGAAAGGACGCATCATGGTCGAGACGGTTCTGGTGACGGGCGCTACGGCAGGATTTGGCGCAGCGATTGCCCGGCGGCTGGTCAAAGACGGTCACCGCGTGATCGGCACGGGCCGGCGTACCGCGCGGCTGGAGGAACTTCACGCGGAGTTGGGAGAGCAGTTCCACCCTCTCACACTTGATATGACCGACCGTAAAGCACTTCGCGCCCTTCCCCACAGTCTGCCCGAGGAGTGGCGGCGCGTGGACGTGCTGGTGAACAACGCCGGACTCGCCCTTGGGATCGGACCCGCGCAGGACGCCGAGATCAATGACTGGGAAAGCATGATCGCCACCAACATCTCCGGTGTCGTGGAGATCACCCGCGCCCTTCTGCCCGGCATGGTGGAGCGCGACCACGGCCACATCCTCTCCATTGGCAGCACAGCCGGCACCTATCCCTATGCAGGCGGCAACGTCTATGGCGGCACCAAGGCGTTCGTGTCGCAGTTCATGCGCAACCTGCGCACCGACCTGCTCGGCACCCATGTGCGCGCCACCAATATCGAGCCCGGACTTTGCGGCGGTAGCGAGTTTAGCAATGTGCGCCTGCGCAGCGACGAAAAGGCCGAAGACGTCTATCGTGGCACACACCCTCTCCTGCCCGAGGACGTTGCCGAGACGGTGGCGTGGATCATCGGTCTGCCCGCGCATGTGAACATCAACCGCATCGAGATGATGCCGGTGTGTCAGGCCGCGGGTGGCCTTGCCGTCCGGCGCGACATGGACTGATCGCACCATATGGGGGATGCTTCCCCCATGACCGGACACGACACGCACAAACTCTCGCGCAATATCCTCGCAGCCCTTCCCGCCCGCTACCGTGTGGACGGCACCAAGCCGTTTCACATCGCGGATCATGACCCGGAAGACGATGGCGGACTGGGGCTGGACAAGGCGCAGGGCAAGGCGTTGCTCAAGCTGTCGCGCAAACGGCTGTCCGAGCTTCAGGAACTGCTCTACGCCAACGGCACGACCTCCATGCTCATCGTACTTCAGGGGATGGACACGGCCGGCAAGGATGGCACGATTAAGCACGTCATGTCGGGTGTAAATCCCGCGGGCGTGAGCGTCTCTTCGTTCAAACAGCCCGGTCCGCAGGAACTGCTGCACGGGTTTTTGTGGCGCGTCCACATCGTGGCCCCCTCCGCCGGACGGATCGGCATCTTCAACCGCAGCCAGTACGAAGATGTCCTGATCACGCGCGTCCATCCGGAAATGCTGGAACGCGAACACCTTCCGGGAGCAATCAACACGGATGCCTTCTGGCAGGGACGCTTCGAGGACATCCGTCATTTCGAGCATTATCTCGCCCGTCAGGGCACGGTGGTCCTCAAGTTCTTTCTCAACATCTCACGTGAGGAACAGCGCGAGCGGCTGCTGGCACGGCTCGACGACAAGGAAAAGCGCTGGAAGTTTTCCACGTCCGACGTGAAGGAGCGTCAGTTCTGGGACAAGTATCAGTGCGCGTATGAAGAGGCGGTCGGCCACACATCACGTCCTTATGCCCCTTGGTTTGTCGTCCCTTCCAACCACAAATGGTACGCCCGGCTGGTCGTGATGGAGACCATTATCGACGCGCTGGAAGCCCTCAAACAGAAGCCACCCGTGATGGACCCGGCCTTTGCCACAAGTCTGGATCGGTATCGGGACGAACTGATGAGCGAGAAACCAGATTAAAGCCGCGTTCCACAGAGTGACCGCAAAGAAATCGTGAGAAGCAGTCTGGGTCGCTTCGTGGAAGCGACTCAAAGCCGCACTCAAGGTGGCTCTAAAAACCCCATATCTTGAGCGACGATGTTCAGGCGTTTCCGCCGCTCTATATCGCGGGCGATACACCCAGATTTATCGATATAATGTTCGGAACATTTTGATACACACAAAGCAATCGCGCCTCTAATATGTTTCGGTAACGTTATGAGGTGGGGGTGCGTAATGAAGTCACTCAAGGTGCTCGCGGTTGCACTCAGTCTTGGCTGCGCGACGACGGCCGCATATGCCGACGACACGATCCGTATCATGGCACCGGTCTGGACGGGGTTCGCGCCCGTCGTGGTCGCTCAGGATCTCGGTTATTTCAAGGATGCCCATCTGTCCGTCGATCTGAAATTCTCCGATGAACGGTCCGATGTCATGGCCGCCATGGCGCACGGTTCCATCGAGATGGAGATGCGCGCTCTCAACGAATATCAGGGCCGGCCGCGTGACGAGACCACACCGGGCATCATCATCGGCTCCATCGACCGCAGCCTTGGCGGCGATGGCGTGATCGTGGACGGCTCCATCCACGACGTGGGCGAACTCAAGGGCAAGACCGTTGCATCAGAGAGCAACATTCCAGGCCGCCTGCTGCTCCAGATGGAACTGCACAAGCACGGCATGACGCTGGCCGATCTCAAGATGAAGGAAATCCTGACCTCCGACAGCGTGGCAGTGTTTGCAGACCCAAGCATTGCGGCAGTCGTGACCTATCAGCCGTTTCTTCAGCAGATTCTGACCGTCTCGTCCGACCGCAATCCGAAGGAACTGGTCTCATCGGCGGATTATCCCGATTACATCGTGGACGTCCTCGTGGCGCGCAACGACGATCTGAAGGCCAATCCCGATAAATACAAACGCTTCCTGACCTGTCTTTACAAAGCCGTGGCCTATTACAAGTCCAACCCGGAAAACTTCGCGAAAGTGGCTGCTCCGCATTTCGATCTTTCCCCCGATGACTTCAAGAAAAGTGTCGTGGGCAGCCTTGAATACACGGATCTGGCTCAGTCCAAGGCTTATATGGGCACGCCCGAAAAACCCGGGAAGATTACGGAGATATTCGCCACTCTCATGAACCTCAACCTTGAGAACGGAGCCGCATCCGTTCGTCTCGACCCGGCCCATTCCATCGACAGCAGCCTGATTGCTGCGATCCCCGCTCCATGACCGCAACCGCCTCTCCCACCTCCCGGAAAGGCCCTCGCAGCCTGTTCCGCTTCCGGGAGCCAATTCCACACAGCGCCGTCCTGCTGGCCGCATTGCTGGGAGCGGCGGCTTTTCTCGGAGGATGGCAGTTGCTGGCGTCGCTGCGTGTGGTGGCACCCGTCTTCCTGCCCACACCTCTTAAGGTCGCGCAGACCTTTGTCCACATGTGCACGGACGGCGCAATGCTGCCCAACACGGTGGTTTCCGTCCGGCGCGTCTGGCTGGCCTTTCTCCTCTCGGCGCTTCTGGCCGTGCCGCTGGGCATCCTGATGAGCGGATACCGCATCATCGGGGCCACGCTGGAACCGATGATCGACTTCATCCGCTATCTGCCCGTGCCAGCGCTGGTGCCATTGGCCATCATCTGGTTCGGCGTGGGGGAAACGACCAAGATTTTCCTGTTGTGGCTAGGCACGTTCTTTCAGCTCGTTCTCATGATCGCGGCCGACATGAAGCGTATCCCCAACGAATATTTCGAAACGGCCTATACGTTGGGCGCGCGCCCGCGCGAGACGCTCCTGCCCGTAGCCCTTCCGGCCATGCTGCCGCAGCTCATGGACAGCATGCGCATCAGCCTCGGTTGGTGCTGGACCTATGTCATCATTGCGGAAATCGTGGCTTCCGACAGCGGGCTTGGTTTCGTCATCTGGACTGCACGACGCTTCATGAAAACGGATCAGGTCATGGCGGGCGTCATCATGATCGGTCTGATCGGTCTTGTGACCGACCAGTGCCTGCGCCTGCTGCACCGCAAGCTCTTCAGGTATCAGTGAACATGGAACAGCCTTCCTCCTATCTGCGGTTCCAGAATGTCACGAAATACTTCGGGGACGTGCCGGTCGTGCAGCAGCCGTTCAATCTTGCCATTCCCGCCGGTCAGTTCACGGTGTTCCTCGGCCCATCGGGGTGCGGCAAGACCACGCTCATGCGCATGATCGGTGGCCTCGATACCCCAAGTTCGGGTGAGATCCTTTTGCAAGGGACACCTGTGGGGGAGCCGGACATCCGACGCGGCATGGTGTTTCAGTCCTATTCCTCCTTTCCGTGGCTGACGGTTCGCAAGAACATCGAATTCGGCATGCGTTTCCGCAGAGACCTTTCGGCTACTCAGAAAAAGGAACGCGCGGAACATTTCCTCAAACTGGTCGGACTGAGCGATTTTGCCACAAGCTATCCTTCGCGTATCTCTGGCGGCATGCGGCAGCGCGTGGCCATCGCCCGCACCCTCGCCGCCGACCCGGACGTGCTGCTGATGGACGAACCCTTCGGCGCGCTGGATGCCAACCTGCGCGAAGACCTGCAATTCGAGCTTCGAAAAATCCAGAAGAACTCTGGAAAAACCACGATCTTCGTCACGCACGATGTCGAGGAAGCTGTATTCCTTGCCGATCGGATTATCGTGTTCGGACCGCGTCCGGCGCGTGTCATCGCGGATGTGGACGTCACCACCCTGATCGGTCCCGAGAGAAACGAAGATGTGCGGGACAGCGAACAGTTTTTCCATCTCCGCACCGAGATCCTGCACCTCCTCCGAGGACGCGAGATAAACAAGTCTTTAGTGTCATGATGGATTTCTCAAAGAAATCCGTCTTCATCACCGGCGCAAGCCGAGGGATCGGTCTTGGTGTGGCGCAGGCGTTCGCTAGGTCTGGCGCTTCTCTGACCCTCCTTGCCGATGATGACGCGATCCTCGATGTCGCCGTCTCTCTCAACGCCCGTGGTGTGGTGGCCGATATCGGCAATCCATCGGCTGTGGCGGCATGTCTGCACGAGCATGGGCCGGTTGATGTCCTGATCAACAACGCCGGACTGGAACGACTGACACCGCTGGACAATCAGGACAACGAAACCATCACCCTGTTCGAGCGGATCATCCACACCAACGTCGTCGGCACCTACCACGTCACACGGCTGGTGCGCCCACTCATGCCGACAGGGGCCGCCATCATCAACACGGCGTCGATCTGGGGACGTGTGGCGGAACCGCTGTTCGGGGCCTATGTCGCCTCCAAACATGCCATTATCGGCCTGACGAAAACCTGGGCGCTGGAACTCGGGGCGCAGGGCATCCGCGTCAATGCCGTGGCCCCCGGCTGGGTCCGCACGGAAGCCGCCATGCGGTCTCTGGCGACAATGGCCGCGCGCACGGGCGAGAGCGAAGCCAACTGCCTGAGCACCATCATGGACGCGCAGGCATTGCCCGGTCTCATGGAAGCCACCGATGTGGCCGACACCTATCTGTTCCTTGCCTCTCCTCTCGCTGCCAGCATCACCGGCCAGACGATCCAGATCGATCGTGGCGAGCATCCTCTGTAGGTCTCGATGAACGCACACTCCTCATGCCCGCATGTTCTTGTGACAGGCGCCTCTTCCGGCATCGGCCTTGCCATCGCACGGGCTTGGCAGGAATCCGGCGCCACCGTGATCGGACTGGACCGCAATGCTCCCGCCACAGGTCTGGAGGGTCTTAAGGTCGATCTGGCCGATGCCCAGGCGATACGAAACGGCGTCAAGGAAGCCGCCCATCGTCTGAAACAACGCATTGACGTGGTGGTCAACTGCGCAGGTGTGATGATCGAGGAAACACTCCACGATCTGACCTGCGAAGCGCTCGATCTTACATTGGCGGTCAATCTGCGCGCGCCGTTTCTCGTGACGCAAAACGCCCTGCCCTTCATGAGCGAGGGAGGCTGCATTCTCAACATCGCGTCCGAACTGGCCTATCTGGGGCGCGCGGGAGCCTCGGCCTATTGCGCCACCAAGGGCGCGCTGCTGTCCATGACGCGCTCATGGGCGCGCGAACTGGCACCACGCATCCGGGTGAACGCCATCGCACCGGGGCCGGTCGATACGCCGCTGCTGAACTTCGCACAGCAGGATGCCACCACGCAGGCGCAGGATCTTTCCAATCCGCTGCGGCGCATCGGACAGCCTGACGAAATTGCGCGGGCCGCCCTCTTCCTCGCGTCTGCAGACGCATCCTTCATCACCGGCCAGTGCCTCAACGTGGATGGCGGCGCCGCCATGCACTGACCCGCTTTCCATTCGGAGGCTTCAGTCCATCATGTCCAGAACCGTCAAACTTGCCGAACTCAGCTGGCCTGAATTCGCAGCCCGTGTTGCTGAAAATCCCGTGGTGTTTCTGCCGATCGGCGCCACGGAGCAGCACGGCCCACATCTGCCGCTGAATGTCGATCAGATCCTTCCCACGGCCGTCGCCGAGCGCGTGGCCGAAAAGGTGGGCGGGCTGGTCGCGCCGACGCTGCCCTATGGCTACAAATCACAACCCCGCTCGGGCGGGGGAGAGCATTTCCCCGGCACCATCGGGCTGGATGCCCACACACTTACGTTGGTCATCCGCGACATCGTGTGTCGGCTGGCGCATCACGGTATCCGGCGGATCGTTCTGGTCAATGGTCATTTCGAAAATGCGTGGCCTGCCGTCGAAGGTCTCGATCTGGCCATGCGCGACATCCGGCGCGACGGGATCGAAGGCCTGACCGCCATGCGTCTCGAATACTGGGACTTCGTTGAACGCGCGACGCTCGATCGCCTGTTCCCCGAAGGTTTCCCCGGCACGGAACTCGAACACGCAAGCCTGCTGGAAACCTCGCTGATGCTGCTCGTGCGGGCCGATCTGGTCGATATGAGCAAGACCCCCGATGACGGCCCCGCCACGTTCCCCCCCTATGACCGCTGGCCGCTGCGTGCGGATTTCGTGCCCCCATCAGGTGTACTGGCCAAGGCGCAGGGATCAACCGCCGAAAAAGGCCAGTGGCTGATGGACGACCACACACGCCTGCTAGCGGACGCCATTCGCAAGGAGTTCGGACTATGACCCATCACGGTGAAACTCATGTCATCGACGCCAGTCAGGTGCCCCGCTTCGCGGGCGTGCCGACCTTCATGCGGCTGCCTCTGGCCAACGGACCTGAAGGATACGACGTCGTCTTCACCGGCATTCCGTATGACGGAGGCACGACCAACCGTTCCGGTGCGCGTCATGGCCCACGCGAACTGCGCAATGCCTCCTCACTGATGCGACAGGTGAACGCGAATGGTATCGCGCCTTATGAGGTCTTGAATGTCGCCGATATCGGGGACTGCCCGGTCAATCCGTTCAATGTGACGGAATGCCTCGATATGATCACCGCGCATTACGCGGCGATTGCCGCCGCAGGTGCGATCCCCATCACAGCGGGCGGCGATCATCTGGTCAGCCTGCCCATCCTGCGGGGTCTTGCGGCGGATCGCCCCGTCGGGCTGATCCATTTCGACAGCCACACCGACACGGGGGACGCCTATTTCGGCAAGAACCGCTACACGCACGGCACGCCGTTTCGTCGCGCTGTGGAAGAAGGTCTGATCGACGGGAACCGAACTCTCCAAATCGGCCTGCGCGGTTCGCTGTATTCCCCCACAGATTACGATTTCGCCCGCGAAGCCGGGTTCCGGCTCATCCTCATGGACGAAGCCATGGATCTGGGCCCGGACGGCATCGTGCGCGCCATTCGTGAGCGTGTGGGCGATGGGCCTGTCTATGTATCGTTCGATATCGATTGCCTCGATCCGTCCGTGGCGCCCGGCACGGGCACGCCTGAAGCGGGGGGCTTCCTGACACGCGAGACCCAGAAAATGATCCGGGGTCTCAACGGACTCGACATTATCGGTGCGGATGTCGTGGAGGTGTCACCACCGTTCGATGTGGGCGGAATCACGTCGCTTGCGGGCGCCACCATGATGTTCGAATTGCTTTGCGCCATCGCGGCAGGAGAAAAAGCATGAAAAACAGCTACGACAGCGGACGCCTCGACCTACCTTTTGTCGGTATCTGCAGCTTTGGGAAATATCCGATCCAGACAGATTGGTCAGCTATCGATGCGGACGTCGCCATCATGGGGGCGCCTTTCGACTGCGGCACACAGTGGCGGAGCGGCACGCGCTTTGGCCCCCGCAGCATCCGCGAAGCATCCACGCTCTTCGCCTTCGGCCATGCGGGAGCTTACGATCACGAAGATGACCGGGTCTATCTCGATGGAACCGGAGGGCGCATTGTCGATATCGGTGACGCCGACATCGTGCACACCGATACGGAACGGAGTCACGCCAACATCGAAGCCGGCGTGCGCGCCATTCTCGCCGCCGGTGCGCTCCCCGTCGTGCTGGGAGGCGATCATTCGATCAACATTCCCTGCATCCGGGCGTTCGATGACCAGCCGCCCATGCATCTTATCCAGATCGACGCCCATCTCGATTTCGTGGATGAGCGGCAAGGAGTCCGCCACGGTCATGGCAACCCGATGCGTCGCGCTGCCGAGCAACCCTACATCACCGGCATGACACAGATCGGCATCCGCAACGTCTCTTCAACGGCCCGCGAGGGTTATGCGGACGCGCGGGAATTCGGCTCCGACATCCTCAGCGTGCGACAGGTCCGCAAACTGGGGCTGGACGCCCTGCTTGAGCGTATCCCTGCCGGTGTAAACTATTATCTTTCCATCGACATCGACGCCTTCGATCCCTCCATCGCTCCCGGAACCGGCACACCGAGCCACGGTGGCTTCCTGTATTATGAAATACTGGAACTGCTCGCCGCCCTCGCCGCGCGAGGACGTGTGGCCGGGATTGATCTGGTGGAAGTCGCACCCGATTACGATCCCGCCAAAATAACCCCGATCCTTGCTGCGCAACTGCTGCTTAATTTTATCGGACGCATCCTATATTTCAGGAGTCATGACTCCTAGACGCACTTAATCTACAGTCGCGCCCATGATGAGCCAGAAAAAACAGGCTGTGCCGGGCGCGACGCGGATGCGCCGGTTCGACAACATCGATCTGCGGCTTCTGCGTGTGTTTGCGACGCTCGCGGAAACAGGCAGCTTTGCCGCAGCACAAATCGTTTTGAACCTCAGCCAGTCCACGTTGAGCACTCACTTGGCCGCACTGGAACAACGGCTGGGTGGAGCGCTGTGTCTTCGGGGCCGCAAAGGCTTTCGTCTGACGCCTCTTGGAGAAGAGACGGTCGAGGCCATTCAGGATCTTTTTGAAAGCATCGACGCTTTTCAGTCACGGATCAGTCAGGCTCCAACCGAACTTGGCGGACGGCTTCGTATCGGGACGATTGGCGGGATCATCAATAGTCCGCAGATGGCGCTCCAACATGTTCTGGCGCGCGTCGTCGATCAGATCCCCAATATCTATATCGATCTCCGGCTGGGCGTGCCTCAGGATCTGGAGCTTCAGGTGGCGGAGGGAACACGCGACGTCGTGATCGGCCCCTTCGCCCGACATGCGCCCGGCGTGCACTATGTGGAGCTTTGCGAGGAACCACACGGACTTTACTGCGGCAACCAGCATCCTTTCTTCACCATGAAGGATGCGGATATTTCAAAAGACATGATCGATCAGGCCCGGTTTTCGGTCAGATCCTATCGGAAACTCGAAGATCTTCAGCGCATACGCCATCCGCGCGCCAGCGGCAGCATCGTGCACATGGAAGCGCAACTGATGATGATCCTCTCCGGGCGTTTCATCGGGTTCCTGCCGGAACAATCCGCCCGCCCTTACGTGAAAACCAAGCAGATGCGCGCGATAAAGCACAACATCTACACGTTTTCATCCCAACACTATGTCGCTTTTAGAAATATAGATAAAAACAACCGTCTGATAAATGTGTTTATCGATGAAATCACAAATAACCATCGATCAACGAACTGACGGCAGTAAGACAAGAACGTTGTCTTTATCTCGCCAAAGGGCGCGACCTTTGCAAACCAATCGTGAGACCAAAGGATCGGTGCTCTCCTGCTGTCGCAAGAATCCGATCTTACTCTGCGGTGCCGGTTTCTCTGATCCATAGCCACATTCATCATCAGGAAAACAGAACCAAAACCCCAGAAAGTCCATATTACGGTATCAGAACAACGATGTTAGCCTCTTCAGACAGTCAGAATTCCTTTCCTGACTGAAAGGGTTTTCCTGCGGAGAGACATCGAAGCCATGACCTTTTCCCTCGTTGCGCGTTGTTCTCGCAGTGGCCAGTTTGCGGTCGCCGTTTCCTCCTCCTCACCAGCCGTGGCGGCCCGTTGCGCGTTCGCACGGGCAGGCGTGGGGGCCGTCACCACGCAGAATGTGACCGACCCGCGTCTTGGCCCTTGGGCGCTCGACCTTATGGAAGCCGGCGCGTCCGCTCCAGAGGCGCGAGACATCATCGTCCGCACCTGCACGTTTCCATCTTATCGCCAGATGACCCTGATCGACCGTGAAGGCCGGACAGCCCTGTGGTCGGGTGAGAAATCTCTTGGCACCAACGCGGACTTCCAGGGCGTCAACGTCGTGTCCGCTGGCAACCTGCTCGCCTCTGCGGATGTGCCCGAAACCATTGTGCGCAGTTTCGAACAGTCGGGCCCGGACATGGAACTCGGTCAACGGGTGGTGATGGCCATGCAGGCCGGTGTCGCAGCAGGAGGAGAAGCCGGTCCCGTGCGCTCTGCCGGAATGTTGGTGGTCGATCGCGAAGCGTGGCCGCTGGCCGATCTGCGGGTGGATTGGGAAGACGATCCCATCACGCGACTGGCGACATTGTGGTCCGTCTGGAAGCCGCAGATGCACGACTACGTCACCCGCTGCCTCAATCCCGAAGCTGCTCCGTCTTACGGCGTTCCCGGCGACGAATAGACTCGGCTCCACCTGAAAACACGTCACTCGGAATGAGTGGCTCTCACGCCAAATCGTTTCGATAAAGAATCATTTAATCGCGTTCGGCTGCGGCCATGAAAAAGGAGACAGCCATGCCTGTCGAGAAAACCGAAGTCCTCGTGGTGGGAGCCGGACAGGCCGGGATCGCCATGAGCGAACACCTGCACAGTTACGGCATTCCGCATATCGTGCTGGAACGCAACAGGGTGGCAGAACGCTGGCGCAGTTGCCGCTGGGATTCCCTCGTCGCGAATGGACCGGCATGGCATGACCGTTTTCCTGGCCTGACTTTTCCCAAAGACGGTCCGGACGATTTCGTGCCCAAGGAGAGGGTCGCCGATTATCTCGCTGCCTACGCACAAAAGATCGAAGCCCCCATCCGGTGTGGTGTTGAGGTCAAGGATGTGCGCCGCAAACAGGGACAGACCGGCTTTCAGATCGAAACCTCCGAAGGACCGATCGAAGCCGAATGTGTCGTGGCTGCCACCGGTCCTTTCCAGATCCCGGTCATTCCCTCCGTCGTGCCGGACAAAGCGGATTTCACCCAGATCCACTCAGCCAGTTACCGCAATCCGGAGCAGCTTCCAGAGGGCTCAGTCCTTGTCATCGGTGCGGGTTCCTCTGGCGCACAGATTGCTGAAGAACTGATGCGCAATGGCCGGAAAGTCTATCTCTCGGTCGGCCCCCACGACCGTCCGCCCCGCAGCTATCGTGGGCGTGACTTCGTATGGTGGCTTGGCGTTCTCAACAAATGGGATGCGGAAGCCACACCGGGCGTGGAACACACGACCATCGCCGTCAGTGGTGCCAATGGCGGACACACCGTCGATTTCCGTCGCCTTGCCGCAGACGGCATGACCCTTCTTGGGCGCACCGAAACCTACGAGGACGGCAAGCTGACCTTCGCCCCGGATCTCGCCGAAAACATCGCCAAGGGTGACGCCAACTATCTCTCTCTTCTCGGGGAAGCGGATGCCTATGTCACCCGTAACGGCCTGGATCTTCCCGAAGAGCCGTCTGCCCGCGATTTCCTTCCCAATCCCGAGTGTGTGAAGCATCCACTACTTGAACTCGATCTGAAAAAAGCGGGCATCAGCACCATCATCTGGGCCACAGGTTTCGGTGTGGATTACAACTGGCTGAAAGTGGAAGCATTGGACGAAAACGGTCGTCCACGCCATCAGCGTGGTGTCTCTTCCGAACCGGGCGTGTATTTCCTTGGTCTGCCTTGGCAGACGCGCCGGGGTTCCTCCTTCATCTGGGGTGTGTGGCATGACGCGAAATATGTCGCGGACCACATCGCCAAGCAGCGCAGCTACATGGCCTATCGCCCATCGCATGGAGAGAAGTGAGGAGGGCCGCGTGACCGGCCTGACTTTTGGCTATCGCTGAAGACCGTCCGGTTTCACAAGGCCATCAGAATTACCGAAGCAGAACGTCAGAAATAATTTCTTTTTCTGAAAGCCTAATTCGTTCCACACTCGCAACAGGATCATGCGGGATGGAGACCGGAAGCCGCTCCACGTTTCCATAAGCTCCACCCCGTCCCCGTTCGCGCAGGACCAATCCGCTCCGGTGCACAGAACCACCGGACCGCACCAGCCCACACAGGGAGACACAGATCATGGCCCACACCCGCCTCCGTCCCTTCAACACGAAGGACACCTACCCCGAGCAGTCGCTCGACAACGATCTCTGTCAGGCCGTCATCACGCGCAACACAATCTATCTGCGCGGACAGGTGCCGCAGGATCTCGACACACGTGAGAATGTGGGCGTGGGCGATCCGATCGCGCAGGCCGAGAAGGTGATGGACAATATCGAGCTTCTTCTGACAGAAGCAGGCGGCAAGCTCACCGATATCTGCAAGGTCACGGTCTATCTCACGGATATCCGTCACCGTGAGGCCACCTATCGCGTGCTGGGACGCCGCCTCAAGGGTGTCTTCCCAGTGTTTACCGGTCTTGTGATCGTGGCCCTTGCCCGTCCGGAATGGCTGATTGAGGTCGATGTCATCGCCGAACGCGAGTGATCTGACCACAGCCCCGCCAGCCTCTGGCACAGGCGGGGTTTCCTCAGTCCATATTATTACGATTCCGACACAAAAACCTCTACGGCACGCTCCCGCCGTCTGACGCCAGAGGAAGGAACCGCCCCATGACCGACGCTGTGACGGCCAAAGGCCCCGAGGCCCACACCATCTATCAGATCCCACTCGACCAGCGGCACGGGCGGGCGCGTGACCTGTTCACCGTGTGGTTCGGCTCCAACATCATGATGTTGACCATCATCACCGGCGCGCTGGCCACCACCGTGTTCGGCCTGCCGTTCTGGCCCGCCATGCTCTCGGCCGTGCTGGGCAACATGATCGGCGGTCTGTTCATGGCGCTGCACGCAGCACAGGGGCCGCAACTGGGCGTGCCACAGATGGTGCAGACCCGTGGACAGTTCGGCTCCATGGGGGCGATGGCCGTCATCTGCCTGGTGGTGGTGATGTATGTGGGCTTCTTCGCCTCCAACCTCGTGCTGGGCGGCCAGTCGCTGCACACGGTCGCGACCTTCCTGCCCGAAAAAGCCTGCGTCATTCTGCTGGGGCTCGTCAGTCTGATCGCCACGATCTACGGCCATGACCTGATCCATGCCTATACAAAGCTGATGACCGTCGTTTCAGGTATCGCACTGGCGCTGTGCTTCGTGTGGATCCTGTGCGTGAACGGTGTGTCTTCCGAGACGCTGTCACATGGCACGTTCACCATCTCGGGCTTCCTCGGCGGCCTCTCAACCGCGGCACTCTGGCAGATCGCCTATGCCCCCTATGTCTCGGATTATTCGCGCTATCTGCCACCGGGCACAGGCAACCGCCAAGCCTTCATGGCCAGCTATTGGGGCTGTGTGCTCGGCTCGCTCTTTCCCATGATCCTTGGCGCATTACTGGGTGTGATTGCGGGAGGGGGCGACGTGGTGGCGACACTGACGACGCAGGTCGGCCCGCTGGCCCTGTTCATCATCCCCGTGCTGTCTCTGGGCATCGCCTCCACCAACGCGATGAACCTCTATTGCGGCGCACTTTCGGCCATCACGGTTGTGCAGACCATCATTCCTTCGTGGAAGGCCACGCATGTCGGGCGGGCAGGCACAGCCATCGTGCTGGCCGGGCTTTCGCTTCTGATCGCGCTTGGTGCGGAAGCGAACTTCATGGAAGAATACACGAACTTCATCCTTCTTCTGCTCTACGTGATGGTACCGTGGACTGCGATCAACCTTGCCGATTTCTATCTGATCCGGCACGGCGAATATGACGTTGCCTCCTTCTTTCGCGCCGATGGCGGCATCTATGGCCGCTACTGCTGGCCCGCACTGATCGCCTATGTCTTCGGTATTCTCATCCAGATCCCCTTCGTCTCGAATGGTCTCTACACCGGACCTGTCGCCACCATGCTGGGCGGTGCCGACATCTCATGGATCGTGGGACTGATCTTCGTGACGGTGTTCTACGTCTGGATGATGCGCAACGAACGTCACACTCAGCCCGTCATGGGGAGCGCAGACTGATGAGTGCCCAGAACGATTTTCCCACCGAGTTCGACTTCATCATCGTGGGGGGTGGTGCGGCGGGCTGTGTGCTCGCAAACCGCCTGAGCGCGCGCAGCAATCTGCGCGTGGCGCTGCTGGAAGCCGGCGGTCCCGACAATACGCCTCGCATCCATGTGCCGGCCGGCACCATCTCGCTCTATAAAAGCCGAAAATACACCTACCAGTATTACTCCACGCCGCAGACGCATCTCGATAACCGTCACATTCATGTGCCCCGCGGCCGGATGCTTGGCGGCTCTTCCTCCATGAACAGCATGATCTACATCCGTGGCGCGCGT
This sequence comes from Acetobacter estunensis, assembly GCF_019083805.1. Taxonomy (GTDB): domain Bacteria; phylum Pseudomonadota; class Alphaproteobacteria; order Acetobacterales; family Acetobacteraceae; genus Acetobacter; species Acetobacter estunensis_A. The sequence goes on from NZ_JAHRDV010000013.1 coordinate 37,813, forward strand.
TCGGATTATGACGGCTGGGAGGCGATGGGCTGCACCGGCTGGGGCTATGACTCCGTTCTGAAATATTTCATGCGCGAGGAAGACAACCGCCTGCATCAAGACCCACATTTTCATGGCACGGGTGGCGAACTGGTGGTGGATCAACCGCGTGACCCGCTGAACGTGTCGCGGCTGTTCATCAAAGCCGCCGAAGAAGTGGGACTGAAGGAAAACACCGACTTCAACGGAGCGCGGCTGGACGGCGTGGGCGTCTATGACGTGACGCAGAAGGACGGCAAACGCCTCAGCGCCTACCGCGCCTTTGTCGCCCCCGTGCGATCACGCCCGAACCTGCATGTGCTGACGGGATGCCGCGTGGTCTCGCTTGTGACCGATAGCCGGGAGGTGCAGGGCGTCACCGTGGAGCAGAACGGACAATTCCACGTTCTGCGTGCGCATCGCGAGACGATCCTTTCAGCTGGCGCCATCGGTTCTCCGCATCTTCTGATGTCATCGGGTATCGGCAACGCGAAAGAACTCCTGCAATCCGGCGTGCCCGTTGTTGCGGATCTGCCGGAAGTGGGCCGCAATCTGCAAGACCATATCGACGGATTGGTGACTGTCCGCTCGGACTCACCCACGACGCTCGGGTTCTCGCGCTCCTCACTCGGCTCTGTCCTGCCTGCACCCTTGCAATTCCTGCTCCGAGGCAAAGGCTGGCTGACCACCAATTACGTGGAGGCTGGCGGTTTCGCCTCAACCCGTTACGCCGAAGGCGTGCCGGATGTGCAGTTCCACTTCGTACCGGGCTATCGCAGCCATCGGGGCCGCCTGTTCGAGTGGGGCCACGGGTTTGCGCTTCATACCTGCGTGCTGCGTCCTCAAAGCCGGGGCAGCATCCGTCTGACTCGCGACGGCAGTCGCAACCCCGAAATCGATTTCAATTTCCTTTCTGACGAGCGGGATGCACTCGTGCTTCTGGAAGGCGTGAAGCTTGCACGCCGCATCCTGCGCGCCTCTCCGTTCGACGCCATCCGTGGCAAGGAGATGGCTCCTGCAGCGGACCTCCAGACGGATGCCCAGCTCATGGACTATCTCCGCGCCTCCGCCAGCACCGTGTTCCATCCTTCCGGCACCTGCCGCATGGGATCGGATACGGCCAGCGTGGTCACACCGGAACTGAAAGTGCACGGACTGAAAGGACTGCGTGTGGCCGATACGTCCATCATGCCTACTCTCATCAGCGGCAACACCAATGCGCCGACAATGATGATCGGGGACAAGGCCTCCGACATGATCCTCGCGGAGGCAACATGACCGCAGGCTTTCACGATCTCTCCGTTCGTGAGATTCTGGAACGGTTGATTGCGTTCCGCACGCTCTGCCGCACGGAAAATGCGGAACTGATCGACTGGATCGAAACATTTCTTCGCTCCCTCGGCGCACGATGTCACCGCGTACCGGGCAAAGAAGCCGGCCGATTCAATCTCTTTGCCAGCATCGGCCCGGACACACCGGATGGCATTGTGCTGTCGGCCCACAGCGACGTGGTACCGGTGGAAGGACAACCTTGGACGACCGATCCCTTTGTCCTGACTGAACGCGATGGGAAACTGTACGGACGCGGCAGCAGCGACATGAAGGGGTTTCTTGCCTGCATGTTGATGGCGGCCCGCCATGCTAGCCGATCATCTCTTCGCGCTCCCTTGCATCTGGCCATTTCCCATGACGAGGAAATCGGATGTGTGGGTGTGCACTCGCTGCTGCGCGATCTGGCCGCCAACGGGTTTCAGGCTCGAGGCTGCATCATTGGAGAACCGACCGGCCTGCACGCCGTTTCTGGGCACAAGGGCAAGCTGGCCGCGCGTATCACCTGTCATGGTCTGGCCGCCCATTCGGCCAATCCTTCGCGTGGCTGCAATGCCATCGGACTGGCCGCGGATATGGTGAAAGTTATTGAGACTTTACAGGAAGAATTGAAAGATACAGGCGCTCACGACGAAAGTTATGAAGTGCCGTTCAGCACCTTGCAGGTCGGGCTGATCCGGGGCGGCGTGGCGCTGAACATTGTGCCGGATCTGTGCGAAGTCCAGTTCGAGATGCGTCTTTTGCCGGGCGTCAGCCCCCAACCCGTATTGGATCGACTGCAACAGGAAGCGGATCATCTTTGCGCGCAGCACTCTCATGCCCGCATCGAAATCGAAACCCTCAACACCTATCCCGGTCTGCATACGCCCGACCAATCTCCCTTCCTACATGAAATCATGCGGATTACAGGCGACAATGAGCCCTCACGTATCGGTTTTGGCACGGAAGGCGGCCTGTTCCACGATTATCTGGATATGCCCGTCGTGGTCTGCGGCCCCGGTTCCATCGACCGTGCCCATAAGGCGGATGAATTCATTTTGCCGGAAGAGTTGAATACAGGCGTGCGTTTCGTAGAGCGAATTGTAGATATGTTGGCTCATAGCTGACGTGGCTACGAGGAAGCGCGAAGAAAGCTCGGTAAAGCCGTTGACTGTTCTTTCAAGATTTTTTGGTGAACCCAGATACAGATCAAAATCCGATGGTCGAGGCATAAGCCAACATTCCGGTTGTGAAATATCCATTTCACCATGACGCCTGATACGGCACTATCTCCCAGACAGCGGACCCTCTCCGCCATCCACGAGGAGTTGCCCAGAGTGAAGTTCTCCCTGCGACAGATCGAATATTTCGTCGCCACAGCTGAGAGCGGGTCCATCGTGCAAGCGTCACGCCAGATTCCCATCTCCCAACCCGCGATCTCGGCTGCGATTGCCCATCTGGAAAACGTGTTCGGCATCTCGCTTTTCATCCGCCATCACGCGCAGGGACTCTCCCTCACCCCGGAAGGTCGCATGGTGTTACAGGAAGCCCGCACGCTTCTCCTCCATGCACAGGAACTTGGCGGATCACTCAACGGTATGCTGGGACGTGTTCAGGGAGAAGTTGCCGTTGGCTGCATGACCACGCTCTTTCCCTTGTTGGCGCCCGATCTAATTCAGAGTTTTTCGGCCACCCACCCCGAGGCACGACTACGTGTCATTGCCGGACATCACGAGGAACTGACAGAGAAACTTCGTGACGGAGAAGTCTCGGTCATGATCGGCTACAACATGCCGATGCCACAGGCGATCAGTTTTCAGCCACTCTCAGCTTTACCGCCTTACGTGTTCACTTCGGTCGATCATCCTCTGGCGACAACAGGGCGTGTTCGATTGGAAGACCTTGCGGACGAACCTTTTCTACTGCTCGACCTTCCCTTCTCACGCGATTATTTTCTTCAACTCTTTTCTTCCGCCGGTATTGCCCCGCGCATCGCAGGACATTACCCGAGCATGGATGTCATCCGCAGTCTGGCCGCGCGAGGAGTGGGGTTTGGACTGGGCAATGCCAGACCGCGTAATCAGAACGCCCTTGATGGTAAACCGCTGGCTTATCTGGGTTTGGATGATGAATGCGCACCGTTAGTCTATGGGCTTTTCACCGTAACCGGCCAACGTCTGCCACTACGGGTTTCGGCATTTCTCGATATGTGTATAGGGAATCTCTCCAATCGAAACCTACCGGGCACGATCTGATTTGATCCATATAATTCCAGTTAGCGTGGGAGAACGCCAAAAAGCCGCTCTTGATGCGGACTAATCGTTTGTTTTAAAAAGAAATTGATGGTTTCCAGAATAGGATTTCCTCTCAAATTGTGGAATACGCAATTTGAGAACAATGCAGGTCTAACAGATCGTTTTGACAGACTTTTTTCTGCGTCCACTTAGTCTCATATTTATCTCATTGCGCCAACGATGCAGTAAATCTACCGCATTAGGCTCAGGCCGTTTTCCCCACTGGCACATAGGGTTCCACGTGTGGATGACCGTCGTGTTCTGAGCGGGATTGTTTACATGATCCTCAACGGCCTGCAGTGGAAAAGATGCCCCGAAAGAGTATGGTCCGCACAAGACTTTATACAACCGCTTCACACGATGGAGTCGCCTGGTGTCTTTGACCGGATCTTCGTCGTCCTGACGGAGCAGACTGGCTGTTCAAAACATCTGATGATCGACGCAACGCACCTCAAAGCACACAGAACGGTAGCGTTTCTGCTCTTAAAAAGGGGCTTTTCCCCGCCATATCGGACGGACAAAAGGCGGACTGAACTCAAAATCCATGCCGTGTGTGACGGCGAGGGCCGCGTAGTCCGGCTGCATCTGACAGCGGGTCAGGTCAGTGACTTCAAAGGAGCAGACGTTCTGCTGGCATACTTTCCCGATGAGACAGAAGAAGTCATCGGAGACCGGGGCTATGACAGCAATCGGATCAGGTTATCGCTTGCAAAACGCAATATCACTGCCTGTATTCCGCCGAAAAAAGAACCGAAAATCAAAGCCGCCTTACAACTGACATCTGTATAAAAAGCGCCATCTGATCGAAAACATGTTCGCAAAGCTGAAAGACTGGCGACGTGTTGCGACCAGATACGACCGCTGCGGTCATACATTCATGTCTGCAATCCACATCGCAGCAAGCTTCATCTTCTATCTCAAAGAATGAATCCTACCCTAACTATCGAGTAGCTATAACGGCGACGGACCGCTCAACGCTGAGTAGTAAATGTACCAGGCTTGATGGAGACTGTCCGTTTCCAAATATCTAAGTCGGGAAGCAGACATTAGCCTCTTACCCCCACCTATCCGACTGCCTACTCAGCGGTATACGAACGGACAGGCTGCTGATGCCTTCATGTCGAACATAATCGAGTAATGAGTGAAAACCCTCTGACACAAACCATCGTTGGCATAAACAGGTTACCCTTACCAAAACCGCGGGGTAACTCCACAACCCGTCCCCATTGAATTCTTAGCTCTCGCCCCCATGCCCGAGCCGATGGCCAGGTCGAAATCCGTGAGACCGGGCTTGCCATGCAATTAGGAAGCCAGCGGTAGCGAGCACCATTACAGTCCAGGGGAACGACATAGTGCCCCAAGTTGCAAGCAACACACCGCCCAGAAGGCCGCCACCGGCTATGGCACTATTCCAAGCGACGACATTCATTGACAACGCAACGTCCATGCCATCGCCGGCCGCATCAGCAAGCGCAGTCTGGAGCAATGTGGCGGCACCGCCGAATGTCAGCCCCCATATCGTGACGCCGATCACGATCACCGCAGGCGACGCTGATCCAAGAGCGAAAGCCCCTGCCACGACGACGAATATGGCGAGACTGAGCAGGACGGACAGGCGCAGGGCATGGTCGACCGTGCGGCTGGTCAGCCAGATACCGGCAAGCGCGGCGACCCCGAAAAGTAGCAGAATGCGATCCGCCTGTCCCGCCAACCCGGCTGGCGTCACGAACGGCACGATGTAGGTGTAGAGAACATTGTGCGCGAGCATCCAGGTCATCACGACGCCCAGAACAGACCGCACGCCCGGCATGTCCAGAACATGCCGCAACGGCAGACGCTCGTGATGCGCGGCACCCGGAAAATCAGGGACTTTCGCCAAAACCCACGCGATCAGCAGCACGGTCAGGCCCGACATGATCCAGAAAGCCAGACGCCATCCGACGATGGCGCCCAGCCATGTCCCGGCGGGAACCCCCAGCGAGAGCGCGATCGGCGTGCCCACCATGGCAATCGCCAGAGCACGCCCCTGCTGGGCGCGCGTCACCATCCGGCGCGCATAACCGGCCAGCAACGCCCAGGCGAGACCCGCCGCCACGCCTGCTCCGTACCGGGCCACGAGGATCGTACCGTAATGCGTGGAAAACGCAGTGATGGAATTGAACACTACGAAGCCGATGATCGCCAGTAGCAGGACTCTCCTGCGCCGCCATCGCTGCGTGGCAAGGGTCAACGGAATCGCCGCACTCAGAGAGCCTACGGCATAGACCGTCACCATCTGCCCGGCGAGAGCTGGGGAAATATGCAGGCCGGTCCCGATCTCCGGTAGCAGACCGGCCGGAAGAGTTTCTGTCATGATGCAGATGAAACCAGTCATAGCCAGCGCGAGCAGGCCAGCGACCGGCAAGCGCTCATCGGTTTTTTTCGTAGGCAATGTGATGGTCGGGATCATGGGGCGCTCATATATGGACCGGTTGATACACATATAGAGAGGCGACAGCCTTGGCAATTACTTCTGGATCGATTAATATCGAAGTCTTTCGGAAGGAACGATGCCATGGCGCGGACAGGGCGTCCCCGTGAGTTTGACCGCGACAAGGCGATTGACGCCGCCACGGCGCTCTTCTGGGCGCAGGGCTATGAACCGACCTCACTGACCCAGCTCAAGGCCAGCATGGGCGATATTTCGCCTGCGAGTTTCTATGCCGCATTCGGCTCGAAGGAAGCCCTGTTCCGCGAAGTCGTGCAGCATTATCTGGCGACCTACGGGCAGGTCATGGCCCCTTTATGGGACGAGAGCCTGTCGCCGCGTGAAGCCATCGAACGGACGCTGCGCGGTTCGGCGCGGATGCAGTGTACCCGCGCACATCCGACCGGATGTCTGGTCGTATCCGGCGCCAGCAACTGCTCCCCCGAAAACGAATCTGTCCAGGCTCTTCTCGCGGCAGAACGACAGCGCACGCGTACTGGCATCAGAGCCTGCGTAGAGCGCGCCATTGCCAATGGCGAATTGAAAGCATCTCCGGCGGCAGATGTCCTACCCGATATTCTCACGACTTTTTTCCACGGTATAACATGTGAAGCCCGGGACGGGATGACTTCCGACACTCTAGATGCGGCCGTCACGTCTCTTCTCACATTGTGGGATATCAACGCGGTGAAGCCGAAAACAGCAAAAAGGCCCAAAAAACGCTAACGGGCTGGCAGAGGCAAGGTCAGCCGGCCTCGGTAGAAGAATTCCATATCAGCCGGTCCACAAATTCTTGACCCCGCTCCATGCTCCCATTATGGATCGGTCGATATGGAAATGGTGTTTTCGGAACACGACGCCATGCCTCGTCAAGGAATCCGATCATGAGCACATCAAAAATCGCCCTCGTCACGGGCGCCAATCGCGGCATCGGCTACAGTATCGCGAAGCATCTGACGGCCACCGGCATCAACGTGATCGGCACCTATCACGCTAATGAAGGCGAGGCGAAGGCTGCTGAAATCGCCCTCAGCCAGAAGGATGCAAAGCTGCGCATGCTGCAGCTGGACATCGCGAACCATGCGTCGTTCAGGGATTTTGCAGAGCAGGTCAAAACCCTTCTCATAAACGAGTTCGCGCAGCGGGGACTGAATTATGTTGTCCAGAACGCCGGCAACATCATCCACACCCGTTTCGATGCCGCGACGTCCGAACAGCTCGACAATCAGTACAACATCCACTTCAAGGGCCCGTACCTGCTGACGGTAGCCCTTCTGCCTCTGATCCGGAACGGTGGGCGCATTCTCAACATTACCTCCGCTGCAACACGCTTCTACCTGCCGGATCATGGTCCCTACTCCGCCATGAAAGCTGCAACCGAAGTTATTTCGCTCTATATGGCGAAGGAACTGGGCGCGCGGAGCATTACCGTCAATGCGGTCGCCCCCGGCGCGGTCGCATCGGATTTCGGCGGTGGTCTGGTCCGTGACGATGCCACGATCAACAAGAGCCTCGCAGAGATCACGCCCCTGGGGCGCGTCGGTCAACCCGACGACATCGGTGCGGCGGTGCATGGCCTTCTGTCTGACGACATGCACTGGGTGAACGGCCAGCGCATCGAAGTCACGGGCGGCCAGTCGCTATGAAAGCCAGACAGTCACAACTGGGAGAGCCCCTATGATACACGTTATGGCCAGCAGCGTCATCAATGCTCCCGCTTCGTCTGTCTGGGGACTGATCCGTGATTTTGGCTCCCTTGGTCGCTGGTTGCCAGGCGTGAAAAGCTGCGTGATCGAAGGCAATTACCCCGGCGACCGTGTCGGCGCGATCCGCCGTGTTGAAATGGGCGATGTCGGTATCATCCGCGAACAGCTTCTGGCGCTGTCCGACGTGGATCATGCGGTGACGTTCTCGATCATTGAATCGGCTCTGCCGCTCCGGAACTACCGCTCGACCATCACGCTTCTGCCCATAACGGATGGCGATCGCACGTTTATCCGCTGGCGCGGCCAGTTTGAGGCGGCTGCCGAACACGCAGCCAGCATGGAGGCCCGGATGCCGACACACATCTACCAGCCAGCGTTTGACAGACTGGCGGAAATTCTGGCGTTGAGGGAAACACGATCATGACCAACTTTCATGGTAAATCCGTTCTCGTGCTTGGCGGCAGTCGCGGGATTGGAGGCGCCATCGTGCGTCGCTTCACAACGGATGGCGCGAAAGTCGTTTTCACGTATTTATCCTCGCCTGACGACGCCCAGGCATTGGCGGCCGAGACCGGAAGCAAGGCCCTGCGCGCCGACAGTGGCGACCGGGATGCTCTCATTGCGCTGATCGCCTCACTCGGCCCTCTGGACGTGCTGGTCGTCAATTCCGGAATTCTCGGCGCGGGTGACCCGTTGGACATGCCGCCGGACAACATCGACCGGCTTTTCCACATCAATACTCTCGCGCCTTATCACGCGGCGGTTGCTGCCGCGCGGACCATGCCCGACGGGGGCCGCATCATCTTCATCGGCTCGGCCAATGCAGACCGGATGCCGATGAGTGGCCTTGCAGCCTACAGCGCCAGCAAGGCGGCACTGAAAGGCATGGTCAAGGGACTGGCGCGTGATTTCGGGGCGCGCAACATCACCGTCAATGTCGTCCAGCCCGGTCCCACCGATACCGACATGAACCCCGCCGATGGGCCGCTGAAGGACGTGATGCACGACTTCATGGCGATCAAACGCCATGCCACAGGCGCAGAGATTGCGGGACTGGTGGCGTATCTTGCCGGACCAGAGGCTGGCATCATCACTGGCGCTGCATACAACATCGATGGCGGCTTCGCGGCCTGACGGAATGATTGATCTCCAACCATCCTGATGAAAAGGAACGGGAGCCATGACCCATTCATTCGAAAATGCTGCGAACTCCGGTACTTTCACGATTGGCCGCGATCTTACCATTTATCGGCTCGGTTTCGGAGCGATGCGCATCACAGGCAAAGGGATATGGGGGCCGCCCACCGATCATGACGAAGTCATCCGTACGCTGCGACGTCTTCCCGAACTCGGCATCAACTTCATCGACACGGCCGACGCATACGGGCCGGATGTCTCGGAATGGCTGATCAAGGAAGCCCTGCATCCCTATCCCAATGGGCTCATGATTGCCACGAAAGCTGGTCTGACCCGTTCGGGGCCAGACATCTGGAAGCCGGTCGGGCGGCCGGAATATCTACTTCAGCAGGTGCACAAGAGCCTGCGCAATCTCAGCGTCGAACAGATTGATCTGTGGCAATTGCACCGCATTGACCCCAAAGTCCCGGCGGATGAGCAGTTCGATGCAGTCAGATCCTTCATTGATCAGAAACTGATCCGTCATGCAGGATTGAGCGAGGTCTCCGTCGAAAACATCAAGGCCGCCTCGAAGTTCTTTGATGTGGCAACCGTCCAGAACCGCTACAATCTCGTCGATCGCACCAGCGAGGACGTGCTCGATTACTGCACTGAGCAGAACATCGGGTTTATCCCCTGGTTTCCGCTTGCCGCCGGCGACCTCGCGAAGCCGGGCTCAATCCTGGACGCTATGGCAGGGAAATATGATGCTCATCCCAGCCAGATCGCGCTGGCATGGGTTCTGAAACGCAGCCCGGTGATGCTGCCAATCCCCGGGACCTCGAAGGTCGCCCATCTGGAGCAGAATGTCGCGGCCGCCAGCATCACCCTCTCCGACGATGATTTCGCGGCATTGGATGCCGAAGGGCGGAAGACGTTTCAGTCAACGTCGTAGGGAAGCGCCACCGGATAATCACTGTCCCGAAAGGAACCGGGAGAGTGTCTGGACCACACCTGACATTTTCGCTTTCGATGCCAATAAGGCTGCTTCAATGAAAATTTACGACTGGCCCACAGGGCCCTATCCAGCCCGTGTTCGTATTGCTCTGGCAGAAAAGAATCTTCAGTCCGAGGTCGAATTCGTGCCGGTCAATTTGTGGAAAGGCGAACACAAGACATCTGCTTTCCTCGCCAAAAATTATTCCGGAACGTTGCCAGTTCTCGAACTGGACGATGGAATTTGCCTCGCTGAATGTACGGCGATCACGGTCTATCTTGATGCGCTCGCCGGAGAACCCACACTGACCGGTCGAACGCCGCTTGAGAAAGGCATGATCCAGATGATGACAAAACGCGCCGAGATCGAGATTCTGGACGCTATCAGCGTCTATTTTCATCATGCCACACCTGGCCTCGGTCCCGATGTGGAACTCTACCAGAACCGGGAGTGGGGACTTCGCCAGCGCGATAAGGCTCTGCGTGGGATGCATTACCTCGATGGCGTGCTGAGGAAACAGTCCTTCATAGCTGGTGAGACTTTCTCGATGGCGGATATTGCAGTCATCGGCGGTTTTATATTCGCCACAGCCGTAAAATTGCCGATCCCGCTGGAATACGAGGCGCTTTTAGCCTGGTTCGCGAGGGTGCAGGAGCGTCCGAGTGTCCGGGAGCAACTGGCCATTGTTCCGCCAAAGCACTGAAGCGCCGATCAACCCCGAGCGGGTGGGCCGCGTTCACCCTTATGTCTGGCATTTGCCTTTTTGAGCAGGGCCGCTCTGCCCCGGACAGGATTTTATCCGGGACAGAAAGCAGCGTTCGCCTAATCTTCAGGCAACACGGATCAGCTTGCGGTTGATGAACTCCTCAATACCCAGGAAGGACAGTTCGCGGCCAAAGCCAGAGTTCTTGATCCCGCCAAAGGGCAGTTCGGGGGCTGCGGCCGTCGCGGTGTTGATGAACATCATACCGGTTTCGACCTGTTCCGCCACTTTTTCAGCCCGACCAAGATCACCCGAGAACACAGAACCGCCAAGGCCATAGGGTGAATCATTGGCCAGTTTGATAGCTTCCTGTTCTGATGCGACCTTGTGCACGACCGCGACGGGACCGAAAATCTCCTGATAGAAGATCGGATTGTCCTTTGACACATGGGTCAGGATCGTTGGCTCCATGAAGAAGCCCTTGCGGTCCATCCGCTTGCCTCCAGCCACCAGAGTTGCCCCTGCCTTAACGGCTTCGTCAGTCTGCGCAAGTGCGGTATCGAGTGCCTTTTTGCTGCTCATCGGGCCATGGGTGGTGCCCTCAGTCAGCGGGTCGCCGATGCGGAACTGCGTGATCGCTTTCTTCAGCCCCGCGAGGAAGGCGTCGTAGACCTTTTCATGCACGATCATCCGCTTGGCCGCCGTGCAGACCTGCCCGTTATTGGCGAACCGGCCCCATGTCGCCCATTTGACCGCCAGTTCAAGGTCCGCATCATCCAGCACGATGAAGGCGTCGCTGCCACCCAGTTCCATCGTATCCTTCTTCAGCGCCGCACCCGCTTCGGCCGCGACCGTCTGGCCCGCACGTTCGCTGCCCGTCAGGGCGACGCCACGGATGCGGAAATCCTTGATCAGTTCAGCGGACTGGTCGTTATCAAGGAAGATGTTGGTATAGACGCCCACAGGCGCGCCCGCATCGTGGAACAGCTTTTCAAACGCCAGCGCGCATTGCGGCACGTTGGGCGCGTGCTTGGCGATGACCACGTTGCCCGCCATCAGGTTCGGCCCAGCCACGCGGGCGAGCTGGTAATAGGGGAAGTTCCAGGGCTCGATGCAGTAGATCACGCCCAGAGGCTGGTTGATGATCTTTGCATGGCCTTCCTTGACCTTCAGATGCGTAGGGGCAAGGAATTCTGCCGCGCCCTCGGCGTAGAAGGACAGGATATCGGCGGTGATGTCGATTTCCTCCAGCGCATCAGGCAGCGCCTTGCCCATTTCGGTCGCGATCAGGCGCGCATGGGCCACACGGTCGCGGCGCAGCAGATCGGCGGCCTTTGACATGATGACCTTGCGCTCGGCGATATCGCGCTTTTTCCAGTCGGTCTTCCACACATGGTCCGCGCGGTCGACAATCGCCTTCATCTGCGCGGCGGTGTGAAGTTCGAACGTACGTTCCACGGTTTCCGTGGTCGGGTTGAGAGTCTGGTAAAAACTCATTGGTCCGTTTCCCTGTTTATTGATTATGGAAAGGGTAGTCGGTGTAGCCATGCGCGCTGCCGCCATACATCGTCGCCGGATCCAGCGGATTGAGCGGCCAGTTATGTTCCAGCCGCACGGGCAAATCAGGATTGACGATGAACTTTCGGCCAAAGCCGATCATGTCCGCCCAGCCATGCGCCAGCACATGCTGCGCTTTGTGCAGGTCGTAACGGCCCGCGCACAGGATGCAGCCGCCAAAGATATCGCGCACGCTCGCGCGGAAGGTGTCCGGCATTTCGGGCGCATTGTCCCAGTCGGCTTCGGCAAGCGAGACATAGGCGATGCCCGCGTCCGCCAGCACACGGACGGCGGCCGTGTAGGTTTCCGCCGGATTATCCTCCAGCAGGCCGAGATAGACGCGCTCTTCCGTGGTCGTACCAAACAGCGGCGAAAACCGCACGCCCATCCTGTCGGGCGTGACGACGGCGGAAACGGCCTCGACCACCTCACGCAGGAAGCGCAGGCGGTTGGACAGGCTGCCGCCATAGGCATCGGTGCGGAAATTAGCGCGTTCGGAGATAAACTGGTTGATCAGGTAGCCATTGGCCGCGTGTATCTCCACCCCATCGAACCCGGCGGACAGTGCGTTACGCGCCGCCTGTGCGTATAGGTCTACCAGTTCATGGATTTCTGGAATGGACAGTGCGCGTGGCATATCGGGTGGCACCAGCTTTCCCGTACCCTGTCCCATGGGGATAAATACGTTCACCCCTGTTGCCGCCACAGCGGACGGGGCGATCGGCGCCTCATGACCGAGCTGCAATGCCCGATGGGACACGCGGCCCACATGCCACAACTGCGCGAAGATGGGCCGCCGCTTTGCGTGCACCGCATCGGTGACAAGTTTCCAGCCCGCGATCTGTTCAGGTGAGTAGATGCCCGGCGTCCAGGCGTAGCCCTGTCCACGCGGTTCGATCTGCGTGCCTTCGGTGATCAGAAAACCCGCCTGCGTGCGCTGCGCGTAATACTCGGCCATCAGCGCGTTGGCGATGTCCCCGGGCTGGGTACTGCGGCAGCGTGTCAGTGGCGGCAGGAAGATTCGGTTTTCCAGCGACAGGTCGCCCAGCCGCACAGGTTCAAATAAAGAAGACGAAGACATGATCAACCTTGTTCACAAATGCAGGCCATCCGTCCGGCCTGCATGTAAACATTGACCCACCCTCTGGTGTGCGCAAGAACGCACATAAACCGCCACTAGTGTCAGGAATGATACCATGCCCCGCATCCGTCACACCACGCTGGCCTGCAGCCCCGGCTGCACGGTGGAAGCCACGCTCGAACTGTTTGGGGGCAAGTGGAAGGCGCTGATCCTGTATCACCTGTTCGCGGACGGCGTGCTGCGGTTCGGCGAACTGCGCAAGCGTCTGCCTAATGTCACGCAGCGGATGCTGACCAATCAGCTTCGGGAATTGGAGGCAGATGGGTTGATTTCACGGACTGTTTTTCCCGAGGTTCCGCCGCATGTGGAATATGCTCTGACCGATCTGGGAAAGACGTTGAAGCCGGTCATTCAAGCGCTCAAGACATGGGGCGATCAGTATGCGCATTCGGTCCAGCGGAACAAAGATGGTGATTGAGATTAACCGCGAATAGTTGCGGAAATCAGATAGATGACGTCACAACTTTCTGTAATCGCGTGGACTGACGCCGGCTTCCCTGCGAAACACCTGCGCAAAATGGCTCGGGCTTTCGTAACCAATGGTCAGAGCGATCTCGATGATGGATTTGTCGCTCTGGCACAGAAGTTCCTTTGCCTGTTCGACACGCCGCCGTACAAACCAGCGTGACGGGCTTTGCCCCATGGTGTTGTGAAATGATCGGCTGAAATGAAACCGGCTCATCCCACACAGACCGGCCAGAAAATCCAAGTCGAATGATTCGGCGAGATGTACCTCCATATGATCAAGTGCTTTGCGGAGTTTCCACGCTGGTAGCTGTACAAGTCTGGGCGTGAGAGCAGAATGTGTCTCTGCATAATGACGCAGAAGGTGGACGGTCAGACTCTCCAGAAGCCCGTTCACGAATAAAGAACTGGCCGAATGAATCGTCTGTATCTCAGCCGTCAAACCGGTCAGAACTCCGGATATAAACGCATCCTGAACACCAGAAATGTCACGCATGCGGAGCCGTGATGGATTAAGTCCAAGAGATCGGGCGGCCCGGTTCACCAAAGCAAGCCCCAGATAGAGATGCATGACTTCAAAGGAACGTTCCGGACGAGCCTGCCAGCGCATGAGATAAGGCGCATCGGTCTGTGTCAGGAAGAATGATCCTCTTCTGACCTCAGTTTTCGTCCATTCACCTGTCAGTTCGCATTCCTCGATCTGAGCTTCTCCCGAGATGACCCAGACCAGCAAAGGCTCAGCAACGGCCGGGACCAGCACCTCATCTTCCTGTTGCTGTCGGCGGAATATCTGCGCCTCGGCCTCTTTCCATGCCTCCCCGTGACTTTGCCCGATTTTCCGACCCGGAATACGGCCTTCCAAGGCATAACTGGCGGCACGCAGCGAAGAACGATGCGAGGGAAGCATCCAATTTACCTTTCAGGCTTGTCATGAGGTTATCTGATCACTTCACAATAGCGCAAAATCACAATGGTTTTAGCAAGAGAGCGAGCGAAGCCAACTTCCGTAGTTGTTACATGTTTTTCCGAGCGTTTTTAGACGTAATACACGGAGATGATCATGAGTATCAAAGGCAAAGTGGCTCTTGTTACCGGAGCCTCCAGTGGAATTGGAGCTGCAACAGGACGCAAACTTGCGACAGAAGGCGTTGTTGTTGGTCTGGCGGCACGGCGCAAGGACCGTCTCGACGCACTAGTGACGGAAATCACCAAGGCAGGTGGAAAAGCTGTTGCCCTTCCAACCGACGTGACGGATCCAGCGTCATGCAAAGCCGCCGCAGATACCCTTATCACCCGGTTCGGCAGGATTGATATGCTGGTTAACAATGCGGGCCTGATGCCCTTGTCCAGCATTGACAGCCTGAAAGTGGACGAGTGGAAGCAGATGGTGGACGTGAATATATCAGGTGTCCTTAATGCAACGGCGGCGGTTCTTCCACAGATGATCGCACAGCATTCGGGCCATATCTTCAACATGTCCTCGATTGCGGGCCGGAAAGTCTTTACCGGTCTGGCCGTTTACTGCGCCACCAAGGCCGCTGTCACGGCGTTCTCGGATGGGCTCAGGATGGAGGTCGGACCAAAGCACAATATTCGCGTGACCTGCATCCAGCCCGGTGCCGTGAAGTCGGAACTGTACGAGCAGATTACGGATGCCGCCTTCCGCAAACAGATGGATGATCTAGCGGCTTCCATGACATTTCTTGAAGGCGAAGACATTGCTGACAGTATCCTGTTTGCACTGAAAGCACCCTCTCGGATGAACGTTGCAGAACTGTTCGTTCTGCCCACTGAACAAGGATGGTGAATAAGTCATTCCCGATGAGCAGACGTCTGCTTCTGATTATTCAAATCCAGAAGCCGACCGTCTCGTTTCCTACCACAACCGCCCGTCGGCTAAAAGGACACAGAGCCGACAGCCGACACTCGCCTCTTTTTGGCCATTCAATCCTTACATAATTCCTTAGGCCGGAGGCGGAACAGGGCTAGGCTTGCACAACGCGTCTATATTGTCCTGAAAGCTTGTATTCAGGGCAATATCCCAAACGTCTGATGCAAATTCAGAGGTAGTCTGTTCGCTCAGACGCACGATACCGACTGCGCCTGGAGAAAAGCCCGATAGCCTGAGCATCTTAAGCCTTCCCGGTGGCGGCACGCGCAGCGGAAAAGACAGGATCGGCAGAATGGTTGCGACCTTTCCTTCCATAACTTCAGCGTGAATCAATTCCAGTGAATTCGTTTCCCGACGTATCGTTGGTTCAACTCCGGCAGTCCGAAATCCGACATCCACGAGTTGACGACAGCGCATTTCCTTAGTGAGAAGCGCAAGCGGCAATCTGGATGCGGCGTCCCAACTGATGTCTTCTCCTTCAGGCAATTCAAATGTGTGGGATGCCGCTAGCACCTGTTGTTCAGTATAGAGGGTGCGAACCTCGAAGGCTTTCGCCTGAGGACACTGGTCGTAATACATAATTCCGATATCGAGTTCCTTGCTGACCAGCTTGTCGATGAGTGTTCTGTTAGGAAGAACATTTACCTCACTCGCAAAATCGCCACATCGCGCCTGCACGGCTTCCAGCAGGAGCGGGACAATATGCACAGCAGTCGGGATGACACCGATCTTTACGTGTCCGGCGATCGCCTGCCTCGTGACCGCGACCTCATTGCGCAGTTCGCTGATGCCTTTCAGTATATCATGTGCCCATTTAAGGACGCGCGCGCCTTCATTCGTGACGCCGAAGACCTTTTTCTTGCGGTCGATGATGACAACGCCCAACTCATCCTCAAGCTGACGAATGGCGCGCGATAAAGCGGGCTGCGACACGCCACATGCATTGGCTGCTTTCGAGAAGCTTTTATAGCGTTCAATTTCACGCAGATACTGTAGTTGCTTCAAGAACATATCATGCTCCTCTCCAATGATGGATCGCGAGGTCCGGTGCCACTGGTGTCATCACGTTTTCGGACACGACTACGTTCTCGACGATGCTTTGCAATGTACGCGTTCTGGCTTCGGTATGACGCGACAGGAGGGTGACGAGCATTCATCTTGCCGCGCCAGCACTTGGGGGCAACCACGCGCCAATCCGACACAACAGATTTCCCCATTGATGCTGTCATCGCCCTGTCAGGCGTGCCCCGCCACAGAAGACGAACTGCCTGTCATGCCGTGCGATCGCGATTAGCGTCTGGTTCATCTTCTCCGCCAGCCGGAAAGCCCGATCTGTCGGCGCCGACACAGCAACCACGGTGGTCATACCCGCACGCACTGTCTTGAGCGCCATTTCATACGAATAGCGGCTGGTCAGCAGACAGATTCCATCTTCCGAAAGTGTGTCGTTACGCATGCGGGCACCGATCAGCTTGTCGAGCGCATTGTGGCGGCCGATATCTTCCCGGATCAGAAGAATCTCACCCTCTCTGTTCGCCCAGGCGGCTCCGTGGACCATGCGTGTCGCAGCGTTCAGTTCCTGCCAGTGATCGAGATCATGAAGCGCACGATGGATCGCAGCCGCCGAAATCGTGGGATTGAGCGGAAAAGGTGTCTGACCGGTCACATCCACAGACGGCACATCGTCACTGCCACAGATGCCGCAGCTCGAATGCCCAGTCTGGGCACGGGGCCTGCGCCGCAACAACTCCGAAAGGCAGTCACCCGAAATCGTGACATCAAGCATCGGACCATCCTCGCCATCCGACACCACGACCGATCGTATCTGTTCGGCCCTCTCGATAATACGTTCTGTTAGACAGTAGCCAAATGCGAAATCCGTCAGATGATCTGGCGTCAGCATCATCACGCCGTATGGAAAAATTCCGCTGAAAATGAGTTTGACCGGCACCTCATCGGCAATATTCAGGTCGGCCTTTTCTGCAGAACGATCGAGGCTCGTCACTCTCCGTATATGAAACAAGGGAGTCACGAGTCCCACTTCCCCGCGCCATCGGACGGACCCTGCTGACCTGTCCCGTCAACCGCCTGATGATACGCCACCCATTCAACCTGCCCATCGACATAATGCTCGCGTTTCCAGACCGGCACGCGGCGCTTGATCTCATCAATGATGTAACGACAAGCCTTGAAGACGGCATTACGATGGGGAGCGGCAACACCGATCCATACGGCGAGATCACCGACAAGCAGATAGCCGGTCCTGTGCATCGCGCAAGTTGCCGTAATGTTGAAATGCGCTTGCGCCTCGTCGAGAATGGTCGGTCCTTCAGATGTGGCCAAAGGGGCAAACGCCTCATACTCGATAGCGGAAACGAGCCTTCCGTCGTTCGTCTGCCGCACCCATCCCTCGAAAGTGCAGAAGCCACCAGCTTCAGGCTTCAGAAGCGTTTCCCGAAGGGTGCCTATATCGACTGGCGTGTCAGCAATCAGGAAGTGGTTCATCCGCCGCTCACCGGTGGAATGAACACCACATGGTCGCTTTCTTTCAGGCTCTGGGGCCAGGGACAAAATGCCGCATTCACGGCCACACGCATCTGGCCAGCCGGAAGCGCAAAACCGTATGCCACGCGAAGCTCCTCATAAAGTGCCGCCGCCGTGGTGACGGGCGTTTCTCTCGTTTCGGCGCGACGGCCAGCCTGCTCACCTAGCTGTGCGAAATATCCGATTTCTATTCTTGGCATGTCTGTTCCTGACCACCCGCAAGCCTAATTTCAGCCTGCAGCCGTTCCTCGGGGGTATTGATATTGTCGAGTGCGCCGGGTGTGCATGCAGGCAAAAGCAACGTGTCGCCACTGATGAGCGCCTGACGCGGGGCGACCCTGCCTGACGCCACCTGACGAGATAACATCTCCAGAGCCGCAGGCTCCCATATGGTGCAGAAGGGTTCGGGCAGTCCGTCATGTTCACTTCGGAAGGCAACGGCCGTGCATCCATCTCGCCGGGCCTCAATCAGCGTATCAAGCGTTGCGTCGTCCAGAAACGGCAGATCACATGCCAGTGCCAGCCATGCAACATCAGGATATTCCTGATGAGCAGCGAGCAAACCCGCAGCGGGTCCGATTGCCTGTGACCTGTCAGCAATTCCCGGATACATGCTTCTTACAACGTCAGTTTTCTGATCTTCCCGCAAGGACACGAAACAGCGGCTAACGCGAGGTACAAGCAGGCTGAACGCACGGTCGAGTTGTGGACGGCCCTCATAGGCAAGCGCCGCTTTGTCCTGTCCCATGCGACGGCTGACACCGCCTGCAAGGACCAGTCCGAAGAGGGGTCTCATGGCATCGCATTACCGAAATCGCATCTCTCTCCGCGCTTAGCCACAAGATGCCCCTCGCGGATCACCATTTCATGGGTCAGGGCTTTGCACATGTCGTAAATGGTGAGCGCCGCGACCGATGCGCCGGTAGGAACTTCCATTTCCATACCGGTTTGTCCCGTGCTCGGCACATGACAATCGATAAGCGCATCGTCACCATCTATCGTGATATCGACCATGCGTAGTGCCTCACCACTTTCGTCGAGATGGGTCAGGACAGGTGTTTCTCCGTTCATCGCATCACCCTCCGATATAGTGCATTTCAATTTTCTCCCCCGCCTTATCCTCATGAGCAGCTTTAACCCGGGATCGTCGTTCTTGACGCTCTTCGCTGTATCGATCGGCGCGACGATGCCAGATGTCCGCCAGCGCCTGTCGAAGCGGCTCATCCTCGTCCGTATGACCGGTTTCACGCAGGATTGTCCGCAGGTCGGTGCCTTTCGTGGTGAAGAGGCAGGTGAAAAGCTGCCCATCCGAAGAGAGCCGTGCCCGCGAGCAATTTCCGCAAAACGGCGCACTGACCGAGGAGATGAACCCAATCTCCCCACCGCCATCGGCATAGCGGTAACGGGTGGCAACTTCGCCGCGATAAGCGGGTGACACCGGATCGAGAGGCCAGAGCGCATCGATCCGCGTCATCATCTCGCGCGAGGTTACGACATCGCTACGTTCCCAGCCGTTGCGATTGCCGACATCCATATATTCTATCAGGCGTACGATCACATCCGTATGCCGGAAGTGCGCAAGAAGTTCCGGGACACCTGCATCGTTCACGTCACGCTGAACGACCGTGTTGATTTTGACCCCACGCGGAAAACCGATCGCACGTGCTGTTTCAATGCCGTCCAGCACGGTCCGCAGATCACCGCGTCCACCGCTCATGCGGGCGAAAACAGTCGGGTCCAGACTATCGAGACTCACCGTCACACGGTACAGACCTGCTCCGTGAAGTGCCGCCGCCTGACGTGCCAGAAGCATCCCGTTGGTTGTGAGTGCGATATCCTCAATCCCCGGAATGCGCGTGAGACGCGCCACCAGTTCCGGCAGGTTCGGACGAAGCAATGGCTCTCCGCCTGTCAGGCGGAGCTTGGTCACGCCCAGTTCCGCCGCCACTCGTGCCACCCGTTCGATTTCGTCAAAACTCAGCCGTTCATCAGGCCTTAGAAAACTGAAGCCTTCATGATAGATCGAATCCGGCATGCAATAAGGGCAACGAAAATTGCACCGGTCCATCACGGAAATGCGCAGATCCCTGAACGGTCGATGGAGCCGGTCTTTTGTGGGTCTGATGCTCGGCAACAATTCCGTATTCATGATTTGCGTCTTCGCTTTCCACTCGCGGCATCACCCGAAGATGAATGATGCCGCATTGAATGGGACACACTCAGCCGCCGATCCGGATCGGCGCGGCCGACGCAACACTCGGCACCACTTTGACCGGAATAGCCTTGGCAGCGGGCGTGCCGCTGATCTCGTCATAAAAATCAAGCGGCAGGAGCGGATTAAGTTCCGGATAATATCCCGCGATGGCGCCACGCGGCATGGGGTAGTCAAGGATCGTCAGTCCATCGACGTACCGACGGCGTCCGTCCTCGCTATAGGTTTCCAGACCAATGACCGCTCCGTTCTCCAATCCCCGATCTTCACGGTCCTGCTTGTTCATGAAAATAACAAGGCGGTTGTTGTACACGCCACGATACCGGTCGCTGTTGCTATAGATCGTGGTGTTGTACTGATCATGCGAGCGGATCGTCGCCAGACGCAGCATGGCCGGATCCTCGATCACATCATTGACCTCAAGTCCCGGCATGACGAGGAAATTCGCTTTACCGTTCGGCGTTTTCCATACGCGGCGGCGCGGCGGAATATCGAGATGAAAACCATGAGGATCTTTCATCTTCTCCGAAAAATCAGTGTATATCTCGGGGTAGACCTCCGCGATCTTGTCACGGATCAGCGTATAATCCTCGATATAATCCGCCCACGGCGTCTTCGAATGGGGCAACGTTGCCATCGCCACGCGGCAGATGATCTCCGTCTCCGGTCTCACATCCGGGCTAACCGGTTCGAACACACCGCGCGACGGGGTCACATTCGCCATCGCGTCCTCGATAGTGACGAACTGCTCCCCCTTCGTCGTGCGGATAATCTCGGAGCGGGACACGACCGGAAGGATCAGCGCGTCCTTGCCGTGGACCAGATGACCGCGATTGAGCTTGGTCGTGACGTTGACCGTCAGACTCAGCCGTCCCATCGCGGCATAGGAACGCTCGGTATCGGGGATCGCACGAGCGAAATTGCCACCCATGCCAAAAAATACCTTCGCGGTTCCCGCCTCCATGGCCGCGACCGCTTCAACGACGTGATGACCGTGCTCACGCGGTGGCTCGAACCCGAAGACATCGCGTACGCGGTCGAGATACTTCTGTGTCGGCTTCTCGTCGATGCCGACCGTGCGGTCGCCCTGCACATTGGAATGCCCTCGGATCGGCGCGATTCCCGCGCCTTTCTTTCCGATATTCCCTTTCATTAGAAGCAAATTCGCCACTTGCTGAAGGAGATGGGATCCTTCTTGATGCTGTGTCAGGCCCATCCCGTAGCAGATGATCGTAGCGTTCGATTTGGCATAAATTCCGGCAATCCGGCGGATCTGTTCTTCCGAAATTCCAGATATCCGGGTGATATCAGCCCAGGAGACCGACATGACATCCGCGCGCACAGCCTCCAGCCCCGCTGTATGTTCAGCGATGAAGTCCTGATCCAGAACCTTCTCACCACGGTCCTCAGCCTCGAATAGCGCGCGCATCATACCTTTGAAAATGGCGAGATCGCCGCCGATCCGGACATGCACAAATTCGCTGGAAATCGCCGTTGAACCGAACGTTCCCATCTGCAGAATGTCCTGCGGCTCCGTGAAGCGGATCAGTGCGCGTTCGGGCATGGGATTGATCAACACAATAGGAACGCCGCGCTTCCGCGCCTCGACCAGATTGGTCATCATGCGCGGCGAATTCGTGCCAGTGTTCTGACCGATGACGAAAATCGCCTCGGCATGCTCGAAATCGGCCATGACAATTGTGCCCTTGCCAATCCCGATTGAAGGCGGGAGCCCGCGCGACGTCGGCTCATGACACATATTCGAACAGTCGGGGAAGTTATTGGTGCCGAATTCGCGTACAAAGATAGAATAGAGGAACGCCGTTTCATTGGCAGTTCTTCCGGACGTATAGAACTCCGCCTGATGAGGGCTGTCGAGCGCATGGAGATGCTTGCCGATCAGCGCGAACGCATCGTCCCACGCGACCGGAACGTATTTGTCGGTTGCCGCATCATAGCGCATGGGCTCGGTCAGGCGCCCTTGCATCTCCAGCCAGTAATCGCTGTGCTCCATCAGTTCCGTGACGGTATGCTGGGCGAAGAACCCCCGCGTGACACGCGCCTTGGTCACCTCATGCGCCAGCGCCTTGGCACCGTTCTCACAGAATTCGAGAGTCTTACGATGATCGGGATCGGGAAAGGCGCAGCTTGGGCACTTGAAGCCGCCGGGTTGGTTCATCGCGAGCAGACCACGCGACCCCTTCACCAGCACGCTCTGCTCCATGAGCACCTTGGCTGTCGCGTTCGCGGCACCCCATCCACCCGCCGGATGATGATAAGGCTTGAACTCGGATTCTTTTTCTTTGCTCATGATATCAACCTTCCCCTTGAAGGATACCGAACTCTTCCAACGCCGGCACAAAGTTTTCGTTTTCGTGCTTCGATCTCGCAAGCTTGATCAGCGCGAAGCGCTTAAGCGGTGCCAATGCGGCCCATTGCGCTGGCGTCGGCGGTTGAACACCATCCTGTTGTGCCTGCAGCAGCACTGCTTCGGGCATACGATCTGGCTCACGCCAGTCATCCAGCCCTTGCGTGACCAAAAAGCGCACAGGTTCATCTGCCCGTGTGGCAATCAGTTCCAGAACGAGGGCGCGATAAGCCTCCTGTTCCGCATTGGTATCGCAGGGCCTATCAACCAGAAGACCCCGTTCTTCACGCGAAACGCGGCTCCACTGGCGAAGCGTCATCTTGATTCCAACAATATCAAGCTTTTGCCGCGCGATCATGGGAATACAACGCAACGAACCGGCAAAATCGCGTTCGAATTCGAAAATCGTGGGACTTTCAGACATCGTGCCTGCTCTTTCGTCCATCAGGAGAGATGCATTTTTCATTTGGGCACCAAAAGATGAAGTAACGAGGCTACGACAAAAAATGTAGCGGTACTGACAATCCAGATTACGGAAAGCCATGCCAACCGGACGCTCAAGTGACGGGATGCTCGTGATCCGTCACCCTTTACAACTTCAATGATAGCCATCGGCTTCGGAGACTTTCCCGCGAAAAACGCGATACGAGTAAATCGTGTACGTCAGGATGATGGGCAAAAGGATGACGGTACCGACAAGCTGGAAGAACTGGCTGGATGGCGGGGATGAAACATCCCATAGGGTCAGAGTCGGCGGCACGGCATAGGGCCATACGGTAATGCCCAGACCGGACAGGCACAGAAAGAACCAGCCCAACGTGCACAGGAAGGGCACGCGTGAATGTCCTTTCCGCAGGCTGGCTACCAGCAGGAGGCCAAGCACGATCACGAGTATCGGCACAGGCGTCACGAACAGAATGTTTGGCCATTCCGTCCAGCGGCGGAGATAAGGGGCATGCAGCAGAGGTGTCCAGACACTGACGGCGACAATGCATGCGAAGAGCCCGATCACCAACCGCCCCGCCCAGTGACGGCACGAGGCTTCCAAAGTGCCAGTCGTGCGCCACACCAGCCACGTTGCGCCAAGCAGAGCATAACCGCACATAACCGACAGTCCGCAAAGAACGGTGAACGGCGTCAGCCAGTCGAATGATCCACCGGAAAAAGCGCCGTCCGTGACTTTAACGCCCTGGATCACGCCGCCGAGGACGGCCCCCTGACAGAACGCGGCAACCGCCGAGCCGATCATGAAGCCAAGATCCCAGTATCCCGCACGGGGTGTGCCTCTTGTCATCACGCGGAATTCAAAGGCAACGCCCCGAAAAATCAGGGCGGCCAGCATCAGCACGATCGGCAGATAGAAGGCAGGGAGCAGTGTGGCATAGGCACCCGGGAAAACACCGTAGAGCACGGCGCCGCCTAGAACCATCCATGTCTCATTGCCATCCCACACCGGCGCAATCGTGCTGATCATGACGTTGCGTCGTGTCTCGTCCCGTTCGAGCATGAACAGCATACCAATTCCGAGATCGAACCCATCGAGAATGACATAGATCGAGATGGCAGCGATCAGAATCACGGCCCAGATGATCGGCAGCCAGTGTGCGAAATCCATCATCTTTCAGGCGCCTTTCGTAGTAGAAACATCGATGACGGCGGGATGTGCGCGTGTTGCCAGAATATCGGGTGCGTGTGCCGGGTCGGCATCACGTTCCCCTTCCTCGGGTTCACGACTGAGCATCCGAACAAGAATGCCAAGACCCGAACCGAAAACGATCATGTAGACGACGACAAATACGGTCATCGACACGACCATGCTCGACAGTACGATCGGCGAAACGCTCTGTGAGGTCCGCAGAAGCCCGTAGACGGTCCAGGGTTGGCGGCCGACCTCAGTGGTCACCCAGCCACACAGCAGAGCCAGAAAACCGGCGGGAGCCATGCACAACGCCACGCGATGGAAGGTCGGGCTGGTAAAGAGCGTGTTATTCCGCCGATGCCAGAGCGACCAGAACCCCACCAGCATCATGAGAACACCCAGCGCCACCATGATACGAAACGAGAAGAAGATGACCGGAGATGGCGGTCGCTGGTCACGCGGGAAATCCTTCATCCCCGGCACTTTGCCGTCCAGACTATGCGTAAGGATCAACGAGCCCAGCAGCGGAACCCCGATGGCATAATCCGTGTGTTCGGTTTTCATGTTCGGGATGCCGAACAGCAGCTCCGGTGCACGTCCTTCGCTGTTCCAGTCGCCTTCCATGGCAGCCAGTTTAGCGGGCTGATACTTCAGCGTGTTCAATCCGTGGGCATCGCCCGCCAGGATCTGGAGCGGCGCGATGATAGCTGCCATCCACATGGCCATCGAGAACATGACACGCACGGGCTCGCTCGAAATCTTACCCTGTCTTCGCGCTTTCAGCAGATGCCATGCCCCTGTCGCACCGACGGCAAAGGCAACAGACAAGAAGGCCGCCAATCCCATGTGCACGAGACGAAACGGAAAGGACGGATTAAAGATGATGGCCAGCCAGTCATCGGGCAGGAACTGTCCGCTGGCCGGGTCGATCCGATAGCCACGCGGTGTCTGCATCCATGAATTGGATGCCAGAATCCAGGTCATGGAGATAAGCGTGCCGACTGAGACGCAGCAGGTCGCAGCGAAATGCAGACCCCGTCCGACCTTATTCATGCCGAACAGCATCACACCGAGAAAGCCGGCCTCCATAAAGAAAGCGGTCATGACCTCGTAGGAAAGCAGGACACCAGTAATCGGTCCTGCCTTCTTTGAAAACACCGACCAGTTCGTGCCGAATTCATAAGCCATGACCAGACCTGATACGACTCCCATGCCAAAGACGATGGAGAACGCCTTGATCCAGTATCGATAGAGATCGAGGAAAACCTGCCGTCCAGTTGCAAGCCATAGCCCTTCGAGAACAACCAGATACGCTGCCAGACCAATCGAAAAGGCAGGAAAGATGATATGGACGCCAACAGTAAAAGCGAACTGAAAACGTGCCAGAAGGAACGCTATATCATGAGCATTCTGCATTCGTAACATCCAGGATCTTCTCGACATCAATAAAGATGCCTTTTATTTGAAAATAATGAACCTTCGCCGAGAGTTAGAAGCGCGCATCAAATAATCGGCTACTTATGCGCAAACTTCTCGCACTGTTCGTTTGATCGGTATGATAAGATCATTCTGATTCAGGCGTCCAAGACCTTCTCGTTATAGAATTATGCGTACAGGTTATATAGAGGTGCCAGTTTGATTTGATCTGATTATAGCTCTAATATGACCTGAATACGTGACAAAACGAGCATCCAGGGGATCTGGATACACAACGCGATCGCACTCTGGGATTGAGGAGTTTTTGACTGTTGACTGCACTTCAAGCTGTCGATGCCAGACTGACCCAGGCTGCCGTCTTTCTGGTCATTACGCTGAACGACGGCGATGATATCACGATCGGGGAACAGATCCGGGGCCTACTGGGCGATATGTCCTCGTTGGTGCGGGGAATCGGTTTTCGTGTTCCCGATGGCCGCCTGAGTTGTGTAACCGGCATCGGCTCACATGCCTGGGATGTGCTCTTCGGCATGCCTCGCCCGAAAGATTTGCATCCGTTCAGAGAAATCCACGGCGTACATCATGCTCCCTCTACGCCGGGCGACCTGCTCTTTCATATCCGCGCCACACGAATGGACCTGTGTTTCGAACTCGCGGCCACGATCGTCTCCCGTCTCGAAGGAGCCGCGACTGTGATCGACGAAGTCCATGGCTTCAAATATTTCGACGAACGCGATCTGCTCGGCTTCGTGGACGGAACGGAAAATCCGTCTGGGCAGGCAGCAGTCGACTCTACGATTATTGGAGAAGAAGACCCGGCCTTTTTAGGCGGCAGCTATGTCATCGTTCAGAAATACCTGCATGATCTGAAAAAATGGAATGCCATGGCGGTCGAAACGCAGGAAGACGTCATCGGCCGACACAAGCTTTCCGATATCGAGCAGCGCGATTCCGCCAAGAAGAGTTATGCGCACAATGTCCTGACGAACATTGAGGAAAATGGCGAGCAGCTTCAGATTGTCCGTGACAACATGCCCTTCGGGCAAGTGGGCAAGGGTGAATTCGGAACATATTTCATAGGCTATTCCCGGTCTCCGGCCCGCACGGAACAGATGCTCCAGAACATGTTCGTGGGTAAACCACCTGGTAATTACGACAGGATTCTGGACGTCAGCACGGCAATCACCGGTGTGCTTTTCTTCATTCCAACGGCCGACTTTCTCGATGGTGCGCCAGACCTGATGCCTTCTATATCGTCTGGCGAAAATGCTGCCGGAAATCCGACGTCCGACCCCTGTAGCTCTGCTCACCCGTTTGATAATACGTCTCTGAACATCGGCTCGTTAAAAGAGGAACCGCAGACATGAATAATCTCCATCGTCACCTTGCACCGGTTTCCAGTGCGGCCTGGGCGCAAATTGAGGATGAAGCTGCGCGCACGCTTCGACGCCATTTGGCTGGGCGGCGTGTCGTCGATACTTCCGAGCCGAAAGGACTGTCGCTCGCAGGGATCGGAACCGGTCGTGGCAGCGCGATTCAGGCACCGCACGACGGCGTACAGGCCATACAGCGAGAAGTGCGTCCGCTGGTCGAATTACGCGTCCCGTTCACGCTATCACGTGAAGAGATCGACGCTGTGGATCGCGGCTCCCTGGATTCCGACTGGCAGCCGGTGAAAGATGCAGCAAAGAAGATCGCGTTTGCCGAAGATCGCGCAATCTTCGAAGGTTATAGCGCGGCAGGCATTCATGGTATCCGCGAAGCAACCTCCAATGCCCATCTGAAGTTTCCGACATCCATCAAGGATTATCCTCGCATCATCACCGAGGCAATCAATGAACTTCGGCTCGCGGGCGTGAACGGTCCTTACTCTGTTGTGCTAGGCGCGCAGGCCTATACAGCCGTGAGCAGCGGTGATGATGAAGGATATCCAGTCCGCCAGCACATCGAGAGCCTGATCGACGGAAAACTCATCTGGGCTCCCGCCATCGAAGGCGCGTTCGTGGTGTCCACACGCGGCGGTGATTTGGCGCTTGATATCGGGCAGGATTTTTCGATCGGCTATCTGAATCATACTGAGGATACAGTCGAATTATATCTACAGGAGAGCTTCGTCTTTCGCGTCCTCACCACGGAGGCGACGGTGGCAATCGACGCCACACCCCAGGAGACGATGCCGGCGACCTGACGCCGGGAGTGTCTTCATACGCAACATGGGAACGGCTTCATGGGTAGGATTGAACGACGATGATGACATCAGGCTGCAGTACGCAACCCTGAGGCCGCTCCATGCGGCCCTAGATGGTGTCACTAGGGCGTGTCGTCAGTTAGCATCTGGCGTCATGAGGCTTATACTCCCGTTTGATCTGTGATGTTTTTTCTCTGTTTTCAGGGAGAGAATGAATGCGACGATATGGCCTGAGTGACAGCCAATGGGAACGGATAAAAGATCTTCTTCCCGGTCGTGAAGATCATATCGGCGGAACGGCTACCGATAACCGTCTGTTTGTGGAAGCGATTCTGTATCGTTACCGTGCCGGCATTCCGTGGCATGACCTGCCTGCCCGGTTCGGGGACAGGAAAAACGTCCACCGACGACTGCGTCGCTGGTGCGAAGGCGGCGTGATCGAACGGATTTTCCGGCATCTGGGCCCCGATCGTGACAACGAATATATGATAATCGACAGCACGATTGTCCGGGCTCAACCAGCACAGTGCGGGTGCCCGTAAAAAGTGGAGCGGATCAGGCCATCGGGCGGTCCCGTGGCGGACTGACTTCGAAAATCCACGCCATTGTCGATACCGCAGGAAAGGCGGTCGCCTTGTCCCTGACGCCCGGGTAGAAAGCCAACATCACGGAAGCAGGCCCCCCTGCTGGATAAAGTCGACCCTGCAGCCTTTATCGCCGACAAGGCTTATGATGCTGATCCGCTTATCGAAAAGATCGAAGAACGGCAGATCACACCGGTTATCCCTTCAAGGAAAACCGGTGTGATCCATGGAAAATTAGCTTCCAGCTCTACAAAAACAGAAACATCATTGAACGATTCTTCGCCAGGCTGAAGCAGTTCAGAGGCATTGCAACACGCTACGACAAACTGAAGTCAACATTCCTCGCAGCAGTGCAACTCGTTTCCGCTATCATCGGAATTAACTAATGACACGCTCTAGGGCCTTGTCCTTGCCCGCCACCGGTCGGATCAACTCAACGAACTTAGCCCAACTGATGTCCGTGTTGTTCGTCAATCAGATGCCGGTTGAGTCGCCATGCGACGAAAAATGAAGAACATGGCACTCGCCGTCAGTCGCTTCCGCGATCGCGCGTTTCACAAATTTTTTCGTGAAGACAATGCTATACTCGGTTGTCACGCCGAGAATTTTGTGCACGTTCTTCAGCATTCCGCTCTCCCTGATAGAGCATCATCTAGACTAACTTAAAGCGAAAATTACAGATGGCCGACGGGCCCGCTGTTTTTACCATGTTGCTTAGACCAACCTGCCACGAACTACTGTGAAGGGCCGGTAAGAGCGGGATCGATGCAGCTAGCGACCGCGCTCGCTCTTCTTCGCCTGTCTCCAATGGACCGACTTTACTTCAATTCGAAGGCATTGCAGGGATAGGGTCATCGCCCTGCCTGAGCAGATTACCTGGAGAAACTCATTCCATTCCTTCACGCATACGTGAAATCAGCCCAACCTACGCTGGAGTTTCACTCCCATTTGCATCCTATACGCATCCTGCGCTCATTCCCGGAACGCAAAAAAGCCACCCTTGAGGGTGGCTTTTCCATAGTCTTTTCAGACACATATTCATGGTTGCGGGGACCCGCGACGGCTGCTGTCATAAAGCGGGGTTCCCTCTGGTTTCCGTTGGCATGGGCGAGATCGAGGATACCCATCAACTCGCCGCGTAGGGAGATATGAACCTCGCCCCGCTTGTCGCCGGGGTTGATTACGATCCCACCAATCAGCGAGCGGATGGCCTCTGCGGCCTCCCTGCCCCCGTCCGGGTCGTCCAGCGCCTCGGTGAACCGCTCCACGTTGCGCCGGTAATGACTGGCAATGTTGGGATGCACGTCGGGAATATCCGCCGGAGCCTGCGCCAGACGCTCCATAATCTCCGCCTTCTGACGTTCCAGATCATCCATGCGGGCCTTCATGGAGGGCTGATACATCCCGTCCTCAATCGCCGTGATGATGCCCCGTATTGACCGGTCGATCTTGTCCAGCACCTTGCGGTCCGCAATGGCCTGCCCGCGCCGCTCATGGTTGAGCCGGTTCACTTCCTCCGCGAACGCCCGCACCGCCTCCGCCACGCTGTCGGACGACACCAGCCGGTCTTTCAGCCCGACCAGTACCCGCGCCTCGATCCGCTGGCGCGGGATGGTGCGGTTATTGGCGCAGGTGCCCCGGCGGTGGTGGTTCAGACAGCCAAACCGGCTGTTGACGATCATGCCCACCCTGCCACCACAGCAGCCGCAGGACAGCAGGCCGGAAAGAAGGGAGACAGGCCGGTTCGCCAGATGCAGCCGCCGGGCGCGGCCTTCCAGCGTGTTCGTCGGGCACGGGCCGACCTTCGCGGCTATGGCCACCTGACGGGTTCTGACCGCCTGCCACAGATCATCAGACACGATTTTGAGATGTGGGACTTCGGTCCTGATCCACTGGCTTTGCGGGTTGGGGCGCGAGACACGCTTGCCGGTGCTGGGGTCTTTGATGAAGCGTTGGCGGTTCCACACCAGCACGCCCGCATAGAGTTCGTTATGGAGGATACCCGTCCCGCGTGAGACATGTCCCCGAATGGAGGTATCACCCCAGGCGTGGCCCAGCGGGCCGGGCACACCCTCCTTATTCAGTTCCACCGCGATGGAACGCGGGCTTTGCCCCGCCGCGAAGGCGCGAAAGATACGACGGATCACCTCGGCTTCCTCGGGGATGATCTCACGATCACCCCGGATCGGCTCGCCATTGGCGTCCAGCTTTTTGACCACCCTATAGCCATAGCAGAGGCCACCGCCCGCCTTGCCCTTCTCCACCCGGCCCCGAAGCCCGCGATGGGTCTTCATGGCGAGGTCTTTGAGGAACAGCGCGTTCATCGTCCCTTTCAGGCCGACATGCAGTTCCGAGATTTCCCCCTCGGCCAGTGTGACGATGGCGACACCTGCAAAACGCAGATGTTTGAACAGCGTCGCGACATCGGCCTGATCGCGCGAAATGCGGTCCAGCGCCTCGGCCAGCACGACATCGAACCTGTTGGTCTGCGCATCACGAAGTAACGCCTGGATGCCGGGCCGCAGGATCGTGCTCGCCCCTGAGATGGCGGCGTCCTGATAGGTCTCCCCAACCCTCCACTGTTCCCGCGCCGCGTGCTCACGACAGAGGCGGAACTGGTCCTCAATCGAGCTTTCGCTCTGATTGTCCGATGAATAGCGGGCATAGAGCGCAACACGGGTCATGTCAGCTTTCTCCTTCCGGCCTGTCCGTCCCGTCCGGGCCATCGCCGGGAGGGGGATGATTGTCGTTCGCGGCGGTCAGCGCCGCAAAATATTCCCGCGCCATCCGGCGACCGATCAGCCGGGCGATGCTGAACGCCACCCGGTCGAGTTCCTGCCGGGCGTCCCCCTGCCCGTTATCGTTGGCCGGAACGCCGGGTGCGCGGTCTGGCGCGTCGTTCCTGTCTCCCATTGGTTGCGTCCTTTCCGTGCGGGAAAGGGAAAACCTCGGGGATACGGCCAGCTTACCGCAAGACCTCATGCAACACATAGAAAAACCGTGCGGCTATAGAGAAGAATTACTTATTCAAGCGTAGACGTGTTTTTCGATCACGTCACATCGAATACGGTGTCCAAAACGAACAGTGCCAGTGCAATGCGGACTTTTCCGCCATTTCTGAAAGAGAGCGGCACGTCAGCCTTTTTTCAGGGGTGCCGGTCACCCATCCCTCAACCCCATGTGCAGACAGAGAAAAATCCGGCCCGCGACGTCAGGAGTGCCAGATGCCTTTATCTTGCCCTCTTAATTCCTCCTCTTTCCGGCCTTATTTTTCCAGATTCGATGTCCTTCGCAAGCTGGACACCCCATCCTCCACCCTCTCATTTTTAGCCGGGCCAACGCGACGCTTCGCGCCGCGAACGGAAGGCGTCGGCTAAGCCGCCGCGTGTCCTGCGCTGTCCCTTTATGGGGCGCTTTCAGGCCCAGCTCCGGCGTCCGATGGACGGCCTACGGCGCTCCCGCGCTGCGCTCGCCCGGAGCCAGAAACAGCAGCAGAACCGGGCACGTCCGTATAGCTCAGGGCGCAAGAAGTGGAACGTCAAGCCGTCATTCCCGCGTGCCCGGCTTCGCACATCGGAAACAGGATGAGCGACCGGTCATCGTCATGCGCCGGACATTCCCTGACATGAATTTTCATGCACGCGGAAAGCAAAAACCTTGCGGATCGGCGGGCCAATCGGATGCATGATAACCGCACGTTCAGGAATAAGAAACCGGCTGGTTTCCTACGTGAATTTTGCACTCCGCTCGGCACATCGAACGCCATTCAGAAGTCCGTTTTGCCGCACATGACAATCACAAAAACAGCGGTGAAATCATGTCAGTTTTTACACCCGAAATGCAGCCTGATGCCGTGTTTTTGGTTCACAATCCGCCTGTTTCTGGCCTCATGCGTAACGCAGCGCAGTCCATTGGCCACCAGCGTCGTTTTGTGCTGTCATAGCGTGGTATTTTCGGTATTATTTTTGCATTCAAGTAGTAGTTCCAAAGAATAGAAAGAGGAAGGCAAGATAAAACAGCCTGCCACGTCGGGCGACAAGGCGCGGTCGCGCCTTGTCTTCCTGTGTGCATGTCTGGTCGGTCGTGTGCAGGGTTTTCAGTTTTGAAGCAGTTTTCTGCCCTGTTCGCCTGCACAGGAGCTGTTTTCAGCACACAATGCCTGCCCCTGATCATCCTTCCGTACGGAGAGCAACATAACCCCCTTCGACCAGACGCAGACCTTCCGCCGTCCAGTCTCTGGCCGACCGCCGCCAGCCATGATCAATCCATTCATGATTGGAAAGTGTCAGCGCCCGTGGGTTGATCAAACGCGCCGCAATCTGGCGCTTACCAAAGCCCGCGCGGTCCATATCGAACGCGTGCAGACAGCGGATCAGATGCAGGGACCGGAACGGCGTGATGACTGGCGGGATACGGTGAGGAATACTGAACCCGAGATACCGGAACATGAAGCGCCCCGCCTCATAATAACGGCTCCTGAAAAGAGGATCGAGCGGGATCACCACCGCAGGACGTTTCATGACGTCAGGACTATCCATCAGGAAGGAGAACGTCCCGAAGGGGCCGGCCACGGTCACGCCGCGACCGGCATCATCTTCATGATCCAGCAGGACACGGCCCAAGGCTTCGAAATTCAGCGACAGGAAATCGGAAAAGCAGCGCGGGGCCTCTGTCAGGCTGATGATGCGGGTTGTGTCTTCCCTGCGCCAGATGACAGGCTTGCGGGTGATGGGAATGTCAGGATCGTGGAC
Organism: Acetobacter estunensis; assembly: GCF_019083805.1. Lineage (GTDB taxonomy): Bacteria > Pseudomonadota > Alphaproteobacteria > Acetobacterales > Acetobacteraceae > Acetobacter > Acetobacter estunensis_A. The sequence continues at coordinate 71,199 of NZ_JAHRDV010000013.1, forward strand.
AAAAACGCAACCCCCATCGGTCACGGAAAGCCGCCCACAGGAGAGAGGGATTGTCGCTGGCTCCGGCCCGTAGGCCGGTATCGCGATAGTCGCTGACATAGCGGGACCAGCGGCGCATGAAGGCCCCGGCAAGAGCGGATGCTGACAGGGTTCTGAGGATGGCCAGATCGGCCTCGGAATGCCAGATGTCCAGTGGCATGGGAGACGTCCCTTATCGGCTGGGGAGCCACCGACCGGGCGCGGCACAACACGCCGCACTTATCAGGCAGCCCCGCGTTTCTGGTTACATTGGGTTCTCACACTTGCGGCCTGGCCCCACGCATGTTGCACACCCCCACTCCACGAGTATCCGTGGTGATCAAACTCTTTTTTCAGTCCATATCCGGTTATCGCGAAGCAACGCATTAGCGAGGACGAGCATTTTTCGCATGACGGCTGTGATGGCGAGTTTTGCATTTTTCCCCTGCGCGATGAGGCGATTATAGAATGTTTTGAGATCTGGATTGAAGCGCATGGCGACAAGGGCTGGCATGTAGAGAGCCTGCCTGACGAGGGCACGTCCTCCGCGTATGTGGCTTTTGCCCTGAAATGTTCCGGACTGGCGCGTTATGGGAGCCAGTCCGGCCAGAGCTGATACCTGGCTGTCACCGAGGATTCCAAGTTCGGGCATATCGGCAAGGACGGCCTCAGCGGTAACGGCCCCGAAGCCCGGAATGCTCAGGATAATCTCGCAGCGCCGTGCGAGTTCAGGGTCGCTGGCAATGAGCAAGCGGATGGCGTCCGCTATGGAAGCCAGTTGCGCATCAATCTGCCGAAGGCGATGACGGGCATGGCGCTTGAGCAGGTCTATGGAGAGTGTCTGAAGGCGGTTGCTTACTGCTGTGCGATCGCGCGTCAGGCTTCGTCGCGCCGAGACGAGTTCTGTCAACGTTTCCTGAATTTCGCTGCGGATGGGACAGATTTTCGGCTGAATCAGCGCGCCGAAACGGGCGAGCATCTGGGCGTCGACCCTGTCTGTTTTAGTGAGTGTGCCAGTAGCCTCGGCGAAGTGGCGGGCATATCTGGGATTGACCTTCACGGTTGGCAGTCCAGCCGTGGCCAGAGCACGTTCCATTTCTTTGTGCCATGGACCGGTAGCTTCGAAAACAACGCGGAACACATCGGCTTTTCCAATCCAGCGCAGAAGCTGGCTATATCCTTTGCGGGTATTGGGAACGTGCAAGGTCTGCCCGGAAGGGTAGATGGCGGCGTCAAGATGGGCTTTGGAGACGTCAATGCCCAAGGTCACCTGCCCATTGGAAAAAGACTTGTCATTCGGGATAACCATATTCATCTTCTCCATGTCCTATGCTTGTCATTCGAGGCTTGCCCTCGGGTATCCGTTCAGGACGCAAGGAAAAGAAGGGGCGGCCATACTCGTGATCGACCCATATGGTCTGTTTGGCATTCGACCCGACCCCTTCCTGCGGCCCCGGATGGCCATCCGGGGCCGCAGTCCTTTGTCGCATGCGCAACCGCAGCGACACAAAACAGCATAAGACAACTTTGGCATAGGTCGCCCTACGGATCTTGCCGGGCACAACCCACGTTTCTTGCAGGGAGTTGCCCCTCGGAATTTGCAGCACATCTGCCCCTCGACTTTGGCATGGAGACGAGGGGTAAGATGCTGAATTTAATTGGGAAAAGACGCTGTAGTTTCGGGCAGTGTAATTTCACCAACTATACGAGAAATTCCCGTAAATACGCTGCGCCTGCCCATAATAACACGAACCACCACCGTCACCAGAACTACATGATGTGACATATCTCGTGTTTGCTAAATTCGAGATGGCAAGTTGCGCTTTAAGACCTTTCAACATGGGAGATGCGTTCTGAAAATCATAATACGCACCAACATCAAACAACAAATATGAAGGAACCTTATAGCTATTCGCATTGTCAGCATAGGTACTGCCGACATAACGGACACCGAAATTTACGCCTAACCCGTAAAAGATTTTTCGAGGCAAGGTATAATCCACAAACATATTCACCATATGGCGAGGCAGGCCCGCAACGTATTTCCCCTGTTCAGAAATGGCACCGTCATTGGGGCCAATCGCATTACCATACATGTCTGTAAGCCAAACAGTATTATTGCTTTTCGTAACACGCGTCTCGTTGAAAGAATAAGACGCAGTTAAGCGGATATCTTTCGTGACATTGGCATGGGCTGATAATTCGACGCCTTTGGACGTAACCGTACCTGCATCAGCTTCATAACCTGGATGTTCAGTGTCTGTAATCTGATAGTGGTTTTCCTTGATGTCGTAAGCAGCGGCCGTTAGTAAAATATTGGTATTGGGAACGAGATATTTTAGTCCGACTTCAAACTGCTTTCCATTGAGCGGCTTGGCCGCTTGCCCATCGTACTGGAATGAACCTGTCTGTGGAATGAATGACGTCGCGTAACTAAAATATGGCGTGAGGCCAAAATCAAAATTATATGTAAATCCCGCGCGCCATGTAAATTTTGATCGCGATGATTTTTCCCTATCATCTACATAAGGCTCAGTAATAACGCCATGGCCGGCAGCTTCAAAATTATCAGCTGTTGTGACGGTTGCTTTATAATTGTACCAATCCTGTCTTCCGCCAAGAAGAACGGACAAGCGTCCCCATTTAATTTGATCCTGAAAATACACTCCACTTTGATACTGAGTTTGCCTCATATTATCCCACTCGATATTATCCGGACTATTTAAACTATAATCGGGATAGACGAGATAATATGCAGGATCCCAAATATTGACGTAGCCTGCGCCGTTCATATCATATGCAAGGTTTTGGGCTATATTCATTCGCCTAAAATCCATTCCAGCAACAAGAGTTTGCTTTACAGATCCTGTGTTAAGATGCCCGACAAACCTACTATCCAGAGCCACTGTGGCGTTCGAGCTATTCTGGCGCCAAGCCCTACGTTTGATTGTTTGATCAGGCTGGAGTGACCCCTGTAAATAGGTCTGGTTCATATGCGTCGATGAATCTTCATAGCGAAATGTTTGCTGAAACTCCAGGAAATTATTGAATTTATGCTGAAATTGATATTCAAATGATGCAGTTCTCTGTCCGTTGTCATTTATGGACGGATCTCCCAGAAATCGCGAACGCGGAAGGTAACCGTATTTACCTCGAACCAGAGTTCCTACGCCAGGATAACCGTCTCCTTGTGCTTCCGAAGGCGCATACAGATATTGGCCAATGAGCGTCAAGCTAGTCTTCTCATCAATGTCCCATTTGATTGACGGGAGAACACCAACTCGCTTGTAATGAAGGTAATCAGTTTGGCTTCCTTGCGTTACACCTATTCCTGCAATTCTATATTTTAAATTTCCTGACTTCGTGATTTTATCGCCGACGTCGAAGGTTGCTTCGTAACGTCCCCAGTTCCCAAAACCAACACTTACATTCCGTATTGGAGTTTCGCCAGGCTGTTTTAATTGAGTCGCGATCAGTCCACCGGGACCTACCTGACCGTAAAGAACTGAAGCTGGCCCGTTAAGCGCTTCAACTCGTTCGACAAAAGCGGTTTCGCCAGCCACCAAAGACCGCGACATAAGTCCATCAACGTATTGCGTGGCGGCGAAGCCACGCATCATGATCGATCCGGTACCGTTAGCATTGCCGCCAGCCGCAGAGCCAATACTGGCTGTACCCAGTCTCTCCGCATATACGCCCGGCATGTACCGTAGAACTTCTGCGACAGTCTGGGCCTGCTGATCTAAGATTTGCTGCTTGGTAATAACGTAAACAGAATTAGGTATTTGTGTAATGGGCGTGTCCGTTTTCGTTCCAGCGTCAGTGTATGTGGCGACATAACCAACCCCGGGTCCGATGGCGGCCTCATGGGTGTTAAGACTGCCACCTACCCGCACGGGACCAAGCGTAATATTGGCGGCTGCCGGAACGAGCGTCACCGTATGGCCTCCCGACAAGCGATATGTAAAACCCGTTCCTGCCAGCAAACGGGAAAGCGCATCGGCTGGCGTCAAAGTGCCGTTGACGCCGGGACTGGTCGCATTGCGGATAACATCCGCCCGCACGGAAACCTGCCAGCCACTCTGAGCCCCGAAGGATGCCAAGGCATCACCAAGCTTCTGCGCTGGAATGCTGAAGTTCTGCGCCGGGGTCGGTGCAGGTGCAGCTATAGTTTGCGCGGTAGCAGCACTCGCCGCATGTCCGCCCAAGCCCGCCAGCGTCGTAGTCATCAGCGCGGCCGCCAGCCAGCATGGACGTCCTTTAGCCGTCTGCCCGGACGCAGTACCTGTTTTCATGTTCGTATCGTCTCCAGTCCGCGTCATATCCAAATTCTGAATCCGACTTGTTGCAATTCAGACGCAACAGCAGCTTCTTGATGGAGAGACGAAACCGGGTATCCGGATCTTCAAAAAAAGTTTTCGAATTTTTTGAGGTCGAACGATCAGCGCGACGATAGAACTACAATCCAGGGCGAAATCCGATACATAGCCGCGCCTTGTGCGTGCGCCACAGCTGCCAGCGCCTCAAGTGGATCAGAGAGATTGTAGACCCCGGTCAGCGGCTGACGGGCAATATCCCCACGCAGGATAATCACACCGTGGAACCAGGGACGAATGGCGTCTACGGCATCCCCTACTGTCCGGTCCCGGACCATCGCCCGTGCACTCGTCCACAGCGCGACCTCTTCGGGTTCCACATGCCGACGTGCGACACCAGAAACGCTACCTCCGTTCGTAGAGACGCGTATCTCATCCCCGGCATGAAGGACTTCGGACAGCCCCTGCGGTGATCCGTTGCCTTCAACCTGCACGGCTCCCTCACGGACAGCAACCGTGGTGTCCGCATCCTTACGACGGATGTCAAAAGCGGTCCCGACATCCGTTGTCTGGACCGCGCCTGTCGTGACGACAAAAGGTCGCTTCGTATCATGGACCACCTGGAAGAAGGCTTCGCCACGCAGGAGGCGGACATCACGGCGGCCGGCGGTGAAATGGGTCGCAATGGCGCTCGATGGTGCGAGCCGGATCGTACTGCCATCGGCAAGCATGACGTCACGTTGCTGGGCAACCCCGGTCATCTGATCGGCGCGAAAGCGGAGCAGGATTTCGGGGCTGAAAACGCCAACCGCCACACAGGCAGCAGCAAGCCCGACAGCCACAAGGGCCAGCCGCCGCCGTTTCACGCGTCGGTCAGGCGGAAACGATACCACTGTGGAGGTTCCCAGAGGCGATGTGTCGGACGACAAAGCGGACCCAAGCTGGTCGAACATGCTATTGACGCTGATCCAGTCCCGTTCATGAGCCGGATCGTCGGTCAGCCATGCCTGAAAACGATGCTGCAAAAGCACGTCATCCGGTGCCTCGTTCAGTGCCAGCAACCACTCGGTGGCCGTACGCGGTGACGGAATGGCGCCGTCCGCCCGATCCTGCTGTTCCGTAGCCATACTCTCAGTATCCGACGATGCTGCGGAACGCTACGGATGATGCGCTTCGCTCCCTGCGATAAAGACGAATTGCATGCCGCGTATTTTCAAAAAATAAATGCATATGGACTTATTCGGTGCCGCCGAGGCGTTTGCGACAATGCTCAAGCCCATCCAGAACAAGGGCATGGGCGAGGCCGACAGAAATACCAAGCTGTTCAGAGACTTCCTTATAGGTATGGTTGCCAAGTCGATAAAGCTCGACCGCGCGACGGGTACGTTCTGGAAGCTCCGCAAGAGCGGCCTGAAGACGCCGGATGTTATCCCGAGCCGCCAGCTCGGCCTCGGGGGAGGCCTTATCCTCGGCAATCTGATCAATCCGGTCGCTGTCACCGGCGTCATAGCGCCGACGCTCCAGATCGGCTTTGCGGCGCCCGTCAATGGCAAGGTTACGCACGACACGATACAGATAGCTCAGCGGGTTTTCCCGTGGCGCGACAGCCGCCGCGCACCGCACCCATGCTTCCTGCACCACGTCTTCCGCGTTTACGCGATCGCCGGTGATGGTGCTCGCGTAGTTCAGCAGGGCATTACGGTGGGCGGCGTATAAAGCCAGAAATTTCCTGTCACGCGGCACTGCCTCGGGGCTCCTTCCCCGCGTCGATCCATCTCCGTATCCGATATCAGGCGGACATGAAGGTGTATTTAAGAATGGTTCTCATTTTCCCATACGGGAACAACAGGACTTCCGCAACTGACTTTGTCGATGGGGCAGCCTCGCAGCCAGTCTTCTTGGTTTTTCTGAATATTTTTTGCTGGGAATCGTCCTGTCTCTATCGGACATAAAACACCGGTTTCGCATAGCAAGGAAACAGAAGAAGGGAAGCTGCGGATAGTGCTCGCGACGAACTTGACCAATTTACCCGGTGTGCGTTTCGGTCGCCCGGCAGCATCCGCCGAGCACAAGGTGTGAACCATCGTGCGCCGGCCGCCGCTTGATCTGCGTGAGCTATGGATCGTCCGCGAGATTGCGGCCCATGGCAGCATCCACGGCGCGGCGCGCGCTCTGGGGTACAAGCAATCCTCGCTCAGCCGCACCCTGCATCTGCTGGAGGGACGTGTCGGGGCAGCGCTTTTCATGCGCTCGCCGGGCGGCGCGACACTGACACTCGCCGGAGAAGCCTTTCTCCGGAAGGCCAATGACCTGCTTGATGGCGCACTGAGCCTTTACGAGCAGACGCGGCGTTGGGGCAACGGGGAACGCGGTCTGGTCACCGTCGGCATCGAAAGCTGCATTCCGCCGGGTCGGGCATCGGTCCTGCTGGAGCCCTGCCGCATCCACCAGCCCGACATTTCATTCCGTTATCGCGAGGGCACCCGTGAATTTCTGAGCCATCTCGTGGAAATGGATTTCCTGGATCTCGCCATCACCACCCTTCCCCCAATGGACACAGTTCTGGCGATGACGCCACTCTGGAGCGACCGGGTTGTGGTGGTGGTGCCGGCCGGACATCCACTGGCGGATCGGCAATCCGTCCTGTGGACAACTTTCGCTCGCGAGACGTTCCTGATTGGCACGGACAACGCCGGGCATGAACTGCACACTCTCCTGAAACGCCGGATGACCCAGGCCGGGCTGCATCCCCTTGTCCGCCATCACGATATTGGCAGCCTGCGCGTGATCGCGGTCGTCGCCAATGGCGAAGGGATTGCTCTGCTGCCGGAGGCATGGATCGGCTTCCTGCCTGATGGTATGAAAGAGCGGATTGTGGCGATCGAAGTCTTGGACGGAGAGGGCCGTCCCCATCTGGATTACGGCGCCATCTCCAAGAAGGGGGGCGGCTCGCCAGCCACCCTGCGCATTCTTACCGCGTTGAAGGCGGCGCAGCAGTCAGTGTAGCACCCGGCTGGGGACGGTCCCGACGTGCTTTCTGAAACGCGCGGTCGGCATCCATAAAACCCCGGATCATATGGGGCAGCAACTTTGCCGGGTCGACCGAGCGGCCGTTATGGCGAACCAGCGCGGCATAGGCGACCAGGTCACGATGCAGATCGGCCGGCAATTGAATCGTCATCCGGACAGGCCTGTCGTCAGGGATTTCGGTGATGCGGAGCGTGGTCATGGGGCTTGTTCCTTCGCGTGCCAGGGTTTGAGGATCCAATCTCTGGAGAGGATCAGGGTAAATGGCAGGCCGGGCCGGTCGGTCAGGGTGGGCTGGATGTTGAGGCTGCGGTCGATCAGGCGGTTGCCGACCATAGAAAAGCCGTTGCTGGCGCCGGAACGGATGGCCTGGGCCAGATTGTTCTCACTCTGGCTGGTCCCCGCTTCGGAGCCCACGCTGAGCAGGGTGGTGACCAGAGCGGCTTTGAAAAGCTGGCCCCAATGGTTGTTCACCTCGTCGGACAGGCCGGACTGACCGATGGCGTTACCACCGGGCAGCTTCTCCAGCACGAGGCTCTCGCCATCGGGGAAGATCAGCCGGGTCCAGATGATCTGTGTCCGCTGCTGCCCGAAGGAGATGGCGCTGTTATAAGCCCCGAACAGCAGGCTGCCCTGCGGAATCAGAAGATAACGACCGGTCGGACTGTCATAGACGTTCTGGGTGACGTGCCCCACGATCTGGCCTGGCAGGTCGGAGCTGATTTTCGTATTCAGCGCGCCAGCGATCACCGAGCCCGCCTGGAGGATATAGGGTGAGGCAAGCGGCGCGCTGCGATCGGGACTGGTCGTCGCGCGGTCGGGCTGCCCCGCCAGAAAGGCACGGTTTCCAGACTGTGCATCCGTCGAAGGGGCCGCTGGTCCCTGAGAAGTTGAGGCACCCGACACAGGCGCCGCCGCCTGTGCGCTGACACGGTCACGCTCCCCTGTCTGCACGAACAATTTGCTGGCGATTGCGGCCTCGACCTCCTGCGCGGCACGGCGATCATCCCCGCCTGATGCAGCTTTCCCCTGTGCCTGTGCTTTCAGGATGGTGTGTCCCAGATCGCCAGGCAGAGCAGGACCGAGCTTCGGTACATTATTGCCGACATAATCTGAGGGCAGCCCCGCCAGCCCGTCGGCGGACGGGCGCACATCCGTGTCCTGGATGGCGGCCGGTGGCGTTTTGTGACTGCTGTTCTCCAACGCGTAGCCAAGTGCCAAGCCAATGGCGAGCATGCCCACGCCACCGAGCGCCCAGACCACGGTGCGCGACAGGCGCACCACGCGCGGCCGTTCCGCCCGCAGGCGCAGATCGGGCGGTGGTGATACGGAATTTCCTCCTATGGGGGGAGCCGCAGAATTTTCTCCCACTGTCGATGCCTGCCCGGTCATGTCCGCCGTCCATCGGTTCGGACGATGCGCACACGCTGCTCGGAGTGCTTATCGCCCAGCCGCAGTTCGGCGGCCCCGAACAGGCGATCCACGATCATCCAGTTCTGCCGCACCCGGTAATTGACCAGTTCCGGTCCGCCGTCGGCCCCCAGCACGAACAACGGTGGTAGTTCCCCCTGCCCGATCCCGGACGGAAAGGCGATATAGACCTTGTGGCCGTCGTCGAACGCCCGGCCGGGGAGCCAGGGCGGCGTGCCCCCTTTCACCGGCTGTATGGCGTAGCGGAAATTCAGGGTATCGAGATTCAGCCCCGCGTCCACCGGGGCAGCGTCATCGGCCGCATCGTCCTGCCGATGCAGAGCGATAAGGCTGTCCTCGGGATAATCCCATGACACCGACGCCATATACGTCGTCGGGGTGGAGCGCAGTTCCGCCAGATAGGTGCGCCGATCCGTGTTGACGATCAGATTGGTGGTGAGGTCGGGGCGGGTCGGCTTGACCAGGATATGAATCCGCTTTGTCGCCCCTGCCCCGCTCTCGGTATCGCCGATGATCCAACGCACAGTGTCACCGGCCGCGACAGGCCCGGTGCCGACCAGCTTCTCCCCCTGCTGGAGCATGATGTCGGTAATTTCACCCGGCGAGGCATAGACCTGATAGAGAGCGCCGGGGCTGTAGGGATAGACCTGCACCGCGTTGATGAACCCGGCCCGCGTGGGCTGAATGCGTGCCGCCAGATTGGCCTGCGTCACGCGCGCGGTCGGATCGGTGACTTCGGGGGCCGAATGGACCGCACGTCGTGAGGGCAACGGCTTGAGCTGTCCCGGTAAGGGAAGCGGTTTCGGGACTTCCACCACCCGCACCGGTTTCGGCGGGTCCGGCAGACGTGTCGCCTGAACAGCGTCATCATAGCGGATGACCGGCGGACGGTAATGCTGCGCGCAGCCGGCCAGAGGCAGGACCAACAGCGGGAGAACACGACGGATCATTGGCCCAGCTCCTTCGACCAGTTGATGGCGGAGACGTAGATGCCCAGAGGATTTTTCCTGAGATGATCGGCATCGCGTGGCGTGTGCAGAACGACCGAGACGATGGCGGTCCAGCGTTCGGTTCCGGTAAAAGCGCCATCGCGGTAATGGCGCTCCGTCCAGGCCACACGGAAGCTGCCGGGCGAAGCCCGGATCACCGAGGCGATGTCCACCTCGACCTGCTCGTGCCCGATGCGCGAGAACGGATCATTGAGGCGGGCATAATCGTTAAGCGCCTGCGCGCCTGACGTGGTGGTGAAATCATAGGACCGTAGCCAGTTCTGGCGGACCACCACAGGGTCCGACGACAGGGCGCGCACGTCGTGGACGAACTGCGCCAGATACTAGGCGATCTGCGGATCGGCAGGGATATAACCTGCTGTCGCGGGCGCCACGATCTGCGCCTGACCCAGCCGGTCCACCTGCACTACCCACGGCGTGATGGTGCCGCGCGCGGATTGCCAGACCAGCCCGGCCCCAAGGCCTGCGGACAGGAACAGGCTGCCAAAGGCCATCAACCGCCAGTTGCGGGCCTGGATGCGGGCAGTCCCAATACGCTCGTCCCAGATTTGTGCGGCCTTCTGATACGGGGTCACGGGTTCGGGCGTGGTCCCGTAGCGTGTGGTGGAGCGACGGAACATCGTCCTCATTCCTTTTCCGAGAGATCGATGGAGGAAGATCCGCCCCCGCCATCGGCGGAGCGGATGACATGGGCGGCTTCAGCCGCATGAGCTGCGGCGTTGCGGCGCTTCATTTTCTGAGCCCAGCGGGGCGGTTCGCCGGAACCGCCACCATCTCCACCAGACGGCCCCTCACCAGTAGGGCCGCCACCCGTGGGGCCACCCCCTTCTCCAGCAGGACCACCGCCACCAGAAGGTGCCGGTCCGCTATCTCCGCCTTCGCCGCCCTCTCCACCGCCCATCCCGCGCGCGGCCCAGCGTCCACCGGCGGCATAGCTTTCCTTGAGGGATGAACCGGCACGCGAAGCCGCCCCTTTGACGGCATTCGCGACGTTCCCGCCGACAGCCCGGCCCATGCCGCCGATCCCGGCGGCCATGCTGCCCGCGCCGCCGGATGCGCCTGCGGCTCCGGCCGAATAGGCGGATGTGGCTGCTCCCGCGATCGCGGCCCCGCCCCGCGCGGCAGCCGCCGTGGCACCGAGGGCGGCTGCACCACCGGAAGCAACAGCCCCGATACCGGCCGCAGCAGCAGCGCCCATGGCACCTACCGCCATGCCGGTGCCAACAGCAGCACCCGCCCCAAGCTGGGGCGCACCGGAGATCAGCCCATTGGCGATGCTGCCCCCAAAAATGGACAGGCCGACGATCGAAAGCGACGCCAGCACCACCGAGACGGCCTGGCCGATCGTCGGCACATCGCTGCCATAGGACGTCGTGAACTGGGCGAACAGAACCGACGCGATGGCGGAAATAACCGCCAGCACCATGATCTTCACACCAGAGGAGACGACATTGCCCAGCACCTTCTCGGCCAGAAAGGCGGTGCGATTGAACAGGGCAAACGGGATCAGGACAAACCCGGCCAGCGTCGTCAGCTTGAATTCTATCAGGGCGACAAAGAGCTGCACGGCGAGAATGAAGAACGCCGCCAGCACGATCAGCCAGGACAGGCAGAGCACGAAGATCTGGATGAAGTTGGTAAAGAAGGCGACCGGACCAAGGAGAGTGTGAACAGAGTCCAGAAGCGGCTGCGCTGCCGTAAATCCGGTCGAGGCCAGTCGGCCGGGCCGCAGGAAATCACCAAGCGCCAGACTGCCACCGCCGACCTTCAGTCCGAAGGCGGCAAAGCTGTCGAAGACGATCTTCGAGAGCGCATCGAAATCGTTGATGACCCAGGCGAAGAAGCCGATATAGAGCGTCTTCTTCACCAGACGCTGGATAATGTCCTCATCCGCCGCCCACGCCCAGAACAAACCGGCCAGCGCGATGTCCAGCACCGACAGCGTACCTGCCAGCGAGATCACATTCCCCTTCACCAGACCGAACCCCGTATCGATGGTGGTGGTGAAGGTGTTCAAAAAGGTATCGATAACACCGACATCGTTCATGGCCATGATGGTCAGTTCCCACTACTGCCGAACATGGACACCGAAGTCGGGCTGTAGGCGTTATATTGGGAAAAATGCTGATACTGAGCTTCGCTCTCGGCTTCGGTGGCAGCATTTCGCGCCCGCTCCAGCGCCGTGGCCCGCCCGTTGGCGGCGAGTTCGGCCTGGATGTCCGATAACTGGCGCGACTGAAGTGCGAGAAGCTGATTGCCGGCCTGCGCTGCCTGCAGGGCACCTGTGGAATCCTGGCTGGCCGAAACAAGCTGGGTCATGGCACTGCTGTCGGAAGGAATATTCCCCACAACACGCGCCTGCAGTTTCAGGGCATCTTCAAAGCCGCCTACGGAATTCTGCCACCTTGTCTGCGCCTGGCTGAACAGGGCGCTGTCGGACATGCCCGATGAGACCGACGTATAGGACTGCTGGTACTGCTGCTCGACGGACTGGACGCTGTAGGCAATGTTCTGCGCCTGCGCGAGCAGTGCCGTGGTCTGGGAAATCGTTGATTGCAACGATGACAATGTCGACGCGGATTTCTCACACTTGAGGCAATTTCGGGTCATTTTGTAGAATTCAGTCATCCCACAGGAGCCCGATCTGGAATATTGACGATATTCTGCTTCTGGCGGCGGGTTCTGAACGCAGTGAGGGTGTCACGGCCTGAGAAGGCAGTGTTGGTGGAAGCTATGTGGTCTGTGCACTGTCTGTTTCTTCAGATGGCCTGCCGGAGCCTTCGCAATCGTGCATGAGCGAGGGCGAATTCATGCTGACAGGGGAACATGTCCGGCATGGACAGGACAATCCGACGGACGCTGAGCGTTACACGTGTCGCGATTTTGAGCAGTCGTGCGCGTATGGTGCCACAGGTCGCCGTCTCCAGGCTGGTCTGGCCAAGGGCCAGTCTTTGCAGAGCGGTCAGCAGGACATAGGCTGCGGCCGAGAACCACAGCCGGAGCTGGTTGGCCCGGATGGTGTGGGACGAGGTCCTGTCTGAGAACAGATCCATCTGGCATTCCTTGATGCGGTTTTCCATATCCCCGCGTGCGCAGTAAATCTGTTCGTAGAGATGGCGGGGGTCGGACATTCCCTGCGGTAGCGTGGTGACAATAAAGCGATGATAGCGGTTGCCGTGGCGCCATTCGGCCTTGGCCACGACCCGCCTGCGGCGCGTCCAGCTGTCCTTTGTGATCCAGTCAAAGGAGGCAAAGCCGCGCGCCGCTTTGCCTGTCGTGGCGGCTTCGTCACGAACCTCAGCGGACAAAGAGGCAATCCGGTCATACAGGCGGGTGTTGCCTGCAAGCCCAAACAGGAAGTCAACGTGGTTGTCTTCGCACCATGTCATCAGACTGTCCCGGGCGAAACCGCTGTCCCCACGCACCAGGATACGCACCCG
>NZ_JAHRDV010000139.1 GCF_019083805.1 Acetobacter estunensis
CGTGAAGATCAGTGCGACGTGGGAACCGCGGGATTTTTTGCAAGATCGGCTTTTTCACGTGCGAGGAACGTCGGAAGATCGATGGTGTGTGTGATGTAGTAGTCGCGATAGGTATCCGAGACGTGCGTTGATTCTCACGATCATGGGGCTGTTTCACATCCTGACCACACTCGGATGGTACAGCCACAATCCGTCACTGATGTAAGGCCACGCCATGTTCCGCACCCTTCTCATCGTCACGCTCTTGT
>NZ_JAHRDV010000140.1 GCF_019083805.1 Acetobacter estunensis
TCGATGGCGCGCGCTGTCAGTTGGAAGCATTCTTTCTCGCCACACGGGATTTCAACCGGGACCATGTGAAGGCTTTTCAGCGTGTTGCGATAGGCAACGTAACCCGGCCGGGCCAGAGCAACGCGCACAACATGTTCTGGCCACAGATCCGATGGGATATTGGGAAAGTCAGGCCCTTCGTGAACGGATCGCCCGGCATTATCACGACACATATGGCGTCAGCATCCGCCCGCAGCAGGTCATTCT
>NZ_JAHRDV010000141.1 GCF_019083805.1 Acetobacter estunensis
AAGTGCGTCAAGATCAATATCACTCATAACGGCCCTCATCTTTGAAGCGGACAAAGGCTGCTGCGCCTTCGGCCATTCGCTGCTCCCATGGATCTGTTGAGGTGACAGAGGGAAGCCTGTTGCGCTCAGTGTGCGTGAACTCGATATTGACCTGATCGACCGTATCAATCCGTTCGGCGAGGCCTATGCCATCCTTGCAAGCGCCATGACGGAAGAAAGCCTGAAACAGGTCGCTGCTGTCATCGC
>NZ_JAHRDV010000142.1 GCF_019083805.1 Acetobacter estunensis
CCACGCAGGCCGCAAACAACCCAAGTGCCAGCGAACGGTAATGAAGGCGCATACGGCGTCAGCCGCCCACAGACGAACAGCTGTGCGCATGCGAGACCACATCCGCGCAGCGCACACACAGGGTCGGTGGCGATCTGTCCGGGCCTGAACTTCACCATGGTGTGGAATCACGCCATTACGTTCGGAATGTTCGGTGGAGCAGGCGGTGCGGGACGGATCATCTTCTCCGTCATCTCCCTTGCCATC
>NZ_JAHRDV010000143.1 GCF_019083805.1 Acetobacter estunensis
CGGGCCACCCAGTACTCCGGAGATCCCTTGCCCGAGCCCATACGCACTTCGGCGGGCTTTGTCGAGACCGGAAGATCCGGAAAAATACGAATCCAGACGCGTCCAGCACGCTTCATCGCGCGCGTGAAGCGTTGGCTCTTGGCGCTGCGAAGCTTCCGATCAAGACGAAGTTCGTGACCCGAATCGGAGAGGCATAAGATGAGCAAGGCAACAAAGCCGGCTGATCTGCGTGCGAAATCCGTTGAT
>NZ_JAHRDV010000144.1 GCF_019083805.1 Acetobacter estunensis
TACAGCGACAGCAGCACATCCCCCAAGATCGGACTGTTGGCCACGGAGCCGAAGAAATCGTTATGCACCACGCAATCATGCGTGAGCAGGAACACATGCGAATGATGCTGTGAGAGACGCCCGAAGAGGTTGAGCGCAATTTCGAATATCACCGCTCTCTCAAGGGGCTGGAGGTCAAGACCTTCAATCAGGCCGAGGCCGCCCAGTGGCTTTACGAGGTGTATGGCGTCGAGGCACGGAACCTTT
>NZ_JAHRDV010000145.1 GCF_019083805.1 Acetobacter estunensis
CGCCGGCCAATTTCTTGCCCATAGTCTTCCGTGACAACCACGGATTGACCGAATGTATCCGAACCGATCCAGCGCGCCGCCCTATGCCGCATTGCAGACAGGCAAGTGCCAATCGCCCCATTTCCAATATGGCGGCTGAGCGCTCGATGGACTGGATCAGTTTGGGCGGCTTCGACATTCGGTGACATGTTCCATAAGGCGTGACGCCCCTCAGTGTTCAACAATGTTGAACACATGCTTGAGTGT
>NZ_JAHRDV010000146.1 GCF_019083805.1 Acetobacter estunensis
TCGTGGACGTTCGACATAATATCGGCCATGAAGACATCCTTGGACAGCCCTGTTGAGACACTTAGCGAAGGAGGACAGGACACGTTTCGGCGGATCTTTTTATGCCTTCTTCGTTTCTGACGACGCAAACACAGCGGAAAATGTCGCCGCCTCCGCCATGCGTGACGTACGCACCTCAACACGCTGCGGCACCGGAAGCGTGGTGTTGCCATATTGCACGCTCAGTCGGGGTCGAATGACCCCTG
>NZ_JAHRDV010000147.1 GCF_019083805.1 Acetobacter estunensis
GGTTCCACCAGACGCAGATCGTTCATTCCTGTTCATCCCAACCAAGCGACACGGAAACGAAAAAAGGCCGGAACGGGACACATCCCACTCCGGCCTTTTCAGAAACTGCCCCTTTAACCCGGCTGGGCTGCTAAGGGGGACGGAGGCGGCCGAGGCAATCACCGCAGGTGTGGCCTTACCGCTGGCGGGTGGAAAGACAGCTTTCTCGCTGGTGTCCCTGATCGAGCGGGATGGAACAAAAAGCG
>NZ_JAHRDV010000148.1 GCF_019083805.1 Acetobacter estunensis
TCGAGTGCGCGTATTTCTGCCAGCAGGTTGTGGCTGTAAATGAGCGCGAAGCCGAGATGATCCGACAGGCGGGGCATGGAAATGTCACCGTTCTGGGACATTCGCTGCGTCCGTCTCCCACGCCGCGGGAGCACGATCCCACCACCGTCAGGCGCGTATCCGGACCAAGTTCCGCACGCACAAGCGGCATCACTTCACGCGCGAACCACAGCAGCCCATCCAGATTGGGTGATTCCTCGTCAAC
>NZ_JAHRDV010000014.1 GCF_019083805.1 Acetobacter estunensis
TGCTCGGCCACGACACGACGCTACCTGTCACGCTCGATGATATGATCCATCACGCCAGCGCCGTCATGCGGGCAAGCCGACAGGCTCTGGTCATCGCGGATCTGCCATTTCTGAGCTACGCAACGATTGAGGATGCCGTGCAATCAGCCCGGCGTCTCATGCAGGAAAGTGGTGTGCAGGCGGTAAAACTGGAAGGTGGCGCCTGCGCCGTCCCACAGATACGTCGTCTTGTCGAATTCGGTGTTCCCGTCATGGGACATCTCGGTCTGACGCCGCAGTCCCAACATCAGATTGGTCTGCGTGTGCAGGGACGTCGGGCAGCAGAGGCTCGCAAACTTCTGGAAGATGCGCTCGCCCTACAGGAAGCCGGTGCATTCGCACTCGTGCTGGAAGTCGTCCCAGCATCACTGGCAAAAGCGGTGTCCGAACGGCTCGACATTCCCGTGATCGGCATTGGTGCGGGTGCTGAATGCGATGGGCAGGTGCAGGTCTGGCACGATGTCCTTGGACTGTTTGAAGGCCGCTCTCCCCGTCACGCCAAACGGTTTGCGGAAATCGGCGCTGCGATGGAAAACGCCATCCGCACCTATGTGGATGAGGTCCAAAGCGGTACCTTTCCCACAGACAAACAAAGCGCGAAAATGGACGAGGACGAACTGACCGCAGCCCTGAACGTCCTTCCTCCCAAGAAGGGCTGACGCCATGCAGGTATATTCCTCCATTGCCGCATTGCGCGCTGGGCGTCGTTCCTTCACGGAAAAACTGGGCCTCGTGCCCACCATGGGCTTTCTGCACGAAGGTCACCTAAGTCTCGTTCGCCGGGCGCGCGCGGAATGCCACACGGTTGCTGTAAGCATTTTCGTCAATCCCACGCAGTTTGCAGCTGATGAGGATCTGGACCGTTATCCTCGTGCGTTGGAGCGCGATCTGGATCTGCTTCAAAAAGAAGGCGTCGCGTTCGTCTTCACCCCAACGCCACAAGAAATGTATCCGCCCGGTTTTGCCACGAGCATCGATGTTGGGCCGGTGGCGCAACCACTGGAGGGCGCGTTGCGTCCCGGTCATTTTGCCGGTGTGGCGACGGTCGTGACTAAACTCTTCAACATCGTGCAGCCGACCCATGCATATTTCGGGCAAAAAGACGCCCAGCAATGCGCCGTGATTCGGCACATGGTGCGCGATCTGGATATCCCGGTGCAGATCGTGATCGGAGATATCGTCCGCAGTGCAGACGGCCTCGCCCTTTCCAGCCGCAATGCTTATCTGAACGAGACGGAACGCTCGCGCGCTGTCATGCTATCGACCGCCCTCAGCGCCGCCTCCACCAAGATCGCCGCGGGAGAGCGTGACCCAGCTCGCCTGCGGGCCATAATCCGCGACACACTTGCCCGCGAGCCGGCTCTTGTCGTTGACTATGTCAGTATTGCCGACCCTTTGACGATGCAGGAACTCGATCACCTCATTGATGGAGCTGTCGTCTCCCTTGCCGTACGGGTGGGCACCACAAGGCTGCTGGACAACTGTGTCATCCAGTTCTGAGTCTGTCCCCAACACCCTTGCAGGAAAATGAAACCTGCCATGCCTTGGGGGATGGAAGCCGGAAATGCGACCATGCGTTTACGACAGTCATCGAAGAAGGGAAAAAGCCTTGTTTCCATGCGGACTCCGGATCATGTCCCGGTCGTTTCTCGCATCTGCGGTGGTCGGCAGTTTGTTGAGCGGCTGCTCCGCAGCGCCGAAACCCGGCAGCTCTGAAGAACTGGCGGAACGCCAGAGCACCTTCGAGAAAGTAGACGCGAACCACGACGGACATATCTCATGGGATGAGTTTCGTGTGGGCGTCACGGCCATTCTCGAAAAGGAAAACAGTTGGCGGGCCGCTGGATTTCGCACCATGTTTCCCGGTCAGCAGCAAAGCATTCTGCGCTCCAACTTCGACAAGATGGATACAGGCCACAAAGGCTATCTGGTCTTCAGCGAATGGAAGGATGAGTAACCCGGCGAGAGGCGGGACTCATCTTCCGAGGAACAACTGGCCCAGCCCTGTTTCCAATGATCGGGGTACGACGCTCAGCTGATCGATCATCGGCCAGATGTCGAAATTTTTGTCCTCCAGTAATCGTCGTATCTCATCCGGTCCAACGGAGGGGCATTTCGGCAACCACGCTGTTGCGACCGCTGCTGCCATGAGCACACTACCGGGAAGAGCCAGCACGAACCGGGACGGAATACCTGCGGCACGCGCCACCAGCGCTACAAAATCGCGATACGCCACGGCCACCGGCCCCGCGATGACCACTGCGTGCGGTCCTACCCATTGCCGGTCGATAGCCGCCAGAAGACTGGCCGTCACATCGTCTTGGTGGATAGGCTGAACGAGCGCCCGGCCACCCGCAGGCAGCGGGACGACAGGCAGGCGACTCAGGAGAGCCGCCAGTCGCTGCACGTTGTCCTCGCCCTGCGCTCCATAAATCATGGTGGGATGAAGAATGACGCTGTCGCGCCCCGATGCGAAAAGAGCGCGCTCTCCTTTCAGCACACCGTTGCCGTGAGCGTCCGGCCAGCGTGTGAATTTGCGCGTGCTCCCAAGACAGATGAGACGCGCAGCCTTGGGAGCAGCCGCCACCAAGGCCGGGATGTTGCGGGCATGGGCCGTACAAACAATGACAGTGGCGTCCGCCAATACCGATATAAGAGCCGAGACAGGACCGGTCAGATCGGCAATCCGGGGAGCTTCAAACCCGGATCCAACCGATGCATCGGGAAAAGCCGCGGCATATCGCGCGCCATTGCGAATGATCGGCACAACACGCGTGCCGCGTGTCGTTAGGGCGCGGCAAAGCGCCGCCCCCGAACGCCCACTGGCGCCGATGACGTGAACAACGTCCAACACCTGTTTCAGTGCTCCGTTCCAGCAGGTGAGGCTGGTGGATCAGCGGGGGCAAACACTTCCGGATCGACCGGCTCGTCCGTCGTCATGTTCGGATCGTCGGGTTCCGTATCCGGGAGCGGACGGCTGTTCGCCCCGACGGGTGCCTGAAGCGACAGGCCAAATTTTCCGGCGATTTCCGGATGAAACGGAAGGACTTTTAGTTCGAGCAGCGAACTCACAGGCAATGCCGTGGAAGGCGCCAGTGTGGCGCTCAGCGGACCAGCGGAAGGGTCGTTCAGATAATGGGCAAGCTGCACGCCCGCACCATTCGCTGACGCACCTGCGGGTGCCAGAGATCGGCTCAGCAAAGCGACATACGCATCGGGGTCCATGCCCTGCTTGACCGCCGCGTTACTCAACAAGCGCGGCACGAGACCGGCATCACGCCACGAGATATCCAGATGAGTGAACTGCTCAAGTGGCGGAAACCAACTAGGGTTCCGCGCACCTGAAGTGAAATCGCCCACAAGATCCAGCCGTCCCCAGTCATGCACATGCACATCGAGCTGGGTGACATGCGTGACGACCTGTTCGTAGTCGATGATGGCGTTCGCAACGATCGCGCCATCCACCCGGTCATGCGTGAAAGGTTGGAGAAAAGAGAGAACCGGCCACAAACGCACATGATCGAGACTGATCGTCATCCGCGCCTTCTGGTTCGAGATGGACTGGTAGGCATGTCCTTTCCCCACAGCCATCAGCGGCTGTAACGCAGGGTCCGTAGCCACCGTCTGCCCCTTGAGCAGCACCCCTGCCATTCTGAAGGACCGTGTGCCATCGCGCGGAGCCGACACACGACCGGCCAGTTCATCCGCGAAAACCGACGCCAGATCGACGCCGTCGAGAAAAGCTTCGGAGACGGCCAACTCCCGTGTCACAGGCGCTTCGCTTCGGGCCGTAAGTCCATGTCCGCTCACACGGGCGAAACGACCACCACCATACTGGTCAAGATCCAGTTTCTTCGCAGCCATGGTCACCCGCCGCACAGGCACTCCAAGACTCGCATCGTGTAGTTCCCCATGATCGAGCACCAACCCCGCAAGCTGATCGTCCGAAGGCGCGGGAAGCGTCAGGCCGTCGAGAGACATCCGGTGGGCTTCGAACTGTCCGTGAGGACTGCCTACACGCAGGGTATAGGCCACCACATGATCGCAATGCAGAGGACTGTTGGCCGCCGAGGGTGAAACGCCGGTTCCTCTGTCCGGTCCCAGTGTCGCGCCCACAATTTCCAGCGCGGCAGCAGAAATGGTCAGATCGCCTTCCTGAAGAACAACATCCGTCAGACGCGCGCCGTGGCTCGCGGGCTGGGCCGTGGCCTTGCCCCATGTCAGCGTGACATCGGACGGAAGGTGTGCGCGTGCGTCCTCGAGCGCTTCCACCAATTCATGATTGGCCTGACGGTGGAACCAGATCCACCCTCCCGTGCCCAAGGCTGTCGCCATGGCAAGAGCTGTAGCAATGGCGATCGTGCGCGGCGATGGACGAGTCATGGGGTGCGTTCGGCTCTCTCAGGTCTGCCATGTGGTGCCACACCTAACAGGATGTGGGGAGCAGGACATCAGGAAAAGCTCAATGCCTTTCGGTAGAGTGCTACAACAGCACGGTATTATGTTACCTACACCTAAAAGTCACGGAAAACATGGGAAAAATCATATTCCCGTCCTTTTATGACGCATGATTGTGCTTGACGCGCCCTTTTCGCCTGCGCATAAGGCGCCACGCGAACCGCTCAAGATTTTCGAACGGACACACGACACATGAAGACCACCCTCTCGCTCAAACCTGCGGAGGTGACGAAGAACTGGATCCTGATCGACGCCGAAGGCCTCGTTCTGGGACGTCTCGCCACCATCGTTGCGAACCGCCTGCGCGGCAAGCACAAGCCACAGTTCACCCCGCACGTTGATTGCGGCGACCATGTCGTCATCATCAACGCCGAGAAGATCAAGCTGACCGGCAACAAGGTCGGACAGAAGCTCTTCCACTATCACACCGGTTATCCCGGCGGCATCAAGACGCGCACCATCACGCAGCGTCTGACGGGCAAGAATCCCGGTCAGGTCGTGGAGAAGGCCGTCGAGCGCATGATCACGCGCGGCCCGCTCCAGCGTCAGCAGATGCGCAATCTGCACGTCTATGCCGGCAGCGAGCATCCGCATGACGGCCAGAAGCCGGTGACGCTCGATGTCGCGGCTCTGAACCGCAAGAATACCGCTGCTGCCAAGGGTGAGGTCTGATTTCCATGTCTGAAACGATCGAACGTACCGGCACCCTCGCCGACCTCAAGGACGTCGCACCCCAGGTCGTCGCGTCTGAGGCTCCCGTCTATGAAGTAAAGCGCGACGCACAGGGCCGCTCCTATGCGACCGGTCGTCGTAAGGACGCCGTGGCCCGCGTGTGGATCAAGCCCGGCAAGGGTGACATCACGGTGAACGGCCGTCCGGTGGGCACCTACTTCGCCCGCCCGGTCCTGCGCATGCTGCTCACACAGCCTTTCCTCGTGAGCGACCGCTACAACCAGTTCGATGTCATCTGCACGGTGACGGGCGGTGGTCTGTCCGGTCAGGCCGGCGCGGTCCGTCACGGCATCAGCCGTGCACTGACGCACTACGAGCCGGGACTGCGCAGCATTCTCAAGGCTGCCGGTTTCCTCACGCGCGACTCCCGTCAGGTTGAGCGTAAGAAATACGGCAAGGCCAAGGCCCGTCGTTCGTTCCAGTTCAGCAAGCGCTGAACCGGGACAACTCTTCCCTTTGTGGGACGGGTGCAAAAGCCGTCAGCCTTCGGGCTGGCGGCTTTTTTCATGGGAGAACGGATTGCCATGAAACAGGAAAAATTCGATGCCATCATCATAGGCGCCGGTGCTGCCGGCCTGATGACGGCATTTACTGCCGGCCAGCATGGCGCGCGGGTTCTCGTTCTGGACCACAACAACGAACCGGGACGGAAAATCCTCATTTCAGGTGGGGGACGATGCAACTTCACCAATCTGCACGTCGCGGCTGACCGTTTTCTGTCCACCAACCGACATTTCGCCCGCTCTGCCCTCGCCCGTTATACTGCGCGCGATTTCCTCGCTCTCGTGGAGCGCCATCGTATTGCGTGGCATGAAAAAACGCTGGGACAACTGTTCTGCGACGGTTCCGCTCGCGAAATTCTGGCCATGCTGCTGGAGGAGTGTCGAGCCGGTCACGTCACGATCCGCCTGTCCGAAACCATTCGTGACGTGCGGCACGCCGATGGTTACGAAGTTCGCACTGACGCAACGACCTTTGCATCCGAAACGCTCGTGCTGGCTTGTGGAGGGCTGTCCATCCCCAAACTTGGCGCAACAGGGCTGGCACATGACCTAGCACGCCAATTCGCCATTCCCGTCGTGCGTCCGGAACCCGGTCTTGTCCCATTACAAGCGAGTGCGGACGATCTGGAATGGATGCAATCGCTTGCTGGGGTTTCCCTCCCCGTTCGTGCCCGATGCGGCAAGATCGGCTTCGATGAAGCGATGCTGTTCACACATCGCGGCCTGTCAGGACCAGCCATCCTCCAGATTTCGTCTTTCTGGAAGGAAGGGCTGCCTCTCGACATAGACCTCCTGCCCGGCAGGGATGCCCTCGCTCTCTTGAAAGACGCGCGCTCCGCTCGTCCTCGCGCGCGCACCACGAGTATTCTGGGAGAATGGATGCCACGCAGACTAGCCGAAACCATGGGACCACGCCTTCTCGGACCGAAATCGGCGGCGGAATGGCCCGATAGAATACTGCGTCCCGCAGCACAGGCTCTCCAGAACTGGTCATTCAAACCCGCACGCACCGAGGGTTACGCCAAAGCGGAAGTCACAGTTGGTGGGATCGACACGCGCGCACTTTCTTCCCGCACAATGGAGGCCAGCACCGTTCCCGGCCTGTATGCGGTGGGTGAGGCTGTCGACGTCACAGGCTGGCTTGGCGGCTATAATTTCCATTGGGCATGGGCAAGTGGACACGCGGCGGGTGTCGCCATTGCGGAACGGACTTGCATCTCGTAGCCGCTCGAGGCGTTATGGCACCGCAAAACAACCGATTACAGCCACGAGGTTGATCGCCAGATGACCACCACTTTCAAGGCGGCTCCGACCGCAAGGCGTCGCACGGCCAAGATTTTTGCCGTACTCGCCACTCTTGGCATGGCTGCCTGTACGGGACAGGCCGGAACGCCAATTGCTCCGGGTTCCTATCCGCCGGGCACGCCACTAGGAGGCACCTGTAAAGCCGGTCTCTACACCTGCCAGTTGCCGCTGGCCTCGCCCGTTGGTGCGCCGTGCAGCTGTCCCGGCCTTGGGGCCGCGTCCTATGGACAGGTTTACGTCAAGTAAAGTCCCTCCTGAGGCTTCCCATGCCGAATTTGCCTTTCGACTCCTTCGGCGCTACCTCCGGCATGGGACACGCGATACGGCTCCGATGATCATGTCATCGGATAGACCGGATGCGGCATGAAGAAAGAGAGACGACCCGCATGAACTTCAGCGACGATAGCAGCCGTCCAGCCCGAGCGCCCCTTGCACGGAGCAGACGCGGCACAGGCAGCGCAGCATCGTCTCTCGCTCGGATCGGCATCTGGTCCGTTCTGTATTTTTTGTTTTACCTTGCTCAGCAGATCGCTGAACTTCTGGCACCACTCCTGCTCATTGCCGGCATCGGGTGGAAGGCGCTTCCCCATGTCATGAATGCAGTGTCTTCAAGCGCCGGAAAAGTGGATGCGCAGGCGCATGACGTCATGTCACATGTCTCGGATGCCATTCCCGATCAGATCATGTTCGGTACGCATCAGCTAACACCTGATGGCCTCATTACCGATGGCATTCTGCTGATGGCTCTGGCCGCACTTGGCGCAACGCTCTCAGCTATCGCCGCCCGCTCCATGTAATCACCGCTTGAGAATCTGTTTCAGCAATCTGCAGTAGCAAAATGGTACAGGTTTTCTTTGATAAGGCGGTTTTGTAGGACCGTTACGGAAATATCGGGACGAAAAGCCAACGTATTCAGGCACAAAATGCCCTCTCAAATCGACCTAAGAAGGCTTTTGAAACAGCCACTCAAAGAATGACTGAAACGGGCTTTCTTTCAGCCCGTCAGAGCAGACGTAACGCTGGCCAAACATGGCTCAGCGCATCGAACCAATGAACAGCAGCGGCAACAGCGAGAACGGCCGTCGCGCCACTCGCAATCCATGCCTTCTTCCAGAAAGCCTGACTTTCCAGAAACGAACCCCGTTCCGACTTTGTAGCCTCTGTTGTCGCCGTGCGCTGCAAGACATCCTTACGCAGCCGCTCTGCCATATCCACTGCCGGTTCGACATGCCGAACCGGTTCAGCCTGCTCATCTGCGGAAGCAGGTTGCACAGCGACCTGTTCGCCGTGGTCCTCTCCCACATCCCAGATGGGCGCATGTTCGTCCTCTGGCTTTGCGACTGACGCCATTTCCTCGTCAGCTTCCGCCCGTTCCACACGATCCCATGCTGGAACCCAGGATGCGCTTTCAGCCATAGCCGGAGTTGGCTCTGCCTGAACGGAAGTCGGTTTTTCCGCTTCCGCCGCACCTGCGCCCTGTCCACGCGCAGAACGCAGACGCGCGACAACATCGTCAATCTCGTCCGGCTGATGACTGTCTCGTTCAAAGGGAGCCGCCGCCTCTACATGGGACGAATGTTCATCTTCCGCTCCAAGGACCGCATGGTGTTCCACCTCTTCAAGATGCCCCAACCGCTCTGTCTCGGCCGCCAGAGTGTCCTGAAAGGCACCGTGCGTTCCGTTCTCATCGGAGTGCAGAGCATGCGTATCGAGCGCTGTTTCTTCCCACATCGGGGAATGCCCGCTTGCGACTGTCTGCGCGGGTGCATGGTGGGAGGAAACGCTATGCTCCTCTTCCACGGCGTCACTCTGCGCCGCATGACGGGCAATGGCCTGATCCAGAAAACTGAACGGACGGTCGTCCTCTTCTTCTTCCGGTTCTGGAGCAGGCGCTGGCTTGGGCGCCACGGTTCGTAGAATTGGCGGCAGCGATGGCTCCGTCTTTTCTTCCTGAGGTCCGTCCTGATGCGAAGAAACACCGAAAACCGGCTCAGCCACCTCATCCTTGCTGTCAGACGCCTTGCCGTCATCAGGAGAGGAAACGGGGCTTTCCGCCGCCTCCTCCACAGGAGGCGCAGCCTCTTTTTCCGGGGCAGGTGCCGCGCTGTTTTCCGAAGCCACAGGAACAGCCGACGGCCCCGCAGGCACCGACTCCGCAGAAGCCGATTCGGGGCTGGTCTTTGCCTCATCGCGCAGGGCGGGCACGAGCCAGCTCGTCCCGCAACTGGCGCATTTCAATGTTCTGTCTTTTGTCAGATACGAGGTAGGAACATTGTATTTAATGCCGCAGGACGGGCAGACAATCAGCATCGGTTTCCTCTCTGGTGCTCTTGCGAGCTCTCCACCCGGCGCATGTCCGGTCCCTTGCCCGGTGGATATGTACCGAAATTTCTTCCCATTTTCTAAACGCGATCACAAGGACGCGAAAGGGGCGGAACCGTTACATGATGATCGACATCACTCATCCGCTCACGTTATGAGGGCAGCCGTGACAGCATCCCGCTCCTTCCTTCCGCGCACAACTTTTCGGCCGCCCGCATGATACGGCTGGAAAAAGTGACATGGCAGCACGGACCATCGGCGGGACGAGAGCGCGAAACCCTCGCCAATATCAGCTTTGCCGTGCCGCAGGGCAGTTTCCGGTGGCTCCTCGGTCCATCGGGCGCCGGCAAGTCCTCCCTACTCCGCCTTCTGCATCTTGAAGCGCTTCCACGATCGGGCACATGCGAACTGCTCGGCACATCCATCACGCCGCATGTGAAACGCTCCGCTCTCGCGCGCCTGCGCCAACGGATCAGCATGGTGCATCAGGACTATCGCCTAATGCCCACCCTCTCCATCGCCGACAACGTGGCACTCCCGCTGCGCCTTCAGAAACGCGATGAAGATGAAGTCGCACAGGAAGTCAGCACCTTGCTGACATGGATGGGACTGGGCGCGCGCCAGTCTTCCCGTCCGGCCGAACTCTCGGGCGGCGAGCAGCAGCGCACGGCCATCGCCCGGGCCGTGGTTTCCCGACCGGCCATCATTCTGGCTGACGAACCCACAAATGCGCTGGACGAGGCGCAGGCCGTGCGCGTGCTCACCATGCTGCGAGAACTGACCGCCATGGGAACGACCGTGATCGTGGCCACGCATAACGATGCTCTGGTGCGCCGTTATCCAGCGCCCGCGCTGCATCTCGAACACGGAAAGCTCATCAGCGATGAGTAGCCGTAAACAGGCGCGCGACGGTCTGGCTCTCGCCCATGCCCTGCCCGACCGCAGCCTGATTGCCATGGTGGCCGCCATGAGCCTGTTGGCCGCCCTTACCTTTGCCGGTGCATTCGGCGCACGCGAACTGTCCGCCCGCTGGGCGCGCGGCGCGGCCAATCTCATGACCGTGCAGGTGCCCGATCCCGAAAAGCCGGCGATTGTCCCGTCAGACAGCGCGGCCGTATCGCGCGCCGATGCCGTTCTCTCACTGTTGCAGACACTGCCATCCCTGCGACGGGCGCACAGGCTGAACGCACAGGAACTCGACCGGCTTCTGGCGCCCTGGCTCGGCAATACCGGCACGTCCGCCCTGCCGCTTCCCGCCGTGATCGAAGTCGATCTCACGTCCGGCGCAACTTTGCCGGACACATTCGTGGCGACCGTGCAGAGCGAGGCCCCCGGCACGCTGATCGAACGCAACGACGACTGGCGCGAACAGCTCCATGCCATTGCCCGCAGTCTGCTTGTCTGCGCGGCACTCGCCATCACGCTGGTCGGAGGCATTGCCGCCGCCGTTATCGGCATGGCCACCCGGCTCGGGCTGGGTGCGCGACGCGATAGCCTTATCATCCTGCATGGACTTGGCGCCCCGGATGGTTACGTGGCCGGGAGGTTTGCCCGCCGGGTCGCCCTGCTGGCTTTCGGCGGCGGCGCCTTAGGAACGATTCTGGCTGTCCCCCCCATCGCCGTCGTCTCCAGACTGATGGCGCCCCTTTCCGGTGCAGCGGTGAGCCATGAAACATGGCCCTCTCTCCTGCGGGATTCCCTCCACAGCCTGACAGTCGGCGGAACCTCCACAGACCTTCTGATCGGACTGGGCTGTATCCCCCTGATGATGACCCTTCTGGGATGGGGCACCGCCCAGACCATTGTTCGCATCTGGCTGCGGCGTCTCCCGTGAGACGCGGTGCCTCTCTGGGAAAAGCCGCCTGCCTGCTGATGGTCGGGCTCTCGACGGCAGTGGTTTGCGGCTTTGTCTGGTTCGTGATGGATGCGCAGAAAGCCGTCAGCCCCATTATGAAAGCAGATGGCATTGTGGCCCTGACAGGCGGCAACGGTCGGGTGGAGATGGCGCTACGTCTCCTGAAGGACGGTCGCGGATACCTACTGCTGATTTCCGGCGTCGATCCGCACACGACGTTACGCGATATCGCACCCGGTATCCCATCAGCGCTGCTCGACCGCGTGACATTGGGCCAGCAAGCCACCTCCACTGCGGGCAACGGCGCGGAAACCGCCGCATGGGCACGCCATAACGGATTGCACAGCCTGATCGTGGTCACGGCGGGCTACCACATGCGCCGCGCCATGCTGATGATCCACCGCGCCGCACCCGAGATCCGGCTGGAGGCGCTCCCCGTCCAGCCGCCCGCGATGCAGCGCCCCTATACCCGTGCGACGCTGCGCCTGCTTGCGCTGGAATACGGCAAGTTTCTGCTCGCCCTTATCGGACCGAACTGGGCGTTTCGTCACACCGTAGACGCAGGCTGAAACACCTCAGCGATAGACAAGGCCGCCATCGATCAGGATCGACTGCCCCGTCACATAGTCCGAGTCCGGCCCCGCCAGCCATGAGACAAGACCGGCAACATCATCGGGTGTCTCGGCGCGCCCAAGCGCGATCCCTTTGACGAAACGGTCATAGGTCTCTCCCTTCGCTACACCCGTTAACCGGGCAAACTCGGCATCGATCTCCACCCACATGTCAGTGCCGACCACACCGGGACAATAAGCGTTCACGGTGATGCCGTGGCTGGCATATTCCTTGGCCGCCGCCTGCGTCAGCCCGCGCACGGCGAACTTGGTCGAGGAATAGACCCCCAGCATGGCGTATCCTTCATGCCCGGCAATAGAGCAGGCATTGATGATCTTGCCCTTGTGCCCGCGCTTCTGGAACAGAGCCGCCGCAAGCTGGATGCCCCACAGCGTGCCCTGAACATTGATGCGGTAGATACGCTCCACTTCCTCCGGCGTTACATCCGCCAATGGCTTGATCTGCGCGATGCCAGCGTTGTTCACCATCACATCGAAACCGCCCAGAGCGCTCTCGGCATGATCTATCGCTGCGGCGACCTGCGCGCGGTCCCCGATATCGGCCACAAAGGTGGTGGCCTTGCGACCCAGCGCCTCGATTTCCGCCGCGACATCCGCCAGACGGTCTTCGCGGATGTCCACCAGAGCAACATCCGCGCCATCACGCGCCAG
Source organism: Acetobacter estunensis (assembly GCF_019083805.1). Taxonomy (GTDB): domain Bacteria; phylum Pseudomonadota; class Alphaproteobacteria; order Acetobacterales; family Acetobacteraceae; genus Acetobacter; species Acetobacter estunensis_A. The sequence goes on from NZ_JAHRDV010000014.1 coordinate 12,498, forward strand.
TCTCAGGGCGATGCCCCGCCCGATCCCCTGCCCCGATCCCGTGACGAGGGCTACTTTTCCAGAAATGTCCGCCATAAGCTGCACCTTTTCGATCAGCGACAACCGAGGCGCAACGTCTGGAGACGTGAGAGAGTTCCGCTTGAGAAGCAGCGATCAGCAGGAATCGCCAACACCCAGCAAGGCTGCGGTGCAGATCTCCCTCACAAGGCTGAGCGCCACACCGTCTTCGCGACACACAAACGCCAGCACACTGATGACGGGCGTATGGGCGGAAGAGGGCGGCGGCGCCTCCTCAGTCCAGAGAACACGGCAGTCCAGCGTGCGGCGATGAATGCCCGTCTGCCTTACGACACGCCCAAATGGTTCACGGGTCTTTTCCAGCCGCGCGTTCATTTTTGGAGACAGACGTGAGGGAGCATACCAATTATCGGCATGGCACAAAGACAGTCCCTGACAGGTCAGATCCACTCGACGATGCCGCAGGCGTTCGCCCGCTGGGAAAGCACCCTGAAAAGCTTCAGGCACAGGCAGTTGGGAACCTGACTCGACACAGGCCTGAATATTGGCCGGCGGTTTGACCAATCCCTGCTTCTCACACCATTTTTCCAACGTCCACGTGACGCTGGTGGTTACACGCAGCGCGGCGGCGAGTTCCTCGACCCGTTGTCGCAACAGTTCCGCCATGGTGTATCAACCGGCCCCGACAACCTGTCGTGCCGGTTGTGTGCGAACACCCTCGCGTGTCAGCGGCAGGCCACCCCACAGATCCTTCACAGCCTCCACGATCACCACGCCCCCGCAGGCCGGCAACACCGCGCTCCCTGCCCGCTCAAGCAGATCACCGACCTTCCGACGATGAAGCGATGGAAACGGCGGCGGATAGAGTGCGGTGCCGCTCCGTTCGACATGGAACATGCACTGCGCGAGTTGCCGCCAGAGCTGACGCTGCGAGAACGGGCGCCCCTGCCCAAAGGGGGTCGTGTCGCTCAAGGCCCAAACACCGCGGCGGTTGGGCACGACCAGCAACAGTTTGCCGTCATCGCGCAAAACTCTCCAGACGGCCCGCAAGAGTTCTCCACCGGCATGCGAAGTCTCCAGTGCGTGAATCATCAAAACACGATCGAAGGACAGATCGGGAAAAGGCAGAGCGGTTTCCGACACCACACATTCGCGCCCGTAGCGTTGGTGCAATCCGAGGGCGGCACCGGACAGGCCCAGACGTGCCGACACGGCAAGCGACGTGCGGGCATCCCAGAGCGGAAGAAAGGGCGCGGCATGGCCCATGCCAAGCAGGCGCTGGCCCGCGAGTTCTGGCCATGCCGCAAGAAGATGGCGACCGAGCAGACGTCCCGTGTCCGTCCCCACCGGCGCATCGTAAAAAGCTTCGACCGTCCGAACTTCGTCTCTCATGAAACGTACACTACCATGAAGCCTTGAGGAAGGAGCCACGTTTCATGCCCATTACCGTTCATGCCATTGAGGCTCTTTCAGACAACTACGTCTGGCTCATCCGGGATGAGGCCACGGGAAAGACTGCCGTGGTCGATCCGGGGGAAGCCGCGCCGGTTCAGTCCGCCATCGACGAGCATGGCGGTCGTCTCGATCTGATCCTGCTCACCCATCATCACGCCGACCATACAGGCGGCACCATCTCCCTGCGGAAACGCTACAGTGCGCAGGTGATCGGCAATGCCACCGACGCGGCACGGCTGCCTCCCCTCGATCATGCCGTAAATCCCGGCGACCGCATCATGTTGGGTGAAAGCTGTGCCATCGTGATCGACACACCGGGCCATACATTGGGGCACATCGCCTATTATTTCGACGATCCACCATCCCTGTTCTGTGGAGACACGCTGTTCAGCCTTGGGTGCGGTCGTCTGTTTGAAGGAACGGCAGCGCAGATGTTCGCGAGTTTCCGGGCATTCGATCACCTGCCCGATCGAACCCGCGTCTATTGCGGTCACGAATACACGGCCGCCAACGCCCGATTCGCCCTTTCCGTCGATCCCGAGAATATCGCTCTTGGCGAACGCGCTCGGGAAGTGGAACGGCTTCGCGCTGTGGGAGCACCGACACTGCCCTCCACTCTTGGCAGCGAGCGTGATTGCAATCCCTTTCTGCGTGCACCAGATGTGGCCACCCTCGCACGTCTTCGGGAAGCCAAAGATCACGCAAGCTGAGCCTATGGCTGTCGTGAGCGGGCAATCAGTCCCAATACGGCGGAGAGCGGCAGTGTTCCCACCCACCATCGTCCTTCCCTCAAACGCAGGGGCAGGTCGACAAGAGGTTCTTTTCCTGACTTTGCTTTCGTGTCTCCACCGTTTGTAACCGGAGAAGCATCGTGACGCGCGATGCGTCCCAGTACGGCGGCCGCTTCGCCCACTTCAGGAGACACCGCTCCGCTGGCCGCCATGTTCTGTGTCGCGACATCCACGCCGCGCAGCACGAGATCGAAATCACCGGTCGGAACAGGCCAGCCGGTCATCCGTCCCGACAGAGCAGCCGATGCCGCTCCCAGTTTTCCCTGCGCGAGATGCAGGAGAAAAGTCTCTCTTCCCGTCGTTACCGGCAATGAGAAAGCTGCTTCCACTCCGTGCAACGTATCGCCCAGTCCCGGCCATGAGAAGGGCAGCCGGAGCGCCTCCAGCCCGATATCGACCGCCAGTCCGCCTCTGTCCTGAGGCCTATTATGGAGCCTGACTCTTACACTCTCCGCAACCAGCGTGGCCGGCAGGCTGCCTGTGGGGACCAGCGCCGGAAGCGCCGCGAGATCCATCGTGACCTGCGGCATCGTCAACACAAGGTTCCGCACAACTCCTTCAGAGGATAGCTGAGCGACAAGATGTGTTCGTTCACTCACCAGACGAAGCGCCAGCACAGTCTCTTCCCTGCGGTTCACCACGAGAGCCTGTCGCTTTCCCGGGAACATCATGACATCATGGGAAAAAAAATGCGGGCGACGCACAGCAAGGACGTCCGCGCCGTAGAACACCCGGAAATCGCCCACCGTTGCGGACAGCCGGAAGTCCACAAACTCGACCGTCGCCACAAACAAGGCCCAGCGAGGCCGGACAATACGCCACGACACTGACCATCCATGCTGCGCCAGATCGTGACGAGAGGCTTCAAGTCCCCGCAGGATCGCTCGGTTGCCTGCCTGACGCGCAAGGACGCCACCACCTCCCACAAGAATAACCAGCGCCACGATCAGACCGATTCGAGTGGAGCGGCCCGTCACGATGTTCCGAGGCTTTCGAACTCATGCGCCGCATCACCTAAAGCGCCCAACCCTCTGGACCGATGATGGAATCTGATGGGTAATCCACCGCTATCCATCGCAACCCTTCTCAATCTGTCCACAGCCTGTCCCCAGATGAGTCCACTCTTTTCGCACAGTCTTCAGGCTATCGGAGCAAATAGGTCAGAAAGTCGGATTCTTATACAAACGAGCGAGAAGAACCGCAGTCTTCCGCCAATTCCCAAGAAAACCTGTCTATCCTGTAACAATTTATCTTGACTTCCATAAACGCAAGAAACGCCGCGGATATTTCCTCTTTTCCTTCATATCGTTCCACGACGGATTCTTGCCCCACAGAGTTATCCACACCCCTGTGCCAAATGTTAACGTCTCCCTCGTTCGAGGGTCATAAAAGGTTTTTATTGCGCGAGTTGTGGTTCAGCCGCCCGCCATGCATCCTCTATCGCCCTCAACATGGCTCCTCGTGCCCCAGCCTCGATAGGGTCGCACACATGCACCGTAATCGTGCCGGACCTCTTGAGAAAACCACGGTTCGGCCAGCACAATCCGGAATTCGTGGCCACCGGATAAACCGGAAGTTTCGCATGGCGGGCCATCGCGACAATGCCCGGTTTGAGGGGCACCCGTTCGCCCGGTGCAAGCCGTGTCCCTTCCGGGAAGATGATAAGTTGCCGCCCTTCGGAAGCCGCCCGCTCCGTAGCATCCAGCAGACTGCGCAACGCCTTGCTGCCACCAGTGCGCGCCACCGGAATCATGCCCGTCAATTTGAGCATCGGCCCCACCAGCGGCACACGCTGCAACTCTTCTTTCATCACATAGGTCGGCTTGGACACGAGGTTCATCCAGACCAGCGTGTCGAAAGCCGACTGGTGCTGAGATGCAAGGATGAACGGGCGATCCTTGGGCAATTTGTCCAGTCCCGTCACCCGTGTCCGGATGCCACAGAAATACCGTCCTCCCGCCAGATACAGCCGCGCCCAGAGCTTGGCGTAGGGCATTGCGAAACGCGGCGCGAAGAGACGCAGCGGAATCGCGGCCCACCCCATCAGGACCGAAATAGCGACGATCCAGACGCGGAACAGAGCAGAGCGCAGCACTCTCATGGCGTGACCTTCCGTTGAAGCAGGGGGGCGCTTTTCGGGCACAAAAGCAGCGGATGGAGACCAGAAAAGCCCTGCAGACGCAAGTCGTGGGCCGCCTGTCTCCATGATGAGACTTGATTCCCAAGGGCCAAGCGTTCAGGAACGGTTCCATGTCACTGATCGGATCTCTCAGGCTCGTCCTGTCCCGCCCCCACCGTGAGGCACGCCCTTTCCTGCTCGCATCGGGAGCGGCCACGGTCGCCGTGCGCTATCTCGGCTGGCGGCTGAACTGTCCGGTCCTCAAACGCGCAGGCACACTCAGCGGCGCGTTTTTTGGCTTCTGCCTCTATTTCTTTCGCGATCCCAAACGCGTGCCTCCGCCGCGTGAGGGACTGGTTGTCGCTCCCGCAGACGGCCATATCGTCTCCATCCAGAAGGTTGCCCCTCCTGCCGAACTTGGCATGGGCGACACACCTGTCTGGCGCGTGGCGACGTTCCTCTCGGTGCTCGATGTGCATGTCAACCGCATGCCGGTGGCAGGCACCGTGACCCGCATTGCCTATCACGAGGGCAAGTTCCTCAACGCCAGTCTCGACAAGGCTTCTACGGACAACGAGCGCAACGCGCTGAGCATCACCCTGCCGGATGGGCGCATGGTCGCCGTCGTGCAGATCGCCGGACTGGTGGCGCGCCGCATCGTGTGTTCCGTGAAGGAAGGCGACCGTCTGGAAGCCGGCGAGCGTTTCGGCATCATTCGCTTTGGCTCACGCACGGATGTGTATCTGCCGCCGGGCGTTGAGCCGCTGGTTGCGGTTGGCCAGACCATGGTGGGCGGCGAGACCGTCGTGGCACAGCTTGACGCCTGATCCCTTCGGCGGACGATCGGAAATCACCCACGATGAGTGAGACCACCTCCCGCCGCAAACGCGGTCGTCTGCGGCGCCGCGCGCCTCATACGCGGGTTCGTGGCCCGTCGTTCAATCGCCTGATTCCCAATCTGCTGACCATGCTTGGGCTGTGCAGCGGTCTTACAGGCATGCGCTTCGCGCTGGATGGGCGTTTCCAGAGTGCTGCGATAGCGCTTCTCGTCTCGGCAGTGATCGACGGTCTGGATGGGCGCATCGCGCGCCTCCTGCGCGGCTCCACGCGATTTGGCGCAGAGTTCGACAGTCTGTCGGATTTTGTCTGCTTCGGTGTGGCGCCTTCTTTCGTGCTCTATCTCTGGGCGCTCAAGGATGCGGGGCGTTACGCCTTTCTCCCATGTCTCCTTTTTACGGTGTGTATGGCGTTACGGCTCGCCCGCTTCAACGCCAATCTTGATGGCGCGGAAGATCGTCCGAAATACGCCAGCAACTTCTTCACCGGCGTTCCCGCTCCGGCTGGCGCCGGTCTGGCCCTGTTCCCACTGTTTCTGGGGCTGGAGTTCAACAAGCTGGGTTTCACGCAGCTTTATGAACTAACGCGCCTGCCCTGGCTTCCGGCCCTCACCCTCACAAGCACGGCGTTTCTTCTGGTCTCCACCCTGCCCGTCTGGTCGTTCAAGAATTTCAAGATCCCGGCCCGCTACGTCCTGCCGATGATGCTTGGCTCGGGCATTTATGTCGTCGCGCTGGTGGCTGATCCGTGGGGCGTTCTGGCGGCCATGGGCGTGGTGTATGTCGCCCTACTTCCTCTCAGCCGCATGAGCTTTCACCGTCTGCGTCACGCGGCCGAATCCCTGCGCGACGAGGAAGAAGAGGAAGACATCGCTCCCACCTCCCTGCCGCAGCACTAAGACGAGACTTCACTCTTCGGTAGCGGCAACCGGTCGGACCACGGATGCAGGCGAAAGCAGGCTGACGATGCCCTCCAGAACGGCGCGCGGCGTGGGTGGGCAGCCGGGGATGGCGCAATCGACCGATGCGTGCGATTCCAACCCGCCCAGCATGGCGTAGTTTTTTCCAAACGGGCCACCATCGAGAGCACATGCCCCGACCGCCAGCAGCCCCTTGGGCTGCGGCATCGCCTCCCATGCAGCCTGAACGACCGGCATCATCATACGAGAATAAGCGCCCGTAACCAGCAGCATATCGGCCGTCCGAGGCGTGTCGGCAAAACTCACTCCGGCTTCGGCAAGACCGTAATTGCCGTGAATGAGAGCCTCCACTTCCAGTCCACAGGCTTCGCAGCCGCCACTGTCCACATGGAACAGCACCAGCGGCGAGCGTGAGATAACCGGTGGCAGCGCGGGCCCGGCAGGCGCCACGAGCGATGTGAACAGAGCACGAATCAGGACGGTGGACACGGGCAACCTCCTCGACGGCGCGGAGAGCGCACTGGGCTCTTCGTGGTGATATTACAGATCAGCCGCCGCAGCCGAAACGCCGAAAGAGCATCTAACCACATCAAATTCTTCCCAACGTGCCCCTGACAGCACTTTTTCAAGCGTCATGCTCAGAATCGCGGCCGGATCGGCCACGAAAACCTGCGCGATCCGTCCCTCCTGCATCGCCACACAGTGACAGACCGGACCGGATGGCCCCTCTACCGCGCCATATCCTTCCACCCTTTCAAGGACGGCTGGAACCGGGGCGCACACTTCACCGGGCCCCTCATTCTTGTGGTCTTCCAGTTCACGCGCGAATGCCGCAAGCAAACGTAGACTTTCGGCAATGTCGTCAAACCGGATCAAAGATCGTGCCAGAGCGTCTCCTTGCGTCAGGACCGGCGTGCGCAGCGATACCGTACCATAGGCATCGCAAGACTCGCGCATATCCAGACCGCGTCCACACGCACGTCCCACCGGTCCTCCCAGTGCGAGGGTTGCCGCCTCTTCTCGCGATACGTACCCCGCGCCGCTCAACATCTCCATCAAACCGGCGGATTCCAGCCACAGAGCGCGTATCTCGGGAAACTCACGCTCCTCGAACGCCGCGATCTCGTCTGCCAGACGCACCATCGCAGCCGACAGTCCAAGTTCCGCCCCCTCCGCAGGCCGAGCCGACAGCAACACTCCACCGGGGATGATGGTGTCCACCAACAGCCGTTTGCCCAGAACGCTGGCACATAAGCGCGCCAATGTCTCACGCGCTCGATAAAGACGCCCCATCACCAGATCGGCCCGCGCTGCCTGTGCTGTCCGCGCCAGCCACGTCAGATGTGTGTGGATACGCTCGATCTCCGCAAGCACAGCCCGCATACACTGGGCGGTCGGCGGCACCATCACACCCAGTGCCTGCTCCACCGCCATGCAGAGCGTCCACTGATGCGCAACGGTGGCCGTCGCACTGATACGACCTGCCAGTTCAACAGCCGCAGCAGGCGTCATGCCCACCATCCGGGCCGTCACTCCGCGATGCGCAAATCCCCCCGCTGTCTCCACCGAGCGAATACGACCGCCTATGACGCCCAACCTGTGATGAACCGGTCCCTCCATCCCACCCGTAGCCGGGCCATATGGCAGAATCATTCCCCTGTCCGTCACAGCAGGGTCGGGCGTCTCGAACACGAACGAGGCGACCACTCCTAGTGAAGGGACCGCCCGGGCGGACAGAGGAGCGTTGGCACTCCATGCGCCATGATCGATCAGAGGTCGGACATCGACGGCTTCCATGGCCTCTACTCCCCATAGGTCATGGATCATGCGCTCGAACGATGACGCTGCACTCCGCACGGAGGACAACCCACGATAACGCGGGCCGTCGGGCACAAGACTGGCCATCAAGGGACGCAATCTACTGTCCCCACCCGGAATGTTTTCACTGAACAGCGCATGGATGCGGACGCCATCGCACCACAACCCCATGAAGGTTATGGGATCGTCACGCAGCCGTTCTACCAGTTCGTACCAGCCATCCTCATCTAGCTCGAATCGCCACGGCGTGGATGTTTTTCCCCCGCTACGGATGAGGCGTCGCACTGACGGCCGCTCGTCCTCCCTCACGGGCAGAATCCCGCCAAACAGAATGGGAGGCAGACTCATCCCGATGTCTCCGAGCCTATACGGGCGTGAAAGGACGGCAGGAAACGCAGGACCGGCTTCCAGGCTGGCGTCAGGGCAAGCACCAGCACCAGTCCGACTGTTGGCCATATGGCCGAGAGAACCATCACGATCAGCAAGGTAGCGCCAAACACGGGCAGGCCCAGAAGGCCCGCCACCTTCCACTGTCCCCGCCCCTTCATGTCGCGCCATGGTCCGGCCAGCAGCGGTCCGAACAGAACCAGATCGACCAGAAGAGCCTCGCCGATCCCCACCGCAATGGCCGCCAGACCTATGCTAACGAGAGTAAGGCTCGCAGCCTTCTCCCCAGAGACCACGCGCAGACGAAGGGACGCTGTCGCGACCGTCAGAAAACCCGCCACAATCATCAAAATGGAAAACGCTTGGGCCGCCTCCATCGACTGAGGGGCTGCGGTCAGTAATGAACCCGTAATCAGTGCGGCCGCGGCAAGACGCAAAGCTTCTCCGCTGTTCACACGTTCAAGCATCGGGCTGGAACGCGAAGGCAAGCAGGCAGGCCAGAGGCCGCTTACCAGCATCATGCCAAATCCCGTCAGCAGTCCCGAAACTGTGGGATTGGGATGCAGCAGCCCGGTCAACGCCAACAATGTGCCCGTCACATTTCGGCGCAGCATGTTCCATCCCACAAGCGCACGCCCCGCCCCGGTGTCCAGCAGAATGACGGCCAGAACAGGCGCCGAAAGCAACATCGCCGCGCGGGCCACGGGCGCAGACAGCATCAACGCCAGCACAAGCAGGCCGGTCGTCCAGAACGGCACGGCGTCGCGTGACAGGAGCGCTCCCGCGTCCTCTCGTCGGGGCGGCGCAAAGCAGCGCGACACCAGAGAGGCATGCAGCACCACCGCTCCCGTCACCGCAAGCGAGGATTCCGTCATCCATCCCTGTTGCGTCGCGAAGCCATGTGTCTCCAACCACCACGCACAGGGAATATCGAACGCCATCAGAGCAAGACCAACCAGCGACAGATTGGGGGCAAGCTGGGACTGACGCTGCGCGCTCTCACCGCCTTCCCCGGCGCGTCCGACCAGCGCCGCCACGACCGTGCCCGCGAGAAACGGCCATGCAAGACTGCAAAACAGAAGAATATTGGCGGCTATGAGCATCAGGTCATCTTTCCCCGGCGCGGAGCCTGTCTTTCCCGCAGAAGCGACAACCGCCGCGCAAGCCAGGTTCCAGCTCCCGCCACCAGAAGGACACACGCACCGACCAGCCACGCCATGGAGGGATCGGGAGTATTCACAGCACTCAACAGCACGCCATCGCAGGCCATCAGCACCCCGGCAAGCTGGCGGCGAATGCCGGAACGAAGCGCCATTGTGGCAAGCCCGGCAAACGTCACGCCAAGTGCCACCGTCACAGCCGGAACGCTGACGGGCCTCACGAATTCGGGCAGCGAACCGGCAACAAACGAAACATCCCCGACAGGCACTGTAAGATTGGCAGCAACGAGCAGGAGAAGCGCCAGAATCAAGGCGGCCGCCTTTCGGGAAGGTGTTGAATCGTCTTCGTAACCTGCCAGCAAAACGACAGGGACTATGGCGACAGCAAGCGCCACGACAGCGGCAAAAACTACGGGCCAGGCCGAAGAAAACAGTCCTCCCTGACGTACGAAAACAATCGAGAGCGCCGTCAGCAGACCCACGAACGGCACAGCGGAAAGTCCCGCGATCAATGTGAGAAGCGCCGCAAATGGCAACAGTGCAAGGGCGAGAGTCATGGCGGGCTTCCGCGCTCATTCATCGGGACAGAAGCCTCCGGCTGGACAGCAGAGGCCACTCCCAGACGCGTGGCCGTCATGAGTTGGAAACCGACAAGCGCCAGCAGAAGGGCCGCCGCAGCCCGCAGCCGCATCGCGGCAACGGGGGCGATCACAATCGCACGGCCAGCAGCCAGAAGCAGCGAGAAGGCAGCAGCTCTTCCCACCCAACACAGCAACGCTAACGCAAGGCCACCAAACGACGGCACTTCCTCATGAAAAGCCAGCAGTCCTGCCGGCCATATCAGATCCGTCGCCAAAGTGATCCACGCCAGAGTCATCACGTCCTCTGCCAGCATCAGCAGAGCCGCGTCCGCCCCCAAACCTTCCAGCCCTCGCTCTTCGCGATTCCGGACTGCGAACATAAGGATCACGCCGCCCGCAAGCACGAGCGGCGCATCCTTTCCAAACGGATTGCCTCCAGCGGCTTCAGCCAGAACAGAAGCGAGAGCGGTCGTGGCTCCAGAACTGAACAGGAGCGCAACCAGCAGCAGGAACGCGGGTAGAAGCATCACCTCTCCCACCACGCGACCAAAAGCCCACAATGTGTCCGCCGCTGGACGATCAAGTGCAGGAAGTCGTGTGGCAAGTCGTGCAAATGCCAGAAGAAGACCGACCAGCACCACGTCCGACCACGGAGCGGTCACAAGATTGACGGTAAAGGCCGGAAGCAGCAGCGATGCCGTGAGAGCTGCTCCCAGCGCGACCGGTGCTGCGATCCGGGCCACCATTTCCCGTGATAAGGGCGGCAAACCACTCTGAGACAAGGAAACCGGCTGCGACCAGAACCGTCCTAGCATGAAAACATGACGCAGAATGGGCGGCGCGGGCTGACCGCTCAAGCGCGCTCCGAACGATGCCCGCAGTCCCGCGCAAAGCGGCGCGAGACAGAGCACGAGCAGCAGTTGAAGCAGGGTCAGAAGAACGCTCCAGAAGAGAGTCATGACCACCAGGCCGCCAGACAGAGCACGACAGCCACCAGCGCCAGAACGATCCCGGATGCCTGTGTGCCATCTCCCCACATGCGGCGCATCCTTCGCCACAGATGACGGGACAAAGGCATCCATCGCCCCATTTTCCGCCATTTTGGCAAGCGCTCAAGCCGAAACACCGTTCGCAAAACGGAGATAGCGAGGTCTGTCCCCGGCCAGAGAAGCGGCTCTCCAAAAGGCGAGACAGGAGAGCGCACAACCAGTCCCCCCAGCCAAGGCGATGCCGCCCCCTCCTCATGGCCACCAAACGGTGATGGGCGAACGGCTGTCGTGTGAGCAAGCCGCGTCTCATGACGTACCTGCACCAGTCTCACAGCCGCGATCAGGACAAAAAGCAGCGCCATGAAGCCTGATGGAAGCAGGAAGGACAATCCGTCCGGCGCTCCCATTGTGAAGATGGAGGGTTTTTCCTTACCTTCCACCGATGCGGCCGCAAGCCAACGAACGAGACCGGGCACAAGAGAAAGAGAGAAAGCGCAGCCTGCGGCCAGAGCCACAGGCATCAACGCAAACCATGACGCGTCGGGACAGACGGACATACGCGGACATCTCGCTCCCCCCATCAGAACCAGCATACCCAGTCGCAGCACCACGAAAGCCACCAGCGCCACCACAAGACCCAGCGCCAGCAGGAAAGCCAGCGACGGAAGGGCCGCCGTGAATCCATCAGGCAGAAGACCGAGGGCACTTTCGATCAGCATCCACAGCACGACAAAACCACCCGTGGGCGGCAGAAGCAGCAAGCCCGCGAGCGTGGCGGCAAACATGGCCGCCAGCCGTGGCGCAAAACCAATCATCCCTCCCATCTCGCCCAGACGGTCGGAACCAGTTGCCTCACGCACCAGCGCCGAGGTCGCGAGAAAGGCGGCGGCTGCGGGCCACAACACCATGAAGTCAAGGATCAGAGTGGTTTGGGCCGCATGCGCTGTCAGGGCCGAACCACTGTCATGGGCCAGACCGAACAGCGCCAATATCATAGCCCCTATCAGCGCTGGAAGCATGGCCAATCCGGTGACAGCCTGCCCAAACTCCGACGTTGCAAGGGCGCGCCAGAGCCGAAGGGCCGCCAGCCCAATGCCCAGCGCCAGCAGAACGAACGCGGCGCCGGACTGACCAAGTGGCGCGGTCACCACCTGCGTGCGGATCAGCAGCAACAGGCCGCAGCCTGCATCCACCAATGGTGCGAGAGTAAACTCCGGTACCGCGCGGGCTTCGGAAAGCAGGCAGGCCAATGTGGCGATGAGCATCAACCCATCGCCTTTCCCACTCACACTCGCGCCACAGGCCGCCGCAAAGAAGAACGCCCGCGCCATACCCCGCGCACCGCCCCTCCGATCGGAAAGCGTCAGCAGCAACGCGCAGCAACCACTGCCCATCAGAACGAAAGGCTGATCGGCCAAAGCTGCCAGACACGCTGCACCGCAGGCCAGCGATATCCGTCGCCCTGGCACCGCTGGATTTTCCGCGCACAGACCGGTCATGGCGAAAGCAAAAAAGAAAATCGCCTGAACTGTATTGAACGCCAACCCCGGCAACTGAGAACGAGCCGGACTGCCGCTCCACGGCAAAAGTCCAAGCGCCAACAAGGCGCCCAGCAACCACGCGCCCTGAGCAATCTGTGTCTGCCGATCAGGCGGCAGGCGCGTCCAGCGTCCGGGCAGCAGCGGCAAGCCGCACGCGACAAGGATCGGCAGAAGAAGGACAAATATCAGGATGACACAACGTCCCGGCTGGCTGTCAGCTCGTTATGGCGCACGACCCGCACGCTCAGGCTTTGCGCAGCGCCCATGGTGGAGCAGCCTTGCCTGAAGCGGCACGTTTGCCAACCCATGCTTCCAGATCGGCCATGGACCGGGGGCGCACGGCACCCGGCCAGATCAGACCCTCCGCCTGCGTAAAGACGACAGCCTGCTTCAGCCCAAGTTTCTTTCCACCATCGGGGTATTTCTGAAGCGCCACTCCCAATCCGCGCGCCATGACGGGAAGCTGCTCAAGGGGGAAGATCAGAAGCCGCCTGTCTCCTCCCAGAACTGCCACATAATCCCCTTCCGCCGGAATACACAGCTTCGCGCTCTCGTCTCCCTTGAGGTTGAGAACCTGCTTGCCGCTGCGCTTCTCCGCTGCGAAATCGGAATCCGCCACGATCATGCCTCGTCCCACATCGGACGCGACGAGCCGCTTTCCCTCCGGCTCGATGACGAAAACCGACAGAATGTCTTCCTCATTGGCCAGATCCATGAGCAGACGCACGGGCTGCCCATCTCCTCGACCGCGCGGAAGATCGGCCGCATTGATCGTAAAGGCGCGTCCATCGGTGGCGAAGAAGCACAGCCGGTCCGTGCTCTGGCAAGGCAGCGCCATACGCAGGGAATCGCTCTCCTTGAACTTCAGGCCGGCGGTGTCGATGCCGTGCCCCTTCATGGCGCGAACCCATCCCTTCTCGGAGAGCACCATCGTCAGGGGCTCACGCTCGACCAACGTGGCGGCTGACAGGTCGATCTGCGGAGGCGGCGCACCCAACGTGCTGCGACGCGTGCCCAGTGGGCCGCCACCAAACGCCTTGCCAATTTCCTTCACTTCGGTCGCAATTCGCTTCCAGCGCAAAGCCTCATCGCCCAGAAGTGCTCGCAGTTCATCGCGTTCCGCTGAGAGGGCCGTGTGCTCCTTGCGGATTTCGAGTTCCTCAAGTTTGCGCAGGCTGCGCAGCCGCATGTTCAGAACGGCCTCGGCCTGCACATCGGACAGAGCGAAGGTCTGCATCAGGCTTGCCTTGGCGTCATCCTCTTCACGGATGATGCGGATCACTTCATCGAGGTTGAGATAGACCGCGAGGAACCCTTCGAGGATTTCCAGCCGTCGCTCCACTGCCGTCAGTCTGTGAACACTTCGGCGCTCCAGCACGATTTTGCGGTGATCGAGCCACGCCAGCAACACGTCGCGCAAATTGAGCACGCCCGGCGTCCTGTCAGGACCGATGACGTTCATGTTCAGAGAGAAACGGCTTTCAAGCTGTGTCGCCTTGAACAGCGTTTCCATGAGCACTTCCGGCTCAACGGCGCGGGATCGGGGCTCAAGAATCAAACGGATGTCAGTGGAACTTTCATCGCGAATGTCCGCCAGCAGCGGCAGCTTCTTCTGCACCAGAAGGTCCGCGATCTGCTCGATCAGCCGCGCCTTCTGCACCTGATACGGAATTTCGGTGACCACCACCTGCCATGTGCCGAAACGACCGGGTTCCGTTGTCCAACGCGCCCGGATGCGAAAGCCTCCGCGCCCAGTCTCGTAAGCCCTGAGAATGGCATCGGCGTCCTCAACAATAATGCCGCCGGTTGGAAAATCCGGACCCGGCATATGGCGCAGCAGATCCGGGATGGGCGTGTTCCGATCACGGATAAGAAGAGCGGCCGCCGCACAGATTTCGCCCGCATTGTGCGGCGGAATGGACGTTGCCATGCCCACGGCGATACCCGCGGCACCATTGGCCAGAAGATTCGGGAAGGCGGCAGGCAACACGACAGGCTCGGCGTCTTCGCCATCATAGGTCGGGCGGAAATCGACGGCATCGTCATTGATGCCTTCCAGCAGCGCCTGCGCCACCTTCGTCAGCCGGGATTCGGTGTAACGCATCGCAGCCGCGTTATCGCCGTCCACGGAACCGAAATTGCCCTGTCCCTCTACGAGAGGAAAGCGGACAGCGAAGTCCTGAGCCAGACGTACGAGGGCCTCATAAACCGAAGCATCGCCGTGAGGATGGTATTTACCGATCACGTCACCGACGACACGTGCACACTTTTTAAACCCAGACGTCGGATCAAGGCGGAGCTGGTGCATGGCATAGACGAGACGTCTGTGCACCGGTTTCAGACCGTCCCGCACATCCGGCAACGAGCGGGACATGATGGTGGACAGTGCGTACGCCAGATACCGCTCGCTCAATGCATCCGTGAGCCGCGTGTCCTCGATATGGCCTTCGAACGTGTCACTCATGTCCCGTGTCCTCCGTCGTGTGCACCCAATAACGGAGAGACACGCTTTGGCCAACGTCCCGACCCGCGTTCGATGCGGATTGCCACTTCGCCTCGCCCCGCTTGCCATCCTCATTGGCACGCTGTCGGCCTGCTCCCCGGCCGACCGATTTCTCAAAGCGGGCGATCAGTTGGCCATGAGCGGCTTCACCGCGCACTATGCCAACACCACGGCCCGTTATGAAATGATGAACCTACTGCCTGCGGGCGTAATGACCTATCGCCCGACCACATCCGGCCCGGTCTATCTCTATGCTGACCGCATCGGCTGCGGATGTGTCTACATGGGCAGTCAGTCCGCGTTTATCGACTACACCCGCCACACGCTCGAACCCGTTCCCTCCCAGCCCGCCATGACGGCTGAAATCAATCAGCATCCCGGTTGGGACTGGAGCGTGTGGTCCGCCAATGCCGATCCGGGCCCGAACCAGCCAAAGCATGTCATCGGAGCCGAATGGTAAGAAACGCCACTAGAGCGCCTCTCCTGCAGCCTATCGTCCCGCCTGATATTCTTCCATGAGGTCGAGAAACGCATCGGTCGCTTTGCTGCAATAACGCTCCTTGTGCCGCAGACCGAAGAAAACGCGCGGCCCAAATTCGAGTGGCGCAGCATGCAGCCGTCCTGCCACCAAGGCTGGCTGGACCACCAACGCAGACAGGGCGGCAATGCCCGCGCCCGATTCGACGGCTGTGCGCACCGCCTCGTTCGATGGCAGCACAAGGACATCGTGCAGATCATCCGGATCGACACCGATTTTGCGCAAGCTTTCATCAAGTGTGGACCGGGTGCCAGACCCCGGTTCGCGCGTGACCCAGTGCGCCTTCCGTAACCACGCCGCGTTAATCTCTCTCTTCCCGAACGGCTCTGAGCCGACCAGAAGCAGGCGATCCTCCCCAACCGGCCAGTGAGCCAATGTTGGGTCATCGACCTTTCCTTCCACAAATCCCAGATCAGCTTCGCCGGCATGCACTTTCGCAGCCGTCTGCTGCGTGTTGCCGATAGACAGTTCCATTCCCAGCAAAGGGTAACGCTTACGAAAGAGCGCAAAAATGGGCGGAAGCCAGTAGGCCGCAATGGTCTGGCTGGCCACGACCCGCAAAGTTCCACGCCGCAGGCCACCCAACTCGTCCAGCACGTTTTCGGCGGCTGAAGCCCGTGCCAGCACAGCTCGTGCCTCATCCAGAAACAATCGGCCCGCCTCGCTCAGACTGATACCGCGTCCAACACGATGGAACAGCCGGATGCCATGCCGTTCCTCAAGTGCTGAAATGGCCGCCGAAACTGCGGATTGCGTGATGTTCAGCGCACGGGCCGCAGCCGTCATATGCTCACGCTCGGCCACCGCCACGAAAATGCGAAGCTGTTCAAGGGTCATGCTTCCAATCAATCACAAAATACGATCAGAATGACCATTACAATGCGTTGGAGAGATTGATTGCAAGCGCCTAGATCAATGGACGGGAGGACACCGTCATGGTCTCACAGGTCCAGCACGCATCGCTCGCGCACCGCCACACAGGAGTTTACCGGTTACGTGCCTTCGGCCCCGGTCTGGCTCTGTGTCTGGCTGTCACAGCCATGGCCTATGCTTTGCAAGCCGGAGAACAGGTAGTTTTCGGCAAAGCATGGCTGGAAGCCCTCGTTTGGGCCATTCTGCTGGGGGCCGTTCTGCGAACACTGTGGAACCCAAGCCCGAGATGGCATGCGGGCATCGCTTTCGGCGCGAAAGGTCTTTTGGAAATCTCGGTTGTCCTGCTGGGCGCCTCGGTCAGCGTCAGAACGCTTCAAGCGATCAATCCCGTTCTTCTTGCGGGAATTGTCAGCGTCGTGGCGCTTGTCATACCCCTGAGTTTCGGCATCGGTCGCCTGATCGGTCTGCCGTGGCGCATGGCCATGCTGGTGGCGTGCGGCAATTCCATTTGCGGAAACTCCGCCATCGCAGCCGTGGCTCCCATCATCAACGCGGACAGTGAAGACGTCGCGGCTTCCATCGCCTTTACAGCCATTCTGGGTGTTGCGGTCGTGCTGGGCCTGCCTGTGGCCGGCCTGATGCTCCATATGAGCGATGCCGCGTTCGGTACATTTGCCGGTCTCACGGTCTATGCCGTTCCTCAAGTCTTCGCGGCCGCAGCCCCTTTCGGCGCAACGGCTGTCCAGACAGGTATACTGGTGAAACTGGTACGGGTGCTGATGCTTGGCCCGGTCTGCGTCGCGCTCTCTCTTGCAGCCCCACGTCTCACTGCAGCGGAGGACGTGATCACCACGCCTAAGGGCCAGCAACCTCGACTGTCGCATCTCGTGCCGTGGTTTATCGTCGGATTTCTTGGGTTGGCGGCCTGCCGCTCCCTCGGGTTCATTCCCGAAACGATGGCAGGAGCAGCAAGCAATCTGGCGACATTCCTGACGGTAGTATCGATGGCGGCACTGGGTCTGGGCGTGGATATACGCACCGTCATGAAAGCGGGTGGACCCGTTACAGGAGCCGTAATTCTCTCACTGCTCACGCTCGCAGCCATAAGTCTGATGTTGCTGCACCTTATCGGGCTGACCTGATGGCTTGGTAGGAAAGAACACGCGCCTGCTCAGTGGAGGCCGCCATCAAATCAAAAGCTGTCTCTTTGCAATTCTGTCCCCGTGCTTGACACTCTCTTTCGCGTCAGGTTCGAAAAGACAAACACTCCGGCGGTCGTTCATGACGCGGACACATTCTTTTCATTGAAGGACAAAGGACTCTTTCCATGACGTCCGCAACGGCTTCTCTTGCCGCCCATCTGCTTTCCGTCCGCAAGGGTGTGTCGGCTCCTCTGACACAGGTTCCCGCAGATCTCGTGCCAACAACGGTAACAGAGGCGTATGCGGTCCAAAACAGCGTGGCGGCCGCACTCGGTCCCGTGCACGGATGGAAAGTGGGAGCCAGCAGCCCGGAGGCCGAGCCTTCCGCCGCCCCGCTCCACGAGGACACTCTTTTCCCCGATGGTGTCGTCATTCCCGCCGACTTCCTGCGCCATCGCGGTGTGGAAGCGGAAATAGCGTGGCGCTTTGCCCATGATGTGGGAGACACCATCACGCGCGAGACTGTGCTCAATGCTATCGGCAGCGTGCATCCCGTCATCGAGATTGTGGACACGCGGTATGAGCGCCCGGCCTCGCAACCCTCTCTCGCGCATATGGCCGATCAGCAAAGCCATGGCGCGCTGGTCATTGGAGCAGCTTTTTCTCACTGGAAAACATTCGATCCCACCTCAGAGCACTTTGTGCTGCGCATCGATCATCGTCAGACGGCCGAGCGTATCGGTGGCAACGCTGCGGGAGATCCCCTGCGACTTCTTGTTTGGCTGGCGCGACATGCCGCCGAGCGCGGGCTGCCGATCACAGCCGGTACGATTGTGACGACCGGCTCTCTTTCCGGCGCAACTTTCGTGCCGCATCGGACACATGTCTCCGCGTGCTTCGACACGTTGGGAAGTGTTTCAGCTTTCCTCGCCTGAAGCGACCGTCGGGATCAAAGCCCGCACCATATCGGCAAGCCGAACACGCGCGGATGGCAAGGGGCAGTGAACAGGGCCGAAAACATCCCGCATCAGGAAATGGCCTGTCAGTCGCAGACCGTCGTCCCAGTCCTGCGGCGTTCCATTGACCGAAGGGTCCAACAGGAAATGAGGCAGCGGCAGAAGACGGGATGCCCATTTCCCCGCGCCGGCACGTGAGACCGCGCGACCAGTACGGGGAGATACATACACCAGATCCTCCGTTTCGCCCGTCACAGCACAGCAGGAAAGATCGAGCGCAAACCCCAGATCACGCAGGAGAATGACTTCCCAGCCCACAAGGGTGGCGATCTCAGCACCCTGCCCTGCCTCACCTTCCGTTCCCAGCATGGACAGAAAACCTGCCGTGTCCTGACAAAGACCCGGATAGGGTTCGGCTTCGGGAAGAGCCGCATCCGTAACCGCACAAACGGATGCAAGACAGGCGAGGCTTGCCCGAAAATTCATTGCACGGGCGGCATTCGCCGCTGCGAGTTCGCCAGAGACCAGACCGAGTTGACCTTCCGAGCGCATCCGGCACGTCACCTGCACAAGGTTGCCCATCTGCCAGATGCCTGCGCTGCGGCGGCTGCCACCGCCCTTTACCAATCCATGCACGACGCCCTGCGCCGGTGCGAACAGATGCACAAGAGCATCCGTTTCGGAAAAAAGAGTGCTGGAAAGAACAAGGGCGGGTGCCTCCCAGTTCAGGGATGCCCCGCCCTCGCGCATCGTCAACGACGCCTGACCTTAGCTGCCAGCAACCTTGGCAACTTCAGCCGCGAAATCGTTCTCTTCCTTCTCGATGCCCTCACCGAGCTGGAAGCGATCGAACGCAACAAGCTTCACGCCAGCCTTGTCGAGAACGGCTTTCACGCGGCTCTCGCCGTCATGGACCCACACCTGCTCCAGAAGAACGACTTCCTCATAGAACTTGCGGATACGACCATCGATCATCTTCTCAACAATGGCTTCCGGCTTGCCCGAGGCCAGAGCCTGCTCACGCAGCACCGAACGCTCGCGCTCGATCGACTCCGGATCGACGCTGCTGATGTCCAGAGCACTCGGACGGGTCGCGGCGACATGCATGCCAACCTGACGTCCAAGAGCTTCGATCGCATCGCTCTCGGAAGGGGCTTCGATAGCGGCCAGAACGCCGATCTTACCCAGACCGGGCTTCAGCGCGCCGTGGATGTACGTCGCAACCACACCTGACGGCACTTCCAGAACGCGCGCCCGACGGATCGACATGTTCTCGCCGATGGTGGCGATCAGGTGCGTCAGTTCGTCGGCCACCGTACGACCAGACGTCACGACAGCAGCCTTCAGCTTCTCCAGATCGTCGCCAGCTTTCAGAGCGGCTTTCGCCACCTCTTCCACAAAGTTCTGGAATGCTTCGTTGCGAGCCACGAAGTCGGTCTCGGCATTCACCTCGACCATCGCCGCACGCTTGCCTTCGGAAACAACGCCAACCAGACCTTCCGCCGTCACACGACCGGACTTCTTGGCCGCAGCCGAAAGGCCTTTCTTGCGCAGCCAGTCAACGGCCGCCTCAATGTCACCAGCGGCCTCGTTGAGGGCCTTCTTGCAGTCCATCATGCCCGCGCCGGTCTGCTCACGCAGTTCCTTGACGAGTGCAGCAGTGATTTCCGCCATGATCTTATCTCCACAATAGCAGCAAGCACGTCACCACTATGGGCAACGTGCCTGCATCAATTCTGCGGGGTCGCCTCATCCCGTCCATGAGAAGACAGGAGAGGAGAAACGTCCCGTATGTCTTCAGCCAGCCTCAGCCGGAGCGACAGCCTGCTCGGCAACCGCCTTTTCTTCCATCAGTTCGGTGACGGGAAGCTCTTCCGCCGCACCGATGTCCTGACCGGAAGCGCCCAGCTCAGCCGAGATACCGTCAAGCACAGCACCGGAGACAAGGTTGCAATACAGCTCGATCGCGCGGATGGCGTCATCGTTGCCCGGGATCGGATAGGTCACGCCCTCAGGGTTCGAGTTGCTGTCGAGCACGGCCACAACCGGAATACCCAGCTTGTTGGCTTCCTCGATTGCGAGCTTCTCTTTCGTCGTGTCGATGACGAACAGGATGTCGGGCAGACCGCCCATCTCCTTGATGCCACCCAGCGAACGCTCAAGCTTGTCCTTGTCGCGGGTAATGTCGAGGATTTCCTTCTTCGTCAGACCCTGCGTCTCACCAGCAAGGATGTCCTCGATGCGACGCAGACGCTTGATCGAACCGGTGATGGTCTTCCAGTTCGTCAGCATGCCGCCGAGCCAGCGATGGTTGACATAATACTGACCGCAACGCTGCGCGGATTCAGCCACCAGATCGGATGCCGCGCGCTTCGTGCCCACGAACAGGACGCGACCGCCGCTTGCCACCGTGTCACGGATGACCTTCAGGGCGCGGTCAAGCAGAACGACCGTCTGCTGCAGATCGATGATGTGAACCTGGTTGCGCACGCCGAACAGATACGGCGCCATGCGCGGGTTCCAACGACGGGTGTGATGGCCGAAGTGGACACCGGCTTCGAGAAGCTGGCGCAGGGTGAAATCAGGCATCGCCATGATGCAAAATCCTTGTGTTCCGGTTGTTCCTCCGCAGCGCACCAGATCCGGTCATGCCGGACACCAGGACGGACGCTGCGTGTGAAGTTCCGCGCCACCTGACGCGAACGGGGCGTATATGCCGCCTTTACCCACAAAAGGCAAGAAATACGCCCGCGAAGATATGGTGACAGTTACCGGGCGGCGGCCTGCCGCCCAGAATGGAGCGCTTAAACTTGCTCGGGCACACCCGAACGGCGCAGAAGCTCCCGAAGATTGCGGACCACGGGGAAGACCTCCACATTGTGGTCTCCTCCAAGCTCGCGCCACGCCTCCTGCTCCATCTCCACGATTTCCTTGTCTTCCATGAAGATACGGTTCGTGAAGATTCCCAACACGGGCCATGCCAGATCAAGGAGGAACTTCATCTTCGGCCGCCGCACGGAGAGAAGACCATAAGCCTGCGTTTCTTCCTGATGCTCCCCAAGTGGCACATAAGCCACCCAGAGATCCATCATCAGGTCACCGTCCTTGTCGCGGATCTGGAGCGTCTGGTACGGATAGGTCGTGCGGATCGTCACGACCTCATCGATCGGCTGATCCTTCACATCAATAGTCTTGTCGTGACGTCCGAACAGCAGACGCTCCGCCAGAGGCTGCTCTCCGCCCTTGCGGGCAAAGCTGTAGCTAGCCTCCACGAAGTTCTCACCTTTGTCCTGACCAAGGAAGCGGGCAGTGATTTGCCCCATCTGCTTACGGTGCAGGAACTGATGATTCATGTCCATCAGGTTTTCGTGCATGAAGCTGTAGTGGCATTTCACGTGCGGATCGAAACGCCGCGTCTTGAACTCCTCGGTGTTGTTCACCTGACACGGAACGGGCACAGGCACTTTCTCGGCCAGAGCCGGGTCACCGGGGAAAATGAAGACCAGCCCGCCACTTTCCTTGCAGGGATAGGTCTTCACGCCGCGTCCCACACCGGGCTTATTGAGATAAGGCACCGTCACGCAGCACCCTTTCCGGTCAAACGACCAGCCGTGGTAGCAGCATTTCACCACATCACCCTCGACCTTGCCCTTGCTCAGCGGCACCTGCCGATGTGCGCAACGGTCTTCCAGAGCATAGATCGGCGCACCGTTATCGGGACGGACGATAACGATCGGATCTGCCCCGTAGCGTGTTCCGAACGGTTTGCCCGCCTTGACCTTGTTCGACCAGGCGACCGGGTACCAGAAATTCGGATCGAGATCGACGCGGCGCAGATCCGGCTCCGTCGAGGTGTGGAGTTCGCGCGTAACCGCAGACTCATCGCGACGAACCGGCTTTTCCGTCGGAGCAGAGGCTTGCCGCCCCACGTCCATCTGCATCACCATTTCCGCATCTCCCGTTTCCAGATCATTGCAACGTGACCTTACACGGGCAGGAACAGCGGATCACATTCCTCGCGTCCAGCCCCGGTGCCGATCAGTCCATCATTGTTGACAGAGGAAGATCGACCGGTGGCCTACCGATTGCAAGTCCCGCGCTCTGCATGGCTGCGCGACCTGCCCCGACTGTTTTCTTGATCCATCTCAAGAAGACGAAAAGGCGATGCTTCCGTCAGCTCGCTTTGAAACCGAACAACGAATACTGCTGCATCATATGCGCCGTCGGGTATTGCTCGATTACCTCACCCGCCGTGTTGTAGGTTTCCACCACAACGATGCCCAGACCGGGATCGATATGCGACGCCGGATTGACGGGCGGAAGATCACTGGCCGCCGTTGGCGTCGAAGCGGAAACAGCCACGTTGGCACTTCCATTCGATGATGAACTGTCTTGGGCCGTCATGCGCTCTGACGTCCGCGTCGTTTCCATACCAGCAGCCGCGATCTGCATCTGCCCTCTCCCAACCTTATGAGGCTACTGTCCGGCATGCCATAAATCTTAACTTCATACAATCATAAGTTGAATCAAATGGAATCTATTCGCGTCACACCTGCAATCGTCTTGAGCGCCTGTCCCACGACCGGACTGATCCGGTATCTCCCCGGCAGCCTCACTTCCACCTCCTGTGTCTCAGCTATGCCGGGCAGAAGAACGACCGAACCACGCCCTCCTTCCTGACGCGTCAGAATCGCCTTGATACCGGCAATCGCCTCCGCGCTGTCCAGCCAGACCCGCATCTCCCCACCCGCGCGTGAGGCTTCTTCTTCCAGGTCCACCAGGTCGCTGGCCGTGATCCGGAGCGCTTCCCCATCCAGCTTGAGATCGGCTGTCACCAGAACAGCCCGCCCCGCCACAAGCAGTTCACGCACACGCCCCAGAACCTCGGAGAACAGTGTCACCTCACAACTGCCGCTGGCATCCGAGAGATTGACCCATGCCATCTTGCTGCCCGTGCGCGTCGGACGCTCCTTGCGATCCACCACGCAACCCGCGATCTTCACGCGCGTCACGCCCCCTTCCGCCGCCGTCAACAGGCGCGACATCGATACGACACCCATCCTTCGCATCGCTGCCTTATAGGAATCCAGCGGATGCGCGGTCATATGAAAGCCGATGGCCTCGGCTTCATATGACAGTTTTTCAAACTCGGGCCACGGCGGGCAGTTTGGCAGTCGCAGCGGCTCAGGCTCCGTCGGGCCACCGAACAGCCCCGCCTGCCCGCTTGCCGCTTCTTGCGCGCGCGCATGTGCACTTCGCAGGATCGTCTCGATAGCCCCGAACACGCGCGCACGATTGGGATCGAGTGAATCGAACGCGCCGGCGCGCGCCAGATTTTCAAGCTGCATCTTGTTGAGGTTCTTCGGATCGATCCGCGCTGCGAAATCCGCCAAATCGCGGAAGGGTTTTCCTCCCCGTGCCGCTGCCAACACCTGCATGGCGGCAAAGCCGACTTTCTTCACTGCCGCCAGTGCATAACGAATACCGTAGGAACCATCTTCCTGCTTCTCAACCGTGAAATCCGCGTCCGAACGATTGATGTCAGGCGGCAGCACGCGAATACCAAGTCGTTCCGCTTCCTGCCGCAGGGCCGCCAGCTTTTCCGTTCGTTCGCGTGCCAGCGACATGCAGCCCGCCAGAAACGCGACGGGATAATTCGCCTTCATCCACGCCGTTTGATACGACACCAGTGCGTAGGCCGCCGCATGGGATTTATTGAAGCCATAGTCAGCGAACTTTGCCATGAGGTCAAAGACCTCGCCCGCCTTCTCTTTCGGAATACCGCGCCCTGTAGCACCTTCGGTGAAGATTTCGCGCTGCTTATCCATCTCAGCACGAATTTTCTTACCCATCGCGCGCCGCAACAGATCGGCGCCACCCAGGCTGTAGCCCGCCATCTTCTGGGCGATCTGCATGACCTGTTCCTGATAGACCATGATGCCATAGGTCTCTTCAAGAATGTCACGGATTTCTTCGTGCGGCGGCTCCCAAGCTTCTCCATGCTTACGCCGGCAATAATCGGGAATGTTCGCCATAGGCCCCGGTCGATACAGCGCCACGGCAGCGATCAGATCTTCCAGCCGGGATGGCCGCATCTGCTTGAGCACGTCACGCATGCCCGCGCCTTCGAACTGGAACACACCCGCCGTGTCACCGCGTCCCAGCATTTCATAGGTCAGCTTGTCATCAAGTGGTATTTTTGAAAGATCGACTTCTACGCCAAGATCTTTCAGGAACCGGACACCGCGCTGCAGGATGGTGAGCGTCGTCAGGCCAAGGAAGTCGAACTTCACAAGCCCCGCCTGTTCAACATATTTCATGTTGAACTGCGTCACCAGCATGTCGCTCTTCGGATCGCGATAAAGCGGGACAAGATCGACAAGTTGCCGATCACCGATCACCACACCGGCAGCGTGCGTGGAGGCGTGGCGATACAGCCCCTCAAGCTGCTGCCCGATTTCCATGAGACGCCGCAACGCCTCATCATTGTCGCGCATTTCCTGCAGTTTCGGCTCGCCCGCAATGGCATCCTTGAGCGTGACGGGTTTGGCTGGATTGTTGGGGATCAGTTCCGCCACGCGGTTGACCATGCCGTAGGGCAAGCCCAGTACACGTCCCACATCGCGCACCGCTGCGCGTGCCTGCAATTTTCCGAACGTGATGATCTGCGCCACCCGATCCGCGCCATATTCGCGTCGGACATAGGCAATCACCTCGTCACGTCGATCCTGACAGAAATCGATATCGAAATCCGGCATCGAGACACGTTCCGGATTCAGGAAGCGCTCGAACAGCAGATTGAAGGGGATAGGATCGATGTCCGTAATGGTCAGCGCATAGGCCACGAGCGAACCGGCACCCGAACCACGCCCCGGCCCTACCGGGATGTCATGCGCCTTTGCCCACTGGATGAAGTCCGCAACGATTAGGAAGTAGCCCGGGAACCCCATGCTGGAGATGATGTCGAGTTCGAATTCCAGCCGCTCCGAATAGGTTTCGCGCGTCTTTTCATCCGCGTTGATCGCGTCCAGACGCTTGACCAGCCCCTCCCGGGCCATACCTCGAACGGTTTCATCCTCCGTCTGCCCCTCACGCACCTTTGGGCACATTGGCAGCAACGGCTTGCGTGTCTCCACTTTGATCGCGCAGCTTTGCGCAATGGCCAACGTGTTGTCACAGGCATCCGGTAAGTCCGCGAACAGGGCACGCATATCGGCGGCCGGCTTGAACCAGCACTCCGACGAAACGCGCCAGCGGTCTTTTTCCGCCATGGTCCGCCCCTGCGCGATGCAGATCAGCGCATCATGCGCCTCATGCATCTCGGGACGCGGAAAGAAACATTCATTGGTCGCGACAATTGGCAGACGCATCCGATCTGCGAGCGCCAGCACTCCCGGTTCGACTGCCTCTTCAATCGGCACGCCGAAACGGTTGAGTTCCACCACAAGATTATCGCCGAAAGCTTCGTGCAGACGCGCCAGCCATGCCTGCGCCATATCCTGCTGACCTTCCGCCAGCATCTGATAAAGCGGTCCGCGCGTGCCCCCTGTCAGCAGGAACAATCCCTGACTACGCTCACACAGAAGATCGAGATTGATGGAGGGATCGCTCGTATCGCCTTCCAGAAATCCCGCCGAAGACAGAAACTGGAGATTGGCCAATCCCTGCTCATCGCGCGCCAGCAGGACAATCGGCTCAGAAGTAGCAGAGGGCCGGTCATCACGGGGTGGTAGTCCGATCTGACACCCGATGATGGGCTGCACGCCCTTCCCCGAGCAGTACTGCGAAAACTCCAGTCCGCCGAACAGGTTGCCTGTATCCGTGATCGCCACGGCGGGCATATCCATCCCGCGGGCAAGTCCCACCAACTCCGGGATTCGGATGGCGCCCTGACTGAGGGAATAGGCGGAATGAACGCGGAGATGGACGAAATCGGCGTACGACATTCCATAAGTCTAGCACGACTGAAGGCCTATGGCAGGCGCTCTTCATCCCGCAGCGGCAAGCAGCGGGTTCCTATTTCAATTTAAACCCTGCCTCTTCAAGAACGGCGCGCTGATGCTCGCGTCCATGCAAAGCGGACGGCTTACCGATCCGCTGCGCGACGGTGGATGTCCAACTCCGCTCTGGCAATCCCTGTCGCTTCTGAAAGTCCGCATACAATTCATCGTAATGCCGCACGCCAGCTTCCTCGTCCGTCGTGGTGTAGCGCTCACGATGCAGCACCACCGATTGCGGCAATCTTGGCTTGACGTGCGTCGTCACGGCCGGATCGGGGTAACCGACAGCCAGACCGAACGCCACGGTCGTCAATGGAGGCAAGCCAAGTTCTCTCGCCACTTCAGGAGTATTGTTGCGGAGCGCCCCGAGATAGACGATGCCCAGCCCAGAGGCCTCCAGCGACACGACGGCATTCTGGGCGGCTATGCCCGCATCGCTGACGCCCACGAGCAACGTATCAAGATAATCCAGCCCCTCCGACGGTGCACCCTCCCGCTCGGCAATACGCCGTAACCGACCCAGATCGACCACCCAGACCAGCAGGAGCGGCGCTTGCCGAATGTGCGCCTGATCGCCAGCCAATCGCGACAGACGCTCCTTGCGGGCGCTGTCCTCGACGGCAATGACGCTCCATATCTGAAGATTGGAAGAAGAAGACGCTGACTGAGCTGCGGCAATGGCCGTTTCAATCGTGCCGACCGGCAGCGGTCGGTCCGAAAACGAGCGGACGGACCGATGCGCCAGTAGGCCACGCGTGACCGGATCGAGAGTCTCGACAGGCACGGACGTCTCGGCCCCATATCTGAGATGCCATGCGTGAGCGACGTCCGGCGATGTCATGAGCGTTCCTCTTCCTACTTTCATCCAGCCTGACGCTCAGGCTGCGCATCCAGTGCCGCCACACGCTCGCGCACCAGCGGGATAAGCTGCTCACCGTAACGCCGGGCGTCCTCCAGCGGTTCAAAACCACGGATCAGGAAATTGTCGATACCGAGGCTATAGTACTCCAGCAGACTCTCTGCCACCTGTTCAGGAGTGCCAACAAGGCCGGTGGAATTGCCGGCTGCCCCTGTCAACGTGGCCACGCCTGTCCACAGACGCGTGTCCTGTCGGTTCCGCTTCGCCGTTTCCAGAAGACGGAGAGAGCCATCGTTGGGCGGCCGGTGCCCGGTAGTGGGCAGCCCTTCCGCCTCTCGGTTGGCACGAACCTGCTCCTCGATCTCGGACGCCCGTTTCCACGCAGCTTCTTCGGTTTCCGCAATAACGGGACGTAATGAGAGGGAAAAACCAACCCTGCGACCGTGTCTGGTCGCCGCCGTCCGGACTCGCGTTACGACGTCGCGTGTAGCCTCCAGCGACTCACCCCATGTCGCGTAAACATCTGCGTGACGGCCCGCGACCTCGATGGCTTCCGGGGATGTGCCTCCGAAAAAGACCGGCAGGTTCTGCGGATGCAGAGAACTGAATGCCTGACGGATGTGATAAAATTTTCCGTCATGATCGAACGGTGTGCGAGCCGTCCATTCCTGCCTCAGAATGTCGAGATACTCATCACTACGAGCGTAACGCTCCGCTTTGGTCGTGCCGACATCTCCGTCCCGCGCCATTTCGGAATCTGCGCCGCCAGTGATGATATGTACGGCCACTCGTCCACCCGAAAGCTGATCCAGTGTGGCGAGTTGACGCGCCGCCAATGTGGGCTGGGTGAAGCCCGGCCGGTGCGCCACAAGAAACCCGAGCCGCGTGGTCAGGGCCGCGCCATAAGCCGCGACAATCTGGCTCTCGGGGGAATTCGAACCAAACGGGATCAGCACACGGTCAAAACCACCCTTTTCCTGCGCATCCAGCGCATCGCGCACGTATTGCGGGTCCAGCGCGCGGCTGCGTGTGCCAGCGTGAATTTCGGAGGTATTATTGAAACCGATATAACCAATGAAATTTACAGGCATTTTCATCACTCCATCGTCTGCGATCAGATCGCCAGAGTGAGCGCGAGCAGCCTTCCGCGTCATGCGAGTTATGGTCAAGTGAGAGTAATGGGAAAATGGATGGTGTGCTCGGCTTTGCTGAGCAAGCTAACGGGAAACGTCGGGACAAACCTGCAGGAACTGACAAACACCTCGATTTCTGCATAATTCCCTCATGACAACGTCCCCCACTCCCGCCTCTCCTGCAGTTCTTCTTCCACGAGCGGCCCGCAGAGAGAGAGGGCAAGCCCTTCGGCGCTCCGTGCCTCGCTCGTCCCACGCGGGGTGGTCACCCACCAAGGACCGTGCGGATCCACTGACACTTCTCAATCAGCAGAGCCGACTTCGGATCCCGAGCCTTATCCCCGTTCGTTACGAACGTATGCGGGCCTCCCCTTTCGCTTTTCTCCGGGGCGCCGCCATTGTCATGGCCGCCGACCTTGCTCACACACCGACAAGCGGACTGACCGTTCAGGGCTGCGGTGATTGCCATCTTGCCAATTTCGGCAGTTATGCCTCACCCGAAGGTATTCCGGTTTTCGACATCAACGACTTCGATGAAACGCTTCGCGCGCCTTTTGAGTGGGACATCAAGCGCCTCGGCACCTCGCTCATTCTCGCAGGTGCCGAAACGGGTCTTGCCGACCGGGTCGCGCAGTCGCTTGCGAACATCATGGCGCAAACCTACTGCACGGAAATGGCGCGTCTTTCCCGACTGAGTCCGCTTCAGGTATGGGTCAACCGCGTCGATCTTCAAAGCGCGATAGAGCATTTTGAAAATCCCAAGACGCGGCACCGGGTGGAAACCCTACTCAAGCAACGTCTCGACAGCACCCGAAACGCCTTTGGCCTGATCTCGGATGATAGCAACGCACCATCTCTGCGGGAGTGCCCTCCTTTGACGATGCGCCTGCCGGAACAGGACACGGCCATCCGCGCCGCCTTCGCCCGGTATATCGCCACGCAGCCGCAGGAGCGTCTGGCGCTGCTGAACTGTTACACGCTGCGCGATGTCATTTTCAAAGTGGTGGGGATCGGCAGCGTGGGCACGTTCTGCGCCATCGGTCTCTTCACCACAGCGGACAATGAACCGCTTCTGCTCCAGATCAAGGAAGCACAGGCCTCCGTTCTCACACCATATGTCAGCGAAAAATCGCCTTTCCACAATCAGGGCAAACGTGTCGTCACCGGCCAGCGCATCATGCAGGCGGTATCGGACTCCTTTCTTGGCTGGACGGACAGTCCTGACGACGCGCCCCACAACCCCGCCATCATCACACCGACAGCTTCCTCCTCTCCCGTTCCCAACGATGAGGAACGACAATTCTACGTCCGCCGGGTCAAGGACACACGACTGGCCGCCATTGGCGCCGATTTCGCTCAGGACGGGCTGGAAGATTATGCGCGCCTGTGTGGCCGGGTTCTTGCCCGGGCCCATGCCCGCTCCGGTGATCCCGTCACCATCTCGGCCTATGCCGGCAAGGGCAACGCTTTTGCAGATGCCATCGCCGATTTCTCTGTGGCATATGCCCAACAGACCCGGCAGGACTGGCAGCATTTCGTCGCCTCCACCACTGGGAAAAGCCCTACAAGCAAAAAAAGCCCGTCATCGACCTGAAAGAAAGCCCTCTTTGCTTCAGGCGACCTCTTGCCACCGTTCACATCAGGTCTGGAAAGACATTACCAACCTCCCTGAAAAATCTTTTATATTTCAGGGAAGATAAGGGATCGATCCTCGATCTGGCGGGGGACGACCCATGTCATGCGAACTGTCATACCAATGACTATGACGGTAATTATAGTCTTGTGGCCCCTCATGCGGATGCCTGTGATGGTGACAGGCCGTCAAAACCAGCAAAACACCGACGATACCAACGGTTTTTAGACATCTCACCTTGCTCTCTCCTTTTGAGAGAACCAAGACCTGCATGGAGCAGATCTGCGTTCATCAATCCTGAACGACATACCAGCATGAGAGTTTGAACTCTCCATCGCCAGTCATACAATTTCACAAAAATCGGTTCTTCTGGATTTCGGAAAAAAGCGGCTTCATCTCGCGGCACTCAATAACGACCGAACGTAGAACATAAAAAAACCCGACATATCCAGCGACATGTCGGGGTTTTCCAGTCTCTTCGAACGATTTATGCCTTCACAAGCGCCCGGCGCACAGCCAGATGCCAGCCATCGATCATCGTCCGGCGCTCCGTCAGATCCATCTTCGGCTCGAACAGAGCACCCAGTTCCCAGTCTGCCGCGACATCATCGAGACTGTTCCACAGCCCCACGCCCACACCGGCAAGGAAAGAGGCTCCGAGCGCAGTCGTCTCGATCTGACGAGGCCGCTCCACGCGCGCCTGAAGCATGTCGGCAAGGAACTGGCAGAACCAGTCATTGGCCGACATGCCGCCATCCACGCGCAACGTGCTGGTCGTACCGCCGCCGTCCTGCGTCATGGCGGCCACAAGATCCATCGTCTGATACGCCACCGATTCCAGTGCGGCACGCGCAATATGCGCTTCGGTCGCATCCAGTGTCAGACCGCAGATCAAGCCGCGCACATCCGGCTCCCAATGCGGAGCGCCCAGCCCCACGAAACCCGGTACCATATAGACACCGTGACTGTTGGGAATACGCGTCGCCATATCGTCCGTCTGGGACGCATGAGTGATGAGGTGCAGCCCATCGCGCAGCCATTTGATGGCCGCACCCGCCACAAAAATCGAACCTTCCAGCGCGTAGGCCGTCTTGCCCTTCACACGATACGCAATCGTGGTCAGCATCCGGTTACGGGACACGACCGGCTTCTCGCCCGTATTAAGCAGCACGAAGCACCCTGTGCCATAGGTCGCCTTCGCCGTGCCCGGCTTGAAACAGGTCTGGCCCACAACGGCCGCCTGCTGGTCTCCAGCAATACCTGCGATCGGAACCGGACGACCGAACAGATCTGGCGTGGACTCACCGAACACACCGCTGCTGTCCTTCACTTCCGGCAAAAGTGCTGCCGGAACGCGGAACAGCTTGAGCAGATCGTCATCCCATTGTTGACGATGAATATCGAACAGCAGCGTGCGGCAGGCGTTGGTCACATCCGTTGCATGAACCGCACCGCCCGTCAGACGCCACAGCAAAAAGCTGTCGATCGTGCCGAACGCCAGTTCCCCTTTCTCCGCACGGACCCGCGCACCCTCCACATTGTCGAGAATCCACGCCAATTTGGTGGCCGAGAAATACGGGTCGAGCAGAAGGCCGGTGCGCTCTGTCACCAACTTTTCATGCCCCTGCTCTTTTAGTTCCGCGCACAGTTTGGCCGTGCGGCGATCCTGCCAGACAATGGCGCTGTGGATCGGCTTGCCCGTGGCGCGATCCCACACCACGATGGTCTCACGCTGGTTGGTGATGCCGATGGCCGCGATCCGGTCCACACCACCCGACCGCTCCACAGCTTCCTGCGCCGTGCTAAGCGCGTCACGCCAGATATCCTCAGGATCGTGCTCGACCCAGCCCTGATTGGGGTAATACTGAGGGAACTCCTGACGGGCGACGGAAAGCTCGCGTCCATTGACATCGAAGACGATGCTGCGAGTGGACGTGGTGCCCTGGTCGATGGCCAGGATACGATCCTGTTTGATCATGACGGCGCGCTCCTGGCGGTCAGACGGATGAAGGATGTGTGACGGGAATGTCCGCCACGGCGGCACGCGGCATGAAGGGCCGCAGGAGATACTGGTAAAGCCCCGCGCCGATCACGCCGCCCGCAAGCGGCCCGACGATGGGCACCCACCAGTAATTGCCCGGAGACGGGATCGCAGACGGTCCCCACCCGGTCAGAAAACAGAACAGACGCGGACCGAAATCGCGCGCCGGATTGATGGCCCACGCATCGAGATAACCCGCGGACGCGCCGATGGCTGCGACCAGCAGACCAATAATCAACGCGCCACCGTTCGCCTGCGGGGCCATCGTGTTGTACTCGCACGTAATGGCAAAGATGCCGAACACCAGCAGACCCGTCAGGATGGTCTGCACGAGCAGCGAGTGCAGAGGCGTCACATATTCACCGGGATGAGTGAAGAAAACGCCCGCTGCCGCACCATCGTTCCAGAAATCCATGCCATGCGCTGCCGCATAGTGCAGGATCACCGGCTGGAACAGCGCATAGACCGCGGATGCGCCAATAACGCCACCTGCGATCTGTGCTGCCATGTAGGGAGCCACTTTCTTCCACGAAAAGCCGCGATAGATGGCCAGAGCCAGCGTCACCGCCGGATTGGCATGTGTGCCGGAGACGGCTCCCGTGATGTGAATGGCGAGTGTGACACCAAGCCCCCAGACGATGCACACGCCCCAATAGGCGTTCTTGTAGGGGCTTGGGTCATAGAGTGCGTACATCGCGGCCACGGAATCGCCCAGCAGGACGATGATGAAGACCGCAATGCACTCGGCGATCAATTCGCCAATAAACCGGTTTCGGGCTGTCATTGTTTTTCTTGCTCTTACCCGTTGGTTATGTCGGTCGGTCAGCCGACTTTCTTATGCACATACTCCGCGAGGCGATCACGCTCCGCTTGTGTCATATGCAGACCGATTTTTGAGCGACGCCACAGTACGTCTTCCGGCGCGCGCGCCCATTCGTTCTCGATGAGGTAGTCCACCTCGGCGGTGGTCATGCCCGCACCCAGATCTTCTCCTAGATCGGCAAGCTCCTTTGCATTACCCACAATATCGTAAGCCCGGGTGCCGTACATCCGCATCAGACGCCACGCAAGCTGAAGCGGCAGGAAAGGCGCGGTCGCGCGGAAACGGTTCAGCGCCGCCTCAAAGCCTCCCGACCCCAGATCGCCACCTGGAAGAGCGGCATCCGCCGTCCAGGAATGACCCGCCACGGCCGGCAACACAGGCGCAAGCTTCTCAAGCGCGTGCTCGGCCAGCTTGCGGAATGTCGTGATCTTGCCACCGAAGATCGACAGAAGCGGAGCGCCGTCCGTATTGTCCAGATCCAGCACGTAATCGCGTGTCACGGCAGAGGCGTTGGCGGCAGCATCGTCATAGAGCGGACGCAGGCCAGCGTAGCTCCACACGGCATCGGACGGCTTCACTTCCTTGTTGAAATAACGGTTTACGCTCTCACAGAGATATTTCACCTCTTCGGGCGAAATCTCGACCAGACCCGGCTCTTCCTTCCATGTCACATCTGTAGTGCCGATGAGCGTGAACTTCTGCTCATAGGGAATGGCAAAGACGATGCGCTTGTCCGGGTTCTGGAAAATGTAGCACTGCGGGCCGTCAAAGATCTGCGGCACCACGATATGGCTGCCCTTCACCAGACGGACGGACTTGGAGTTCGGCAGATCGAGCTGATTGGCCAGCAGCTTTGCCACCCACGGACCGGCGGCGTTCACAACGCCCTTGGCCCGCACGGTGCTGGTCCCGCCGCTCACCATATCCTCGATCTGGGCCTCCCACACACCGTTCACACGGCGGGCAGCCGTGAGGCGGGTGCGCGTGCGGATCTCCGCCCCACGCTGAGAGGCGTCCATGGCATTGAGCACCACAAGGCGGCTGTCCTGCACCCAGCCATCGGAATAGACGAACCCCTTGTCGTAGCGGTCCTGCAGCGGCTTGCCCGCCGAATGCGTGCGCAGGTCGATCCCGCGCGACTTCGGCAGCTTCATGTTCGGCGCGAGATGATCGTAGAGAAACAGGCCCAGCCGGATCATCCATGCCGGACGCTGCTCGGGCGTGTGGGGCAGCACAAAGCGCAGCGGCCACATGATGTGCGGCGCAATCGCCAGCAGGCGGTCACGCTCGATCAATGCCTCCCGCACAAGGCGGAACTCGTAATATTCAAGATAGCGCAGACCGCCATGGATCAGCTTGGTGCTCGACGATGAGGTGTAGCTGGCCAGATCGTCCTGCTCCACCAGCAGCACGGACGCGCCGCGCCCCGCCGCATCGCGGGCAATGCCGGTGCCGTTCACACCGCCGCCGACGATCAGCAGGTCATATACGGTGGAAGTGTCGCCTGAAGCTGCCGTGTTCATCGGTTCCGTCTCACGTTCGTGGAATGTCATGTCTGTTTTCGTATCCGAACATCATGGCTCTTGGCAACACCAAGATACCTGCCGGAAAATTATGGCACGCTGACCACATTATGTTCGTTTCCGAACATTCATGTCCGCAATCACCAGTTCCACCCCATGCTCGGCCAGCAGATCGCAGATCGGCTCAGGCGGTCTGCGATCCGTGAAAAACACATCCACGCCCACGATGCTGCCTGCCCGCACCAATGGTCGTCTGCCAAACTTTGTGTGATCGGCCAGCAGAAACACCTTGCGCGAATTGGCGCGGATCAACTCGGAGGCACGAATTTCCTCCTGATCGTAGTCCAGAAGCGTGCCGTCCCCATCGATGCCGCTGATGCCGATCACGCCGTAATCGGCGCGATACCGCGCCAGCATTTCCAGCGAGTCCGGCCCCAGAATGCCGCCGTCCCGCATTCGCACGGTGCCGCCCGTCACCACCACACGGCAATCCGCGCCACCGGCCAGAAGGGAGGCCACATGCAGGTTGTTGGTGATGACCTGAAGCCCTCGGTGTCCGCTCAACGCCCGCGCAAACGCCTCGGTCGTAGTCCCTATGTTGATGAACAGCGACGCACCATCCGGCACCGCCCGCGCCGCGCTGGCGCCGATGGCTTCCTTTTCACGCCGGGTATGAATCTGTCTCTGGGAATAGGCAATGTTTTCGACGGAAGACGGTGCGCTGGCACCGCCATGGTGACGCACCACATCCCCCGCCGCGTCCAGTATGCGAATATCGCGCCGAATGGTCTGCACGGCGACATCGAAGTGCCGTGCCAGTTCTTCATGCGACGCATAACCCTGCTTGCGGACCGCAGCTATGATCGCCTGATGACGCATCTGCGTGCGTGAAACATCCGCGCCTCCCGTCACCGGGCAGCCCCGATGTCGGCCAGCACTTCCAGAACTGCATCCCCGTAACGTGTGAGCTTGGAGCCGCCCACGCCACGCACATCGCCCAACTGATCGAGTGTGTTGGGACATTCGAGCGCGATGTCGCGCAAAGTGGCGTCATGGAAAATGACATAGGGCGGGATTTCCTGCTCCCGCGCCTCCGCCAGCCGCCATTTCTTGAGGGCAAGAAAGCGCTCGCGCGCCTCATCTGTCAGTTGATCCACAATCGAATCGCCCTGACCGCCCGAGCGCGTTTCTTTCTCGGCGGCCATCGCGTCCTCGCGCAGCTCCACTTTCTCCTCATTACGCAGGATCGGACGCGCTACATCGCCATTCAGACGAAGCCCCCCGTGCTCGTTGCCGGGCATGAGCGCGCCCCGCGCAATGAGCTGACGCATGACGCTTCGCCAGAAGTTCTCGCTGTGATCCTTGCCAATCCCCCACACGGACAACCGATCATGCCCCGCACGCGCGATATTGTCGGACAGTTTTGCCCGCAACACCGAGATGACATGAACCATTCCGTAGCGCTGACCTGTGCGATAGACCGCCGAGAGCACCTTGCGCGCCGCTTCGGTGCCGTCGAACGTCGGCACC
The DNA here is from genome assembly GCF_019083805.1 of Acetobacter estunensis. Taxonomy (GTDB): domain Bacteria; phylum Pseudomonadota; class Alphaproteobacteria; order Acetobacterales; family Acetobacteraceae; genus Acetobacter; species Acetobacter estunensis_A. The sequence continues at coordinate 48,667 of NZ_JAHRDV010000014.1, forward strand.
GGCTGGAGACAGTTGTCGCAATGACCGCACGGCTCACGCATCGTCTCCCCGAAGCACGCCAGCAGAGCGCGCGTGCGGCATGACGTGCTTTCAGTAAAGGCGATCATTGCCTCCAGCCGCGAACGCATGACCCGTTTTTCACTCTCCGGCGCGTTGGACTGGTCCAACCAGTACCGCGCGCGGCTCATGTCCTCGCCGCCATAGAGCAGCAGAACATCGGCGGGCAGGCCATCGCGGCCCGCGCGGCCGATCTGCTGATAATACGCCTCGGGTGAGGCTGGCATGTCCAGATGCACCACAGCCCGCACATCGGGCCGGTCGATCCCCATCCCGAAGGCGATGGTCGCCACCATTACGATCGGTTCGCCCGAACGGAAGCGATGAAGGGCCGCGCGCTTCTCCATTGGCGCAAGCCCGGCGTGAAAGGCGCAGGCGGGATAGCCTTTCTCGCGCAAAGACGCCGCGATGCGTTCCGTCCGGGCACGAGAACCGCAATACACGATGGAGGCATCGTCACGATGCCGATCCAGCACCTGCACAAGCTGCTTCATCTCGCCGCCCTTGGGACGAGCCGAGATCATCAGATTGGGGCGATGAAAACTGGCCGAAAGCACACGAGCTTCCGGCATGGCGAGAGCCGTAAGGATATCGTCGCGCGTGCGCGGATCCGCCGTGGCCGTGAGCGCTATGCGAGGGACGTCCGGGAAATGCTGCGGCAGGGTCTGAAGCGCGCGATATTCCGGACGGAACTCATGTCCCCACGCCGAGATGCAGTGCGCTTCATCAATGGCGATGACCGAAATGGTCTGACGGGAGAGACGATCCAGCGTGCCGGGAGACAGCAGCCGTTCAGGCGAGACATAGAGCAGGTCGATCCGTCCCGCAAACAGATCGCTGCGAATACGACTGGCCTCATCTCCATCCAGTTCGGAATGAAGCGCGGCAGCATTGATGCCAAGCTGGCGCAACGCCGCCACCTGATCGTCCATCAGCGCGATCAGCGGGGAGACGACCAGTCCCATTCCGGCACGACACAGGGCCGGAACCTGATAGCACACGCTCTTGCCGCCACCGGTGGGCATGAGAACAAGCGTGTCCTCCCCCGCCATGACGCGCTCGACTGCCTGTTCCTGAAGCCCCCGAAACGCCGGAAAGCCGAAGACGCGCACGAGAACCTCTGTCGGACTGAGTCCCACGAAACGATCCCGCTCGCTATCGGCTGCGGACGGGAACATCTCATCGGGCGGTTCAAACGGAGGTGGCTCGTCCTCAGGAGAGAACGGAGGATCGTCTTCCAGCATCACCGCATCATGCCGTGGCGGCAGTCGCAACTCCACCCGCAATGCGCCACACCCGATCAAGATGCTCCACACCTGTCAGGCGATGCGCGATCAGAATGACCGTACGACCTGTGGCCACGCGGTTGAGAGTGAGGAAGAAATCCTGCTCCGTCTGCGCATCGAGCCCCGTCGCGGGTTCATCGAGAACCAGTATGGGCGCGTCTGAAAGCAGCGTGCGAGCCAACGCGATGCGGCGTCCCTGACCGCCTGATACCTTCACGCCGCCCTCGCCCAGCCACGTATTGAGTCCGTCGGGCAGCGTGCGGACGAAATCGCCTATGGCCGCCTCATCCAGAGCCGTCCACAATGCCTCTTCACTCGCCTCCGGCGTACCGAGAAGAAGATTGTTGCGGATGGTGTCATCGAACAGATGAGTCGCCTGCGAGAGCCAAGCGACATGTCTGCGCACCCACTCATCGGGGAGTGCCGCAATATCCACCCCTCCTAGCAGAATACGCCCCTTCTGGGGGTAAACCGCTTTGAGCAGAAGAGCGGCCAGCGTGGATTTGCCCGCTCCCGAAGGACCAAGCAACGCCACACGCGAGCCTACGGGAATATCGAGCGAGAAATCCTCGTAGACCCAAGGGCGATCCTCCCGCCAGCGGAAGCCGACATGATCGTAGAGGACATCGAAGGTCTGAGGCATGGTGGTGGCAGCCGGAACCGATTGGTGCGGCACCGGATGCTCATCCGCCACAGCGACCACACGCTGGGCGGCCGCTCCCATGTTGCCCGCCAGCATGCCTGCGCGCGCAAGGCTTCCCGCCCCCTCGAACGCCGTGAGCGTCAGGAACAGCAGCCCCACGCCCGTGACCGGCGCGATGCGATCGAAACCGATACCGGCAATAGCGGCCAGCAACAGAAGAACGGCTGTCTGCGTGCAGAGCTGCGAAACCCCACCCACCAGTGCGAGCCGGCGCGACTGATGTTTCTGGCGGGCAAGCAGCCGGTCATTGGCAAGGCTGACCCGGTCCAGCATGCGCGGCCCGGCACCGAAAACGCGAATTTCGCGCATGCCACTCACCAGATCGAGCACACTCACACGCAAAGCAGCCTGTGCATGGGCCAAGGCTGCGCCCTCGCGACGACTGAGACGGGCTGCGGCCAGCGGCACGAAAAGAGCTGAAATGGCGAAGAGACAACCGATCAGGACGGCCAGCAGAGCGTTGGCTCGCGACAACGCCACCACAAGGACAGGAAATGTGAGAATTGCTCCCGCCAGAGGCAGCAGAAGCCGAAGATAAAGCCCGTCCAGCGTCTCCACGTCATTGACGAGACGCGAGAGCAGATCGCCCGCCCGACGAAAGCCGAGCCCCGCCGCCGCACCTTTCGCCAGAGAGCGGAAAAACCACACACGCAGTGTCGCGAGTGCCCGGAACATCGCGTCATGGGCATACAACCGCTCGGCATAACGCAGCACGATACGGCTGACGCCGAAAACGCGCAGGGCCAGCGTCGTTACCACCGTCACGCCGATCACGGTTCCCGCGAAACGCAGACCCGCCCCACTCATGAGGGCCAGTCCGGCAATGACCGCCAGCAGCGACAGGACCAGTCCAACGATCAGACGTCCCGCATGAGGCTTCCACACCTTGATGATGCGCATCAGGGCGGCGCGATCCGCCTTTTCCTGATCGGGGCGACGCGACAGGGACGAACTCATGCGCTCTCCTGACAGACGCTGACATGCCCATGCGAAAGATCCACACGACGCCCATGGAACATGTGCACGGCGGTGGAGTGGCTTGCGAGGATCACGGTGCGTCGGAGTGTGAGACGGATCAGGCTTTCAAACACGTCGGCTTCTGTCGTGGGGTCGAGATGCGCTGTCGGCTCATCCAGCAGCAGAATGGGGGCGTTGCGGAGATAGGCGCGCGCGATGGCGATGCGCTGGGCCTGGCCGCCTGAGAGACCGAAACCCCCTTCTCCGATCATGGTTTCCAGCCCATCGGGCAACACGTCGAGAAAGCGGTCCACGGCCGCTGCGTGTACAGCTGCCGCGAGTTCTTCCTCTGTTGCGTCCGGTCGGGCAAAGAGAATGTTCTCACGCAGCGAACCGGCAAACAGCACCGGTTTCTGGCCGATCCACGAAATCATGCGCGAGAGTGCGTCCGGCACGATGGTCTGCATGTCCGCGCCATTGAAGGTGATGCGACCGGACTCCGGCTTCACGAAGCCCAGCAGCAGTTCCATGATCGTGGACTTGCCCGAGCCGGAAGGCCCAGCAAGGATGAGCGTCTCTCCCGCAGGCGCCACGAAGGAGACGTGATCCAGCGCGGGGCCACGGGCTTCATCCCATGTGAAGGACACATTTTCGAACGCGATGGTTATGCCATGCGCTTCCACCGAGCGGACGGTCTGCCCTTGCGCCGGCTGCGGTGCCTCGGGAAGAGCTAGCACATCTTCCGCAGCGCCCTGCACGAGCGCGCGATCCTGATACGCCAGCGCAAGCGAGCGGAGAGGCGCGAAGAACTCCGGCACGATGAGCAACGCAAAAAGACTGTCCGTGACGAGGTTACGGAACGCAGCCGTGTCGCCGCCCTGCGCCATGAGCGCAGCGTGACGTCCATCCGTCAGCGCGATCAGGATCAATGCCACAACCATGGCGCAGTCGATGGAAGCCGATGAAAGAAACGCCACGCGCAGAATTTTCATCGTACGCTGCCGCAACTCGTCCGCGGCTACCTGAAGACGTATCGCCTCGTCTTCCGTGCGCCCCGAGAGCACGATGGTGGCAATGCCCCGCACACGGTCCAGAAACCGCGCCTGAAGGCGGGTCATGGCAAGAAACTGATTACGGGACGCCACAGCTGCCCCGATCCCGAACGCAGCCTGCGCGAAGGGCACCGCAGCCCCGCAAATACCCAAAATCAGGGCTGCATGAGGCTGCACACACAAAGTAACAAGCAATAGACAGAACGGAACGGCAATCCACAGCACGGAGGCGGGTGCCCAACGGGTAAAATAACCGTCCAGAGATTCGATCCGGTCCACCACGAGAGCAGCAAGCGCGCCACTATGGGCGTGACGCAGAATGGCTGGGCCGTTACCGACAAAGGTCGTCAACACTTCACGACGCAGACGGCTGCGGGCCACGCGCCCCGCTCGCGCGCTCGCGGTCTCCCCGACAATTCCAAGAACAATCCGCACGCAGGCGGCCACCGCGAAACCGACCAGCGGCCAGGCCGAAGGCGCGCTCTGAGGCGCCTGCCCGATTAGACCGCTCAGCACCGGGCCAAGCAGACTGGCGATGCACCACATCTGAAACGCCCCGATCAGTCCTGTTGCCAACCCGATCAGGATGGAAGGGCGGGCCGAACGCAGGCCCATACGCCGCTGCGCACCAGTCCAAGCTTTGATTGCCGCCTTGCTCTCACTCATGCCGCCCCTATACCTGACAGTCAGGACGGGAAACAGTGGGCAAGTCCGCGCTCAGTGTCCCACGCGGGACAAGGGAGAACTGCCGGACGCTGCTGTTTCGGGCGCATATCCGTCTCCGGAAGGCTCTTTTTCCTCGCCCATAGGGCACGTAATCACCCAGCGGCTGCCCTCTCCTTCTTCCATGGCCAATTGCCCGGACAACTGACGGGCAAATCCACGAACGAGCTGAAGACCAAGTCCGACTCCTCCGCTCTCCTCTCCCAGACCTATCCCGTCATCTGCCACCTCTAGCCGCAGGCGATCTTCTTCCCGAGCAAGGGAAACCCTGATCGAGCCATAGCGGCCATCGGGGAAAGCATGCGCCAGCGCATTGGTGACCAGTTCGGAGACGATCAGCACGATGGGCGTAGCAACACCGGGCGAGAGAATCACCGGCTCCACATCAAGCTCAAGCGTCACGCGCGCGCGCACGTCATCGTCGGCAGACTGCATCATCTGCTCCCCCATTTCGGGGAGAAATTCGGCCATGTTGAGATTTTCGAGATCGCCTTCGACATAAAGATGGCGTTGCAGGATCGCCAGCGTCCGGACGCGTTCGCGCGCGCGCAACAGCGCGCTCCGCACATCGTCCTTGCCGGAGCGATTGCCCTGCAGGCTAAGCAACGACCCCACGATCTGGAGATTGTTTTTCACACGGTGATGGATTTCCGCGATCAGCGCGCGCTGACGTTCCAGTGCATGACGCAATTCCGTTTCGCGACGGGCCAAACGGCGCGTCGCTGTCCCAAAAGTCCATGAAAGCTGGCGAAACTCGCGAGGCATGCCCGCACCGATAGCCGCATCGAAATATTCAGTTTTTTCCCACGTGCGAACCGCGTCCGTGAGTTGATGCAATGGACGGGTGACTAGTCTCCGCCCCACAATCATCACACCGAGCAATCCTGCCATCAGCAGAACGCTGACGAGCGCGATCCACCCTCCCAACATCTGAAGCGCTCTTGTTTCAGCAGGGAGCCTACGGGCAATCACGAGAAGGTTGACGATGCCCGCCGTCGGACCAAACGCATAGGATAGTTGATCGCGCGATTCCCACACCGGAATTCCGTCATGTGCCCGACTCTGTTGTGCCAGTTGTGCAACGAGATCGGCTTGGGGTTCCGGCCACTCGCAGCCGGAACACAAGGGTTGGGATTGTCCGTCCGCCAGAACGAACCACGCAGACACATTGTCGAATACCGAGCTATTCCGGTCTCCGAGCGACGGGTTGCCCGCAAGGGAAGGAAAGTGCCAGTCAACCGGCTCGACAGCGACAAAATAGGTCGGTCGTCCTTGCAGATCGAGATGACGCGCGGGCATCACGACACGAAGATAGGGGCGCCCACGCTCTGTCCAGAAACTGTTCTCGGGCGCCTCCGTGATATGGAGATCGCGCATCGCGCCCGGACACGCTTCGGCAGACGGAAAAGGATCAGGCTGGCTGTCGCGTATCCGACCTTCTCCGTCCACCATGGCGAGAAGGCAGTACCGCATGCCACTGGCAGACTGCGCAAGCCGGAGGAATCGCCATACCGATTCCATATCCACCGTTGTCTGATCGATCGTCCGCAGCATGTTTCGCGTGCGTTCGATATCTTGGGTGATGCGGCTGTCAATTTGCCAGAATGCTGCCGCCACCCGGCGATTCCCACTGTCCGCAAGGCGCTCGTAATCCTGCCAGATCAGCACTGTGCCCAACGCCGCGATCGGAAGAACCGAACCGAGGATGACACCGAGCATCCGACTACGCACGGAGTCGAGCAGATGCTCCGTTCCCGATGAACGCAAACGGGCAATCGGCGTCCAGGACTTCATTCCCTCAGGGCTCCGCCTCACCAGCAAAATACCGAGCACGCGTCCCGACAGCACACGAAAGAATCCGGGCGCATGGACAGTAAAACGCGCGGGACGCGGCTCTCACCTGCACACGTCCCGTGGATGAAAGAGGCAACATCATCGACGTCAGGTGTCGTCGTCGCCATCTTCCAGTAGTTTCAGAAGATCCTCGGGAATCGGCTCATTGGCCACATCGTCGAAAAGCTGGTGCAGTCCTCTGCGCAACCAGATGTCGAATGCGTCGTCCTCTTGCCGGTCCTTCTTTCCTTTTGAACCCGATTTGCGGTTTCTGGCCGACATCGACAACCATCCCGGCAGACGTTCATGGACTTCCGGGCGCGATGCCGGGAAACAGTGGCTACTCATATCACACCCCGGCGCAACTGTGCATTTCTCTCGCATCATCCATGACGCGAAAGAAATGCCGGAAAGGGAAAGGAGTCACACTCCCTTCCCAACTCCCTCACTCTTGCGGGCACCTGTCCGCTCCAGACGACGGCGCAGGGCTGCCGCCTCTTCACGCAGACGGTCGTCCTCAGGCAGTTCGCCCATCATCCATGCCTGCAACTGGCGCCGCGCACGGAATACGCGGCTCTTGGCCGTTCCCACAGCGCACCCACTTACTTCGGCAAGCTCTTGATAACTCATACCTTGCAGGACAACGAGCACGAGCGCTTCGCGCTGATCACTCGGCAACTGGGCCAGTCCATGGGCCAGATCCTTGATCGCGAGACGGTCTTCATGATCGGGCTTGGTGGCAAGGAGATCGCCTGGAAGAGTGTCGATGTCTGTCGTGGCACGGTGGCGACGCAGATCCGAAATAAAACGGTTCCGAAGGATGCGGTGCATCCAGGCTGCGAAATTTGTTCCGGGGATAAAGCTGTCGCGCGCCTTGAGCGCGTTGCAGACCGCATCCTGCACAAGATCTTCTGCCCGCGTGCGGTTACGGGTCAGTGCCAGTGCTTGCACACGCAGCTTGGGCAGGATGTCGATGAGCTGGTTCTGAAAGATATCAGCCATGATTTTTTCCCCTCTTTTGCCTCATCCAATGAATGGGAGACCGCCGGGGTTGCATGACCGATGCCTTTTTCATTCACGAAAACGTGAGCGTCTTCGTTTCTCTTCCCGCATTCCGTAGGGCACCACAAACAAAAAAAGGCCCATGCTCACCTGAATGGAGCGGGGCCTTTTTATCGCACTCAGACGGCAGTCGTTTACCGGCAGACACGCCGTGTGTTGTCAGAGGCAATATAAGTCTGGGTAGCCGGGTCGAAACACGCATTCTGCGTGCAGTCGCCACCCGTACGAGAAGGCTGTGGATAGAGCGCCTGCCCCATCGCATTCGCTTCCTGCGCTGATGCGCCACACAGCGGTGTCGTCAACGGCGCAGACGGATCGTTGACCAGCTTCACGCCACTTGGCGGTGCGGACTCCGTCACCGTCCCCGGTGGAAAAACCTGCGGTGGAATGCGCCCCGGCGGATTGGCCGCCGTCACTCCCGCAGGCTGCTGGGCACAGGCGGCCAATGCAAAGGGAACGACAAAGCAGGCCGTTCGGACCGCGGCCCCTGCCCGCTTCGATACACTGCCCCGTGTTTTTCCAAACCGGCCTGACGAAGAAACCATCGATCCATCTGCCTCAGTCATTGATACGGCAAACAGATGGGGACGCTTATCGTCCCCATCCCCACAAGATCAGGCGTGGCCAACGGTCTGCGACATCTCGGCACGACGGGCCTGCCACAGCGCCACGAAATCGATGGGCTGCAGAACAACCGGCGGGAACCCGCCATCACGCGTGATGTCGCCGAGGATGTTGCGGGCGAACGGGAAAATCAGTCGCGGCACTTCGACCAGCAGCAGCGGCTCGACCAGTTCAGCCGGGGGCTCATTCAGCGTAACAACGGCGGCATAGGTCAACTCGGCAATGAATACCTTGCGACCGGCAGGACCGCCTTCGGTCGCCGGAGCCTCGCTGGCCTCGGCCTTGAGCGTCAACGCCACTTCATAATGCGGCTGATCGTTCTGGAGGCGGTTGGCCTGCACATCGATATTGACGGAAATCTGGGGAGCCGCCGTCAGAGCCGTGAAAATTTCCGGACCATTGGGCACCTCGAAAGACAGATCCTTCGTGTACTGCAGGTTGATGGCAAGCGGCAGGGCCGGCGGAGCGGCCTGGGTCGTGCTGTCGGACATGATTTACTCGGTTCTTTCGGGTTGGGGACACTCTAACGCCCTGAGTGTCCGCGGTAGCATGAGAGACCCACTTCGCCAACCGGAGCCCTCAATCCATGCCATGCAGAACACGATCATCGAGCCTACGCCATGTGCCATTCTCCATGCTTTCCCCCACAAGAGCGAGAAGGAAGCACCAGTGCGACACAACGAGCGTATGTCGCGCCTGAGGCAACGCCCCTATCGCAGTCCGAAAAAGCGCCGCCCGGTCTTCCACCACGTGCTGCGGCTCTGGACTCTCGCTCCACCAGCCTTCGCTCAGACCGGAAAAATCCAGATCGGGCCATTCAAGAGCCAGTTGGGATGGCGACGACCCTTCGTCGCAGGAAAACGCCACACGCTCACGCACCAGCGGCTCCACGATCGGCGTGATCCCCAGCGTCCGCGCCAAAGGTGCGGCTGTCTGCAACGCCCTTCGATAAGGGGACACAACAATGCGCCGAATGTCCTCACCCCGAAGGCGTGCCACCAGTTCCTGAGCCTGCTCGTGACCATGCGCTGAAAGAGAAGGATCCGAAATGCCGGGATCGCGTCGTGTGGCGGTAAACAGACGATTGAACTCGGACTGACAGTGACGCAGGACGATCATGCTTTTTCCCGATCATGCGACCAACCTTTGAGCCGCGATGCAGGATCATTGCACGCGGACCGGCAGGAGCCTATCCTGTCGGAATATCAGGAAGGGCAGTTTCCGGGGCTGTCCGATGAATTTCCAGTATAGTGGGTACGGTAAAGCATGGATGGTTCCTTCGGCCACTTTCCGGTCGATATCGTCGTTCTGGCTCTGATCGCGGCATTTCTCGCTCTGCGGCTGCGCAGTGTGCTGGGAAAGAAAGCGGGGTTTCAGCCTCTTCCCATGCCTGCGCCCAGTGCCCGATCAGCGCCCGGCCCGGTGATCGATGCCCAGGCTGAGTCCTCGCCATCTGTCCGGTTCGACATCCCCACTCCCGCCACCCGTGTTGGCGCCGTTCTGGCCTCCATCACGCAGCGCGATTCCACTTTTTCGCCCCAGCAATTCCTTGTCGGGGTGGAAGGAGCTTTCCGACAGATCGTGGCGGCCTATGCCAGCGGCAACCGCGCCGTGTTGCGCGAACGTCTCACCCCAGCGGCAGCCGATGCATTTGAGAGCGCCATCACCGCCCGCGAAAGTGCTGGCGAAACGCAGCGCAGCGAAATCCGGGGCATCGACAGCATTGCCATCGAAGATGTCCGACTCATAGATGGAGCAGCCGGAACCATTGCCTCCATCGACACCCGCATCGTTTCCGATCAGATCAGCCTGACGCTCGATGCCGAAGGTAGGCCGGTGACAGGGACGGAATCCGTAACCGAATTCTCCGATCTGTGGACGTTCGAGCGTATTCTCGGCGTTGCCGGCTCGACGTGGCGCCTCGCTGCGGCGCGGAGTGCGTGAAACGTCCTCGACGGGCGGCACCACCAGTCAAGGCGTCTGATGAACTTCCTTCACCGCCGCTCAAGCGCACACGACGCTACAGGATCGGTGAACAGGAAGTCGTGCTCGGGGACTGTCTTCGGGTCATGAAGCGAATGACGCCTGAGAACGTGGATGTCGTCATCACCTCCCCGCCCTACAACATCGGACTGGGTTATCGTTCGTACGAAGACCGGCTGGATGAACAGGCCTATCTGGACTGGATGATGGACGTCGCCCGGGGCGTACGCCGCGTCATGCGTTCCGATGCCTCCTTCTTCCTCAACATTGCCGGAACATCAACCGAGCCATGGCTACCCTTTGAACTGGCCGTGCGCCTGCGGGAACTGTTCGTTCTGCAGAATCACATTTCCTGGGTGAAATCCATCGCCGTGGAGGACGACTCTTTCGGCCATTTCAAACCCGTGAACAGCGGTCGCTACATCAACCGCAATCACGAGCACCTCTTTCACCTTACTCTCTCGGGAGACGTGAAAGTGGACCGACTTGGAGCGGGTGTGCCGTTCAAGGACAAGAGCAACATCGCCCGGCGCGGACACGCGCAGGACAGACGCTGTCGCGGCGACACCTGGTTCGTGCCTTACGAGACTGTCAGAGGCCGAGACGAGAAGTTCAATCATCCCGGCACGTTTCCCGTTGCTCTTCCCGAACTGTGCATTCGCCTGCATGGACGAGAGAACCCCCGTGTGCTGGACCCATTCATGGGCACGGGAACCACCCTTGTCGCCGCTCAACGTATGGGCGCGCAGGGGATCGGTATCGAGATCGATCCCGCCTATGCCACGATTGCGCGGGCACGATTGAAAAGTGAACTCGACGGCTGACGGCCGACTTGATCGAAATCAATCATCGTTTTTATCAAGATAATCGTTTTGACAGATCGCATGGGTGTCATGTTACAGGTCTGACATGTTTTTAATTCTGCGCTTCGGAGAAGTCATTTGAAACGGATCATCCTTGGGCTGATCGGAGCCGGTGTCGTGGTCTACGGCGGAACAGTGGCCTACCTGACCCATTTCGATCATGCCGGAGCGCCCGAACTTTCGGCCTCCTCTCCCACTCTCAAAGATCCGGTCGCTCATGCCGCCTTCGATGTGTTGCGGGAAGCCCGGTGTGACTACTGCCATACCAAAGACGCCAACCTCCCCTTCTACTTCCGCGTGCCCGTTGCCAATCAGCTCATGCAGCATGACCTGGAACAGGGTTTGCGGCATTTCCGTATGGAGCCGGTGATCGCCGCCTTCCAGGAAGGCCATTCGCCAAGCGAAGAACAGCTTTCACGCATCGAAGAAGTTATCCGCCAAAACCGGATGCCGCCCACGATGTATCTGCTCATGCACTGGCACGCTCACCTCTCGGAAAGCCAGCGTAACGCCGTGCTGGCATGGATCGACGCTGAACGCCGCGCGCATTACGCCGTGAAGGGTGTTGCCGCCCGCTTTGCGGCCGAGCCTGTTCAGCCCATCGCCGAAAGCTGGCCGGTCAATGCGGACAAGGTCGAACTGGGACGCAAGCTGTTCTTTGACAATCGCCTCTCCGGCGATGGCACACTCAACTGTGCCAGTTGTCATGGGCTGGACAAAGGTGGTGTGGACAATCTGGTTACAGCAACCGGTATCCACGGGCAAAAAGGCCCGATCAACGTTCCGACCGTGTACAACTCGGTTTATAACATCGTGCAGTTCTGGGATGGACGTGCCGCCACATTGGCGGAACAGGCGGCCGGTCCCGTCATGAATCCAGTGGAAATGGGTTCCCACGATTGGGGTTCGGTTGCCGCGCGTCTTGCCGGCGAACACGATCTGATGGCGGCGTTCGCGTCGGTCTATCCGAACCAGCCGGTCGATAAGGACACCATCACGGACGCGATCGCGGAATATGAGAAAACACTCATCACACCGGACAGCCGCTTCGATCTGTACCTCAAGGGAGATGAAAGTGCCCTGACGGATCAGGAAAAGCACGGGTACGCCCTGTTCAAGAGCATCGGCTGCTCAGGCTGCCACAATGGCCCGTCGATGGGTGGTGGTGCGATGGAGGTCATGGGACTGGAGCATGATTACTTCAAGGATCGTGGAACGCCTCTCACCAACGCGGATGCTGGACGATTTAACGTCACGCATGACCCGCTGGATCGCTCGCGCTTCCTCGTGCCGACCCTGCGCAATGTGGCTCTCACCGGTCCATGGTTCCACGATGGCAGCGTGAAAACACTGGAAGACGCCGTGCGCAAGATGGCGAAAGATCAGACGCCAGCAGGCGATATTTCGGATGCCGATGTCGAGGCCATCACCGCGTTCCTGAAAGCCCAGACAGGACGCTATCATGGTGTGCCACTGGATCAGGTCAAACCTACGGCTCAGTAATCAGCCAGCAATCGGACACGATGAAAAAGGGAGGCTTAAAGCCTCCCTTTTTCATTACGGCGCACACTGTCGCCACTCATGAGCTATGAGCTGTCTTATCTTGTCATCTTCTTACACAGAAACTCCTGTCCTTAGCCTTCGTTGGTTTTCATGAGATTTGCAGGCCTCTTTCTTCGGACAACATCGAAGGAGCAAAGGATATGCGGCTACGTAATGTGGGACTCTGTGTGATTGCGGCCCTGAGCTTTTCACTCATCGCCTGTAGTGAGCACCACCCTCATCACGGCTGGCGCGATGGGCGCGCGCAACGCAGCGCCGGAAGCTATGGGCCACCGCCTCCACGCCGTGAGCCGGGAGATAGCGCACCAACGGTACCAGGATCGTATGGACACTATACACGCTAACAACGTTTCACCCGATCCTTGCGGGGAACCAAGCATGCCACACTGTAATATTTCAAGATTACTGGCTGTTCTCGCCGTCATTCTGCTGTCGAGCTGCGCACACCGGCATCATCGCCATTGGCAAGATGAACGATCAGGTTATCGGGCAGATAACTACGGTTATTCCAATACCGGCCCAATGCACGTTCCAAGTGCCCTCGGCCCCGGTGGTCGCTATGGGCAGAGACCCGACGATTACCGCTAACCTATTTTGTCACGCTTGAACCTGACGGCCGCACATCGGCATAGGCGTCAGAGACCCCTCTCAACTACGCCCCGCAACGCTACCCCTCATTCCCACGCCCTGAACGGGAGAAGAGACCGCCACCCGCTCCGTCTTCGGCGGCCCGTATATCTCCCGCGCACGTCGGATAAACGCCGAAACCATCAGCCGAACGGCCTCGTTGAACACCACCCCGATCGCGCTTTGGAGCAGGCGCGAGCGAAACTCGAAATCCACGAAGAAATCGACAACGCAGCCATTTTCATGAGGCGCAAACGCCCACACGTTATTGAGATAACGGAACGGGCCTTTTTCGTACGTCACACGAATAGAATTTGGACGATCTAGCGCGACGCGAGATGTAAATGTCTCCCGAAACGGGCCGAACCCGACCGTCATATCCGCTACCAGTTCTTGTGACGTGCTCATTTTCACACGAACATTGGTGCACCACGGCAAAAACCTTGGGTAATTGCCCACATCCGCCACAAGATCGAAAATCTGCTCCGGTGTATAAGGAAGAACGCGCCGTTCGGAATGGGTCGGCATCAGGCCACCTCGCCCGCTGCCGCCTTCATGCGCAAATGGGCCTCCCGCGCTTCCCGCAGCGCCGCAAAATCGGCGTCCGCGTGATAGGACGACCGCGTAAGCGGTGTGGCGCTAACCTGAAGGAACCCTTTTGCACGCGCCATTGCGGCATACTCCTCGAACTCTTCCGGCGTCACGAACCGGGCGACAGCCGCGTGCTTGACCGTGGGCTGAAGATACTGCCCCATGGTGATAAAATCGATATCCGCTATGCGGAAATCGTCCATCACCTGTGCAACCTCCATTTTCTCCTCTCCTAGCCCCAGCATCACACCGGATTTGGTGAAAATCGACGCATCGAGCTGCTTCACCCGGTCCAGAAGCCGAACCGACTGATAGTAGCGCGCGCCGGGACGAATGATGGGATAGAGACGCGGGACGGTCTCGATATTGTGGTTGAACACATCGGGCCGCGCTTCCACAACAACCTCCAGCGCCCCGGGCTTGCGCAGGAAATCAGGTGTCAGCACTTCGACCGTGGTATCGGGGGAGGCCCGGCGTATGGCCGTGATGACGTCCGCAAAATGCCGCGCGCCGCCGTCCTTGAGGTCATCACGGTCCACAGAGGTAATGACCACATGACGCAGGCCGAGCTTGGCCACTGCGTCCGCCACACGCTGCGGTTCGTCCTGATCGAGCGCATGGGGCAGACCGGTGGTCACGTTGCAGAACGAACAGGCGCGGGTGCAGATCTCGCCCATGATCATCATGGTGGCATGGCGCTGGGACCAGCACTCCCCAATATTGGGGCAGGCCGCTTCCTCACACACCGTCACGAGCTTGTTGTCGCGCATCAGCTTGCGCGTCTCATGATAGACCGGATGACCGGGCGCCTTCACACGGATCCAGTCCGGCTTGCGCGCAATCGGATTATCCGGGCGATGCGCCTTTTCCGGATGGCGCGTCGCCGGTGTTGTCTTGCGATGATCTATGAGAACGCGAACGCTCATCTGTCCCCTGCCCCGGCAAATCGTCCCCAGAAGCTGTGACGCGCCGCCCCGATCGTCAAGCACTCTCTCCGCAAGCCTGCGCGAGCGAGACAGGAAATGCCGTGCATGGTAGCAGGAACGCGACACCATAATGAACGCACCGACGAGTGGCTCCGCCCCGGAGCACCGGAAAGACAGACCGTGACCACACCCTCCCATCTCGAACGCCTCAATCCCGAACAGCTTGCCGCCATCGAGACGACCGAAGGGCCGCTTCTCGTTCTGGCGGGTGCCGGCACGGGCAAGACACGGGTGTTGACCACGCGCTTTGCCCATATCCTGCTCTCGGGTCGCGCCAAGCCATGGCAGGTTCTGGCTGTCACGTTCACCAACAAAGCTGCACGCGAAATGCGCGAGCGCATCTCGTTCATCCTCGGCGCTCCCGCCGAAGGGCTGTGGTTGGGCACGTTCCATGCCCTGTGCGCGCGGATGCTGCGCCGCCATGCGGAGCATGTGGGGCTGACCAGCGGCTTCCTCATTCTCGACACCGATGACCAGTTGCGTCTGCTCAAACAGGTGATCGAACCTTGGCGTGTGGATGTGAAACGCTGGCCGTTGCCCGGACTGATGGGCATCATCCAGCGCTGGAAAGACCGCGGACTGACCCCAGACGCAATTACACCCGCTGAAAACGTGGATTACGCCGACGGTCATGCACGAGCGATCTATGCCGCCTATCAGACCCGGCTGCGCGAACTCAACGCCTGCGATTTCGGTGATCTGATGCTTCACATGGTGGAAATCCTGCGCAAGCACCCGGATGTGCTGGAGCAGTATCACCGGATGTTCCGCTACATTCTGGTGGATGAATATCAGGACACGAACACGGTGCAGTATCTCTGGCTGCGCCTGCTCGCCCGCCGTCCCGGTGACGTGTCCAATATCTGCTGCGTCGGTGATGACGATCAGTCGATCTACTCTTGGCGCGGTGCGGAAGTGGAGAATATCCTGCGTTTCGAGCAGGACTTCCCCGGTGCCACCATCGTCCGGCTGGAGCGCAACTATCGCTCTACCGCGCATATTCTCGGAGCGGCCGCAGGGCTGATTTCCCACAACGATGGACGACTGGGCAAAACCCTGCGCCCCGGACGCGAAGACGCACAGGGCGAGAAGGTCCACATTGTCGGCGTATGGGACTCGGACGCGGAGGCCCGTGAGGTCTGTGTGCGGATCGACCGCCTTCGGGCGGAAGGTCATCCCTTGGGTGAGATCGCCATCCTTGTCCGCGCCGGTTTCCAGACCCGCGCGTTCGAAGAGCGACTGGTGCAGACCGGCATTCCTTACCGAATCATCGGTGGTCTGCGCTTCTATGAACGGGCCGAAATCCGCGATGCGCTCGCTTATATGCGCGCATTGGTCAATCCGGCCGATGACCTCGCCTTTGAACGGATCGTCAATGTGCCCAAACGGGGCGTCGGAGCAGCGGCACTCCAGAAGATGCATGTGCAGGCACGCACACGGCAACAGCCTCTCGCCCCCACGCTGGCTCAGATGCTTGAAGAAAAGCTGATCAAGGGAAAATCCGCCGACAAACAGGCCGAACTGATGACGGCCTTCGCAAATGCCCGTGCCACACTGGCCAAGGAAGGCCATGTCGTTGCCGTGGAGATGCTGCTGGAAGAAAGCGGCTATCTCGATATGTGGCGCAACGACACCGCGCCCGACGCGCCCGGACGGGTGGAAAACCTGCGCGAACTGGTCCGCGCTCTGGCCGACTTCCCCACTCTTGGCGAATTTCTCGAACATGTCTCACTTGTCATGGATGGAGAAGGCGCGAGCGAGGATCAGAAAGTCTCCGTCATGACGCTCCATGGCGCAAAGGGACTGGAGTTCGACACCGTGTTCCTGCCCGGTTGGGAAGAAGGCGTGTTCCCCTCCCAACGCACGCTGGACGAAGGCGGCAACAAGGGACTGGAGGAGGAGCGCAGGCTGGCTTATGTGGGCATCACCCGCGCGCGCCACCGACTGACGATCGTGCACGCGTCCAGCCGCCGCATTTACGCCAACTGGCAGGAATCCATGCCCAGCCGGTTCCTAGACGAACTGCCTGACGAGCATGTAGAGCGTGAAGGCGAAAATGCCACACGACAGGCGCGGCGCGATCACTCAGGCCTATTCTCATCAAGTGTATTTTCCGATGACATCAGCGGCTCCATGTCGCCCTTGGTGGCCAAGCGCCGCAAGCGGATGCAGGAAGAACTGGCCGCCAGCACGCCGCAGATTCAGGTCGGTACGCGGGTCTTTCACCAGAAGTTCGGCTATGGCGTGGTGATCGAAGCCGATCGCGGCGCAACGGAAGTCTCATTCGAGAAATCCGGCGTCAAGCGCGTGATGTCGTCCTATCTTCAGCCGGTCGCGGACTGATCGCCTCTGGCGCTCCCGCCCCTCCCCCTGATAGGAAGCCGCACCCGGCCCCTGTCCGCGCCGGATACGACACCCGCCGGGAGAGAAAGAGCTGCCATGACCATCAGCCGCCGCCGCCACGCGACCGAGCTTGAAACCATTTCCGTCGTGGTGCCGGAAGCGGCTGTAGAAGCCTATGAATCCGCCATCAGCATGGTCTGCACGACGGTGGGCATCTTCGAATTCGACGAAGAAGAACGCATGTGGCGGATCGAAGGCGTCAAGGACGTCGGTCATGCGGAAGCCGAATTGGCCACGGCGCTTGCGCTGGCGGAACTGACAAGCGGTGTGTCCGTGCCGCTCGAACGCTCGCACACGGAATCCGAAGGCTGGCTGGCGCGGACCTATGAATCCTTCCCAGCACAGGAAGTGGGCAAGCGCTTCATAATTTGCGGCTCGCATCTGGACGCACCACCAGCCACACGCCGCATTGTCGTGACACTGGACGCGGGCATGGCCTTTGGCTCGGGGGAACATGGCTCAACACGTGGCTGCCTGCGGGCGCTGGAAGGCGTGGCTCACCGCAAGCCACAGCGTATTCTGGATCTGGGCTGCGGTTCGGGCATCCTCGCCATGGCAGCGGCAACCCTGCTGCACCGTCCGGTGCTCGCCACCGACATCGATCCCTGGTCGGTGCGCATCACCCGCGAGAACGCAGCCCGCAACGGTCTGTCCCGCCTGATCGATGCGCGTTACAGCAACGGCTGGTCCGCCCCCGCCATCCGCAAGGCCGCACCGTATGATCTGGTGTTCGCCAATATCCTCGCCCGTCCGCTGTGCCTGATGGCCAAGGATCTGGCGGCACATCTTGCTCCCGGCGGCACGGTGATTCTTGCCGGACTGCTGAACACACAGGTCCGTATGGTGCTGGTCGCCCATCAGCGGTGCGGGCTGGTGATGGAACGTCGCCTGCGTGAAGGGGACTGGGCAACGTTGGTGCTGCGCAAGCCTTTCTGATCTTCGCCTAT
Organism: Acetobacter estunensis; assembly: GCF_019083805.1. Classification (GTDB taxonomy): domain Bacteria; phylum Pseudomonadota; class Alphaproteobacteria; order Acetobacterales; family Acetobacteraceae; genus Acetobacter; species Acetobacter estunensis_A. Next base: position 66,927 of record NZ_JAHRDV010000014.1, read on the forward strand.
CCGCTCCAGCGACACGTAAGGCCGCCTCATGATCCGTCTCGACAACATCAGCAAACATAACGGCCACCGTGTCATCTTTATCGAGGCCTCCGCCGCCCTTCAGAAAGGCGAGAAGATTGGACTGGTCGGGCCAAATGGTGCCGGAAAGACCACGCTGTTCCGACTGATCACGGGACAGGAAGAACCCGATGAAGGACAGGTTCTGACAGATCGTGGGGTCACGATCGGCTTCTTCAATCAGGACGTGGGAGAAATGTCTGGCCGCAGTGCCGTGGCTGAGGTGATGAACGGCGCGGGAGCCGTCGCGGACATCGGCACGGAACTGGCAGAACTGGAAGCCGCGATGGCGGACCCGGAGCGGTTCGATGAGATGGACGCCATTCTGGAACGCTTTGGCGAAGTGCAGGCGCGTTTCGAGGAACTTGGCGGATACGCGCTGGAAGGCCGGGCGCGCGAAGTCCTGCATGGACTTGGATTCAGTCAGGAAATGATGGACGGCGACGTGGGCCGTCTTTCCGGCGGCTGGAAGATGCGCGTGGCGCTTGCCCGCATCCTTCTTATGAAACCGGACGTGATGCTGCTTGATGAGCCAAGCAACCATCTCGATCTGGAGAGCCTGATCTGGCTGGAGCAGTTTCTCGCAGGTTATGACGGCGCGCTGCTGATGACCTCACATGACCGCGCCTTCATGAACCGCGTCATCAACAAGGTGATTGAGATCGATGGCGGCACACTCACGAGTTTTTCTGGCGACTACGAATTTTACGAACAGCAGCGGGCGCTAAACGAGAAACAGCAGCAGGCGCAATTCGACCGGCAGCAGGCGATGCTTGCGAAAGAAGTCGCATTTATCGAGCGTTTCAAGGCCCGTGCTTCCCATGCGGCACAGGTGCAGAGCCGCGTGAAGAAGCTGGACAAGATCGACCGCGTGGAACCGCCCAAGCGTCGGCAGGCATTGTCTTTCACGTTCCCACAGGCTCCACGTTCTGGTGACGCCGTGGTCAATCTGCGTGGTGTGGACAAAAGCTATGGCAACCGCGTGATTTACAAAGGGCTGGACCTACTGATCCGCCGTCAGGAACGCTGCTGTGTGCTGGGTGTAAACGGCGCGGGCAAGTCCACGCTGCTGAAGCTGGTGACAGGCACAACGGAGCCGGACGCCGGCACCGTGACGCTCGGCGGCAGTGTGAAGATGGGATATTTTGCACAGCACGCCATGGATCTGCTCGATGGTGACCGCACCGTGTTCGAGACGCTGAACGACGCCTTTCCTCTTGCGGGACAGGGATCGTTGCGGGCGCTGGCGGGTGGCTTCGGATTTTCCGGTGACGATGTGGAGAAGAAGTGCCGCGTCCTGTCAGGCGGTGAAAAAGCGCGGCTGGTGATGGCTCTGATGCTCTATGACCCGCCGAATTTCCTCGTGCTGGATGAGCCAACAAACCATCTCGACATTGCCACCAAGGAAATGCTGATTTCAGCCTTGGCCGACTACGACGGAACGATGTTGTTCGTGTCGCATGACCGACACTTTCTGGCGGCATTATCCAACCGGGTGCTTGAACTGACACCAGACGGGCTTCACCGATATGACGGGGGCTACACGGAATACGTGGCCCGGACCGGGCGGGAAGCGCCGGGACTGCATGAGTAAAGGCCCGGTCTCCTTTTGACATCAATCATTTTTATGATCCCGCATATGCATAGGCTCCGCCTCTTTCCAAGGCACGCCGCCACGCCGGTCGTGCATGGATACGCCGCAGAAACGCGCTCACATGCGGAAGATGCGCTCCATCTGCCCGCGCGCATGCGATTTCCAGTGGAAAGCTCATCTGAATATCGGCAGCCGTGAAGTCACTGCCCGCAAACCATCCAGTTTTTGCCAACGATTGTTCCCAGAACTCCATATGACGCTTGATTTCCGGCCGAAGAAGCTGCGCCTGCACACCTTTGGAAATAAGTGAGGCGATTGGCCTGACCAGAAATGGCACCTTCGAGGGAATCATTCCGAAGATAAGCTTCATCACCAACGGCGGCATGGCCGAGCCTTCCGCGTAGTGCAGCCAATAGATGAAAGAGCGATAATCCGGAGTGCCGGAAGCAGGACGCAGGCGTCCGTTCCCATGTTCATCGAGAAGATATTCGATAATGGCACCGCTTTCCGCCAGCGTGACATCTCCCTCCGTAATAATGGGGGATTTGCCCAAAGGATGGATCTTCCGCAGTTCTGGAGGCGCCTGCATGGTCTTGGGATCACGCTTGTAGAACCGAATGTCATACGGCACGCCAAGCTCTTCAAGCAGCCACAGCACACGTTGTGAGCGGGAATTTTCGAGGTGATGCACAGTAATCATGGGCAATCGTCCTAAACACGCCACGTGCAAAACGCAGCTTGGAACAGTAGGACTCAAGGCAACGCAGAAACGAACGCTTGCGTTCAGGACGAAACTGTAACGCAGAAATCAGGCGATTTTACCAATAAAAAAAGAGCGCCACTTCGGACGCTCTTTTTTCAGGTCAGTCAACATCTCACATCAGAGATCGTTGATCTTACCCTTGACTGTACCTTTTACATTTTCAACTTTACCTTTGACCTGCTGGGCCTTGCCCTCAGCCTCAAGTTCCGCATTATTGGTCGCCTTTCCAACGCCTTCTTTCACGGAACCCACGACCTTGTCGGTGGTGCCCTTAATCTTGTCGCTCAGTTCACTCATCGGTCATTCTCCCTGACACTATGCTGCCCATTTAACGGGGCCTGTGACAGTGACAACGCGTTCCGTCCTGACAGGTTCATCAATTACCAGTAATTCACATTGCCGTTTCAAAGGTTCCAGCATCGGCCCGGATTGCAGAAATATCGCCAGCCCGCATCTTCTTGCTCAGCGGTCCACCTATTCCCCCAGCCCCTGACTCCGCACCAACCGCGCATACAGCCCGTCCGCCGCCATCAACTCCGCATGCGTGCCGCACTCCATCGCTCTTCCATCCGCCATGGCCACCACCATATCGGCCGAGCGCACTGTGGAGAGACGATGCGCCACAATGATCGTCGTGCGACCAGCCCGAAGTTGCGCGAGTGCGTTCTGCACCAGCGCCTCGTTCTCACTGTCCAGCGCGCTTGTGGCCTCATCGAGCAACAGCAGGCGCGGATCGCGCAGCAGAGCGCGCGCCAACGCCACCCGCTGTCTCTGCCCGCCGGACAACCGTCCACCGCCGGGGCCAACAATCGTGTCATACCCATCAGGCAGTGCTTCGATGAAGATGTCCGCCGCCGCCATTTCCGCGGCGCGGCGCATGGCCTCATCGGTGGCATCCGGGTGCCCCATCAGGATGTTTTCCCGCACGGACACATCGAACAGCAGCGGATCCTGACTGACATAAGCAATGGCGTCGCGCAGCGCGTCCAGCCGCAGATCACGCAGATCCACCCCGTCCAGTGTGATCGCACCCTCTGTCACGTCATGCAGACGGGGAATGAGCGAAAGCGCGGTCGATTTCCCCGCCCCCGATGGCCCAACGAGCGCCACCGTCATGCCCGGCTGCGCCTCGAATGACAGGTCCGCAAGTCCACTGCGTCCGTCAGGGTAACGAAATCCCACCTGATTAAAGCGCAGATGTCCTTTTCCCGCAGGCAACGGACGGGCGGATGCGCGTTCTGTCACGGTAGGCTGTTCGTCAATGAGAGAAAAAACACGCGAAAGTCCGGCCAATCCTTCCTGAAGGGCTGCATTCAGTGCTCCCAGTGCACGCAAAGGACGAGCCGCCAGAAGAAGTGCTGCCACAAAGCCCGAAAAGTCCCCCAGCGTCGCGCCTCCCATGGCCGCGCGCCAGCCGGCAAAACCAAGCACCGCAGCCACGGCCACGCCCCCCAGCGCCTCCATCAGCGGATCGATCCGCGCCCGCCCGCGCATGATCCGGAGGAAAGCCTCGTGCAGCCGATCGAACGCGGTCTCGGCGCGTTGTTCCTCGCGGGATTCCAGTCGATAGACGCGGACGGTGCGCGCCTGCGCGAAACTTTCCGTCAGAAAAGCTGCGGTCGCACCCACCTGCTCATTCACATTGCCAGACGCCCGGCGCACCCGCTTGCCAAGTTTCTGAATGGGGACGGCGGCGATGGGGTACAGTAACGCCGCGATCAGGCTAAGTTCCCAATCCATATAAATCATGGAGGCGATCAAGCCGATGACCGTCACCACATCGCCCACGGAGTTGACGGCGCGGATCATCGCCTCGCGAATGGAAATCGCATCGGTCGTGAAACGGGCGGCCAGTGCTGCGGGAGCATCTTCCTCCACCCGCGCGACATCCGCCGTCGTCAGATGCCGGAACATCTCCCCCTGAAGACCGCGAATGACAACCAGAACCAGCCCCTGAGTGGCGAGGGTCTGCCCATATTGGGCCGCTGCCTTGGACAGGGTGATGGCCACGATCAGCAGCGGCACCTGATACAGAATCCGCTCATCGTGGGAGGAAAACATGTCCAGCGCGCGCTGGATCACCAGTGGATAAAGCGCCGTCAATCCGGCCATCAGGACTGTCAGCACAAACACCGAGACGATCCGTCCGACATGCTGACGCACCTGATCGCGCCAGAGCCGTATCAGCAGGGTGTTTGTGTCATCCTTCACAGGCGTGGACGCTTGCGAAGAGGAAAGAATGGGGCGTGGTAGCGCAGCGTTCATCAGCGTGCTCTACCAGCGCCCCACGTCATGGAAAAGGCGCGAACTCCACGCAGGCAGAGCAAAACCGCTGGCACATCAGGCGGCAAGCCTGCGTTCCAGCCATTCAAGACAGACGATCCTGTCCGCCACACAGCCGCCCGCCTCCCACCACGCACGCACCGCCGCGAGATGCCGCCCCACTTCCGGACCGGGAGCTATGCCAAGCGCGAGCAGATCACGCCCGGCCACAGGAAACTCCGGCACACGGCGAGTCCCCAATGCCTTGAGCAATCCGTCCCAACCGGGTTCGTCCTGCCCTCTTTCGCGCACCTGCGCACGCGCCAGCCACGCTCTTCCCAACGCCACCTCACGCGGCACCCGAGCCAGCAGGCGCGCCGTATCAGCGTCCCCTTGCATGTCTCCGGGTGTCACTGCAGCACCGTTGCACACCGCCACCACGAACGCGGCCTCTGTGCGTGACAGCCGCAACCGCTTGACCGCTGCCTCCACATCATCGCCTTCAACATGAGCTCCTTGCAGGAGTGCTGTGAGCCGAAGCAATCCATCGGCGGGCGCACCGGACGCCAAGAGAGCCTCCACACGCCGCACCGCAGCGCTGCTTTCCGTTTGCAGTTCCGGCAGACAGACACGCAACACGCCTGTCGCATCCATCAACCCGAGTGTCTCGCCCACGCGCGGACCGCTGAGGATACGCTTGAGTTCAGACCAGACACGCTCGACGGACAAACCGGCAATCAACGCTGCCCCCGCGCTCACGGCCTGCACTGTGGCGGCATCCCGTGCGCCACGACCATAGCGGGCCTCGAACCGGAAATACCGCAACACCCGCAGCGCATCCTCACGGATACGAAGAGCGGCGTCGCCCACAAACCGCACCCACCCCGCCTTCAGATCGGCGCGACCGCCAAAAAAGTCATGCACTCGGCCTGTGGGATCACAGGACATCGCGTTGATGGTGAAATCCCGACGCGCCGCATCCTCACGCCAGTCCTGTGTCCATGCGACCTCCGCATGACGCCCATCCGTCTTCACATCCCGCCGCAAGGTCGTGATCTCGAAACCGCATCCTTCGAGCACAGCCGTCACCGTCCCGTGCGCGAGGCCGGTGGGAACGGCCTTAATCCCCGCACTCTCCAGCCGCTGCATCACGTCTTCAGGCGGTTCAGGTGTGGCCAGATCGAAGTCGCTGACAGCCCGACCGGCCAGAAGGTCACGAACAGCCCCGCCTACCAGCCTCGCCTGCGGAAGTACCTGCCATATCCGCTCCAACTGTGGTCGGACGGACAAAGCGTCCAACGCAAGGCAGCCTTCATTATTCTGCGTCATTCCGTGGGTGCGTCGGGACAGTTGCGGGGGGTGCAGGCAAGAGGAAAGAACACGCCCCCGCTCCACACACCAAGGCAGGCCTGCCCCTCATGGCACCCCGGCTCCGCCAACGCCGCCAGTTCGTACCACACAGGCCGGGAAATACGGGCAAGCAGCGGCAACTCACCTTCTTCCTGCCTGACAGTGATATAGGGAGGCGGCGCACTGTCGCAGGCGTCGAGCGGCACATCCCATTTGGCGATCAGGGGATGACGGGCATCCGCCGTCACCACCTCATCCACATTGGTGCGAAAACACAGCCGCTGCTCACGCCCCTTGCCGCACCATTCAAGCTGAACCGCCACGAAAGGCACGTCTTCCACGTCGATGGTACCGGCTTCCACCGGGGTGCGCAGCCAGTAATCCCCATTGAGCGCGCGCGAAAGCGCGGAGGCAAACAGGCAGACCATCGGCTTGCGACGAATGGGTGTGCCCCTGTAGAGCCACACCCCATCGCGGCGGATGAGAAAGGGAAGCTTTCCACACTGACGCGGCGTCCGACCTTGCGGAGGTTTTTCCGGAAGAAGCGCCTTGCCTGCGGCTGAAGGATCGGCTGTCACGTCAGATTAACTCACATGTGTTTGCCTGAGCATCTTCCCGATATAGGGTTGCGTCGCCTTGATGTAAGCCCCGGACCTGTCAGACTGGACTCATGACGCATCAGATCCTGCCGATTCAACCTCTCCTCGCCCCCGAAACGGGCGCGCCTTCAACTCCCGACGCCACGGCACTGGCGCAGGAAGCCGATGTCATCGCAGGCCTGCTGCAGGAAGTGCGCACTGAGATCGGACGGGTCGTGTTCGGGCAGCGCGACGTGGTGGACCAGGCACTCGTCAGCATCCTCTCCGGTGGTCACGCCCTGCTGGTCGGCGCACCGGGATTGGGCAAGACCCTGCTGGTGACAACGCTTGGCACCGTTCTCGGGCTGGATTCCCGGCGCGTGCAGTTCACGCCCGACCTTATGCCCTCCGATATTACCGGCAGTGAAATCCTCGATGAGGACGCCTCCGGCCATCGCAGCTTCCGTTTCATTCCGGGTCCGGTTTTCTGCCAGCTTCTCATGGCAGACGAGATCAATCGCGCCAGCCCACGCACCCAGTCCGCGCTCTTGCAGGCCATGCAGGAGCACAAGGTCGCGATCGCCGGCACGGAATATCCCCTTCCCCGTCCGTTCCATGTGCTCGCCACACAGAACCCGATCGATCAGGAAGGCACCTACCCGCTGCCGGAAGCACAGCTTGACCGCTTCATGCTCCAGATCAATCTCGCCTTCCCCGATGAAGCCGACGAACGCGCCATGCTGCTCGCCACCACGGGTAACGCCCATGTCCAGCCGCGAGCGGTGCTGAGCGCCGAAAAGCTCATTGCCGCCCAGATGATGGTCCGTGCCCTGCCGGTGGGCGAGCGTATCGTGGACGCCATTCTGAAACTGGTTCGCATGGCGCGGCCCGAGACTTCCGACGTTGAGCAAGTGCGCGACGCCATTGCATGGGGCCCCGGCCCACGTGCGGCCCAGACGCTCATGCTGGCCACACGCGCCCGTGCCCTTCTGGATGGACGCCTCTCGCCCAGTCTCGACGATATCGCAGCGCTCGCCGTCCCGGTTCTTGCCCATCGCATGGCGCTGAGCTTCTCCGCGCGCGCGGATTCCACCCGCGTCGAGGATGTGATCGCCGGGCTTGTGCAGCGTCTGGGCTGATCTTGGCGACTTCTCCCCGGACAGGACTGTTCGCCCGCGCGCGCTCCCTTTTGCAAGAGGGTAAGGCGTCCTCAATCGACGCCCTCTCTTCCACGCAGGCACGAACAGCCGACACTCACACCTCCGAACCGGCGCTTCTCGCAACTGAGGCCGATCGGCTGGCGGCCCCTCTTCCTGCCCTTGTCATGGAAGCCGAACGCATTGCCGCCACGGTGGCCACCGGACTGCATGGCCGTCGCCGCGCCGGTCCGGGTGAGACGTTCTGGCAGTTTCGTCCCGCACTACCCGGTGAGTCCGTCTCACGTATCGACTGGCGGCAATCCGCCCGCAGTCATCGCGCGCAGGTGCGTGAAACCGAAGCCGAAAACGCACAGACGATCTATCTCTGGTGCGATCTCTCCCCTTCTATGTTCTGGCGCTCCAACGCTCGCACCCTGCCGCTCAAACGCGACCGGGCCATTTTGTTACTGCTGGGCATCGCAAGCCTGCTGGAACGCAGCGACGAACGTGTGCGTCTGCTCACGCCACAAGGGCCGGCCATGCTGCCACCGGGTGCGGGACGGATCGCCATGCGGATCGGTCTGACGCTGGAAACGCTCGCCCGACAGGATTCCCTTCCGGCTCTGCCAGCCGCCATCGCTCTCCCACGCCATGCCCGTCTGATCGTCGCCAGCGATCTGCTCTGCCCCGACCAAGATCTCGACACCCTTCTGCGCGGTCTTGCGGGCAACGGCATCGGGGCGCATCTGATTCAAATCCATGATCCCGCTGAACGGGCACTGCCATGGTCCGGTCGCGTGCGCTTTGAGGGCACGGAAGGCGAGCCGCCCATAACGCTGCCCCGCGTCGAAACTCTGCGCGAAGACTATGGCACATTGTTCGATGAGCGCGTCCGTAAGCTGCGCACGCTGGCCGACCGCTGTGGACACACGCTCCTGACCCATTCCACGGATATGTCCGCGGCATCGGCGCTGCTGACACTGGGCACGTCCCTGCAAAGTCACCGGACAGGAGGGCGCGCCTGATGTTCTTTCAGTTTCCGGCCCTTCTCGGAGCGCTCCTCGTGCTTCCGGGCGTCTGGTGGCTGCTTCGCACCCGCCCACCCGCGCCGCGCACGCAGGTCTTTCCACCCATTGCGTTGCTGACACGGCTGAAACCTGCACGCGATGACGCCGCCACGCCTCCCTTATGGCTACTGCTACTTCGACTGGCTGCTGTTGCCCTACTGATTCTCGGCCTCGCCACCCCTGTCATTTCGGGACGTCCCGTGCCTCTGCCCGGCTCCGGCACCCTTGTCGTGCTGATGGACAACGGTCTGTTTTCCGCCGCCGACTGGCCCGCCCGCACCGCCGCCGCCCACGCTGTGCTCGATGCCGCCGGACACGCTGAGCGCAAGATCGTGCTGCTGCCGACAGCTCCCAATGGTTCTGCGTCTCCGACGAACGAACCCCTTCTTCCTCCAGTTCTTTCTGCCGAAGAAGCCAGCCATCGGCTCGATGCACTGCGTTCTGCGCCGTGGGCTCCTGATCGCGCCCGAACAGCGGCCACTCTTCGGGCCTTGATGGCCGCCCATACTCCCATCGGAGCTGTGATCTATTTCGACGATGGCGTCGCCACGCCGGGCAAAGCGGGCGCCGTCGCCGACAGAACACTGGCTGCCGCTCTGGCTGCCACAGCGCCCACACAGGACATCCGCTTCCCCGACAGCCAGCCCATGGTTCTGACCGGCACACACACACCGGATGAAGGCGCGGACAGTGGCGTGATGGCGCAGCTCATCACTCTGCCGCAGGCAATGAGCCGCCATGTGCGTATTCGCGCTCATGGACAGGACGGTGGCACATTGGCCGTAACGGATGTGGCGATCCCAGCCGATGCGGCAAGTGCCCCTGTCTCCGTCGCGCTCCCCACCATCATGCGCAACCGTGTGGACCTGCTCAGCGTGGACGCCACGCCTTCCGCTGCCGCTACCCTGCTCCTCGATGAAGGGGACCGCCTGCGCCCCGTCGGTCTCGTCTCGGCGTCCGCAAGCGGTGACACGCCTTTGGTCGGCACGCAATTTTACCTGCGCCGTGCCCTCACCCCCACGGCGGATTTGCACACAGGCACTGTCGCGTCACTCGTGTCACAGCCCCTGTCCGTGCTTATCGCTCCCGACGGCAGCCTGACGGATGGCGAGACCCGTAAACGTGTGGCGGACTGGGTTCGCAAGGGAGGCACTCTCATACGTTTTGCCGGACGCACGCTTGCAGGCAACGAAGACAGCGCCAGCGAAACGGACGACACGGATTCGTCCACTCAGAAAAACGATGTTGCCACAACTCTGCTGCCGGTATCTCTGATGCCAACAGCGCGCCAGCTTGGCGGCGCCATGTCATGGGGCAAGCCACAGCCCCTGACTGCCTTTCCCGAGACCTCTCCTTTCCACGGATTGCCGATTCCAAAGGACGTGACCGTCTCGCGGCAGGTGCTCGCGCGGCCTGCCCCCGATCTGGACAGCCTCACATGGGCACGTCTGGCGGACGGCACGCCGCTGGTTACTCACACTCCTTTGGGTAAGGGCGAAGTCGTGCTGTTCCACGTCACGCCCACGGCGGACTGGTCCAATCTGCCGCTTTCCGGTCTGTTCGTGGCCATGCTGGAGCGCCTCGTAAACCACGCAAGCGGCGTGGACGCTCCAGCCGATACCGCCATCCTGCCGCCCGTCCTGTCGCTGGACGGAGACGGCGCACTTGGACCGCCACCGCCGTTCGCTCGGGGGCTGGCCGCGAACCTGTTCGGCAGCACGCCACCATCGCCCGAGCATCCGCCCGGTCTTTATGGCAGCCGTTCCGCACGGCGCGCGCTCAATGTGGGCGACACGCTACACACTCTTTCAGCCCTTCCAGCTATCGGTGTTTCCGCCACTCCGGCTGGACACCAACCAGATCGTTATCCGGGACCATGGCTACTGGCATTGGGGCTGTTGCTTCTGCTGATCGACGCCATTTGGACATGGCGACTGCGAGGTTTTTCATTGGGTCGGTCCAGCACACGCGCGTCCCTTCTCGTCCTGCTTCTCGTCGCACAACTCACTCCGGCATTCGCGCAGGACGCCGTCCCCCTGCCGCAGTCAAGTCCTCCACCGTCGCAAATTACAGAACCGGTTCCACAGGCCGCCCTTGAAACGCGCCTGGCCTATGTCCTCACCGGCAACGCGGAGGTGGACTCCGTGTCCCGTGAAGGACTTCAGGGGCTTTCGGATTACGTCAACGCCCGCACCTCCGCCGTGCTGGGACACCCGGACGGCGTACGGCCGGGAAAAGACGATCTCGCCTATTATCCACTGCTTTACTGGCCCATCACGCCCGACGCTCAGGTCACGCCTGCGGAAACCGCCGCCCTTTCCACTTTCATGGCGCGTGGCGGCATGATCGTCATCGACACGCAGGGGGTGGACCCGGACACCGCCCGCAACGATGAAACCGGCTTTTCTGGGGACGCCCCCGGCAGCACCGCTGCCCTACGCCGCGTCACTGCGGGCCTTCCCATCCCGGCGCTCGCCCGGCTCGACGATCATCATGTACTCAGCCACACATTTTATCTGCTGCACGATTTCCCCGGCCGCTACGCCGGACAGCCCGTATGGGTGGCCCGTGAGGGAGAAGCCGAGAACGACGATGTGAGTCCCGTCATCATCGGTAGCGCCGACTGGGCGCATGCCTGGGCAGTGGATCAGAACGGCGACACGCGCTTTGCGGTTCTACCGGGCGGTGACGAACAACGGCGCACAGCCTATCGCTTCGGAGTGAACGCGGTGATTTACGCCCTGACCGGCAACTACAAGGCGGATCAGGTTCACGTCCCCGCCATCCTGCGCCGGCTGGGGGAGTGAAGACACATGCCTGATTTCTTCACCCGTTCGCTGAATTTCGCACCTTTCCTGCCCCGTTGGGCGCTGATCGCGCTCGCTGCTCTCGTTGTCGTGCTCACACTTACCGGAGTGGTGGCCCGGATGCGGGGCACGCTGCTCCGTGCCCTAGCCGCTGTCATCATTCTGGTGTGGCTGACGGGTCCGCAGACGCTGCACGAAACCCATCATGATCTGCCCGAAACGGCGCTGGTGATCGTGGACCAGACACCTTCGATGACACTGGAGAAACGGGCAGCGATTGCTCGCGCTGCAGAGCGCCTTCTGGGGGAGAAAACACCACCCGGTCTCAGCCTGCGCGCGATCACCGTGCATGGTGAGCAGAGCGGTGGCACGCGACTGTTCGATGCGCTTTCACAAGGTGCCGCCGATATTCCGCCCGAGCAGTTTGCCGGCGCGGTGATGATCACCGACGGTCAGACACGCGATACACCCGCCAATGTTCCCGAGCGTCTCGTCCCCAAAGATTCTCACGGTCATGAAACGACACTTCCGCTGCATGTTCTTCTGACGGGAAAGGGCGAAGAAACAGACCGCCGTCTGCGCATCCTTCAGGCGCCGCCCTATGCCATCGTTGGGAAAACCGCAACGCTGCGCGTGCAGGTGGACGATCTCGGTCCCGGCACACATGACGGCACGCCCGCCACCGTCACGCTCACGAAAGATGGGGAACCCGCGCTAGAGGTTCCCGTGCGTACAGGGGAGCCGCAGGATATCCAGCTTCCCCTCACCCATCCCGGCGAAACGCTGGTGGGGCTGTCCGTCTCCGCGCTGCCCGGAGAAGTCTCTACGCTGAACAATCAGGATGTGGTCAGCATCAACGGCGTGCGCGACCGGCTGAAAGTGCTTCTCGTCTCGGGCACTCCCAATCAGGGCGAGCGCGTATGGCGACGTCTGCTCAAGGCCGACCCGACCGTCGATCTCGTCCACTTCACCATTTTGCGTCCGCCCGAGAAGGATGACGGCACGCCGCTGTCCGATCTCGCGCTGATCGCCTTTCCCGTGCAGGAACTGTTCGAAAACAAGATCGACCAGTTCGACCTCATCATTCTCGACGGTTTTGAGAACCGTCACATCCTGCCACCACGTTATCTCCGCAACATCGCCCGCTTCGTGCGTAAGGGCGGAGGATTGCTCCTGATCGCAGGCCCGGAGTTTACCGGCCCTGGCTCGCTTCAGGAAACGGCTGTGGGCGATATCCTGCCCGCCCATGTGCCGCCCGTGCTCTATGACGATCCGCAGGCCGCAAGCGCCAGCATTGCCGTGCGCCGCTTTCGTCCTGAACTCACCGATGCCGGCCGCCGTCACCCCGTCACGGCGGAACTGCCCGGTGCCCCTCCAGCACGGGCCACTGACACCACATCCGACAAGGAAATCACGGGGCAATGGGGCCCATGGTATCGCGCACTGAAAGCGGATTCAGCCCATGGCGAGGTGCTGATGAGTGGTCCCGACGCCTCGCCTCTCCTCGTGTTGGATCATGTGGAGGACGGACGTGTGGCGTTGCTGCTGTCGGATCAGATCTGGCTGTGGTCCCGTGGAGAACTCGGGGGCGGCCCACAGGCGGAACTGCTGCGCCGTATCTCGCACTGGCTGATGAAAGAGCCGGATCTGGAGGAGGAACGGCTCGAAGCACGAATTGAAGACGACACGCTGACAGTAACACGCCATAGCGAACAACCCACGCCGCCTTCAGTGGTGAGTGTCACCGCGCCGGATGGCACGAAGACGACACTCGTCTTTCACCAGCTTTCCCCCGGTGTCGCATCAGCGTCTATGACCGCGCGCCTGTCCGGCATCTGGGAAGCCGATGACGGTCAACACAAAGCCTATGCCGCCCCACGTAGCACGGACCCACAGGAATACGATGATCTGCGCGTGACAGCGGAGCGCATCGCACCGATCGTGAAGAAAAGCGGCGGCACTCTGGCATGGCTGGGTGACAATCCAGCGGCGCCCGTCATGCCGACAGTGCAACTAGGCACACCCGCAGGCCAACAGGGAACGCTCATGTTTCCAGTGCGGCATGCGCATGTGCTGACCGGCACCAGCAGCACGCCCCTCATTCCCGCGTGGCTGGCGTTGGGGCTCGCTCTCCTGACACTCGGTCTGGGCTGGTACCGAGAAGGGCGTGGCTAACGTTCTCCCTTCCTTCGTCTTTCCCCAGGGACGACCCTCGATGACCGCTCACCGACGCACCAGCGTCGGGAGCGAGGCAGCGCGCCATCGGAATGGCGAACAATGAGAGCGCACCCGTGACAAGGAAGCCCACGTCGAAATCGCTTCCCGTCACCTCCACATGCCCCTGCATGAGCCGTGAAATTGTAACGGCCAGCACTGCCACGCTGATGCCAGCTGAAAGCATGATCTGCTGAAACGTGGAATAGAAGCTCGTGGCCGCACTCATGTGTGTTTCGGGCAGATCGGCATAGGCTATCGAATTATAGGCCGAAAACTGGATGGCCTGCATGATACCCGACGCAAACAGGATGATCGGGATCACCCACAGCGGCCAGCCGGGCCGGATACAGGCCAGCAGCCCGAACACAAACGCTGCACCGCCGCCCGTCACCATCATCACGCGTCGAAAACCGAACCGCCGGAACAGTTGTGGTACCCGCAGACGGGCCACGACAGCCCCGAGCGGCGCCGCCAGCATGATGAGACCACTGCGTGCCGCGTCCAACCCAAGAGAAAGCTGGAGCAGAGAAGGCATCAGAAAGGGAAACGCCCCCACCGCCAGACGAGATGCCGCCCCTCCCAGCACAGAAAGACGGAAGGTGGGCACTTCCATCAGTCGAAAATCCAGCATCGGCGCCCGGTAGCGGCACATATGCCGGTAACAGACGACAAACAGGACACTTCCGGCCAGCAGAAGAACAACGGACAGCCAAAGTGGCCGTGTGGCATGACTGACAAGTTCGGCTCCGAACGACAACAGCGCGAGACTGCCCCCCGCCAGAGCGAAGCCTTTCCAGTCGAATGGAGGCGGTCGATCCTCCCGCAACTGCGGGATGTAGCGCCACGTCAGCCAGAGCCCGATGAATCCGACCGGCACATTGACGTAAAATGCCCAGCGCCATGACAGCAGCGTGGTGATGACACCTCCAATCACCGGTCCCAGCATGGGGCCGAGCGTGGCGGGCATCATCATCCACATCATCACGCCCAGCAGTTCACTGCGTGGCACGCTGCGCAAAAGCACGAGCCGCCCCACAGGGGCCATCAGCGCGCCCCCCATCCCTTGGAATATCCGCCCGAACGCGAGCAGTTCCAGATTTCCGGCAACACCGCACAGCATGGAGCAGGCCATGAAAAGAGTAATGGCCACCATCAACGTCGTGCGGCTCCCCAGACGGTCCGCCACAGCGCCAGACGCGGGAATAAAGATCGCCAGCCCCACGATATAGGAGGTGAGCGCCACAGAGGTCAGGACAGGATCGACGTCCAGCGAGCGCGCAATGGAGGGAAGCGCTGTGGCCAGTATCGTGCCGTCAAGCTGCTCCATGAACAGCAGCGACGCGACGGTCAGTGCGATGATGCGCGAGGGTGTCAGGGAGATCATGAAGTGCGACACTCTCTTTCTCGTAACATGACCCGGATATTGCCATCACGATGCCCCCGAACTCATCACGAAGCCGAGCGTTCGGATCATGGCAGGCGGCAGAACCCGAATGGTCAACCGCTGAAAAACATTGCCATGGCCCGTAGTTGGGCCTCCTACTAAGCATGTCGTCGCGGTCCGGCCCGTCCGTACCGCGGATCAAAGAAGAGGAAAGTTTCATGGCTGACAACAGCATCAACCCCACCGAACAGAAGGTCGAAGGCGTGGTCGATCAGGCCAAGGGTCGCGTCAAGGATGCGGTCGGCGGCCTGACGGGCGATGCAGGCATGCAGGCCGATGGCAAGATGGATCAGTTCGCTGGCATGGCGCGCGAAGAGTTCGCCGATCTCTACGAAGAGGGCGAAGGCCTGATCGAAAAGGGCGTCACCTTCGTGCGTGACAAGCCGCTTCTCTCGCTGGGCATCGTCGCCGCCGTTGGCACTCTTCTGGGCTGGCTCTTTTTGCCGCGCGGCAAGAAAGCCTGAACGAAAACGGAACGGATGCCGTACAAAAGCGGCATCCGTTTTTCTTTGCGCGATTTTTTCCTCCGAGTCGCAACTTTTTACCGCCCGACTCTTGCGCCGCTCCCCCATTCAATGGTTTTTCTGACTTACCGAGTCGCTGATGGCACGACTCGGCGGTTAACAACGAGTCGTTAAAAACATTGACGGGGGCACATGCCGGACTTTTCACTCGAACTCGAACACGGTGGCCGCGTCGCGGGCGTGGACGAGGTCGGATGCGGTCCGCTGGCTGGTCCCGTCGTAGCCTGCGCCGTGGTGTTCGGCGCTGGTGTGCCCGACGATCTCACATCCACACTGGATGATTCGAAAGCCCTGACGGCACGCCGCAGAGAAATGCTGGCTGAGCGCTTGCCTTCCGTTCCCGGCATCGAAATCGGCTTGGCTGCCGCTTCAGTGGATGAAATCCTCCACCTGAACATTCTTCGCGCCGCCCAACTCGCCATGAAACGGGCTGTCGAACGCCTGCCCTCGCCTCCAGTTCTGGCGCTAGTGGATGGCAATCGTGTGCCGCCGCTCAACGTGCCCGTGCGCACCGTAGTGGGTGGTGATGCCATCAGCCTGTCGATTGCAGCCGCCTCCATCCTCGCCAAGGTCACGCGTGACCGCATCATGGAGCGGCTCGACACGCGCTGGCCCGGCTACGGCTGGGCGCGCAACGCGGGATACGGCACCAAAGCCCACCGCGAGGCCATCGCTTCGCAGGGCTGCACACCCCATCACAGACGCGGCTTCGGCACTGTCCGCAAGCAGCTTGCACTCACCCTTGCCACCGGAGAACCAGCATGAGCGGCGCTGCCACACTGAAGACGGAGCTTCCGCTCGACCAGATTCTCCGCGGCGAATGTGTGGAAACGATGCGTTCCCTGCCGTCCGGCAGTGTGGACTGCATCTTCGCCGACCCGCCATACAATCTTCAACTCAAGGGAGAGCTTCGCCGCCCCGATGACAGTGTCGTGGATGGCGTGGACGATGACTGGGACAAGTTCTCCGACCTTGCGGCCTATGACCGTTTCACGCGCGAATGGTTGAGCGAAGCTCGCCGTCTGCTGCACAAGGACGGCACGATCTGGGTGATCGGCTCCTATCACAACATTTTCCGCCTCGGCGCGATCCTGCAAGATCTAGGCTTCTGGATCCTCAACGACATCGTCTGGCGCAAGTCCAACCCGATGCCCAATTTCCGTGGTCGCCGTTTCACCAATGCGCACGAGACCATGATCTGGGCCGCGCGCGACCAGAGCAGCCGTTATCGCTTCAACTATCAGGCCATGAAGGCGCTGAACGATGATGTTCAGATGCGCTCGGACTGGTATCTGCCTCTTTGCACCGGCAATGAACGCCTGCGCAACGAACACGGCCTGAAACTGCACCCCACGCAGAAGCCCGAAAGCCTG
>NZ_JAHRDV010000149.1 GCF_019083805.1 Acetobacter estunensis
TCCTATGCCGACGTCCTGCCCTATTTCAAAAAGGCGGAGTCCTGTACAGAAGGCGACGATCTCTACCGCGGACGCACAGGCCCACTTCACACGCAATACGGCACGGTGGACAATCCGCTGCATGCGGGCAGCCCTCATTTTCGGGGGTTCAGTAGGGGGCTTCCACGTCGCCGAGCGCGACGTAGACGGTCTTGATCTGTGTGTAATGCTCAAGAGCAGCACGGCCGTTTTCGCGCCCGAGACC
>NZ_JAHRDV010000150.1 GCF_019083805.1 Acetobacter estunensis
GGCCTGCAAGCGGATGATATAGGCGCGGGGATCGGACGGCATCGGGATACCCCCACCATCCCCGGTGGACAACCGGACGTTCAGATCGGCCCAGGCGCAGAGGTCTTCCACGGCATAGACGATCCGGGACGCCGATATCCTGCTCTGGCTGACCGGGCAGATCGTCGATGCCCTCAACCACGATCTGTGGGTGTCGCGCCATGTGCGCTTCACGCCCTGGCGGCTGTTCCAGGATCTGGGATGG
>NZ_JAHRDV010000151.1 GCF_019083805.1 Acetobacter estunensis
TACGCGCCTGCGCTACACTCTGTCTGCATCGGGTTCGTTTATTGCTTATGAAAAATTCTTTTGTGCAAAACAGACTTTTTCATAATCTAACCCGATGTACAACCCTTCTGTGAGATTTCCGCGTCGACTCTGTTCGTTACACGGTTATACGCATAAGGATTGTCACGACAAGCGGCAGCGAGCAATTTTGTGGCGGTTTTCCGCAGGTTTTTGCGATGAAGGCGTCAAGTGTCCTTCTGCCGCG
>NZ_JAHRDV010000152.1 GCF_019083805.1 Acetobacter estunensis
GGGCCGCGCCAACCACACATCCATCACGAGAGGCAAACAGCACCGGACCGCAATCCGCTGTGATGACGCCAAGCGCTACGTCGTCCCGCGTCGTCACCATGGCGTCCGCGGCAGCACCTTCACCCGGATCGGCGGTGTGTCGGAGGGTCCTTACGCCAGCCTGAACTGTTCTACTAAGTCGGGGGACGATCCAGTTCATATCACTGAAAACCGGCGGCGTGTGGCAGGTTTTTTCGGACTGGGT
>NZ_JAHRDV010000153.1 GCF_019083805.1 Acetobacter estunensis
TTGAACAGCAAGAAGGAACCCCGTCACTCTGGAATTGAGGGCCACCTAGGTGGCCGGACCATCGACGTGCAGCGAATGCGAAGATCCTTCTGGAACCCTCGCTGCGTCTCTCTGACATCGACGCGGATTTCTCACACTTGAGGCAATTTCGGGTCATTTTGTAGAATTCAGTCATCCCACAGGAGCCCGATCTGGAATATTGACGATATTCTGCTTCTGGCGGCGGGTTCTGAACGCAGTGAGG
>NZ_JAHRDV010000154.1 GCF_019083805.1 Acetobacter estunensis
CGGATCTTGTTGCCCAACCCGATGCCGCGTCCTTCGTGGCCGCGCACATAGAGCAGCACACCACTCTCGGCTTCGCCAATCCGACGCAGCGCCGTGTGAAGCTGATCGCCGCAATCGCAGCGCATGGGCCATGCCTTGCGGGCGGATTCGGTCACTCCTTCTTCAAATAAGGTCACATCATGAGCACACGTTCTCCGGACTCTATTCCTTCGCAGCACCTCTCGCCCGCGCCGCGTCTGGCGTT
>NZ_JAHRDV010000155.1 GCF_019083805.1 Acetobacter estunensis
GAGATTTCCGCGTCCAGAACGACCGGAATTTCCGGCACAGGCGCTGCCGAATGACTGACCCACCAAAGGCGCTTTTCCAGCCGGTCAAAAGCGAAAAAATCATCACACAGCATGGCAATGAGTTCGGATGGGGGCGTCATTCTGGTGAAGCAGGCTGATGACATTCTGGGGCTCAGCCGCCGCTTTGCTGCCTGTTTTCGCGATAAGCGGCATCCCGGCTTTGTGGAATACCGGGTTGAAGACC
>NZ_JAHRDV010000156.1 GCF_019083805.1 Acetobacter estunensis
GCCATGTTTCCACCATGGCCGTGGCCGACAGCACCGGACGGCGGATGAAGACGGCATACGTCACCACACAATCCCCAAAACGGGAGACGATGTCTTTCGTGCGGTTGAAGTAGCTGTCGGTCCGTGCTGTGTGGCGGCGCACCGGGCCTATCAGATGGCCCTTTCCCTTCCCAAGGCACAGTTTCTGGCCATGGAAGCCCGGCACTGCGCGGGCTACGAGATGCAGGAACTGATGGCCTATGG
>NZ_JAHRDV010000157.1 GCF_019083805.1 Acetobacter estunensis
TTGAACAGCAAGAAGGAACCCCGTCACTCTGGAATTGAGGGCCACCTAGGTGGCCGGACCATCGACGTGCAGCGAATGCGAAGATCCTTCTGGAACCCTCGCTGCGTCTCTCTGACATCGACGCGGAAATCTCACAGAAGGGTTGTACATCGGGTTAGATTATGAAAAAGTCTGTTTTGCACAAAAGAATTTTTCATAAGCAATAAACGAACCCGATGCAGACAGAGTGTAGCGCAGGCGCGT
>NZ_JAHRDV010000158.1 GCF_019083805.1 Acetobacter estunensis
GCCGCTCCAGCAACGTAAAAGCGTCCGCCGTGGCGCCAGCGAACCCGGCCAGAATGTTCCGCTTCGCACCGATGCGCCGCACCTTGCGCGCGTTGCCCTTGATGACGGTCGGGCCAAGGGACACCTGAAGACCCACGCCTGTCAGAAAGCCCATGAGCACGGTCAGCGACAGAAAATCCGCAAGGAATCCCAGACGAAATATCCGGCCGACAAGGAGAAAGGCCGCACACAGCAACGTCACGA
>NZ_JAHRDV010000015.1 GCF_019083805.1 Acetobacter estunensis
GGCCTGCAAGCGGATGATATAGGCGCGGGGATCGGACGGCATCGGGATACCCCCACCATCCCCGGTGGACAACCGGACGTTCAGATCGGCCCAGGCGCAGAGGTCTTCCACGGCATAGACGATCCGGCCGCCAAGCTGGCGGTAGAGCGGACCGGTACCGCAACTCCGGTGTTTTTCGAGGGTGCGGATGGACAGGCCAACGAAATTGGCCGCGTCCGGGGTGCGCAGATAGCGCGGTGGCAGTGTCGGCTGGACACGCATGAGGTCTTCCTCCTGGTGGATCGGGCCGCGTGCGGAATATCGCGGCTCATGGGAGGACGCTGCCGGAGAATGAGCTGTGGGGAGGGATGACAAAGTTCAGGCCGCCAGACTGTCACCCCCCTGCTTCAGCCCCTGAAGGAGGGCAATGTGGCCGCCGTTCTGGTAGAACGTGGCACCATCGAGATCGCGGTAGAAAGCCCGGTGCCATGAACTGGCACGCCATTCGTTGCGGGACAGGTGCAGGATGCGCTCGCCGTAGATGCCGGCTGCGATCCGGCGCGTCGCCACTCCCGTGCGCCGGCCGTCCGCGATGCAGAGCATGCGGATCTGGCGCAGTTTCTGCTGCGGACTCAGGCGCAAGATGGAGGGAAGCGGACCGGGCACCTGTCCGGCAAGCAGGCGGCCGAAGCGTGCAACGCAGGCCAGACGGGTCGCGAGGTGCCCATCATCGATGACGAACCAGGTTCCTGCCGCGTCCGGCTTCCGATCGACCACAATGACAATGCGCAGCGGACCCGCTGCGCTGTCCAGCACAAGATGGATGCCATCGGGACCGTCATGTCGTGCCCGCGCGTATGGCGCGAGGCGGGACAGGATGTCACCCCCGTCGCCACGCACGGCGACCTCCGGCGCGATGTCCGGATCCCAGAAAGCGGGGGCAAGCCAAGCGGGGAGATCAGGATCGACAGGGAAAACGCAACCCCCAGCGACGGGCAAAAGCACGCCATGCCTCGGCGTCAACCTTGCCGATCGTCATGGTTGCTGCATGATCGCGCCGGTAGGCTGGATTGTGTCGCAGCCATTCCTGGGCGAGGCCGGCTGGGTCGAGCCCGGCGAAGGCGCGACGAAGGGGCGCGGCATCCCACGGCCGGATTGTCGGCACGTCCCCCTCCCCCGATATGTCATGGATTCGACCCAGTATCCGGTGCGAAACCGGAACGGCTAGTCCCGAAGACTCAGGGAGGTGATCCCAAACATATCCGGCAAGGTCCGGGTAGTTTCGATATTGAGGGGTAATTCACGCCAGATGGGCCGGAAACTTCGGTTTCCGCGACATCCCGTGATGCCCATAGCGCATCACGGGAGAAGGCGTTTGACGTTCCGTGTATTATAATACGTAGCGCGATAATACACAAATCGTTCCTATCCTGCGGATGGACATCCGAGGACTTTTCGGCGCGAACGTGAGGCGCCTGCGACGCGACGCCGGTCTCAGCCAGGAAGCTCTGGCGGAACGGATGGGCGTGGACCGCGCCTATATCAGCTGGATCGAGACCGGGCGCCAGAACGCGACGCTGCTCTCGCTGTGGCATGCGTCGCAGGCGCTGGGCGTGCGGCCGGCGGCGTTACTGGATGAAAGCCACGTTGTCGCGACAGAAGCGGCACCGACCGGCGGGAAGCCATAACTGGCCTGAAGAAGAAAGCCCCTCCGGCGAACCGGAGGGGCCGGGGGTGGTCAGTCCCCGTTGCGCGGACGCTGACGGCTCCAGACCAGGTTGTAGGCGCCGCCTTCCTCTTCGAAGAGGCTGGCGAAGATCGGACCGGGAAGGGTCGGATCGTCCAGCTTCACGCTGAGATATTCGCGCCAGTCCGTGGTGTGTTTGATCCAGGCGGCCCCGGCTTCAAGTTTGCCGATCTGGACCCGGAAGTTGGGAACATTGTCGCTGGCCCGGTTGACTTCGGGCACGAAGCGGATACCCCGGATTTTCTGTGTCAGGGTGACGATTTCGCCTTCGTACCCCTCGCCGACCTTTTTGAATGAACCGATGATCATTGTCCTGTCTCCTGGCTTGTATCGGGCCGCGACCACCGTGGCCTCGATGGCCATCGTCAGCCCGGAGACGACCGGCGGCGCACCTGCTTGCAGGCCGGAGCAACGCGGAGGACGGCGGCACGGAACTTTCTTGCACCGCGAGGAATGACGGCGCAGCCGACAGGGGAAGAAAGTTGCGGGTCACCGTTGCGCCAGAGCCGGGCGAGGCGAAGCCGGTCTTCGGGCAGATCGGCCATATCGAGAGGCCATGGTGTGCGGCGCCGTCAGCTACAGGGGACATGGCAGTCCGTCGTGTTCCGTGACAGGGACGCAGGGTGTCGGGGGGATGTCCATTTCCAGACAGAATCAGGTCGAACCGTATCCGTCGCCGGGAGAACCCGTTGGCCGGCACCACGTTCTCTGCCCTTCCTGCTCGACAGACGGGAGGTTGACGCCGGGCGGCCAGTCACGCCAGCAGAACGGCATGCGCTTTCGCACTGAAGCTGACCGACGCTTCACTCCGGTTGGGTTTGTACCGGGCTTTTCTCGTAGCAGGAAAGGCGCTGCCCTATCTTGCCTCCTGAGCCACCCGTGCCCGCGCAACGGGGACTGACCGCCCCACGCTGACCTTTTGGACCCGGCCGGATCAGGTATTCTGACACCGGGAATTACGCGAGCTGGATGACGCAAAGCCGTGTCCATGCCGCTCCACCGACGCACAGCGCGCCGAACGTCGCGAAAAGGTATGCCGGAATAGTGCCCATATCGCCCATGCCGCAGAAACCCAGCGTCGTGCCGAACCCCGCCAGCGCGGCTGGCAGAGCGAGCAGCGCTGACACCGCAACCCGCAGGGCGGGATCGCGCGAGGAGGCGAGGATCGCCTGACCCAATGCAAGCACCATGATCCCGGCGGCAATGCCAGCGAGAATGGCATGGGCGCCGGACAGCAGGCCATGGTCATAGAGCATGGTGCAGGCCATCGCCGCCACAAACAGGGGTGCGGCATAGACCGCGCATAGAAACAGCAGCCAGCACAGAAAGCCTATACTGGCGAACCCAAGGACAATACCGAGACCAAGCAACATGGACCATGTCCTTTCCACCAGTGGGAAGACCACACACATGCCGCGACGGTTCAGAAATATCCATGAAATAGAAGAGGGTTTTCTGGGTCTGTTTTCACGATCAGGACAGCGCGTGGAGCGCGCCGGACTGTGACCGAGCCGCCCCCTGTTGGCGCCTTCCGCACGCGCCGGGCGATGGCGCGTCTCTGCCGCCGGTCCGTCGGGACCGGCGCGATTTTCTGGCCGTCCGGTGAGGTAAAGAAGGGGACGGCTTACGCCGCCGCCCTCCCCGTCCCGTGCCAGGCCAGGCCAGGCCAGGCCAGTCGGCGGGATGCCGTGGCTGCGTGGTCCGGGTCCAGTTCCATGCCCAGCCAGTTGCGCCCCACATGCTGCGCCGCGACCAGAGACGAACCCGAACCGGCGAATGGGTCCAGAACCAGACCACCCACCGGGCAGAAGGTTTCCACCAGAGGCAGAAGTGCGGCCACCGGCTTTTGCGCCGGGTGCAGTTTGTTGCCCGAATAGGGCATGTCGAGCACGTCCGGGATGGGCTTCGCCGGTGGTGTCACATTCCCTTTGGCCAGCAGGTAGGCGCTTTCGTGTTCATACCGGAGAAACCGGGAAGAGGACGAATAGGACTTGCGAAAGACGATATGCCCGACCATGCGGAACCCCGCCGCCTTCCAGGCTTCCGCGAATAAATCAATCCGGTTCCATCCGTAAAAGCTGACAGCGAACCCGCCCCATTTCAGGATACGGTGCATCTGGTTGAAGGCGGGCCGGAGCCAGCGCGCATTGTCGTCATTGCGAACCTTCCGCCCGTCCCTGCCCTGATAATTCACCAGGTAAGGCGGGTCGGTCAGGATGAAATCCACCGCATTGCGGGGGAGTGCGCGCATAAGCTGCACGCTGTCACCGTTGAGGATGGTATTGCGGCAATCGGTTGCCGTGGTGATATTGCCGGTCATGGTCTTTGCCCTTTGTTCCGCGAGGAACAGCCCCCGCTGTTCCTCTGCCTCGCGGCGAGCAGCGGGGGTGCAAACGGCGTGACGGCTTCGCGGGGAACCGGCTGCACGAAGCGCAGCGAAGGAAGCTGGGCGGAAGGCGTTACGAAGTGCGCTGGGGGCAGCGCCCCAAGTTTTCTTTCTAATATCGCAACAATAAAATTCTTCGAACTCATGCGAATATTAGTAATAATTTACAATTATCAATTTAAATACTAAAGAAATTCTTAAACATCATAGTGTTTGAAATTATTTTTTCGTTATTATTCCAATTTATAAAAAGAATATATTGATGATAACGGATAAGATGCAGAGACGAACGTCAGCGGTCAATCATTGTTTCCACTTTCAAGTGCGCCCTCCTTACCGACAGAGGTAAACTATGACAGTTCGCAACCCTGTTTGTACCGATCGTATCAATAACCCATTGGATGTCGCGGTCTTGAACACGCATACGTGCTATTGTGAGCGCATTATAAACTGCGTCCGAAATATTAGGCCCAAGGTTCGCGAGAACGCTTTCATGTCTAAAAAGGTCTATAGTGGTTATCACTGGGACCGAGGGGAAGCGAGCATTGCAGAATGCTGTTCCCTTTTTCTCGTCAATCACTGCAACTCCACCATGGGCAACTGCCCACGCAATTGTAGCAGCTTCACCGTCATCCAATGTTGAAGCTCCAGATCCCGAAACCATTGTCAGAAAATTTTCTTCGCATTCCGCTGTAAGAGAAACCGACTGCGCTCGTCCAGAGTTGAAAAGGAATGAGATCAAATCCCCATCGGTTCGTCCCTTTACCCTTCCTCCCTCTAACTCACGCGTGACTACGTCTACAATACTGATGGGGTTAGCAATTGCATCGAAAATATACGCCGCCACCCCAGTCGCGTTCAAATTAATTACGACGCTCGCATCAAGAATGAGAGGTAAAGTCGGATCAAACGAGCAGTTTGGGAGCCCCATCGGCCTCGCTCCCTTCATTTCCAAGTCCGTCAAGCAACTCACGCAATTCTACACGATCAAGGCGGAGCAACCGAGCGAGCTGGCCTTCACTCAACAATCCTCGACGCCAAACTTCATCGGCCATCATGCTCATCCGCAGCGATATGGAGCGATTTGCATCGTCTTTGTGTTCATCCTTGGGCAGATCACCTAACACCTGGATTACTTGCTCGTTGGTGATTCCGCCATTTTCTACAAACCAATCCCAACTGCCGCGTTTGATCAAACCAAGTTCTTCGAGGCGCCGAACTAATGCCTCACGTGACACACCAAAATAATTGGCAAGGACGATGACATGCCGACGGCTAAGTGACGACGCACCTGCCGTTATATCTTGAAATTTCTGTTTCACTGCACGAGCAGGCATAAGGAAAGCTCGGCCAAACGCATTCGCGTAACGTTCTTCACGCCCGGTTTCAAGCGTGGCGTCATCCAGTATATCTGCAAAGCGACGCGTAGACATAAAATGGCCGACCTCGTGTCCAGCTGTGTTTGCACGTCGATCACGCGGATGGTTTGCATTCAAAAGTATGCAGGGACCCACTGCATCATCAAACGCAAACAGCCCTGAAATACTTGGTGGCAACCTGCGCACATACACCCGCGCGCCAAGCTGCAACTCCAATATACTGACAATGTCATTGATCGGATTCAGCCCAAGACCGAGCCACTGCCGAAGATCCAGCGCGTCTTGCTCAGCCTGCATGCGGACATTGCCTGGCAAGATAGGAGTTTCCGGCGGATAAACTGTAGATCGTAAAATACCGAGCAGTTGCTCTAACTCCACCTCAGCACGCACGAGATCGTTGAGCAGATCGGCCGCTTGTGCAACACTTACCTCCTCTGAATCAGACACTTTTCTAAACTGGGCCAGGAGGTTAACTTGAACCGGTTCCTGCCGAAGTAATTCATTGATCGTCGTGCGATATATTGCCGTTAAGGTTTGGAGTTCGTCAAATCTTACTGGACGTTGCCCTTTTTCAATCGCCACAAGCGTAGTGCGTGCCATACCAGCGTCACTCGCCGCCACTGCTTGCGTGAATTTGACACTTTCCCGGGCAGCACGAAGCCGTTCGCCTACGGTTTCGGTAGAGAGAGTCTCTAAAATCGAACTCATAGCACGTTAGCCGTCCATTGACGGACGAACGAGACCGGGCCGAGGGACTCTACAAACGCGTGCCATTCGTTACGATGACGGTGAAGGAGAGAGGTAAGTTTCATTTCTGCATCTTCAACCTTGATGCCTAAAGCTCGCGCAACTTGCGCTGCATTGCGCTTTATTGTTGATTGATAGAGAGAGGAATCTGCAAGACCAGCGAGATGATCCATGTGCATAGTGCCGGCAATTGCATATTCCCTTAGCGCGGAGGTAATTTTCTGAAAATTGTGATTTGCTCCTTGCTCGAAGGTTGATGCACTCAAATTTTCCCAAACATAGTGATTGGCAGGCTCTGATAGGCCTGCCGCATGAACGCTCAATCGACGAAGCATGCAGGCTGCACAAACACCACACTGCCGCCTATGGCCATCGACCGAGACATGACGATTCTGCTGCCAGCATGAAATCGTTTTGCTCCATTCATTTCCTTCCGTCGTTTCGGCAACGAATGCTCGGAGCGTCTCACCTTTCGTGAACCAAAGACGTGGAAACGTCCATGAAACACGATAGTCAAGGAGGGCAAGAAAAAATTTCTCCATTCGCTCGGTAAATAATGGATGATTCCGATAGTCAGGATAAATCTGCGCGACGGGAATTAGCGGAGGCCCCAAGGCACCCTGGCCACTCTCGGGAATTATGATCGTATCGACATCAGAAAGATAAGCAGCAATTCCAGAGACCATAGAAAATTTAAAGCCCCGTGACCGATTGCTACTTTCAGCAAACCGCCGCTCATGTGATCTCACCTGATACGGGATATTCGTGAATGGTTGAAGACGTCCATCTTTTCTTGGTTGATCATATTTTTTTCCGCCTAAGCGAACACGTATCACTTCTGAATTCAACTTTTGAGCTGACAGAGCAGCAACGGCCCGTGAGTCCATACCGTCACTAAATGGAACAATAGCCCGCGCTCCGCTAGGCAAGGGCAGGCTAGATTGCGTCCGAGAACCCTCAACCCTCTTGCGATTTACAAACGCAATATTCCAGAAATCCCCCGTCAGGAAGCCAAGAGCTGAAAGTAGCGTCTCTTTGACCTTTTGAGACTCCCAAAGCGCCCTATCGTGAACCGGAACTTCTAAATAGATTTTGCGACGCCAGCCAAAGGTAGGGCGACGGTGCAAACGATCACAAAACTCGACTGCCGCGGCAACGACGAGCATGTCGAATACGACAGGCTTCCATTCAGAAAAACAATAGGAGAGTAATTGATTTTCAGAAAACTGAATATGATTACCAATCACGCACGAAATGCGTCCGTCCTCATGCCTGGCTTCCTCTGAAACGATGACGTCTAAGACTGGAGCGCCTTTATCTATTTCGTTGAACATCATAGACGCACCCCGTCATCAAGCCCCGTATATCGAGTGGGTGCGCGCACAACCGTCGCAGATCCGCCTTGAACGATTCTCCTGGCCAAGCCTTCCATTGACCGAATGTCGTGAATAGCTCCCAAGCGCGATTGAAAATGTGTAGCTCGCTTTGCTCTGCCTTCTCGCTGATAATGCTCAGCCATTCCTCGCAATTGGCGATTCAAAATTTCATTACCAGCTTCGCTGAAAGCAGCTATGAGCGCCCCTTCTCCAGTCTGTCCGGAATTAACGGTCTCTACCAAACAGTCCAGCAACAAATTTCCGACGGGTGTCCCGTTTGCCTGTGGCCGCAAGTATTCAATTTCACCACCTGACGGAGCGATAAGCACTCCTTGGTCAGAGATAGAAAGAACCTCACGTAGGCTCGACAT
Source organism: Acetobacter estunensis (assembly GCF_019083805.1). Lineage (GTDB taxonomy): Bacteria > Pseudomonadota > Alphaproteobacteria > Acetobacterales > Acetobacteraceae > Acetobacter > Acetobacter estunensis_A. The sequence continues at coordinate 7,986 of NZ_JAHRDV010000015.1, forward strand.
CAATCTATTGGGGATTTCCCGAGAAAATTCGCCAAGAATTGCCGAATCCCGCCTCTCTCGTACTTCCGCAGCCGAGAACGATGCATTGTCCACGCATTCCGCTAACTTCTTCCAGCGCCTGCCCATTGGCAGACTACGATGAGGTCCGTCGCTCATTGAATTCTCCGATTTGACTAATGTGCGACGGAATTCGCGAAATGTCAAGAATTTTAAAAATTATTCCGACAATGTCAAAAGGTTCGCGATGACGTGGGTAGGGGCTGTCTAAATGATTGACTAACGGCGGCTCCTCTTCCAGATCTCGAAGAGATGCAGAGCAATGAAGCCGGTGATACATCGCTGGTTGCATCCGTCCTCTTTTGGCGCCGGACCGCTGGGAGGGACTTAACCGCACTGAGAGGGCGTTAGCTCACCAGGATATAGGGATACTAGATGTGCGACGAAGCTCCATCCGACAGCCCCCGGGAAGAGGCAGACGATGGTCTGGAATAAAGCTGGTTCTGGCTCGCCCTTGTGTTATGCACGAGAAAAAAGAACAAGGCTGGAAGGGTAAATGGTGAGTGCAGGCGCAGACCATAAGCAAGAAGAGGGAAGCGGCGGGTCAGGCGGTCATTCCATTGCGGGTTATGAATATCAGATCGACGTCTCGGTTTGGCTTGCGCTCGATTTAGTTCTGGCAAACAATCTGGCGCAGGAGCTGATCCTGGAGCCAGCCTCCGAAGAAGACATCGAGGCTGATCTCGCCGAGAATGAGCCTGGCCGCCTGACAAGCACGGCAGCCTTGGATGGTTATCGGCTGATCGTGCAAGCCAAGTCACGTAGTGGGGACGCCTGGACTGTCGCCGGCGTGAAAGCGCTGCTCAAGCACGGTGAAACCCGTCCTTCGGCTGCCAAGCGGCTCGAAGACGGCAAAGTTCGATACCTTCTGATTACCTCGGCAGGCCTGAACGGCGGCACGCGCGGACTTCGCGTTCGGCGAGCGGGAAGTTGGCCGAAGTCGGGCGACATGCCGGCGACAATCAAGAGCGCTCTACCTGCGGGCTCGGCGGGGCGGGTCGCGATCATCGGCAACGAGGACGAGGAGCGTCTCGCCACCGATATCAATACGCTGCTGGCGGAGAGCTTCCGCGTTCCCAATGCCAAGCTCGACGAGTGTTGCAAGGCCCTGCGCGAACAGGCGCGGGTCCGCATCGGTGGCGCGGGCGGCGGTCGCTGGACGCGCTCGCAGCTCGAGCAAGTCATTCGCCGTCATGATGGCTACATCGCCAGCTCGCCGGAGCTAGACCACTACGTCCATCCCACGAACTGGGCCGAGCTGCGTGCCGCAATGAGCGAGTGGCACGCAGTGTTGATCATTGGGCAATCCGGGACAGGCAAGACGATGGCGACGCGCAAGCTCTATGACGAGCTGCGCAACGAAATGCCCGGCCTCGCGCGGGTGCCGATCACGCTTGGGCCCGACCAGATTCGCGACGACGTGACGGACCCGCCCGTCCTCTACGACATCGAGGATCCGTGGGGGCGCTACGACTTCGACCCCAAGAGCCGGCCCTGGAACGATCAGCTCGCGCAATTCTTCGCGAAAGCTCGCCCAAACCGGATGATCGTTGCCACCTCGCGGCTGGACGTCGCACAGAGCGCAGGTGCGCTTGAAACCGTCAAACCGTGGCGCATCGAGTTGGAGGCGGAACATTACGGCCAAGCGGAGCGCCGGCGTCTGTACCGGACGCGGATCGATGCGCTGCCGCGCACGCTGCAGCGGCTCGCCAAGGAAAGTGAGGGCACAGTACTTGCCGAGCTGGCGACGCCGCTTGAAATCCAGAAGTTCTTTGATGCCCTGCCAATCCTCGACGACAAAGATCGGCGCAATCCAGCCGGGCTCGTGGCCGAGGCGATCCGGCGGGCGCATCAGGACTCGATCGAGCGCACCGTGGTCGATCAGATCGAGGAACGAGGGGACGTTCGGGCGGCCGCCGTCCTATGGGGATTGCTCAAGGCGAACGACAAGCTCTCGCTCCGCCTGCTCCGTGAGATCGAAGAGCTGCTCGCCGAGAATGGCCCGCAGTTCGAGAAGGGCGTCTCGCCACTGGTGACGTTCTTCGTGGCCGCCAGGAACCTGCGGCAGACCGAGAGCACGGTTACCTACTATCATCCCCGCGTCGAAGCCGGGATCGAGCAGGCGCTGGACCGGGACCGGTTGGTGGCTCGGCGGACTTTGCGGCTGCTCATCGACATTCTCGTGTCACCCGACGGGCCCGGTGAGATCTGGGGCATCGCCGCCTCGGCGCGCCTGCTCCTCGCCGCCGATCGCACGCCGGAGCTGAAGCCGGCGCCGTCAGCGACGGCTCAAGCCAAGATCGACGCCTGGCTTGCGAGCGAACTAGCCAATGGAGGGAAGGAGTTCGAGGACAACCTCAACCTCGCCGAGGCGGCGGGGTCGACGAACAGCAATGTCTCCGAAATCGCACGCTTTCTCCTTCACCGGCCGGATCGCACGTTCGGATGGATGCACATTTGGGGGCCGCCGGAGCATGAGGAAGCGTGGTACGCCCGGATGCGGGCTGATCCGGCCGTCAAGGCGCTCGTTGAGACCTTCATACGAGACGTGCTGCCGCGCGCTCGTGATGACTTCCGGGTGAGCTTCGTCGCCGAGGCCGAGCGGGTCGCGCCGGGACTAACGCCAGCGTTCCTTGCCGCTGCTGCGACGACCGTGCACTACGGGGTCACCAACTCCCACGAGGCAATCGCGGAAGCGGCGCTTAATGACCTTGCCGGGTTTGAGGCGGTGGTTGACACCGCTGTAGCCGTACGCACTCCAAGCGCCGCCGATCTTCAGAGCTGGGCCGAGACAAGACTGGCGATTACCAACGGTGAGTACAGCGACGACTATGCCGAGCACCTCAGCGACAATGACGATGGCTGGACCGCGGGAGAATTCTTGGAAGCCTATGTCCGGCGCGTCCGAGCGACGGTCGGCTGGCGTCATCTGGCCGAGCATCGGCATCGGGACCGGCTGTTCTACTACTGGTTCCGGGAGCTGGCGAAGGACGAGGCGCCGGACCCGACGGAAATCACCGGAGCTTTCACGGTCGGGCGTGGGAGTAAGGACGAGGACGATCTCTGGCACGTCCTGGCTAAGGCTTGGAGCCCTGCCTTCGAAGCCGCTTTAGTGGAGCGCGTCCTTGAAGGCCACGCCGAACCCCAGGTTCGTCTTGCCGCGCTGACGTGCCTCGCTGAGCAGGCGATCGAGCGCCTGCCGGCCATCTGTCAGCAACTCGCCGATGCAGGGCAAGACGGCCGGCTTGTCGAAATCGCAATTGATCTCGGCGAGATACGCCGCAAGCGGTCGGACTTCGACGGCAGCCGCCACGGTGAAGCCGCTGAGCGCGCAGCAGCAGTTCTGCCGCCGCTCCTGAAGGAGATCAGCGACGCCGCGTTCGCGCTGGAGACGAAGGCTGCGCCCATCCTTTCGGATGACGCGAGCGAACTGTTGGCGCGCGCCAGATCACCGAGCGAGAAGGTGCGCCTGTTCCGCGTCACGCTTGATGAGCACCTGCCGATGTTCGTCCCGGACGATGTGCGATGGCTGCTGGCCAATACGGACGAGGCAAGCAGCGCCGTCGAGGCGATCGAGGCCGCGATCCGACACGGCATAACGGCCGAGGTCGAGGCGGGATTATCGCACCGTTTCGCCACTGTGGTCGCACGCGCTCTCAAGGCGATCGCGACCCCTTTGACGGGACCATTGCCTAGCGGGCTGCTCGCGCTTGCCGGCCACAAGGGAAGCCCAGTGCGGAAGGCGCTCGTCGAGCTGCTCGACGCCAAGCCCCATCCAGAGCATCGTCCCGCACTACTCATTCTGGCGAAGGACGATTGGTCGCCTCGATCCTACTACCAGGGCGAGGAGGATGACTACCCCATCGCGCAGGCGGCGATCGGCGCAATGGGGAAGCTCGGGGCCCTGGAGGACGAGGTAGCCGACGAACTCTACAGGGTGGCGATCGACACACGCGACTCTGACGTCCGCTATGAGATCTTTGCTCTGCTCGTGTGTGCTGCCGATGCTCGGTTTCAAGGACAGCTGTTCGATATTGCCGTCAATCCTGGGCGGCGAACAGTGCGCGTGAATGCCGCTGGCGCCCTGTTAGCAGGTCATGGGCACGTCATGCCCGAAACGGTGAATCGGATCACACCGCAATTGCTCGCGACACGGATCGAAGGGGTTGCGTCTCGGCTGTTGCTGCTCGTCGCAGCGCGCGCAGAGATGGATCAGGTGCTCAAAGCTGCCGAGGCGCTGTCGACGATGGAGAAGCGTCGGGTCCTACTGCTTCTCGCGATATGGGTGGTTCGTAAGCGAGATGCAAGCGCGGCAGAGCGGATCGCCCGAATGCTGCCTGCCAACCATGCTGGGGTGAAATGGGCTTTGGCTGGCGCAAAGGGCAAGCTCGGCGACACGGCTTTGGATGATCTTGGCGACCCAATCAGCGTCGACCAGGTCTTATTGTTCATGGCCCCCCAAAAAAAGAAGACGCAGTAAATATGACCGGCGACACGCCGCCGGACGTGGTGACAAGGGCGGTCGCGGAGCTGTGGCGCGTGCCGCCCCCGGGTCCTGACAACCTGTTCTCCTTGCCCGAATTCATGCAGCTCAAGGAGGTTTTGCAAAGTCTTTACCCGAAGGTAGGGACACCGTTGGTCGCGCTAGGCACAGCGCTGCGGAATTTAGGTCTGCCGTGCGGGCTGCCCCAAGATCGGCAGCACTTGAGCCTTCCATCAGATGAGGCGGCATACCGCCTCAACTTTGCCGTCCAAGCAAAGCGGGCGCGTCGCTGGCATCTGGCGCCGCTGGATCTCGCCGACGATCTCCCAAGCCTGCAATTCGGGCCTGCTGCACTGCGCCGCTTCAGCGTTGATGAGCTCCGGGTGCTGGTGGATGCGCGGCGTCTGGCGCGGTTCTTTCCTACCACCTCGTTCGAAGCGGGACGGTTCTCGGAGTTTCAGTGGCTTGTCGTCGAGGAAGAAGTATCGCTCGAGCGGCCGCCGGAGGGGCGTGCGGTGCCTGTGCTATTCGCCGACCTGCAACAGGATTTCGGTCGCATCGAGCCGCACAAGGGGCGCTTTCCAGCGATTGTGGAGGACACGCTGTTCTTTCTCCTGCTCGCGCCTTGGGAGGAATGGTCACAGATGCCCGAGGTCGACTGGCGCGGGTTCCGTGTTCCTTGGGTCTACACGACCGACGAAGATCTCTTTGTTCGACCGCTGGCCGTGCCCTCACCGGCTAGCCTCAGTTGGGAGCCGCAGGCGCTGACCGACTCTTGGGGTGACGTCGTCGAGGTCGAGCGACCAGTCGTGTTGCCACTCGAAGACGAGGCCGCAGCCGCAGTGCCAGCTTGGAACGGTCCCTATTATGAGCGAGTCACGCGGGCGCGAGCGTCCCCCTTGTTCGAAACTCCCGTCGTGCATTTCTTCATACGCGCTTATCTCAGCGACGGCGTTGATGAAGTGCTTGGGCATCTGACAGCGATTGAAGCAGCGCTTGGGCTCCAAGCCGACTATGATCGACGGCTTCGACTGAGATCGGACAAGGGACCTGGAGCGACGAAAAGGGTCGCCGCCCGGATCGCGGCGCTCCTCAATGCGCGAGGCTTTGCCGACCAATACGAGCAGCTCTTTAAGGTCCGCAGCGCCTTCCTTCACGGCCGTGCCATGGGGACGATCTCAACGGCGGAGAGGGTTATGGCGCGCAAACTGTCTCGCCAGATTGTCACCGCACTAGTCGATCGGGCGACTACAGCGCAAGGTGCGAACCGCGAAGCGGAGCTGCAGGGGCTTCTCGATCGAGGCTTACCGTTCCTGTGACCAAAGAAGGGTGGATCTTGCCGCCCGTTGCAGCCGCTGAATGATCTGCTTCCCGTGTCGGGCCCCCATAACCCGTCAGTCGGTAATCGCTCATAATCCGCCCTTCCCCTCCTGTCGTGTCGTCAGGCGCAAGTATTTGTACGACGCGCCGCTATCCGGGCTTACCCATGGCTACGATTCCGTACGCTGGAGCACGCACAAACGCGACTTTCCATATTGCGTATTTCCATTGAAATAACAGTCATCTGTCCGGATCGTGTGTCTGTTTTTCTTGCCTTGCAGTCGGAAGAGAGCAACGATGACAGACAGACCCAGCCAGTCCATTGCCCCGGCGTATCGGCCCCCCCAGCCCGAGTTGCGGCTCGTCCTGCGACCCAATGCCCCCGACCCGCGCCTGGTGGCGCTTGTCCGCCTCATGGCGCGCCGCGCGGCACGGGACTGGTTCCGGTCACAGCAACAGGAGCAGCGCCGCCGCTCCGGACCGTAAGGGATACCTCATCATGAAGGTCGCGCTCTACGCCCGCTATTCCTCCGATAACCAGCGCGACGCCTCGATCGCCGACCAGCTTCGGGTCTGCCGAACCCACGCGGAAAAACAGGGCTGGGCCATCGTCGAGGAGTATACCGACCACGCCATCTCGGGCGCGTCCCTCATGCGGCCCGGCATCCAGGCTCTGATCGCCGACGCACAGCACGGACGGTTCCAGATCGTGCTGGCCGAGGCGATGGACCGCCTGTCCCGCGACCAGGAGGACATCGCCGGAATCTTCAAGCGCATGAACTATGCCGGCGTGCAGATCGTCACTCTCTCCGAGGGCGAGGTGTCCCACCTCCACGTCGGTCTCAAGGGCACGATGAACGCCCTCTTCCTGAAAGACCTGGCCGCCAAGACCCATCGCGGTCTGCGTGGGCGCGTGGAACTGGGCAAGTCCGGCGGCGGCAACGCCTACGGCTACGACGTGGTGCGCAAACTTGACGCCAGCGGCGAGCCGATCCGGGGAGACCGGACCATCAACGTGGTGGAAGCCGAGGTGGTCCGTCGCATCTTCCGCGACTTCGCGGCCGGACTGGGACCGCGCGCCATTGCCTTCCGTCTCAACGACGAAGGCATCCCGGCACCGGGCAGCGGGGCCTGGGGCTTCTCGACCATCACCGGCAACCGGGCACGCGGCACCGGGATCCTCAACAACGAGATGTATGTGGGCAAGCTGGTGTGGAACCGCCAGCGCTTCATCAAGGATCCCGATACCGGCAAGCGCCAGGCACGGATGAACCCTGAATCCGAATGGGTGATTCAGGAGGTGCCAGACCTACGGATCGTCGATCAGGAGTTGTGGGACGCGGTCAAGGCGCGGCAGGCCAGCGTCAGCGCCAGCCGGGACACACGCGACACGTCATCGCCCGACCATTTCCGCGAGAAACGTCGTCCGCGCTATCTCTTCTCCGGCCTGAGCAAATGTGGCTGCTGCGGTGGCGGCTATTCGATGATCTCCGGCACATTGCTCGGCTGCTCGACAGCGCGCAACAAGGGCACCTGCGATAACCGGACCAATATGCGCCGCGAGGAACTGGAAAGGCGCGTTCTCAACGCGCTGCGCCAGCATCTCATGGACCCGGACCTGTTCACGGAGTTCTGCACCGCGTTCACGGACGAGATGAACCGTCTGTGCATGGAGGCGTCGGCCGACATCGGCGCGGCTGAGTCAGAACTGAAGAGGGTCGAGCGCGACATCCAGCGGCTGATGGATCTCTATCTTTCCGAAGCCATCTCGATCGAGACGGTCAAGGAGCGCGGCTCCAAGCTCGAAGCCCGCAAGGCAGAACTCAAGGAGTTCCTTGCGACCGCTGAGGCACCTCCTCCCCTGCTCCATCCCCAGATGGCGGAGTTCTACCACCGGCAACTCGCGCGCCTGCACGACATGCTGCATTCCGAACTGAACGAGAAACGTCAGGAGGCGGCCGAGGTGACCCGCTCGCTGATCGAGGCGATCATCCTCACGCCATCCGACAAGGGACTACAGATCGACGTCCGGGGCGACCTTGCCGGCATCCTGACGGTCGCGTCAGGCGGACAAACGAAAACCCCAGGCCGTTTCCGGACTGGGGTTCATGATGCGTTCGCATCGCAAGTTCAGATGGTTGCGGGGGCAGGATTTGAACCTGTGACCTTCAGGTTATGAGAAAGATTTTTTAGCCTACGCTGGCCAGCGCTCCTGCCGACAGAATAGCGCCGGACCGCGAAAACCCTTTGTTTTTCCTTGAAAAATGACCTCGTCGGGATACGTCATTCGTTCACCGACTACGCTCGGTTGCGCTCTCATCTGTTTCCTATGTGTTTCCTGCGGCGGAGGCGAGAATGGCCCGGCTCAACAAGAAAACCGTCACGGCGGCGACGCCCGAAGCAAAAGATTATTTCCTGTGGGATGACAGCATCCCGGCCTTTGCGGTCCGGGTCTGGCCATCGGGCCGCAAGGTCTACGTCATTCACTACCGCTCTGGCGGAAGGCTGCGGCGTTACACGATTGGCCAGCATGGAAGCCCGTGGACGGCGGATCTCGCCCGTGATGAAGCCATCAGGATCCTCGCGCGGGTTCATACCGGGGAAAACCCGGCGGATAAACGGTCCGATGACCGTAAGGCCATGACCGTCACAAGCTTCTCCAGGCGCTTTCTCGACGAATATGTCGATGTCCACCTGAAACCCAGAACACGGGGGGAATACAGGCGCTCGGTGGAACTGTTCATTGTCCCGAAATTCGGAAGCTGGCGGATGGCCGACCTCTCACGGGCGGAAGTCGTCGAATTCCATGGCAGCTTCCGGCATATCCCCTATCAGGCCAACCGGACACTGGGCGTGTTGTCAAAGATGTTCAGCCTTGCCGATCTATGGGGTATCCGCCAGGACGGTGTGAATCCATGCCGGGGCGTCAAACGCTACCGGGAGGAAAGACGAGAACGTTTCCTCACCCGGGATGAGTATGCACGCCTGGGAAACAGCCTCGACGAGGCCGCCGAAGATATGCCCGAAGCGGCACGGGCCATTCGCCTGCTTGCTCTCACAGGTTGTCGGTTGCGGGAAATCCAGACGCTCCAGTGGGCGCATGTCAGGCTGGATGAAGCCGAACTCCGCCTTCCGGACAGCAAAACCGGAGCGAAAACAGTCCAGTTAGGCACGGCTGCGGTTGATGTCCTGAAGGCCACCCCTCGCCTGCCCGACAATCCCTATGTCATCACCGGACGCAAGGCTGGCGAATACCTCACTGACCTGCAAAAGCCGTGGCGTCGTATCCGCAAGGCGGCAGGACTGGATGGCGTCAGGCTCCACGACCTCCGTCATTCCTTCGCATCGGATGCCCTGGAGATGGGAGCGGACCTGACAATGATCGGCCGGATGCTGGGCCACAGCGACATCAAGACCACCTCCCGGTACGCCCACCTAAAGCGGGAAAATGTCAAACGCTCGACGGATCAGGTCGCCCAGCGCATTTCATCCGCGCTCACCGATGCAAGGATACAGGCCTGAATGCCGATCATACCCGATCAGCGGCCTGTCCGTCAGCATCGACCCGCGTTTTACGTCTCGGGAACAACCAGCACATAGCTGGTGCTTCTTCCTCCTGCCGCCTCCCTGGCCAGAATATCCCGCGATACGAGATCATTGATATCTCGCAGGGCTGTATCCGGTGACGTCTTCGCCAGCTTCGCCCATTTGGATGAGGTCAGCTTGCCCTCGAACCCGTCCAGCAGACGGTTCAGCATAAGGCGTTGCCGGTCATTGATCGATTGCCCGGCTAGATTGTCCCAGAAACGGGCCTTCTGGATGACTTTTCCCAGGACCAGCTCAGCGCGATCAAAGGCGCGATCCAGAGCCCCCAGAAACCAGAGCAGCCAGGCCGTGATGTCCATATCCCCTTTTTGGGTGGCCTCAAGGATTGCATAGTAATCCTTCCGCTCCTGACGGATCTGGGCCGACAGGCTGTAAAAACGCTGGTCTGTCTGTTCCGAACGCGCCAGCATGAGGTCGCCGATGGCCCGCGCCATGCGCCCGTTTCCATCCTCAAACGGATGAATGGTGACAAACCACAAATGTGCGATGGCTGCCTTCAGCACAGGATCCAGCGCTTGCCCGGCATTGCACCAGTTGAGGAAGACCTGCATCTCTGCAGGCACCCTGCTGGCTGTCGGCGCCTCATAATGAACCTTCTCCCGTCCGACAGGGCCTGACACGACCTGCATCGGGCCGGTTCCGTCATCGCGCCACTCTCCGACCAGAATGCGTGACATGCCGTTTCGGCCAGTGGGAAACAAAGCCGCATGCCAGGCGAACAACCTTTCTTCGGTCAACGGATCGGCATAATGCCGGGTCGCATCCAGCATCATCTCCACGACACCTTCGACATCCCTATCCACCGGAGCCAGCGCGCCAATATCCATCCCCAGTCGCCGGGCAATGGAAGAACGCACCTGCTCACGATCGAGGTTTTCGCCCTCGATCTCGCTCGACTTGATGACATCTTCCGTCAGGGTCTGGAGCACGGCTTCCGACCGGAAGCCGAAGCCGAGGCTTTCCATACGGCCCAGGAAGCGTCCCTGCCGATGACGCACTGCAGCCAGTTCTTGGGAAATGGTGTCCTTATCCCACTGGAAGCCGGGCCAGTCTTCATGCTGATAAATGTATCGTGCCATATTCCCTGCACTCCTTGCAGGGAATATGGCACTTAATCACCGCAAGCCTCAAGGTTATATCCGCATAATATGCGGCGAATAAATCTTTTAATCCTGCACACACTGGCCGAGCACCTGTGACAGGAGTTCCCGCTGCCTTTACCGCCCCTCCCGAAAAGCTGTGCCGCCTTTTTATTCCGGCAACAACACCAGATCGTCCTTCACCTTTCTTCTCCACGGGAAAGGAGGACAGGAGGCGTTGATGGGGAGGCCCAATTTCAGCGATGAGTTCAAGCGTGATGCTGTGGCGCATATTACCCATCGCTCACATTCTCAGATGAATCGTCTTCAGCAGGCCAACGCTATCCGTGCTCACTCACGACATAAAACGGAACTATAGTGCTCGGTCTATATAAAGATGCGCGGTCGTTACATGCGGGACTCACCAATAAGCCCCGGAGAGCAGTCAATAGCTAAACGCGGCGGGCGCGGTGCCGCTGTCGAGCGGCACTCGCCATGACCTTGAGTTTTTCATTGTTGAACGCCGTCGTCAGACTGAAGGTAAACATGTCTTCGTGCGGCATGTTTAGAGAATATGCCTCGCGCTCGCGCGCTTCTTCTTCACGGAGATAGGCAATGAATCTCTCGACACGATTGAGCCGTAGCTGAACCCGCTCAAGTCGAATACCTTCCGTGAAATATTTATATTCCTGCCTTGCTGCCTCGACTAGATAATTACTTACTGACTCCTCGTATATGCCGGTATCGGTGCAGATGAGATCAAGATAGGTAAACTGTGATGAGAGCTCGCGCAGCATGTAGAAACCATAGTTGGTAATCTTGAGCGCATCAACTTCGTCGGTATAAAGATCAAGGCGGTTTGACGATTCGATAAAACCGTGCTTAAGTAGGATGTCGAGATTAGCAGTTAGGTCTTCGAGCATGTTAAAGGTCTCGACGAAATAGGCCTTGAGCAATGAGAGCGGCACATAACCGACCGACGAGCCGTCCATTTCCTTTGACAGCTTCCGCAATATTCGCAGCCCCGTGAAATGCGAGGAATGTCGTACGTAACGCAATTGATAAATATTGGGGATATCGCTAATCGACTCATCGTAGAAGAAGCGATTTGGAATCATCACCGGCTTGATGATCTGGTGAATCTGGAAGCTCCAACGGCCCGCGTCTAGCATCTCGTCGACATTGGTGTAGCCCGAAAGCAGAAAGCTGCGGAATAGGTCTAGCGAAAAGCGCGTGTCGCCATGCGCGCAAGCTGACAGAAACTGGTTGAGTGGAGAGCGTTCAGATGAAAATTCGCGGTTTACAATATCAAGATACTTCACACTAGCCACGATATTCGCATGCGTAGCATTGATGACCGTTGGCGCTCGGTCGGGGTTTCCCAAGATGCCGATGGTATAGGACAACCGTTTGCGAAAGACTTCGGCGGGCTTAGGCGAACTGATATGGAAGCCTGCGTTTTGGAAAGCGTCCAGAAGACCGTGGATTTTCGAATTATAAAAGCGCTCCTCGCGCATCGAAATGAGCGTGATGCAGCCCAGTTCGTCGGCAATCTCCTGCGCCGATGTGAAGCAGAAATCCTGGTTCGGACCGGAAAACTGGTCGGTGTTATCGACCACCACGATGATACCCTTTTCGCGGTCCTTCCAGTAATCGACAAGCCGCCTTGCACAATAGCTCTTATCTTCTTTCCACTGGCCGACGAGATCGTTGAGGCGGCTGTTATAGGCCTCCGACGCCTTGGCAAGCCCTGCGAGCTCTTGCCGCGAGGCTACCTCAAAGCGGTCGGCGAACAGCGTCTTGAGCAAGGTATCTCGAGTGTCTGAAAGCAGGTTTTCGGCATCGAGTTGGGCGACGAGGTTCGTCCAGATTGTATTACGGATAACTGCAGTATTCTCCGGCGCCTTCAGAAGATCGATGATCGCAATGATCGAGTGATCACGCAGCCAGCGAGGCGGCGAGTGGTGCAATAGCCGCTTGATGAAAGTCGATTTTCCGGCGCCTTTACCTCCGAACAGGACCAGTACCTCGCCCTTTCGGCCCTTTTTGATATTCTTCGTCAGGCGCCCCCCGAGACGGCCACCCTTGCCTGTGTCTTCAAGCTGCTGGACGCCGAAAGAGCTGAGGTAGGGAGTAAGGGAATCTTGAAGCAGAGCACGCATCCCTTCCAACGCCTGATGATAATCGCGCTGCGACACATAGCATCGGTCCATGAATTCAGGATCGTCATCGCCGATAACCCCGAAATAATGGTTAACCACGGGACGAAGCGCCGCGGCGAGCCTGTTCGCATTAATCGTGTGCGAATAGGACGGAATGCGCGTCTTGCCGAAATAGACGGCGCGATCCTTTGGTGCTGCGCTCGTCAGCAGCGCCGAGAGCGCGCTATTGTCGGTAATCGCAATGTAGGAAAAGCTGTTATAAGCCTTAGTATAGTCGTCGCGAAAAAAGTCGAGTTTACGAATAACGAAGGCACGGAGCGAATCCCATCGTTTGCCGCGCTCGAACGTCTTGAAGAAAATCCACTCATGCCCATTGGTGATCGCGGCAAACTCGCATCCAGTATCGGTGCAATATGTTCGCACCTGCTGCATGGCATTCTTAATATTGGCGTCGGACATGAGGTACTGGATGCCGATATAAGCAAAGCGTTCGTGCTCGTTGTGCGCGATCGGCAGCGTGAAGAAAATACCCGATCGCTTCGCCTCTATAAAAAGAAGGTCGTCGCCATTTGATTTCTTGAGCACGTAGTCCGCGAAGCCGGGCCGGATATGTTCTTCGACGGAGGTTCGGTTTCGCGGCCAGCCAAGAATGTCGTGCAGAACCACGTCAATAACCTTATGTCGCGTTTCAGCTTCATTCTCGGTTCTTCCGTCCAGTTCAGACGCAGATTTGAAGAGCTTCTTCAAGGCTTCGTCGGCATCGCTCAATTCATATACCCCTGATGATTCCGGTTAACTAACTCAGTGCTGTGTAACATCGCGCACCTTGCTACAATTTTCTCCGGATCTTTAAATAACCAATTTTCCATACATCTTCCGGTCTTAGTGGCCAATCCGCTTTATCCGCAAAGTTGCTTTTGTCTACAGATTTTGTCCGTCACAGCGATGCAAGGGCGATCGTAGCAGCGCTGTAAGCGTCCGGTAGGAAGCTCCTTGTAGACCGCCAGGGTCAAATATCTTCTTCTAAGCATGGACGATTTTATCGAGCATGAACACGAGACGGTCGCAGCGAGTGTCGCAGCAACTGCTCAGAAAAACCATGCGGCAATCGAGATAATGGGAGAACGCCGACGTGAACTTCCCCGTTTCTATTGAACTGAGAGGCCACATTACCCAAGTAAGCTAAAGATTCAGCTTAAATTCTCGATTCAAAACGTTAGACACTCTTTGTGCGATTGATTTTCTATAACCTCTCAGGTATCGTTGTCTTATTTATTTTTAGAATTATCTTGGCGCTGTAATTCGGCGAATTTAGCCGACATGGTTGGGTTACCCCGCGTCAGTTTCTTGACCGTGAGGTCATCGGCTTTGTCATTGGCGAGCCGAAGATTGTTGGCAGACTTATGTAGTGCCTCCTTCGTTTTTTCTAAGTCTTTTATTGCCTCATCTATGCGTTTGATCGCCTCCACAAATCCCTCAGAAGCGAGACGCCAGTTACGTCCAAAAGCAGTTTTGAATTCATCAAGTTTGGACTCAAAGTTAGTAATGTCTACGTTCTGCGCCTTAACTAACGCCAGTTCTGATTTGTATTGAAGAGAATTCATAGCGGCATTACGCAACAGAGTGATGATTGGAATAAAGAACTGAGGCCGAACGACATACATCTTTGGATAACGATGAAACATGTCAACGATACCGGAGTTATAGAGTTCGCTTTCCGGCTCAAGAAGCGAGACAAGAACAGCGTATTCACACCCCTTCTCGCGGCGATCTTTGTCAAGCTCTTTTAAAAAATCTTCATTTTTCTTTTTTGTGGCTGTTTCATCTCCTTCATTCTTCATCTCAAACATAATCGACACGATCTCGATATTAGAATCATCAATATCCTTGAAGATATAGTCACCTTTACTGCCGGTACGCACATCATTGTCTTTTTCAAAGTAAGCTCGTGGAAAAGCTGTTGCACGGAGACGATTAAACTCTGTTTCGCAATGTTGTTCCAGACTCTCACCTATCATCTTGGTCGATAATCGTGCCTTCATATCGCGTAATCGTTCGATAGTCTCATCACGATCTTTAATCTGAGTCTCGTACTTATCTTTCAGTGCGTTTTCCGCTAGTTGTTTTTCAAACACAGTTCGATCAAGGTTACTTTTCAGTTCATCACGCTCCTTTTCAACCACACTGACAGCGGTAGTAAGCGCGAGTTTTCCTTCGACCTTGGCCGCCTCCAAGGTGGTTTTTAAACGTAATATTTCCGTGTCCTTCACAGCGGCTTCCTGCTGTAAATCCCTTTGGCGTCTAGCCTCAGCCAACTCGGAGGCGGCTTTTTTCTCCTGCTCTACCCTTTCCAACGCCGCCGCCAAGGCATCGCGGTCCTTTTCTATTTTATTAAGAGCCTCATTTACGGCCAGTTTTTGTGCAATCTCACTAGCATCAAGCGTAGCCTTCAATTCCTGAATTTCGGCATTCTTGGTAGAAGTAACTTTTTGCAATTCACTGGCAATCTTGGCTTGCATGAGTTCGACGGTATTGCGCTTTTCTTGTTCCGCAATTTCCAATCGGTCATGCAACTGTTCCTCAAAATCTTTATCACGAACCTGTTTCAAAATATCTGCGTATCCAGCTTCATCAACTTTAAAGGCTTTCCCACAGTGTGGGCAAATGATTTCGTGCATATCTATTTTCCTTCTACTTTGGCTAAGATCATTTTGAGCATTTCCGGTACGGTTCCACCTGCCTCGAGCGTTGCCTTACGGTACGCGAGTTGATTTTTCGCAAGACTGATACCTGTGGCTGCCTCGATGTCATGGCAAGCATTAACCCATTCTGGCCATTGTTCTGACAAGAACGATTCAAGATGATCCGTAAAAATACTGACCTCGTCCAAGACACAGGCACATGGAAAGTCTTCTTCAGGTATACCAAAATATCGCAGAAGCTTTCGATTCTCCGTCGCATGATTGCGTCGTTCAGTATCGATAGCTTCCGGTTTTTTATTCTTTGCTTGTGCTCGAGCCTCAAACCCCGCATCTGCATCGAAGAGCGCATAAACGGGCACACCAATTGAAGTAAGAATAGCATGCGCGAGCGGTATGGATGTCTTTGACCCTACAGGAACAATAGAGATACCTTCAGACTCAAGTAAACCTTGCGATATTCTATCTCCAATACCGTATAGCACAGATGCTTCTGTTGTTCCTTCTACCAAGAGTGCTCTGTTTGCAAAAAGTGCAATAGAGAGTTGATCTGTCACATTATGATCAAGCCGTCTATCAACCACATCTGGAGCTACGATCCCGTTCAGCTTGGCTTTCACATCTGCAATGCTTGCATAATGAACTGAGACTACTGGATTTTCATCGACTGACCTTGTAAGGCGCCGAACCTGGTTGAAGTGACGTGCCTCAAGAAAGTAGGGGCTATGCGTCGCATAGGTTACTTGGATCCGCTTGTCAGGATCCTCCACGAGCGATCGTAGAACTTTTGCAAATGCCTGCGCTTGAATCGGGTGCTGAAAGAGTTCCGGCTCTTCGATTGCTAAGCAGATAACCCCTTCAGCTGAGGCGGCTCCGGACTGCGCCAAAAGTTGGAGCGCAGAGATTAGAATGGTTCGTTGAAAACCATGTCCCTGCCGCTCTACTGCAGTAGAGGTCGTACCATCGAGTACAGCCACTTCAAATGTGGTCTTCGGAGCCTTAAGCTCTACCTCGGCCGGAGAAACTGTGACAGCGCGACCAGGTGAGTAGGACGAGACGACGGCGTTGAGTTGGAACGTCATTGTCTCAAGCTGCGCATTGAACTTTTCTTCATAAACTTTTTGCTGCTGCGTTCTTGATTCCTCTACGATCTTTGCGATTTCCTCATCAGCTGCTGCACGGTCTACAGAACGTTCAAGGATACGGCCAATGATACTTGATTTTCCATCGACTGACTCTTCGCTTGCACGAAGATCTGCGGTTACTAGGACGTAATCGAAAAGACCGCTCATTTTCCCGCCGCTGTTGAAGCCAAAGAAGTTGGTTTGCAGAGACTCCGGGGCATCAGCGAGATGGCTCGTGTGAGACGATTCCCATGCAGTCATAGCCTCGTCAACGGCAGCTCCGGTTTTCGCTACAGGAAGATGAAGTTCCGGCTTACTACGCTGTAGTTGAGCGTAAAGTTCCTTCTTCGTGCTTGCAGCACTTGCAGCCTTGATCACATTGAAGTCCGGGAAGCCCTTCGCATTGGCAGACAGAACATCGGAGCCGTCAGGTGATCGTCGCCTCCATGCTGTGAACGTGGATGCGTTATCTGGCGCATATTTGCCCAGTGCATCACGATCCTTTTGAGTCAGGTCGGAAAAGGTAACTTGAACTTCGATATCTTCTTCAATTACTCCAAAAGAGCAATCTTGATCTGTTAACGTACCAAGCTTACCATTAAAGAACCAATCAAGCGCCCGGAGCACGGTTGATTTTCCAGCTCCGTTTGGTCCAATGAATGTCGTGACCGAATCAAATGGAATCGTTACGTCTTTCAGTGCTCGGAAATTTCTAATACGAACGGTTTGAATTTGCATGTCAATTTGGGCCTTACAAAATTGTTCGGTCAGTAAAATTTTAATTTAATTATATTGTCATTGTATTACATACAATATTACTCCTTCAATAAAAGATATATTTTTTTATTTTAAGTAAATAGATCGGATCGAACGGAGATACATCTTCCTCGATGACCGTTTTACACTTGGAGTGTAGGTAACGTTGCAAGATATATGTATTTCAGATATGGGAGACGGAAATCGTAGGCTTTGCTTCACGATAGACACCTTCTGACTGCGGCAGAATTACAGAAATATAAACATCACATTAGTCTAATTCGAATATTGGTAAGTTCCCATAGCTATTACGGAAAGTCCGCTCTGTGAGAAATGCATCGTCGACCTATATGTCCGCCTTAAAGACAGATGCTGCCAGTCCGCTTCATTCGCCGGCAACCATGGCCCCATAAATGATCCCATCCAGACGCGGCCTGCTATCTGGAATTGGAATATCGTGCCTCAGCCCCAATTTTATTGACAAAGATTGGCAATGTTTGTCATCCTTGAGACCGGAGGCGCCGATGGCAACAATGAACGTATCCCTGCCGGACCCCATGAAGGAATGGGTGGAGGCTCAGGCCAGAACGGGACGCTACAGCAATGCGAGCGACTATGTCCGCGACCTGATCCGGCGTGATCAGGAGGCCCGTGCGGCGCATGATGAGATTCAGGCCCACATTACGGCCGGTCTGCGCAGCGGCGTCGGGACCAGAAGCATGAAGCAGTTGCTGCAGGATGCTCGCGCGGCTACCGGGACTACGGATGCCGAGCTGTAGAAAGACACGGCTTGCCGAAGACGATATCGTCAACATCTATAAGCAGGGCGTGAGGGATTTTGGGCCATGGCAGGCCGAAATCTACCATGCATGACTGGCGGACGCGTTCGACCTTATTGCCTCACATCCGCAGCTTGCGCCGGAACGTCGCGAGTTCGACCCACCGATACGGCTCCACCGTCATCGGGCTCACCATATCCTCTATCTCATTGACGACGGGATTCCGATCGTCCGCGTGCTGCCCCGACTACGGCGCTGGGAGCGGCTTATGGAAACAGACTGACGCTGCTTGTGCTCGCCAAACCTGCTTTACCCTTCGCTGGAGACGCCTGTCGCTCCTGCCGTTGACGCAGGCTTTCTGCCCCGCCGCTGTTTCTGAAAGACCCGATCGGTCTCCATGAAACGCCTGACCATGAGCGGCACCAGCCTGGCCGCATCGGGGATGGCATCTGTCGCCTCACCTTCGTTTCCCGAGACCAGTTCAGCATACAGCAGTAGATCACGATGTATCTCCGCTGGCAGTTCGATCGTCAGCTTGACCGGCCGGCTGTCTGGAATGGCGCTGATACGAAGTTTTTTCATGGGATTACTCCTTCATGCGGATGCCAGGGTTTCAGGACCAGATCGCGATTGACGATCAGCGTGAACGGCAGGCCGGGCCGGTCGGTCAACGTGGGCTGGATATCCATGCTGCGGTCGATCAGACGGTTTCCCACCATGGAAAACCCGTTGCTGGCGCCGCTGCGGATCGCCTGAAGCAGGTTGTTCTCACCCCATGATGTCCCGGCTTCAGACCCGACGCTCAGCATGGTCGTCACCAGTGCAGCCCTGAAAAGCTGGCCCCAATGCTGGTCCACCATATCCTTGAGCCCGGCCTGGCCGATCGCATCGGCGCCCGGGATCCTGTCGAGCACAATGCTCTCACCATCGGGACGGATGAGACGGGTCCAGATCACCTGCGTGCGCTGCTGCCCGAAAGAGACGCTGCTGTTATAGGTGCCGAAAAGTGTACTGCCCTGCGGGACAAGCAGGTAGCGCCCGGTCGGGCTGTCATAGACGTTCTGCGTCACATGCCCGATCAGTTGCCCCGGCAGGTCCGAACTGACTTTCGAGTTGAGCGCGCCTGCGATGACTGTTCCCGCCTGAATAACGTATGGGGAAACAGGCTGCGTCAGGCGATCCGGGCTGATCGTGACGCGATCCGGCTGTCCTGCCAGAAAGGCACGGTTAGCGGCCTGCCGATCATTTGTGCCCGCAGACGCAGCCGGAGTGCTATTCCCAGCAGTGGGCGACGCAGGAGCAGACACGCTGTCCTGCCGCCCTGCATCCTGCGTCTGCACGAACAGCTTGCTGGCGATGGCTGCCTCGACTTCCTGTTCGGCGCGCCGGTCACCCATGCCGGAAACCGGTCCGGCCCTGCCTTCCTGCTGTGCCTTCAGAATCGGTTTGCCCAGATCACCGGGCAAAGGCGATCCCAGCCGGGGCACGCCAGTATAATCCTTTGGCAGGGCATCCAGCCCATCGACAGAAGGTCGCGCATCAGAATCCTGCACGGCGGACGTGGATCCCTGCCGGGCGGAATTCTGCAGCGCGTAGCCCAACGCCAGACCAATCCCGATCATACCCGTGCCCGCCAGCCCCCAGACAACATAGCGCGACAGACGCACGACACGCGGTCGTTCCGCTCGCAGACGCAGATCGGGCGGCGATGGCGGGACCGCAGGGGATGCGTTTTCTGTGCCGCCTTCCCCTTTTTCGTCCCGGTGTTCTTCCTGCCCGTCCGTCATGTCCGCCGTCCATCGGTGCGTACGATGCGCACCCGCTGCTCGGAGTGCTTATCGCCCAGCCGCAGTTCGGCGGCCCCGAACAGGCGATCCACGATCATCCAGTTCTGCCGCACCCGGTAATTGACCAGTTCCGGCCCACCATCGGCTCCCAGCACGAACAGAGGCGGCAGTTCCCCCTGCCCTATGCCGGCCGGAAAGGCGATGTAGACCTTGTGGCCGTCATCGAACGCCCGGCCGGGCAGCCAGGGCGGCGTGCCGCCTTTCACCGGCTGGATGACATAGCGGAAATTCAGCGCATTCAAATCCAGCCCTGCATCCACAGGGCTAGCATCATCGGCCGCACTGTCCTGCCGATGCAGGGCAATGAGATCATCCTCGGGATAATCCCACGATACCGACGCCATATAGGTCGCGGGCGTGGAGCGCAATTCCGCCAGATAGGTGCGCCGATCCGTGTTGACGATCAGATTGGTGATGAGGTCCGGCCGCGTCGGTTTGACCAGAATATGGATGCGTTTTGTCGCCCCTGCCCCGCTTTCGGTATCGCCAATGATCCAACGCACCGTATCGCCGGCGGCAACCGGTCCGGTGCCGACCAGCTTCTCGCCCTGCTGGAGCATGATGTCGGTGATCTCGCCCGGCGAGGTATAGACCTGATAAAGGGCACCCGGAGAATAAGGATAAACCTGCACCGCGTTGATGAACCCGGCCCGCGTGGGCTGAATGCGTGCCGCCAGATTGGCCTGCGTCACACGCGCTGTGGGGTCAGCGACTTCTGGGGGCGGATGGACCGCACGCCGTGAGGATAACGGCTTGAGCTGTCCCGGTAAGGGAAGCGGTTTCGGGACTTCCACCACCTGCACCGGTTTCGGCGGGTCCGGCAGACGCGTGGCCTGAACAGCGTCATCGTAGTGGATGACCGGCGGATGGTAATGCTGCCCGCATCCGGCCAGGGGCAGGATCAGCAGCGGCAGGATACGAAGAGCGCGACGGATCATTGGCCCAGCTCCTTCGACCAGTTGATGGCGGAGACAAAAATACCCAAGGGATTTTTCCGCAGGTGATCGGCATCACGCAGCGGGCTGAGCCTGACCGAGACAATCGCGGTCCAGCGCTCGGTGCCGACAAAAGCCCCGTCGCGGTAATGCCGCTCGACCCAGGCAATCCGGAAACTCGCGGGCGAGGCCCGGATGACGGACGACACGTCCAATTCGACCTGCTCATGCCCGATGCGGGCAAAGGGATCGTTCTGACGGGCATAATCGTTGAGCGCCTGGGCACCGGACGTGGTGGTGAAAGCGTAGGCGCGCAGCCAGTCCTGCCGCACCACCACGGGATCGGAGGACAGGCTGCGGACATCCTCGATGAACCGGGCCAGATACCAGGCAATCTGCGGGTCAGTCGGCACATAGGCGGCTGTCGCAGGCGCCACAACCTGCGCCTCGCCCAGACGGTCCACCTGCACGACCCATGGCGTGATGGTGCCGCGTGCGGACTGCCAGACCAGCCCGGCCCCGAGGCCTGCAGACAGGAACAGCGAACCAAACGCCATCAGCCGCCAGTTGCGGGCCTGCACGCGGGCAGAACCGATGCGTTCATCCCAGATCTGGGCGGCTTTCTGATAGGGAGTAACCGGCTCCGGCGTCGTGCCGTAGCGCACCGTGGAGCGACGGAACATCGTTCTCATTCCTTTTCCGACAGATCGATTGAGGAAGATCCGCCCCCGCCATCGGCGGAGCGGATGACATGGGCGGCCTCGGCGGCATGGGTCGCCGCCTGCCGGCGCTTCATGCGGCTTGCCCAGCGCGGAGGCTCGCTGGCGGATGATGCTGACGAGGATGACCCCGTTCCGCCTGCCGATGCCCCCGTCTCAGCGGCGCCACCACTTGAACCGGTTGTCCGGCCACCGGTAGCGGTAAAGGCCGCCTTGCCGCCCGATGAGAAACTATCTTTCATGGCGCTGGCGGCACTAGCGGCCTTATTTTTCACAGCGCCTGCAGCCGCAGACCCGGCCGCCCGGCCAATGCCGCCTACGCCAGCAGCCATCCGGGCACCGGCACTCCCGCCAGCCGCTGTCGCGGACCCGAGCGTGTAGGCTGTTGATGCAGCGCCTGCGACGGCCGCCCCTCCCCGCGCAGCTGCCGCCGTGGCGGCCAGAGCTGCCCCACCTCCAGAAACAGCCGCGCCGACGCCAGCCACGGCAGCAGCCCCCATACCAGCGACGGCCATGCCCGTGCCGACAGCGGCTCCCGCACCAAGCTGGGGCGCGCCAGCGATCAGCCCGTTGGCCAGACTGCCCCCGAAAATTGCAAGGCCCACAATGGCCAGTGAGGCAATAACCACGGACAGGGCCTGCCCGACCGTAGGCTGCACATCGCCATAGGAGGTGGTGAACTGGCCGAACAGCGTGGCGGCAATGCCGCTGATCACGGCCAGCACCATGATCTTTACGCCCGAGGAGACGACATTGCCCATGACCTTTTCGGCAAGGAAAGCCGTGCGGTTAAACAGGGCAAACGGGATCAGCACAAACCCGGCCAGTGTGGTCAGCTTGAATTCGATCAGGGCGACAAAGAGTTGCACGGCGAGAATGAAGAATGCCGCCAGCACGATCAGCCAGGACAGGCAGAGCACGAAAATCTGCGCGAAATTGGTAAAGAAAGCGACAGGGCCGAGCAGTTTATGGACTGAGTCCAGAAGAGGCTGTGCCGCATCGAACCCGGTCTGGGCCAGCCGACCGGGCCGCAGGAACTGGTCCAACGACAGCGTGCCCCCGCCCGCTTTCAGGCCAAGGGCGGCGAAACTGTCAAAGACGGTCTTCGACAGGCTAGAAAAATTGCTGATCAGGAAGGAAAAGAACCCGATATAGAGCGTCTTTTTCACCAGCCGCTGGATGACATCCTCGTCCGCCGCCCAGGCCCAGAACAAGCCCGCCAGCGCCATATCCAGCACGGATAGCGATCCAGCGAGCGAAATCATGCTCCCCTTCACCAGACCGAAGCCGGTATCGATGGTGGTGGTGAAAGTGTTCAGAAAGGTGTCGATGACGCCCACATCGTTCATGGCCATGGCGGTCAGTTCCCGCTGCTGCCGAACATGGACACCGTGCCGGGAGTGTAGGCGTCATGCTGCGCGAAATGCTGGTACTGCGCCTCGCTCTCCGCTTCCGTCGCCGCATTCCGCGCCCGCTCCAGCGCCGCAGCCCGACCGTTGGCGGCAAGCTCGGCCTGGATGTCGGACAACTGCCGGGACTGGAGGGCCATAAGCTGGTTGCCAGCCTGCGCGGCCTGCAGGGCACCTGTGGAATCCTGGCTGGCCGAGACAAGCTGGGTCATGGCGCTATTGTCGGAAGGAATGTTCCCCACCACCCGCGCCTGCAGTTTCAGGGCGTCCTCGAAGCCGCCTACGGAATTCTGCCACCTTGTCTGCGCTTGGCTGAACAGGACGCTATCGGACATGCCCGACGAGACGGATGTGTAGGCCTGCTGGTATTGCTGCTCGACGGACTGGACGCTGTAGGCGATGTTCTGCGCCTGCGCGAGCAACGCCGTGGTCTGGGAAATCGTCGATTGCAGCGATGACAATGTCGATAGCGGCAGGCTTGCCAGATTGCGCCCCTGGTTGACCAGCATCTGGGCCTGATTGGCCAATGACGTGATCTGGTTGTCGATCTGCTGGAGGGTCCGGGCCGCGATAAGAACATTCTGGACATGGTTGGCTCCGTCATAGACCGCCCACTGCGCATGGGCAGGCACGACCGGCACGACCGGCACGAGAAAAACCAGAGCGGCGCCCACAGCCGCGGCATACCCGGGACGGAAATGTTTTGCCCGGATACGGAAAGATTTTTCCGTCATGGCACGGCTCCTTCCCGCAGGAGGTCCGCCGCCCACATGACACCCCGCGCCTCGAACCAGGCCGGGAGAAAACCGACCCGCCCGTGCTCGGCCAGCACCTGATCGATCAGACGGTGATCATCCTTCCCGGATGCCGCGCACAGGGTGAGTGCGACCGGCCCGAGCCCCAGTTCGAACAGGCGATTGCCGCGCCGGGTCTGGCAGTAATATTCCCGCTTCGACGCGGCACGGGCGATGATGGCGATCTGCCGCTCGTTCAGCCCGAAATCGCGGTAAATGGCCGCGATCTGTGGTTCGATCGCCCGCTCGTTGGGCAGGAAGATCCGTGTGGGACAGCTCTCCACCACCGCAGGGGCAATGGATGAGTTGGCGATATCGGACAGGCTCTGGGTGGCAAACACCACCGAGGCGTTCTTCTTGCGCAGGGTTTTCAGCCACTCCCGGAGTTGCCCTGCGAAATCGCCGTCATCCAGCACCAGCCAGCCCTCATCGATGACCAGCAGCGTCGAACGCCCGTCCAGACGGCCTTCGATGCGATGGAAGAGATAGGACAGCACGGGAGAAGCGGCGCCGGAGCCGATCAGACCTTCGGTCTCGAACACCACGACGTCGGCATCGCCCAGCCGCTCGGTATCCGCATCCAGCAGGCGGCCATAGGGGCCACCAAGGCAATAGGGAGCCAGCGCCTGCTTGAGAGCGTTGGATTGAAGCAGCGCCACCACGCCTGACAGGGTCCGTTCATGAGCGGGCGACGACGCCAGGGAATTCAGGGCTGACCAGAGATAGGATTTTACCTCCGGTGTCTGGATGACGCCTTCCCGGACAAGGATCTGCCCCAGCCATTCCGCCGCCCAGGCCCGCTCGGTCGGATCGTCGATACGGGCCAGCGGCTGAAGCGAGACGCCGCTACCCTGTTCGTCTGCCCTATGATCTGCGGCCGCCTGTTCCGTCAGGCCTCCACCGAGATCATGCCAGTCCCCGGCCATCGCCAGTGTCGCGGCCCGCAGCGAGCCACCAAAATCGAAGGCAAACACCTGCGCGCCCGCATAGCGCCGGAACTGCAGCACCATGAGCGCCAGCAGCACGGATTTCCCCGCCCCTGTCGGTCCGGCGATCAAGGTGTGGCCGACATCGCCAACATGCAGGGAAAACCGGAAGGGCGTGGCCCCGGCTGTCTTGCCGTAAAACAATGGGGGTGCGTTGAAATGCCCGTCCTGTTCAGGCCCGGCCCAGACAGCAGAGAGCGGAATCATGTGCGCGAGGTTCAGGGTCGAAACCGGGGGCTGGCGCACATTGGCATAGACATGACCAGGTAATGATCCCAGCCACGCCTCCACCGCGTTGAGGCTTTCCGCCATGCAGGTGAAGTCACGCCCCTGGATGATCTTCTCCACCAGACGCAGCTTCTCTGCCGCGATCGAGGCAGAGCCGTCCCACACCGTGACGGTCGCAGTAATATAGGCCTGTCCGACATCGTCGGCACCCAGCGACTGCAAGGCCAGATCGGCATCAGCCGCCTTGTTGGCAGCGTCATTGTCCACCAATACCGAGGCCTCATTGGTCATGACCTCGCGTATGATGGCGACGATGGATTTCCGCTTGGCAAACCACTGGCGACGGATCTTCGTCAGCACCTTCGTCGCATCGGTCTTGTCGAGCAGGATCGCCCGGGTAGACCAGCGATAGGGAATGGCAAGACGGTTCAGGTCATCCAGAATGCCGGGAAAGGTCCGGCTGGGAAAACCCGTGATCGTCAGGGTTTTGAGGAAGGCAGTTCCCAGTTTGGGCTCCAGACCGCCTGCCAAGGGCTGATCCACCAGCAGGGCATCAAGGTGCATCGGGATTTCGGGCACCCGGACCCGCTGGGTCCGCGTCGAAATGGTGGAATGCAGGTAGGTGAGCGTCTCGCCGTCCTTCAGCCAGACGGCTTTGGGCATGAAACCATCCAGCAGCGCCAGCAGACGATCTGTCCGGTCGATAAAGCTCCTGACCAGCCCCTGCGGATCACGCCCGTCGCGCTCGATGCCTTCATAGAGCAGGCGCTCAGCACGGCCCGAGGTTTCCACGGGCGGTAGCCAGACCAGGGTCAGGAAATACAGGCTCTCGAAATGCGCGCCCTCATCCTCGAACTGCTCCCGGCGTTCCAGATCGACCATCTGGCTGGCAGCATCAGGAAAATCGCTCTCGGGATACACTGTCGCCGGGACGCGCTGCGCTTCCACGAACACGGCCCAGCCGGAGCCAAGGCGACGCAGGGCATTGTTCAGCCTTCCGGTCACGCCGACCAGTTCCGCAGGTGTGGCGCTATCCAGATCGGGACCGCGCATCTCTGCCGTGCGCTGGAAGGAACCATCCTTGTTCAGGACAACGCCTTTTCCAACCAATGCCGCCCAGGGCAGGAAGTCGGACAGGACAGCGGCACGACCGCGATATTCACCAAGGGACATCATGGCCCTGCCCTCCCCTATGCGCGAAGCCAGGCGGGGTAGCGGAGATGCCGCCGCCCCACCTCGATGAACAGCGGATCGCGCTTCGCTCCCCAGACCGCGAGGGTGTGCCCAACGATCCAGAACACCGCCCCGACCAGCCAGAGCCGCAGGCCGAGGGCTATGGCGGAGGCCAGCGTACCGTTGGCAATGGCCACGGCCCGTGGCGCACCACCCAGCAAAATCGGTTCGGTCAGGGAGCGATGCACGGGCACGAAATAACCGGGCACGGCCTCGGCTTCAGGATCGAAGAGAACCGCCATCAGATCAGCGCTCCGCCCGAGAAGGAAAAGAAGGACAGGAAGAAGCTGGACGCCGCAAAAGCGATGCTGAGTCCAAAGACGATCTGGATCAGGCGACGGAACCCGCCTGAGGTTTCGCCAAAGGCCAGGGTCAGACCGGTCACGGTGATGATGATCACCGAGATGATCTTCGCCACCGGTCCCTGCACAGATTCCAGTATCTCGTTGAGTGGTGTCTCCCACGGCATCCCCGTGCCGGACGCCCATGCCGATGATGCGAAAACAAGCGACAGCAGCATGGATGTTCCGAACACACGAAGGTCGGGCATACGACGATCAGGACGTGCACCAGCGCACACGATAGCGCGCTTGCATGAAGGCCGCATCATGATGATTCTCCATTGGCAGAGAATGATGTTTCGGAAGAAGAGAGGCTGACCGGACGGATGCGATAGGCTCCGGTCGTGGGATTGAGACCGTCAATTTCGGCCAATTCAGACAGGCACCGCGCCGTGCCGCGCCCCGATAGCACGGCGATCACGTCGATGGTTTCTGCGATCATGGCGCGCGGCACGGTAACCACCGCCTCCTGGATCAGCTGTTCCAGACGATACAGGGCAGCGAGCACCGATCCGGCATGTAGTGTACCGATGCCGCCCGGATGGCCGGTGCCCCACGCCTTGACCAGATCGAGTGCTTCGGCCCCACGCACCTCACCGATGGGAATACGGTCAGGACGCAGACGGAGACCGGACCGGACAAGGTCGGAAAGGGTAATCACACCTTCGCGGGTCCGCAGGGCTATGAGATTGGGCGCTGTGCATTGCAGTTCGCGCGTGTCCTCAATCAGCACGACACGATCGCCGGTTTTCGCCACCTCGGCCAAGAGGGCGTTGACCAGCGTGGTCTTGCCCGTCGACGTGCCGCCCGCGACCAGGATGTTCCTCCGCTCGGCGACAGCGCGGTGCAGAAACACCGCCTGCCCCTCTCTCATGATTCCGGCAGCGACATAATCATCGAGAGTAAAGACCGCGATGGCGGGCTTGCGGATGGCGAAACTCGGGGCCGTCACTACTGGTGGCAACAGCCCTTCAAACCGCTCACCGGTAGGCAGTTCCGCTGATACCCGCGGTGCCCCCGCATGCACCTCCGCACCCACATGATGCGCAACCAGACGCACGATCCGCTCGGCATCCTCTGGCGAGATCGTCTCACCCGTGTCGGCCATGCCGTCAGTCAGACGGTCGATCCATAACCGCCCGTCAGGATTGAGCATGACTTCAATAATGGACGGATCCGAAAGGTGACCGGCGATGGCTGGCCCCATCGCCGTGCGCAGCATAGCAACGCTACGAGGTCTGCCCGCCTGAGAAGAAACCTGAGACATGTTTTTGCCCCCGCACTGCTCTGCTAATGGATAAATCTCCATCAACCGCGGGACGTATTAGGAAAGGCATACTCAAGCTGATCTCAATAGTTTTTTCGACCCTGCGCGAATGAGCGTAAAAGGGCGCAAAATTATCGACCGCAACGGTCGTTTTGATCCCGATTATGATGACACCAGTTGGACATGCAGATCAGCTACGTTTGCAGAGTTGCAGTTCGAAGCTGACAAAAGCGAGCGGTAAGGTATTCTTCGACTATCAGCGATAGGAGAGCGGATATTGACCTCCCCAAGTCCCAGTTCAGCGCCGCGTTCGCCTAAGCGCCAATCACGTCTGGTCTTCTGTTTTGACGGAACATGGGATCGATTAGATTCTCAACATCCGACAAACGTGGTCCTGACGGCAGAAAGTGTTTTGCCGTTGGCCAACGATGGCGTTGCACAAGTAGTATTCTATTCTCAAGGCGTCGGAACAGGTAAATTAGACCACCTATCCGGTGGGATATTCGGCACAGGGCTATTGCAAAATATGGCTGATGCCTATCGTCAGCTCATTTTCAATTACACTCCTGGCGATGAAATTTATGTTTTTGGTTTTTCCCGAGGAGCTTATACAGCAAGATCTTTCGTTGGGCTGCTGCGCCATATAGGCATTGTCTCCCGGAGCAACGCGGCACAGGTCAATGACGCGATAAAAATCTACAGCAATCGCAAACAAAATGATCTTATGGATGGGCCAGATGTCTGCAAGGAGAGACTGAAACTCTCACCAGATATTTGTGTTAGCACCGAAGAAGACGACTGGCGGTGCAAAAATTTTCCAGGATACACATCTGGCAATGCGCCGTTACTTAAGATTAAATATCTTGGAGTGTGGGACACTGTAGGCGCACTTGGCGTTCCCAAGCGTTACCTGTTCGCGCAAAAGTTCGATCGTAAACTCGCATTCCACGATACAACGCTCACATCGATGGTCGAGTCCGCTCGGCACGCAGTTGCAATTGATGAAACACGTGAAGACTTCTTTCCGACCTTGTGGAACAACATCGACGACCTGAATCGTCAGGCAGGAAAAGAGCCTGATGCTCCCAATGCACCATATCTCCAGCAATGGTTTCCGGGAGTACACTGCGCTGTCGGTGGTGGTGGCGACCTCCGGGGGCTTTCTGACGAAACGTTAGAGTGGATATGGGACGGGGCACGCCAAGCAGGTCTAGGACTAGATACGTCTCCCTCATCCAAAATATACACCTTAAAACCAGACTGTACTGATCCACTGAACCCATTTTCAGAACAAGGAATGGGGTGGTTAGCCAGATGCAAGACATCCATAACGGATTCCATATGGAAACGAGCCCATCGTAAAGGACCGTCTCTTTTGCGAGATGTCAGTATCTTTGCACGTCGCCGCTGGAAAGCGGCGCCAGACAGCTTGCCCGAGCACCAGAATTATCGTCCGTCCACCCTTTCCGCCGTGGCCGATGCGTTGGGTTCGGCTACCGACCTTCCTCCAACGGTTCCTGAAAATTTCCATATTATTGTCGTGAAACAAGGAGATCAGCTCGACAAAATCTCGCTATCTTTGTTCGGAAATATCCAGATGGCCAAAACGATATTTCAGATGAATTTGGATAAGCTTGACGACCCGAACCATATTTACGCTGGCATGACGCTGCGCGTTCCTATTCCACCAAGCGAGCCGAAAGCAGACACAACAAAGGCGTAAGAATATTTATTACGCTATTATTTCTTTTACATAAATTCAACTTCGTTCAATCAAGATTCATCTTCCTCATTAGGCGGTAGATCCTGATGGAGACGGCGCCCGGCACTCAAATGCCGGGCCAACGTCTCGATAAACTGTTCATAACGCGCAGTCGCCTGGGCGCGGGCAGTGGCCGCAGCCGGCTCGGGCAACGGTGGCGTTGTGAGCAGCCAGAAGCGAATGAAAAGCGCCAGTGTCTCGACGTTGATCCCAAGGTCGCGCTCCATGTGACCGATCCGACGATCAAGCCGTTCCAGCCGCCGGTTTAGCGCGCCCTCACCTTTCCCGTCCTCAGGGGAAAGAAAGGCGGCAAGCGCCGTTTCGACCAGCATGGACTGGGACTGGCGACGACGGGTGGCAAGATCCCCCAAGGTCTCCGCCAGCACGGGGTCCAGATAGACCGTAATCTGCTGCTTCCTGCGCGCTCGTTTCATGGACCTTCCATCTCCATGCCGTCATCCCGATCCAATGCAGCCAGCCGTGTCATTCGCTGGAGATCCTCGAATTCCCGCCTGGCGCGCATGGCGGCATGATCGGGATCAAGGTCCGGGTTTTTCCGTTCATGCTCGTCCCGCCCCCGCTCTGCTTTCGGTGTGTGGGCTGCATCAAACTCGCGCGTCTGCTTCTGTCCTGCACCCATCGGTTCGTCAGAAGACGTTCCAGCCAATGTGTCTTCATCTTCAGGAGGCATCTGGTCTGGCGTGGGTCTGCCACTCCAGTCATCTGCGCCCGCAGCGTCCGCCGACAACCGAGGCGCAGGCGGCGGCAGAATGCGTTCCTGCAGGCGCGGATCGGCATAATAACGCGCCTTGCGGGCGCGCACTGGCGGTGTGCCGGCCGCCATGACAACCTCTTCGTTGGATGGAAGCTGCATGATTTCGCCGGGCGTCAGCAGAGGCCGGGCACTTTCCTGCCGGGAGACCATCAGATGCCCCAGCCAGGGCGACAGGCGATGCCCCGCATAATTTTTCTGTGCCCTAACCTCGGTGGCCGTGCCAAGGGCGTCAGACACACGTCGAGCTGTCCGCTCATCATTGGTCGCGAAACAGACACGGACATGGCAGTTGTCGAGAATTGAATTGTTGTGCCCGTAGGCTTTCTCGATCTGGTTGAGACTCTGGGCAATCAGAAAGGCTTTGATGCCATACCCCGCCATGAAGGCGAGCGCGCTTTCAAAGAAGTCGAGACGCCCGAGCGCCGGAAACTCATCCAGCATGAGCAGAAGGCGATGATTTTTCTTCTGGTGTTGCAGGTCTTCCGTCAGGCGACGACCGATCTGGTTGAGCACCAGGCGGATCAGCGGCTTGGTCCGGCTGATATCCGATGGCGGCACGCTGAGATAGAGTGTCGTGGGGCGGCCGCCACGCACGATGTCGGTGATCCGCCACGTGCAGCGGGATGTCACCTTGGCCACGACCGGATCACGATACAGGCCCAGAAATGACATGGCGGTAGACAACACACCGGACCGTTCGTTGGGAGACTTGTTGAGCAGTTCCCGAGCGGCCGACGCCACCACAGGGTGCGGCCCCGCCTCTCCCAGATGCTTCGTGCGCATCATGGCGCGTAATGTCGTCTCGATCGGGCGTTTTGGATCGGACAGCAGATTTGCCACGCCGCTGAGGGTCTTGTCCTTCTCCGCATACAGGACATGCAGGATGGCCCCGACCAGAAGGGAATGGCTCGTCTTTTCCCAGTGGCTGCGGCGTTCCAGCGAGCCCTCGGGATCGACCAGCACGTCAGCCACGTTCTGGGCATCCCGTACTTCCCACTCACCCTGACGGATTTCCAGCAGGGGGTTGTAGGCATCCGAGCGTGGATTGGTGGGGTCAAACAGAAGGACACGGCTGAATGTTCCCCGAAAACCTGCGGTCTCCTGCCAGTTCTCTCCCTTGATATCATGTACGATGGCCGAGCCCGGCCAGGTCAGGAGTGTCGGGATGACGAGACCCACGCCCTTGCCCGAGCGTGTGGGCGCGAAGCACAGAACGTGCTCCGGGCCATTATGCCGAAGATAGGTCTTGCGGTGACAGCCCAGCACAACGCCGTCGGGATCGAGCAATCCGGATTTCTGCAGGTCTTCGGCGCTCGCCCATCGCGCGCTGCCATAGGTAGCGGCCCGTCTGGCCTCGCGCGCACGACGCACCGACATGGCGACAGCCACGAGAAATGCCAGCACACCACCCGAACCAGCAATCCAGCCGCCCTGCGAGAAGATGTGCGGCGCGTAGGCGTCGAATTCATACCACCACCAGAAAACAAGCGGTGGCGCATAGACCGGCCAGTGATGGAACAAGGTGAACCATGGCTGGCCGAGTTCGGGCTGAAAGGCCAATTGCCAGGCCACCCATTCTGTCGCCCCCCACCAGGACAGAACAACCAGCACCAGCACGACGCATAGCTGTCCCCATAGGACACGTGCTCCTGACATCGCCGTTTCCTCCTTTTCATCAATCGAGAAAAGGCGAGAGAGACTTACAAATACCAGCGCCGGAGCCCTGTCTACGTGGCCTGGTGCATCCGGGCGTAAAATTATCGCCGCGCGCGTGGGCTCTACGTCACAATGGCGCTTGCACAGGTTTTCACGGGGACGGCCTTCCCCTGAAACGACGGCACCAGATCCACGCCGTTAACATCCGTAACGACGTTGTGAATCCTGCTGGATCGCCTGCCCTCATTTTCTGCTTAAAATTCAGGCGTTAGGCGCATCTAGGTTGTTATGACGATCGAAATCCGCCATCTGCGGTCCGCGCTCGCGGCCGCCGAACATCGCAGCCTCCGCAAGGCGGCAACTGCATCGGGCATACGTGCCGCCCTTCTTTCCAAGGACATCCGCCTGCTGGAAGACGTGATTGGCTGCACGCTCTTTATCCGCACCCCGGCGGGCGTACGGCCAACATCCCATGGCGTCGACTTCCTGCATGTGGCGCAGCAAATCGTCCATGATGTGGATATGCTGGCAAACAGTCCCGGTTCCGGTGCCCGGCAGACAGCCCGCCGCCTTACGATTGGTTATTATACATCCGTCTCGACCGGAAACCTCCGGGCAACGCTGGGGGAATTCCAGCGTAGACACCCGACCATTCCGTGGAAGTTTGTGGGCGGTAGCCGTGCATCACTGTTGCAGAAGGTCGAAACTGGACAGGTCGATATTGCAATTGTCACAGCGGGCGGACTGGAATGGCAGGATGCGCTGCTCCGGCTCTGGTCGGAACGCTGTGTGGTCGCACTGCGGTCCGATCATAAGCTCGCAGCACTGCCCGTTCTGGAATGGAGCCTTCTGCGCCATGAGCGGTTTCTCATCAGCACACAGGATCCCGGCCCGGAGATCGCGGACATCATCCGCCACTACATCTCGGTCGATGTGCGCGCGCCCAATCTCGTGACACACGATACGGAGACGCAGTTTCTCAAACCCTTCGTGGCGGAGAATGGCAGCGTCATGATCGATTATGAAAGCGCAACGGGAGACGGCCTGAGCAACATTGTCTACCGGCAGGTGCTCAACGGTCGCCAGCCTGTCGAACTGCGTTTTGTGGCCTGTTGGCGGGCCGATAATCCCAACCCATCTCTGGCTCGTTTTCTCCAGTTACTCCGGGAACGCTATCCGGATATATCCTGACAAAGACGCAAGACCTCTGCGGTTTCAAAATTAATTTGGAACTATCATTATCCAATATACGCCAACGTAGGTCACGCATGTTGCATACATCACTCTCGAATCTTGCACAGTGCGATATCACGAATTTTGCATAGGTCACCCGACGGACGTTGCAAGTGCAACCCACGTTTCTTGCAGCCGTCACCTATCGAAATTTGCAGCAGCGTTGCCCCACGACTTTGGCATCGAGACGAGGAGCAATACATTGATTTTAAATCAGGAAAATCGGTGCAGTTTCGGGCGGTAAAATTTCACCAGCTATACGAAAGATTGCCATATATGCGCTGGCCCTGCCCATAGTAGCAGGCACCGCCACCGCCCGAGCATGATGTAACATAACGCTTGTTTGTGAGGTTTGAGATCGCCAACTGCGCTTTCAAACCTTTGAGTGTTGGTGTCAGGGCAGAAAAGTCATAATGGGCTCCGACATCAAACAGAGTATAGGCAGGCGCTTTAAAAGAGTTAGCATTATCAGCATACGTATATCCGATGTAACGAACTCCAAAGTTGAGGCCAAATCCATGAAGAACTCTGACTGGCGGGGTATAGTCAATAAACATATTCACCATATTGCGCGGAAGACCTGAAATATATTTCCCTTTTTCAGAGACCTCACCCAGGACGTTGCCATAGATATCTGTGCGGTCTTCAACCGTATCGCTTTTTGCAACGCGTGTATCATTAAAACTATATGACGCAGTTAGATGTAGATCTTTCGTAATGTTCGCATGCGCAGATAGTTCAACCCCTTTCGACACAACAGTTCCCGCATCAACCTGATAGCCTGGATTGACTGTATCGGTGATGGCGTAGTGATTTTCTTTTATATGATAGGCTGCAGCCGTCAGAAAAATATCGGAATGTGGAATTAAGTATTTCAGCCCGGCTTCAAACTGATCCCCCTGGTTAGGCTTGAACAGCTTTCCATCTGCGGAAAAATATCCGACCTGCGGCATGAATGATGTTGCGTAGCTGAAATAAGGCGTCAGCCCAAAATCGAAGTTATACGTAAAGCCTGCACGCCATGTAAATGCAGAGGCAGGTTCCTTATGTTCAGTGCTTATGTGTCGTGCCACATTTGTCGCACCAATATGGCGCTGGGCATAAACGATTGAATCATAACCATACCAGTCCTGTCGTCCTCCTAAGGTCACAGTAAGCTTATGGAACTTCATCTGATCCTGAAAATATATGCCTTTCTGGTTTAATGTCTGGAACAGATCTTGATTTGTAATATGATCAGAACCTGACCAACTATAATTGGGACTCCATCCATATTGAGGCGCCCAAATGTTTATTGGCTCACCGCTTAAATCATAATAAAGGTTCTGTTCAACTTTCACTTGTCTGAAGTCCATACCTGCCACCAGCGTATGGCTTACAGGTCCAGTAGAGACATGGCTGATTAACTTGCTGTCAAGGCCGATAGTGCGGCTGGGTTGCCACGCCATGTTAGCTGTCCTCGAATAAGTAGAACCATCAGTCGATAAACTCCCGCCCGTTATAGTATTGTAATACGCTTTGGAATCTTCATACATAAACGTTTGCTGAAATTCTAAGTATTTATTAAACTTGTGCGCAAACTGATATTCAAAGCGGGCTTCTTTTGATGTCATTATTTGATTTGAGGGCTCCCCCAGAAAGCGACTTCGCGGCAAATATCCACCGGTTCCCCGTATTAATGTACCTACAAGTGGATACCCAGTCGCATACATCCCATTATCAGGTGTGTACATATAACTACCTAATAACGTAAGACTTGTCTTATTATCGATATCCCATTTTATAGAAGGAAGAACGCCAACTCTCTTATAGTTTATATAGTCAGTTTGCGTTCCCTGTGTGACACCAATCCCGGCAATACGATATTTCACGTTACCTGATTTTGTTACCTTGTCACTCACATCAAAAGTTGCCTCATATCGCCCCCAGTTACCGAACCCTACGGAAACATTCCGAATTGGCGTGTCTGTTGGCTGCTTCAAGCGCGTTGCAATGATACCACCGGGACTTGTCTGTCCGTACATGACGGACGCTGGCCCGTTCAGGGCCTCGACACGTTCCACGAAGGCTGTCTCCCCTGCAGAACGGGAATTGGACTGTATTCCATCAATATATTGGGTAGAGTTAAACCCGCGCTGCATAAAGCTACCCTTGATACCAGCATTTCCGTTGTTTCCTGTCCCTGTCTGCTCAGAAACAACGCCAGGCATATAACGCAGTGCCTCTTGTATATTTTGTGCTTGTTGGTCTTGGATTTCCTGCTTGGTAATTACGTAAACAGAGCTGGGAATTTCCCACAAGGGCGTATCGGTCTTCGTGCCTGCGTCGGTATAGGTTGCAACGTAGCCGTTCCCAGGCCCGATAGCTGCTGCATGTGCGTTAAAACTACCGCCGACGCGAACCGGACCAAGCGTGATATTCGCCGCTTTTGGTGTAGCCATAATCTGGAAAGCACTTTCTCCCAGCGTCTGATATGACAACCCACTTCCCTGCAGAAGACGTGCCAACGCTTCGCTGGATGTAAACTGCCCATGCAGCCCAGTAGTCGTATGACCGGCCAGTGTCGGTGCCTGCGACGTCACCTGAATACGGGATTGAGCACTGAACGACACAAGCGCGCTCGACAACGATCCGGCAGGAATATTGAAGCTGAATTTTGGCTGAGTCTGTGCAGTCTCTGCCCGCGCTCTGGTCGGGACAAAGGACGTCAGCGCAGTGGTGGTGGCGAGCATCAGGACCGATGCGGCTATCGGTCTCCTCAGAAATCCTGACGAATGCATGGGCGCGGCTCTTCCTGTCATCTCAGTTTTTAATGCAATTCATTTGCATCCAATGGGCATGGTAAGTGAGATGCACGGGAAGGCCGTTTTTTCGGAAAAAATTTCAGATTTTTTTATTTTTTTTGCGCGATGATCATTATCACTCTGTTTGATAAGGGTTTTTTCTTTTCCATGAGGTTGCGCATTTTTCTGACTTGAGCCCCCGCACCTCGACACATGGTCCCAGGCAGACCTGTTCTCTCGCAGAGGACATTTCCTTCGATCTGAAGCATGTCACGTCCGCTGCCGTGTATACGGGGCTGAATCGATGTCTGTGAGAACGCCTTACGAGCAACGAGAAACCAGCCCGCGAGACCGTTTCAACGCCCCGTCACGAGTGCAAACCAGGGCGTTACGGACATGACCTTCCCCCCATAGGGATGCACGATCAGTTGCAGCGACGTTTGCGGGTGATGCAGATCGTAGGAACCGCTGACCTTGCGTGCTGCCAGCGTATCATGCGTGACGATAATCCGGGTGCTTGTCCAGGGCTGGAGTGCTGCCACCATGTCAGCAATGGTATTGCCCTGTGCCACCAGCATTCCGTCACGCCAAAGCCCGATGGTCTCGGGTGCCTGGGTGTCGGATATGATCTGGGTGCCTCGGACATCAACGCGATCCCCCGCATGCAGGTCGCGCTCCAGGCCGATGCTTCCCTCTGCGGACACATGCACGGCCCCTTCCCGCACCGCCACGGACGTCTCATCACCGTCTGTCCGGGCATCGAACATAGTGCCGATATCCGTCGTCGTCACCGGTCCGGCAATTACGGTAAACGGCCGACTGGCATCATGATGCACCACGAAATAGGCTTCGCCGCGCAGCAGTTCGATCCGTCGCTCATGAGCCGTCATATGCATGGCGACTGCGGAACGCGGTGCCAGAATGACCTCACTGCCGTCGGCCAGATGGATGTCCTCCGTAACACCTGCCTGCGTGTAATGGTCCGCCCGCAGGCGCAGGGGCAGGTCGGGCACGAACACAAAGGCGGCTATACAGGCAGCCATGGCAAAGCTGGCAAATGCGGCGACATTTACCTTCCTTCTGCCAGTGCGATCGTTCGCCGGAATGCCCCAGAACCTTCTACGGGCGCCGCCCCGCCTCTTGCGCTCCGGTGGGGCCAGATCGAGTACGCCCAGCGTCTCATTGATTTCCGCCCAGGCCTGCCGGTGCAACGGGCTTTCCTGCAGCCATGCCTCGAACTGGCGGCGCAATTCGGGATCGTCCGGCTCTTCACGGAGATAGATATGCCAGCCTGCTGCTGCCTCATCGGGGCTGCGGGACTCAGTCATGCCACGCCTCCCCTGTCCTGGGACGGAAGAGACAAGCCAGGTGGAACGCAGCAGGCAGGATCGCAAGGTCATACCGATAAGATGCGCGGCATCCCCGGTTTTTCAGAAAATAATTCAAATCCACCGAGGCCTACTGCCCTTCCTTGCGTATCCGGTTGCAGGCTGCCAACCCTTCGGTGATCAGACCATGCACCATCGGAATGGATACACCCAGCACGGCGGCGACTTCCCGCAATTTCATCCCTTCAAAATGATACATACGAATGGCCTCCGCCTGTCGCTCGGGCATGGCATCAAGCGCATCCATCACACGCATCATCGTTTCACGGGCCGCTACGGTTTCTTCGGGTGATGCTGCATCATCGGGGACAGTGGCTGTAACGACATCAAAATCCGCCTCGCTTATCCGCTCGATTTTTGTCCGGCGGGCACGCGTCATCAGAAGGTTGCGAACGATGGTCCGCAGGTAGCTTCCGGGCGAGGCAATCGTGCTTACGGACTGCCGTGCGAAGAGCACCCACGCATCCTGCACGATGTCTTCCGCCAGCACGCTGTCGCCCGACAACTGTCGCGCATAGGACAGAAGGCCGGGACGGTGAGCCTCGTAAAGCTCAAGGGACGAATGTTTGGACTTCAAGACAGGTGGTTCCCGATGCCATCACAACGCCAGCATTCAGAAATTAAGAAGGATTCGCAATTGTGATGGCACAGGGTCCGACTTTCCGCAAGATTTAGCAGCAGACCGCCGGTTTCGCCGGTGTTCAGCGAGGACCTATGAACAGGACGTCTACGCTGGAAGAAAGGCCGTTTTCTGCGGGTAAGATGCAAGTCCTTCGAAAATCGCATATCACGTGTCTGTCATTTATCGCTCTTTTTTCTGAAAAAACGGCATCGCCAAGCATCCATACTCCCAGCAGGGGTTCGCCCCGTTTTCATTCCGGACGCCGTCGCCGACTGCGTGTTCCGGGCACGCAGGGAGAGTTCATATGCAGCACGGTTGCCCGCCTTTCCGCCATTCAGTTGCGATTCAGTGTTATTCTTATTCTTTCAAGGTTAACAGGCCGGCAGTATCCGTCGGCACGTTCGTGCCATGACCACCCGCACCCTACGTCGCTGGTTCGTGGTCCATAAGTGGACGAGCCTGGTCTGCACACTGTTCCTGCTGATCGTCTGCGTGACCGGCCTGCCGCTGCTGTTCTCCGAGCAGATCTGGGACACGTTCGTAGGCGACGATGACCCGCCCTATGAGGTTCTGCCCCCTGGCACGCCCAATGCCAGTCTGGATATCATCGTGGACAAGGCGCGTGCGCTCTATCCCGGCCAGATCATCACCAGCGTCAATCCGGATGACGATGAACCAGCGGTGCTGGTCTCCATGGCCCCAAGCTGGCAGGCGCTCAAGGACGACGAGAATTACCCGGACCGCCATTCCGGTCACTGGATCAAATTCGATGCCCGCACGGCGAAGGTGCTGGAACAGTCGCGCCCGGCGGATGCGCCCATGGAACCGCGCACCTGGACCGGCATCATCATGGGGATCTGCAACCGGCTGCATGTCAGTCTGTTTGCTGGACTACCCGGTCGGCTGTTTCTTGGCCTTATGGGCGGCGTGTTCGTGGCCTCGCTGGTGTCCGGCACTGTGCTGTACGGCCGGTTCATGAAGCGGCTGCCGTTCGGCTCGGTCAGACGTGACCGGGCCTCACGCCTGACCTGGCTGGACCTGCACAACCTGCTGGGGGCCGCCACACTGGTCTGGGCGATGGTCGTGGGCTTTACCGGACTGGTCAACGAACTCCAGACCCCACTCTTCGGGCTGTGGCGCGTAACCGATGTTCGCCAGATTTTGCGTCCCTATGCCAACCTGGCCGTGCCGTCGCAGGACCATCTGTCCTCCGTGCAGGCCGCGTTCGATACGGCGGCGAAAGCCGCTCCCGGCAATGAGGTGACCGGCCTGTCCTTCCCCGGCGCCTCCTTCGGCAGCCCGGTGCATTACGTGCTCTGGACGCGTGGTGCGACACCTTTACGCGCCCGACTATTTACCCCGGTGCTGGTCGATGCCCGCACGGGTGAGCTGACTGGGGCGTATCCCATGCCGTGGTACCTGCGTTTCCTCGAAGTCTCCCGCCCCCTGCATTTCGGCGATTACGGCGGCATGCCTCTGAAAATCCTGTGGGCGCTGCTCGATGTGGTGGTGATTGGCGTGCTGGTCAGCGGCCTGGTGCTATGGGCGGGCAAACGGAAGATCGCGACCGATGCCCGATTGCGGGCGCTGGGGTATGATCTGGATGACGGCGACGGCACCGCGCCTGCGGATTTCGCGCTTACCCCTGTGGAGGGCGCGCGATGAACGCCGTCTCTCCCGAAATCCCCGTGCCATCCCAACCAGTTTCGGCATCACGTCACGCCGTCGCCGTCTGGCCGTGGCCGATCGCGCTGGGTCTGCTCACCGCCTTCGGCCTGCTGTCCGCCCTGCTGGGCCAGCATGGCGTCTGGCTGGCCCTGTCATGGGCCGCCCTGTCTATTCCCCTCATCGTGACGGTCGCCTGTCTGTTCAAAGCATGGTGCCGCACACCGTCTGTCAAAGGAGGTCAGTCATGACCCCGATCTCGTTTTCCCCGTGGGATATGTTCCTCAACGCCGGTCCCGTCGTCCGCTGCGTCATGATCCTGCTGGCCGCAGCTTCGCTGCTGACCTGGACCATCTTCATCGCCAAGTCGGTCGAACTGCTGCGCGTGCGCCTTAAACTCCAGAAGGCCGAAAAAGCGCTGGAAGAGGCCAATACGCTGGACCTTGGCGAGGAATGGACACGAGGGAATTCGTCCATTGCCCACACGCTGGTCATGGCGGCCGAGACCGAACGTAAGCGCTCTGCCGACATCCCCGATGATAGCGAGGGGCTGAAGGAACGCATCGTCCTGCATCTCGAACGGCTGGAGGCGGCCGAGGGGCGCAGGCTCCTGCGTGGCACTGGCGTGCTGGCCACCATTGGCGCGACCTCACCCTTCATCGGCCTGTTCGGTACGGTCTGGGGCATCATGACCTCGTTCACCGGCATTGCCGCCAGCAAGGCGACCAGCCTCGCTGTGGTGGCTCCCGGCATTGCCGAGGCCCTGCTGGCAACCGCTCTCGGTCTGGTGGCCGCCATTCCGGCGGTGGTGATCTACAACCATCTCGCTCGTCAGACGGCCTCTTGCCGCGCCCAAGTGGCCGACCTGACGTCCCTTGTGATGCGCCTTGTCTCGCGTGATCTCGGACGCATGCAGGCCCTGACCGCCAGCGGGCAGGTGGTGCGGCTTGGCGCATCGCGCGACAGCCGCTCGGTCGCCGGGGAGTAAGCGGCATGATCCGTATCCGTCACACAGATGAGAACCCGCATGAGGCGAGCGAGATCAATGTCACGCCGTTTATCGACGTGATGCTGGTGCTGCTGGTGATCTTCATGGTCACCGCCCCGCTGACCACGGTGAACGTGCCGGTTGACCTGCCATCCTCGACCGAGAAGCCAACACCGCGCCCGGACGACCCGGTGTTCCTCACCGTCAAGGCCGATCACGGCCTGGCGCTGGGAGAGGACGATATTTCTGCCGATGCGCTTCCCGGCGCGCTGGAGAGTGCGACCAAGGGCAACAAGGACGAGCGCATCTTCCTGCGCGCCGACAAGACGGTCGATTACGGCACGCTGATGGGTGTCATGGATAAGCTGAGGTCTGCCGGCTATCTCAAGGTCGCCCTGGTCAACCTGCAGGGGCAGGAGGAAGGCAGTGAAGCAGGCTCAACGCCTGTGCCGTCTGGCAACGCCGCCCCGGCGTCAGGTGCAACCCCATGAGCGGTGCCGCCGACATGACGCAGGCAGAGGAGAGTGTTGAGGCCAACACGGTCCCGTCCTCCTTCACCGACTGGCAGCGCGGACAGTTGCGGCTGGCCCGGCGGGACGACGCCATTCGCTGGGGCCTCTCCTTTCTCGCCGTGCTGGCGGTCGGTGGCGGAGCGATCTGGTGGATCATGCGTCTGCCGCCGCCCGTGATGGCCGTGCCAGAACCACCGCCAGCCGCGATCGCCATCGACATGGCGCCAGAACCGGTCTCAACACCCACCCCGCCCACGGATCTGCCGCCGGGACCGCAGCAGACGCAGTCCATTCCTGATCCGGCCCCGGTTGAACCGCCAAAGATCACCGCACCACCTTCGCCCGCGCCCAATCCGCCAATCCCGGTACCCAAGCCGGAGAAGCCAAAGAAACTGGTGAAGAAGCACAAGCCTGTGCCGATGCTCAAAAAGCCAATCCCGGACAAGACGCCACCGGCCGAGGCCACGACCGCACCGCCGTCAGCGGAAGCGCCTCCTGCTCCAACCCAGGCAGCCCCGGCTCCCGGCGCCTCGTCGTCAAAGGCGTCGCATGATCCTGTCACATGGCAGGGCGCGCTGCTGGCGCAGCTGGAGAAGTTCAAGCGCTACCCGTCCGACGCCATGGCCGACCATCAGGAAGGTGTGCCGACCGTAACCTTTTCCATGGACCGCAAGGGTCATGTGCTGTCGGTCACACTTGCCGGTAGTTCCGGCCATCCACTCCTGGATCAGGAGGCGGTCGCCCTGCCAAAGCGCGCCCAGCCACTACCCATCCCGCCGGACAGTGTCGCGGGGGATCCCATCACCCTGACGGTCCCCGTCGAGTTTTACATCCATGCCGGCGGAAACTGAGGTTTTCGCCGTTCTCGCTCCCATTCTCTTATTCTGATCGTGACAGGATCAAACCCATGCTCGCTTTTTCCGAATACCGCCGTTCCTCGCCATCCCTGAGTGAAATCCGTCCTGGCATGGGCGCCAGCCGCAGCGCCGTGCGCGGGCTGGAAGACCGCTGCGAAGAGGTCGGCATCAAGATGACCGATCTGCGGCGCATCCTGCTGCACGGCATCCTCGAAGCCGGACCGCGGGCAACGGCGGTGGAAATCTGGAAAACGCTGGGAAAGATGATGGAGGATGGGCACGCGCCCTCGCAGGGGTCAATCCAGCGCAATCTCAATCTCTTTGTGGAGCGTGCGATCCTGCGTCGGGATGTCACGCCCGACCGGCAGTGGCTCTACAGCGTCGCGCCGGAACGCAAGGCCGCTCTCGCAATCACCTTCGTGGAAGCCGGCACGGGTCGGAAGATCGCCTGCAACGCGCCGGAAGTTGCCACAGTGCTGCGGCGGGTCGCAGCCGAGCACGGTCTGGCGGTGCAGGCCGCCGCCATCACGGTCACACCGTCAGCCGGGCATGATCTGGAGGCCCGCTGACAAGACCCGAATATTTTTTCGTCTTTCTCTGAAAAAATGCCCGCATCGATCGTCTTATAGAGTGAGCCCTCCCGCAGGGACGGGACATCTTCCTTGAAATTCATTGCCTGGTTTGTCCGTCGCCCGGTAGCGACGCTCCTGCTGCTGCTCTCCGCGGT
This sequence comes from Acetobacter estunensis, assembly GCF_019083805.1. Taxonomy (GTDB): domain Bacteria; phylum Pseudomonadota; class Alphaproteobacteria; order Acetobacterales; family Acetobacteraceae; genus Acetobacter; species Acetobacter estunensis_A. Next base: position 50,778 of record NZ_JAHRDV010000015.1, read on the forward strand.
GCTGTCGGGACTGATGGCGCTGCCCCTCCTGCCGGTCTCTGACCTGCCCGATGTCGACCTGCCGGTGATCTCGGTCTCGGCGTCGAATGCCGGCGGCTCGCCCGAGGTGATGGCCCGCACGGTGGCAGCACCCCTGGAGCGGCATCTGGGCAATATCGCCGGCGTCACGCAGATGATGTCTTCCTCCACACGGGGGGAGACCTCGATCTCTCTAGGGTTTGAACTGGGCCGTGACCTCAATGGCGCGGCCCGTGACGTGGAAGCAGCGATCCGGGCGGCCCGGCGTGACCTGCCGACCACGCCGGGATCGGACCCGCAATATCACCGGGCCAATCCCAACGCGACGCCGGTGCTGATCCTGGCGGTGACACCGGGCATGCAGTCCATGGCGAAGCTGTATGATCTGGTGAACACCACCCTGCGGCCGATGCTGCTGCAGGTGCAGGGCGTAGGCGATGTGACGCTCATGGGCAGTTCCGCGCCCGCCGTGAGGGTGGAAATGAACCCGCTGCTGTTCTTCAAATACGGCATGGGGTTCGAGAACCTGCGCGCGGCGCTGGCCTCGGCCAATGCGCATACCCCTAAAGGGGTGATCGACATGGGCGACCGACGCTACCAACTTGCCGTCAACGATCAGGCCGAACATGCTGATGCTTACCGGGATCTGGTGATTGCTTACAAAAGCGGTCGTCCCATCCGGCTGCGGGATGTGGCGATTGTCACCGACAGCATGCAGGACGTGAATGCGGCCGCGTTCTTTGATGGCAGACCGGCCCTGACCCTGATGGTCCGCGCCCAGCCGGGGGCCAATCTGGTCGGCATTGTCGATGCGGTGAAGGCCCGTCTACCACAACTGCGCACGCTCATGCCGTCGGGGGCGGATATCGCCGTGGCGCGGGATGGCTCGGCTGTGATCCGTTCCTCGCTGCATCATACGCTGGTGACGCTTCTGGCCTCCTGCGTTCTGGCACTGGCCGTGGTGTGGGTGTTCCTGCGCTCGTGGACCGCCTCGGTGGCCGCCGCGATCATCGTGCCGTGCTGCCTGATCGCCAGCCTCGGACCGATGCATCTGGCGGGCTTCGGGCTGGACAATCTCTCGCTCATGGCGCTGACGGTGGTGACGGGTCTGGTGGTGGATGATGCCATCGTGGTGATCGAGAACATCATCCGCATGCACGAGCGGGGGCTTTCCATCGACGAGGCCGCCATTGCCGGGGCGAGCGAGGTGACCTTTACGCTGCTGTCGATTACGGTCTCCGTGCTGGCGGTGTTTCTGCCGATCGGGCTGGCTGCTGGTCTGACAGGACGGCTGTTCCGGGAATTTGCCGGCACCGTCGGCATTGCCGTAACCGTGTCGCTGGTTCTGTCCTGCGTGGTGACGCCGTGCCTGACGGCACTGTGCATGCGATTTGCCGAAAACAGAATGACCATTCAGCCAGAAGTGGATGCGGCAGATTTTCTGGATCATGAAAAACACAGCGGCAGCCTGTATCGCCGCACTCTGGAAGTCTGCCTGACCCATCCCGGCAAGACCGCGCTGCTTTTGCCATTGACCCTGCTGGTCGGGGCATTCCTGTTCACCCGCATGCCCAAGATTGTGTTTCCGCGTCAGGATATCGGCATTGTCTCGGGCGGGTCTCGGGGTAGCGGCAGCTCGCTGGCACAGACCAAAGCCCGGCTGAAACACTTCAGCAGGGTGCTGCTGGAAGACCCAGCCGTCAGCCATGTCATCGCCTACCTCGACACCGGCGAGGGGGCCAGCCATGGCATGGTGTTCGCCACGCTGCGCGACCTGTCCACCGGGCGGGCATCGGGAAGGGAAGTGGCTGCACGTGCGGTGGCCCGGATGGGAAAAGATATCCACGCCGAATACCATGCCCAGGCGCCGGGCAACATCATGATGCGGGTCGGCTCGAACAGTAGCGGGGTCAGCTATATCCTGCGCAGCGAGGATGACCGGCTGCTGGGACCGGCGACACGCAGGCTGGCGAAAGCCCTGCGTCGGCACCCGGAGTTCGCGGATGTGGATCCGGACGTCGATCCACCGGGACAGGGGATCACGCTGTCGATCGACCGCGACACCGCCGCCCGTGTTGGCGTCACGCCGCAGGTCATTGGCAACACCCTGTCCGATGCGCTGGGCCAGACCACGGCCTCGGTCGTCTACACCACCCATGGACAATACAATGTGGTGCTGACCGTGGAAAACCGCTTCCAGCGCGATCCCGAGATCCTGAAACAGTTCTGGGTCAGTCCGTCCGGGGGATCAGCGTCGGGCAGTTCGGCGTCCAATACCATCCGGGTGGTCACGTCGCCTACGGCCAGCACCACAGCCTTGACGAGTGCGACGGCATTCAGGAACCAGGTCGCCAATTCTCTGGCAGGCGGGGCGAATGCGTCCACAGGCTCGGCAGTCGCCACGGGGGCAGAGACGCTGGTGCCGCTGTCGGTGGTGGCGCGAATGACCCCCAGTCTCGACCCGGTAGCCGTGACCCATATCGGTTATGCCAGTTCCGCCTCTCTGGCGCTGGAACTGGCGCCCGGTATCAGTCTGTCGCAGGCACAATCTGTTATCGATCAGGAGTGGCGGAGCCTGCATCTGCCCGAGACCATCACCGGGGAATTGCAGAGCGATGAGGGGGATGTTGGCAAAAGCACGCATGACAGCGAGATCCTGATCATCGCGGCCATCCTGGCTGTCTGGATCACGCTGGGCATGCTCTATGAAAGCGTGTGGCACCCGCTGACCATTCTCTCCACCATTCCCTCGGCCGGGATTGGGGCCATCATGGCGCTGGACCTGTTCGGGCTGCCGTTCTCGGGCATGGCGGTGATCGCCATGCTGCTGCTGACCGGCATCTCGCTCAAGAACGCGATCCTGCTGGTGGATTTTGCCATCCATGCCGAACGCGAACGCGGCCTGACGGCGCGCGAGGCCATTCGTGAGGCCTGCCTGCTGCGCCTGCGGCCCATCGTCATGACCACCTTTGCCGCTGCCCTTGGGGCGTTGCCGCTGGTGCTGATGGGTGGCTACGGGATGGAGCTACGCCAGCCGCTCGGGATCGCGCTGATCGGTGGCCTGCTGGTCAGTCAGGCCCAGACCATGTTCACCACGCCAGCACTCTATCTGCTGGTGGGGCGGTGTGCCGATTACCTGCAGCGCCTGAAACTACGATGGGTTCGGACACGTCGAACCTGAGCGTCCGCTCCCGCAGACAGATGGCGTCAGATTTCCAGCCCCTGATCCCGCCGTCTCCCGAACGACCAGTCGACACCGCCATCATCACGGGCGATCCCCGAGACCTCCCTGCCCCGCTGCTTTTCCAGCGAAGGCGTCCACGGCACCAACTGAAAGCCAAGCCCGTTATCGATCATTGCCATCCGACCGGATGCCAGCACGAAGCGCTGGCGATAAGTCCCTGACACATACTCGCCTGTACCGGATGGCTGATGAGCAAGCCCCTGCTCCGCCGCCAGCCGTCGGGCCAGTTCACCGACCTCCCTTTCCCGGAGCGTGGCAATCATCCCGCGCGGATAGATGGTCTTCTCACCGTCACGTCGCGCCAGTCCCTGCTCGACCAGATGGGTACTGCGCTGGCGCAGGGCATCGCGGACCTCCGACCCGAAGGCCGCCTCACCCAGCGCCACTGGATCACGGGCAACAAGCTGGCGGTCCAGCCATGTTGCGCCACGTGCCTGCACCTGTTCGCTGATCGACAGGTCCGAACGCATAGCGAGCGTGGTCCGTCGATGACCCTTGCCATCCTCATAGTTCCGCAATTCGACTAAACCGCCGGGCGGGACATCCCCGGCAGCCTCCAGAGAAGGCAAATGGACATGATGTGTCCGCCCATCCACGCCATCGATTACGGCATAGGCGTTCCCTTTCATCTCATCATCCAGACCGCGTGCGACCAGACGCCCAATCACGGGCTCGGCCAGTTCTTCCCCGGCCAGCACCCAGGACGCCGAAGCGCGTTCGATCCCCTGCTCGCTCAGACCGCGATGGATACGCTTGATGATGTCATTGCGCTGGCCCATCTCGCGCAAGGTGACCTCCGCCGTTTCATCAAGACGCCATTGCCCGGCACGCACCTCATGGGCAAGACCCATGCGCTCCAGACGCCGCAACCGTCCGACTTTCATAACCGCGAAGGCGTCAGGCTGCTGGTCTGGCGATGGCGCCAGATCGATAATGCCGCGTTGATCCGCGTCCTGCTGCAACTGCCGGTCCAACTGGGTCCAGCGCTCCGCCTCGACCTGGCGCTCCACGTTCCGGCGGATTTCATTTTCAGTGCGCGGCCCGAGTTCGAGGGTAACAAGATTCTGGGCACGGGCACGCAGGCCCTCGCGGATATAATCCTTCGAGATGACCAGATCCTCGCCAGCCTGATCCTTGCCCCGCACGATGACATGGACATGCGGGTTGTCGGTATTCCAGTGACTGACCGCCACCCAGTCCAGACGCGTGCCGAGATCCTGCTCGGCCTGCGTCATAAGCTCCCGCGTGAAAGTTTTCAGATCCGCCATGCCCACCGCATCCTTAGGTCCAACGATGAAGCGGAAATGATGCCGGTCATCCTGACACCGCTCGGCAAATTCACGCGCGGGCACATGGTCGCGCTCGGCCCCGAACAGCCGGGCCTTCTCCCCGTCCTTCGTGACACCTTCACGCTGGAGATAGGACAGATGGGCACGCAATGTAGCCCGTGCGCCATGTCGAACCACCCTCGCCTTGACGATGGCAAGCCGGGTGCGCCGCGACAGGAGACGGTTGGCACGCGCTGCCGCTCCCCTGCCCCGCCCGAAGGTCGATGGTCCCTTGCGTCCGTTTGCCGGTCCCGGACGCCCCATGCCCCCGGCCCGGTTGGTCGCGGCCAGCACGCGCCCGATGAAAGACCGGCCTTGGCGGGCACGGGTCGAGCGGATGCGACCGGGCCTGACCCGGAAATCGTCATCGCGGGCCATGACAGGCCGCACCTTGCGCTAACATATTGAAAACAGGGCAATCAGACCGCCAGAAACCTTGGGACGATAAAATGACCTTGCGAAAAACCCTGAAAAACCGCCCTCCCCAACCATGCCGCACCTTGCGGCTTTTATCTTGCGCTAAGCCCCAGAGACCCGATCCCCAAGACAATCGCCGTTTCCCTGCCTTCTTGCCCCCCTGCTGCGAGGGCTTCCGCGCATGCCTGGTCATGGTGCCAGCCCCATCGAGACAGGCACGAACAACGCCTGGGACGTGTCAGCCGGTGCTTTCGGGGCATGCGGAAAAGGCCCGGACGAACGCCATATGACGTGCCCGGCAAACAGCGTGTCCTCCGGCTGATTCCGCGCCACAGTTGCGTCGATGTCGTGCAGGACTTCCGCAGATACTGTGCGTCCGTCCAGCAGTTGCGCGACGGACGCCACGTAATCCCGCGTCTCCTGCGGCAAAGGCCGCCCCGTCGCGAGATGGGCTTCATAGCGCCCCGGACCGGCATTGTAGGCGGCCAGAAAACCTACGTCCCCGTAGCGGTCGTGCAGCATTCGGAGATAACTGGCACCGGCAAGGATGTTGTCGTAGGGATCGAAAGGATCAGCTCCGAGGCCAAGATCATGCCGCAGCCCCTGCCATGTCGCGGGCATGATCTGCATGAGACCCATCGCGCCCTTTGCGGAGATCGCATGGGCATCCCGACCGCTTTCCACCTGCATCACCGCACGGATCCATTCCGGCGGCAGAGCGACACGCAGGGCGGCCTGCCGGATCAGCCCGTCGATATCCTGCGCACAGACGGGGCGCGCCAGAAACACCAGCGACGCCCCCAGTCCCGTGCGGCACAGCCGGAGCAGCATGGAACGAAATCGCCCACTGGAGTGGCCGAGCCTTCGCCCTGTTCCTACAGTCAGGCGCATCATTCGCGTGCTCCCTGACGTTTCTGCGGGCGGCTCCAGACGAGTTGCCAGACCCGTCCGCCACGGCCCGACTGGAACAGGGTCGCGCGTACGCCCTGTGCCAATGACGGGTCATCAAGCACCACGACGATGTATTCGCCGGCCCGTTCGCCGGTGCGTGTCCAACCCGCGCCGACTTCGGGGCCGTCGCTGCCATCACCAAGATGGATGCGATAATCGGGCGCGTTGCCACCTTCCGGCGTCTCGATGCGCACCAGTGTCAGTTCGGCATCCAGTGAGAGTGTGCGCAGGCGTCCGGAAAAACCTTCGACCGTGCGCGTGAAGAGTCCGATCTGGGCCATGTCAGTGATCCTGCAAAAAGCGTGGCGAAGAAAGGCCGACGGCAGGCACGGAATCTACGGCAACCCATAGCGGGGTCGCGCGCCCGATCACGCTGCTGAGCAGAAGAGGACCGAAATACCGGCCGTCGAGACTGCGGGGTTCGCGCGTGTTCATGACAAAGATCTCGCGCGCATCGAGACGGTGACAGCCTTGCCAGACAGGCAATGGACGCCCGCGATGATCAGTGGTCAGCGCCTCACCGACACTCAGTCCATCGACCGTGATATGGCTTCCCGTGCGACAGACCGTCTGACCACCAATCGCTGCCACGGGTTTGAGTAGCGGCACGCCGCGCGGCAGATAGTCACCATGCGCCAGCCTGTCCGCATCGCCTTCCGGCAGACGGAGCGCCACCAGATCCCCGACATGCGGCAAGCGCTCAGGATGCAGGCGATACAGACCCGTTGGCACACTGGCCGTAGCGTTCCAGATCAGGCGTGGCACCGGATGCAGGGCCATCGACAGGCTCATGCCCAGCGCTGCAAAATAGGTGGTGAAGAACCAGCCCCGCCGCGTCATGGCACGGTCCTCCCACACAGCCAGGCCTCATGCCGGGCAGTCGTGTAGGACGGCACGATGCCGCCTTCCTGCAGAACGTTGGCAAGCTGCTGCCAGTAGGATGGACAGACATGCACGGGATTGATCCGGCGCCGTTCCAGTGCGTCGATGACAGCAAGAACGGTCCGGACCTGCACCCAGCCGCTGCGATGCAGCAGACGTTCCGCACCCGTCGGCACAAAAGGCAGGCGTTCCCGGGGCTCACCCGCATGGGGTGCGCGCACGATATCGATGCAGCAGGCTGCCGCTCCGCACTCCGCCTGTGTCCAGCGCAGGAGGGCGAACACGGCGCCCGGCGCGAAACACAGACGGCGGCGATAGCGATCGATCGGTTGCGTTTCCAGCGCATGACCGAAACGCAGCCACTGTTCGATGCGCTTTTCCAGCCAGGTCAGTTCGAGATGCGTCATCACCTCGCGAGATGCGTGGTTCATGCGTGCCCTCCTGCAACAGAAAGACGGATGATGGCCGCGCATTGGCAGCAGCTCCGCTGCATCACGATGGACCGCCTGCCGCCACAAGAGGGTCGCTTCCCGAGCAGAAAGCCTGCTCGCAAAAAATCGTGTCGTGGCGCAGGACTGTCGGGAAATGTCGAGAAGAATCCAGCGGTTTTTATGGTATTCGAGGACTCACGCGCGCGCCCCGGCGCGGTGTACAAGTACTGAATAGTTATAATATTTAGTACTCTTAGAGAGAGCGATTTTCCCCTTTTATAACAATCGACTATCGCAACATCCCATTCCCGATAGGCCGGGAAATCGATTCCTGATAGGCCGAATGGCATCACGAGTCCTCCACATGGTTATCCACAAGTTCATGTGGATAAGTGTCGCGAGCAGGCATGAAATGAAGCACCGGAATATCCCCCGACGACGCCTCCAGCCGCAGCCGATAGCCAGGCAGGCTGTCTGCCGTGACGAGGCGACGAATTTCAAAGACGAAGCGGGGATAGGGCGAACGCGAGGCCGATTTCTCGTGTAGGTGCGGCAGATCAAAGGCCCAGCCGTCTTTCTGGCGACCGGCATGCCGTCGCACGAGAAGGTAGAGCCAGCGTTCAAAGCCACCGGTCAGGGCGAAATAACGCGGATCAAGGTCGAGGACCGCCCGACGACCGACCGCATCGCACAGCCATTGCGGGAGAATGAGGTCAAGTTCGCCCCGTCGTTCCTGCCAGGCGACAATCCACGAAAACCCCAGCGCGCCTTCCCGGGTCTGGCGCAGGGATGTCGTCACACGGGTATCGGCAAGCCGTTCCAGTCCTGCCCGCAGCCGCGCGTAACGGGCGGACGTCTCGCCCCGGTCGAGAAAACGCAGAACGTCGCGCATGCTGCCCCGGATGTGCGGCGACAGAGGCTGTCCCCGCCGCCGGGCGGCAACAAGGGTCGAAACGGCCCAGATCAGGATATCCGCGTCCCATATCGTCGCCATGGGAGTGTCATCGCGCCCGGCTACGTGCATGGTGACGTGGCCCATGCGAAAGCTGACCGGCACATGCCGCGGCGACTTGCTGAGACTGAAGAACGGCCACGACATGAGGTCGATCAGCAGGCATGGCGTGATAGGCCGGGATACAGGAAGAGATATCATGGTCCCCTCCCGTGCTTGCGGCTGCCAAGCATGCGGGCGACCTCGTAGGCCGTCTCGGACGTGGAGCGGCAGGCCACATTCTCGACCCACACGCGGATATCATCGACGTGATAGAGCACGCGCCCGCCCATCTTGCGAAAGATCGGGCCGCTGCCACGACAGCGGTAGCGCTCCAGCGTGCGTGGCGAGATGTTGAGTTTGTGGGCTGCCTGTGGCGTGGTGAGAAGCTGCTCGCGCAGGAAACTATCCTGACGCGGATGTGAGAGCGTCATATCGGCCTCCGTCAGTTCGGGCGTAACCACGCGAAGCTTCGGCAATAATTGTCGTGAGGGAGACGTGCGAAAAACGACCGTTCCTTTGGCGCGTACGGTCCTGTCGCTGGGGGCAGAACTGCTCGGAATCACGCGCGCAGCCGGAAACGGCCCGGTCGCAGGAGGGAGACATATTCGCGTCGGTCAGCAAGACGTGCAGCCCGCTTCAGCAAGCGTCCGACACGCGCACGCTGCGACGATGTATCCCACTGCCGGGCATTCATGGCGCGGACAGATGGATCCAGAACCCGGCCGATCTCACGCTGCGAGGCCCCGGCCACACGCCCGGCATACGCGCAGATGACATCGGCCATCCGCCAGACATGATAGGGCCGGAGCGAGAACGAGCGCGGCAGGCCGGGAACAGATGCACCGGTGAGGCGTTTCAGAAAACGCCGTAGTTCTGCAATACGGATTTCCTCAGCGCCGTCCAGAGGGATGAGCGCGGCTGGACGGGCAGACGCCGCCCATCCCTGTATCTGCAGATGATGGGCACCATCATCGGGCGAGATGACAACGACAAGGATACCAGACTGCTGTTCCATCGGGGATGCCCCGTGAAGAAAGCGCTCGGGGATCGTGCGAACGTGAAAGTCAGCGGGGGCTTCGACAAGAATTGTCACACCCGGATAGACTTCAGGGTTCCATAATGCGGGCTTGATCCATGCGGGAATATCCGGATCAGCCGGAACAGGATAACCCCCATTGGTGAGCGAAACCGCCCGCCAGTTCATAGCGTACCCGGAGGTCCGTGAGTGTATCGAGGTACTGGCGAAGATGGCGGTATTCGGTCACATAAGCAGGGATATGCCGCAGCAGTTCCTGTGCCAGTCCTGGACCATTGAGAAGACGCAAATGCTCTCGAAAGCGTGGATCGTGCCATTCCAGATGCTCGACCATGACGGACTCCTCCCATCTGCCGCCAGAATTACCGGTCTGGCGAGAGACGGAGGGAGATGCCGTGAGGAAGGCAGTGCATGACTATTACGATACACAACCGCAACGTAAATGATGCCTAACGCTGCCTTCCGGGGCATGGGGGTTCGGATGATGGCTACAGTTATCGCGACGAAAAAGGCGCCCGAGGCTAAAAGAAACCGTCTCGCCAGAGAGGTCGGTGCTACGGCGCACCAGTGCATTCTGACAGGGTCGTGATGACATGATCGTGCCTGCTCCGGCTGACCGATAAGGCTGGCCCTGAAAACCGGAAGCCCCCCGTCAGGCGGGGGGCTCGGCATCGCGTCGGGCAAGCGCTTCTTTGAGTTCTTGCTCGATCTGTCGGCGCTCGCGACGGCTGAGGTGAAAGCTGGTCAGTTCGGCGCGCAGCATCTGGATGTGGTCGTGTAGCGTGGTCATCGTCCTGCTCCTTTCGTTTCTCGAAGACAGGACGCACGGCTCATGCCGGGGCGGACCGGGTCAGGGATCGCCGCAGGCGACCGGCTCGCCGGCGCGTGGGGGAGCCGATTTTGTCTGGCGCGCCCGGCACGGGTGCGTCGGGCAAAATTGGGGGGACCACGCGTCCTTGACGCGGTTCGCCCTCGCGCATGGTACAATGGGAAGGCTGAGGGAAAGCCTCGTATTCCGCCTGCGTCTCACGTCGGGCGACCAGCACGATCGCCCGCGCCCGGGAAGAGCCCGCCAGAAAGCCCGGAAGGCCCCGCCCGGAGAGACCGGGCGGGGTTGGTGGTGGGGAGCTTACTCCCCGTTCCGGCTGCGGGGCCGGGTCCAGATCAGGGAGTAGCCCTCGCCGTCCTCGTCGATGAACAGGTTGGCGAAGATCGGGGCGGCGAAGGAGGGATCGTCCAGCTTCAGGCTCAGATAGGTGCGCCCTTCGCTGGAGCGGCGGGTCCAGGCCGCACCGAGTTCAATCCTGCCCAGATAGACGCGGTAGTTGGGGGCGTTGTCGTTGGGACGGTTGGTTTCGACCACCAGCCGGACATTGCGGGCCTGCAGGGCCAGGGTGACGATTTCGCCTTCGAAGCCTTCGCCCACCTTCTTGAAGGAACCGATGTTAGCCATTGTCGTATCTCCATGCTGTTATCGGGCCGCGACCACCGTGGCCTCGATGGCGATCGACCAGCCGGAGGCGAGCGGCAGAGCACCCTTCAGGGCCGCAGCGCAGCGGAGGACGGCAGGGCCGGAACTTTCTTGTTTCGCGAGGAATGACGGCGCAGCCGTCAGGGGAAGAAAGTTCTGGAACGCCGTTGCGGCCAGCCGATCGAGGCGCAGCCGGTCTTCGGCTAGATCAGCCATCCGACAGAGGCCATGGTGTGCGGACCCGACAGCCCCCCAGGAGATACGATACCGGCATGGCTGGTCCTTCAGAGGGTGACGATGCAATCTGGCGCGAGACTGTCACGCTGCCACTGTGGGAAACTGACCCCGTCCGGTGGTCGTGTTTCCGTTCCCGATGTTACGCCCCCTTTCCTCGCTCATGGGCAGGGTTGCGTCGTGCGGTGCGACAGGCCCCACTCCCGGCACAGGCGCATCCCGTCAAAGCGATCCGGATGATTCCTCGTTCGCAGCCTGCCGTCCCGGCCCTTTCGCCGATGGGGATGCCATGGGCTTTTCATCCATGGACCGTCCCCGCAGGCGCACGGGGCTACCACCGAAATCCGTCCCGCCGGTTCTCCGGGCGGGGCCGACCGGGGGTGGACGAACGTGTCTCCAGCCATCAGACTCGCAGCGGCTGGGGAGCCCGACGTCATTGCGGCCCTGGCATCTGACAGCAGATATCAGGTCGCTTTCATGATACCGGCATGGGAATGGCGCTCACGCGCCACTCTCTTTCTGGAATTTCCACACGGGAATGCCCATCTGCTTTGCCTTGTCGGCCAGATTGTCCTGAATACCGGAACCTGGGAACACCATGACCCCGATGGGCAGGACTTTCAGCAGGGCGTCGTTGCGCCGAAACGGGGCGGCTTTGCCGTGCCGGTTCCAGTCCGGCTTGAAGGCGATCTGCGGAATTTCGCGGTGGTCCGCCCAACGGGAGGCGATGAATTCCGCCCCCTTGGGTGAGCCACCGTGCAGCAGCACCATGTCGGGATGCTTCTCACGCACCTTGTCCAGACGGCTCCAGATCAGGAGATGGTCCTCGTAATCAGGGCCGCCCGTGACCGCGATCTTGGGGCCGGTCGGCACCAGCAGTTCCGTTTCAGCTTTCCTGCGGGCGTTGAGAAAATCGCGGCTGTCGATCATGGAGGCCGTCAGGGTGCTGCGGCTGACCAGCGAGCCGGAGCGTGGCCGCCAGGGCGACATCGTCAGGCGTTCGAACTGGTCGCAGGCCAAATCGCGGAATATCTCGCAGGCGTTGCGTCGCTCCAGCAGGGTCAGCCCTTCGGCAATGAGGCGTTCCAGTTCCACCGAGCGGATCTCGCTGCCATCCTGTTCCTGCTGGCTGCGCTTCTGCGCCTGCTCGTTGCGGTCAAGATCGCGCTCGACCTGCCCGACCATGCGGTGAAAGACGTTGACCGTGGACCAGAGCAGCGGTTCGAGATCGGGTTCCAGCCGCGTGTCCGTCAACGTGGCTGACAGGGCGTCGAAGATGTCGACCACCGCGCCCTCGATCTGGCTGGCGTCGGGCAACGGCCTCGGGTCCGGCTCATCCTCGAAGGGACGGTGGCCGTAAAGCTGGAGTTCCGCCAGCACATGGGCGGCGGAAGATGTGGCGTGCGCGGGTTCGAAATCGTCCTGTGTGCGGGTCATGGGTCTGTCCTCCGGTTCTGGCCGCGCCCCTCGCGGTCTTTCCGGGGGCGGATAGCGGCAGACGAGGGCCGGGCCGGAACCGCGCAACGCGCGGCCGCAGCGCAGCGGAGGATGGCAGGGAGACGGCTATTTTGCTTCGCGATGCAAAGCGCGGCACGCGCGGCGGAAAATAGCCGTCTCCGCCATTGCAGGCCCGGTCTGGCTGACGCCCGCTCCCCTTCCAGAAAGGCCGCGGGCGCGCCTCATCCGGAAACGGGACAGCCCCGCACCACACCGGAAAGAAGATACCCCCTCACAGCCCTTCCCGGCCCGCCTCAGTGCGTGACCGGATGCAGGAACCGCGCCACGTCCTGCGGGGCAAGCTGGGGATGCAGGATCGCCCGCATCGCGCCACGCCCGAGATAGCGCAGATCATCGTTGAAGTCCGCCAGACGCGGTGACAGCACGAGGCACTCGATCCCGGCCTCCTGCGTCCGGGCCTGCAGGGTCGTCACCGCATGGTCCCCGGCCGGATCGTCATCGCGCAGCACGTAGAGGCGGCGCAGCGTGGGCGGAAACACCATGGCGGCGAGATGCGCCGAGGACAGGCAGGCGGCCAGTGGCAGAGCGGGCATGACCTCATGGAGCGACAGCGCCGTCTCGATCCCCTCGCCTGCCGCCAGAACGTCGAACACCGCGCCAAAGCGCACGGCATTGCCAAGCAGGTCGCCCATCGCCCGACGGGGCATGGCGACGGGGGCCTTGCCTTTTCCGTCCCGCGCCAGCCAGGTGCGATGGACCCCGGTAACGCGGCCATCAAGGTCAGTGACGGCGGCGATCATGGCGGGCCAGGTCTCGGTTGGACTGTCCGCATCGGCCCGGTAGTAGCAGTCAGGATGGAAACGCAGCGATGGCAGGTCCGTCAGGCGAGTCAGGTCACGATGCCGCAGCCAGGTTTCCGCCAACGTGCCCGCAATCGGGCGGGACATGGCCCAGAGCCGACGCGCGGCGTCTGCGGTGCCAGATGCCTGCCCGGAAGCATCGTGGCTGAACGCATGAGAACGACCACGATCTGCGGTCTGTCGTGGCTCCGGTTGCGGCAGACTGAGGAAGCGCCGGGCCTCGTCGGCGACATCACGAAAATCCAGCAGCCCGAGGCTTTCACGGATGATGTCGAGCAGATCACCGTGCTGCCCCGTCGCGCCATCCGTCCATTTGCCCGCGCGGCCACGTCCGTGCGGTCCACCATGCAGGCGGACATAGAGCGACCGTCCCGGCATGTTGTGGACGTCGCCGACCAGCCAGTAATTGCCGTGCCGCCGCCCGGCGGAGAGGTAATGGCGACAGACTGCCTCGGCGTTCTCGGCCAGCCTGCGGGCCAGATCGCCAGCATCCCATGACTGCGCGTTGGTCATCTCCCCCTCCCTGCAGGCTTGATGCCGCCATGATTCCCCCGTAACGGCAGAGGCAACGGGCATAGGCCCGAATGCAAAAGGATAGTCCCATGAAGATTGCCGATCTGGTCGATCATATCGCCACCACCACCGAAACGAGCAAGACCGATACCCGCAAGGTGCTGGACGCCCTGATCGAGGCGATGACCGCTGCCGCCAAGGCCGGTGATGAAATCACCCTGCCAAACTTCGGCAAGTTCAAGGTCAGGGAAGTCGCCGCCCGCGAAGGCCGCAACCCGGCCACCGGTGCGACCATCCAGATCGCAGCCTCGCGCAAGCTGGCCTTCACGCCTGCCAAGGCGCTCAAGGACAGCCTGAACGACTGACCTGCCGACAGGCAAAAGGCGGCGGACCTCGTCCGCCGCCCCCTTCCCATTACGCCGACGTCTGATGATGGGCGCGTTCATCCGACCTTCTCCATCAGCTTGCGTGCCCTGCCCTCCAGATCCAGTCGTGTGTCCTGGTTGGTCTTCGTCCGCGCCAGTGCGGTAATCCCCTGCACGAAATCGAACACGCTCTCGGGCTTGCGGCCTTCCTCGTGCAGCACGGTTTCGATAATCTTCGTGGTTTCCGGTTTAGAGAACCCACGACGACGCAGGAAACTTTCCCGATCCTCATCGGTTCTGGCCACCAGCGCCTTGCGCGAGGCCTGAATGCCTGAGACGAATGACGCCGGGCTGGCCGTGGCGAAATTCCGCAGCGCGGGCGTGGCCTGATGCACGAAGCGTGAGGCGGCAAACTTGCTATGCCGGATGGTGATCTGTTCGAAATTTTCGACGCCCCACAACATACGGTTTTGACACACTCCGCGCAGATAGAATGACGCAATGCCGAGGCTCTTGCTGCCGACTTCGGAATTCCAAGCATAGAAGCCCCGGAAATAGAGATCAGGGTCGCCATTGGGCAAGCGTCCCGCCTCGATCGGGTGTGTATCGTCCACAAGGAACAGGAACACATCGCGATCCGATGCGTAGAGCGTGGTCGTTTCCTTGGTGATATCCACATAGGGATTATGGGTCATGGTGGCCCAGTCGATGACACCCGGCACCTTCCAGTTGGTATCGCCCGTGCCGTCACCGGCAATTTTCCGCACCGCGCCAACCAGTTCATGGTCCCAGATGCGGCCGTAATCCGGCCCCGTGACGGCGCGCAGTTCCACACGCCCGTCCTCGGTTTCCAGCGTCTTGACCAGTTCGGCGCGGTGCGACAGCAGCCCGTGCTGGAGATTGATCGCCGCTAGTGGTGCCGGAAGGTTTCGAAGATAGGACGATGGTGCGCCGACAAGACTGCACATCTGGCCAAAGGACCAGTGGGTGGGCGCGATCGGCTCATTCTGCCCCGGCACGGTCAGGGTCAGACGCTCGGCATTGTCGCGGGATGCTTCCACGCGAATGGCGCGGCTTTCCACTGTGCGGGCGGTGGCGCTCTCGGCACGGGCAAGAGTAGCCGTGTGCAAATCGGACAGCGAGAGATACCGCTCGTCATCGGGCCGCGAGAACCATTCGGACGAGACGCGGGCGCTACGCTCCCCACGGGAGGGATCGATCCGGAAGCCGCCAGACGCGGCGCCACGGGACGCAGGGGGCAGGATGGTGGTCGTGGTCATGGAAAACTCTCCTCTGATGCCGCTTATTCGGCACCCAAGGCGAAGCCGACCTCTCCCTCTTTCCGGGGCGCCGGACATGAAAAAAGCGGCTTCCGGGCACCGGAAGCCGCTGTCTCAAAGTTCCAAAATCCATTGTGCTATTCGGCAGCGATTGCCTCCATATCCCCGCCTGCTGTCACTGTTTCAACCTGTGCCTGATCGGCAAGCCCTACGGTCCGCAACGCCTCGGGCAGCCAGCCCGAACCATCGAGCAGCCGCTCGGCCTCGCGCGCCATGTCAGGCTTCTTCAGGTGGGCGATGCGCTCTGCCGTCTCGTCGCCGCGTGCCTCCCGCACGGCCTGCAGGATGCGCGCCTTGGTCACCCGGCCGAGATAGTTCTCGACGGTCGGCTGCCAGCCTGCCTCGACCAGATCGAGGCTGAGGGCCGACGCCAGTCGATCGGCCCGTTTAAGGCGTTCGGTCACGCTGCGCTGGGACACCGCGCCGTAAGCGGGCATGCGCTCGTAGAGTGCGTTGACCCCGAAGGACAGGCAATGGGCCAGTAATGCCATGCGACTGGCGTCGTCCAGCCCGTCGATCCAGCGCCACAGCGCGTCCTCGTCATCGGGCAGATCGTGCTTCCAGCCCTCGTTGCGCTGGCGCAGCGCGTGGGCTGGCACGCTGCCCGGCATGTCGGGCGAATGGACCGGCAGGGGGATTTCCCGGACATAGGCTTCCAGGCAGTCCGCACCCGGTGTCTGCCAGTAAACATCACGCACCAGCGTATGCAGCAGTTCGGTCAGCGCGATGTGCGGGTTGCTGGCAAACGCGTTCCGCAGGGCCAGCGTGCGCCAGGCTGTCAGCTCGGTGAGCAACCGGTCGGGCAGCGGCCTAATCCCGTCTTCTTCCTCGGGTTCGACGACAGGAGCGATGCTATCGCCCTCCCCGCCTTCATCGTCGCCATAACCCGTAAAACGTTCATCCTGCCCATCATATGCACGGTGAGCATATTCATCCGAACCGTCGGCATTATCGATCTCTGCAGGCTCAGCCGGCATGTCCTCGGGCAGTACGAAACCCCGCTCCACCTGCAGCGTGCCATCACTATCGAGGCTGACGAAGGCGCCTGCCCGCGCCATGTCAGCGGGATCGAACGCCAGTGGCCGTTCTTCCAGGGCAAGAATGGCCTGCTCGATCTCACCCAGCCTTGCATCCACCGCGTCGGGGTATTCATCCGCCTGGGCGTATTCAGCCTCTATGGTTTGCTGCTCGGTATGCAGGGCTTCGAGACGGGCTGTCTCTTCATCGGTCAGAGGTAATTCCGTGCCGTCGATCTCAGCGAAATGCCGTGTGTGGCCCCATGGAAATGACAGGGCCGTCTCGACCCATTTCCAGCCCTCGGCGCGGATATCCTCTGCGGCTGCATGCAATTTCTCCATGACCAGCCGGTCCAGAATGGCGGGATCCTGCAGCCAGCCGCCGTCATCGGCCTCGAACAGGTCGCGCATGACGTGGCCACCCGCTACGATATAGGCCTCCAGCCCGACGAAGCGGGCGCGGGCGTCCGAGGCCCGCACGGTCTTTTCTGTCAGCATGCGGCGGATGACATAAGGCTCACGGTTATGGCTCTGGGACACGATGTCCCAGACCTGTTCCTGACGGACATGGTCATCGCTGATGGAAAAGACCATCAACTGTTCCAGCTTCATGCCGTCCTGCTCATATACATCCAGCAGTTTGTCGGAAACGGTCATCAGCCGCAGGCGCTGTTTGACCACGGCGGGCACCACGAAGAACGCGGCGGCGATTTCTTCCTCGGACATGCCCTTCTCCAGCATGTCACGGAAGGCGCGGAACTGGTCCAGCGGATGCAGGGCCACACGCTGCACATTCTCGGCCAGGGAATCATCCTCGGCGAGAATGGCCGACCCGGCCTCGCGCACGACGCAGGGCACCGGGGCGGTCTTCGCCAGTTTCTTCTGCTTCACCAGCAGTTCGAGCGCGCGAAAACGACGCCCACCGGCCGGCACTTCGTAGGTACCGGTCTCAACCCCGGCATCATCAACGACTGGCCGGACATTCAGGCTCTGCAGCAGGCCCCGGCGCTCGATGTCGCGGGCCAGTTCCTCGATCGACAGGCTGGCCTTCACGCGCCGCACGTTGGACTGCGACAGCACCAGCCGGTTGAACGGGATGTCACGGGACGAACTCAGGCTGATTTTAGGAATGGCGGTCGCCATGGCGGAAAACTCCATGACGGGCGGACAGGAGACTCTCTCCCATCCTCTCAACCCGTCACGAAAATCCGCGCAGCCCTCTGACTCTGACGGCTGCACCCAAGCCAGCACGCTCTCCTCTTTCCCGGCAGAAAAAATGTCGGCAATGGGGGGACAGCAGAATATCCGCTTTTAGAATGAAATGCGGGCTTTTTTGCTCGTAGCGATTACCTCGACCATATAGTAATGTGTTCTTTGAACCACATCACCATGAGGTGGGAAACAACGTGGGGCGTTAAGAAGGAAGGCCTTTGCTGACGATTGAGAAACGTTTGGCAACGGATCGTGGCCTATGGTTATCAAACGGGAGTTGGGGGGAAAGCGGACGGTGTATTTTTTTGGAAAAATCATTAATTTATTTAGTTGACGTTGAAAATTTCCCTCCTACTCTTATCTTTTTGATAAGAGTATCAATTTTCTGTATTGAAGGTATCATTTCTATAAATCTACAAGTAGAGTAAAATGTGCAGACGCAAAAATTGTGAGAAATTATTGTGACCAGAGATAACTTTTTTACGAATTTATGGGAAAATCAAAAAACACGAGTAATATATACTATTATATCTGTGATTTTGTTGATCGTGTTATATTGTGCTTCATCGACAATAATCTCTAACTCAAGTTCATATAATATATTTTCCTATTATGGAACTGTTGCTACATTAATAGGATTAATTATAACAATATGTGAAATATTTCACAGCGTAAGAATATCGAAAAGTATAAAAAAGCAATCGGAGGAAATGGTTTCTGAATACAAAAATATAAACATAACATCAGTTGTTAGCGAGTGTCTATCATGCATTGATTTAATTAGTAATAATATATCAAATGAAAAATATGACTTAGCTTTAAACGGATTTAATTATTTTAGAAGGTCATTTTTTAGAATATATCGATGTGAAGAACTGGCGGAAATTAAGATAAGTATCAATTTTGTTGAAATAAAACTTCAGGCGGCCACAGCTACTACAGCAGCGGCTCCTTTGCCTATGGCGACAAGGAAAAATATTTTGAAGAAACTACTGGAAATAAAAAATCACGTTGAGAATATCGATCCTGCCACTGGAGTGTCTTATGTTCCCCGATAAAATCAATCATTTTGTTTCAGAGCTCCTACGGAAAACCGAACAAGGTTTGCTTAAATGGCTCTATGATGACGAGAATTCTAGCGTCCAAGTTCAGACGCAAGAATTTACTTTTTCTCTAAGATATAATTTTAATCAAATAGAGGAGGTTGGTGAATTTGTAATTATTTATTTTAGCGCGGCAGATGGAAAAGAATATAGATTCTACACAAACCAAACTTGGAATGATTATGATCTCGCTAGACGTCTATTTGACACGGCGCAAGCATCAGGTTTGCAATTACCTTTTTAGATATCTTTTTTGGAATTTCTATACTTTATAAAATGTTGCCCTTAATTTTCGTAATCAGAAATTGAGGGTAACCGCTATTGAAGTCCGCTATGCAGCGTCCAAAACAATCTCTTTGTATGTCTCCAATGAGGGCGCTAGCCGCCTCCGGCGCGGTCGAACGAATTGCTCAGCCAGCGAACCGCTCCCGGTGTCTGCGAACGTAGACCGGATGCGGATGATAGGCAGGATCCCTCGGCAGGATGATCCGTTCCATTTGTCGGCCAAACAGACTGCTCAATTCGCGGGGGATGCGGTTGTGGGCGACAAGCAGGCCCAAATCGTCCGTCAAAGAGATGAGATGCCGGTCGAAGAGCCAGTGGACTGTTGCTGAGAGAGCGATGCCGTTCCTGACGACGTCGGGCCCACCGTCGGCAACCGCCTGGATATGGGCTGCCTGTGCCTCCGCCTTGCCGCCCCCGTTGATGAGCCGCAGCCCAGTCACGCAGCAGCGTCCGTCGTACGCATCGATGACCTGGCGACGGAAGGCAGCATCCCTGATCCGGCGGTTAACAAGAACCTGCTCGATGCGCCGGGCCTGGTCCGGCGGCGGTGCCTCTAGGAGGTTGCGCGTCGGTTGGTCCACGTGGATCGGATCGAGTTCGAGCCGCCGGGCATTGATGGGCGCCAGCGTGGCATCTAGCCCCCTCCGGACAATCGCACCAAAGTCAGCCAACGAGATCGTCCGGATCGATCTACCCTGCAGTGCCGCGCCCCGTCTGGTAGGTTCAACCGCTCGAAGGCGTTCCTCGAACGGCCCGTCGGGGCCCTCCAACGGAACGACAGCATCGAATTCGAGGTAGCCCTCCATCCTGGCGTAGCTATAACCTGGCCGGGCGGGGTCGGGTTCGACGGCAATGACCTTGGCGACAGCGACGTAGCCACTGCGGCCGCCGTTGCGACGGGGTTCCCGATAGAGGATCCAACTCCCGAGGCAGTCCAGTGCCGCGGACAGGTAACGATCAGGGAAGTGGTACTTCGAGACGATCTCGTCATCATAGGTCGTACCAGCGCGAGTATCGAACACGCCGTTCACTGGTTGCCCTCCGCTGCTTGCGACCAAAGAGGATAGGCATATCTCAGTTCATAGCAATAGCTGCCGTCCGCAGCAGGGTAAACTCGGGGGGGGGTGAACGGTCCATCCTCTTTGGAGCGTTTATGCGCTGTTTCCAGCCGTTCACTCGACGACGTGTGACAGCAGCTACGCGCCAATGTCAGCTGTTTTTGAATGTCTTCAGTAGGCCAGAAACCAGCCTTTCCCGCCTTCAACTTCGCCACCTATGAATAATTCGAAGATGCGGTAGCCCTGAAGCGATGTAGGGCTATCTGCGATAGAAGTTTCCGACTTCGACGAGGGTCTCAATGAAAGGTCCAACCTGAGAACAAAGCCTGAGAGACCGTGGGCGGACTAATCGTCGTCGTCGGCTGGGAAAATCGGCGCGACCGAGTGATGGGCTGTACGAAGAAAAGCTGGGAGGCGCTCTATTGCTAGCTTGGTCGAGCTATAGCCTTTTGACCTCATGCCGCCCTCGATCATCGGGTAATTGGCAAATTTGACGTCGTTGAACTTCGGTTGAAAGGTGTTGATGAGTTGCGCCTCTACCTCGCGGGTCATGGCCTCATCGCCTAATGCTATCGGTGTCTCGCACAAGAACCGTTCGAGAGCATTTTCGTCATCAAGGTCTATATCGTGTAATATGGGCGGGACCGTAGATCCGAGGTCAGTGTAGGGCACTTGGGGCACATCCGTCAGGCCAACCACCTTCAGTAGAACAAGGGCTATCTCAAACGGCGCGCGAGCAGCAGGCTCAGCACTAATGGGATTTTGGACGGTTAGAATTTTCTGCATTTTGTCGTGGCCCGTAAGCCTGTTCCACACCCTCTGCGAGAAGGCCTTGCCAATATAGAGGACGTCGAAGTCTAAAAAGGAAAGCGGATCAGCGTCGTCCGTTGTCTCGACCCGCAAGTCGTCCACCACATATTCGTAGAGGAGCTTTTGCGGGCTCCACCACAAGATGAACGAGCCATCTTCTTTGAACAGTTTGATCCCCGCGACGTCGCGCAGAGGCTGAACAGTGCCGGGCGTCTCGGAGAAAAACTGTGACTCTACGTAGAGCTTTTCGCCGGGCAAAGAGATATTCGCGGCAACAGGATCAATACGACATTTCATCGGCTGGTTCTTACCGTCCGCAATCTCGAAATAGATGAAGCCGTCGCGTATTTCGATGCTGTCGAAATATGTCAAAGGTCGTTGCACGATCATGTAAATGGTGCAGTTGTCGAGGAACTCACGGACAAGCTCTTCACTTTTGAGGAACTCGAATTCATAAGCTGATACGACCGGATAAGCCGCAGACAACTGAATGTTCGCGTATCTCACGCCTTGAATGATATTGCTTTCCTCCTCGTTCATGACCAGCACTTTCCAAGTGCCAGGCCGCCTTCCTTGCTGAGAAAGCTCATCAAACGACGGCCCGTATATTGACTGCATCGGAGACTCATAACGCCTAATACCCTAGCGAACGCGCCTCTTTCGATCAATGCCGTCCCAGGGTGATTCAGAAACCGCGAGAGCCGCGAAGGGACGCATTGAACGACCGCTTTCCTCCGTATTGACTGCGGATCTGCCATTTCGCTTTCGGCCCAACTCGGCCAAGAGACCCCGTGCTGCTTATGTCCGCTACGCGGCAAGCTGGTCAGAAGCTCTCATGTCTGAGAAGAGGGCGTAAGCGGACTATTTCCTGAGCCTGATGATTCCGAGTTCGTGCCACATCCACCCAAAATCGTAGGCAGCCATGCCACCGCCACTCCCTTGGGCGCGGACCGTAGTGTTTTCGATATCCTTCAACCAGATGGCCACCTTTTTACGCCCTGAAGCTGTCTGGACGGCCTGGCGCGGCGTCATATCCCCCAGGGCCGGGACTGGCTCATCAAGCACCTGCCGATAGTGCCGCTCCAGCATCTGCCCGATAATCCGGGCTTCCTCCTCGGGCGGGATCTGCAGTCCTGGCGAGACCTCCCGTCCAGGCGTCCCCCGGTCTTCCATCGCTTGCGCCGGCGTCATGATTTGCGTGAGCGGAGCGCGCACGAGATCTCCCAGACCAACCTGCAGCATGGCACGACCACGTTCGGCACGCTCTTTCGAGTTCACCTGCAGCCGCAACTGCCGCCCCTTCAGATCCAGCGTGCCCAGCACGATCGCACCATCATCCATCTCCGTGCGCAGGAACCGCCCGTTTTCATCTCGTCCAGCCTTGCGCACGGGATCGCTCATCGGCTCTTTCAGCCAGTTCCAGAATGACCGGTTTTCCGATCGCAGGGCCATGATCCCGTCAAGCACATCCGCCACCGTCTTCTGCGTCACGCCCTTTGCCAGCGGGAAACACACTTCGTGGAAGACCAGATCCTCTCCGTCCCCATTGAACAGCGCTGGCCCCTCCATCTGCCGGGCCATGTCCTCCAGTGTCCGGAACAGCCAGGTCAGCGTGAACATCGGCGCAAGTTCATGCAGCGTCCGCGTATCGACTTTCGGAAACTCGGCCTTGCCCCGCCGCTTCCGACGCACCTTGTAAAGGTGCGTCGGAAGATCCTCACAGGCACCCCGCGAATAAGCGAGCAACCCGCCTGCCAGAATGGTCTTTCCATCGGACGGCACAAGACGTGCTGCAATCCGGTCCCACTGTTCCAGCGTCCGGGTAGCCGTGCCTTCATGCACCAGAACGGGTTCCCCACCCCGCAGCAGGTCACGCGCCATCAGGCTCTGGCCGGGTTTGATATCCGAGACTTCATCAGGCTCATGACCGAAGCCTTGAGGGCACGCATATAGGCGCTGTTACGCGGCCCTTCCTTCCAGCCCCGACGCTTGAGGTAAACGTCCACGAAGTTCCGGCCATCATCCCAGTCCTGCCCGAGAAAATCTTCGAAAGCGCAGCCCCACAGTATCATGGCGACGTCGGGACCGATCATCTCCGCCAGATCCTCGAAGGTGATGTCACCTGCTTCCAGCGCCGGACCGATGTGATCGCCGAGCACTTCGCCAAAACACTCCTGCCAGTCTTCCTGACCGAGATAACGGATCAGTCCCGTAAGTTCGTCTGCGGCCATAACTGCTCCTGCTTCTCCTGATACGGACAGCAGAGGGGCAGACTGTCCTGACTCGACAAGCCTAGAATGATACCCCGAAACAGGCGACAGGGTGCCCCGCTCTTCAATCACGCATTTGTGAAAGTGGACAAAAATGCGCCCCGGTACCTTTTCGTCTGTTTCCTATGTGTTTCCTGCAGAGGATTTTGAGCACAAAAAAAGCCACCCTTATGGATGGCTTTTTCTTAGTCTTTTCAGACGCTTACGTATGGTTGCGGGGATAGGATTTGAACCTATGACCTTCAGGTTATGAGCCTGACGAGCTACCGGGCTGCTC
Organism: Acetobacter estunensis; assembly: GCF_019083805.1. Lineage (GTDB taxonomy): Bacteria > Pseudomonadota > Alphaproteobacteria > Acetobacterales > Acetobacteraceae > Acetobacter > Acetobacter estunensis_A. The sequence continues at coordinate 74,351 of NZ_JAHRDV010000015.1, forward strand.
CACCCCGCGGTGGTAGTGTGTTTGTAAGATGGATTGGAAGACCTGGCGGCGACCGACTT
>NZ_JAHRDV010000159.1 GCF_019083805.1 Acetobacter estunensis
GTTCCTGCAGGGCACCCATTTCCGTCGCCAGCGTCGGCTGATAGCCCACGGCCGAAGGGATACGACCCAGCAGCGCGGACACTTCCGAACCGGCCTGCGTAAAGCGGAAGATGTTGTCCACGAAGAAGGGTTCGATCACCTCGGTTCAGGCCGTTTACGTGCCGGCCGACGATCTGACCGACCCGGCTCCTGCCGCGACCTTCGCGCATCTTGACGCCACGACGGTTCTGAACCGTTCGATCG
>NZ_JAHRDV010000160.1 GCF_019083805.1 Acetobacter estunensis
TCTGGGTGAAATCTGTTTCTCCACCGGCATGACCGGATATCAGGAAACACTGACGGACCCGTCATTCGCGGGCCAGATCATCACCTTCACGTTCCCCCATATCGGCAATGTGGGCACGAATGCGCAGCGTCAGCGCGCGGGTGTCCACGCCGCAGATTCCCGGAACGCCACGTTCCTTGAGCCATGCGTCGAGACTCTCGGTCGCACGCCAGTTAGCGGGTGCTGTGAGATCCTGCTTGACTA
>NZ_JAHRDV010000161.1 GCF_019083805.1 Acetobacter estunensis
TCTCGATGTGCAGCGTCACGCCCTGTCGCTCAAACCCGTGCTGACCAGCGTGGACGCCGAGCGTTACCTCAACGCCACCCCGTCCAACATCCTGCGCCTGCCCGAAACCGATACCCTGCTGCTGTCGTTGCGGCGTGCCAGTTCCCGCAGGAGAGTGCGCCATCCCGTCTCGTTCAGGCGATCGACGTGCAGGAGCCGGTTGGCGGCGGTCAGGCGCTGGTCGGGGTCCGAGAGAGTGCTCTG
>NZ_JAHRDV010000162.1 GCF_019083805.1 Acetobacter estunensis
TCTGTTCCAGGAAGATTCCGAATCCATACAACCGGCACCACCCCCAACCCATGCACCAGAGACCGCTCGTCATCACGCACAAGGTCATCCGGCATACCGACACAGGCATCGACGCGGATCGGTTGGTTCTGTGGCGATTCTCGTGCAGGTGATTGAGAACGAGCTTGTCATCGAGATTAAAAGAACCTGTTTTCTGGAAACGATATTTTCTTTGTTTGATGCCACCAGACTGATCCGTGTTC
>NZ_JAHRDV010000163.1 GCF_019083805.1 Acetobacter estunensis
CTCGCGAGCGCCCTCACCATTTGATCCGCATGCCAGCCAGCAAATCCCCAGTATTGGTGCATCGGGCTACCGTTGCGGCCGTCACTCCAGAAAATGCCGGCCTCCCTCACTTCACCAGCTTCGCCAATCCGGAGGGCCTTATCCGCTGGATCACGAACTGGAAGGACGGTACGGCCCGTCTCCGTCCCGATCACAAACTGGCTGTTGTGCGAGAATTGACGAACGCGCAGCGAATCAAACTG
>NZ_JAHRDV010000164.1 GCF_019083805.1 Acetobacter estunensis
GCACAGGAGGTGCTGACCGATTGTGTCGGGGCTGTAGGCGTCACTTATCAGGGCGGTCCTTTTGCAGTCGTGCCGGGCACGTTGCATTACGCTGGCTTCGAGGATCCGGCTGATCATCCGGCCGCCATTCGCACGTGCTCCATCCGGAACAACGGGAGGCTCAGTTTCTCCAGAGACGTACCAAAGAGAAAGCGGAGAAGAGCCGTCATTGCTGACCAGTAGGCCAGCACCGGCGTCACACT
>NZ_JAHRDV010000165.1 GCF_019083805.1 Acetobacter estunensis
CACGCTCGATGCCAGCACCATTGTCGCCTACACGCATGCGGGACCGACCGCGCTGCGCATCGCGCGCGAACGGCCCATCGCCGCCATTCTCGGCCTGACACCCACGCTGACAACCGCCCGCCGCCTGTCCGAGTTTCTGCGCCACGTCCACGGTCATGGGAGGGGTGTTGGCTTTCCCGCGAATGCCGTCCGTGCCGAAGAACCTGCGTGTATTGCTCATGCCGTGCCTGATGCTGTCGGTG
>NZ_JAHRDV010000166.1 GCF_019083805.1 Acetobacter estunensis
TCCGCTTCTGCCGCCTGAGCGTGGACGTTGGGCACGTCCATCTGGAGACAATCGCCAGTTTCTCAATGGTATGCTGCATGTTCTACGAACGGGTTGCCCCTGGCGGGACATGCATGAGCGCTACGGCCTTTGCGTGATGGAATGACCGGCAGGATCCCGTGGACCAGCAGCTCCCGGCGGAAACTGTCACTGTCATAGCCCCGGTCGGCCAGCAATGGCTTTGGGGTTCGGGACAGGTAGCT
>NZ_JAHRDV010000167.1 GCF_019083805.1 Acetobacter estunensis
GTTCGTGAGCAGTATATTGTTGACGCGGAAGGATTGAGGCGGGCTGGTTTTGGCCAGTTTGAGGCTGGGAATTACTGGTTTACTCGTGATTTCACGGAACAAGAGACAATTTGGTACCAACCGATCCCATGACGGCTGCCTGCTCCATAAGAGAAGACAAATTCATGGCTTTCACAATCTGACGGATCGTGTTTTTGGCCTGTTCGTCTGCTCCATGGACCGTGACCGATGGCCAATGCGAC
>NZ_JAHRDV010000168.1 GCF_019083805.1 Acetobacter estunensis
GGGCGATCAGGACAACCCCGCCCCAGCCTTTGGCGGACATATGTTCGCCCAAGACCAGGACGCCGAAAATCGCCACGAAAACGACACTCAGCTTGTCGACAGGCGCCACGCGCGCCGCATCGCCCAGACCGCAACCGAAGAAGACGCCTAACCGATAGGGCATCATGATCATGAATGGCTCAGGTGTGCCCCCTTGGTTGGTATGGGCTCTGTTATCAGCCGCCTTTGCGGCGATGACGGC
>NZ_JAHRDV010000016.1 GCF_019083805.1 Acetobacter estunensis
ATCACGGCCCCTGTGGACGGGCGCGTGGGCATCCGCGCCGTGGATCGCGGTAACTATGTCACGGCGGGACAGTCAGGTGGTCTCGCCATCCTCACGCAGATGCAGCCGATCTCGGTCATCTTCACGCTCCCGCAGGACCAGCTTGCTCAGGTGGCGGATCGCCTGCGCGCCACCGGCTCTTTGCCAGTCGATGCATGGAACAGTTCCAACACGCAGAAAATCGCCTCCGGTGCCGTCAGCGTGCTCGACAGCCAGATCGATACAGCCACAGGCACCGTGCGCCTGCGCGCCATTTTCCCAAATCAGGACGAACATCTCTTCCCCAATGAGTTCGTCAATGCTCGGCTGCTGGTCGATACGCTGCACAATGCCATCATGGTTCCCAACAACGCGCTTCAGACCGGCCCCAACGGACAGTTCGTCTATGTCGTGAAGACCGACAGCACGGTCGATGTCCGCAATGTCACTCCCGGCATCACGGATGGCACTCAGACCGTGATCAGCACGGGGTTGGTGGCAGGAGACCGGGTCGTCACGGACGGCACCGATCATCTGCGCGCAGGCATCAAGGTGACGATCCCGGACGACAAGACGTCCACAAAGCCTTCCCAGCCCGCGAACTGAGCCGCCCGTGAATCCGTCACGCATCTTTATCGAGCGCCCGGTCGCCACCACGCTCCTGATGTTCGCGATCATGATAGCCGGCCTGCTCGGCTATCATTTCCTGCCGGTCTCAGCCCTGCCGGACGTGGAATATCCCACGATCACGGTGCAGACCTTCTACCCCGGCGCGGGGCCAGACGTGATGGCCACATCCGTCACGGCGCCACTGGAAACGCAGTTCGGCCAGATGCCGGGCCTCGACCAGATGACGTCGCGCTCTTCTGGCGGCGCCTCGGTCATCACCCTGCGCTTCGGGCTGTCCATGTCGATGGATATCGCGGAGCAGGAGGTGCAGGCAGCCATCAATCAGGCCAATTCGCTTCTGCCCACCGACCTGCCCGCCCCTCCGATCTACGCCAAGGTGAACCCAGCTGACACGCCCGTCATCACTCTTGGCATCACGTCCAAGACCATTCCGCTGCCGGAAGTGGAAGACTACGTCGATACGCGACTGGAACAGAAGATCAGCCAGATCTCGGGCGTGGGACTGGTCACACTCTCAGGCGGCAACCGCAAGGCCATCCGCGTTCGCGTCAACATTCCCAAACTGACATCCTTCGGCGTCGATCTGGACACGTTGCGCACCACCATCGGCAACGTCAACGTCAACTCTCCCACTGGCACCTTCGACGGCCCCACACGAGCCGCCACCCTGCGCGTGGACGGACAGATCGCTGGCATCGATCAGTTGATGAACCAGATCATCGCCTATCAGAACAGCGGGCCGGTGCGCATCCGCGATGTGGCGTCCGTGGTCATCGGAGCGGAAAACTCGCAACTTGCCGCATGGGCCAACACCACGCCCGGTCTTGTACTGAGCGTGCAGCGTCAGCCTGGTGCGAACGTCATCTCGGTGGTGGACAACATCAAGGCCACGCTGCCGCAGCTTCGCACGTCCCTACCGCCCGGCATCGACATCGTGCCGCTGACTGACCGCACGACGACCATCCGCGCCTCTGTCGCGGACGTGGAGCTGGAACTGTTTCTGGCGCTCGCTTTCGTCGTGGCCGTGATCTTCCTGTTCCTGCGCAACATCCCGGCCACGATCATCCCCAGCCTGTCGGTACCGCTCTCCATCATCGGCACCTTTGCCGTGATGGACCTGATGGGTTTCTCGCTCGACAATCTCTCATTGATGTCGCTCACCATCGCCACAGGCTTCGTGGTCGATGATGCCATCGTCATGATCGAGAACATCTCTCGCTATATCGAAGCGGGCGAGGACCGTATGGCAGCCGCCATACGCGGCGCGGGCGAGATCGGCTTCACCATCATCTCCCTCACCATCTCGCTGATCGCCGTGCTCATCCCGCTGCTGTTCATGGGCGACGTTGTGGGCCGCCTATTCCACGAATTCGCCGTCACGCTGGCCATCACCATCATCCTCTCCGCCGTGGTGTCGCTCACACTGGTGCCGATGATGTGCGACCGGATGCTCTCCGAACGTCCGCATGATGTGAGCACGGCCCGCACGGCCTTCCAGCGCTGGTCGGCACGGATGGAAGTGGCCACCAACCGGCTGATCGCAGGGTATGACCGCGCGCTGGACGTGGTGCTGGCCCATGAAAAGACGACGCTGACCATCTTTGCCGCCACATTGCTGCTGACAGGACTGCTCGGCTGGCTGATCCCCAAGGGCTTCTTTCCCGTTCAGGACACGGGCGTGCTTCAGGGCCTCTCGGTTGCCGCGCAGTCCACCTCCTTCGAGGCCATGAAGCAGCACCAGCAGGAGCTTGCCCGCGCGATCCTCAAGGATCCCGACGTCACCTCGCTGTCGTCTTTCGTAGGTGTGGACGGTCAGAACGCGACGCTCAATCAGGGCCGGTTCCTTATCAACCTCAAACCCCATGACGAGCGCTCCGTTACAGCGTCGGAAATCGCCACACGGCTGTCACAGGAAACCGCCAACATTCCGGGCATCCAGCTTTATGCCCAACCGGTACAGGATCTCTCGCTCGATACCAGCATCGCCGCCACGCAATACCAGTTCCTGCTGGAAAATCCGGATTACAACGCCTTCAAGACATGGGTACCGAAATTACTCGAAGCCCTGCGCAAGGAACCCGCGCTGGCCGACGTAACATCCGATCTTCAGGCGGAAGGGCTGGTCGCCCGTCTGACACTCGATCGCTCGACCGGCGCACGTTACTCCATCACGCCGCAGACCATCGACAATGTGCTCTATGACTCGTTTGGGCAGCGGCAGATCTCAACGATCTATACGCAGTCCAACCAGTATCGCGTGATTCTTGAAGCCGATCCGGCCTTCCAGACGTCTCTCGGCTCACTCAACCAGCTCTATCTTCCCGGCATTTCCGGCAATTCGGGCGAGAGCACATCCGGCCCCACACGTTCGCCCACCTCCGGCCTCGTGCCCATGGCGGCCGTCACGACCGTCACCCGCGAAACGGCCCCGCTGGTCATCACGCATTTTGGCCAGTTTCCCGCCACCACCATCTCCTTCAACGTGACAAGCGGCTACTCGCTGGGACAGGCGACTGACGCCATCCAGCGCGTGGAGAAAAAGCTGGGCCTACCCTCAGCCTTCCAGACCTCGTTTCAGGGAACGGCCGCCGCGTTCCAAGGCTCGCTGAGCAACGAGCTTTTCCTCGTCGCGGCAGCATTGGTCGCGGTCTATATCGTGCTGGGCATTCTCTATGAGAGCTTTGTCCATCCCGTCACCATTCTCTCTACCCTGCCTTCGGCGGGTATCGGCGCACTGATCACACTGTGGATCGCAGGTGCCGGTCTGGACGTGATGGGCATCATCGGCCTCGTGCTGCTGATCGGCATCGTGAAGAAAAACGCGATCATGATGATCGACTTCGCGCTCGAAGCGGAGCGCGAGCACGGCATGTCCTCCCTTCAATCCATCCGACAGGCCGCGACACTGCGTTTCCGTCCGATCCTCATGACCACGCTGGCCGCCATGCTCGGCGCGCTGCCGATGGTCATCTCCAGCGGAACAGGCTCGGAACTGCGCCGCCCGCTGGGGCTTGCCATCATCGGCGGATTGGCCGTCTCGCAGTTGCTCACGCTATTCACCACACCGGTCATCTATCTCGCGCTCGACACGCTGGCCGCCAGATGGCGCGCGCGCTTCGCCACACACCATGCCTCTGGCCCCGCTCCGGATCAGGGTTGATCTCATGTGGCGGCTGATGAAAACCGCAACGCGAAAGTTACGGACATGAGTCCGTGCCGCCTCTTTATCGAACGACCGGTGGCGACCACGCTGCTGACCGTAGCCCTGTTGATCTTCGGAATGCTGGGCTATCGCTCCCTGCCGGTGGCGGACCTGCCCAACGTCGATTTTCCCGTCATCATGGTGCAGGCCCAGCAGCCCGGCGGCTCGCCCAACGAAGTGGCAAGTTCGGTTGCCGCACCGCTGGAACGCAGGCTTGGGCAGATCGCGGGCCTGACGGAGATGACGTCCCAGTCCTCCCAGAACCAAGTGCGGATCATGCTCCAGTTCGCGCTGGACCGGGACATCAACGGCGCGGCACGCGACGTGGAGGCCGCCCTTCAGGCCGCGCATGCCGACCTTCCCTCATCGCTGCGCCAGAACCCGAGTTACAACAAGGCCAACCCCAACGGGGCGCCCGTTCTCATTCTCGCCCTCACCTCTCCCACCCGCACGCCCGCCGTGCTGTACGACCTCGCAAGCAATGTGCTCCAGCAGCATCTCTCGCAGGTGAACGGCGTGGGCATGGTGCAGATCTCGGGCAGCGCCCTGCCCGCCGTACGGGTGGAGATGAATCCGCTGATGCTGTTCCAGTATGGCATCGGCTTCGAGGACGTTCGCGCCGCGCTGGCCTCGGCCAATGCCCATACGCCCAAAGGCGTGATCGACCAGAACGGCTTGCGCTTCACGCTCGACACCAACGATCAGGCGCGATCGGCTCAAGCCTATCGTGACCTCATCGTGGCGTACCGCAACAACCGTCCGGTGCGCCTGTCCGACGTAGCGAAAGTGAGCGATGGCGTGGAAGACGTTCGCAATGCCGGGTTCTTCAACCAGCAGCGCGCCGTCATCGCTGTCATTTTCCCGCAGGCCGGCGCGAACGTCATCCACACGATCGACGACATCCGCAGCCAGTTGCCGCATCTCAAGGAAGCGCTGCCTGCGGATGTAGCGCTGCATGTGGCGCTCGATCGCTCCCTGACCATTCGCGCCTCGCTGGAGGACACGCAGGCCACGCTCATTATCGGCGTTGTGCTGGTGGTGCTTGTGACGTTCGTCTTTCTGCGCTCCGTGCGCATGACGCTCATTCCCGCCATTGTCGTGCCGACATCCATCATCGGCACCTTCGGCGTCATGCGGCTGCTGGGCTTTTCTCTCGACAACATGTCGCTCATGGCGTTGACGGTCTCAACCGGCTTTGTCGTCGATGACGCCATCGTGGTGCTTGAGAACATTGCCCGTCACATCGAGGCCGGAATTCCGCCGCGTGAAGCCGCATTGAAAGGCGCGGAAGAAGTGGCCTTCACCGTCATCTCGATTTCAGTCTCGTTGATTGCGGTGTTCCTGCCCATCCTGCTGCTTGGAGGACTGGCCGGTCGCCTTTTCCACGAACTGGCGATGACGGTTTCCGTCACCATCGTCATCTCCATGCTGCTCTCGCTTTCGCTCACCCCCATGCTCGCTTCGCGCATTCTGCGTCCGGGTATGGCACCGTCCGCATCTGCAACATCGGGCGGATGGCTGAAGCGTTTCTTCACTGCCATCGGAGCCTTCTGCGCGCGCATCATCACGCGAACCGAGAACGCCTATGCCCGCTCACTGGAAATAGCCCTACGTCATAACCTGCTCGTGCTTCTCACCATTCCCGCGACCATCGGGCTCTCGGTGGCGCTGTTCATGGCCATGCCCAAAGGCTTCTTCCCGACCGAAGACACCGGAATGCTCATGGGACACCTGATGGGCGATCAGTCCATTTCCTTCGGCGCGATGACGCAAAAGATCGATCAGGTCGAAAGCGCCATTCTCAAGGACAAGGAGGTGAGCAGCGTGGCCGGTTTCGTCGGTGGGCGTGGCTCCTCCAATCAGGCTAGCCTGTTCCTCCAGTTGACCGACAAGAGCGAGCGGGGACCGGCGGCCTCCCTGATGCTGCGGATCGCCCACCGGCTGCGCACTCTAGTGGGGGCGCAATTCTTTCTCATGGAACCGGGCAGTGTGCGAGCTGGCGCACGACAGGGCAACGCGTCCTATCAATATACGCTGCAAGGTGATTCCGCGCCCGATCTGTATGCATGGACGCCGAAACTGGTGGCGGCCTTACGCAAACATGCCGAAATCCTCGATCTTTCGACCGATGTACAGCAAGGCGGCGAGTCCATTGTCACGAAGATTGATCGCGACACCTCCGCGCGGCTGAACATCACGCCTCAGCTTATCTCCAATGCGCTCTACGATGCTTTCGGACAACGCTCGGCCTCCGTGATCTACAACACACTCAACCAGTATCATGTGGTCATGGTGGCCGAGCCCTCCTTCTGGCGCGATCCCATCACCATACGGCAAATGTGGGTCAGTGCTTCCGGCGGCACAGCCAATGGCGGCACGGCATCGAACACCATTCGTGTCGTCACCTCCAGTTCCTCGGAAGCAAGTTCAGCCAGTAGCGCCACAGCGACCGTTAGTTCCCAGAACTTCCGCAACCAGATCGCCAACCAATTGGCGGGCGGCACTTCGACATCCACCGGCTCTGCGGTCTCCACTGGTCGTTCCACCATGGTGCCGCTGACTTTCATCACCGACATCACCCATGCCCGCACGGCGCTGTCGATCAATCATGACGGCCAATCGGTGGCGAGCACCATTTCCTTCAACCTTGCCAAAGGCGTAGCGCTCAGCCGAGCCGTCGCCATCATCAACGAGGAAACCGTGGGTCTGCACATGCCTGCGGGCATCCATGGCAGCTTTGCGGGCAATGCCGCGCAGTTTCAAAAATCGGTCAACGATGAGCCGCTGCTGATCCTCGCAGCACTGGTCGCGGTCTATGTCGTGCTGGGCATCCTCTACGAAAGCTACGTCCATCCCCTCACCATCCTCTCCACCCTTCCCTCAGCGGGAGTGGGCGCGCTGCTGGCGCTGCAACTGTTCGGGGAAGATTTCTCACTGATCGCAATGATCGGCGTGATCCTGCTGATCGGCATCGTGAAGAAGAACGCCATCATGCTTGTGGATTTCGCCATCCACGCCGAGCGTGAGGAAGGCCACACACCGCTTGAAGCCATCCGCACAGCCTGCCTTCTGCGTTTCCGCCCCATCATCATGACCTCACTGGCGGCGGCTCTCGGTGCATTGCCTCTCGTTTTCGGTAACGGCTACGGCTCCGAGATGCGCCGGCCGCTGGGCATCGCGATCGTGGGCGGGCTGCTGGTCAGTCAGGCGCTGACGCTCTACACGACGCCGGTGATCTATCTCACCCTCGACCGGCTTGCCCTGCGGTTGCGTCGCAGGTTCCATCGCCCCACTCTCCACGCCACACCCCAGGACGTCTGACGCGGAATGAACATGCTGCCTCCTCGCTTCCCACGCCGCGCCGCTCTGCTGCTGGCCCCGCTCGTGCTGGCTGGCTGCATGGTCGGCCCCGATTACAAGCGGCCCAGCGCGATCATCTCGCCCCAGTTCAAGGAACTGCGGCCGGCTCCGGGCTGGGACTATGCCAAACCCGCCTTGGCGGAACTGCCCAAAGGGAAATGGTGGGAGATCTATAACGATCCGCTTCTCAACAGTTTCGAGGAAAAGGTCGCCATCAACAACCAGAACGTGGCGCAATACGAGGCGCGCTATCACAACGCCCGCGCGACGATCAACGCCATCCGTGCGCAACTTTTCCCAACCCTGAGCGGCTCTCTCAGCTTCAACCGCAATAGCACCGGACGCGGCTCGCGCAATGCATCCTCAGGCGTACTAGTGAACTACGGGACCGATTCCACCACCACATCCTACACACCTTCCAACTCGACAGAGACCACCTATGGGATGGGGCCGACAGCAAGCTGGGATCTCGATCTGTGGGGCAAGATCCGTCGCCAGATTCAGGCGCAGGTCACCGAGGCTCAGGCAAGTGCTGCCGACCTTGCCAATGCCACCCTGTCCTATCAGGGCGAGCTGGCGACCGCGTATTTCAATCTGCGTTATCAGGACAGCCTGAAGGAACTGCTGCACCGCAACGTACTGTTCTATGAACGCTCCTATCAGATCACCAAAAACCAGTATGACGCAGGCGTCGCTTCTCCCACGGACGTGCTTCAGGCCAAGACGCAGCTTGAGCAGACCCGCGCGCAGGAAATCCAGACAGGCGAGACACGGGCGCAGTATGAACATGCCATCGCCGTGTTGATGGGGGAGGCTCCCGCGTCTCTGACCATCGCACCGGGCAGCCTCACACGCACCATTCCACCCATCCCCGTGACCGTACCGGCCGCGCTGCTTCAGCGCCGTCCCGACATCGCTGCGGCAGAGCGGCGGATGGAAGAATACAACGCGACGATCGGCGCTGAAATCGCGGCATTCTATCCCGATGTCCAACTCACCGCGTCCTACAGTTATAGCGGCGATCCGGTCGGAGCACTCGTGCAGGTCGCCAACCGCATTTGGTCATTGGGTGCCGCCGCGACCGAGACCATTTTCGAGGGCGGCGCGCGAACAGCCGCCGTGCGGGAAGCGAACGCGAATTATGATTCCTACACAGCCGCCTATCGCCAGACGGTGCTGAGCGCTCTTCAAACTACGGAAGACAATCTCTCAAATCTGCGCATTCTTGCCGACCAGGCCGCGCAGCAACAGATCGCACTCGATGCCGCCAACAAGGCGGTCACAGTGGCGATGAACCAGTATCTGGCAGGCACCGAAATCTACACGACCGTCATCACATCCGAAGTGACGGCGCTTTCCAACGCGGAAACGGTGCTGTCCATCCAGCAAAACCGTGTGCTCGCCTCGGTCAATCTCGTGCAAGCCCTTGGCGGCGGATGGGATGCCTCCTCCCTGCCGTCGAAGAACTCTATGCAGAAAGACAATCCTTTCCTGCCGGAATTCATCCAGCCCGATACGAACAAATGACCGAAAACCGGAGTGTCATTGCACTCCGGTTTTCCAGCCTGTTTTCCATTTTGCCCATCATCGGGATGGGCGGAAACGAGCTTACGACTGGATAGCGATCGTACGTTCCGCAGGCTTGATCTCTGCCTTTCTGGGCAGCGTGATGGTCAACACGCCATTCTTGAGAGCCGCCGTAATCTTGTCCGCATCAGCATCCTCCGGAATGGCGAAAGCATCTTCAAAAGACGCAAACGCACGTCCCGCAACATGCTGTTTCGTGCCTTCCGGCACTTCCGGCTTCTTCTTCTCGCCACTGATGGCAAGCGTTCCGCCCGATGTGGAAAGCTTGATATCTTTTTCCTCGCAGCCGGGCACTTCGATACTGATTGTGTAGCCTTTGGCGTCTTCCGTCACATCCGTAGCGCCAATACGCATACCTTTGGCCTGCGCCGGATCTTTGAAATCATCGAACAGCCGAACCATCTGGCGTTCCAGCACAGTGAAAGGATCCGCCACGCGCACGACCCCACCCGGAACACGAACGAACTGTGAGCGGCCATTGGGATTGGTGTTGCTGGTCATGTCATCTTTCCTCTGATGAACTCCGTTCTCTTTCATCGAGAAAAGAACAGAGTTCCTGATTTTCTCAGGTGTTTCCCGAAATCCCTTTCGGTGAAAGCCACGGCTTCATTCGGCATCAGAGAGAACGGAACTTCCTTGATCTTTATCAACTCATATTTGTGATCGACTGCCGATCACGCAAAAAAGACTTACCCGGCAGAGCGTTGAGCGAAAAATCCCGATGCGGGAAGCAGGCATTCGTTTTCGTTTGCTTTTATTGAAAGATGTCAGTCCCCATATCGAAAAACTTGCATCGACCCTTTCTCTAAACAGGCGGCTCCAGCGGACAGGATGCGTTCTCCGGAAAGGGTACAGCCTTCGGAGACGCGGCTACAGACTGGCCTTTTCGACGCATGCGACCGTTTACGAGCACGATCCCCACCATGACGAGCGCGCCGCCTTCGAGAAAGGATCGATCGAGCACTTCATGCAAAACCACGACACTCGCCATCACCCCAAACAGGGGCGTCATGAACGATAGCGCTCCCAGCCGGGATGCAAGATAGACCCGTAGTAAAGAGAACCACACAAGGAGCGTGAGAATCGAAACGATAAAGGTCTGAAACACCAAACTGCTTACCAGCAACGGCGTTACCGTTACCTTCATCTGACCTGTCAGTCCTGCCGCGATCAACAGCAGCACAAATGCTCCCGCAAGCTGACACAGAAGCATGACGGTTGCGGGAGCACTTGCCAGTCGTGGCGAGAACCGGATGATCAAAGTCGTCAGCGCCCAGGACACGCCTGCGCCAATTCCACAGAGATCGCCAATCCACTCTTGGTTTCCACTGCCTGACGGCATCCCGGTGCCACGACCGACGAAGGAGACCACAATGCCCAGAAACGCCAGCCCAATACCAATCCACTGCCGCGAACCCAATCGCTCTTCAGGCAGGCGCAGATGCAGTCCGAGAGCGATAAAAACGGGCGCTGTATAAAGAAAGATCGACATATGAGCGGCGCTGGTAAACCGCAGCCCTTCACCCACCAAGAGAAACTCCAGCGCAAAACACAGACCTACCGCCAGCGCTGGAACGCGCGGGATTTCATACAGCGCATGCCCCTCCCGCCGCACCACCACCAGCATACCCACCACTACGGCGGCACCACCCGAGCGGACGGCCGCCTGAAGAACAGGAGCCATGTCCAGCGCCACCGCTTTCATCGCGACCTGCTGAAAGCCCCATACTGCGCACAGCAGGGCCATCACGATCACGACCCGCGCGTCAATTTCCTTTCGTTCATTCATCATTTCGTCCGCTCGGGTTGGGCGCATAACGGCACACGTCAATGTCTGGCGGCATTTCCTACGGTGTGATGATTTCTGCAATCCACAAAATGCTTACATGATCCAACAAAAATACGTGCATTGGTGACGGCACGACATCACGGATTTTCTTCTGTTTCACTGTCACCTGCAGACGAGACTATTCCGTGGTCACTCAGCGTTTCAGGACGTTACAAGAACGTTTGCCGTTCCTAGGGAGCAAGGAGTAGAGAGAAGGCATGATCTTCTCTCGCCCCTACAACCGTGAAGTGCCTGCGCCCACTCCAGAACGGCGTCGCACCGAGCCTGCCGGGTCACCGCAGCAAGCGGCCGAAAAAGATCGTTCCCCCTGTCGTGTCAGGATCAGCCTTCCGTGCTGAGACTTACGACGCTCGATCGTTATATGTTGCGCCAGCTTGTCTTTGCCCTCATCGCGACGACAGGCGGCCTTGCGGCCCTTATCTGGCTCACCCAATCCCTGCGTTTTGTCTCATTGGTGGTGGGACGCGGTCTGTCGTTGCGCGTCTTTCTGGAACTGACGAGCCTCATGGTCCCGTCCTTTGTGGCGGTCATTCTGCCGATCACGACATTCATCGTGACACTGTTCATCTCTCAGCGGATGGCGGGAGACAGAGAACTAACGGTCATGCGGGCGGCGGGTCTTTCCCCTTTCGCACTGGCCCGACCGGGGATGCTGTGCGCCACGGCTTCCATGCTCCTCACGTTCCTGCTCAATCTGTGGATCGTGCCCACGTCGTATCATGACTTCCGGCAATACGAGTTCCAGATACGCAACAAGATGGCGGCTTTCCTGTTGCAGGAAGGCGTCTTCACGAAAGTCTCGGATGTGCTGACGGTCTATATCCGCCAGCGCGAACACAGTGGCGCGCTCCGTGGCATCATGATCGAGGACGACCGCGACCCGCGCAACCGGGCTACCATTTTTGCCGAACGCGGCACCATGCTGATCGTCAACGATCAGCCGCGGGTCGTGCTTTATGATGGCTCACGGCAGGAAATCGATCACAGCACCGGTCGGCTGACCCTGCTCCAGTTTACCCGCAACACGGTCGATCTCACCTCCGGCAAGAGCGAGCACGAGCGTTCCCTCGATGCTGCCGAGATGTCGCTCAAACAGCTTTTCTCACCAGATCCGACACAGGTCAGCGCCCGTGATCGCGGCAAACTGGCCGTGGAAGGATGGCGTCGCCTCACCACGCCATTCACGGCGTTTTCCTTTGCCATGGTCGCACTCGTGGCGATCCTGCGCGGCGCCTTCTCGCGGCACGGCAACATTCTGCGTCCCCTGTCGGCCGTGCTGACAATCGTGGGTCTGCTGGCGCTGAACCTGCTTCTCCAGAATCTCGCCGGGCGCAACATGGCGCTCATCCCTCTTATCGTGGTGGAATCCATCCTGCCCGGCCTGATCTGCGCTGTGCTGCTGTTCTGGCCTGAAATCCGGGCGGCGCGCGAAAACCGCGCCATCGAACTGTGGCGCCGTAACTGACATGTCCCTCTCCACCATTCCCGTCACGCTCTCTCTCTATCTCGCACGACAGTTCATTTTCTCCGTGATGGCTATGACGGCCTCGCTGACGGGGATCGTCTGCCTGTTCGATTTCATCGACCTTCTGCGCCGGGTCGCGACCAAGCCGGACGTCCCCACCAGTCTGGTCACAGAGATCGCGGGGCTTCATGTCCCGTTCTTTTTCATGGAAATCATGCCATTTGGTGTGCTGCTGGGCGGCATCGTGTGTTTCTGGCGCCTCACGCGCACCTCCGAGTTGATCGTCGCGCGCGCAGCCGGCATCTCGGCATGGCAGTTTCTGGCAGCCCCTCTGGCCTGCGCCATGTTTCTCGGAGCGCTGACGACGGCCGTCATCTCGCCGCTTTCTTCTTCGATGTATGCGCAGGCGGAAGCGCTCGACGGGCAGTATCTCAAATCCGATGGCGGCCCGCTGACCATGTCGGGGACGTCATTGTGGCTGCGGCAGCTCGATACGGAGATCGATCCGCGCGGTGTGGCGATTCTGCATTCACGCGATGCTCATCTGAACAGTGGGATTTTGGCGATTCACGACATCAGTGTCTTTCGAGTGGATCATGACGGGCATATGATCCTGCGCATCGAAGCTCCGTCCGGCGTGCTGGAACCGGGACGCTGGCGGCTGGATGGCGCACGCGTTCTCAGGCCCTATGAACTGCCCGAAGCTCCCTCGACCTTCTTTTTGCCCACGGATCTGACACTCGATCGCGTGCAAGAAAGCTTCGCCTCTCCCGACACGCTTTCGGTCTGGGCGTTGCCGAAATTCATCCGCATGCTTGAGCGGTCCGGCTTTTCATCGATTCGCCATCGCATCCATTTCGAATCTCTTCTGGCGCTCCCCATCCTCGCCGGGACGATGACATTGGTGGCGGCGGGCTTTTCCATGCGCCCAACCCGTCGCGGCGGTGTCACACAGATGATCGGATCTGGTGTGGCGGCAGGTTTTCTGCTGTTCACGGTCTCGAAAGTTGCGGAACAATTTGGTAATTCGGGTGCGCTGCCGCCCATTCTGGCCGCCTGGGCGCCTACCGGGGCTGGCCTGTGTCTCGCTGTTTCGTTGCTGCTTCACCTGGAGGACGGCTGATTGCCCTTTCCCGCCCCTCGTTCATGCCGCATGTCCGCGCGCCGCGTCCGGCGCGCGCTCGCCGCATGGATGCGACATAAGGGTATGTCGGGTCACGTCCGTCGCACCTCAAACGAGAGCGGACGGCAGGCCCTCTGGCTTGGGCTGGGAATTGGCGCGGCATGGGGTGTACCTGCTTTTTTCGCAGACAAAGCGCACGCGCAGTTCGTCCCCACACCGTTGCATGTCAACACAGGCAGCACAAAATCGTCCAGCCACGAACCCGCGACTTTTCAGGCGGATCATGTGAGTTATGACGATCACGCAGGCGTCGTGACATGGACTGGCAATGTGCAGGTCTGGCAGGCCGACCACATCCTGCGCGCCGACAAGATCACCTACGACCGCAATACCGGCCTGATCGCCGCCAGCGGCAATGTCGCCTCAACCCAGCCGGACGGGTCTGTTCTGTTTTCGCACTACGCCGAACTGACAGGTGACATGCGTGACGGCATCATGACCCAGGTCCACGCCCTGTTGCCCGAAAACGCCAAACTTGCCGCCAACGGCATGCGGCGCACGGGCGGCAAGCTCAACGACATGTCCCGGGCGGTGTACACGGCCTGTGAAATCTGTAAGAAAAATCCGGCCCGCGCTCCGTTCTGGCAATTGCGTTCCTATGACGCCACGCAGGATCTGCAACACCAGCGCATCGATTTCCGCGATGTCTACATGGACATTCTCGGCGTTCCGGTGATGTATCTGCCTTTTTTCTCCATCACGGACCCATCCGCCAAACGACACAGTGGCTTCCTGATGGCGGGCATCACACCGCATGACCGTTATCTGGGCACCTATTTCACGATCCCCTACTACTGGGTGATCGACGATCAGTCCGACATTACGCTTCAGGCTCTGATCGCCACAAAGACGGGACCACAGCTCAGCGCGCAGTATCGCAATCGCTTCAACTTCGGGCAGTTGAGCATTCTGGGCGGCATTGCCTACGATACCAACAGCCATCACGGCTATACGAACGACTTTGGCGATTCGGTTGGCTCCCAGAATGACAAAGGCATTCAGGGTTATGTCTTTGCCAAGGGCATGTTTTCGATCAACCGCACATGGCGCGCCGGCTTCAATGTCCGATTGGCAAGTTCAGCCAACTACATGCGCGATTACCGTATTCAGGGATATGGCTCGGACACCCTTAACTCGGACGCCTTCATCGAAGGTTTCGGCACGGGAGCCTATTCGCGCCTCGATGGACAGTTCTATCAGGGTCTGAACCAGGGCGTGATCCGCAACAGCGATCTGCCGTTCGTCCTGCCGCATTATCAGTACAGTTTCCTCTCGCAGCCCGATATTCTCGGCGGTCGCTTCTCGGTCGATACGCAGGACTTCAATGTCTATCGCTCGACCGGCGCGCGCGATCAGCGTGGAGAGGTGCAGTTGAACTGGAACCGGCCTTTCCGCAGCAGTTGGGGGCAGAAGTTCCTGTTCACCGCCCGGCTGGATTCCATGATCTACCGTGGCACCCATCTCTATCAGCAGCCGAATTATTACCGTTACGCCAAGACCGCGACAGAAGGTCAGGTCGTGCCCACGCTGGCCATCAAGATGAACTGGCCCTTTCTGCGGACCTTCGACAAAGGACGCGGCACGCAGATTCTTGAACCCATCGTGCAGGGTATCTGGGCCCCCAACATGGGCGATGGCGCGGACCGGAACATGCCCAATGAAGACAGCCTGAGCTACGAGTTCACCGACTCCACGCTTTTCGCGCTGAATCGCTTTCAGGGCACAGACCGCATTGACGGCGGTCTGCGCGCGAATGTCGGCATCCATGGAAACTGGACATGGAACGGGCATGTGGTGGACGTGCTGGTCGGTGAGAGCTTTCAGGAGCACATCCAAAAGGATCGTATTCCCTACTCCGGCCTGAACCATCACCTGTCGGATGTGGTGGGCCGCGCCCGTATCGAGCCGACCCAGTATTTCAGCGTGACCGGTCGCGCCCGTGTCGATCCCAAGACCGGCCGCGTGAATTTCGGCGACGCTCTGTTCAGCCTCCACGGCCCGCATTTCGGCATCAACGGCGGCTACCTCTACGAGCCGGTGACGCCGTATTACTACTACGTCAACGACTACCGGCAGGGGAATCCGCCCTCTGTCTATTACCAGCGCACAAGCGAAATCAGCGGCGGCGTCTCCACCACATGGGCGAACTGGCATGCCTCGGGCTTTGCGCGGCGCTCCCTTTCGCGCAAGGAATTTGTCTCACTGGGCGGTGACGTGGGCTATCAGAATGACTGCCTCGGGCTCGACGTGATGTATATCAAGCAATACACCCGTATCGGTGGACAGAGCCGTCATTCCACCGTCCTGTTCACGCTTTCGCTCAAGACCATTGGGGCGTTCGGCATCAAGTAAGCCGCAATCTTTCTTCCATGGCTTCAAAAGCGGAGAGCCGGGAGATAGAACAGAGGCCCAGACAGCCGTAGGTGAGAGATCAAGCCGCATGCGAACCAGCCCTTTCCTGACAGGTTCTGCCATAGCCCTGATGGCCCTGTCCGGTTCGTTCGCCGGTCAGGACGTCTGGGCGGCAACCCGTCACCATGCACCCGTCACACAAAGCGCCGAAGACCCGCTGGATAGCGACGATGACGGGCAGAGTCCGGCTGGCAGCGACAAAGCCCAGGCCGATTCCGGGCAGCAGGATGTCATCATTGCCGTCATCAATGGAATTCCGCTGACAAAGCGTGACGTGGACAATCGTGGCAAGCTCTTTGCCCTGTCCACGGGCTTGCCCATCAGCGAAGACATCATGAGCCGTCTGCGTCCGCAGATCGTACGTCAGATGATTGACGAGCGGTTGCGCACGCAGGAGATTCTTTCCCGCCACATCAATGTCACCCCTGAACAGATCGCCGACGCCATCAAGGGGATCGAGAGCCGCAACGGCATGCCACCTAACGCCCTACGCGACCGGCTGGCGCAGGATGGCGTGTCTCTGACAACGCTCATCGACCAGATCCGTGTCCAGATCGGCTGGACGCAGGTGCTGCGGCAGGAACTGGGGGGTAAGGCGCGCATGACCTCGCAGGAGATCGCGCAGCGTCAGGATGCTCTGCGCAAACAGGAAGGCCGTCCGGAATATTTCATCAGCGAGATTTTCGTTCCGGTTGAAGATCCTCGCCATACCGAGACGGAACTGAAGTTCACCCAGACCATCATCGAGGAACTGCGCAAAGGCGCTCCCTTCCCGATCGTCGCCGCCCAGTTCTCACAGGCGCAGAGCGCGCTCGATGGCGGCTCTCTGGGCTGGGTGCAGGAAGACAGCCTCGATCCGGAAGTCGTGGCCATTGTGCGCCAGATGCCCGAAGGCGCCATTTCCAACCCGATCCGTGTAGCGGGCGGCTACGTAATCGCGACCGTCAACGGCAAGCGCATTATTGGCCATCAGCCCGGCACCCTTCTTCAGATGCGTCAGGCGTTCGTTCCTTTCACGGAGCGCCTGAATCCTGAGCAGCCAACGGCCCAGCAACGGCAGGCTCTGGAAAAAGCCGTACACATCACCCAGACAGCCCATAGCTGTGACGAACTGGCGGCTGCCAACAAGGAACTGGGCGAAGTCCGTCCCTCCAATCCCGGTGAGTTGCAGCTCGAACGCCTCAATCCGCAGATGCAGCAGATTCTCAGCACGCTGCCACCCGGCAAGCCGACGCGTCCGCTCGTCTCGCTCGACGGCATCGACATTCTCATGATCTGCTCGAAACAGACCAAGAACTTTGCGGATCGCACACCCAGCGAACTGGCCGACCAGCTTCTCAACGAGCGCGTGGAGCAGACGGCCCGGCAGCTTGACCGCGATCTGCATCGCCGGGCGGTGATCGACATCAGGTCGAAGTCCTGAGGCGCCCCATATGAGCGTGGTGCGGGAACCGCTCGCCTCCGTCATCGCGCGGCACGATCTCGCCGCGCGTCATGCGCTCGGCCAGCACTTCCTGCTGGACCCCGGCATTACGGAACGCATCGTCGAACTGTCCGGCCCGCTGGCGGGTCGTCATGTGGTGGAAGTCGGCCCCGGCCCCGGCGGCCTCACCCGCGCGTTGATCGACAGTGAAGCCGCTTCCATCCTTGCCGTGGAGGTCGATCCGCGCGCTGTCACTATCATCGATGAACTGGCCACCGAAGCGCCGGAACGACTGCGTCTGATCGAGGCTGACGCCACAACTCTCGATCTCACCACGCTATGCCCCGCTCCGCGCCGGGTAATTTCCAACCTGCCCTACAACGTCGCCACCCCTCTGCTGGTCGGCTGGCTTCGGCAGGCGGCGGCATGGGAACGATTGACCCTGATGTTCCAGCTTGAGGTAGCGGAGCGCATCTGTGCAGCCCCCGGCACCTCAGCCTATGGACGTCTGGGGATTCTTGCCCAGTGGTGTGCCCGTTGCGAGTCGATCATGCGCCTGCCCCCGGGCGCTTTTTCTCCGCCTCCCAAGGTGTGGTCCGCCGTCGTGGAGATCACGCCCCATGCCGAACAACCATCACCGGAACTGTTCCGCGCCATGGAAAAGGTGACGGCCGCCGCCTTCGGCCAGCGCCGCAAGATGCTGCGCGGTTCGCTCAAGAGCATCGGCGGGGAGAAACTTCTAGCCGCCGCCGATATCGATGGCGCGCGTCGGGCGGAAACGCTCGATGTGAGCGAATTCGACCGGCTGGCCCGCATCTTCCTCGCACAGGGAACCTGACGCACGTTCCGTTCTTGAATGCGTGAGCATTGTGCGCCCCAATGAAGGCACATGGTTACGAGGAAGGACAGAAAACGTGGACAACCGGAGCGAAGACCTCCCCACCATTGTCGTGGCGCACCCTTATCTCGATGTGAAATCGTTCATTGACGCATGGGACACTCCGCCGCCGTGCCTGTGGGCACGCAGTCGGAACGAACTGCTGGAGATGCTGCCTCAAGCAGACATTCTCGCAACCATGACGTGGTGGGAGCCGCGCTACTTCTCTCTCGCGCCCCGCTTGCGACTGGTACAGGCCATGTCATCGGGCACCGATCAGTATGATCCTGCCGATTTTCGGGCTCATGGCGTCCATCTTGCCAGTGCCCGGGGCGTCAATGCCAATGCCGTGGCGGAACATGCTCTGGGGCTTCTGCTGACCCTGTCACGTCGCCTGCATGAAGCGCGGGACGATCAGCATGGTCACATCTGGCCAAAACTATATCAGGAAGCCGCGACACGCCGTCAGGAACTCTCCGGCAGCCATGTCGTGGTGGTGGGCTTCGGCGCCATCGGCTCCCGGCTGGTTGCTTTCTGCCGTGCGCTCGGCATGAAAGTGACAGTGGTGAGACGCAATACTTCTGTCTCACTCGGGCCCGACGTTCAGGTCGTCAACGACAGCGCCCTGCCCGATGTCATTGGTAATGCGGACCATGTGGTTCTCACCTGCCCCGCCACCCCCGAAACACAGGGATTGCTCAACCGCAACATTCTACAGCGCATGAAACCGACTGCCACCCTCGTCAACGTGGCGCGTGGTTCCGTCGTCGTGGAAGCCGACCTGATTGCCGCTCTCCAAGAAGGAAAGCTGGCAGCCGCAGCGCTGGATACATTTGAGAAAGAGCCACTCCCCGCCACGTCCCCGTTGTGGGACATGAAGAATGTCGTCATCACGCCTCATGCCGCAGGTGACACAGTGGCTTACGAGCAGCGTGTGGCCGACATTCTGCGCGAAAACCTGCGCCGCCTCGAAAGAGGTGCGGACCTTGTCAATCAGGTGGCGTGAAAGCCTGCCTCACCACCCGCGCTCGCGACGCAATTCCGCCAGATTTTCTGCCTGAAAGCCCGTTGCGACCACATACAGTTCGCTGGACCCCTTGCGGCTCGCAGGGGGCTTGGCGTGCCGAACCGAGCGAAAAACCTTTTTCATCGGATCGAGCATCTGTTTCTCAGAGCCGCCCTGAAAAACCTTTGCAACGAAACCACCGCCTTCGGCCAGCACATCGAACGCGAATTCGAGCGCGCCTTCGGCCAGAGACAGGATGCGCACATGATCGGTCGGCGCATGACCCGTAGTGTTCGGCGCCATGTCGGACAGCACTAGGTCGGCCCGTCCCCCCAGCATCTCGATCAGCCGTGCAGGCAATTCAGGGTCCGTGAAATCCCCTTCGATGATTTCCGCGCCCGCCACGGGCTCGACCGGCAACAGATCCACGCCCACGACATGCGCGGCCCCTCTCTTGACGGCAACCTGCGTCCAGCCGCCGGGGGCGGCTCCAAGATCCACCACCCGTTGTCCGGGCTTGAGGAGATGAAAGCGGTCATCGAGTTCAATCAGCTTGAACGCCGCACGAGAGCGCCAGCCCTGCTTATGTGCCGCCTGAACATAGGGATCGTTGAGTTGCCGTGTCAGCCAGCGCTGCTGCGCCGTGGTCTTGCCATGAGCCTTGCGCAGCGTGACTGTTTTCGCCCGCACGGATTTGGGCGCAAGCGCATCGCTTTGCCCGGTCATCTGCCCCGGCTTCGCCTTGCCCGTGGCCGCCCGCCTACCCGGCACGCGCACCGCCGGGGTGGCGCCTGCCGACGCCTCGCGTTTGGAGGAACCTGAAGAGGGCGTTTTTGATGTCACAGTGTGAAAAACCTCGGTTACGACAAAGGATGAAGGAACGCGTCAGAAGGAAGACTGAAGAGTGCCCTGCGTCTGCTCGCGCATCATCCGCAGGATCATCCCGTCCCGCAAGCCCCGGTCTGCCACGATGACGCTTGTAGGCCATTGCGAAAGGAGAGCCTCGAAAATGGCGCATCCCGGCATGACATGGGTTGCCCGCTCCGCCCCGATGCAGGGATGCACACGCATTCCCTCCATTCCCATACGGTGCAGACGGGTGATTGCACGCTTCGCACTATCTACCCCGAGGCAATAGCCATCGACCGCGCAACGGGTATAGCGTGGGAGATCCAGATCGAGACTGGCCAGCGTGGTCACGGTTCCACTCGTGCCGACCACCCGCACCCGCCCAGCCTGAAGCTGAGCGTGGATATCGTGACGATGCTCAAACTCTGCCAGATGCTCGCGCACCTTTGCCACCATGGCGCGATAGACACCGGGACGACGGTTGGGAAAGAGGTCCGCAAGTGTCATCACACCCAGAGGAAGGCTGAGATAATCCACCATCTCGTGGCGCAAACCGTCCTCGCCTAACCGCACCCACGCAATTTCCGTGGATCCACCGCCAATATCGACAAGCAATCCCCACTCAGGTCCATCCGTCTTTGCGGGGGTTCCCATCTCGACCCTGCATCCCGGCGCCGCATGGGCGAACAGGAGTTCACGGCATCCTTCTACGGCAAGTTCCGCTTCTTCCCGGGCTGAGATGATCTCGAAAGCCAGCCCCGTCTCTTCACGCACCCGCGCAAGAAAACCCTCTCCGTTGACTGCCCTGCGGCACGCCTCCGTGGCCACAGCTCGCACGCGGGTCACGCTGTGACGAGTCAGTCGTCCCGCGCAGATACGCAGCGCGCCCAAAGTCCGCCCCATCGCCAGTTCGTCAAGCGCACCTGACCGGGTCAACCCCTCTCCCAACCGAACGATCCGGCTGTAGCTGTCCACCACCCGAAAACGGTCGCCTGCGGGCTGTGCCAGCATCAAGCGACAATTATTGGTGCCCAGATCGAAGGCTGCAAAAACCTCGCCTTCTTGCGTTCTTCCATGACGGGTTGACGTAAAACGCTGCCCCTTACCGGACGTAGCCGCAGAGAATGAACGTATCTGTGCCATATCATGAACGGCGGCAGACGCCGCCCCACCGGCAGGAAACGCCGGGAATACGCCGGGGAGAGCTGAAGGTGGCGCCTCCGAAGAGTTCTGGCTCCGGAGACTGGCACCGGAACGGTCCATTGTCTGGGTCTTTCTGCATGAGGCAATTTTGTGACGATAGTCAGGGAAAACCCTCATATGGGCAAGTCGAAATGCAGTTCCGCGAAAAAAACTGACCAAAGGGGATTGTGCCCTACGACACCGGGTGCTATTCCGCCGCTCACCGACGGAACACGGCTTCCGATCCCCTGCTGGGGGATAGTTTAGCGGTAGAACTACCGGCTCTGACCCGGTCAGCCCTGGTTCGAATCCAGGTCCCCCAGCCAACACACAAAAGCCCTTGAAAATCAATCACTTAAGAACCAGAAAAAACCCAATATGGGGACAAACTCGGAGACATTCTAAGTCGTTTCCGGTTCGTCGTCTGGCATATTCTGATGCGTTTAGCGTATGGCGTTATGTGATTTTAACGCTTGATTTATCCAGACTTATGATATCCGCGAATATGATTGACTGAACACAAAAAACGGCGGATATCTACCGTTTTTGTCTGTTTTCGTATTTTGTAAATTTTTCTGCGAACCTACTTTTATATATGTGAGGCCCTCGCCTCACATGACTGGCCGGGATGAAGCTGGCACACCTGCTTCTGTCAAAACTCTGTGGATAGTGGCTCTTCCGACGCGGTGGATTTTTGCCAGTTGACTAATTGTTTTCCCGGCAAGGAAAGCGGAAACGACTTCCTGCCTTGTTCACCTGCCCCTTGTCGGTCTGTGTAAAAGTTTCTGGGGCATACGTTTCTGGAAATTCAGAATCGTGAACAAAAACAGTGAATTATGTTGGTGCGAACTGCGGGACTCGAACCTACACAGATTTAGAATGCACTTCTCAACCATCTGAAAAATAACGAATATCTTTCAGGTTGGTGTTGCGGAAGTGTAGCACGCAGGGGTAGCAGTGCAAGGGCTGATTTTGCGATGGATAAAAGAAGGTCATTATCTACAATTATGCCTTTGCCGTGCTGATGCTTGATAGATGATGGAGTTCCTTTAATGTCGGAAAATAATGATGAAAAAAACAGAATTGAAGAGAATAAAAAAACACATCGAGATAGGATAAAGCATAATCTCGTACATGATTTATTTGTACATACGGCAGACGAAAATTATATGTCGTTTAGGGTTTGTTTGATTAATGGAATAGATAATGAAATGTCTTGGCAGGCAGCGCATTCTATAGAAAAGTATATTAAGGCTGTTTTATCGTTAAATGGCGTATCCGTAAAAGATAGAGGAATCTCTCATGATATCTGCACGTTGTATAATAAGTTAGAGGAATTAGCCCCTGATCTTATTCCCGATGAATTAATTAGCGGAAGAAAAAAAATAAAAACAAAAGAATTTATAAAACATCTGTCTTTGAATGGTGATCCAAATAATAGGTATGGTGTGTACGGTTACGGTTTTTCTGTAGATGATATGCTTCTTGTGGATAGTTTGGTTTTTTCCGTGAGACGTTTAACTTGTGATCTCAGTAGAGAGCTTGCAAGTGAAGAAAAAACATATCGTCAAAAATTTTTGGAAAACCCTGAATACATGCCTACCTTAGAGAGTTCTCCCTTGCATGAATTAATAAATAACGAAAACTATCGTGGAATAAGAAATTTTGTCCTTGATAATAATAATGCATTTGCTCCAAAAGACTTCACTCATACGGAACTTCGTATACGGAAAAGATCGGCATACAAAACAAATCCATTTGTTTATTATATCTCGCAACTTTGTGATGCAGAGAAATCCATTTTCTTGGAGTGGATAAAGAAGAATATTGTTTTACCGAAAGGACTATATCAAGAACTGCGTGATGAATTCGTAAAATAAATGTTCTGACACACGCAGTGTTTTTCACGAATGACTTGTGTTTGTTGCCTGTCTTTGTAAATGTGAGGCTCTCGCCTCACATGCTCTCGCGCGATGAAGCGGACACGCCAGCATTAGATAACGTGCGTTGTATAGTGGCTCTGCCTACACTGAATGTCCGGCTCAATTCAGTGACGGTTTTCCCTTTTAGGAACAGGTCAACGACCTCTTTTCTGGCGTATGAATTCAGGGCTTTTTTCCGGCCTATCCTGCCCCCGTTTGCTAATGAAGTGGCGATACCGGCGGTAACGCGGTCCCTGATATTCTCGCGTTCAAGTTGCGCCACGGCTCCTAATATGGTCAGCAGGAAGCCCCCAAGCTTTCCGCCGGTATTAATGCCATCTTGAAGGCTCCTGATATTAACCCCACGCTGTTTCAGGTTTTCAGCCAGTTCCAGGAGATTACGAGCGGAACGACCCAGGCGGTCGAGCTTCCATATTATGATTTCATCGCCTGCCTGCACTTTCGTCAAGAGTTCATCCAATCCCGGTCTATTCGCTGTTGTTCCGGATATCCTGTCTTCATAGATGTTATCAGCACTGACCCCGGCGGATACCAAGGCATCACGCTGTAGGTCAGTGGTCTGGACATACTCGCCAGTGTCTTTATCTTTTTTATGTGTTGAGACTCTGCAATATCCGTAAATCATAAAAATCACTCCCAAAATATCTGAAAATGATTGTATCAATTTCGGGCGGACATTTCGGAACATTGCAGGCCATGGGATGCCTTGCCCTTGCATTACGTCTGACAATCGCTCGGAATTTACTCTATTCGGAACGAGATAAATCCAAAAATATCTCAGAACAATATAATGTATAATATATTTCATTATCTGTATTTATAGTATAGAATTCTTGCGGATTTTGCAGCCATACCCAAATCATGTTGATCAAATTTCACTGAAAATATACGAACAAAAGATTCCAACGAATACGAAATTAATCTCAATATATGTCGCAATTCCAAGCGTCGGAACATAGCTATATCATCGGGGGTATTTGGAGAACGATTTATTTCCATGGCGCCCCATGAATACAATATTCCGTAGAGTGTTCCATGAGCGATTTCAGATGCATGACGGTAAAGTAACATACCGAAAACAAGCCCCCTTGTTATACTATCACCAAATTGCAAATAGATTACTTTCAGGCGGGCGTAAACATTTTCCGGTGTCCAAGATGCTATTTCTCTTCCTGATTTTGATGTAAATTCATCCAAAATTTTTTTATTTTCTGGTAATTCTAATATTTTTTCGGCCTCGCTGAATTTAATGTTTATTATATCCTTTCCCTATATTCTAATAACACGTATTAAATCACGTAGGATTTTTTGCTTTGCGTGAGACTGAGCTCTTTTGCTAATTATTTTAGGGTCTGTAAGCAAAAAGCTTGCATTCAAGGAAGTCTCGAAAATCACTCGGGAAATTACGTAGGCGTCTCGCAAATATTCATTTCTGGCAAGAATTTCTAACGACTTCATGGATTCCAGTATTGAATCAACAAATGGAAAAAATACTCCAATCCGATCTGGCTCAATCGTTAGACTTAATTCTTTGACCTCGGATACGCTTTTTCGAATTGAATGAAAAAGCTTCCATTCAGGCCATTTCTCAATAGGAATATCTTCTTCCATGCTTGTGCATGTATCGTCTTAAGAATTCAAAGTCAAAATTCTTTATATTACTTTTCGGGAAACCCAGTCCCAAAATCATCTGTTTCTGGAATATACCTAAATCACATAGCACAAATTCGCTTATTGCATATATGATGCAGAGATTATGGGACGGGATTTCCTGTACTGACCGCCCGCCACGCGGTCATCCGCGAAACGTGTAACAGGTCTCCAATCTCACGAGCGGAAAGCCCCTGTGCTTTCAGGCGGTGAGCCTTGGCGATATCCGCTTCTGAAAGCGACGGCCTGCGTCCAAGCCGGACACCCTTTGACCGGGCAGTATCAAGACCGGAGATGACACGCTCCCGGATAATGTCGCGTTCGAACTGCGCAAAGCCCGCGAGAAGCAGGAGAAACAGCTTTCCTCCCGGGCCAGATGTATCAATGCCAAGATTGAGAACCCTGACGGAAATCTGTCGCTTGCGGAGCATTTCTATCAATCCCAGAACATCCATCGCATTTCTCCCAAGACGGTCAAGCTTGCAGACCGTCAGTGAATCGCCTGCATGAAGCTTCCTGACGAGTTTCCGAAGAGCCGGACGGGATTTCCATGCCGTTGCCCCCGAAATGGTTTCCGCAACCATATGGCTGAAAGGGATGCCTTCCCGTTGCAGTTCAAGAACCTGATTGTCTGTATGCTGGCGAGACGTACTGACCCTCGCATATCCATATTTTTCCATAATTGATGTCCCCTGTTTTGTTACATGTTTCTGATATCCATTCGTGTTGGATGGATTAGGTAAGAACAGTGTAACAAAAACAGATGATTCAGGGATAACGTAAGAGAACTTTTCTGCATGCCCGGAGACATGTTCCATATGGACACCTGCTCAATACCATTCATATCTCTGAATTATTGGAACCTGTAGAAAGATGGACATCAATATTTTTGGCAAGCAGTTCTGGTTACACGGAATCGAAGGAACCGTTTACGGGGTCAGAAAGTGGGCCTCCACGTCAGTCCAGACATCCGGGCGGACGATGACTTATGAAACTGGTCCCGGCGTCTATGCTTCACACGGGCCGAAAGTCACCAGCACAACGACACAGCATCAGGAATGCTGGATCAGGTCGCCCGGTGGCCGGGAAAAACAGCTTCAGGGAACCTATGCTGTCGGCGATGGCCAGACGGTTCGGGTTGTCTGGGGTGCAATGAAAGGCACAAAGACCGGCCCTGATCTTGTTGTTCAGAACGTCAGCAGTGGTGCGGGTTGGACTGTGAACGGTAGCCTGCCGTTTGCTGTCACTGGCCATGGTGTATGGCGTCTGACGCGACAATATATCGTGGCGATTCTGATTCTTATCGCCGTGGTCGATGCGTTCTGGTGGATGATTGGTCTTCCGCAAAGACGGGCTGTGTTCGTCGGCCAGCCTGATGTTCCGCAGTATCAGGTTCTGTTCATTACGGCTTTCGGTATAGCCCTTCTTCTGGGACTTGCAGGCTTCATTCATCGCAACAGACTGATGAACAGCAATCACCGGAAAGCCATGGCCATTATCCTGAAGGCTATTTCAGATAACCCTGACTTCCGGACAAATCTTCAGAAATGAAAAAGAATCAGAATATATCGGGTAATATATCTTTTAGAAGTTTCTCTAATATTCTTATTTCATTTCGTTCGTCTGTTGTCGGTTCTTTCCGGTTTTCCAGGAGTTTCAACCGCCATTCTAAATAGTCCGAAGTTTCGTACCACATCGAATGATATTCCGGATCATCTTCCATCAGTTCGATAAACTCCCCGGTATCTGGCTTGAATTCTACTCTTTTCACAAGGATTCGTAAGAATTCTTTTTCTTCATATTTTTTCTTCTGACGATATCTTTTATTTTTTTCTGCTGATGTCAGACGTATTCCGTCTGACTTTATCGTTTTTCTACTCATTTTATTTCTCTTCTTTTTCAATCCTTTTGAGTTCTCTAATTACTTTTGTATATTCGTTGTTGTAATATAATTTACGCAATTTTCCGTATTTATTGTTTAGTTCATCTTCTCTTTTTTCTGCATCTCTATATGCATCTCTGACTATTGTATTACTATCGAGATCATAGTCGTCATTCATGAATGAGATAAGTTCAGAAGATGAAAAACGTGACTCATCTACGCAAGTATCGAGATACATTAAACGAATCTCTTCTATTTTTCTTTCGAGATAAGATATATCGTTTTTATATTTTTCGAGTTTTTTAAATTTCAGAGTGATTGACTTTGAAATGGTTCTTATTTCTTCATCGAGTTCGATTGATTTTTCTTTATTTGATATGAATAATTCATATTCATCATCATTCTGACAATCAATATATTTCAGATATTCTCTTCTGAACTCATTTGATTTCGACAGAAGTTCAGAACGATGATTTATCATAGAATCAATTTCTTTTATTAATTTTTCAGTATTATTCGCTTTCATTTTCAATCTCCGGCCCTCTTGTGCGGCTCTTGTTTATTACTATATCATAAAGTCTCGCGACCTTTGTAAAAAATAATAATTATTTTTATTATTCAATAGATTTAGTCATTTTCGTGTTTTTGTATATATGTTTTATTATAATGATCTGGAATATGATTTATATTTTTTCCTCTGTTTGAATTTGATGACGTTCCCGCCGTATTCCTGTTGTTCCTGTTCTGGTTCGGCTGGTTCTTGGCTGATTTCCGCCATTTCCTGCCTCTTTTCACTGTCTCGAACGGCTTTTATGGCTGAATTAATGTCCATCACTTGCATGGCGTCCCTGAGTTCTTTCTGCCCCTGTGTATCGAGTTCATTGACATCAACTTGTCGCAAGTTATTCAGTTTTGTTAGTAACTTGCGTGCATCTTGAACGGCTGGTCTTTCTTGAAATTCCTGTATTTTTTCATTGTTGTGAGTAGATTTTAGCAATGCAATGCGATTAATTGCATTGGTATCTGTTTTCTGTTCGTATAATAACTAAGCATATTGATTGCTCTTATACCGGATAAGATATTCCTGTTTTTCTTTGTTCGTCAGGCTATTCCACGGATTAGGGCAAACCTTTGTTAATCCAAGTTCATACATAATCGTATGAACGACATGCATAATCATGAGCTGAAGTTTTTCAGCTTTTTCTTTTTCGTCAGTTTCTTTTTTATCTGCTTGTTTCTCTTTGCTGTTATACCATCTTGCCCCGGCTCGAAGTTCTTTAATTTCGTCGCGCAATTCCCATAATTTTTCCTTTCTGTCTTTGATTGTTTTCAGTTCTCCGGAATAATTCTTATATATCCAGTTTCTTACTGACTTATCAGATATCTCTTTAAGTTTTGGGGGTTTCATATTGATAATGTCGATTAATTTTCTTTCTTCATCGTCAATCGTTTGAGTCCATGATTTTCCCTCTTTCTGTTGCTGTTTCATCAGGTCTTCGAGAGCCTTTGCCATTCTCTCCTGGCTTGCGATGCTCTCTTGCATAGTCCGGCGGGCCTGTGCTTTGTCGCTGTTCTGCGATGCGATTGCCTGCTTTTCTTCGCTGGTCATAGCGTCAGTGGCTTGTGTGGCGTCACTGGCGAGGTCTGCATGAATATGACCGGCGGGTGTTTCCGGCTTCTGTGGTGCCTTTGGTGCTGGCTTGTTTTCTGGTGTCTTTTGGACGGCTTCAGGGTTCGACAGGGCATCGCCCTTCGCCAGCTTATTCGTGGTCGGGACATGTAATGTCCGACTTAGAATAGGGCTGGCTACCTTAATTTCATGGCCGTCTATGAATTGTTCGAAGTCTGCTTTTTTCATACCCAGGACTCTGTCCAGGCAACCGACGAATTTGCCGTTTTCATCGTTTAGAATGAGCTTCTTTGTTCCTTGTTCTATCGTCCAGCCCTTCTCTTGGATAGCGTTCTGGAAGGCTTGGAAGCTGTCACAACGGGACAGAATTTCTATTGCTTCATTCTTGATATCGAACGGCTTCCCGCCGATCCGCTTCATGTTCTGATATTGTCCATCGCGTAGGAACGAATTTGGTAAATCACCAAGGGTCAACGGATATAATTTCTCTTTATATTCTTCGGGGACATTGTGCCAAACTGCGACGTTATGACGCCCCTTTACGAGTTCTAACCCGTGGTCTACCTCGAACATTCTACTAATTTTTTCCTGTCGTTGGTATTTGTTGGACAGGTCCAGAGGTTTCCCGTTTTCCGGATTAATCATACGGATTAACAGATGCAGGTGACGCGGGTCTGCGTCGGGGTCATTTTTTCGCGTGTATTCGTGTATTGATGACGTGACTATATCGCTATCTGACAGATTAAATTCTTTTTTTACTCTTTCTCGAAGGTCTAAAAACTGCTCATTTGACAGAGGTTCTTTAGAAGACATCTGCATGTGTAAAAGAGAATTTTTTCTGTTCCATGTTTCTGCGTCTGAAAAGCAATCCGCAACGTCCTGATATTCACCGCTCAACATCTCTACGGACTCGTTTTTCGTGTTCGCCGTGCAGTAATTGAAGATATCAGACGGTAGGCTGTTGGCTGTTATCGGATTGCTTTTTATAATCATTTTTATCTATCTCATTTATCTGACTTTCGATAGTTTCTTATTAATCTTGTCTCGAAGTTCGTTGATGATTCTGGGTATTCCGCTAATGTCTGGATATTCCCCAGAGTTCACACGCTTTGCGATTTGATTGATGTTATTCCCAACGCTCGCAAGCTCTCTGCGAATGTCTGTCAGTTCTGTTGCAATCATAGAACCGCCGGACATCTCGTTTAACAATAGAGCACGACAATAACCGGACATCGGTTTGCCGTTGGCTTTGGTCCTTATTCTGTTTTGTTCATCTTCGGTCAGTCGGATAGAGAATTTTTTATTTTTATTCATTGTTATGATGTCCTTACCTGTCGGACATTATAACAGATATCCCCGCATTTGACTGATAAGAGAAGAAAGCTATATTTTTAGGTAGCCAGCCCTATTCTAAGTCGGACAACCGACCCGAATAAGCTGGCAAAGGCTCCGCCTGTTGAACCGTTAGAAGCCAGGAAAAGTGACTGCTGATTTTTCACCATGAGGTAATGTTATTTGCTTGATAAGCAGAAAATACGCGAGAGGATGTTCGTAGATCATGCGTCAAAGCTTTTGGGAGAGGACTGGCTTCTTCATCCCATAGAGAGTCCAGATTTCATTGTATCCAACTTGTCTGAAAAATTTGGTCTCGAAGTGACCGAATGCCACGTCGGCAAATATTCAAAGAAAGGTTCACATGCGGTTAGAGAAGAAATCAGACGGCATCAAGAACTGCAACGGATAAGGGAAAAATGTATTTCCCTATATCCGTATATAGGCGAATGGAGATTGCAGTATGTTTCAGACGGTGGGAAAATTTCAGAGGAAGGAATAATCTACGCCATAAAAAATATTGATATTAATAACTCAGAAGTTTTTGAGACGGTAGATATTCTTGGTACATTGAAAAAATCTGGTCTTCCTTATAAAATTGGCACTATTTTTATTAGTAAGGGATATGGCGACGAATGGCTTTATGTAAACGATATGTGTGGATTTGTTCATCCAAGCGCGGATAATTTCCAACGTTGCGTAGATACAAAAGCACAAAAAATTGCAGAATACAAAAAAGAAATAAACAATGTTCGATTGCTGGTGGTAGCCGATGCATTAATGAATAGTGGAAAAGCGTCCCTTCCTCATGATTTTATTCCTCATATCCACGAGTTCTATAAAGTTTATTATCTCTACTACCCTATGTGGATAAAGGAATTCCCGTCAGGAATAACCAAGCCAGTTGACCGTCGTATTCGTTGAGATGATATTCCCGCCGGATTGTTCCCGGCAGGTGGCCTGATTTTCGTGATTCACAATATTTATTGTCTGGCTTAATCGTTCATATCACGAATTCGTGAGATTCCGCACCTGTTGGTCTGTTTCCATGTTTTTTGTGCCAATCTGCCTGAATTGCTGATATGTTTTGTGTTGTTCGGTTTGATTAAGCTTTTTCCTCTCCCTCACGGGAGGGGGTTGGCCTCTACTTTTAATGCATTCCCAATAGAAGAAATCATCCCATATACATTCTTGGTTATTATATACCTGACTTGCGACAAAAGTATAAAAATGGCTGACATCTGCGGTTTTCTTAAATACATGACAACGACCACCTGTTTCTTCTTTTGAATTATTATTGAAATCGTTGAACACGCCGAAATGAATACAATGAACATATGACACCTGAAGCCTTTGGATATCGTGAGTCACATAATAGAAATCAGGATGTCTTGCGGATAACGAATTAAGCCTGACATCAGCAAAACCCCGGAGCATCAACAGAATTCGTCCGTCTGGCCTGTTTTCCTGCATCATTTTCCGGGATTTTGTTAATCTCCAATCTGATAAATCTTTATGTTTTCGATTGTGATACACGTTGTCATATCTGGTTTTAATGTCTTTCGTTAGTCCGATGAAATTGACATAAGTATCTGTTTTTCCACTATCTTTCAGACAATAGCCGATACATCCGATTGCATCCCATATTGATTGAATGGCATCTGATTTGCGGTCGTTTTCGTTCGGAAACTCTTCTAATATGATTGATTCAACCTCTTCTCTGTGTTCTGGCGATACGTAAAGCTGGATATGATCATGAGGCGTTTCATCTTTCTGTAATTCAAGAACAGACATCCCCAGGTGCAGAATATTCCTGTATTTCAGCTTTCTTCGGATGTTTGTCCATCGTCTGCTTTTCTCTGATTTTGCCTCTTCATAGGAGCAATTATGGAACTCCGGGGGAAGAGTCAAAGACAAGAAAAGTCCCTGATAATTCAGGAAATTCGTGGCGAAATCGTCTAAATGCTCGGCAATGGCATGGTTTACGGCATAGCGTTTTCTTAATTCCTTTTGCTTTGCGTCGAACGCTGTCCATTGATTTTGTTCATTTCTGGAATCCTGAAAGATAACATATGTCTTTTCTGACTCTAATTTATCAGCATCGAACTGGCTTTGGAATTCATCAGCGTCAGGCTGGATATCTAAAATCCGTCGTAAATTCCTTCGCAATATGTTTGATTTTCTCGTTAATCTTTGTCCTGTGATTCGTTGACGTTCTCTTATTTCTTCGTATGATAACGACATCAATTTGAAGTCGTTTCGGACATCCTCTGAACATGATTCAACCCATCTGACAACCTGTTCTGCCAGTTCATGACAATCGAAAACCCCGCAGTTTTCTGCGATTTTCCGAGTTATCTGATTTTTATAAGTGGGGTGAAGAGATAATAAGTCCTGCCAAATGCGGGGGTGATTTTGTCGTATGATTATCTCGATATTTTCATAATTCACTTAACTCCTTTTGCAAAACTTCTTGATTTCGGAGTTATGTGATAATATAAAGATATCAGGAAACGCCGTTATTTAATTTGTTCGCACGATTTATTATATCACGGCTTTTTTAGAGGAAGGGAATAAACACCCTTCCTTTTTTGTTATCTGCTATTTTATCTTAATTTTCATAGGGTCCCAGTCCTGATATTTCAGCGTTTTGATGACTTTGTTTAGGTTTGCAACAGTCGTTCCGTCTTTGTTGTATTGTGCCCCCTGCCCTGACGATTCATGCCCCATGACTTGGTCAATCCATTCGACCGGATAGATTTCCCCGCCTGACCTATGGCCGAGCTTTGTTCTGACAAGATGTCGGAAACTGTGGAAAACTGTTTCGGCGGGCAACCCTGCCAGCGTCTTGAAATCGGAAAACCGTTTGGAGAATTGAACTCCGTATTTTTTCCGTGATTTATCATATGACAAGTCGAAGAAAATCATACCTTTACCGGATTTCCGGCAGTTTTCTGCCCTTTCCAGGAGTCCGAGTTCAGGTGATTTCAGGAATGGATGTAGAGGGATAATCCTTTCTCCGGCTTCTGTTTTCGGGTCCCATACAGTTTTCCCGTTTGCGTCTTTATGCGGTTGGATATTGAAACATAATATCCCGTCAATTTTCTCGATATCGCAGGGCCTGAGCCTGCAAATTTCTTCCAATCGCATACCTGTATATGACGCAATAGATATGATTTGCCGGACGGTATTGATATGAACGCGGGGCTTCCACGGGGTTTCCTGTAATATTTTTAATTCACTATCTTTGAATGGTCTTCGGTCTGTGAGTTCCTGACGAACTGGCGTGATAATGTGTTTTTCCCAGATTTCGTTGTCTTTTTTATCTTCTAAATCGTCAACAGATATCGCATATTTCCAGATATTGTTTAGATTTCTGACATGTCGATTGATTGTTTTTGTTGATAATGTCGCGTATTCGCCGTCTCGGCGTTTTGCTTCTTCTATTATTTGATTTAGCGTTTTCCCTCTGTCTCCCGGCGATTTTCCGTATCGTATTGGCAGATTTCGGACAGATTCGATGAAGTGTCTTGCGTCTTTTCTTGTGTATTCGTGAAGCTGTTTATCTTTCATGAAACGCAGAAATAGCTTTGAAGCTGTATGAATTTGCTGGATTTCTTCGACCCCGACGCTTCCGCGCTTGATTTCGATATATTGTCTGGAAGCCACCGAGAACAGCACTGATTTTTCCGGTTCTGGTTCGGGCGGTAATTGCTGAACCAAAGGAACAGCAACAGGAACGCTACCGGGCTTAGGAATACGGTTAATCGCTTCGTTCAGCATGTTCATTAACATGCTCTCCTTTTCGGGATTTCCTTCCTGTTTTGCTTTTTCAAGTTCGGTCCCGAGGCGTTGGATTTCTGCCATTAACACGCTGTGATGCGTATTAATGTCAGTCACGAAATTGCTGATGAACTGTTCAGATGCACCCGACAGGACAGAGCCTTTCACGTCCAGGAGCCTCTTGGAAGCGTCGATATAATTTTCCTGAAAATCTGACGGATGGATGCCTGCCATTCCTATGAGATATTTTTTCAGGTCGAACTTTTTAGGCAATTCACCACCACCGGCGAGAAAATTAAAGAGTATCTCGGTCTGAGAATACACCCGACAGGCTTTTCCTGTCGCTTCTCTTTTCCGGTTTGTTCCTAAACACACCCATATTTCACGCTTTCCTATGACCTCCCGGAATGATTCAGGGACAATTTTTCGAAAATGAAAAGAGCCATGTTTTTGCTTGAGCATAGCGAACCAGTGGGGACAAAAATGGGGACAGGTCTCCACCAGCAGGTCTTTTCTGGGATTTTATGCAATGATTTTAATGACTTACATGTGTTCTGACTAATGGGTCCAGGTCCCCCAGCCATTTTCCTTATGTAATCTCCTAAAATAGCTGACTAGCATGATCTATTTATGAGACAGCGTTTGGTAATCCCCACTTAAATAAACAAGAAAATTCTTTTCTATCCATTCACCCAACTTTTTAATATGGCTATATAAATCTCCATATAATTCACAACACATCAAAATATAAAATTAAACATCTCTATAAAATATACATACGTACTCAAAAAAAAATCCCTAAAACCATCTATATATATTTATACTTTTTAATACACGCACTCAAATATAAAAAATAATACTTGATAGATTGTGATCCCGTAACATCCATCAGTCCAGAATACTGAGATCACCACCCTTCCCGCCTATGACTGCCCCACGCCCCAATAGAGCCTCTCCATTCCCAGATTGCGAAACGAGACAGTCTCGTCTATTTTCTGGTCAACCCAAACCGCCAGAAACCAGCAGGCCCTATGAAGACAGCGGCAACCAGACGATCAGCCGGACGACCGGGATCGAAAATGTCCGAAGAACTGGATGCGCTGATTCTGAAAACCGCTGGACGCCTGTTTGGCGAACAGGGCTATGCCGCAACCTCCATTGAACAGATTGCTGCCGTGGCGCAGGTCGGCAAGCAGACAATCTATCGGCGGCACGCCTCCAAGGAAGACCTCTTCAAGACGGTCATTTCCGAACTGGGTCATACCTTTCTCAAGGCTGTGGCGTCCGATGAAAGCCACTCATCGGACAAACCACTCCCCACCTTGCACCGCACACTGCGAAGACTACTGGATCTTGTTCTGGATCCGGAAACGATCGCCCTGAGTCGCACATTCGTCGGAGAAGGATGGCGCTTTCCCGATCTGATTACCCATGCCGGCGCTCATATCTTCGACCCTCTCGAAAAACTGGCCTTACGTTTTCTCACGCAGGCCGAAACGGCCGGGCAATTGAAAACAGACTGCAAGCTGCAGGAAACCAGCCGCATACTGGTCGGCCTGCTTCTGGGATGGCCGCACCAGCAGGTCTTGTTTGGCCGCCATGTTCTCTCTCATCCCGATGATCGGGATCACTATTTCAATGCATGCTGGAACAACTTCATGCACGGCGTTCTTAAGCCTGACATTTCATGTGTCGTACCAGAAAAGACCGCATCATGAGACAGTCCCGACTGATCTTCTGTCTGCTGCCTTTGACGCTCGCAGGTTGCCACAAGAAGAAACCCGCTCCCGAAATACGGCCGGTCCGGTCCCTTGTGGTGCAACCGCAACAGGGGACCGACACACTCTCCCTCACGGGACAGGTGACCGCCCACCGTTATCTTACGCTCTCGTTCCGGCTGCCCGGAAAGATCGTGGAACGCACGGTCTCCGCAGGCAGCGTTGTTCACGCCGGACAGCTTCTGGCGCGCCTGGATGACACCGTTCCCCGTCAGGCTCTGCGCTCAGCCACGGCAGAGGCCGGAACCGCCCGCGCTGCTTTGGCACAAATGACACCTCTGAAACGACGGGCCGATGTCCTGCTGCCCGTCAAGGCCATTTCACGCAACGAATACGACGATATCGTCCGCCGTTACCGCTCCGCTCAGGAACAGGTGCAGGCCACACAGGCACAGGTCCGGATCGCTCAGGAAGAACTGGATCGCACACGCCTTCTGGCCGATGAGGACGGCATCATCACCGACCGCATGGCGGAAGCCGGAGAAGTCATCGCACCGGGACAGGCCATCTTTCGTCTCGCCACCAATGCGGGGCGCGATGCACAGTTCGACATACCTGAAGACCTGCTCCAGTCGCGCGTGACAGTTGGCACCCCGCTTTCCGTCTGCCTCGATGCCGAACCCCAGAGTTGCTCACCCGCGCAGGTGTATGAAATCTCGCCCGATGCCGATGCCCTAACGCGCACCTATCGCACCAAGGCACTGCTGCTTCAGCCACCCGCAACCATGGCACTCGGCAGCGTGGTGGTGGGACGTATCTCCGCAACCGGTCATGACGCCACCTTCCATCTTCCTCCTTCGGCATTGACGACGCAGGACGGTAAACCTGCCGTATGGATCGTGGCGCCAGACGCCCTTACCGTTTCACAGAGGCTGGTGAATGTCGGGCGCTACACCACGAACGATGTGAGTATCGCCTCAGGACTTCGCGCTGGAGACCGTGTGGTGACGGCAGGCGTGCAGGTACTTTATCCCGGTGAAAAGGTCAGCCTTCTGGATGAGGCCGATGTCAGACCTTGAACCCGTGCCGCCGGGAGGCGTGAACCTCTCCGCATGGGCGCTCCGTCACCGCGCACTCGTGCTGTTCTTCATGATTATCGCAGGTGTTGCGGGCATCCTATCCTATTTCCAGCTTGGCCGGAATGAGGATCCGCCCTTCACGGTCAAGACGATGGTGGTGCAGGCACTTCTGCCCGGCGCTTCGGTGGAGGAAACCACCCACCAGCTAACGGAACGCATTGAAAAGAAGCTGCAGGAAACGCCAGACCTCGACTACATCAAAAGCTACACACTGGCAGGCAAAACCACGATTTTCGTCAACCTGCTGTCAGGTGCGCCCAAAGCAGAAGTGCCCGACATCTGGTATCAGGTGCGCAAGAAGATCGGTGACGCCAAAATCGAACTGCCACCCGGCACAGTCGGTCCCTTCTTCGACGATGAGTTCGGAGATACCTACGGCATCATCTACGCCTTCACGGCGGATGGTTTCACGCACCGGGAACTGCGCGATTATGTCGAGACCGTGCGCGATGAACTGCTGCACGTCCCCGATGTCGCCAAGGTCAACACGCTGGGCGCGCAGGACGAGGAAATCCACGTCGATTTCTCCACCCACCGGCTGGCACGGATGGGGATCAATGGCGCGGCCATCGCGGCCGCCATCGCCACGCAGAACGCCATCGTCCCCTCGGGTGCCATCGACACAGGACGTGAGCGCATCGTGGTGCAGCCCACCGGTTCGTTCGGCTCCCTGAACGACATCGCCAACGTCACGGTCTATGCAGGCAACCGCAAGGTGCGGCTGGGCGACATCGCCACCATCACCCGCTCTTATTCCGATCCACCGCAGACCATGTTCCGCGTGAACGGCCATGACGCCATCGCACTGGCGCTCTCCATGCGCACCGGCGGCAACGTGCTGCAACTGGAAAAGAACATCACAGCCAAGATGACGGAGCTTCATGCCCGCATGCCCATCGGCATCGAATCCCATCTCGTGGCCAATCAGCCAAAGGTGGTGAAAGACGCCGTCGGTGACTTCACCGAAGCCCTGTTCGAAG
Organism: Acetobacter estunensis; assembly: GCF_019083805.1. Classification (GTDB taxonomy): domain Bacteria; phylum Pseudomonadota; class Alphaproteobacteria; order Acetobacterales; family Acetobacteraceae; genus Acetobacter; species Acetobacter estunensis_A. The sequence continues at coordinate 37,101 of NZ_JAHRDV010000016.1, forward strand.
CCATTGCCATCGTGCTGGGCGTGAGCTTCCTCAGCCTTGGCGCCCGTGCGGGAACAGTGGTGGCGTTCTGCATCCCCTTCGTACTGGCTATTGTGTTTGTGTACATGAAGATCATGGGCATCGACCTTCAGCGCGTCTCGCTCGGCGCGCTGATCATCGCACTCGGCCTGCTGGTGGACGATGCTATGATTACGGTCGAAAGCATGGTGAGCAAACTGGAGGAAGGCTGGCCTCTCACGAAGGCCGCCACTTTTGCCTATACCTCCACTGCCTTTCCCATGCTGACCGGCACGCTGGTCACGGTCGCGGGTTTCGTGCCTGTCGGTTTCGCCCACAGTGTCGCAGGCGAATACACCTTCTCGCTTTTTGCCGTCGTGGCATTGGCGCTGGTGATTTCGTGGTTCGTGGCGGTTCTGGTCGCGCCGCTGATCGGCGTTGCCCTCCTCAAAGCTAAAAAGGGAGCAGGCTCCAAGGGAGAACCGCCGCAGACTCGTTTGCGGGCCACCTTCGAGCGTGTGCTGCTGGCCACCATGCGCCGTCCGAAAATGACGGTATTCGTCAGCCTTGGTGCTCTCATTGTGGCCCTTCTGGCAGCACCGCTGGTGCCACAGCAGTTCTTCCCGGCCTCCGACCGCCCCGAACTTCTGGTCAACCTGTCTCTCCGACAGGGATCGTCCATCAAGGCCACGAGCGACGTGTCGCGTCGTCTGGACGCGATGCTCCGCAACGATCCCGACATCGACCACTGGAGTTCTTATGTCGGACAGGGCGCTGTCCGCTTCTATCTCTCGCTCGATGAGCAACTGCCCAACGACTTCTTCACCCAGACCGTGATCGTCGCGAAAAGCGCCAAAGCCCGTGAGAACCTGCGCAAGCGATTGAACGACCGGCTGGCGCGTGAAATGCCCGATGTCGTGCACGGCCTGTTCCCGCTGGAACTCGGGCCGCCGGTAGGCTGGCCTGTGCAATATCGCATCACCGGACGCGACCCGGACAAGGTGTGGCGCTATGCCCATCAGGTCGCGCAGATCATGGGTGCGGACAGCGATCTGCTCCGCATCAATTTCGACTGGGGCGATCCGGCGCGCAAACTGCGCATCGACGTGCGGCAGGAAGAAGCGCGACGGCTTGGCCTCTCCTCCGCCGCCATTGCGCAGGCCATCAACGCGACCGTGACGGGCGAGACGGTCACGCAGGTGCGCGACAGCATCTACCTCGTCAACGTCGTGTTGCGCGCCAACGCCGATGAACGGCAGTCTATCGACACTCTCCGCACACTCGACATCCGCCTGCCCAACGACATGACGGTGCCACTGAACACTGTCGCGACCGTCTCCTATGCGGAGGAATATCCGCTGATCTGGCGGCGCGACCGACTGCCGACCATGACGATTCAGGCACAGATGAGGGATGGCGTGCAGGCCAACACCATCGTTGCCGCACTGGCTCCCCAGATCAGTCGCTTCAACGCCACGCTCCCTCCCGGCTATCATGTAGTGGCGGGCGGCACAGTGGAAGAAGCCAACAAATCGCAGAAATCGGTGGTTGCGGTCATGCCGGTCATGGTGCTGATCATGCTGTCCGTGCTGATGATCCAGCTTCAGAACTTCAAGCGCCTGGCCCTGGTGATCAGTGTCGCCCCGTTCGGCCTGATCGGCGTGGTGAGCGGCCTTCTGCTCACGGATCACCCAATGGGCTTCATCGCCATGCTCGGACTGGTGGCTCTGGTGGGGATGATCATACGCAACTCGGTCATTCTGGTGCATCAGATCGAAATCGAACTGGAAGCCGGCAAAAACGAATGGGACGCCGTGGCGGACGCCGCCATGATCCGTTTCCGTCCCATCATGCTCACGGCCGTCGCTGCCATCCTTGGCATGCTGCCCATCGCATCGAGCGTCTTCTGGGGCCCGATGGCGGATGTCATCATGGGCGGTCTCGCCGTGGCCACCTTGCTGACACTGATCTTCCTGCCGTCGCTCTATGTCCTGTGGTTCCGTGTGCAGGAGCCAAAGAAGCAGGAACCGACCGGCATGGAGGCCACGCCATGAGGAAAAGGCTGCTCGCCCTTCTGCCGCTGGCTCTCGCTGGATGCTCTTGGCTTTCCCCCACCTACAAGCGGCCGACGCCCTCTCTGCCACAGACATGGAGCACCGCCACGACTGCGGCTCCTGCCGATGATATAGACTGGTGGCGCTCCTATGAGGATCCAGTTCTCGATCAACTTGTTGAAGACGCCCTGCGCAGCAGCGATGACCTTGCACTGGCGAAAAACCATCTCCAGCAGGCCCGCGCGGAGTATGACTACGCCTTCGCCAGCCAGCTTCCCATGATCTCGGGCGTGGGCGCGGATGCGTTCGGCCGTTTTCACATGAACGACAATCTCCCCATTCCCCATAAGACCAGCAATCTGGGGTTTGTAGGCGGCATGCTGACTTATGAACTGGACCTGTGGGGCAAGAACGCAAGCGCGAGCGATGCCGCAAAAGCTGGCGTGCAAGCCGGCGTTTACGCACAGGCGGCGGCGCGGATCATGGTGGAAGCCACCACGACACGCCTCTATTTCAGTATCCGTGCGCTGGACGCGGAAGTCGCCATTCTACAAGACGAAGTGAACACCCAGACGCAGCTTCTGGCGCTGGTGCAGAAACAGTACGAAGTGGGGGCGGTCGATGCACTGACCCTCAACACCGTCAATCAACAGCTCGATACGGCACAGGCCGCCCTACCCGCCGCGCAGGATCAGCGGAGCAAGGCTGAAAGCGCACTGGCCGTGCTGATCGGACGCTCCCCGCAGGATATCATCGGGCAGGATCTTCCACGCGGGCGGGATATTCTCGCAATTACGGTTCCCTCTCCCACCCCGCCGCAATTACCCGCCACGCTCATTGAGCGTCGCCCCGACATTGCCATGCGCGAACAGGGGCTGATCGCCAGCAACTACGCCATCGGCTATGCCCGCGCGGCCTATTTCCCCACCATTTCGCTGGCCAGTCTGGCGGGCGTGAACAATGTGGACATCGATAATCTCTACCGCGCCACCACCCGCTCATGGACACTGGCAGCCGCCATGGCCACGCCTCTGCTCGACTTTGGACGCACCCGCAGCGGCGTGAAACTGGCCAAGACCCAAAAGGAAGAGCAGGCCATCCTCTATCAGCAGAGCATCCGCACCGCTTTTCGCGAAGTGCGCGATGCGCTGAACGAGGAACGCACCAGCGCTACCCGCGACGAGGCGGACGCAAAGCGCGTGGCCTCGTCACAGGAGAATCTGAACCTGACGGAACTCCGTCTCAAGGAAGGCTTTGCCAGTCAGATCGACGTGCTGGCGGCGCAGGCCACGTTGCAACAAACGGAACTGGCGCGGGTGTCTGCCCGTCTCGCGTGGCTCGATGCCTCACTCGACATGTACAGAGCCATCGGCGGCGGCTTTTCCATGGACCGTGAGACGGACGCGAAAAAGATCGCTCCATCCTTCCACATTCATTGATCAACGCCTTCACGCACATGCCATGCGCCACGCGCCTATCTGCGAGGGAGCAGTCACGATAAGGTGCGGTCCGGTTCAACAACCGGAGACGTGAAATGATGTTCACGCACATTGTCGTTGGCAGCAACGACATCGCTCGTTCCAAGAAATTCTATGACGCCATCTTTGCCGCCATGGACATTCCCCCTTCGGAAATTCACGAAAACGGCCGCTTGGTCTACGCCAAGCACGGCGTGCGTTTTGTCGTCACCAAGCCCATCAACGGCAAACCCGCCACAGGCGCCAATGGCGGCACGATCGGCTTTGCCGCCGAAACGCCCGCCATGGCGGATGCGTGGTACAAGGCCGGCAAGGAAAACGGTGGCGAAGCCATCGAAAACCCGCCGGGCGTGCGCCACACGGGCATCGGTTCGCTCTATCTGGCGTATCTGCGTGATCCCGATGGCAACAAGCTGTGTATCGGCTGCAAGGTTCCAGAATAAAACGGCGCTGCACGTACGGTCTGTGAAGCGGGGACGGTCCATAGGGCCGTCCCCGTTTTAATGTCATCCGGAGAACGGAGTGCCTCTTTCCTCGCGTTGGGATATAGTCAACTCACGACAGGCGACGGACACGAGGAAGCGGAGGAACCGGCGGTGCGGCGCAGACGAACAATGCGCGAAGAGGAACGCGAACTCTGGGCGCATTTCGTCCGAGGGATAAAACCGCTCGGCCGACCGGGAGACGTGCCGCTTGTGCCGCCCACAGCCTCAACACCCCGTCCCGATGACACCGTACGCCGCAACGCCGAAGGTCCAGTCAATGGACCGGTTGTCCCAGAACCCTCTCGCGCTCCTCCGCGCGAACGTGTCGTCATTCCCCGTTCCGGCGTATTCACCTTCCTGACTCAAGGAGAAATGGCCGTCGCCGCACATCTGCGCGGGCGCGCGCTAAAGAAAACCAAGCACGCCGACACCTTCATCGGCACACCTCAGGCCGGGTTGGACAGCGGAAGCTGGAAGCGACTTCACAAAGGCCACACGCCTGTCGAAGGACGCCTCGACCTGCATGGCATGACCGCACAGGCGGCTTTTCTGCGTCTGCATGAATTCCTGATCGGCGCGCACCGAAACGGACTGCGCTGCGTGGAAATCGTGACGGGCCTCGGCTCCGGGCCGGAGGGTGGTGTGCTCCGCCGGGAACTGCCGTTCTGGCTGGGGCGCGACGATCTGCGCCGCCTCATACTGGCCGCGACCCACAGCCATGAGAATAACCGGGGCGCGGTCCGTGTTCTTCTACGGCGCAGGAACGCATCGCGTCGGTGATGGAGTCCTCCGAGGTCATCGTCGCCCGTCACGCATGGATGTCTCTCATCCATCGACGTCTTGGCTTGCTGGCTGGACTGACTGCAGCACTGTGCGGATGTTTCCTTGCCGATCTTTCCATAGGACCAGTGCCTCTTTCCTTGTCCTCCCTGTTTCACGCCCTGCTGCACGGAGATGACGGAAGTGCTGCCGCCACGGTGGTGTGGCACCTGAGACTACCCTTCGCCGTCATGGCGATCCTGACCGGTTTTGCGCTCGGGCTGGCAGGGGCGGAAATGCAGACCATCCTCGACAACCCGCTGGCCAGCCCCTTCACGCTCGGCCTGTCCGCCGCCGCCGCTTTTGGTGCGTCCCTCGCCATCGTCATGGGCTGGCACCTGCCCTTCGGTGCCGCATGGGGAGGTGAAGGCATCGTGGCCGTCAACGCCTTCATTTTTGCCATCGGCTCGGCTCTGCTGCTTGACCTCGTCGCGCGATGGCGGGGAGGAGCGCGTGGAACCGTTGTGCTGTTTGGCATTGCCCTTGTCTTCACGTTTCAGGCGCTGGTGGCACTGGTACAGTTCGTTGCGTCCGAAGATGCACTGCAAGATATCGTGTTCTGGACGATGGGAAGCATGACCCGCGCGAACTGGTCCAAGATCGCCGTTCTGGGGGGCGCCTGCCTGCTGGTGGCGCCGTGGTCGTTACGATCTGCGTGGTCCCTGACAGCACTGCGCATGGGAGAGGATCGCGCGGCCAGTCTTGGGGTCAACGTCCCGGCTGTGCGGCTCGCATCCCTGATGCGAATCAGCATTCTTGCCGCCCTTGCCGTCGCGTTTTCCGGCACGATCGGATTTGTCGGATTGGTGGCGCCTCACATTGCACGCCGCCTGCTGGGCGAGGATCATCGGTTTTACCTCTCCGGCAGCGCTGTCGTGGGATGTCTCATCATGTCCTGCGCATCCCTTGCCGCGCGCAGTCTGCTGCCGGGAGAAGTGTTGCCAGTCGGGATCGTGACGGCTCTGGTGGGCATCCCCTTTTTCCTCGCCACCGTTCTGCGGGACAGCCGCACCTCATGAGCGGACTTGTCGCTGGGCCATTGAACGTGCGCATCGGACGCCGCCCAATCCTTCATGACGTAACGCTCGGTCCTCTTGCACGCGGAACAGTGACAGCCTTGCTCGGCCCGAACGGCAGTGGCAAATCCACGCTCCTGCGGGCATTGGCGGGGTTGCTGCCCGCGCACGGTCCAATCACACTGAACGGACAGGCGCTGTCTTCCCTCTCCCGCCCCGCGCATGCACGTCTGTGCGCGTATATGCCACAAGCTCTGCCCCCACCTATCCGCATGCAGGTCATGGAATCCGTGCTCGTCTGTCTTCGCGTGCAAGGCGACTCGCTGCATGATGAGGCGTTCTCGCAGGCCATGGAGACATTATCCCGTCTCGGCATTGCGAACATGGCGCTGCGTTTCATGGACGAACTCTCAGGCGGGCAGCGGCAGCTTGTGGGTCTGGCACAGGCTCTCGTGCGTTCACCGGATCTGCTGCTTCTGGATGAACCTCTCAGCGCGCTGGACCTCCGGCATCAGTTCACAGTGATGGATCTGCTGCGCCGCGAGACGAAAAGGCGCCGTATGGTGAGTGTCATTGTCCTGCACGATCTGAGCATGGCCCTGCGCCACACCGACGCGGCCACGCTGCTTGCAAAAGGACGTGTTCTGGCCTCAGGCCCCGTGCGCGAGGTCGTGACACCCGCCATTCTGGCACAAGCCTATGGCGTGCAGGCACGGGTGGAAGACGATGCGAGCGGCATGCCCATGGTGTGCGTGGATGGCGTCGTCTGAAGAAGCGGCGGACTGGCTCTGTGCCTTGTGGGTTGCAGCCCTGCGTGAAACCTCACGGCATTTCCTGTGTTGGAGACAGTGATTGGGAGTGACCGGTGCATATCGGGCACCGGTGAGACTTATGTACCTCATGTCTTCATGCAGGCGGTTTTTCTCCCATTGGCACTCTGACGCCACCCTCACTGACACTCCACCAAGGAGACTGCTTCATGACAGCATCCACCCGCCACGATCTGTTCATCAATGGCGAATGGAAGAAGCCTGACAGCGGCAAATGGATCGAAATCCGCAGCCCGGCCACGGGCGAAAAGCTCGGTGAAGCCGCGCGTGGTGATAAGGAAGATGTCGACGCCGCCGTGGCTGCCGCAAAGAAAGCTTTTCCCGCATGGCGTGACACACCAGCCTCCAAACGGGCCGACGCTCTTTATCGCCTGCGTGATCTTGTCGCACGGGACAAAGAAAAACTCGCAACGATCATCACATCCGAAATGGGCAAGCCGCTGAAGGAAGCCCGTGAGGAAGTGGATTTTGCTATCGGCCTTCTGCGCTTTGCCACCGAAAACACACGTCGTCTTCAGGGCGAGATCATTCCCGGTGAACGCCCGAACGAAAAGATCCTCATTGATCGTGTGCCACACGGTGTGATCGGTGCCATCGCCGCATGGAACTTCCCGCTCGCCCTGTGCGCCCGCAAGATTGCGCCCGCCATTGCGGCTGGCAACACCATCGTCCTCAAGCCGCACGAACTCACGCCGCTTTCCGGCCTCGCACTCGCAAAACTGGTGGCAGAGGCCGAAATTCCTGCAGGTGTAGTCAACATCGTAACGGGCGATGGACCGGAAGTGGGCGTCCCCCTGGTCACGCATCCGGATACGAAGCTCATCACCATGACGGGCTCGACACCTGCTGGGAAAAAGATCATGGCCGCCGCAGCCGAGCATCTGAAGGAAGTGCGGCTGGAACTTGGTGGCAAAGCGCCCTTCATCGTCATGGAAGACGCCGATCTGGACAAGGCAGTGGAAGCCGCTGTCGTGGCGCGTTTTGGCAATGCCGGGCAGGTCTGCACGAGCAACGAGCGGACCTATGTGCATGAAGCAATCTATGACAGCTTTGCCGAAAAGCTTCGTTCGCGCATCAACGCCCTGAAGGTGGGCGATCCTATGGACCCATCCACCGACATGGGCCCGAAGGTGAGCGAGGATGAGCTGAAAAAGGTCGATGACATCGTCAAGAAAGCAGCGTCACAAGGCGCCAAGATTGAAATCGGCGGTCAGCGGCTTACGGGCGGTCTGTATAACAAGGGCAGTTTCTACGCCCCTACCCTCATCACAGGCGTCACGCATGAGATGGACATCGCTCGCAACGAAGTCTTCGGCCCTGTGCTTTCGCTTCTGAAAGTGCGTGACTTCGATGAAGCTCTGGAACGCGCCAACGACTGCCGTTACGGGCTGTCGGCCTATCTGTTCACCAAAGATCTCGCCCGCATCCTGCGGATGACAAAGGAACTGAACTTCGGTGAGGTTTATGTGAACCGAGAGGGCGGCGAAGAACCCCAGGGCTTCCATCACGGCTACGGCGATAGCGGCCTCGGTGGCGAGGACGGCCAGCATGGATTGGAAGCCTATGTGGACACCAAGACGATCTATCTGAACGCCTGATCGTATCGGCTTTCCACAGCAAAAGCCCGGCCCCTTATAGTGGCCGGGCTTTTTCGTTCAGGGACACACCACGCGCGCGCTCTGATACACCTGCCGTGAAACGCGAAAAAGCGTCTCACGCAGCCAGCGATGCACCGGATCCGTGTCGCGCCGCGGATGCCATGCCTGAAACGCCTCGACATAAGGCAAAGAAAGCGGAAACTCGAAGGCAGCCAGACCGAGCGCATCCATCGAGATATGCTCCAGCACGACATCCGGCACGGCAAGGATCAGGTCCGTGTCCTTCATGCTCTCGACCATGGCGTGGTAGTTCGGCACCACCATCGCAATCCGCCGCGTCAGACCATGATGGTCACGCAGCGCCCAGTCGATCGGCCCCCGCGCCCTGCGGCGCCGCGAAACACTGATATATTCATACTGCACCATGGTTTCCGGCGTGACAGGCTGGTCGAGGATCGGATGATCCTTACGCACCAACCCGCGCATGCGGTCCCGAAACAGCGTCTGACGGCGAATCTCGGGCTTCATCACATCGGTCGCGCCGATATAGAGGTCGATACTGTCGTGCCGCAGAGGATCGGACGCCGGATCGTCCACTTCGGGCGCAAAAATCACCTCGCATTTCGGACAATCCTTGCGCAACGCCAGCAGTAACGGCAGTCCGAGCGACGCCACGATGAGATCATTCGCCCGGATGGTGAAACTCGGTTCCATATTGGCCAGATCGGCCAGAGCCTGTGTCTCGATCAGCCCATCGGCGGCCCGCACAACCTCCTGCACGCGAGCCAGAATGCCCGCAGCAAAAGAAGAAGCCGTCATCCGCCGTCCTGATTGCACAAGAATCGGATCGGCAAACACCACGCGCAGCTTGGCGAGGTGGCGGCTCATCGCAGGCTCGCTCGTCTTGAGCCTGCGGGCGGCGGCGGAGACGCTTTCCTCCTCGATCAACACCTGAAGGTAACGCAGAAGGTCCAGATCATAGCCACGCATGGCCGCGATCTTATACTCCACCCAGCGCAGGAACCAGCACAAACCATTCCGAAAAGTGGAATCGTCGCCTATCGGAAACAGGGGTTGTCCGGTCCTGTTTCCTGCGGCTCATTGCGCGACATGACAACTGCCGCTCTTCCACAGGCAGTCGGTGCGCCAGTCATCCACGCCTCGCCGCCACGGCCTTCCTATATTCCGCCCTTCGGCCTGCGGACCGTCATCGGCTGTCTAGGTATGCTGCTGGCGGTGCATGTCGCGGGCTTTAACGAGCACGTCACCGAGATCGGTCTGTCCGACATTCGGGGCGCGATGCACATCGGACACGATGAAGGCACGTGGGTGATCGCCATCTACGAGGCGTTCAACATCGCGGCCATGGCCTTCACCCCGTGGTTCTACATGACGTTCTCGATCTATCGCTTTTCCATCTTCATGACGGCAGCACTGGCGCTGTTCTCCATCCCCGCGCCCTTCATGCCGGACGTGACCTCCCTGTGCATCCTGCGCGCCTTTCAGGGGTTGGCGGGAGGCTGCCTTCCGCCCGTGCTGATGACGGTCATGCTGAAATATCTGCCGCCCCAGATCCGCGTGTTCGGCATTGGTGGCTACGCCATGAGCGCGACTTTCGGCCCCAATCTCGGCCTGCCGCTGGAAGCGTTCTGGTTCGAGCATGTCGGCTGGCACTGGCTTTACTGGGAAATCATCCCCACGGCGGCCCTCGCCATTGCGATGATGGCGTACGGCCTGCCGCGCGATCCGATGCATTTCGAGCGCTTCGAGAAGTTCAACTGGCTGGGTATTCTCGTGGGTCTGCCCGCCATCTGCTCGCTCGTGATCGTGCTGTATCAGGGAGACCGGCTGGACTGGTTCCGCTCCCCCGTCATCACGGACCTCGCCTTTTGGGGAGGGGCTGCGTTCATCGTCTTCGTCATCAACGAGGCGTTTCACCCAAGCCCGTATTTCCGCATCCAGTACTGGCGGTCGCGCAACATTCAAGCGTCCCTGCTGTCGCTTGTGGGCATCCTCGCCATCTGCGCGATGATGGGCGATATTCCCGCCACCTATCTCGAAGGCGTGCGTGGCTACCGCCCCATTCAAGCGGCTCCCGTGTCGCTGGTGGTAGCGCTGCCGCAGCTCATCATGCTTCCCCTGATTGCCGCCATCTGCAACTCGCGACGCGTGGACTGCCGCTTCGTGCTGGCTGGCGGAATGCTGTGTCTGGCCGCCTCCGCATGGCTCGGCACATGGCTGACCGTGGACTGGGTACGCGACAATTTCTATCCGCTCCAGATCCTGCAGGTCTTCGGGCAACCCATGACCGTCATCCCCACGCTCATGCTGGCAACAATGGCCATGGGTCCGGCCGACGGTCCGTTCATCTCAGGCATGGTGAACATGCTCAAGGGACTGGCCAATGCCGTCGCCTTCGCCCTGTTCTCGGCCCTGACCCGGCGTCGCGAGCAGTATCACTCCACCATGCTGCTCGATCACCACGGCACGCATCAGCTTGCCCTTGCCGGCATGGGCGACCCGATCAACCAGCAGCTTTCCGCAACGTCGCCTGACAGCGCCCATGTCGCGCGCAATTCGCTGCAGGTGTTCCACACCTATGTCCACGAGCAGTCCCTCGTGCTGGCGCTCAACGACATCTACTACCTGCTGATCTGGGTCTGCCTTGGCTACGCTGTCATGAATCTCATCCTGCCGCACCGGGTCTATCCACCCCAAGCGCCCTCTCCCACCACGCCTGCCCGCTGAACCCGGAACGCTCCCGATGATCTACAAGAAACCCCTTCTCTACGCCGGATGCGCCGCCGCCGTGTTGGTCCTTTTCGCATGGGGAGGCACGCGCCTCGTCAACGGGGATGGTGTCAATCAATACACCAACGATGCCTATGTCACCGCTGACTTCCCCACCGTCGCCCCCAAGGTGTCCGGCCGCATCGACCGCGTGATCGCGCAGGACAACGAGCAGGTTCATGCAGGTGAAGAGCTTGCCCATATTGAGGACGATGATTACCGCGCCGCACTTGAGGTCGCGAAAGGCAATGTGTTGGCGGCGCAGGGCGATGTCGCCAATCTGGAAGCCGAACTGGCCCGTCAGGATTCCATGATTGCGGAGGCCCGTGCCGCCGTGCTGTCCGATCAGGCCGAACTGATGTTCGCCCGCCAGAACGCCACCCGTTACCGCAACCTGTCCTCCGGCGGGGCTGGCACCATTGAGCAGAAACAGCACTCGGAAGCACAGGAAAAAGAAGCACAGGCCGCCATCGCTCGCGATCAGGCCGCCGTGGACGCCGCTATCCGTCAGGTCGCTATATTGAAAGCCCAGCTCCAACGCGCGCGTGGCGTATTGCTGCGGGCCCAAGGCGACGAAAAGCAGGCCGAACTGAACCTGTCCTACTGCACCATTCCGGCGCCCATCGACGGCATCGTGGGCGAGCGTGGCGTGCGTGTGGGCAATTACGTGCATCCGGGCACTGGAATCCTTGCCGTCGTGCCGACGCAGGCGGCCTATGTTCTGGGTAATTTTCAGGAAACGCAGCTCACCAAGGTCCAGACAGGGCAGCGCGCGACCATCTGGGTGGACACTTTCCCCAACCATCCGCTGAAAGCGCATGTGGACTCGCTCGCCCCCGCGACCGGTGTGGCCTTCGCCCCGATCCAGCCCGACAACGCGACCGGCAATTTCACCAAGGTCGTGCAGCGTATTCCGGTCAAGCTGACCTTCGACCCAGACCAGCCTCTCGCCGCCAAAGTGCGCGTGGGCATGTCCGTGGAAGTGAACATCGACACGGCCTCAAAGCCGGAAGGACCGCACGCCAATGACGCCCGTTATATCTGGCAGTGACGTCATGAAGCGCGCGCTCCTTTTGCCTCTTTCTCTGGCCGCCCTCGCCGGATGCACGGTGGGACCGGATTTTCACAAGCCGAAAGCACAGGCTCCCGCTGCATGGCGTGACCCACTTCCCGCCGCCGAAAGCCGCATCACCACGGCCGCCGCCGACCCGGCGTGGTGGAAAATCTTCAACGACCCGATGCTGACGGAACTGGAAACCGAGGTCGCAGCGTCCAACCTCGACCTGCGGGCAGCCACCTTCCGTCTGGCGGAAAGCACGGCGGAACGGCGTATCGCCAGTGCCGCGCAGTTCCCGCACATGGAAGCCAACGCCTCCTATGCCCGCGAGCGCGCCAGCACCAACGGCATCCTTGGCCTGATGGGCACCATGGAACAGGAGATGGCGGGCAATATCGCCAGTGGCACGCAGGGCTTCGGACCGGCCGCGCTGCCGGGCAGCGTGGGCAACCCCTCTTTCAATCTGCCGCAATACGGCATGAGCGCTTCATGGGAAGTGGATCTGTGGGGGCATGTGCGCCGGCAGGTGGAGGCGGCCAATGCCGCCATGCGCGGCACGGAGGAGATGCGGCGCGGTATCCTTGTCTCTCTCATGGCCGAAACGGCGCAGGACTACATCGATCTACGCGCCACGCAGTCGCAGATCGGTATCCTCAACCACAACATCGACATTGCGCGAAACAGTGTGAAGCTCACCACCCTGCGCTTCGAGCAAGGAGCGGCCACGCGACTGGATGTCGCGGAAGCGACCGGGCAGTTGCATGGGTTCGAATCCCGCCTTTCGCCGCTCAAAAGCGAGGAAATCCATCTTCTCAACGCATTGAGCTTTCTCATCGCCCGCCAACCGGGCGAACTGGATGCGCGTCTTGGCACACCGGCCGCTGTGCCACCCGTTCCGACCGACATTCCGGTGGGTCTGCCCTCCCAACTGGCTGAACGCCGCCCCGATGTCCGCATGGCGGTCGAGCGCCTTCATGCCGCAACTGCCAGCATCGGCGTGGCGATTGCAGACTTCTTCCCGCGCATCACGCTCTCGGGCAGTCTGGACGTGCAGGCGCTTCAGTTCAGTGGCCTCGGCTCATGGGCCTCGCGGCAATATGGCTTCGGTCCGACAGCCACCTTGCCTCTTTTCGAGGGCGGGCGCCTGACCGGCCAACTTCATCTGCGCAAGGCCCAGCAGCAGGAAGCCGCAACCGTGTTTCAGCGCACCGTGCTCAAGGCATGGGAAGAAATCGACGACGCGATGGCCGCGTTCACCGCCGCTCAGAACGAGCGTGACCGTCTGGCCGAGGCCGTGCATGAAAACGAGATCGCGGTGGAGACGGCCAAGGCGCAATATGTGCAAGGCTCGGCTGACTTCCTGAACGTGCTGACTTTGCAGAACGCGCTGCTGAACTCCCAGAGCACATTGGTTGCCTCAACGGCCCGTGTGGCAGAGTCCGTTACCCATCTCTATCGTGCGCTCGGGGGCGGTTGGGAGACCGCCTATCCTGTCCGCACCCATCATGGAAGCCACGCATGATCACCGTCCGCCGCGCCGATACACTTGGCATTGCCCATGATGGAGGCGTCACTTTTCACTGCCACTTCGCTTTTGCGGACTGGCAGGACGCCACGCATGTACATGAAGGACGCCTGCGCGTGGTTAATCAGGCCACTCTCATGTCGAGTGCAACCTGTCGCCTTGGGCCGGAAACCAATGTGGACATCCTGACCTGGGTGAAACGTGGTAGCCTGCACGTGCAGATTGATGAGTTTCCCCATGAAAATCTGTCCGCGGGTGATCTGCATCTTGCCAGCACCGGAACCGGCTGCACTTACCTACAATGGACGGCGGACAAAGAGGGAGCCGAGTTCTTTCAGTTCTGGCTCATGAACGATACGGAAGGCGACACGCCGCTGCAGACCGTCCGTGCCGCTGATCCGACTCAGGCGGATGGAGGCTTCCACATCCTCGCCTCCGGTTTCCCTGAGGATGACCCTGAGGACAAGACAGTGGTGGAAGATGGAAGCCCCGCCGTGCTCCGCGCCCGGGCGCGTTTTCTTCAGGCCACGATCCCGACTGGTGAGGGAGCGGCTTACCAGACAAGCAGAGGGCGCGATCTTTATCTGGTCGTAGTGTCAGGACAGATGCGCATCGGGAATGAGGTGCTCATACCGGGTGACGGAGCCGCAGTAGAAGACGAGGACAATCTGATCGTTATTGCGGAAGAGAACGGCGTCGTGCTGCTCACGGACATCGCGGCAGCATAGGACTTTGCGGAGCATCACTCGGCGGCTTCGGGGGCAAGCGACATAGTTTGCTTTTCACGACTCAGCATCCACCCGGCGGCACCGAGGGCCGCCGCCATCAGCAGCAGACTGAATCCCGCAACACCGTTCCAGCCATCATGGCTCCAGAACCACCCGCCCATCGTTCCGGCAATTGTGCCGCCAAGGTAATAGGACAGCAGATAAAGTGAGGTCGCGTGCCCCCGGTCCGTACGCGCCAGTCGTCCTACCCATGAACTGGCCACGGCGTGGGCCGCAAAAAAGCCGATGGTCACCAACGCCACACCCGCCACGATGAATCCGATCTGGGCAAACACACTCAACAACACACCAAGCGTCATCGTGACGATGCCTGCGACCAGCACTTTGCCACGTCCCATCCGGTCCACCAGAAACCCTGCGAAAGACGAGGCGCCAATGCCGAAAACATAGACCAGAAACAGGTAGCCCTGCTGTGTCTGGGTAAAACCGTAAGGCGGCCTCATCAGGCGGTAACCCGCATAATTGAAGATAGCCATGAAACAGCCCATCACCAGAGCGCCGATCGAATAGATTGTCCTGAGTTCCGCAGTGCCCATATGACCGCGCCACGCTTTCAGGTGATAGGCCGCTCCGAGATTCCGGCGGGGCGCGAAATGCTGTGAAAGCGGCAGAAGGCGCACAAAACCTGCAGCGGCAGCCACATCGAGCAGTCCCACACTCCCCAAGGCACCCCGCCAACCGTAGTGCTCCGCCAGCACACCGGCCCCCACGCGGCCGACCATGCCGCCGAAGGCCGTGCCCGCCACATAAAGCCCCATCGCCAGCCCAAGCTCGGCAGGCTCAACTTCTTCTGCCAGCCACGTCATGGCGACTGCCGGCACACCACCAAGGGTGAAGCCTTCCAGCAATCGCAGGCCAAGCAAAAAGGACCATGTGGGAGCGGCTGCACAGGCAATATTGAGCAACGAGGACGCGAGCAGGGACGCAAACATTAGCTCCCGTCGCCCTGCCCGCTCGGACAGGATCGCCGCCAGCACGATGGCCACGGCAAGCGCAAACGTGGAACATGAAAGAGGCAACGAACTGGAAGCCGGGGAGACCCCAAAATCTCTTGCGAAGACGGGAAGCAACGGCTGCACGCAGTAAAGAAGTGAAAAGGTGGCAAATCCTGCGAGGAAAAGCGCCACACTGGCGCGGCGATATTGCGATGAAGCCCGCGTTAGTCGGGGAACGGTCTTCCTTTGATCCACAGAAAGCTCTTTCCCTTTGTCAGCGTCCACACCGGCGATTTACGCCAAGGCGCGCTCACCGTAGGGAAACGGGCGAAAACCGAGCAAGGATTTCGCATTTCCTTTCCCGTGAACGTGATCGGGAATGTAACCTATCGGAAACGAAGTGTTCTTTTGCTGCAACACATGCCCACTCAATGCACACGCAAGCGTGATTTCCGCTGGTCGCCCGGAGCATTCCTCCCTATCGGGACGCCGCAAGGCTGCTTTGCACGACATGGAAATGGAAACGGCTTCTCTCCTACCATCGAGCAGGAGTAAGCGGGGCAGTCATTCTTACAGGGCATCGGGCACTATCCGCCGCCCCGGAACAGAACGGAACGGGTCATGTACACCAATGCCATGTCGGGAATGCTGCAGGCCTTTCTGGCCTATGCGTCCTTTTCCATAAGCGACGCCTTCTCCAAGCTGCTGGCTGGACGTCTCGATCCGTTTGAAGTGGCCTTTTCCGGTGGCGTGTTTGGCTTCCTGATTCTGCCCTTCATCAAGCTCAAGCATGAATCATGGGCCGATATGGTGCACACGCCCCATTTCGGGATGTGGTGTGTTCGCGCGCTGGCCGTGTTCCTCGCCACAGCCTCGAGCGTGGAAGCCTTCATGCTGCTGTCCATGCCCGAAGCCCTGTCGCTGATGTTCCTCATGCCGTTCTTCGTCACCATTCTCTCGGTGACGTTCCTGCGTGAGAAGGTCAACGGCTGGGCATGGCTTTCGGTCGCGCTGGGCTTCATTGGCGTGCTGATCGTGCTCAGACCCGGATTTCGCGCTCTCGGATTTGGGCATCTCTGCGCTCTGGTTGCCGCCGTGGCCAATGCTGTTGGCGTGATCGCCTACCGTCTTGCAGGCAACAACACGCCTCGCCTCTCCCTCTTCGGCTCCAGCCTGTTCGGCCCACTGATCGGTAACGGCATTCTCATGGCTCATGGGGCCACCATGCCGCAGGGCGTGGATTGGGCGTATCTCTTTGGCTATGGCTTCCTTGCGGCTCTCGGCCAGCTTCTGCTGATGATGGCCACCGCCAGTGCCCCAGCCAACCGCGTGGCTCTGCCACAATACAGCCAGATGATCTGGGGCGTGGCGCTCAGTTACACCCTGTTCCGGCAACCCCTCGATATCTGGGAGATCGTGGGGGTGACCATTGTCACGCTTTCAGGGCTGGTGAACTGGATCCGCCAGAAGATCGTGACACGTTACCTCGCCCTGCATGGCACGGCTCTGTCCAAAAACCCGCATATCGCCAATCAGGATTGAAGGAACAACACGCTTCCTTCAATGCCGGACAGGCTGGCCATTCACCATCCAGACGTTGCGATTGTTGCAATACGCAAGGGCACCTGTGCCGGAACTCTCTCCGGCATTTCGCCCGTCAGGAACATAAACCAGATCTCCCGGAGAGCAGCGTAGAGGCAGTTCACTGCTCATAAGGCTTGATCCAACATGAATGGCGTTGGCGCGTGGATGAGCATTCAAATGCACGTTCATTTTTACCGGCGTGTAAATGATCCCCCGCCATTTATTGTCCACATGATCCGTAATCGCCAGAACGCCCGGAGCAATGTTGTATCCGGCTCCGGACTCACGCACGGAAACCGTCCTCACCCCATATAACGGTTCGATGATTGGCAGAGTCTGTGGCTTTCCTGAGCCGCCAGAAACATAGCGCAGCGTGAGGCGTGTGCGCTCCATCCCAAGCGGGATCGTGGCATCTGGCAATCGCGCACATTCCCCTCCTTGGCGGATAGCGAAACGCGCACCGTCATACACCACCTGCGGCTGAACCCTGCATTCTCCTCCGGGCAGATCAAAGACCATTCCCGACTCAACCCCATCGGGTGCGTTCCCGCGCGTCGTTGCGTTTATCGCAATCCCACCCTGAACAGCTCTCAAGGCATAAGTATCGACAGAAAGGGCAGCCTGCACGCCGGACACTGGAGGGGCGCCCACAACCAGTGAAACGGGTGCATTGAACATGCCGCCATCCACAATATCGACAGACGACACGCCGGCTGTGATGTTTTCGAGTGTCCCAGCATTGAAGATCTGTCCCGAAACCGCACCGTCACTCGCCATCTGGGCGTAGCGTGTCTCGGCTGTGACCACACCGATACTGTCGAACGTGTCGGGACCGGGAACCGAGGCTATGAATCTGTTGCCAAATACTCTGCCGGCGGAGTCAATTCCGGCGCTTGGCAGGCCCTGCTGGTTCGAGTTTCGGCCGGCCCCCATCTCCACACACCAGTCCATGATATTACCATCGCACGCTACACCCACATGCCACGCCCCTGCTGGTTCAAGGGCATTGGTATTGGGCGTATCGCCTATGTCATCGATGTGCAGACCATTCTGGCCGGGCAAAAGCGGATTGCCCGAAAACGCCCCGTACCAGCCGGAATTGTTCTCATACTCAAGCTCCGCTCCCGTCCAGTGCAGAAGCTGTCCGACGGATGCGTAAGCCGTACTGTGATAGGCCCATAACTGCCCACGCCGAACGTTGGCGGCAGCACTCTGGTGAATCTCTTCTCCCAGTTCTCCACATCCCCATACATCAAGATCATGCACACAGTTCGAGTTCATCTGCGTGATGCTCAACGCCTGTCCCTGAATACTTGGAACATTGGTCTTATAAATATTCTGCGAAATATTCATCACGACCGGCTGCTGGGTATGAGCCGAACTGTAGAGGTTGTACTGCGAATAGGGAGATCCGCCATTATCGGAATCTATGGATGCGGAGCCATGAATGAACTGCACGCTCGAAGCCACGACAAAAGACGATCTGGGGCGTGTCACCACCATATGCCCAAGATAATAAACGCCACCCGGAACATACACATTGCCGCCTTTGCCATCATTCATGGCATTGACGGCACGCTGGAAAACATCAGCATCGTCTTGGGTGTAAAATCCGATAAAGGCACCCACATTGATGTCTGATGACACAGATCCGGAGAGAGAAACCTTCATGGATTTCCATGATATTTTTATATTCACACCAGACGTCAGCGTCTGCGTTACATCATTATCGATATAGATTCTGTTTCCGTCCGTTTTGATTACATGCGTATGCGCCGGAATACCAATGCCCGCGACATCCGCTCCCATAGGAACGAGTGCATTTTCATTGACGATAAGAAGCGTGCTCATGCCTCCGTTGGACGGAGCGTAAGGATTTTCATCAGCTGTCATCAAGGTTGTTTTGGATAATGTAAAATCCTTCGAAACCGGATGAGAGCTTTCAATGGATGTAACGACTGTATCCTGAGGAATGTTTTCACCGACCACATGTTCACCCTGATGGATCAAACTGTTTTCGATAAGAAACACACTATTGGCTCCCGCTTTCACCTGCCGGTCCAGAGTGAAATCGGACGCTTCCCCCACCATGTGCTGAGGCGCATAATCCCGCACTGAGACCAGCGTGGATGTTTTTTCAAAGGATGTCTTCAGATTGCGGCCATCTGATGTTGCAAGCGACAGGGAAACATGCGGCATATTGTCTTGCGGATTTATCTTTTCTCCAAAAACCAATCTGGAGATCGATGACGTCGGGAGATTGGCTGATGAAACAAGAAAAGAAACCACACCGCTCAGAAGAACCGTCACAACAATCAGAAAAAAGGACTTCATCTTACACAATCTTTCAAGAAATTATCTTGATTTATCAGGCCACATTAAAGGATAGGTGCCTCATCCATCGGCACCATGTGGTAGGGTAGTACGCCCCTCTCCTCCCCACCTGCATCGATCTGGAACCCGGATGCCGGAATGGCGCGATGACGGCATTCTGTGCGGATACAGGCGCGGCACCCCGGCCCAATCGGAATGATGGTGCGCTCGTCCGACAGATCCAATCCGGCGGCGTAAACCAGCTCCGAAGCGTGTGCGATGGAGCAGCCCAGTACCACAGCCACCCGACGCGGACGGTCGAAATATGACACCCCGGCATGTCCGACCGTTCGCGCCACGTTGAGAAACACGGCGTCATCCGTGTTACGCGACACCTGCACCTGCAACTCGCCCGGCGTGGCAAAGGCGCGGAAGACATTCCACAACGAACACAATCCACCAAACCGTGGCAGATTGAATCGCGTCGCGCTATATCCTTTAAGAATATTTCCCGCGATATCCGTTTTGATAAAATAGAAGGGAATACCTTCCTCTCCCGGCCGCTGAAGCGTGGAGAGGCGATGACAGACCTGCTCGAAACTCACGCCGAACTGTCGTTGCAACTGATCGAGATCATGCCGTCTAAACCGCGTAGCATCACGAAAGCGCCGATAAGGTAGCAGCAGCGCGCCCGCGAAATAGTTGCTCATGCCCACCCGCGCCAGATCACGCGCATCTTCCGTGGACAGGCCGGAGCGCCGCACCACGCGATCGAGCAGTTTGCCATACCCCAGACGCCCAATGACCTGCGCCATCCAGAACACGCTGCTTTCCGACGGCACACCATCCGACAACAGAAGCCGCCGTCCACGCTTGTCGAAACGCCACAACATCGCGCGGCTGTCGAGTTCATTGTCGATTACGACGCGGATGCCATGATGGTCCTGAAGATAGCGCGCCAGATTGACCGACAGCATCCCGTCCGAAAAACCTTCCCTCTCATGCAGGTCTTCCGCCGCGCGATCGATCTCATCGAAATAGTTGCGCTCGCGCTGCACCCAGTCACCCACGGCGTCATAAGGCCCCACCACATCCATCGCAGAGCCTGAAGCCACGCGTGCGCCAGCCGTATCCACCTGTGGAGCGGCCAGCCCTTCTCCTGCGACCGGATGCAGGCTCTCAGATGCGCCGCGCTCAGCCAATGTGCGATAGGCGCGGTAGAGCGTCACGAAGCGATCCACCAGCGCAGGCGCACCTTTCACCGCTGTCTGAAGTTCCGCTGGACGAAGTGAAGCCGATTTGAAAAGCGGATCGCCGAGGATCTCGCGCAGACCCTGCATCTGCCGGATTTCATCGCTGTCACCGAAATAGGCCTCCGACACCCCGAAGAGCGTGCAAAGTTTTGCCATCAGTGGGGGTGGAACGGGACGCTGATCGTTCTCGATCTGATTGAGATAGCTCGCAGAGAGTCCAAGTTCGGCCGCCATGGCCTGTTGGGTTTTCCGAATGCGGCCGCGCAATTCACGTATTTTCGATCCCGCGAAAATCTTCGTCCGGCGAGCCGTCATATTCGCATCCTTCGCAAGATCTGTCTTACCCATTGCCCGAATTCACCGCATGTGCATAGCGCGCAGCCTACGCAATCCGCCACGCTCTTCCTGTCAGCAAGGAACGGGAACATCCCATGCATACATACGACATCGCGGTTCATCCCGAAAAGGACCGCCTCCCTCGCGAACAGCAACTCGCGTGGCATATTGCCGAGGTGGCCGCCGATCCGGTCGAGATCGAGCCTGCCGTCAGCGATATGATCGTCAACCGCGTGATCGACAACGCCTCTGTCGCCATCGCCTCCGTAAACCGTCATTCCGTCATGAGCGCCCGGGCAGAAGCGCAGGCGCATGCGCGTCCCGGTGGCGCCACCCTTTTCGGCGCTGGTCCGGACATTCGCGTGCATGCCGAATGGGCAGCGTGGGCCAATGGCACAGCCGTGCGCGAATTGGATTTCCACGACACATTTCTGGCTGCAGAATATTCGCATCCTGGTGACAATATTCCCGGCATCCTTGCTGTGGCGCAGCAATGCCAGCGCTCCGGCCGCGATCTGATCCGCGGCATTGCCACGGGCTATGAGATCCAGATCGATCTTGTGCGCGGCATCTGCCTTCATGCGCACAAAATCGACCATGTGGCGCATCTCGGCCCCTCGGTGGCCGCTGGCATCGGCACGCTACTCGATCTGCCGACCGAGACAATTTATCAGTCCATCCAGCACGCGCTGCATGTCACCACCGCCACCCGTCAAAGCCGCAAGGGCGAGATTTCTTCATGGAAAGCCTATGCCCCTTCCCACGCTGGCAAGATGGCCGTGGAAGCCGTGGACCGCGCCATGCTGGGCGAGACCTCGCCAAGCCCGATCTATGAAGGCGAGGACGGTTTCATCGCGTGGATGCTCGACGGCAAGGACGCCCATTACATCGTCCGGATGCCCGAGAAGGGTGAAGCCAAGCGCGCGATCCTCGACAGCTACACCAAGGAACATTCGGCGGAATATCAGAGTCAGGCCTTGATCGACCTGGCTTTCCGACTGGGTAAGCAGGTGAAAAACTGGGACGATGTAAAGGACGTTTTGATCGAGACTAGTCATCACACGCATTACGTCATCGGCACCGGTTCCAACGATCCGCAGA
The DNA here is from genome assembly GCF_019083805.1 of Acetobacter estunensis. GTDB lineage: Bacteria > Pseudomonadota > Alphaproteobacteria > Acetobacterales > Acetobacteraceae > Acetobacter > Acetobacter estunensis_A. Next base: position 59,060 of record NZ_JAHRDV010000016.1, read on the forward strand.
AGTTCGATCCAAAAGCCTCCCGCGAAACACTGGATCATTCGATCATGTATATCGTGGCGGTCGCCCTGCAGGATGGTGCGTGGCACCACGTTCACTCCTACGCACCGGAACGCGCAAACCGCGCCGACACGGTAAGCCTGTGGCAGAAGATTCACACGATCGAACGCCCCGAATGGACGGAGCGCTATCACTCCACCGATCCGAACGTGAAGGCTTTCGGCGGTCGCATCACCATCACCATGAAAGATGGCGCCATTATTTCCGATGAACTGGCCGTGGCCAATGCCCATCCTCTTGGCGCGACCCCGTGGACGCGCCCGGACTACATCCGCAAGTTCCGCACGCTGACGGACGGCATCATCACACCGCAGGAGGCCGACCGCTTTCTTGAAGTGGCGCAACGCCTGCCGGAATTGTCCGCCAAAGAACTCTGTGAACTCGAAATCACCCTTCCTGCAGGCGAACTGAAGAAAAACCCAAAAATCGGAATCTTCGCTTACGGGCAGTAGAAGAGGAGCCGCCATCATGATGCAGACCTCTCACGAAAATCGTCCCAAGAAATCCGTAGCGCTCTCCGGTGTTGCGGCCGGAACCACGGCGCTCTGCACAGTCGGCCACAGCGGCAACGACCTGCATTACCGCGGCTATGATATCAAGGATCTTGCGGAACACTGCGAGTATGAGGAAGTCGCACATCTGCTTATCCACGGCCATCTGCCCGACGTCGCAGAACTGGCCGCCTACAAGGAGCACCTTCACTCCATGCGCGGGCTGCCCGAACAGGTCAAACGCGTGCTGGAACAGATCCCGGCTGCCGCGCATCCCATGGACGTGATGCGCAGCGGCCTGTCCGTTTTGGGATGCGTGCTGCCCGAACGCCGCGACCAAAACCCCGTCGGTGCGCGTGAGATCGCGGATCGCTGCCTCGCCTCGCTCGGATCGATCCTGCTTTACTGGTATCATTTCGCGACCAATGGCCGCCGCATCGAAGTCGAAACCGATGATGACAGCATCGGCGGTCATTTCCTCCATCTCCTGCATGGCCAAATACCACCCGCAGAATGGGTGAAGGCCATGCATGTCTCGCTCATTCTCTATGCCGAGCATGAATTCAATGCCTCCACCTTCGCAGGCCGGGTAATCGCTGGCACCGGTTCGGACATCTACTCCGCATTATGCGGCGGCATCGGCGCTCTCCGTGGACCGAAACATGGAGGCGCCAACGAGGTCGCACTGGAAATTCAGCAGCGTTACCTCACACCGGATGAAGCGGAAGCCGATATCCGCCGTCGCGTTGACAACCGTGAGGTTATTATCGGTTTCGGTCATCCGGTTTACACGGTTGCCGATCCGCGCAACGAGATCATCAAACGTACCGCCTTCGAACTTTCAAAACGCAGTGGCGCGATGCGTCTTTACAACGTGGCGGAGCGGATCGAGGACGTCATGCGCGAGACCAAAAAGATGTTTCCCAATCTCGATTGGTTCAGCGCGGTTTCCTACAGCATGATGCGCATCCCGACCGCCATGTTCACGCCGATCTTCGTCATCGCGCGTTCAGCGGGCTGGAGCGCCCATGTCATCGAGCAGCGCGAAAACGGCAAGATCATCCGTCCTTCCGCAGAGTATGTCGGGCCGGAAGACCGTCCATTCATTCACATCAGCAAACGCGGACATATGGAGAAGGCAGCATGACCTACCTGGTCGGTTCCGAAAACCCGAGTGAATCCGCAGGGATACGCTTCCGCAAACTTCTTGATGCATCCGGTATTCTTCAGCTTCCGGGCGCACATAACGGGCAGGCCGCGCTTCAGGCGAAAGATGCGGGTTTTGAAGCGTTGTATCTCTCCGGTGCCGCCATGACCGCGAGCATGGGCCTGCCGGATCTGGGGATCATCACCATCAATGAAGTGACGTTCTTTATCCGCCAGATCGTCCGCGCTTCCGGTCTTCCCATTCTGGTCGATGGTGACACAGGATATGGCGAAACGCTCAATGTCATGAACATGGTGCGTGCATTTGAGGAAGCGGGCGCTGGTGCCGTGCATCTGGAAGACCAGTTACTGCCCAAGAAATGCGGGCATCTCAATGACAAGAAACTGGCCTCCATGGACGAGATGGTCATGAAGGTCGACGCCGCCCGCCGCGCCGCCCGTGACATTGTGATCGTCGCTCGTACGGACGCCGTGGCTAGCGAAGGCATGGACGGAGCCGTGGCGCGGGCAAAACGGTATGTGGCGGCCGGAGCAGATGCAATCTTTCCAGAAGCACTGACCACCGCGGATATGTTCCACGAATTCGCACGCAGGATGCCCGGTGTACGTCTGCTAGCCAATATGACGGAGTTTGGGCGCACCCCCTTTTTCACGGCCGAAGAGTTTGAGAACATGGGATACAGGATGATCATCTGGCCCGTCAGTTCGCTGCGCGTCGCCAACAGAGCGCAGGCGGATCTTTACGCCACACTCAAACGCGACGGTAGCACTCAGGCCATGGTGCCGCGGATGCAGACGCGGGAAGAACTTTACCGTACATTGCGCTACCATGAATACGAAGCGCTGGACCGCAGCATTGTGGAAACGGTGTTGCCCGCGCTGGGCCGCTAATCATCACGGCATGGAAGAGCAGAGCCAAAGGAGAAAAGCACCTGTTACGGAGCATTTCTTTCTGTTACGTGCATTTTCACTATCAGTTAGGAAATGAGAGCGAACAATTCGGCGTACCTCTTACGCAAGGAGTAACGTCATGTCGTCTTCCATTTCCTCCCTCGGCACGAGTGCCGTATCGAGTCTGTTCAGTGACACGTCTTCGGGATCTTCCTCGGTTTCGTCTGACTCGTCTTCGGCGTCTTCCTCTTCTTCCGACACCACGACCCAGACCCTGAACAGCGATGGCACCCTCACCATCACTGTGACGGACGCACAGGGCAATGTGGTCTCCACGACCACCGAGGGCACACCGCGCACCGCCAGTTCTTCGGACTCGGACTCAGACGCAGCGAATTCTGTCGATTCCTACGCCTAAGCACAGCGCACAACAAAAAAACCGCCCGGCATAAACCGGGCGGCTTCTACAGATTTCTAAAATTCAGAAATCAGGCCGTTGTCGTGCAGCTGGACGTCGCGGTGCTGCACGCTGGCACACCCGTGTAGTTCGAGCCATGGATGATCCCGTTGAGTATCTGCTGGAACGACTCATTCTGGCAGGAGCCGCCCGTGCTCGGGATCGGGGCAACCGGCGTGGTGTTGCCACCGCAGGAACCGCCAGTGTGCCATGACGGAGCGGGAGCCCAACCGCTACACGAGCTGCCACCCCAAGACCAAGACGCGCCACCACCGCAGCCGCCCCAAGCGGGCGCAACCCAGCCGCCACCAAAGCTGCAGCCACCTGAAACTTCGTTGATTTCAGCTGTGTTTAATTCACGCATTTTCTATCTCCGTCACATGAAATGGACGAAACGTAAAAAAACGCAGACAGCAACAATTGTCAATAATTCGTTTACAAACTTTTCAGACCAAGTCAAAAAATATCGAAATGTAACAAAATCAACATTTGGTCAGCTTTTCGCCATCGGAATGACGGAGTTACAAGATGACCGCAGCATTCGGTCACACACCGTCTGCCATGCGACATAGTGCTTCATCGGTGCTTTTGTCCGACCACCGTGAGTTTTCTTCCACAAACAAAAAACCCACGCCCCACCAGAAGGCAGAACGTGGGCTGGGAAACTCGTAACGCGGGAAAATTCAGACTTCTTCGTCTTCCTCATCCTCGTCTTCACCGTCATCTTCAATCACGACGGCCACGCTGATCTCACCGCCGCCCTGCGCCTGAAGCGCCGTGGCGTCCGCATCCGCTTCGTCCTCGCTCTCATAGAGCTTAGCGTCGTTCGGATCATCCGACCACTTTGTCTCCGGGTTCCAGAAGTCGAGTTCACCGTCTTCGGACTCGCGCTGGATCAGATAGCCGACAATGACTTCTTCTTCGTCGTTCATGGATGTCTCTTTCCTTCTGGACAGATCACGCATGGCATATTGAACGGAAAACGATAAGCGAAAGTTTTGCGTTCCCTCACTTTCCTTTCAGACAGCCATTTCGGGGAAATCATCGCCTTATTTTTCAACGGGCAACGCATGCGCCCCCGCCGCGCTCATGGAGCCGAACCGCCACATCAGATGTGCCAACGCCATCAACACTGGCCCGATGAACAGACCCAAAAGCCCCCAGCCCTCAAGGCCGCCCAAGATCCCAAGCAGCACCCACACGAAGGGCAACCGAATTGATCCTCCGATCAGGACAGGGCGAATAAAATGATCTGCAAGAAACAGCACAATCATGCCAAACACACCCACCCCAACGGCGGCTCCCACTGTTCCTTTGACAAGGATAACCACCACAGCCAGCGCCACAGCCAAGCCGCCGAGCATGGGAATCATGGACATCAAAGCCGTGAACACGCCAAGCAGCAGAGCTTGCGGCGCTCCCGCGATGATATAGGCCACCGTAATCAGCGCGCCCTCACCCAGCCCCACCAGCACCAGCCCCGCCATGGCACCACGCACGGCCCCCACGACCTGAGAACGGAGCAATTCACCCCGCGGACCGAACAGGCGCCAGAGCACAACGTTCATATGCCGAACGACAGTCGGACCTGCTTTGAGGAAGAAGAACAGCACAAGCAGGGTAAAACCGAACAGAACCAGCGTGTTGGCTACACCCTGCCCGACATGATCGATCGTCCGCAGAGGCTGCCCCGGATGAAGACGATGCAGAAGCTGCTGCACACCTGCCGGATCAGCCAGATTGGCCTGCCACCAATGTTCCAACTGCGCCCGCCCCCATGGCACCGAGGAAAGCCACGCCGGCTCCGGCAGGCCATGCTCATGAATGTCGCGCACCCACGCTGCCGCGTCGCGCGCCTGACTGGCAGCGATCCCGCCGATAACCATTGTCGGCACACCAAAAATCAGGGCAATGCCTAGAACGATAATGGCAGGCAGAACAATGTCCGCATGGCGGGGTGACCACTTCCGTTGCAGCCATCCTAGAAGAGGCCAGCAGACGATCGCCAGCACGCCGCCCCACACAAGAGAGACGCGAAATCGACCCAGAGTGTAGAGCGCCAGCGCGGCCACAACCGCCACAAGAACACCCTGCGCCCAGAACTGAAAGGGGCCACGGCCGGGACGAAATGAACGGCGCATTTCCTGCTCATCGGAAGATTGGCTGGAAGTGCAATGAGACGTCGTGTTCATGCTGACTTTCGAATTATGGAAGGTGGGCAGGCCACCGAACAACAGAAGGCACATAATCGCCCTTCTGATCGTTTTCGCAAAGAGATCAGGATGTTCGAGGCGTAAAGACGGCCTCTCAACGCACGATGCCGCCACGGGTTTGACGCCCGGCATCTGAACATACGCATGTCAGCGTGGCGAGAACCGTCGCAACCGAAGCGCGTTGCCCACCACAAACACGCTGGAAAACGCCATCGCTCCCGCTGAAAAAACGGGAGACATCTGCCAGCCGAACAGAGGCTCGAACACGCCCGCGGCCAAGGGAACGAGCGCCGTGTTATAGGCAAACGCCCAGAACAGATTTTGTCGGATATTGGCAATCACCGCTCTGGAAAGCGCGATGGCCGTGCAGACAGCCTCCAGATTGCCGGACATCAGCACAACATCCGCTGACTCCATCGCAATGTCGGTGCCCGATCCCATTGCCAGCCCCACATCCGCTTCCGCCAGAGCGGGTGCGTCGTTGATGCCGTCACCCACATAGGCCAGCAGGCCGTCCGCCACTTTCAGTTTGCGAATGGCCTCCACCTTACCGGCAGGCAACACCTCGGCCACCACCGTATCGATTCCGGCCTGACGGGCGATGGCGTTTGCGGTGTGCGCATTGTCGCCCGTCACCATGGCTGTCCGCAGTCCCATGGCGTGAAGACGGGTGATGGTCGCAACCGTGGTGGGTCGCAACGCATCGGCCACGGCAAGAATGGCCGCCAGCCGCCCATCAAGAGCCACATAAAGGGGCGTGCGACCCAGTTCTCCCAGATGCGCGGCCTGAGAGGCAAACGCCACCACATCCAGGCCGAGAGCGCGCATGTAGCGATCCGCGCCCACCGCAACCGTTCGTCCTTCCACAGAGGCCCGCACGCCACCGCCCGTTACACTCTCAAACGCCGAAACATCTGGCTGCACAGAGTTTCCGGCTGCCGCCACAATGGCTCGTGCGATCGGGTGTTCGGAGCGTGCTTCCACAGCTGCGGCCAGACGCAGAACCTCCTCTCGCGCGAAACCCTCCGCGACAGTCATATCCGTCAGTTCGGGGTGCCCCTGTGTGAGCGTTCCAGTCTTGTCGAACGCCACGATTTTTGTGTCCTTCAACGTCTGAAGCGCTTCTCCTTTACGAAACAGCACGCCCAGTTCCGCACCGCGCCCTGTGCCGACCATCACGGAGGTGGGCGTCGCCAGTCCCATCGCGCAGGGGCAGGCAACAATCAGCACCGAGACAGCCCGCACCAGAGCGACGCCCAGTGCCGGTGTCGGCCCGAAGACAAGCCAGATCACGAAAGTCACAGCGGCGATGAGGAGAATGACCGGCACGAACCACATCGTCACGCGGTCCACCAATCCCTGAATCGGCAGTTTCGAGGCCTGCGCGTCCTGCACCATACGGATGATCTGCGCGAGTGTGGACGCCTCCCCCACTGAAGTCGCCCTGACGGTCAACGTGCCGTTCTGGTTCACGGTTCCGCCGACGACACTTTCCCCAGAATGACGGGTCACCGGCACAGGCTCGCCCGTGATCATCGACTGATCGACGTAACTTTCGCCCTCCGTCACCACTCCATCGACGGGAATACGTTCTCCCGGCCGGATCAGAACCAGATCGCCGCTTTTCACCTCTCCAACCGGCACTTCGGCAGGTGTGTCATTACGAAGAACCACGGCTGTACGGGCCTGCAATCCCGCCAATTTGCGAATAGCGTCCGATGTGCGCCCCTTCGCGCGGGCTTCCAGAAGTCGGCCCAACAGGATGAGGGTCACAATAACTGCGGCAGCTTCGTAATAAACCTGCACGGCGCCCGCTGGCAGCAATCGGGGTGCAAACGTGGCGATTACCGAATATCCCCATGCTGCCAGCGAACCGATGGCTACAAGAGAATTCATTTCCGGCGCCAGATGCACCAGAGCGACGAACCCTGTGCGAAGGAAGCGCCAACCGGGCACGAACAGAACAATCGAAGTCAGGATGAACTGGAGGATCCAGTTCATCCTCATGCCTATGACGTGGTCCAGCAGGTGATGAAAACCGGGGATCATATGACCGCCCATTTCCATCAGAAAAACGGGAAGAGTGAAGACCAGCGCGAGGATAAAAGCGCGGGTGAGAGAGGCGGTTTCCGCCTGACGACGTTCGGCTGCCTCGCCTATGTCGTGCCCTCCGTCCTCTGTAATCCGGGCACCATAGCCAGCCCTCTCCACTGCCGCGATCAGGTCAGAGGCATCCGCCTGTCCTGTCACAATGGCCTGTTCGGTTGCGAGATTGACGGAAACATCCTGCACGCCCGGCACAGCACGCAGAACTTTCTCCACACGGCCGACGCAGGAGGCACAGGTCATGCCGTCAATGGCAAGATCGACCGTCTGAGCAGGCACTCCGTAGCCTGCGGCTGTAATGGCGCGAACAAGTGCCGGGCGAGTGACAGACGCATCAGCCGTCACATCGGCACTTTCGGTTGCAAGGTTAACGCTTACATCCTTCACGCCTTCGACACGTCGAAGCACCTTTTCCACACGCCCAACACAGGACGCACAGGTCATGCCTTCGATCGGGAGATGACGGAGCACGTCGGACGTGGAGGGCATGAGAAGGCCGTCTGTTTTTTGAACTTACCCCACTGAGAGTATCGAAAATCAAATGGGATATATACAAATATTTTATTTATATACGATCACGAAACCAAATGACCAAGCAGAATAAAATTCAAATATAGATGATGTGCACCGAATAAAAATAATGGGGAGCCACTTCATCTGGCTCCCCACACTCCCCAATTCAGGATCTGACCGCCACTCCGTCTTCCAGAATGCCCTCAACCGACATGTCGCGGCACATACCAAGTCCCAACGCCACAAACGGCAGAGCGCCAAGACATGTACTGATCACAAGCGACAAACCGGTGATCGTGGTGAAATTCTCCAAAATAACGAACAGCACCAACGCCATCAGAAACGTCGTCAACATAGGCAATAGGGCCGTCTTGAACTTACGCCCTTTCACAAGCGCCGGATGCGCACGAAAAAATGCCACCACAGCGCACGAGGTCAGGATCATCAGCAGCACGATGCCGACCGTGGAAATACCCGCCATCGAACCATAGACCGTCACCAGCGGGTCGGCCCCCGACAATGCTGCAAGCACCATCAGCACGAGCGCCGTGAGCGTCTGCACGACCGAAGCGGCGTGCGGCGACTCATGATGGTCGTGCGTGCGAGCAAGGAAGCTCGGCAGCACCCCTTCGCGTCCCAGCACGAGCTGATACCGCGCGATGATGTTGTGAAAAGACAGCACACAGGCAAACAGACTGGTCAGCAGCAGCACCGCCATGATCTGCTTCACCACATTGCCGGCGTAACGGCCTGCCGTCTCCAGCACCATATTGCCGCCATCCGCCAGATAGCGCTGCGCCACGCCCGTCACCGCATCCGGCCCCCATGCCATGATGATGCACCAGCAGGAGAAGGCATAGAACACGCCGATAATGATGACCGCGCCATAGGTCGCACGCGGAATGGTGCGTTCCGGATCGCGTGCTTCGTCACGGAAAATGGCCGTCGCCTCAAATCCGATGAAGCCCGTAATGGCAAAAAGGAGAGCCACGGCAAACGGTCCAGTGACCGGAGGTGTCGCGCTGGGCGGCGGCATGACGGGCGATGGATGGATCAGAATGGCCGCGTTCATGACCAGCACCACACCAATTTCCAACACCAGCGCCGTCCCCAGCAGCCGCGAACTGAGATCGATGTGGCGGTATCCCAGAAACGCCACCAACGCGAGTGCGCCCCCGGCATAACCCCACCAGGGCAGATGAGGACCGCCCCACTGCCGAACGGTATCGTCCACCGCCCAACCGAAGAAACCATACACACCAAGCTGAATCGCCGTGTACGTCAGAAGCGCAAGAAAAGCGCTACCCCGCCCGACCCGACCGCCGAGACCCGCGCGGATATAGGAGAAGAACGCTCCCGCATCCTTCATGTAGGGCGCCATGGTCACGAAGCCGACCGAGAACAGCAGCAGCACGATGGCGGCCGCCACGAAGCCGGTCCATGCCTGCGCGCCGTTGCCCTGTGCAATGGCCAGCGGCACGTTACCGCTGATGACGGTCAGCGGCGCCGCAGCCGCCACGACCATGAAAATGATCTCCGTCACGCCCAGATTTCCCGAAAGACGCGCGGATGGTCCCTCACCCGGCAGGGTAAGTGGGCTACTGGTTTCCTTCATGCGACATTCCCCACAGGTTCGACGGCAAGCCGGCGATAAGCCGCGGGCCGCCTGTCCAGAAGATATGGATTTTCGGTCTGTGCCCGCGCCACCGCGCCGGGCTCGACATCGGCCAGAATCAATCCGTTGCCATGCTCGATACGGGCAAGGACGGTGGCGTCAGGCGCCACAATCTGACTGTTGCCGACATAGACCGTACTGCCTTCCCGACCATCGTGGTCGATATAAGCAACATAGATCTGATTCTCCCACGCGCGGGTGCGTATGACCTCCCGGGCCACGAAGGTGAACGGCTCCATCTGCGCTGTGGGCACCAAAAGCGCCTCGCACCCACCAAGGGCAACAGCGCGGACATATTCAGGAAATTCCACGTCGTAACAGATCATGGTGGCGATCTTCACACCATGAAACGACACGATCTCGGGCAGGGCATCCCCCGGCACGAAGAATGCGCGATCCAGTTCTCCGAACAGATGCTGCTTGCGATAGCGCGTCAATTCGCGTCCATCGGCATCGATCAGGATCGCACTGTTATAGAGCTTGCGTGGTCCCAGTTCTTCCGCGCTCTCGGCCAGCCCTACGAGGATGGCGAGACCATGGTTGACCGCCATCTGCCGCACCGCAGCGAGCACATCGATGCGCGCCAGATCAAAAAGCTGCGGGCCAATGTCATAGCCTGTGACGAACAGTTCCGGCGTGACAAGGATGTCCGCTCCCTGCGCACGCGCATCGGCCGCCGCCCGGTCGAGTTCCGCAAGGTTGGCCGCGATGTTTCCCGGTGTTCCGGCCGTCTGAAGTCCGGCAATGCGCATTGCGTCTGTCCGCTTCCTCATGGCAATCTTCCGATCACCATACAGAAGCGGAAATACGTTTCAATATCGAAATAACATCACGGGCCTGTGAAAGCCGTTCTTCAGCCTGCGCCTTCCTGCTCCACCACGACGCGACAGGCCGCCAGATCCCACGCCGCGCATCCCACGGATTTGAAGAACACCGGTTCATCCACCGATGGCGGTTCTTTCAGCGCATCAGCTAACGATCTCACGCTCGCCCAGTCCACATCCGCCTGAATGAGATCGCCTGCCTCCGAAGGAGCGCCTTGCGGATCGTCCACATAGAGGCTGCTTCCCTGAACGATCTTTGGCCCAACCTCAATCATGTCTGGACGAAACGCCCCAACTCCAATGACGAGTGTGCCCGGATGAGGCGCAGCGTCATAAATGACCTCCCGACTGGACGTGACAGTGATAACCGCATCGAACGGTCCTTCCTCGCCGGTTTCAGGCCGCAGGTCGCATTCAGGCGTGACATGCCTGAGACAGAACCCGCGCGCTTTTTCGGGCGAGCGCGCTCTGATGAAAATCGTAACACCCGGATAAAGCGTTGCCAGCGCGTCACAATGCGCCACGGCCTGCGCGCCTGTACCCACGAGCAGCACACGCCGGACAGGTTCACGTCGGAAGATGCGGATGCTCAGCATGCTGATGGCCGCCGTACGCCGCATGGTCACGGTGGGACCGTCCAACCCGAAAAGCAGTTCGCCCGTGCCTGCATCCCCGCATGTCACCTGTCCCTGAATGACCGATCGCTCCGAGCCTGCATTAGCGGGGCAGATGGTCAACAGTTTGGTGACAAGCAGGTCTGAGCTTGCGCAAGGCATGGCCATCAGCAGCGTTGAACTGCCGGGAGCCTGTGTCACCACACGCTCGGGACAGATGATGCGCCCCTGCGCATAATCCAGCACCGTGCGTTCCAAAGCATCAAGCAGGACAGGAAACGGCAGAAGGCGCTGCGTTTCAGCGGCGGAATAAAGTTTCATGTCGCTCTTTTTAAACCATCATGACTGCCGCCGATATGATGGCCGTCGCCACCCCTTCGAGATGCCTCACAGTAATACTCTCATCCACTGTGAGGCTCGATGTCATCTCGGCGTCCTGATCCACATATTTCTGATAACGATCATCACACCGTTTCTGTCCCTACAAATAACAATCTCCTTTAAAGCCCGTTTTATGTGTCGTGAAATTGGTCAATCCTTATCAAAATCATTACGACATCGTCACTGACTGGATGGCTTGCCTATTGGCCGGACAAGAGGATCGAGCGCGACAATAGCACAGCTATGATCCTGCAATTCTTCGGCTGAGCCACGGTTTTTGTGCGCAAGATCCGCCACGCCATCGAGGATCAAGAAACCGGGCTGATTGTCATCAAAGATTTCAGGAACAACAGCAAGCGTGTGGTGCCCCATTTCAGACTCAGGATAACGCAGGGATTGCGCGAGACGAAGAAAGGGCTTCACGCCGGCAAGGTTCGTGCCATTCACACGCATGGCACGATAGGGATGACCTCGCAGCAAAGCCGGAAGGAACGCCCACTGTGAGGAAACAGCTTCGCGCATATAATAGAGAGCGACTTTTATTTCGGGCCTGATGCATTCCACATGAATATGGAACTGATTCTGGGAGCGACCGTCCTGTGAATTGATGGCAAGTGCGACATCTTCACGCGGCAAGCGAACGCCATACCCTTCACCCACACGGAAAGCCTGCGCCCAAGCATGGGCAAAATAGTCCGGCGTCGCGGGATCGCGCAGGGCGGGTGATTCCATCCCGGCATTACGGTCGGTTGGAATCAGGAGATATTGCGATCGCCCCTCAATACTTTTCAGAACCGCAACCCGATGAGGACTATCGAGAACCGCGCAGGCTCCCGGGCCATGAGCAATATCCTGAGAAGCACAGCGCTCATGCACGATGTGCCACAGGGCATCCGGATTGGCAGCACGAACAGGCTGCGCAAAAGACAGTCCGACGAGACAGGAGCCTGTCAGAAACAGTCCCGGGATCCTTCGCGCAATATGTGAAGCCCACTGTGTCATCAACCATTCTGATCGCACGAAACACGGTCGAATGCATTTGAAGGTTATGCGTTCAGACAAGTGCGTCTCGCGAGCGCCCTCACCATTTGATCCGCATGCCAGCCAGCAAATCCCCAGTATTGGTGCATCGGGCTACCGTTGCGGCCGTCACTCCAGAAAATGCCGGCCTCCCTCACTTCACCAGCTTCGCCAA
>NZ_JAHRDV010000169.1 GCF_019083805.1 Acetobacter estunensis
GCATTCTGCTGCGGCATCGCGTTCGTGGGATAAGAGGAATACGTCGGATAGGACGTATAGCCCGATGCTGGCATCGGCTGGGTGTATCCCTGACTGTAGTCTCCATAAGGCTGCGCGGTCGTGCCGGATCCCTGATAATAATCACCAGATTCATAGCTCGAGGAGGCCGCCGCCGCGCCTATGGTGAGGCCGAGCAGGGAACCGAAGGCAAACGG
>NZ_JAHRDV010000017.1 GCF_019083805.1 Acetobacter estunensis
GGGAGAGGTCTGTCATGGTGTGTTCTGTCCGGTTGCCGCTTCAACCACCCCCGCAGGCGGGGGTGGCACGGGGCCGGGGTCTGACCTCGCCGTCATGCGTCCAGGATGACATCCACGAGCCCGAGGTGTCAAGACCGGTGGAATGCAGGCAAGCGAGGTGGGGATGCGGGCAGCGCGGGGCGTAGCCCTGCGATGAACGCAGCCACGCCTTGTCGCCGCGTGCGTTCCTGAGCCCGAAGGGTTGTCTTGAGACCTCGGGCTCGTGGATGTCATCCTGGACGCATGACGGCGAGGTCAGACCCCGGCCCCGTGCCACCCCCGCCTGCGGGGGTGGTTGAAGCGGCAACCGGACAGAACACACCATGACAGACCTCTCCCACAGGAAACGAGGTCACATCATGCGGGCGTGCCGTGCGACTGAACGTGCAATCGCACCTATGAGCGCGATTTTTTCCGGTCGTCCTAGAAACCGGGTCCGGGCGAGCGGCTCGAAGGTGTCGGCGCGGACGGCTTGGGGTCTTCCCGGCTCCCAGGTGACGGCGCTTTTTCAGGCGACGCGCCAGAAGACGCCTGCGGGGCGTCCGCGGCGGGCTTGCGAAAGAAAGAGTCCACAATGCGTCCGAACACGCTCTGACCGCTCTGTGGCGCAGGTTCGGGGCGCGGTGTCGGCTCCAGCCGCGTGAGACCCGCGGAGATGATCGCCCCGAGATCGCGCTTTCCCTGAAGCTCGCGCAACTGCTTGAGCGTCTGGAACGCCATATAGCCCATGCCCTCGTCCTCGAGCGCACGGGCCTCGGTCATACCGGGGAAAGCGCGCTCGATCACGGCCACGTCGCGAGCGACATAAAGCTCGTTCCGACTTTCCTGCGTCACTCCTGTGCGCGTCCAGTCCAGATCGAAGCCCGCTTTACGCGCTACAGACCGCACGAAACTGCGCAGCGTCCGGCTGTTGCCTTCTTCAAAAACATGGGCATGGTCGAGATCCGCGTAGAGGTCGGCCAGCCGGTTTCCGGCTTCGCGGATGTCGAGACCCGCAAGTTCCTTGATTCCACCAAGCTGGTGAAAGGTCTCAAGGGCCTCGGCCGCCTTCTGACCGACGTGCTGCGTCGCATACATCACATCGTACTGGATGTCCGTGCCCTCAAGCGTGCGGGGTTTCATCCATATCCGGCTGTCCCCACGCACCTGCCCCGGACTGACCTTCTGCACAGCGCCCGGATAATGGTCGAAATCCTGAAAGATGTAGGCGTGCGTGCTCTTGAGATGATCGAGATCGAACGACCCTGTGAGGGGTTTACGTTCGAGTTCGGTGATCCGGACCCTCGAGAGGAGACCGTCAAGAGACAGACGAGATCCGCTCTGCGGCGAGGCGGGCGTATTCGGCGCGGCAGAGTTTGAAGATTTCTTCCCGGTATTCGTCATCGTTCAGCTCGCCTTCGATGAAGCGGCGGTCGATGGCACGCACCTCATCCGTGATTGTGAAACCTTCGAGTTCGACACTTCCCGTCGCCTGCCGGATTGCCTCGGCGCGGCGTGCCCGTTCAACGTCGGAGATGGCAGCAGGTCTGGTCATGACGGCACCTCGATTGATGAGATGGGCGATCATACCAGAGAGTTTCTGTCCTGTCCTGCGTGAGCCCAGAAGAAGAGCACTCATGTCCGCATACTCCGGCGCGGCGTACGCTCAACGAGAACCTCACGCCCTGCCAGCTCGCGCAGACTGCTTTCAAGCAGTTTGGCCGAGCGGCGACGGCGCACCTCGTGGGCCGTGCGGCGCAGCCGGGCGCGCGCACGATCGGAGATCTCGGGAAGCACGAGGTTGCCTTCGATATGCAGGGCTTCGCCTTCCAGACGACGGGCCAGGGCGCGGGCTTGCAGCCGCGCGACCGGGGCACCCGAAAAGGATGAGGATAACATCATGATCTTTACTCCAGTCAGGATTGGGAGGAGCGCGCACGGGGCGCGGTCCCTTCTTTTGCGTGTCAGAGAACGACCAGGTCACAGTTCTCAGGTTCGATCGTCACATCCGTGACGACACCGCGCGTCAGGCCATTCGCAACGATTGCCCGCGCCCGCGCGCGGCCCTCGATATAGACGCGCGTACCCACTCTGCAGCGGTTCTCGATGGCGCGGAGCGCGTGAAGTTTGGTGCAGACCACGTAATGCCAGCCAAGCGCGTCAGCGCCCGGCGCAGGCTCACGATCCGTCCCGTTCCACGTTGTGCAAAGCCAGAAGCGCGCAGCGGCCTTCTCTCCGCTCGCCCCTGTCTCAAACGCGGGAGAGCACGTGATATGCCCCACGAGGATGATCCGGTTTACGACGTCCGACATGGCCGTCTCCCTGTGTTTATTCCAACAGGGTGAGGCCCGATGCCGCACCGTCTGCCGGTAGCGGTCAGACGGACAGGGCCATCAGGCGGCAGGCGCACTCCCTCGGTCCGGCATGGTGCGGAAGCCGCGTGCGGCTTCACGGTGCCGGAGCGACCGCAGGCCCGGGGATTGCGCCTGACGACGGCCCTGTCAGACCGCGACGACCGGCAGGCGGTTCGGCATCGCGTCTTTTCTGCGCTCTCCTCTTCGCTTTTCGGCTTTTCTTTTTCATTTCCCTGTGTATCCGCTTGTACAGATCAGGGATTTCTCCTAGAATCACCGGGTATTTCAGGAGAAACGGACATGGCCGTTGTCACCGTCTCGAAAGATCGCGTGAGTCTGCTTGCGGATTTCCATCCCGAGCTGGCCACGCAATGCCGACGTTTCAAAGGCCGCTGGCAAGACAAGGCTGTCGGCTGGACGTTTCTCGCCGATCAGGAGCACAACGTGCGCGGGATCTGCCGCACGCTCTACGGCGTGGACGGCACGCCCGAAGCCTGGGCCGATCAGTGCAACGTCCATGTCCAGGTCGAGGAGCGCGATATACGCGCGCCCGTCTGGCGACAGTTCAACGCCGACATCTTTCTCGGCGGTCGCCATATCGCGGGCGTCTTCGGCCCGCGTCAGGCGCTGCGCACCGGCAAAGGCGTGAAGTTTCTCGAAGGCGCGCCGTGTTGCGCGCGCGAACACGGCGCCTACCGTCTGGCCGTGCCGGACGGCGCGGTGATCGAGATCCGCAAATATCCGCGTGCTGCACTTGCGTTTCTCAGTGAGGCGCTGCGCGGGCACGGTGCGCTGAGCGTCGCCTAAAACAGCCCCAGCTGCATCGCGGGCCGATTGACGACTGGAACACCGGCGGCGACGCCGTGCTTTTTCATCAACACCTCAAGCATGGCGCGTTCATGGGCTTCTTCCTCGTCGCGCGCCTGCTTCGCCCAGGCTTCGACCAGAAGATTTTCGCGCACCCGCTGGCCGATTTCGCGCTCGACGTCCGACCACGTGAAGGCCGGATCGCCCCAGCACGGGTAATCCACCATGTGTTTGAGGAACGCATGGCGGGTCTTCGCGCTTGCAAACCATGCTGATCTGAAGCCCAGAGAATTGAAGTGAGCAATATGGCTCCACATCTGGGACACGCGCCCATACAGCGCCTTGTTGAACTTCTCGGCCGGCATGCCCTGGGCGAGAAAGCGCAGGATGGCATTGCCGATCCGGGCTTTCTCAGCCGCGCTACTCCATTTGGTGGGCGTGAACTGCTCCGCCACGAGAGGCGGCGAGCGCAAGCGCTCGCACAGGATCGGGGCCGCGCTCATGCCGCCCGGCTCCGGTTGCGATACCAGTTATGAAAGCGCGTCACGTCGGGCAGATCGGGATAGCGACCGCCACCCATCCCCTCATCTTCCATCTGCGCCAGCATCCGCACCGAAATCCGTGAGCGCTTGTCGTTGGCAAGGCATCGCACCAGAGCGAGATGCGAGCGCCCGCTGATATAACGATCCTCCCAGAAGCCCGTGACCGGATTGCGCACGGCGGCCGCCAGGGTGCCATTGCAGAACCCTTCAACGATCCACGGCACCGTGCGGCAAGGATGACCGGAACGAGGGCTTGGAAAGCGAAAGATCGAACCCAGCGCGACGGTGCCGACACGCAGCGGATTGTGCCCGCCCTGAAAGGGCGAGGTATGATACTGACGCAGCATCGGAACTCTCCTGAAACACAAAGACCGCCTCAAGGGCGGCCAAAATAGACAAGCGGTGACGCCTCAGAGGAGGCTGATGAGATCATCGATGTCGGGGAGAAAAAAGCCCGGTCCCACAATCAGGACCGTGACCAGCCCCATGAAGAGCATGAAGCCCATGACGCCGAGGATGATTTCTCGCGCGTCGTTGCGTGTGATCGGAAAGCTGCGCTTGGACATGGCCGGATCCCTTGTTTTCTCTGGACCCTTCCCGCGCAACCGGGCGTTGACGGCCAATGCAAAGCCGACGCATCGCGTCGGCACCGCAGGCGCGCGCAGCGCGGCGAGGAGCCACGCTTTGCATTGGACGGCAAGGCCTGGTGTGGCCTTCTCCCGCTTTTCTTTCTTTAATTTTTGTCTTCTTTAAATGCCCACACGTAACACATGTGACGTCCATTTTGTGTTCATCGCGGTCATTTTGTCACACGTTCTGTGGACTAGAAGAAGCACACAGCATTTATTCACGGCACAATACTGTTGATAGAGCCTCACCACGAAAAAGCGATTGTGCCCTGAGCATTGCGGCGCTCTCCGTAGTAGCACCATCCTTGGCCATAGGACGCATAACTCAAACAGTTCCCAATGTATTTCTTGTCGAAGAGATTTCTGACGCTTGCGGACACTTTCCAGCCACGTAAAGACTCAGACAGTTGAGAAAGGTCATAACGCAGGGAACCGTCGAAAACGGCGTATTGCGGCACCCAGACGCTGCCTTTTCCGTAAGGACTTTCGCCACCGTATGTTTTTGCGGAATAACGCATACCGCCACCAAATCCGAGACCTTTTGCTGGCCCGTCTGGAAGAGTGTAGAAAACGAATAGGGCTGCATTCCCTTTCCCAGACTGAAGAAGAGGCTTTCCCGTCGAATCATCTTTCACTTTCTGGACACTGACTGAGGCCGTGATGTCGAAGTTTTTAAATGGTTGAGCATGCGCCTCAAATTCAAATCCATCCGAATGCACTTTTCCACTCTCAGTGCTGTAGGCTCCGTTACTTGATGCTACGAGAACGTTGTTCTGTTCGATATGAAACCCGGCGACCGTAAATAACAAACTGGTTTTTGGGATCTGATATTTCAATCCGCCTTCAAGCTGTTTCCCCACAGAAGGATCCGCCTGGCGAAGGGTCGCACCGCCATTGCCCGAGACAAGGCCGGATTGGGGCTCGAAAGACGTTGAATAGGAAATATAGGGCGAAAGGCCAAACTTGAAGTGATATAGTCCCGAAGCACGCCATGTAATCTGCGATGGATTTTGTCGTGTGGTGGCCCCGCTGCTCCTGTTCAGTTGATCGGATCGATACCAGTCGTTGCGCAGGCTCCCCGTGATAACGAGGCCCTTCCAGTGAATTTCGTCTTGCCCGTAGACGCCGATCTGATGCGAATTGGTTTGGTAATTGACCCACGGCGATAGGGTGGGATTAGCCATGTGATAGTCCGGATGCAGGACATCAATACTGGGTGCTGATCCGAAAAGTCCGTATTCCGAGGCGCTTTGCTGCATATAATCAAAGCCGAACATGAGCGAATGTTTCACGCTGCCGGTATGCACTTTTCCTTTAAAGGCACTATCAAAGGCTAGGTTGTGTACGTGCTCGTTCGTACTGTACGCATAGCGGGGAAGTGTCGTGGCATTTGTGTAATATCCGGCATCATATGCGCTGCGATTTTCCACCATTATGTCGTCATAACGACCACGTGTGGAAAAATTCCAGTCGCTATTGATTTTTTGATTAAAGATATACGTAATCGCGCCCTGACGACGATTATATTTCTCAAAAGAAGCATCTCCATCGTAAAAGTTACGGGGAAGATGGCCGAAGGGTGCGCGTAGAAGTGAACCTAGAAGCGGGGCGCCACCATACGTTCCATTCTCTGGATCATATTGATAATTCCCAAGTAACGTCAGTGTCGTGGGACCGTCCCCACCAAATGTGAACGCAGGGCTGATTGAAAACCGGCGACTACCAGTCTTTTTTAACTGACTATGCTGACCATTGACCGTGCCGTACAGACGGTAACGCACGAAGCCGTCCTTTGTGGCATATCCCCCAACATCGGCATCGACTCTGTAGAGATCAAAGCTTCCTCCTGTTGTCGCAATATCCCCATAAAATTTCCGATTCAAAGGCAGCTTACTTGAAAGCCCCACAAGACCGCCCGGACTTGACTGACCATAGAGAGCCGATGAAGGGCCTTTGAGAATTTCAACACGGTCGAGGCGGAATGTATCCGTCTGTGGCGATGCGTAGCCAGTTCCAGACTGGAGTTTGAGGCCATCAAGAAATGTCGGCACGCTAAAGCCGCGAAGCTTGAACTGATCAAAACGAGTGCCAACGCCACCTCCCCGCAAATCGGATGTCACCCCAGCGGCATATCGAATTGCCTGATTGAGATTGAGCACCCCCCGGAACGTCCATTTCTTTGCGAGTAATAACGGTCACCGACTGTGCAGTTTCAATCAGAGGCGTATCGGTTTTTGTTGCTGATGATGCGACTGTTGAAACATTCTGTCCGTGCACCGTTATATGCCGGACATGAGAGACATTCGGCTCAACCGTCTTTTTTGAAATATGCGCGTCAGATGCGCGAGAGGGCGATGATCTATCTCGCGATAAATCGGCGCACAGCGCAACGTCACCTAAAAAGAACCAGGCAACAGGCATATAGAGTAAGGCGTTGCGGGGCACGGGGAAACCCATTTGACATCCTTAGGCTGATCTTCGCCCCCGCCCTTTAATGCAACTGATTCTCATATTCAAACGTCAAAAAATATTTTGTCCTGTTCGTCGATGATATTGAAGTGAGGATCACAGGAGGCTGATCGCTCAACGAAGAGCGCCACATTGTTAAAAAACGGGATTTTTCTGCCATATCCCGTAGCCAAAGGACGATCGGAGGAACAGTTGGCATTCGCACAAGAGCCGACCTATCAGAATCGCGTTCCTAAAACTGAAAAACTGTCCGCGCATCCCAACTAGACGTATGCGGCTCCTTGGCCAGTTTGTCTGAAAACGTATTCTCCGGTTCCCCCCTTCTTTCCTTATCCCTCAGTCCTGCCACTGCACGGGAAACCGATCGTCGATGTCGCGGTCGCGCTCGAACAGCACCCAGTCACATCCGGCCTCCTTGGCGTAGGCAAGGATGGCGTAGAGCCCCGGCGAGGCGTCGTCGTGGACACTCTCCAGCTCGTCGGGCACCGAGACGAGCCAGCCATAGGGGCCGGACAGGCAGGGCATGGAGCCGTTCTGGCCCTTGGTGACGAGGTATTCCTCAAACTCCAGCGTGTCGCCGCGATCCAGATGCGCCGTGCTCAGATCGAGCACGCGCCGCACATTGCGTGGCTGACGGGCAACCGGAAGAGAAACGACCGTGGCGGTATCGGACATGACAGGCTCCTTTGAGCGTGGTAGTGAGAGATCACCGCCACACACTCCGCCCTGTTCGTGCGACTGTGCAGCGTTTTTCCGAAAAATCGGCAGCGGCGATGCAAGGTGTGTCAGAAACTGTCACACCGGTCCGGCATTCTCGCCGAACGCGCCCGCAGGCATCTGCCAGTGTGAGGGGGCGCAAAGCACCGGTCCGCGCCAGCGGCGCGAGAGCGCGCGACGCACCAGATCCGGCCTTGCCAGCACCGGGGCAAACACCTCGCCCGTATCGGCAAGCGCCCAGAGATCGCGATCGCGGCGTATCGTGCAGCCAAACGCGCGCTCCCACGCGCACAAACCGGCAAAGCGTTGGCCATCCATGTAGCGCAGCGTCGCCGCCTGATTGGCCGACATGAAAATGCACGTCAGGCACGACAGCCGACCGAAACCCAGCCGATAGGGCAGAGGTGCGATCACCCCGTGTCGGTGCAGGCACTCCCACACCTCGGCCTCGCTCCAGCCATGCACCGGCCGGTAGTGATCGACATGGCGCCGCGCGCGTCCATCCCGCAGATCCGAGCGATGCGGCTCGAAGGCCGCATAGCGGGCGCGGTTGGCGGATTCAGCGGCCCGCTCACCAGTCACGAACAGTGTGCGTGCGTGGTGAAACCGCGCCTGATTACACAGCGCCGTGTCGGCGACCATGATCTTGGCGTAGGGCGAGCACCAGCGCACCGACAGGTTCGCCGACATCTGGGGAAAGCGGCGGCGCGTGTTGCGCGAGCCGTGCCCGCCCATCGTCACGCGCCCCTCGGGCGTGTCGAACCAGACCGGCGCGGTTGGCGCGTCCTCGCGCAACATCTCGCGCACGATCCCGCCCTGACGGGCCGAGAAATACAGGTTTACGCCCAGAGCGTCGGCGAGATGGCGGCCGTAATCGGTGACGTGCGGCCAGTCGAACACGTCGGCCTCGTCTTCGACCAGATGGTGCCACCACTCGATACGCTCGGGCGGCACGCCGCATTCGAGAAGATGCAGCGTGCAGGCCAGGGAATCCTTGCCGAAGGAACAGGCGACGATGATGTGGTCATAGCTCGCCAGATCCGATCCGCTCACAGCTCCTGGCTCACCGGTCAGGACCGGCAGCATGTGCGGCAGAGGCACGCCGGACAGGCGCAGCGGCTTGGTGTGCCGTCCGTCCCATGTCAGACGCTCGCACGGGCGCAGCAGTCCGGCCGCCTCGGCGGCCCGATCCCGTTTGATGCACACGGTTTCATTGCCGCCCGAGCGGCGCTGGCACGGCTCGCCCGCGTCCGCGCCACAGCCCGCGCAGGGAAGTGTCAGCGCCGGGTCGCCATGCTCCCATTCCATCCCGCAACGGTGACACTGCACCGGCTCGGATGTGCAGATCCAGCGTGTGGGCCTGCGGAAGGTAACGCTACGGGGACGTGTGGATGAGGCCGCGTATACCATGGAAACATTCTCCTCTCTGAATGCTTCCCCGCAGGCCGGGAGCGGCTGGCCGGGTCAGGCGCGGCGCCTGCGCCGGCACCGTAAAGCGCGCGCAAGCGCGGTGCGGCGCCACCGCTTGACGCGGACGGACGCTTCTGGTCGCGCCCTTCCCTGCTTTATCCTGCTTCCTGTTTCTCTCTCTCCCGCTCTTCCAGACGCCGCAGAAGCCAGAACCCGCTCCATCACGCGGAACGTACCGATTTGCCGGTCCATATTTCACTGCGGGACTGGAATCATCTCGTTACGAATTTTATTCTTTTAAAAAAGATCAATAACCGCGAAATAATCGCGATTATTATATTTTTTCGATAACCCGTTTATAGGCTAAATGTCACATTTGAAATATTGCTGTCTTATACCTTGCTGCAGTGACTTCACCGAAAAGTAGTATACTCTCGCATAGACTGGCGCATTTCTTCGTGAAAAAGCTGAGCCGGCGTTGAGAGTAGCGATACCTCTAAACTAATCATATAAACAAAATAACTTGGTAATAAGGACGCTGGTAAAAGAGGCCACAATTTATCGCCAGCAGTGTCGGCGACAATGGTCGGTAGAAAACCAACTCCTACACCGAGCTGGATCAGCCTCATCGCCTCACTTAGATCATCGGCTCGGGCTCCGACATGTCGTCCCAAAGCGTAATGCAGACGAAATCGCTCGACATCTTTTGGTTCATCGCCTTGAGCCAAGACAAATCGTTGTCGAGACAATAAAGCTGGATTTCCAACGGTCTTCCCGAACAATCGATGATTTCGGCCACAATAAAGCTGCTGACTCTCCCATACAATTGGCTCATAATGTAACGTAGGAACTGAATCGCTTTCGTACGTCAGACCAATATCACAGTCACCCGCAATTACCGCATCCAGAACTTCTTGCCAGGTTAAGATATCGATACTCAATTTTACATCTGGATGTGCCTGTGTGAAAACCGATAGCGCCGTATCCAGCGCAGGCGAGACGATGTTTGAAATCATGCCCAGTCGCAACGTGCCATCGACCTTGTTGGCTGCACGTATAGCTGCGTGCGGTACCATCCTAATGATATCAAAAGCGTTATTTATAAGCTCCCAAACAGCACGGCCGGCTGGTGTTACCTCAATTCCCTGAGGAGACCGTCGACACAATTTCACGCCGAGTTGTTCCTCGAACCGCTTGAGAGCGAGGCTCAGGCCCGGCTGATGAACGTTGAGCTGTCTAGCTGCCGCACTGATGCTGCCAGCCTCGACAATTTGATGAAACTGATAAAATGCGTTCCAGTCGATATTTTTTACAAAACGCTGCACAGCCTGTCGATCTACGAGAGAAGACTCATCTGCCATTCCATACTGATCCTGTGTCATTATACTGTGACAATATAGAGCCTATCCCATTTTTCCATCTTCGCGATATGGTACGCTCGACTTATTTTTCCGGGATCGAAACAAAGACAGTAAGACACTCAGAAAGAGGTTCCCGTGATATGTCACTGCAAGTACCAGCTACGGGCTATCCCTTTCCCTTTCAGGGCACGCTAAAACCGTCGGAAACTGCAATTGTCGTCATCGACATGCAACTCGATTTCTGTGCCGAAGGCGGATGGGTCGCAAGTTTTACAGACGCTTTACCACTCATGCGTGAACCTATCGCCCCCATTATCCGCATTCTTGACGCTGCCCGTGCACACAAGATGACAATTATCTACACGCGCGAAGGTCATCGCTCCAACGGATCAGATTTGACCGCCGTGAAAGCCTATCGGACCCGTCTAGCTTACAATGGGGCCGCCGTAGGTGAATCGACTTCTTTAGGCAGAGTATTGACGCGAGGCGAACCGGGTCACGAAATCATTCCAGAACTACGACCGCATCCGGAAGACGTTATTATCGATAAGGTCGGTAGTGGGTGTTTTTATGCTACCGAAATGGAGCATATTCTACGCCACCGCGGCATTAAAAATCTCATCTTCGTCGGCGTAACCACTGAATGCTGCGTGCATACGTCTATGCGCGAAGCAGCCGATCGCGGTTTCGACAATCTCTTGCTGGAAGACGCGACAGCCGCCGTGACACCAGAACTCAAGACAGCTGCAATCGACATCATACGCGACCCTTCAACGCTCTTTGGCACTGTCGGCACTTCGAACGATTTAATTGCAGTTTTGCAATCGTACCCAGTCGAACATGTCTAATCACATGCCAAGGATAAAGCTCATGACGCTCTACACCAAATGCAAACGCATTTTTATCGCTGCGGCTCTTGCCACACTAACGCTGCCACCTTTAGCGCGCGCTGAGTCCTTACACGTTGGTTATAGCGACTGGCCGGGCAGCGTTGCTTGGCAAATCGCCATTGAGAAGCACTGGCTTGAGGAGAAAAAGCTCGATATCGCCTTCGAATGGTTTGACTACGGAGCCATGCTGGACGCCTACATCGCCGGAAAGTTAGACGCGATTAGCGCCACCAACGGAGACGTCCTGTCGACAGGTGCGAACGGCCGCAAAAGCGTGATCGTGATGCTGAACGACTATTCAGATGGTAACGACATGATTGTTGCCACTCGCGATATCTCGAACGTAGCAGATTTGAAGGGCAAGAAGATCGCAGTCGAAACCGGGCTAGTGGACCATTTGCTACTCTTAACTGCGTTGCAAAAAAATGGCTTGAGTGAAGAAGATGTGGATATAGTCCGCACGACTACAAATGAAACCCCTCAGGTTCTGGCCACCGGCACCGTGGCTGCTATTGGAGTCTGGCAGCCTAACGCTGGACAAGCGCTCAGAATGGTTTCGGGTTCTCATCCCATTTTCACGTCCCATGATGCTCCAGGTCTTATCTATGATTCGCTCGCAGTAGATCCCGTTAGTTTAAGACTCCATGAAAACGATTGGCGTACATTGGTACAGATTTGGGGACGAATTGTCGCTTATATTCAGAACCCTGCAACACATGACGACGCAGTCAAAATTATGGCAAAAAAAGTCGGTATCAGTCCAGAAACCTATGCCCGGTTTCTCGCTGGCACCCATCTGTTAAGCCTCGACGACAACGCCGTAGTATTTGAAAAAAAACCTGGTCTGAACTCTATTTACGGTTCAACCCAAAATGCCGACAATTTCAATGTCCGTTACAAAGCCTACGCGTCGCCGCAGCGGATAGACAGTTATATTCATCCTCTACTTAAGGTCGATGCCACTACAGGAAAAACCGAGCAATAATCTTAAGCGACTTTTTTGTATTTTCTCGAGAGACTATAATTCCGGACACCGCGATGACCAGGAATATTTAAATGTAAATAATGTGATTCACCCAGACACGAAGCTCAGGCCCCTGCCGTCTCCTCCACTAGTTCGTACTCGCTCAGTGTCGTGGCACCCGTCCAGGGATCAAGACGGGTAATCATCTCCTTGCCACAGACATCCCCCGCAAAACCGTGGCGGCGCAACTGCGCCAGCCGCGTGCGGTTGATCTTCGGAATGGCAGTGCGCGCGGCAAAATCCGCAAGCGCTGTCTTCATGTCCGGATACGGTTCGCGCCAGTCCCGGGCGTTGAGCGGGTAGATTTCGGGCGTCCGAAGCAGCACGGTACCATCGGGTAGCGCACAGGTCTCGACAACATAGCGCCCGATCTTACGGCGCATAATCGGGGGAGCATCGGTCATCTCGATCGCTCCCTCACGCGGTCTCGGTGTGGAGCTGAAACGCTTCCACCACGTCGTAAGGATGTTCATGCCCGTCATAGCCCACACGTAACGTCCCCGCATGAGCGAAGTTCAGTAACATCCGCGTGCCGTGGGTCTTGCGCTGCACGGCCGCATTGGCCGCGCGGAGCCATCCGTAGAACCCTAGGTGGCCCTGAGCAGGAGTGACGAACTCGTCGCTCTGCGCAGGCCACCAGAAGGGTGCCTGCCCGTCGATCTGGAACGGCGTCTCGCCGCTGCCCCACATCCGCACACCGGGCTCACCGTCATGCCCACGCGGTGCAGGTGCAGGATGGATCACGTGCGTCCAGCGTTCCAGATTGAGCTGATGGTGCCGTCGGGCGGTCTCAAACCCCGTGGGTTTGCGGACGCCGCGCTCGCAGCCGATGACGATTCCGAACGAGCGTCGCGGTGCATGACGGGTGATCGTTTCGCCGTACTCCTGCACCTTGCGCGCAACCTCGGCCACGTCGTCGGCGACGATGGTGGTGGGCCGATCCAGTTCGGTGTCACCGGCGCTCTTGAGGATCGAGCCGTGGGGCAGAACGAGGCGATAGACAGGCAGAGCGGTCAGTGTGAAACGCGGCATGTCGGGTCTCCGGACATGAAAAAGCCGCCTCGAAGGCGGCGTGGAATGACGGATGGCGAGGCGGGCCTCAGAAGTCGGAGAAACCCTCTTCCTCCAGCGCTGCGCGCACCACGTCCCCAGGCGGCTCCTGAGATTCGTAGGAATCCCACCAGCACTGATCGGGAAGATCGAAGATCCCGACACCCGCGATGCGGATGCAGATGCGATTGGCCACGCGCAGATAGCCGTAGAAACCCAGATGGCCGGCTGCGTATTCCGCCGTCGTGGAACAGGCCGACATTTCCGTGATCGCTGGCTGGCCTTCGCGCTGAAAGGGCTCATGCTCGCTGCCCCAGCGCAGGACGGGCGGTTCGCGGGTAAGGCTGTCGGACATGATGGACTCTCCAGAAACGAAAAAGCCGCCTCGAGGGCGGCCGGGACAGACGAAAGAAGGGGGCGATGTCAGTATTCGCTGGGCAGAAGCACCACGCGGCCAAGGCCCGCCTCGCGGAAGGCGAACAGCTTGATCTCGGTGAGCGGGAAATCGGTGTAATCGATCTCCTGACGGTAAAGTTCGCGCTCCGGCTGACCGCTCTTGCCGCCGTCCGTGCAGACGACCACGCCGCGGTGCTGTTCCAGATCGACGCTCAGCGTCCAGAACTGCCGCTCTTCGGCGCGCATGGCCCGCAGGGACTGCACGCTTGCGAGCACGTCCATCAGCCACGCAGCACCGTTGCTGGCGAGAAAGTGCGCCCCGTCCGTGAGCACCAGCCCGCCAAACCAGCGGTAGTAGTGCGCGGTGCCGGTAAACTGCGCGAGGTCGGTGCGGTTGATGGCGTGCGCGGGCGTCAGCGTTTCAGACATGGAAACTCTCCGTAAGAAAGACAGGTTTTAAGGATTGAGGAACGCGCTCAGTCTGCGACCGGCGCGTTGGGATCGCGGTAGAGGCTGATGTAGTCGGCGTGCCCGAACACCGTGTTCCACGGCGTGGCGACGACGGTGCTGCAGTCGTTCATGAGATCGTATCCCGAGCCGCTGAAGCGGTCGGTGATCTCTTTGACGTCCGCTTCCGCAGGCCCGCACTCCCAGCACACGGTCAGACTGCCGTAGTGGCGCTTGCGGACCCGGAAACGGGTTTTTGGCCAGTGCTTCTTGAACAGGACGCGCAGATTGGCGGCAGCGAGCGTGCCGCTCCCCTCGTCGCCCTGCTTGAGACGGGCGAGTTCCGGGTCGGTCTGCAGGTGCGCCACCTCGGCGTCGAACGCGGCTTTGTCTTCGGCTTGTTTGCGGCGTTTCTCCGCCTCACGGGCTTCCGCCAGCGCATCCAGACGCGCCAGTTCGTCGGCATCGGCAAACCCGTCCTCGCGCGCATACACCGTCCACTGCACGCCGCGCAGGATCGCCTCGGGAAGCCGCACGCTGCGCTCACCAGTGAGAAACACGATGTCGTAGCTGGCCGAGCCGCCCGTCATGATCGCGCCTCGTGAAAGCGCGCGAACCGGTTGACGACCAGCCTCCCCATGCACGGCCTTCACGTAGCCGCGTCCGCGATTGTAGAGGATCGTGGAGACCATGGTGCCCACCACCACGGGGTTTTCCGATACCGACATTCTGTGCTCCTTCCAGCATCTTTTCCTGATACCTCTCCAGCGGCCATGGGCCGGGGGCCGGAGCAGACGCGGCGCGCAGCGCCGGGATCGGAGCCACGCGCAGGCCGCGCAGCGGGCGAGCATGGCGAGAACCCACCGTTTGTGGAGGACGCCGGACTGTGGCGCCCCCTACCCTGCCTTCTTCTCCTTGGTTCTGTCTTATTTTTGCATCTGTTTCGCCCTTATTGTTCGGAGTTTACGACCAGTGTTTCCCGTTATCGTTGCATTATCCCAACTTGCGACATTGTTAATGTCGCCAAGACGCGGCCAGAAGGTCGTACGATCTGGTGGAGAGCCTTATGGATAATACTCGTCGACCCATTGCCATCGTAACGGGCGCAAGCCGAGGATTGGGGCGTTCCACCGCTCTTGCTCTCGCGAGAAACGGCGTTGATATCATTGGCACTTACCGTTCACGCAAAACGGACGCCGACACCGTTGCCGAAGAAATCTGGCGGTGCGGACGCAAAGCCGTGATGCTTCCTCTGGATACCGGTAAGATCAAAACATTTTCGGCATTCCGGGACCGTATCCAGGACACCCTGCGGACCCATTGGCAGCGGGAACACTTCAACTATCTCGTGAATAATGCCGGGATCGGAATTCACGCACCCTTCGCCACCACGACCGAAGCGGACTTCGATGAACTCGTGAACGTGCATTTCAAAGGCGTATTCTTTTTGACACAGAACCTTCTGCCTTTACTCAAGGATGGTGGTCGGATCGTAAATGTGTCTTCCGGCCTCACACGCTTCAGTCTGGCAGGATATTCCGCCTATGCGGCCATGAAGGGCGCCATTGAAGTGCTGACACGGTATTTGGCAAAAGAACTGGGCGCGAATGGCATTACCGTAAACACGATCGCACCGGGAGCGATCGAGACCGATTTCGGCGGCGGCGCTGTCCGCGACAACAAGGAAATCAATAATCTAATTGCCAGTGTCACCGCTCTGGGACGGGCAGGCATGCCTGACGATATCGGGCCGGCTGTGGCCGCCATACTGTCCGAGGATAACCATTGGATGACTGGACAGCGCGTCGAAGTCTCCGGGGGCATGTTCGTATAACACTTGCTCCCACCGCAGAAGGACCACGTATTAGGCACCGGATGCGTGGTCTTTTGCTGTGACGGTGTCTGGATCGACTATTGTGCCAGAGGCCTATATCGCGTGGAAAAATCAGCTCTCCCAAAACTGGAAAATATGGAAATTCTACAACTCCCATCTTGTTCCGGAAGTGCGTGAAATCAACAGACGCTTACTTCCGACAACAGCCCTACAGGCTGTGCGTGAACTTGCCGAATGGGCTGAAATCCAGAAACGGCAGAATTATCGGTCACCAATTGATCTCTGCAATGCTGGTTGGCGGCCGGGGTGGGTGCTTGAACTTCTCTTACAAGGAAAGCTCACGCCCGGCTTGAAATGAAAATCCACTTTATCCCGAAGTATAAGGGGCGACACACGCATGTGCATCGCCCCTTGAAAATCGTGGTCGGTATGCCTTACTCTGAAGCCAAGGACCGGGGGCATCCGGCTAAAGATAACCCCCGGCCCGGTGGTTAGAAGTGACTATTCGGAGAGGCCCTTCAGGACGGCAGCCACCGCCTGAAGGGCCTTCTTCGTTTTACGAAGAACCCGCTTTAGCCACTTCCGGTCCACCACGATCACGACGATCATGGTTTTCCCTTCACAGTAAGGCCAGACGCTGCGGCCCCCGAAGCGCCATGGCCGACCACGATTGATGGGGGCCGCGACACCGCGCGCATGGTCTCACGCGATGTTTCGCCGCTCCGGCTCGTCAGGCGGCCCCGAAATGCTCTGATAGCATGTCACGGACGGGCGCACAGCCCGTCCGCATTGCGATGTCCCCTTACACCATCACCACCTCGAAGTGATCGGGCATGGCGCGCGCCAGTTCGGCCAATTCGCGCGGAATGCGCGGATCGGCCGGGCGTTCGGAAAGAGGCGCTGCGGGGGGCTCTTCGTCTGTTTCGGGCTCGTCTGCAGGCGCTACGGCCTCGACCGGTGCCAGATCTTCACTCACTTCCCCGCCTTCGATCTCCTCGCCGAGATCCTCGTTCTCGGCGACGTCCTCGTCCTGCTCATCCTCGGCCTGAAGTTTCGCTCGCGCGGCCGCGCTTTTGGCCTTTCGCGCCAGTTCTTCCTTCCAAGCGGCGATCCCTTCCCCGAAACCCGCCGCCTCGGGCACCCAGCGGCCTTCGCCGACGTGGCCCATCAGCGCCTCGCGCATGGCCTTGCCGGTCGGCTTTTCTTCCAGCCCCTCGGCCTTCACCGCCTTTGTGATGCCCGGCTTGCTATAGGTCTTGAGGAACGCCTCAAAGGCCATGTTCGGCATGTGCGCGTCCGCGCCGAACAGCACGCCGAGAAGCTGCGCCGGCAGACCGCTGCCGCTGTGCATGCTCACCTCGCAGTTCATGAAGCTGCCGAGCACCTCGAGCGCGGCCTCACGCAGTGTAGCCGGATCGCGCACCAGCACGCCCTCGGGAAACACGCGGCCGACCGCCCGCTCGCGCGCGGACACGCCGCCATACGGATCGTAGGTGTGATCGCCATCGACCTTCACGTTGTTCGCGCTGAGCGCCAGCAGGAACGCGCCCACCAGATCCCACGGATCCACGCGTCCTCGCCCGCACCTGCGAGCGCCTCGCGCAGCGCCTGTGTGCGGACCTCGCCGATCAGCTTCAGGCCCGTCCCCGAAATGTCGGGCCGCTCCTTTGGCGCGGTCGAGGCCGGAACGATCGTGACATTGAGCGATCCGTTCACGCCCTCCTCTCCCGCACGCGCGGCGAGCGCGCGCATGTGGCCGGTCTTGATCTCCAGCGTGCCTGGACTGACCCAGACGACCGGAATATCGCTCTTCAGAACGCTCTCCCAGGTGCTGACCCGTCGATAACCTTCGGGGGCAATTCCCGAGCCATACTCACCGCATTCCAGCATTTCCGCGCCGTCCGGCTTCGTCTTTTCCGCCCAGAGCTTTTGCGCCCTGAACATGGCCGGAAAGCTGGTGCAGTAGCGATTATCCTGATCGCCCTGCCCGAACAGATCCTCTTCCCAGACGACACCCGCTTCTTTCGCGGTGGCCTCATCAAACGCGAAATCGCGTGCATACAGCTCGGTGCGATCGAGCGCCTGCACAAACTCGGACCACTCGAAATACTGGAAATCCTCGGCCGTCATGCGGTAGTCGGTCGGATCGCTCTTACCCTCTCCGCTTTCCGCCCAGACCTCGGCCCAGACATCAC
Organism: Acetobacter estunensis; assembly: GCF_019083805.1. Taxonomy (GTDB): domain Bacteria; phylum Pseudomonadota; class Alphaproteobacteria; order Acetobacterales; family Acetobacteraceae; genus Acetobacter; species Acetobacter estunensis_A. The sequence goes on from NZ_JAHRDV010000017.1 coordinate 18,144, forward strand.
GCTGACGCTCAAGCGGCGTGCGGGCGATTGCGTTGCGTTCGGCAAAGGACGGGCCCATGCCCGCGTCGATTGCCGCGATGATCGGCGCGTGCATCTGCGCAAGCAGGGAAAGCCCGCGCAGATAGCCCGGCGTAATCATGAAGGCCCGGCAGATCTCCGTGTCGCTCGCACCTTTCACGCGCATGTCGAGCACGCCGTTCCACTGATCGGATTCCGACATAGCCTCACGCACGACATTCTCCGCGACAGAGGCCATCGTATGGCTTTTCTCGTCGCCCTGGCGCACATGCACGTCGATCTCGCCAAGTTTCGCGGCGATGCAGGCGCGCACGCGCCGGTGCCCGGCCACGATCATCAGGCGGCCGTCCTCAAGCTCGCGCACGCAGGGCGGATGGATCAGCCCCACGGTCTTGATGTTGAGCGCAAGCTGGTGGTCCGCGCGCGGATCAGGGGCGCTGCGACGCGGATTGTCGGGGTTCACGACAAGCGTTTTCGGGTCCACACGACGAAGTTCCGTCATGGTCATCTCCTTGATCTCAGGGCTGCGAGGCTGGCTTTTTTCTCTGCCTCATGCTTTCCGCGACGGCGCAGACGGCTGGCCGGGGCAAGGGCGCGCGTGCGCGGCCCCGGAACGGGGCGCACCCTTGCGGCGGACAGACGGCCTGTGGCGCGTCCCTTCCTCCCCTGCCCTTCTTCGTCCTCTTATTCTCTGCGCTGTGAGCGTCCCGATGTCACATGCTTGAAAACAGCTTGCAGCACATTCAAGAAATAAAGGTTTCTGGAAAGACGTTTCAAAACAAGCAACACAAGAAATACGTTTTTGAAATACGTGTATCTACGTTGCTTTTATGTGGACTTTTTGTATTGGGTTGAGTCTGCTGACCAAACGTAGCCCTACATCGACTTGACCGGAATAACCAATCCCGTCAGCATTCAGATGGTAATCACCATCCGAATGCTGGCCTTACCGAGCACAACCGATATTCACCTGCGCGAAGAGTATCGTCAAAAAATGACAGTTCGACGCATTCAATCGCCTATGGGGAAGTTGTTTTTATGCACTCTGGTTTCCGTCTACACTTTTGTTAGTCGGTGAAGAAAACAGTTTTGCAATCAGTTCTTGTTCACTATTTCCATCGTTAATGTTGGAAACAGCTTGCGCGCCCTGCGCAGTAGTGCTGCCGGAAGCTGTATAAAGGGTGAGGCTTGACGAAGATGATGTCAGATCGGTCTCAAGGTCTCCGTTGACCGTTATGGCTCCTTTTATCTTCGAGGCAGGCACTCCATTGATCACGTCGCCCGCGCTGTCAGGAACATACCGATCGCCTTCAGGGATGAGAACGATCGGGCCGTCAGAGTTGTAGACAGAAGTGGACGATGTTGATGAGACATCCAATATCGTTGCAGCACCATTTGCATAAGAAGATGTTACGGATGCGTTCGACGTCGATGAGGTGGTGGTTGTCGGTTTGATCAAGCCAAGATCAGCAGAAAGCCTGATCACGCTTAATTCGCCTGATAAATCAATGTTCATCGTCTAGCTCCGGATGAATGCTCTGTATGCCGATCGAACTACGGGCAATTTTCTGTCTGCAATCATTTTTTAGAGTAAAGATATATAAGACGTTAATGCGAAGCCTCTCGGGTGATCGCATTTCGAATATGTTATATTCGAGGTATTCTTCACATTCTCAATAAACAGAGATTGTTCCGTGGTGAATTTATATATTTCTAATTTGCAGAGCCTTTTGTCTGTTCGGCGCGCATTATTTCCTGAATCATGAGGGTGAGAGAGTCCATTCCCTTGCGCAGATCGGTGTAACCCAGTGGGACATGGATACGCATTTTGGGAGGCAGGCTGATTACGGTGAAGTGTCCAGCGCATTGGCCAGAGGGTTTTCACAGCGCCAGTGAGAGTGTGGCTGTGTTCATCTGCTTCATCAGCGGCGTTGCGTCGTATTCGTGCCCGGACACCTGCGCCCGATTGAAGATCCGCCGTTCGTCGAGATACTGGTAGGAAAACATGATGGCGGCGTCGTGCATGTTGCTCAGAGGCGAAAGCGTCCAATGGAGCCGCTCCCCGACATGCGCGGGGGCGTGCTCTGCGAGGCTTTCGCTGAGCCCGGTCAGTTCCTTGCGACGCCATGCGTCATCCAGCGTCTGCGGGTCGGGAACGCTCAGCGTCATGGAGCACGCAAGGTGCCTGCCAAGAACCTCTGGCGGCACGGCCGCCTCCACGACGCTGCGGTAGCGGCGAATAAACGTCTCGGCCTGTGTGTCACGGCTTCCAGATAGGCGCAGGCAGCCGCTTTCGCACCACGCCGCGTTCTCGACGACGGTTCGCATGATCGTAGATTTCTGCCCCGAGGCCATCAGAGACCAGCTGCGCATCCGGATCTCCACAACCCGGTTGCCTCGATACTGGCTGGTGGTGACATTATTATCGCCGCCCAGTTCGAAAAGCAGGAACTGGTCGTCGAAAAGCCGGGTCTGGGGAAAGGCCTCGCGCAACGTCTCGATCGGGAAGCGTACGGCGACGGCATCGTAAGCGATACGATGGGACATGATCTGTATTCCTGTTGTGAAAATGAGGGACTGTCGGCGGCACGCTCAGCGCAGGACAAACCAGTGCCGGTGCCACTCGGCCGTGGGATCGGCCGCGTTGATCCCGTCAGCGATGCGCTGCGCCAGGGCGTGTGTCGGCACCGGTTCGGACAGTTCGTGCGCGAGCGTGCCGTCCACGACGATCCACCACCCCGCGTGCTGTCCGTATGCCTGCGGATCGCGGGCAAGCTGCCAGGGCTGGGCGTCGATGGGAGGCGCGGGCGCGAGTGGTTCCACCTGCTCGGCGCACGATCCCGGCACGGCCTTTTCCACACCCGCCCGGAAGCGACGGCGAACCTCCTGATCGCGATCATGGACGCTCGGCCGTGCCGGGCCATTGATCGCCCGCACCACGTCATCGAGCAGACGCTCGCGCACGTTGTCCACGAGATCGTCAGGGGCGACCGAGATGGACACCAGATAGCCATCCCGCGCGGCCTCGCGAACGTCGGGTGGGAAATGGCTGAACGTGCCCTCGAACACGCGCGTGAGCACGCCTTCGAGAGCGGTTGCGGTCATCGGATCAGTCATCCTCAGACTCCCCATCCATGACACCCAGCTCCCGCAGACGATCGGTATCCTCGAGCCGGACAATCTCGAAATCATCCGACCTGTGCGCGAACTCTCCAGACCTCACCTCTCCCACTGTCGCATGGAACCCGTCAGGCCAGATCACGATGTCGTCTCGATGGTGCGCCGTCATTTCTGTTTACTCCTTTCCTTATGCTCTCCGGCGACGGCGCAGACGGCTGGCCGGGGCAAGGGCGCGCCTGCGCGGCCCCGGAACGGGGCGCACCCTTGCGGCGGACGGACGGCCTGTGGCGCGCCCTTCCTCCCCTTCCCTGCCCTTCTTCTTCCTGCTTTTCTCAGGCCACCTCCTCGACCGGCTCGGTGGTCTCGACCGCGCTGTCGTCATTGGCGGTCGCCTCTTTCAGCGCGGCTTCCTCCTCCTTGCCCGAGGCCTCGAGATCCGCATCCAGCGCCACCAGCTCGGCCAGCTTCGCCTCGAGATCGCCCGCCTCTGTGAACGGCAGGCCCTGACGCGCGCGATAGGCTGGCAGGCGACGCTCGGCCTCATCAAAGCTGCGGCGCGCGTTCGCCAGATCGCCGTCCAAGCGGAGTGCTGCGTGCTCGATGCGCGAGATCAGACCCAGTGGTTTCGTCTCGCGGTCGATCTCGATGTCCACATCGCCTGCGGGCGTGTCGAGAAAGACGCAGGCTTCCACGTCGGGTTTCCCTTTGTTCGTGGAGAAGAACTGGTTCTCGCGCGCCTCGCACACCACCTCGAAGCCCGCGATGCGGCCCATCACCCAGCGGCCTTCCTGCTTCTCGCGCTCGGCGAGACGGACCTGCGAGAGGATCCACGCGCCGGCCTTCTCGCGGCTCTCCACCACGCCCCGGTCACGATGCAGCGCGAACGCCTCGCCTTTCGTGGAGACGCGCAGGGCGATCGCCGCTTCCAGCTTCGGAATGATCGACGTTGCCGTTGCGATGTCGCGCTCCGCGTGCTGGATCTGACGCCGCACGTTGAACTGGTCGTCGTAATGCGCCGCCTGCAGGCGCTCGAGACGGGCGATGTCGGCTTCCAGCCCTGCTTTCTGGATCAGGCGCATGTCGCCGGACGCCAGCGCCTTGGCCATGGCGAAGTCGTTGCCCTCGCCGCCCACGTCCTCGATGCGTCGGATCGACCGGTCTCCCGACATCGCCAGACCTATGAAGCGCATTTTCCGCTCAAGGAGCTGCCAGTTGGTCGCGTCCACCGATCCCTGCTGCGCGTAGGCGTAGATCTGGATTTCCGCGTTCTGGTTGCCCTGTCGCTCGATGCGTCCCTCACGCTGCATGATGTCGGCCACCAGCCAGGGCACGTCGAGATGATGCAGGGCGATCAGGCGCTGCTGGGCGTTCACGCCCGTGCCCATCGTGGCCGTCGAGCCGATCAGGATCCGCTTGCGTCCGGCGTTGAGATCGCCGAACAGCCGCAGTTTCGCGGCCGCCTTGTCGTAATCCTGCATGAAGGCGATCTGCTCGGCCGGCACCCCCATGCGGATCAGTTCCGAGCGGATCCACACATAGGCCGAAAAGCCGCGCTTGGCCTGCGCGGATTCCGTGCCGAGATCGGAGAAGATCATCTGCACCGCGCCGGGCAGATCGTAAGGACGCCCCGTGTCGGGGTTGGTGTAGCGGTTGGCCGAGGTCTCCTGCCAGATCGCGAACACCTTGCGGATCATGACGTTGAGCTTCGATCGGTTGTCATTGGCCGCGAACGGATCGACAAAACGCAGGTCGATGGCCCCGAAGCGCGCGTCGTTCATCACGCTCAGGATGATGTCGTCGCCCTTCTGCGGACGGCGCGTGCGCTCCTCAATCGCCTGCATCCGCCATGCGAGCGTCTTCTGAAAAGCCTTGAACTCAACGTGATTGTCGGCGACCACGATCTGGCGCTTGCCGCCCCGGACCTCGGGCAATCTGACGTATTTGCGCAGCTCGTCGGACTGCACCACGTCGGCGAAGTCGCGATACATCGCGATCAGGTCGGCGACGTTGACGAACTCGGTAAAGCGCGTGACCGGCTTGTATTGCCCGTTGGGCTGCAGTTCCAGTTCGGTGCGGGTCTCGCCGAAACTGGCCGACCAGGCATCGAACTCATGCAGATCGCGCGCTTCCAGGGCGGCAAGGTTCATGTAGCGGCCGACATTCCACAATTCGGCGATCGTGTTGGTGATCGGCGAACCTGACGCCATGATGAGCGGGCGTGTCGGATCGTTTGCTGACAGGTAGCGGGTTTTCACGAACAGATCCCACGCGCGCTGCGAGCCGTTGGGATCGACGCCGCGCAGGTCCGACTGGTTGGTGGCGTAGGACAGCTTGCGGAAAAGCTGTGCCTCATCGACAAGAATCTGGTCGATCCCGATCTCGCCCATGTGCAGCAGATCGTCCTTGCGGGTGGCCAGCCCTTCCAGCTTGGCCTCCATCCCCTCCTTCATGCGCTCGATGCGCTTGCGCGAGATGCGATCGTCCTTGTCGATGTCGGTAAGCAGCGTCTCGTAGGAGGCGATCTGGCTCTCGATCATACCGCGCTCGAAATCGGCTTCGACGGGAATGAACTTGAAAGCGTCATGGGTGATGATGATCGCGTCCCAGTTCTCCGTGGCCGCGCGGGCGATGAAACGCTGGCGTTTCGCCTTCACGAAGTTCGTCTCGTCGGCGACCAGAATGCGCGCGGTCGGGTAGAGCATCAGGAACTCTTTCGCCATCTGCGCCAGGCAGTGGCCGGGCACGACGATGCACGCCTTGCTGATAAGCCCCAGACGCTTCTGCTCCATCACAGCCGCCGCCATCGAGAAGGTCTTTCCCGCCCCCACAGCGTGCGCCATGTAGGTGCCGCCCGAGGCGATGATCCGCCAGATCACGCGCTTCTGGTGCGGGCGCAGGGTGATCGCGCTGCTGGCACCGGGCAGCCGGAGATGCGAGCCGTCGAAGGCGCGGGGCACGAGATTGTTGTAGGTCTCGTTGTAGAGCTTCACGAGACGGTCCGAACGATCGGCGTCCTGCCACACCCATGTCTCAAAGGCGCGCTTGATGGCTCCGAGCTTCTCCTTGGCCGCCTCGGTCTCCTGTGTGTTCAGCGTGCGCCGGTCGCTCCCGTTCTCATCCTTCCAGTGATCCCAGATCTTGGGGATGGACTGCGTGAGCGCGTCGTCGAGCAGTTCGGCTGCGTTCCGCCGCTCCGTGCCCCAGACGGACGTCGCCTCGGCCTTGCCCACGAACGGGGCGCGGTCGATGCTCCAGCACGCGACCGAGGCCGTGTGATGGATCGTGGTCTGCACGCCCATCACCTCGGAGACGAAGGCTTCGATGTCGGCGACCGGCAGCCACGGCGCGCCCAGGCGGGCGGTAATCTCCGACGGACGCAGGTCGGATGGCTGCACGCCCTCGAGGGCGGCGATCGTGCGGGCGAAGCGCGGATCGCCCTGCGCTGCCTCACGCGCGCGGGCCAGCTTGGTGCGCACTGCGCCCGAGAGCATCTCGTCGGCCGTCACCCAGACGTCCCTGCCCTGCCCGCTTTTCTCTGCGTCGAGATAGACGCTCTCGCCCAGCTCGGTCAGCGCATCCGCCTCGCTGCGGCCCAGAAGCTCGGCGATCAGCGCAAGGTCCACGCGGCCGGTCTCGTGCAAGGACACCGCCAGCGCATCGTGCGCGCCGTGGATCTCCGGCTCGCTCGGCGCGTGAATGACGCGCTCGGAGAAGATCGGTCCCATGCGGCCGGTGTCGGTGGCCTCGTCGTAGTCCTCGATCGACGCGACCAGCCACACATCCGGGTCGTCCACGAAAGGCTGGATGTTGGGGCGGCGCTGGGTCTCGCGTTTCGCGCCGCTCTCCTCATCCACGCGGACGGTCGTGCGCGTGTGGTTGATTGGACCGAACTCACGCACGAAGGACAGATAGGCGGTCTTGAGCCGACGCTGCAGCTCGCCATAGGGCTGATTGGCCATCTGCGCGCGCAGGACGGCACGGGCGCTGTCGCGCACCGGCACCAGAGCTGAGATGATGCGGCCGTGCTTGGCGAAGATCCCCTCGGTGGAACCGGCCTTGCGGATCGCGACCACTTGGGCCTGCCCGTCGATGATCTGGTGCAGTGTGCCCTTCTCGACGAAGTAGCTACCTTCCTTGAGGTCGGCGCCGGTTGCGGCCGTGCCGATCCGCACGCCGTCGCCTGCCGGCCGGACGATGCGGCTCTCGCGCGGCGGCAGGAAATGCACGTTGGGCGCGATGCGGCTGAGGGCTTCCGGAAGCAGGACGTCGAGGCCGGTATCCTTGCGGGGCGCGCAGGTGTAGCCGGGACCGAACTGCGTGGTGGTCCAGGCGTGCGTGCCGAGCGCCTGCGCGGGATGTGCGAGAAGGTAGCGATTGACGATCAGCGGGCCGTTGCCCTCATCGCTGTCGGCGATCTCACCCGACTCGAGCCAGGTCTCGTCGCCGGGCGCCTCACCGATCTCGCGCTTGCGGAAGGCCAGCACGTCCGCCACGACGTCGGTGCCGGCGTCATCGCGCATAGCCCCCTCGGGCAGTCTGACGGCGCCCAGAAGATCGGCGCTCTCGGCGATGGTCCGGCGCGCCGTGGGATCGGTCTTATCCAGCGTGTAGCGGGATGTCACGAACAGCGCGATGCCGCCCGGACGTAGCGCCTCGATGGAGCGCGCGATGAAGAAGTCGTGCAGGCTCAGCCCCAGCTTCTCCAGGCTGTCACGACCATGCACCGACCGGTTGGAGAAAGGCGGATTGCCGATGGCGAGATCGTAGCCCTGGACCAGCTGGGCGCGAGTAAAGTCCTCACTACGGATCCACTGGTTCGGATAGAGTTTGCGGGCGATCCGCGCCGAGATCGGATCGTTCTCGATCCCGGTGAAAGCGATCTTTCCCTCAAGCTTTGCCGGGCGAGCGGCGATGAACAGGCCGGTGCCGCAACCGGGCTCGAGCACGGAGCCGCCCCGAAAGCCCATGCGCTGGGCCATGTCCCACAGCGAATGCACGATCAGCTCGGGCGTGTAGTGGGCATACTGCGTGGCGCGCTGCAGCCCGGCGCGGTCGCTCTCGCTGGTCAGCCGGGTGAGTTCCGAGGCGACGTCCTCCCAGCCCTTGCGCACCTCTTTTCCGGGTGCCGGAAACAGGCCATTGGCCAACTCACCCGCGCCGAAGCCGGTAAAGCGGGCCAGCACGTCCTGCTCGGCCGGTGTCGCGTTGCGGTCCTCGCGCTCAAGCGCGGCGACAAGCGCGATCGCCGCGACATTGGCCTCGGCGCGGGCCTTCCAGCCGTGGGCCAGACCACGCACGCCGTCGAGGCGGAAATCGCGCGCGGGGATACGCAGGGGTTCGGCTGGGGCCGGGGCCACCTCGGGGATGGGCTGATCGTCGTCGAGTGACCACAGGGCGGCGAGGTCGCCAGAGAGGGCGGTGGTGTCGAACAGGCTGAACTGCTGGGAAGACGCGGACATGACGCACTCCGTCCAAACGGCAGCGCCCGACGCCTCTTGCGAGGGTCGGGGTGCCAGATTTCGGGGATGACCGGGATTGGTCGTCAGGAGCGGGAAGGGGGCTGACCTTTCGGTCTCACCTCATTTCTTCTCCCTGATGCCTTTTCGGCAAGCGGGCCGGAGTGGGGGGGCGCAGGTGCGGCGCGCAGCGCCGGGATCGCAGCCGCGTAGCGGACAAGCCTGGCGAGAACCCACCACTTGCGCCGCACCTGCGCCGGGCTGGTGCCACCTTCTGTCCTTCTGTCCTATGCAACGTTGCATAGGGCCGACGACGCGCCGACCAAAAAAAAGGCTATGCAACGTTGCATAGCCTTGGAACTGTCAGTGTGTTTCCCGCCGCTAACCGAGTAACCGGTCAATCATATCGCGAGCACGCCGTAGATCGTTTTTGTCCTCGTCTGACAGTGGTATCGTCGCCTCCCTAATGCTTGTGGTTTCCTTTATAAATCGACGAATAGTTCTAAAGACCTTCCTCTCAGGATCAGATTTTGCCTTCACTATGCTGGACGTTTTGGCGGCTTCCTTTTGACGTAAGTGCTGCATCTCTGCAACCGTCGCGGCGCCAGACATTACCCGGTCAATTAAGACTTTCCGTTGCTTAGGCTCTTCTTCTCGCACTATTTGAACCAAGACATTTGCTGGTACAGCATTGGCCGATGCAAAATCTAGAAAATCGCCTGGGAGATCGAGTATCCGGAGCGTGCGGTTCACACGAGACTGACTTAGTCCAAGTTGGCGTCCTGCTTCACTTTGTGACCACTTATTTACGTCCATTAGGCTTCTCAGCCCGCGCGCCTCTTCGACAGCTGATAAATCAGCCCGCAGCAAATTCTCAACCAGACTTGCGGCTCGGTAATCCCCTTCATACTCAATGGCGGGAAGCGTCTCCCAACCAAGAATGGCTGCCGCTCGCCAGCGCCGTTCGCCTGCAACGATAATCCACTTCGCAGATCCGGCCGCCGCCTCCCTTACCAGGATAGGCTGCAAAATTCCTCGCTCTGCGAGAGAGGTCGCTAAAGCCTCAATCTCTTCCGCAGCGAAAAATTTCCGTGGCTGCTGCTTGTCGGGAACCAAGTCTGAAAGCTTAACCTCGAAACTGTGATTAAATTTTCCCTTTCCGAGAAATGGAGTCGAGAAATCTGGCGTAATACCCTTTTGTGATTCCAAAAAGGGGGAGGGACTTCTCTTCCTGAACTGTCTAGCCACGCACATCCTCCTCAGTTTCATTTATCTCGAGAACATCAACGGCAAGCAGAGGCTGGCTTCCCGTGCTGATAGATTCAGCAAGGCGCACGTACGGGCGCACTGCGGAGTTCGTTGGCGTTAGTTCAACAGAGATTTTACCTTCCCAGGCTGCATTGCTGAACGCGGTGCTGCTAGGCACAGGCTCCAAGACATCTGCTTTGCCTGAAAGCGACGTTATTAAATGTTCGATTATGCCAGCATCAACATATTGACTGGACGAATATTGAGTCGGAATCACTCCGCCAATTCGGAGCCGCGGATTGGACCGGCGATTAACTTTGGAGATTGTATCCAGAATTAGGTTCACGCCCATAACGTCATAAGGTTCTGTGCGGACCGGAATGAATACGAGATTGGCGGCGGTGAGCGCCATCCAGGTTAGAAAACCGAGATGAGGGGGGCTATCAATAATAATATAGTCGAAATCGCCCTGTATTCCTTGCACAGCCTCACGAAGAAGTCCCTCAGTTCCCGGCTCCCGGCGAACATCCACTTCGGCGAGATCAATATGGCTCGGAATGAATGCAAACGGGAGAGTTCGTCCGTTCCCCAGATCAGAAGATTTATCTAGGATGACGTCTGAAAACGGTGTCCCTTTAAGAAGCGCCGCGTCGAGCGTCTTGCCGCTTCGATATAGTTCTACGAGCGCATCCCCAACTAGAGCAGATGTCGCACTGGCCTGTGGATCTGCATCTATTAGCAACACTCGATAATTCAGCCTACTTAAAGCATATGCTACATTTAGGGCGCTCGTCGTTTTCCCGACACCACCTTTTTGATTGGCAAACACTATTACCTGCAACGGTTGCGGCCTGCGTTCGACTATTTGCTTCAACTCGTTCAGGACATCGGCTGGAATCGGCTGTCGTCCATTTTCCCAGCGTGAAATAGTGTGCCGATCGTAGTTTCTCACGAGCCGATCGTTTAACAGTGATTTTAATTCGGCCTGAGAAAGTCCGAGGCTTAACCTGACCTTTTTGAGCGTTTCGCCCGGATTGTTATCTGTCATTGTGCCACCTTCGCCATGAAGTAAGGCGAGTGTTGATTGCTCAACACCCCCCCTGTCAACACTCAACATCAACAGAGGGCGATTGGACTTTACTCACGGAACGCCGTTTCAGCCATAGGTGCTTGATTTACCGGCATAATAATACTGGGTTTAGAGCCAGCATTTTAGTTTGATGATCGTGGCAGCGTGAGAGAAGTCCAAACCCGAAGAGCGTCTTAGAGCAGCTTTCGGTTTCGTTCCTTAACCGGGGCAGGCGAAGGAAAAAGAGTTAATCCCTGTCGTTCATCAATCGTCACCACAGCCTCGGGGTAAACCGATAGGGCGAGATTCAGAGACGGGATAATATCCCGTCTAAAAAACCGGAGCTCCCTGTAATCCGGTCCAAACTGAGATTTGAGAGCGGCCCATGTAACTTTAATTGGAGCCGGCAGAACGTGGAGGCGGTACGCTAGCCAAATATAAAGGTCTATAGCCATTGACCTGCCGGATATTTGGCGGATTGCGACTTCGCGTAAGGGGAGCGGATGCTGAATCAAACTATTATAGAAGGATTCATCAAGTGTTACGACCTCTAGCCAAAGTGACTGTTGATCGTAGTTTGATGGGTCAAGGGGAAATATCGCGTCACGCACGAATGCGCCGTTACTGACGTATTGATTCCCCGCATCGGATCGAAAAAATGTTAATCGACAGCGGCTAATTCGGCGGCTTTGTTCTTTTACTAAATTGTAGGTTTTCCCGCCAACAGAAAGATTCATTGCGGAAAGCCAAGCGTTCATTGACGCGCCAAGTTCGATTTGCCGGCTTTTGTTTCTCACTGCTTGGGTTTGAAGATAAAGCAGGATCAGCCGCGCTACCGAGCCGTAGGGAATACCTACAGGCTCTTTATTCGCATCGAGGCCACTTTCGATAAGCAGTTTTACTGGGCCGCCGTCACGTTCCCAAACTGGGGATGTTGGTTTTTTGTGTGGAAGAGCTGCCATCGCGAAACCCGCGTGGGCTATTCCGATAGCCTGTTGCTCATCGCACAGCACTTCATGAGCAGCATCGACACAAGCACGCGAGTTCTTGTCGGTGTTCTGTAATCGACGGGCCTCGTCGAGGCCATGTCTTAACAAAAGGTGATGCACATCTGCCATTACCGGAAATGTGACGCAGTACGGGGCTTTCGGTCAAGTTGGACTTTACTCACGACGGTTTTTCACGTGATTAGGTTGGACCTTACTCACGGGGTTTGGACTTACCTCACGCAGCGATTTGAAAGGTTATTAGATATATTATTTGCTGTGTGAGTGGGGTCCAGTGGATAGACGGGAGTCGCGTGAGAAGAGTCCAGCCCGCCCGTGAGTAAAGTCCAACATCGGCGACGCTGCTGTTCAGGCGATTTTCGGCGATTGAGATCAGCAAGAGTTAAGCGTGAGTAAAGTCCAATCGGTCGCGACTCTATGCAACGTTGCATAGACTGGTTTTTCGCTTCAGGCAGAAGTCTAACTCCTGTAATAGAGGAGCTTTACATCAGCACCGTATGTTCGCTGGGCGTGCAACCACGCGCAAAGCTCGATTATTCTAAAACCGGGTCTTTCCTGGATGCTTTGTGAGCGCCTGATCCTCTTCGATGTAGGCTTCCAGCACGCGGTAATCGCGGTGACGCGAGAAGCGCTTGAGCGATGTAAGGTCGAAGCTGTCCTGCGCGCGGGTTGTGATGGCACCACGGCGTAGACTGTGGCCGCTGAAGTCGCCTTCGATCCCGGCCGCATGACAACGTTGCTTGATGATCTTGGCGACTGACCAGTCCGAGAGGCTCTGCGTGCCGATTTTCGGGGCAGGGGGCGGCTTGTTGTCCTTCGTAGCCGCCGGTGCCCAGATCTGCGGGAAGGCCGCCGTGTTCGTGTTCTCGCTGTCGGCCTTAGCCCCCTTGGTCTTTTTTCGTGGCGTCAGCTTTGACTGCCGCAGCCACGTCTCCCATGCGCGCACCGGACAATGCCGGGTAATTCCGCGCGGAATGATGATCGTGGTGCCCTGATGCTTCTTGTCGCCTTTAGAGCGGGGGAGGGTGATCCGCATGCAGTCGTCGTCGAGCGTGACGTATTCAAGCTGGATCGCGGCCAGTTCGGATCGGCGCAAGGCGCCGCCATAACCGATCAGCAGAATGGCGCGGTCACGGGCGTCCACTAGCGAGGTCATCGGGATCGCATCGACAACCTCGCGGATCATCTCCCAGGTGGAGGGTTCGAAAAACCCACTGGTTTTGGGTCTCTCTGTATGATTCCATTCCTCATGTCGTGATTTGAGGGATTGGCTCATGAAGCAGCCGGGTTTCTTTGATGTTGAAGAGCGGCTTGCTCGATTGAGCGGGCTTGGTGATCAGCTCGAAGCGTTTTCCCGGACGGTGGATTTTGAAGTCTTCCGTCCGGATTTTGAGCTGGCTCTGGTGTATTCGGATGGGAGCAAAGGCGGGCGACCACCATTTGATCTGGTACTGATGTTCAAGATCCTGGTGATCCAGACGCTGAACAATTTGTCCGATGCACGGACGGAGTATCTGATCAACGATCGCCTCTCCTTTATGCGCTTCCTTGGTCTGGGGCTTTCAGATCGGGTGCTGGATGCCAAAACGGTCTGGCTGTTCCGTGAACGCCTGACACAGGCAGGGGCCATTGAAAGACTGTTTGAGCGCTTTGATGCGACCCTGCGCAACGCCGGTTATCTGCCGATGTCCGGCCAGATCCTGGACGCAACGCTGGTGGCTGCTCCAAAGCAGCGCAATACGAATGCCGAGAAGGCAGATCTCCGGGCAGGGCGTATTCCTGAAGACTGGCAGGACAAGCCGTCCAAACTGTCCCACAAGGATCGCCATACGCGCTGGACGCTGAAGTTCACCAAAGCAAAGCGGCAGGACGATGGAACCATGCCATCGAGTGATCTCGCCATCCCGTTCTTTGGCTACAAATCCCACGTCTCCATCGACCGGAAGTTTCGGTTCATCCGAAAATGGAAAACGACGGATGCCGCCGCCGGTGATGGTGCGCGATTAAGAGAGGGCTTGCTTGATAAAACCAATACAGCCTCAAGCGTCTGGGCGGATACCGCCTACCGCTCAAAAGCCAATGAGGACTTCATGGAAAAGGATGGCTTTGTCTCGAAGGTTCACAGGAAAAAACCACATCTCAAGCCCATGCCACGGCATATCCAGAAGTCGAATGCTGGAAAGTCGGTAATCCGATCACGCGTCGAGCATGTCTTTGCCAACCAGAAATCACAAACGGGACTGTTCATCCGAACTGTCGGCATCACCCGGGCCACCATGAGGATCGGGCTGGCCAATATCGTCTACAACATGCGCCGCTTCCTCTTCCTGGAGCGGATCAGCGCCGCCACGTAGCCCTCCCGGTGGCGATACTCCTCGGTCTGTTCAAAACGCAGATCGAAAGCCACCCCGGGAACCCTCAATCAGCACGCCACAACCCTGAAATCACGAGCCAAGCGCATCAACCAACGGTTCTTCGATCCCTCCACCTCACGCGGACGTCCCGTGCGTCCTGGTTCGGGCATCAGCGGTGCGATGCGCTCCCATTCCTCGTCCGTCATGTCAGACGGATAACGCTTTGTCTGGCGGGTAATCCGGGCCATGCGGCCTCTCTGCTCTGGCGTCCACATCCAGAGCTTGAATCACACTTCAGCGACTTTCCAAACAGGCTCTAAGCCTAACATGCTATCAGCCATAATTGACAATAAACTTAATCTGCGTGATTGCCTCCTTCATGAAACCATCTTCAAATGTTCGACTTCTCCTTGTGGAGGACGATATAGAAACATCGGCTTATCTAAAAACAGGCTTAGCTGAAAACGATATCAATGTTGTCCATATTGCTGATGGAACCGAAGGTTTGCAGCTTGCTCTTTCGCAACGATGGGACATTGTTATACTAGACAGAATGCTTCCTGGACTGGACGGCCTTACGATCTTGATCCGTATGCGAGAGTTTCATCTTACGACACCCGTACTTTTTTTAACAACGATGGATGGAATATCTAGTCGGGTGAGCGGTTTACAACATGGAGCGGACGATTATGTGGTTAAGCCATTTGCACTTCGGGAGATCATCGCTCGAGTGCAGGTATTGCTACGACGATCTGTTCCAACTCACGTGGCGACTGTCCTGCGCGTGGCTGATGTCGAGCTCAATCTACTGGCCCGTACGGTCACAAGAAAAGGAGAAAAAATTCTTCTTCAACCTCAGGAATTAAACCTTCTTGAATATTTTATGCGTCATTCCGGGACTATTCTTTCACGCCGAATGCTTTTAAAAGATGTTTGGAGCATAGATTTTCCAATTCGGACGAATATCGTCGAAACTCATCTCTCGCGGTTAAGAGAAAAGTTGGGTAGAGACGAAAAGCCACTCATCCATACCGTTAAGAACGCTGGGTATATTATGAAAGATGGCGATTTTGCTATCTAGAGATTTCCTTTCTGCTATGCGTCGTGTGTTTAAAACATCTTCCTTTCGTATTGTGATAAGCTTTGTCGGATTTTTTCTAGTTTCAGGAATGATCGTAACCATTGTCACGGGATTTCATAATCAACACCTGTTCGAACGTGAAATCCGCCAGGTTGTGACCAATGAAGGCGAAGAAACGTTTGCGGCGGCAGGTCATCCAGATCTCGATCATTTTCTACCTGTGGTAAAAGCCCTTGTTCATAACGAACCCGGGTTTTTCTACCTTTTAGAGGATAAAACGCAAACTATTGTCGCAGGAAATATGCTCCACCTTCGACCAGTAAGTGGGCCACGATGGTTATCGTGGTCACATAGAATTCCCCGTCCGCCACGACCTATCATTGTGTATGGCGAAGGCTATCAACTTTCCGACGGTGGATATTATTTTGTCGGCATCGACGCATCGAGATTACACCAGTTACGACGAGATCTCTGGTGCACGGTCGCGTGGAGCTCGGTTGCGTTCATAGTTTTAGGTCTTATAGGCGGTATTTTGCTAAGCGGCGCTGTTCTAGCGCGTATTGAAGCTATTAGCGTGACAGCACGCAGCATTATGAACGGTAATGTTATGCGTCGTATTCCTCTACAAGGAACGGACGATGAATTTGACCATCTCTCGCATAGCCTTAATGTGATGCTAGATCAGAACCAAGCTCTCATCACGAGCCTACAACAGGTGTCGAACGACATTGCGCATGACATGCGCAGTCCATTGGCGCGGCTACGTCATAGACTTGAAAAATCATTAGAACGTGAAAGCACAATGGATGCGGTTAAAGAAAATATTAGTCTCTCAATCGATGATCTTGACTGTACCCTCGAGACTTTCACCTCGCTTCTCAGCCTGGCACAAATTGAATCCGGAATGCAGAGAGAGAAATTTGTGCATGTTGATTTGGTAGCTTTGGCTCGAAACATTACAGAGACTTACTTGCCAGTCTTAGAAGAACGGCATCAACGACTCGACGTCAGTCTACCGACTAAAGCAATGATATTGGGTCTACCAGTTCTATTACGGCAGGTGTTCGCGAATCTTCTGGAGAATGCTAGCCAGCACACGCCGCAAGGCAGTAAGATTATGCTTGGAATTTCCGTTACAAAAGAGCACCTTCAAATCTTGGTCTCCGACAATGGCACAGGTATCCCTGACGTTGACCTCAAACGTGTATTCGACCGTTTTGTAAGACTTGAACATAGTCGGTCAATGCCCGGAAACGGGCTAGGGCTAAGCATCGTCCGCGCCATAATTCAACGGCACAGTGGAACTATTCTGCTCACCAACAACATGCCCGGTTTAAGATGCACGATAGATCTTCCGCGATTCCATAGTTCATGATCTCCCCGAAGAAGTGGTCACTCTCTGAAAATCGCAGGCAGTTATCAAATGGTCGAGTTAGGCTTAGGACCTATTAATTTATTGAACTGAGCGTTCTATTGTGATTCACAGGCCTCCTGGCGGACGATGGTCTGTGAGTGAGGTGTTTTTGCTGTCTTAGAGCCTGTTTGGAAAGTTGCTGAAGTGTGATTCAAGCTCTGGATGTGGACGCCAGAGCAGAGAGGCCGCATGGCCCGGATTACCCGCCAGACAAAGCGTTATCCGTCTGACATGACGGACGAGGAATGGGAGCGCATCGCACCGCTGATGCCCGAACCAGGACGCACGGGACGTCCGCGTGAGGTCGAATTCCGCGAGGTGATCAACGCGGTGCGCTATCTGGTTCGATCCGGCTGCGGCTGGCGGATGCTGCCGATCCATTTCGGGCATTGGCGCACGGTCTATGGCTGGTTCAGGGAATTGGCCCGGCGGTTCCTGTTCCAGACCATTCATGACGTGGAACTGATGCTTGACCGGGAGCGATCGGGCCGTGAAGCGAGCCCGGCGGCCGGGGTGATCGACAGCCAGAGCATCAAGGCACCGCGTGCGAAAACAAGAGGTTACGACGCTGGAAAGAAGATTATCGGGCGCAAGCGGCATATCGCCGTGGATACGGACGGACGCCTGCTGATGGTCAACCTGACACCGGCGGACATCTCTGACAGCGCCGGAGCGCAGATGATCCTGGACGCGATCCGCAAGCGCTGGCCGTGGGTCAGGCACCTGTTCGCGGACGGTGCCTATGACCGGCTCCAGTTGATGGACAAGGCTGCTTACCTGGACTTCGTCGTCGAGGTGATCCGGCGTCGGGACGGAGCGAAAGGCTTTGAGGTTCTCCCCCGGCGCTGGGTCGTGGAGCGGACTTTCGGATGGATGACCCGATGGCGACGCCTCGTGCGCGACTACGAGCGCCGCATCGATGTCTCACAGGCCATGATCCTCGTCGCCATGGGAGCTAATCTCACCCGCAGAAACGCTCATCCCTGAATTTCCAAACAGGCTCTGACAAATAATAACTTTGATTGTCATTATCTAATGAATTTCGACACGTTTGTCGAAGTTCCTTAATTAGGTTAAAAGCAGCGCGTTTCAGCTCGGCCTGTTTGGTGCAAGAGATTCGCTCGGTGTCCGCCTTGCGGGGGTAGTGGAAGGTCTGCTGCCGGAAGACATGACCAGAAAAATGGCCACGGGGAAACCAAGCGAAAAACAAACCGGCATGGGGATAATGAGACCTGTGCATGGCGCTGGACGCTGCGGGCTATCGATGATTCTCTGACGCTGGATAATGGGTGCTAGAGAATAGGATGGTGCATCGGTCGATTGGAAAGGATTGCCTTTCATTTGGCTCCGCTAACCGATGCACGTCCTCTCTGGACAAAATCGTGGCCTGATCGACTGAATAGCGGGCTTCTCGCCCCGCTATACGATGCAGCGAAGCCGCGTGGCCGCCCTTGTCGATGTTCCGGGCGATGTTGCTTGCCGTGGAGGCTTCATCGGACCTGATCGGCGTCATCACCGACGAGGCATCGGACGCCAACCTGTGGGGGGCGATCCGAGCCAGCAGGCATTTCCGCCAAGATGACGCGGTCATCAAGCTCCTCTTCCAAGCCTTGAACTGAACCAAGAAAGCATGGATCATGCCTCCAAGAGAATGATCCATGGCAAGGCGCGGTTCACTATTCTCATCGGTGGCCGTTTCGCACACGCCACCATCTGATCAACAATATGAACAGCGTCTCACACACGAAAGTCCGTTTATGCCGCCAGATATCCGCTACGTTATTGTCCTCATGCTCGAAAATCGGTCGTTCGATTGCATGTTGGGGCAACTATACACGGATAGGGAGGACTTCGACGGCCTAAAGGGCACAGAAACCAACACGTGGCATGACGGGAAGACGAACCCTACGTATCCCGTTCGAACCGATCCTACCGACGGCTCCGCAGACATGTTCACACCGAATCCAGACCCTGGAGAACAGTTCACGGATATCGCCATGCAGATCCATGGCAAGAGCGGCTTTGAGAAGCCGATGAGCGGTTTTATCGACAACTACATGTCCCACGCAAAGCCGGGAACGCCACGGGTGCCAGACGCTGTGATGCATTACTTCACACAAGCACACGTTCCCGCAATCAGCGAGCTTGCGCGCGCCTTTGCCGTCTCGGACAGATGGTTTGCTTCGGCCCCCTGTCAAACTTGGCCGAACCGGCTCTTCGTGCACACGGGGAGTGCTGGCGGAGATGTCAACAACACAGGGTGGCATGTGCCCTACATGATGCAAACGACCTTCGAGCGTGTCGCCGCAGGTGGAAAGACCTGGGGCATCTATTTCCACGACGTGCCCCAGACGCTCACACTCGGTCGTCTGTGGCCGCATCGCGAACACTTTCACCCGTTCCAACACTTCCTAGCCGATGCCAAGGCCGGAAGCCTGCCGTCCTACAGCTTCATCGAGCCAAGATATTTCGCCGATCCGCTTGGTAAGGCGATGCCAAACGATCAGCATCCGCCGCACAACGTAGGTTATGGCGACGCCCTGATCGCCGACGTTTACAACGCGCTGCGCAGTGGACCAGGATGGAAGCATACTCTTTTCGTCATCACTTATGACGAGCACGGCGGCTGCTACGACCATGTCGCTCCAGGCCCAGCCGTGTCTCCCGGCGGCGAATTCCCGGATGGGTTTCGGTTCGACTACTATGGGGTTCGGGTTCCGGCCGTAATCGTCTCACCGTTCGTGAAAGCCAAGAGCGTTATCAGGCCGACCGGCACGGTACCGTTCGATCACACAACCATTTTTAGGACCCTCCAGGATCTCTTCGGGTTAGACCCGGAACCGCTGACCCCACGGACGGCATCGGCGCCGTCGTTAGTCGAACACTTCGCGGCAACTCCGGACAACCTCGGTCCGTCTTCGATCGATGCGAAACGCCCCTTGCCGTCGCCGCAGGAACTCGACGATGCTTCCAAACTGCCGCCAAATGGTTTGCAAGAGGCACTCGCTCAAGGCGCGTCGCGGCTTCCCAGTTCTGGCACCGACCCCGTCCTACACGTGAAACGCCTGGGTTCGATAGCACCGCCTTTGCCTGTTCATACAACCACGGGGGAGGTGGGTGCAGACGCTCGAGCCCACGTGAAGGCCTTCCGGGGAGAGTAACTTCACCCGGCACGAAACTCCGATCTGGTTTCCCAATAAATGCGACTCATAAAGTCGGCTCTGGGGGTACCCGCCTGACCGCTTTTTGGCGGCGTAGTTTGGAAAGCGGCCATTCATTCAACGACCCGATTATTATGGGTGGGTCGTCGGCTTTGTCACCATTGATCCGGCCATTCTTGATGATCGAGTGGAACGGGCGAACCCCTCCCTTCCGCGGAGGGTTCTGGAACGACGGGATACCATCGCCAGAGCCTCTCATGAAAGCCGCTTCGGTATGGTCGCAGCCAGCCGCAACTCAAACCTACCGCCGTTCGTAAGCGGTAATATGGAAGAAGAGGATGGTCTGGTTGGAAGCAGCTGTTCCTCTGGAACATTCTGTCGTCGCACGAGGGGTGGACGGTTTCTCAACTGGGCTGCATCCTGCGTTTTTGTATGCGCTGTGGTATGAGAACAAAAGGTGATATTTTTGTGGATGAGTGGTTGTGCCGATCCGCCCGGAACTCCGAAGGCTCTACCCGCCCGACTGGCCAACGATCAGTCGGCATGTGCGGTTTGAGCGGGCACATGGCCGGTGCCAGATCTGTGGCCGCCCGCACGGTCAGTGTATTCGGGTTATGGCCTCGGGCCACTGGTTCGATGAGGACACAGGGACCTGGCGCACGGCCAGAGGACGTGAGACCGAGGGGCCGGATCTCATCGAACTGATCGCCGTGCGCGAGACCCGGGTGGTGCTGGCGGCGGCACATCTGGACCATGATCCACGCAATAACCGGTGGCGCAATCTGCGGGCGCTGTGTCAGCGTTGCCATCTAGCGCACGATCGTGCCTGGCACGCAGCACAGCGTCGCCTGACCTGGAAAGCCCGCTACGCGTTGGGAGACCTGTTCGAGGGACCCTATCGCCCCGGCATTCTTGGTGTCTGCAAACTTGCGACACATGCGGAGACGGCCACGGATGGATGATCCGTCGTGTTCGCGGGTTCGTTTGGCCGAGGCATTGCTCTTTCGAAGCGGAGAGCCGGTGTCGGCAATCGCTCTTGCCCAGGCACTTGGGCGGGAAGTGGATGTGGTCGAGGTTATGGCGCGGGTCGCCGAACGAACCCGTGGCCTCGGCTTCGAGCTGGTGGCCGCAGGTGACGGCTGGATGTTCCGCACAGCGGCCGACCTGAGTGAAGCGCTGGCCGCAGTGAGTCCAGAGCGGCCGCAGCGACTGCCACGAGCGGTACTGGAAACTCTATTGTTGATTGCTGCGCGTCAGCCGGTGACGCGACCGGAGATCGAGAGCTATCGTGACGCCCCGCTGCCGCAGAAGACCCTGACCACCCTGCAGGAGCAGGGCCTGATCCGCTGCCTCGGTCGCAAGCCGGTACCTGGACAGCCACAGCTGTGGGCCACCACCGAGCGGTTTCTGGTGTTGTATGGCGTGCGCACCCTGTCGGAGCTCGATCCGCTTCTGGACGGGTTGCGCGGCCCACTTTGAAAGGGGCGTGTGGCGGTTTTCCGGGCTTCTGTGTTGGACATCGCCGGACTCTAAGGCGCGGTAATGCCCCCTTACCACGCCTTAGAATAGGCTTGCCTTAATTGGGGCAGAAGGGCAGACTCCTGCGGAAAGAGCGCCAGGGAAGGAACACATGAAGTCATCAAAGTACGGATGGGCCGGCCCGAACCAGGATCTGGTCCGCACGCTGGATGACTACTGCTACGGGAAGGATGTCGCTCCGTTTGCCCTGATGCTCACCGGCGCATGGGGCAGTGGCAAGACCTGGCTGGTGGACCGCTTCTTCGAGGAGAAAAAGAAGAACCGCAGCAATGATGCCGCCGCCTGGTTTCCACTGCGCGTGTCGCTTTTCGGGGTCGCGTCCGCGGCGGAAATTGGCGATGCGCTCTATGCCGAACTGCATCCGGTTCTGGCCGGCAAACCGGGACAGGTGGGCGGCTTCGTTGTGCGCAGTTTGCTGAAGTCCACTCTGCGAATTGAACTCAAAGATCTTACTGAACAGAAAGGTAAGGGAAAAACCGGCGGGGGCGTGACGCTGGCTGGTGCCGATCTGAGCGGACTGGGGCGGGATGGAAAGCCACGTCGTCGTATCATTATTTTTGACGATCTTGAACGCGCGAAAATGCCAGTGACCGATATTCTGGCCGCGATCCATCCGCTGGTCGGCAGTGGCGACAACCGGGTTGTGCTTCTGGTCAATGAGAAGGAAATTGCAGCCAGCGACAAGGACGAAGAAGAACGGTATCGGCGTACCAAGGAAAAGACGGTCTGCCTGACGCTCGAAGTGAAGCCGGATTTTGCATCCGCCTTAACCGGCGTGAGCGCACAGGTTAAAAATCCTGTCTTTCGGGCGTTTTTGGAAGTCTTGGCGCGACCGCTCCAGCCACTGGTTGTTAAGACCGGTTCGTCCAATCTTCGGCTGCTCTTATTTTTCGCACAGCTGGGAGAGGACCTGTTTGAAGGCATCGAGCCGGCCTATCGAACATCGAAACATTATGCGGCGCTCTCCGAGCTGTTCATACTTGTCTACATCGCACTTGTGGAAAGCCGTGTTCATGGCGTGCCGTTTGAGACTTTCAGGGAACTCGCGCGGACGCCACCCCAGGTTTCACGTGACCAGCGAAAGAAGGAGGACAAGACCGAATCTGACGCAGACAAGAAACGTGAGACCATCAAGCGAAGACTATGGTCGTACGATTATGCGGTTCTGCACTCGCCGCTGATTTCGACAGAGGATCTTGAATCTCTGGTGATGCGGGGCACGGTCCGGGTGGAGTCAGTCAATAAGAGTCTGGCACTGGACAGTCGCTTTACCGATGAGACGAAGCTTCCGTCATGGGTACGTGTCTGGAATTATGCACGATCGTCAGAACAGGACATAGACAGCGCCGTCGCGGCATTCGCGGTTGACTTTGAGAACAGGAAATTTTCTGGCCTTGAGATGTTGCATGCCTGCAGCCTGTATCTGACGCTGAACCGTGTCGGCCAGGAAGGCTTTGGTGGAGATGATCCCGTTGGCGTGGCAAAGGTTTACATCACGGAGGCCTTTGCGAAAAGAAAACCGACCGAGGAAGATGTCCGGATGACCGGACCGGTCAATCCTTTCTTTTTTGCCCCTTTTGGCAGGCCGTTCAGCGAAGATGATACTGCGGATTTGAAAGCAGTGACGAAATTTTACTTCGCTGAACAGGAGGCATGGCTGGACAGAGGACTCAGGCTGAAGGCCGTTGAGCTTGAGAGACTATTTCAGAACAATATCGACGAATTCATACCGCTTCTGTTCCGCGCAGGCGAAACGGCGGCGGTGTATGAGCATACGCCCCTTCTGCACTATCTGGATGTGACGGGGTTTTCTGAGAAGATTATTAATCTTCCTGCAGATCGCCGGATCTATTTCATCGGATGTCTGAAAGAACGGTTCGACAGAACGATCCACTCCGGCAACGCATTATACCCTGAATTTGCCTGGTTTCATAAACTGAATGCGGCTCTCGGAACCGCAGTGAGACAGTCTGACGGCTCGCCGCTGTTTAGAGAGGGGCTGAGAGTCACAATCTCGCAGTTGTGCGAGAGCGTCGACAAAATTCCGCTTCCGGAAGCGTCAAATGTCTGACGATGTGTTTCGCGTTCCTGTGCCGGAGCTTACTGAAACGGATATTGTTCGTGGTCCGGTCCTGAGCACACTGGACCAGGCGATTGAGGCGGCGAAGGAAACCGCCCGGGCGGCGGCGCATGCGCCGGAGACGCTGCGCGCCTACTCCCATGACTGGCAGGATTTCTGCCGCTGGTGCCACGAGCATAATGCTGTCTCTCTTCCGGCCGCCCCGCCGGTCGTGGCGGCCTGGCTACACGAACTGGCGCCGCGCTACAGCCGTGCGTCGCTGAACCGCCGTCTCGCAGCCATCGGCTATGCGCACCGGATGAACAATCTCGAGTGGAGCGCCGGGCATGCCGCCATCCGCGCGACGCTGCGGGCGATCGGGCGGCTGTATGGCCGGCCGCAGAAACAGGCGGCGGCGCTGACCTCAAAGGAGATCCGCAAACTGGTCGCACCGGAGAAAACCCTGACCGACCTGCGCGACCGGGCGCTGCTGCTGATCGGCTTCGCTGCGGCGTTGCGGCGCTCGGAACTGGTGGCCCTGACCGGCGGGACGGTCCGGGTCACCGCGACAGGTCTGATCCTGACCATCGCCCGCAGCAAGACCGACCAGGAGCAGCAGGGCGAGGAGGTGGCAATCCCGCGCGGCAAACACGCCGCGACCTGTCCGGTGCTCGCCCTGGCAGCCTGGCGCGAGGCGGCGGCGCTGGACGAAAAAGGGCCGCTGTTCCGGCCGGTCAGTCGCTGGGGACAGGTCGGGCGCGATGCGCTGCATCCCGATGCGGTCAGGCGGATCCTGCTGCGCCGGGCAAAGCAGGCGGGGGTGACGGCGCCGGCGGGGGAACGCCTCAGCCCGCACGGTCTGCGGGCCGGATTTGTGACCGAGGCGTTTCAGGCCAGTGCCCGGGACGAGCAGATCATGGCGCACACCCGGCATCGGGATCTGCGCACCATGCGTCGCTATGTGCGGCGCTCGCGGCGTGAGATCGACTCTCCCGCGCATCTTCTGGATCTCTGAGCCATGGTGAAAACCGTTACGGATCTCGTGGCGGATCTCGATACGGTCACGGACGCGCTTGAGGCGTACCGGATTCAGCTGCGGGCGCAGCCGCTGGCCCATACCTATACCGGCGACAGCGCGCCGCCACAGGGCGACGGAGCGTCGCTGCGGCTTCCCGTCCGGCCGCCCGTCGCGGCGCATGCGCCGCGCCCGCCCGGGGCGGGATACGGCATGGTGCTCGAAACGTCACCTGAAAGCGGCCGGGCAGGGGAGGGCGGCGCTCCGGCCTGCCCGCAGCCCGACTGGCTGTATCACCTGCTGACGGTAGAAGGCCCGCCGGAGAGACTGGCGCAGTTCCGCATCCGGGCGGCCGGACCGGGCCGGATCCCGTGGGCGGCGGAGGCGCTGTCGGCCGGCGATCTGCTCCGGCCGCTGCTGCCGACCGGAGCCGGGAGCGACGCCGGCCGTCTGACCGGGCTGGCGGAGGCGGTCGCCCGGGCCGCCGAACGCCTGCGGGTCCGGGATGACGGCGTGGACTCCGTTCCGTTCGATCTGAACGCCTTGTGTCCAGTGCCGGTGGAGCTGCTCGGGCTGGGGCCACAGTCGCCGGATGTCGTGGCCTGGCTGTGCCAGCACTGGGGCACGTCCCGTCCGCTGCAGAAGGTGGAGGCCGTGGAGACCGGACCGGTGGCGCCGGAGACGGTCTGGACGCTCGGATTCTGGTCGGCGGACTGGACGCCCTGGGCGGCACTGCGGACAATCGCCCGCGACTGGTCGGATCTGTGTCTGCGGATCCGTCCGCTCTACGATGTCTGACGGGTCCCCGCATCTGCAGGCAGAGGACTGGGCCGGTCCGCTGGCTCTGCTGGTTGAGCAGGCCCGCAGCGGAGCGCTGGATCTGCGGCGGATGTCGCTGCTGCAGTTGATCGACCAGCTGGGGCGTATTGTCGAAGAGGGTGTTCGTGCGCGTCCGCTTGCACGCAGCGCCGACTGGCTGGTGCTGGCGGCGACGTTGCTGCAGTTGCGTTCGGCCCTGATGCTGCGGGACGGGACACCGGAACGGCAGGCGGCGACCGGACAGACGGAGGCCCTCCGCCAGCGGGCGCTGCGGCGCGAAGTGCTGGAGCAGGCCGTGGCCGCGATTTCGCAGATCCCGCGACTGGGGGATCAGGTGTTCGGTCGGAGCGGGGAGGGGGAGCCTCACCGGGCTGATACTGTGTGGCTGCAGACCGATCTGCTCGATGCCTGTCTTGCGCTGCTGCGGCGGCGTCTGAGGCTGCAGCCGGTGCGTCCGGCCCTGCCGCAGCGTTTCTCGTGCTTCACCGTCAGCCAGGCCCTGACGTGGTGGCGTCAGCATCTGGGGGAGGAGGGCAGGGGGCTGTACCGACTGGATGACGGGCTGGCGGAAGACGAAGGGATCCGGTCAGAAGATCGCGAAGCGCCGCTGCAGCGCAACGCGGCAAAAGCAGCGCATTTCCTCGCCGCGCTGGAACTCGGCAAGCAGGGCGCCGTCACCCTCTCTCAGGCAAGGCAGTTTGGAACCGTAGAACTTGCACGCACGGAAGAACGAGCCGCTCCGGACTGCGCGTGGTATTAGACTCAGCGCTCATTCTTTAAGCCAGAAGACAAAACTTGCGGGGACATGCCTTTATTGACCGCGCCCTGTATCTTCCAAAAGACTGGACATCGAACCTTGAGCGTATGAAACGGGCTCATGTTCCTGAGAACGTGGTGTTTGCAACCAAACCGGCACTGGCCTCGACGATGATGATCGAGCGCAGCATTGACGCTGGCGTGCCATTCCGATGGGTTGCTGCGGACAGCGTTTATGGCGTGTGCTTTCGAGGCCGTAATACTCATAAGTGGCCTCCTTCATGATAATAAGCTGTCACGGACAGGTCAGATCGCTGGCTCCAGCCCGAGATGTTCCACGAACGGATCGAAGTCCCGATCACTGTAAAGCAGGCGATGACCGCTCACGATGCACCGGGTTGCGATCAGGGTATCAATGGTTTTCCGGATTGTTATACCTTTGACACGCAAATGACGGAAATACCGCGCCGCTTCGACCATCACATCACGGCCACCGATTTCAACCAGTTCCAGAGCGCCCAACATTCGCCGCGCCTTGTTGAAATCCCGTTCGGTCGAAAATCCCTGAAGCACCTCGGTCATCATCAGATCGCCAATTGCGACAAGTTCTTCGCCCAGTATGCGATCAAGAATGTGAACCTGCGGCGTTGTCTTCCCCCGGAAAAAATCGATCCAGACAGAGGAATCAACCAAAATCATGCGTCAGAACGCATAACGTCAAGATCGCCCTGCCAGTCGAGTTTCCCTCGCAGAGCGCGAAGCTCCCGTTGCTGTTTCAGTCTGATCAGTACCCGCAACCCGAGTTCAACAGCTTCCCGTTTGGTCTTCGCACCGGTTGCTTTCAGGGCATCCGTCATGAGGGCATCGTCAATGATGATGTTTGTTCGCATGATGTGTATCTCCTGTGAAAATTATACACATAAAAATCTTTCCCCTCAAGCATGTTGCAGAAGAGCTGACCGTTAATCCAAAGAGTGTGACGGCTGAATGCGAGCCATTTGGCCACCCGACGAAGGCCACAAGAACCTTCGCGATCTCCCGGGTCACCTGCGGGTTCGACGTCATGGAATAGAGATTGCACATCCGCCTGCTCCCTTACGACCACATGCCGCGCAGACGGGCAGCCATATCGATCCGCACCGACCTCACCGCCTCCTGCCGGGCCTGTTCTTCCGGTTTTATGACCGGCCACGACACAGCCTCGAACAAAGGCAGCATGTCCCGGTCGATGAAGCGCGTCCGCGAGGCATAGACATGCCGGTCGCTCCTGCTGTGCTGACCATGCACATAGAAGCGCTGCGGCACCATGATATCGAGACTGTCCTTGGCCCTCGTCATGGCGACATAGAGCAGCCGGCGTTCCTCTTCGATGTCGTCCTGCTCGCCCGTCGCGAGATCAGACGGAATGCAGCCATCCACCGCATTCATGACGAACACGTTCTTCCATTCCTGCCCCTTGGCGGAATGGATCGTCGAGAGGATCAGATAGTCTTCGTCCAGCAGCGGCACGCCGGCCTGATCGGATGTCGCATCCGGCGGGTCCAGCGTCAGTTCGGTGAGAAATTTCTCGCGTGACGGATAGCCGCCAGCGATCTGTTCCAGTTGCACCAGATCGGCCAGACGGGTGG
>NZ_JAHRDV010000018.1 GCF_019083805.1 Acetobacter estunensis
CAAAGCCGGGATGCCGCTTATCGCGAAAACAGGCAGCAAAGCGGCGGCTGAGCCCCAGAATGTCATCAGCCTGCTTCACCAGAATGACGCCCCCATCCGAACTCATGCGACCCCCGTCAAAACGGGCCACAACACGCCGTCCACAGGAGGCTGGAAACTCATACGCGCCTGCGCTACACTCTGTCTGCATCGGGTTCGTTTATTGCTTATGAAAAATTCTTTTGTGCAAAACAGACTTTTTCATAATCTAACCCGATGTACAACCCTTCTGTGAGATTTCCGCGTCGATCCCTCCAAGTCTCAGGGGCATCAGACTTCTGACGTGATACACTATGGGCAATAGTGTAACAGGACGGGCCTGAAACCGGCCGGCCTGTCCCGCGATTGCAGCGGTTTTCCTGTCCGGGGCGGGGGAGATGTGTTACACTTTTCAGGACATCATGCCCAGACCTGCCCCGAAGGCCCCTGTCCGGCCACCTTGCCAGCTGTCGCTGTTTCCCGAAACGGCGGCGCTGGTGCGCGTGGACCCGGCCGCCAACTGCTGGCGCTTCTACCATCTGTCGCTGCAGCCTGACCTGTTCGGCGGAACCGCCCTGGTGCGGCAGTGGGGGCGGATCGGGACGGCTGGCCGGCAGGTCTGCGAACTGCATCATGATGCCGGGCAGGCGCTCGACGCCCTCGTCCGCCAGCTCCGGGCCAAGCGCCGGCGGGGCTACCGCGACAGGCCGGCCGGATGAGCGGCCCCCCAAAACCGGGACAGCGGACGACCCCGGCAGGCGCCCCCGGCGGGATGCAGCTGTTCGACCGCGACGGGAGCCGCAAATACCTCACGGTTGCCGAGCGGGCGCGGTTCCTGCGTGCGGCCGAGCAGGCGCCGCGCGAGGCCCGCACGCTGTGCATGACCCTGGCCTGGTCGGGCTGCCGCCTGTCCGAGGCCCTCGCCCTCACGGCGGACCGGGTGGACCTGGCCGGCGGCGTGCTGGTGTTCGCCACGCTCAAGAAGCGCCAGGACGGGATCTATCGCGCCGTGCCGGTGCCCCCCTCCCTGCTCGAGGCCCTGGACCTGGTACATGGCATCCGCGAGGCCCAGCGCCGGCGGGGCCGTGGAGCGGCCGCCCGGCTGTGGCCCTGGTCCCGCATGACCGGTTGGCGGGCGGTGCATGCGGTCATGGCCGCCGCCGGCCTGTCCGGCCCGGCCGCGTCCCCCAAGGGCCTGCGCCATGCCTTCGGCGTCGCCGCCGTCTCCAGCGGCATCCCCCTCAACATGGTGCAGAAATGGCTCGGCCACGCCCAGCTCTCCACCACCGCCATCTACGCCGATGCCGTCGGCGCCGAGGAGCAGGATATCGCACGGAAAATGTGGGGGTAATGCATTTTGCGAAAGGGAAATCACAACAAGCGTATAAGCACCGACATGTCGACTGATATGGTCCGCTGGACGGTTTCGGTCTCCCGCGAAACCGATATCGCCGTACGTGGTTTCCTGGTGCAGCAAGGCATGAAGAAAGGCGACCTGTCGCGCTTCATCGAGGAGGCGGTGCGCTGGCGTGTGTTCGACAGGACGATGGCGGAAGCCCGGAGTGGGTTCGCAGATATGGAGCCGGACGCGCTGGAGGACCTGATCGGTGAGGCCGTGACCGCCACGCTGGCAACAGACAAGTCCAGCTAAAGCGTGCGTCTGGCCACCAAGACCAATCTTCTCATCAGTGCCCTGCTTTTTAAAAAATCCCTGCCAGCGTATCTGCTCGGGCTATGGCAGGCAGGACAATGCGAGTTACTGACTTCGACCGAACAGCTAGATGAGTTGCGGCGCGTGACCCGGTATCCCAAGATCCGTTCCCGTCTGCCGCCCACCCTCGCCGGCCGTCTGGTCAATGAAGTCCGGGATTTAGCTGTTCTCATTGTAGATCTTCCTGCTGTGGCAGCCCCTCCGGATCCGGATGACGATTATCTTTTGGCGATGGCATCTGCTGGGAAAGCCGATTTTTTGTTAACGGGCGACAAGCGCGATATTCTGGACCTGCGGGTCTATGATGGTGTGAAGATCATCACAGTAAGAGCATTTCTGGTCATGCAGGGGATCATGCCGTGAGTGAGGCTGATGGTTCTATCCCAGCAGAAGCCGAGTGCATTAGGATGCGATATAAATTCTAAGCGAATATGCAACTAAGCGACTATGCGATTAAAGTTGTTTGCTATTAAACGAATAAGCTATATAAAAAGCATAGTCGCTTAGTAGGAGACATCATGCAGACTTGGGCCGTGATTGCGCAGAAAGGTGGGCAGTCGAAAACGACGATTGCAACGGCTTTTGCTGTCGAAGCCGCCAGTGAAGGCGCAGCGGTTGTGATTCTTGATGCTGACGATCGGCAAGGATCAGCTCTCTATTGGTCTGAGAGACGAGAGGCTGATGACGTAATGGTGAAAGATAGCAGTGTTGCAGGATTGCCTTTGCATGTTTCGCGAGGACGTAAGAGTGGAAAGCTGGATCTCATCATCATTGATACGCCAGCAAACTCAAAAGACATTGCTATGTTGGCGGCAGAACAAGCTGACTTTGTAGTGATCCCAGTCGCTCCGCGTGGGTTGGATGTTCATTCTGTGCTGCAAACCATAAAGCAGGTTCAGCAAGCAGGAACACCTTTTGCTGTGATCCTCACCCAGGTTCCTTACCAAGGTTCAGAAGGGAAAGATGCTCGAGCGGGCTTCATCGCTAAAGGCGTCACTATGTTCGATACAGAACTTCATTTTCGTAAGGATTTTTATAGAGCAACACCGATTGGGAAAACTGCTGCCGAATTGGATCCAGATGGTAAGGCCGCAGCTGAACTACGCTCTGCTTATGCTGAGGCTAAGCGACTAAGCGGTTATGCGAATAAACCATTAAGCGAGATAGTATGATGGTGAAACCCAAGAAAGCATCGGCATTAGCCGGCATTTTTGAGGAAGAAAGTGCCCCTGTATCTCCGACGGTTGTAGTGGAAAATGTGCCTAAAGAGGCTACTACCCGATCACGTCTTGATGGGAACGCACCTTCGCCACGCAAGAAAAATAGTCATCCTGGAAAAAAACCGGTTTTGATCCATATCCCAGAGGATATGCACCGTACACTCCGTCAGTTGAGTGTAGAGGAAGGTGGAGAACCTTTGACGGTCATTACCGAGCGTTTATTGCGCCAATATCTGGTGCAGCGAGGGCACACTAGGTTTGCACCATGAGTAAACGGCGTGATCCGAACCCCGAGTTCGACTTTTTTATTCCGTTAATGAATGATCTTCCGTTGAAAGATCAGCGGGAAGTGATGGAGCGGCCATTTTTCTCACTTCAGAAACGTAAACGTCTTAAGCCAATTGAATATCGCAGTCCAAATGGCGAAGCATGGGTGAAAGTTGAAGCCATGCCAGCTTATGGCATGGCGACAATATGGGATGCCGACATTCTTGTGTGGGCTGCTTCCGTATTGAATCGGATGAAAGAGCAGGGGGTCAATGATCTTCCGCGAACGCTTACAACAACAACCTATGATTTGTTGCGCGGCATTCGACGGGGAACAGGAGGACGTGCTTATCAGGAATTGCAAGCTGCTCTTTCGCGTCTAGAAACAACATCCATCCGTACATCATTACGGGCACCTAAGCGCCGTAATGAGGCTCAGTTTGGATGGCTGGATGGATGGACGCTGGAAGTAGATCCAGACACAGATCAGCCGCGTGGAATGACGATCACCCTATCAAACTGGGTTTATGAAGGCATTGTAAGTGAGCGATCCTTGCTGACAATGCATCAGGATTATTTTCTTTTATCTGGTGGATTAGAGCGGGCCCTCTATCGGATCGCACGTAAACATGCTGGTCAGCAGAGAGGTGGGTGGATATGCCGTGTCGAGGTGCTGCATGAAAAAACAGGTAGCGATGCGCAGCCTAAAGAATTTAATCGTATGCTGCGGAAGATCATCGAAGCAGACCAACTTCCTGATTACACTATGTCGTTGACTCAGACTGTTGAAGGTACACCGGCAGTGATGTTTCAGTTGCGAGGTATTGAGGCAGCGACTGAGCTGCATAGGAAGCTCGAAAAAGAAAGAGAGCGCGTAGAAGCAGATCGTCGGCGTGCTGAAGAGGTGGATGGGTTGATGGATCGTTTGTCACGAGGGCGGCCTCGTTAAACTATCGTGGTTTCACCCACCCAATGAGTTCTCTCTGTAGTCAAAATGAGAGTTACTACGACTCGAAACCACTCAAGCTATAGGGAATGCTGCGTTTTCCTGTGGATAAGTATGGTCAACTGTCGTGGTTTCACCCACCCAAGCATCGTGGTTTCACCCACCCAAGCATCGTGGTTTCACCCACCCAAACACGTGGTTTCACCCACCACCCATAACCGTAACAGACTGTTATCAATCGTTTTTTCATAGGTTTTTTAGTGCTTAACTCTCTTAACTATATATTTTAACAAAATTCTTAACAAAAAAGGCACCGCCTCTTGGGAGCTACGCCCCCGCCGGCTCGCGGCCTACGGCCGCCCCGATCGCGCTTCGCGCGATCTCCCACCCGGCATCCCCCTGCTCGCCCTTTCAGGGCTGCGCTAAACAGACGCGCCTACGGCGCGAAATCATAATCTGACGATGCGTTCCCACATCGTCCCTCTACCAGTACCTTCCCCTCCCGCGTCGGCGCCTTCAGCGCCCTACGGGGCTCCCGCTCCGCGCTCGCCCGACGCCTGCAACACCAGAAGAACCGGGCAAGACCGTAATCTGCTCAAGACGCACCGGTGTTCAGGCGATCATTCAGCAGCTCACGTGTCGCAGCATGCCCATCAGACACCATAGGGTGGCCGTACAGGCATTACCGCGTGTGGTGGCTAGTTTGTAGGCGGTAACGGGGATTGCGCTTTGTGCGGCCTCTCAGGGCGCTCTGCTGGCCTTGCCGGGGATTGATAGGCTGGCCATTTCCTGTTCGTCCGTCCAGATATCCTCCTCCTGACTTTCAGCGGGATGGTTCTGATTGAAAAACCCAAGCGTTAGGGATATGGTGCATTATGCCGACGCTTCTACGCATCAATGGATTTCGTGTCGTGATTTACACGGCAGATCATGTGCCCAATGCACGTTCACGTCATAAGCGCGGATGGAGAAGCGGTGATTGAAATTGGCAGGAAAGCCCGCCTGATACGGGCAGGTGGCATGAAGGATAAGGCTATACAGGAAGCCCTTGTCATCGTGCAGGACCACGCTGAGATGCCGGCGGAAGCATGGGAGAAGATACATGGCGAATAACGTGAACTATCAGGCTGCTCGTGAAGCAGACGCGCTTCATAGAGCGACAGTTCCTCATGCGGTCTCCGCACGGTTGATCCGTGCGCGCCGCGCTCTTCATGTCACGCTCTCCAACGGTGTTGAAATGAGCGTACCGGTGGATCTGTTACAGGATTTGCAGGGCGCTTCCCTGAATGATCTGGCTGAGATCGAGATTACCCCGCTGGGTAATGGCCTTCACTGGCCCCGTCTTGATGCTGATGTCCTGGTCGAAGGTCTGATCCACGGTATCTACGGTTCCCGAAGCTGGATGGCGGCACAGATGGGACGTGTGGGCGGATCATCCGCCAGCCAGGCAAAGGTGGCGGCTGCACGCCGGAATGGTGCGAAAGGCGGTCGGCCCAGAAACGTCGCGTAAGAAGGACTACTGATCACTGTGAGCTAGACAGGCCGATAAGCATGGTGGTTGCTGAAACCGCAAAAAGTTATTACATTGGTAATAACATAAAGGGGATTCACTATGGTCGAGCTGAAAGTGCGAAAATTCGGAAACTCACTCGGGGTAGTACTGCCCAAGGAAGTGATCTCACGGCTGAATACCCAAGACGGTGCGCCCCTGTATCTGACCGAAGCACCAGACGGCGGATATCGGCTCGTGCCCTATGATCCCGACTTCGAAACAAAAATGGCGAAGGCTGAGGATATTATGCGGCGTTACCGTGATACGCTGCATGTTCTGGCCCAATGACAGTCTTCGTCTGGATAGACGAACGCGAAGCCCTGATCCTGCATGATCGGCTGTTGGGGGTGCATGGTGGCGCTTCCGGCGTACGGGATGCAGGTCTTCTGAAATCCGCGCTTGCCCGGCCACAGCAGCATGCGGCTTATGCGGATCCGCTGGATCCAGTGCATCTGGCGGCCGTCTATACGGCGGGTATCGTCAAAAACCATCCTTTCATCGACGGGAACAAGCGTACGGGCTTTGTGCTCGGTGTGCTGTTTCTGGAACTGAACGGCTATCGTTTCACGGCAGCCCAGGAAGATGCTGCGAATGCGGTTCTCGCGCTGGCAGCAGGTCAGATGGACGAACCGGGTTATGCGGCATTCCTGACCGCGAATGTCGCATCCGAAAGGGTATGACGGTAGGCGAAGAACGCGATGGACGTGCTTTTTTCGTTTCCTGAGGTGGTCCTGGCGATATTTGCCTTGATAGACCAGACTAATATGACTAAGTCTTTTTGGGTAGACTCAGGGGCTTTCGCTATGCGCACAGTTAACATCCACGAAGCCAAGACCCATCTGTCCCGGCTGATTGACGCGGCCATGAAAGGGGAAAGCTTCATCATTGCTAAAGCTGGCCGACCGATGGTGCGGGTCAGCCCGATTACGGATCCTGAAGAGTTACAGCAACGGCGTCTGGGATTTCTTGCTGGAAAAATCCGGGTACCCGAGGATTTTGATCGCATGGGACAGGACGACATTGTGTCTCTGTTCGACGGTCAGGTGTGAGGCTTCTTCTGGATACCCATCTGCTGCTCTGGGCCGCAGGAGAGCCTGATAAACTGTCAGAGCGTGCGAGAACCCTGATGGAAGATCAGAACAATGTTCTGGTCTTCAGCGCTGCCAGTCTCTGGGAGGTCACCATCAAGGTTGGGCTGGGTCGTGCAGACTTTCAGGTTGATCCCCATCTGTTGCGACGTGGTCTGATCGAAAACGGTTATGAGGAGTTATCGATCACCAGCCAGCATGCCCTAGCAGTGGGACAGCTGCCAGATGTACATAGGGATCCTTTTGATCGCATACTTGTGGCACAGGCCACGGTGGAAGGATTGCTTCTGCTGACCCATGATCCGCTGGTAAAGGCTTATTCCGGCCCGATCGAAGCTGTCTGAAGGAGATCGACCACTATGAGCAGCAAAAACAGGTCCATGCCTTCGCTGAACAGTGACGAAGCGGCCGAGGATTTCGTCGCGACCGCCGATCTGACCCGGTATGACCTGTCCGGTTTCAAGCCCATGCGCTTTGAGATCGAACCCAAGGCGGCCGCCCTCAACATGCGCCTGCCGGCGTCCCTGCTGGAGACCGATGTCGCACAGACGCGGTAAAGTATATTCCGACCAGAACAGAGGAGATCGGGCGATGTAGGTACGCTCGGAAATCACTCCGCGCGTCATGGAGGGGAAGCTCCCATGTCTCGCACCTATCATCACAGCCGCAAATACGGTCGCAATCATCGCTGGGCCAACCAGCCGGATCGCTGTGGCTATGGAGGCTCACGTGAAGCCTCTGAATCTCCCAACTGGTACAGTCATCTGCACGATATCCGTCCTGGCCGTCATCATGACAGGCATGTTGCCCGCCTGATCATCAAGGGCGACCTCGATCCTGTCGAGGCGGTCTTTCCGTATACCGGCACCCGGCGACCCCACGAATATTACTGGTAATCTTCAGCGCGGGAATGAGGGATCGTTCCCGCGTTCTGTTTCCGTCTGGATTTTCAGGTCAGTTTGGATCTGCGCTTCCGTTTTCAGCTTGGTGTGGGATTTCGTTTCTTCCCCCAAATACCCCAATCCGACCTGATGATTGCAAACTGCGAAGTCAATGACTACAATGCTGTCATTGCTTTCAGGAGGTTTCCATGGCCGTGATGACCATCCGCAATATCGACGACAGTCTCAAGCAGCAGCTTCGTCTGCGCGCAGCCCAGCATGGGCGTTCTATGGAAGAAGAGGTGCGCGATATCCTGCGTTCCGCTCTTTCTGCTGAAGTGTCCCAGGGGGTAGATGCCGGTCAGGCCATCCACCAGCGTTTTGCCAGGCTGGGCGGGGTAGATCTGCCTGCCGTGTCTCGTGAGGCCATCAGGGACGTGGATTTCGGAGTGTGATCGTTCTCGACACCAACATCCTCTCCGAACTGATGCGCTCCGGGCCTGACGGGGCGGTGCTGACCTGGATGTCCCGCCAGTCCATGATGACCCTCTTCATCACGACCATTACACAGGCCGAGATCCTGTATGGGCTGGCGCTGCTGCCGGAAGGGCGACGGCGAGAGCTTCTGATCGCAGCTGCCCGTGCCATGTTCGAAGAGGATTTCTCCGGACGTATCCTGCCTTTCGACGGAGAGGCGGCCTGTGTTTATGCTGAGATCGCCTCCCGACGCCGGCAGGCCGGAGAACCCATCAGTCAGTTTGATGCACAGATCGCGGCCATCACGCAGTCCCGTGGCGCATTCCTTGCGACACGGAATACACGTGATTTCCTCAACTGCGGTATCACCCTCATCAATCCGTGGGACGAGGGGTAGGGAGGGCGTCAATGGCCGCCTGAATCCGGGCCAGATCGGCGTCCAGAAGAGCAAGAACCTGATCGGCCGGGACAGTGGGTTTCGTGCTGTTGCGTGCCTTGCGGATTGCATCCCTTTTGGCAGCCTGTTCGTCGGAAAGGTCCGTCATGGTCATGTCTTCATCGCCTCGTGTTTCGTGGCAGCGACAGGGGCAGAAATCCGCCATGCGTAATCGCAGACATTATCCAGCAATTCTGCTCGTTGTGTCTGACTGTAAGCTATAACGAAATCAGCGACGATTTTTTCTGGCACACCTTCCCGAAGGAGGTTGGCAGCCGTTTCCGCTATTTCCAGATTGACCGCCTCATTGAGCAAGATCAAGGCATCCGTATCGGTCATACGCTTTGCCGCCCGTGCAACGAACCGGGCATTCAGATTCCACATCCATCGATGACGGTTGATTGTATCAGAAAACCATTCTGGAGAAGGGTATTCTGGAGCCATTAGGTATCCTCTTGAAGTGTTTGTGGCGGTCAGTTTCCAGACCGTCAAATTGTTCTGTGGCCGAGATTACAATCTGTCCGTTTCGGATGATCGTGTTTTGCAATCAGTCATGTTCCCTGTCCCTGTCGAAGGCATGAAGCCCCGCGCGCCTCCAGCGTGTTTTCAGGTCGTCCGGGGTGGTCTCATTTCCCCCCTGAAGCTGCCCCGCAATATCCAGAAAGGCTCCGAGCAGGGTGGCGCGGTCATCATCGGTCAGATCGACCAGTCCCGCCTTCTGGACCAGGCCGCCCAGTTCGATCAGATGATGAGTGCGTTCCCGTCGCGCCTTCGCCCAGTCGCGCATGTCGGTGCGTGCCTTTCGTGCCTGATGGCGATGGATCAGGGCTGTCTGCTTCCTGATCCTTCTTTCAAGCGCCAGAAGCTCCATTCTGATCGTTTCCGGTTCCTTTCCGGCCGCCCTTTTTTGCGCCGGCCTGAAAGAACGCTGTCCCCCGTTCGGTCCACCTCGCGACGGCTTCGGGTTTGCCGTCAGCCTGTTCGACAGCCGCAAGAAGTACCCCGGCCAGCGCCTCAATCGACAGGGTATCGGCTCCCGTCGCCTCGACCAGTTCACCGAGCTGGAGGGTTCTTTGCGCCTTAAGCTGCTTCGCCTTTTCCTGAAGCGCCTTCAGTTCCGCATCAATGTCCCGTGGCCTGCGCATTTCCGGTCCTCTGTCCTGCTGGTCTGTGCCATACTCTACCACACAGGCGAGAACCGCGTCACTCATCCAGAGCAATCAACCCTTGTGGCACAGTAAAATGTGAGTGCGCGCTTATACGTCACTGCGTGACGTGCGCTTAAGTAGTGTGATAGGATCGCGTTCATGGCGATCTATCATCTGCATGCAAAGGTCATCAGCCGCGCCACCGGCCGGAGCGCCGTGGCAGCGGCGGCCTATCGCGCGGCATGCCGCCTGCATGATGTGCGTCTGGATCGTGATCATGACTTTTCCAACAAGAGCGGTGTGGTGCATTCCGAGATCATGCTGCCCGATGGCGCTCCGGAACGGTTTCTCGACCGTGCGACCCTATGGAATGAGGTCGAGGCGATCGAGAAACGCAAGGATGCCCAGCTTGCCCGTGAGGTGGAGTTTTCAATCCCGCGCGAAATGACCCAGGCGCAGGGGATCGCGCTGGCACGGGATTTTGTGCGGGAGCAGTTCGTGGAACGCGGTATGGTGGCCGATCTCAATGTACATTGGGATATTGGTGAGGACGGACAGTCGAAGCCTCATGCCCATGTGATGCTGTCCACGCGGTCTGTGGATGAGAACGGGTTTGGTGCGAAAGAGCGTTCGTGGAACGACAAGGAACTCCTGCTGACGTGGCGTGAACGATGGGCGTCGCTCGCCAATGAACGGCTGGCCGAGCTGGACCTGGATGTGCGGATCGATCATCGGTCGTTCGCGGCACAGGGGATCGACCTTGAGCCGCAGAACAAGATCGGTCCGGCCGGCATGCGTCGGGAAGAGCGGGGCGAGGACGCGGAGCGGGTGGCTGACCATCTGGAGATCGCGCGACGCAATGGCGAGAGGTTGCTGGCGGAACCGCATGTCGCTCTGGAGGCGCTGACCAAGCAGCAGAGCACATTTACCCGGCAGGATCTGGCGCGGTTCGTGGACCGGCAGACGGCGGATGCAGAACAGTTCAGTGCTGTCATGGTTCGGGTGGAGGCGTGTCCAGAGTTGGTCGCGCTCGGGAAAGACGGACAGGGGCGGGAGCGGTTCTCCACGCGCGCGATGACCGGGGTCGAGCAGCGTCTGGAAGAGGCATCGTTCGCGATGGGGCAGTCCCAGGGTCATGCGGTGCCGCTGGCAGTGCGTCGGGCAGCGATGCAGCATTCCGGTCTTGGGGACGAGCAGGCGCTGGCGGTGGGCGAGGTCACGAAGTCCCGCGACCTGTCCGTCGTGGTCGGCTATGCCGGGACGGGGAAGAGCACCATGCTGGGTGTCGCCCGTGAGGCGTGGGAGGCAGCCGGGTATCGGGTACGCGGGGCGGCGCTGTCGGGGATTGCGGCGGAAGGGCTGGAAGCCGGGTCCGGGATCGGAAGCCGGACGCTGGCCTCCCTGGAGCGTGCGTGGGAACGTGGGTTTGACCTGCTGGAGCGCGGGGACGTGCTGGTGGTGGACGAGGCCGGCATGGTGGGGTCACGGCAGATGGAGCGGGTGCTGTCGGCTGCGCATGAGGTCGGGGCCAAGGTGGTGCTGGTGGGTGATCCCGAGCAGTTGCAGGCGATCGAGGCTGGTGGGGCGTTCCGGGCGGTGGCCGAGCGGGTCGGGTCTGTGGAAATCACCGCCGTGCGCCGGCAGCGTGAAGGCTGGCAGCAGGCGGCCACGAAGGAGCTGGCGACGGGGCGGACGGGTGAGGCGCTGGATCGCTATGAGGCGGCTGGCCTGGTGCGCGGGCATGACACGCTGGAAGAGGCGCGGGCCGGGGTAGTGGCCGGGTGGGATGAAGCCCGTCAGGCTGCGCCAGAAGAAAGCCAGATCATGCTGGCGCATCGGCGTGTCGATGTGCGGGCGCTGAACGAGGCGGC
Source organism: Acetobacter estunensis (assembly GCF_019083805.1). GTDB lineage: Bacteria > Pseudomonadota > Alphaproteobacteria > Acetobacterales > Acetobacteraceae > Acetobacter > Acetobacter estunensis_A. The sequence goes on from NZ_JAHRDV010000018.1 coordinate 11,616, forward strand.
GCGGGAGATCCGGCGGGAGGCTGGTGAGCTGGGTGACGACGTGCTGGTGCCGACCGCCCAGGGCGAGCGGGTGTTCGCGGACAGGGAGCGTGTCTACTTCCTGCGTAATGACCGGGAACTGGGGGTGAAGAACGGTACGTTGGGCACGGTGCGGGGGATCGAGGGATCGGCCGAGGCCGGGGATCTGGTGCTGTCGGTGCAGCTTGACGGAGCAGGCGGTGCCGGGACTGGTCGGGTCGTGTCCGTGTCGGTGGCGGATTATGACGCGCTGGATCATGGCTATGCGGCCACCATCCACAAATCGCAGGGTGTGACGGTGGACCGAGCGCATGTGCTGGCGACGGGGAGCATGGACCGGCACGGGGCCTATGTGGCGCTGTCGCGGCATCGGGAGAGCGTGTCCGTCCATTGGTGCCGGGATGACGTGGGCGACCGGGACGGGCTGGTGCGGCGGCTGTCGCGCGAGCGGCTGAAGGATACCACGCTGGATTACCCGCAGGTCCGGGATCGGGATACCGGGTTTGCGCGGCGGCGCGGGCTGCATGTCCCCGAGAGCGAGATCGTGGTGGAGCGTGAGAAGGCTGCCTCTGGCCCCCGGCAGGACAGGCAGGCCGAAGCTGTCCGTACGTCAGATCCGGCACCGGCGCAGCAGAAACGCGGGATGTTCGACGGGCTGGACCTGTCCGTGCGGCCGGGTCGTCTCACATCGGAAAAAGACGTGTCGGCCGGGATGGAGGCTGAGGCCGGAAAGGGGGAGAGTGGGGTTGAGCGTGAGGCTCCTGTCTCTCCCTTTGCGGGTTTGAGGCTGCCACGTGTGCAGCGCGAGCAGGTGCCGGCCGGGCTGGACGGGTTTGCGCCGGGGAGTGACCCGCTTCAGCAGGTGGTGGAGCGGTATGCGCGGGCCTGGGTGGATGCCGAGCGCATGGTGCGTCAGGAACTGCCAGTGCTGGAGCATCAGAAGAAGGCGCTGTTTGAAGCCGGGCGGGATCTGGAACGGGTCCGGCGTGGCGGTGAGGCGGATCTGCGGGCGGCGCTGAAGCATCAGCCGGAGATCCGGCAGGCGCTGTATGGTCTGGAAGGTCCGGGACGGGCGCGCAGGCTGGTCGAGGGGCTGGAGCATGAGGACAGGGTGCGAAAGAGCCCGGAATTGCGGGCGGCACGGTTCGTGAAGACGTGGGACGGGATGAGCCGCGAGCAGCAGGGTGTGGCGCTGAAGGAGCTGAAGCGGGATGCGCAGCTTGAGTCCATTCTGCGGGAGAAAAGCCGCGAGCTGGGTATTAGGAAGGGATCGACGCTCGATCACGGGCTGCATCCTCATCAGAGGGAGCAGTCCCTGTCGCGGTCCAGGTCGCGCGGTATGGATATGGGGATGTAATCTGCTTGAGAGAGGATATGTTGATGTGTATAATTTTCACTGGAGATACACATCATGCGAACCAACATCATTATTGACGATACCCTCATGACAGATGCGCTGAAGGCGTCTGGCGTCAAAACCAAGAAAGAAGCCGTCGAACTCGGGTTGCGGACGCTGATCAAGTTGAATCAGCAGCGGCAACTGCGTTCCATGAAGGGCAGGCTGGAGTGGCACGGCGATCTCGACGCCATGCGTTCCGACGCATGATTCTGGTCGATTCATCGGTCTGGATTGATTTTTTCAGGGGTACGGTGACGCCACAGGTTGATGCTCTGGACCGGTTGCTGGGAGAGGAACTGGTCGCCATTGGGGATCTGATGATGACGGAAGTTCTTCAGGGGTTTGCGAGCGAACGGGATTTCAACAAGGCGCGGAGACTGCTTGGCGCTCTGGATCTGGTCGAGATCGGGGGGCGTGATGTCATGATCGAGGCGGCACGATATTTCCGTGACCTGCGTGCGAGAGGCATCACCATCCGGAAAACCATTGATACCCTGATTGCCACACGATGTATCGTAAGCGGGTATCGGATCCTTTACAGTGACCGGGACTTTGACCCGTTTGTGACACATCTGGGGCTGGAACGGGTTGTCTGATTTCGGCGCGGTGACTGGAGAGGACATGCAGAAAAAAGAAGAGGCCGTTCGGCTGGGATCGCTTCTGGGGGCCATCGGTCGTGAGGCCGGTGTGCGTGATCAGGATATCGCGGTCTTGCAGACCCGCGATCAGACCCCGGCCGAGGCAATGTCCTTCGAATGATCCTGCTGCTTGATACCAACGTGATCATGGAGACGAGGAGGCCCGTCCCGGAGCAGCGTGTTCTGGCCAGCCACGACGTGTCGCCTTTCGAGGCGGCTGGTGTGCGGGTTTTCAATCTGTGGGGGGATATCTGATGTCCGAGACAGATCCAGCAGCGCGCGCGTTTGAGGACCTGTGCGCCGAAATGACGGTACTCCGGCGCAGCGTGGAAGCGTTGCCGCAGGCGTGGCGGGACAATCGGCCCCCGGATTACACGGAGGATCTGGCCCGTGTCGTGAAGGCCATGAATGCAGTCGGTGCACGAATGGAGGCGATCGAGGCCAATCCGACGCTGAAGATGACGCCCCAGGCGTATGGGCAAGGGATTCGTCAGGCCGGGATTTCTGCCAGTCAGGAGATGCAGACAGCGTTTCAGAAAGCGATAGGTGAGGTTCAGGGGGAACGTCGGGTTCTTGCCAATATCATTGGTCAGTCCCGTCAGCAGGATCGTCAGAACTGGTGGCTGTTAGGGGTGGGTCTTGCATGTCTTGTTGCAGGGATCGGGTTGTCGCCTGTTCTGGCGTATCTCCTGCCATCTTCTGTCGGGACGCGAGTGGCATCCTTTATTGTTGGGGAGAAAGATCGCTGGAACTCTGGGGCCATGATGATGGCGGTCAGCAATCCTGAAGGCTGGCAACGTGTACGTGAGGACAGCCAGCTGGTTGAGGCCAACAGAGACAGGATTGCAGCCTGCCAGAAAGCGGCATCGGGTCAGGAAAAAACTCAGAAACCCTGTGTCATCATTGTTCCGGCAGAGCAGGAATAGTCTTCAGGGGATAAAAGCCGACAGCAGAATATGACATGTCAAAGAAACCGGATTTCTTTGACGGATCATCCTGACGTGTTAGAAAAAACATATATTGCTACCACGTCAGAATGTCATGTTAACGCCAACCTACCTTATTCGACCTTTGCCGCCTCAGACGGACATAGAAACGGTTCCGGTTCTCAGGGCGCTGGTCGAGGCCAATAAGGCTCTGGCGGAACTGAAGGGGCGGGCGGCAACTATTCCCAATCAGGGGATCCTGATTGATACGTTGGCTTTGCAGGAAGCCAAGGCGTCTTCGGAAATCGAGAATATCGTCACCACCCAGGATGAGCTTTTCCAGGCGGATCTGTTTCCCGAGGGGCCGGATTCAGTGGCGGCCAAGGAAGTCGCCCTGTATCGAGATGCCCTGCATCTTGGGTTTCGACAGCTGAAAGAAACCGACGGCCTGATCCTGAACAAGGGGCTGATCGCGATTTTCCAGAGGCTCAAGAAGCGGGAAGATGGGTTTCGAAACACCCCGGGAACGGCCTTGAAGAACGAGCGCACGGGGGAAGTGGTTTTTGTGCCGCCGCAGGACGGGCGGGAGATTATCGGGCATATGTCGGATCTGGAGCGGTTCGTGAATGATGACGGGCTCTGTGACCTGGATCCACTCATCAAGATGGCTCTGATCCACCATCAGTTTGAGAGCATTCATCCCTTTCCCGATGGGAATGGCCGCGTCGGGCGGATCCTGAACGTGTTATATCTGACCCGGACCGGCCTTCTGGATATCCCGATCCTCTACCTGTCGCGCTACATCACTCGCCACAAAGATGAGTATTATCATCTGTTACAGAAGGTGCGGGATGAAGGCGCATGGGAAGCGTGGATCCTCTACATGCTGCGTGCCGTGGCCGAGACATCCAGGATCACCCTGGAGCTGATTGAGGGCATGCGGGCGCAGATGGCCACCATGAAGCAGCGGATGCGGACGGAACTGCCCAAAATTTACAGCCAGGAGCTGCTGAACAATCTGTTTCGGCATCCTTACACGAAAATCGAGTATGTCCAGACAGATCTGAACATCGCGCGTCAGACGGCAGGGAAATACCTCGACCAGCTCTCAGAGAAAGGCTTGCTGTCCAAGCACCGCTCAGGGCGGAGCAATTATTATATCAACGCACCTCTGGTCCGCCTCTTCCTGGAGGTGTCCGGTGGCGCATGAAGTGTATGATCTGTTTTTCGAACGTATGGAATTTTACGCATGAATCCCGTTGAGATTGAAGAAGCTGTCTCCCGGATTGCCGAGGCACCTTTTAATCCCGGGGAATTTCCTTTCGAGTTCCTGCAAGCATTCGGAAACCGCGATGTTACGATCAAGCGGCTTCGCAAGGATAACCGCTCGGACGTTTCTGGGGCGGTGCTTCAGCGCAACAACATCCATCTGGCCGTTTGTCCTGCCCGCTGCGATCGTTGCCGTGACGCGCAGGATGTCGGGCCAGTTGCGCTCGATGAGCGGTTCATTGATTTTGCCGCCAACCAGCGCTCGCACATTGGCGGGCGTCGCGTTGGGCGTGAAGGCATAGAGTCTTTTCTGAGAGAGATCTCGGATACACGATGCGAACCTGTAGCCGAGCAAGGAGCTGGCGGCGAACACATGATCGGTAAAGCCACCCGTGTCGGCAAAATGCTGGCGGACGCGGCGGCCTGCGTCATTCATGAGCAGCCCATCGAGTATATAAGGTGCCTCGCTGACCGTTGCCGGGATGACCTGGGTAGCGAAGGGTGCATATTGATCGGACACATGGCTGTATCCCTTGAGGCCTGGGACGTTGCCATATTTCGCGTTGATCAGATTCATCGCTTCGCCCTGCTCGGTAGCAAGGAAGAACTGCCCGTCGCTGGATGCGGATTTCCCTTGTCCCCAGAAGGCGGACATAGGCAGAGCGGCATGGGCTTCCACGATCATGGCGAGCGCCCGATCATAGGCGCTGCCTTCGACATGCCAGCGTGCGATCCGCAGCAATTCCCAGAAGCTGTGCGTATTGGTCGCCGCTGCCATCTTGCGTAGACCAAGATTGACGCCTTCCGCCAACAACACGTTCATCAGGCCGATCTGGTCGCGGCAAGGCACGCCAGTGCGCAGATGCGTGAAAGCCTCGGAGAATCCGGTTCGCTCATCGACTTCCAGCAACAAATCGGTGATCCTCGTGGACGGGAGCTGTTGATAGAGATCGAGTACGAGATCCTCAGTGCCTTCGGGTGTGTCAGCCTTCAGCTTGTCGATGTGCAGCTTGCCGTTCTCGATGATGCCGCCTGGGATCGTACCGGTTCGCGCCGCGCGGCCAAGCGCCTTCAGTTGTGTATCCAGTCGAGCCCTGCGCTCGGCAAGCCATTCGCCGGGTTGCAGCGGCACAGCGAACCGCGCGGTCTGCTCTATCGCCTGTGGCGGGACCAGGATCTGCTTGAGGTCGCCATAGCGGCGCGATTTTGCCAGCCATATGTCGCCGGACCGGAAAGCGTCGCGGATATGGAACAGCACCGCGATTTCCCAAAGTCGGTAGTCGCCGGCGGGCGCAGCGCGAAGATGACGATGCCATTTGGAGCTGGGACGTAGAAAATCCATAGGAGGATCGGATTTGATCCCGCTCTGTAGCAGCGCGATAGCCGTCAGAAGAGGCTTGGCAATCGGCGCCGCCTGCATGTCGAGCAGGCGCAGCATCCTGGGCGCATAGAGGCGGAAGCGATGATAGCCGTCCAGCACACGGCTGAGCGGGTCGGCAGCGAGCACATTGGTCAACGCAGAGGCCGTGGCGACAAGGGTTCTGAACCGTTCCCAGCCTGGACCGGTGGTGATTATCCCGTCCAGGGATGCGCCATCGTCCTGCGCTCCAAGCAAAGCACCACCGATTTCAGCAAAAGACTTCAGCGTGTCCCGAACGGCCGCCTTTTCGTCGGCGATCTTGGTGCTGCAAAGGCGTTCGGAGACCCGATAGAGACGGCCTACGATGCGATCGTGGGTCTCCACGATGACATCAGCCAGAGATGACCGCCATTCCATGGTGCAGACAGCGAGGATTGCAAGCCGCCTGCCTTCGGGCAGATCGCGCATGCCGTCGGCGTAATAGCGCTCGCCCTGCCGGCGAAGGCGGGTCACACGATGCGCGGGAACGCCGTCCAGCAAATCTGCCGGAAGATCGAACTTGTGGAGATATTCCAGTCGATCCATCAGCCGATTGGCCGCCGCCGAATTTGCGCCAACTTCGAACTGTCGCAGCCATACGAAGCGGGTGATGCGACCATCCACCGTATTCTCTAACAGATGAGCCAAATTCTCGCTCAGGGCTGGTGTTATGCGATGGGCGATACGATCTTCGATCCTGCGTTCGGCCTTGACCAGTGCATCGGCACAAAGGCGCTCAATCGTTGAGAAACCGGGAAGGATTGTGCGGGTGCGGCGACACTCTGCAACGAAGCGACGGGCAAGATCCTCATTCGATGTCGCCGCCTCGGCTTCCCGAGCGATCCAATCGCGCAAATCCCGTGCGCCCCGCCCCGAAAAGGAGCGATAGCCGTAGATCCGGCGTAGGTCCGCCAGATGCTCATGCCGGGTCTCCTCGCGCGCGGCATAGAGGAGTAGATCGTCACGGCTCAGCCCGAGCTGGGCCGCGATGAAATCCGATACCTGTGCCGGGATCAGCTCGCCAGGGGTGAGTACCCGGCCCGGGTAGCGCAGGACGCACAGTTGCAGCGCGAAGCCGAAACGGTTGTGGGCGCGCCGGCGCTGGCGGATATGCCCGAGATCCTCATCGCTAAGGGTATAGTGCCGCAGCAGATCACCTTGATCGACCGGTAAGTGAAACAGCGCCTCGCGCTGTCGATCGGTCAGGGTCACGCGACGCGGCATACATGCTCCTTATTCTTTCCAAGGTAAGGTTTGAGATAGTTTGATTGCGATGCTGGTTAAGATACACAATAGTGCAAGCTTATGTGCTCATGTTCGTCACCGCTTCAAACCAACGTTTAAGAAACATGCTGATCGGATATGCCCGCGTCTCCAAAGCCGATGGTTCCCAATCCCTCGACCTCCAGCACGACGCCCTGCGTGCCGCCGGTATCGAGCCAGGTAATATTTATGATGATCGTGCATCCGGTAGCCGCGATGATCGGCCCGGCTTAGCTGCATGCCTCAAATCCTTGCGCGACGGCGATGTGCTGGTGGTCTGGAAACTCGATCGCCTCGGGCGCTCGCTCGCCCACCTGGTCAACACCGTGAAGGATCTGTCAGACCGCAGGATCGGCCTGCGTGTGCTGACCGGAAAAGGCGCTCAGATCGACACCACGACCGCATCCGGCCGCATGGTGTTCGGTATCTTTGCCACTCTGGCCGAGTTCGAGCGGGATCTGATCCGCGAGCGCACCATGGCTGGCCTTGCCGCAGCCAGAGCGCGCGGACGAAAGGGAGGGCGAAAATTCGCCCTGACCAAAGCACAGGTGCGTCTCGCCCAGGCCGCCATGGCGCAGCGCGACACGTCTGTTTCCGATCTGTGCAAGGAACTCGGGATCGAGCGCGTCACTCTATACAGATATGTCGGACCGAAGGGCGAGCTCAGGGATTATGGGTTGACTACACGAAAGTGCATTTAACGTACGTTTAGAGAGAACGTTAAACGAACTATCATGTAAGGTTTAGGGCCTGTTAGGTCTTGAGGCGATCTGCTGTTGCGGCGATGCAGATAACGGCCATGAAGGACGTAGCGGTTTTCTCATACCGCGTGGCGACTGCTCTCCACTCCTTGAGACGTGCCCACAGATTTTCCACCAGATGTCGGTGCCGATAGGCCCATTTCGGGCAGGTTACTTGTGGCTCGTTGCGTTTTGTCGGGATGACCGGGCGTGAACCCCTGTCCCATAAGGCCTCTCGAAACTGGTTCGAGGCATAGCCCCGATCGCAAACGACATAGCGCGGGGCGTGCGGCAATGCGTCAAGGAGGGCCATGGCCGAGGGGAGTTCATGGGCCTGACCTGGCGTCAGGGTGAAAGACAGGGCCTTTCCATGCCCATCTGCGGCTACGCAGACCTTGCTGCCAAACCCTCCACGCGAGCGGCCAAGTGCTTCACGATCATTGCGGCGTTCTCTGAATCCCCCTTTTTGGCCGCTCCGGCGGCCTTGTGATGAGCCCGAATGTTTGTGCCGTCGAGGAAGACCATACCTAAAGCCGGATCTTGACCCTTCACCTGTTCAAACAGAGCCTGCCAGACGCCGAGCTTTGCCCAACGGATGAAGAGTTGGGCTGCCGTCCACCAGGGGCCGAGTTCAGCAGGAATTGAGCGCCATTTCGCGCCATTCTGATGGCGCCAGAAAATCGCCGACAGGGTCCGCCGCAGATCGCGAGGCGGGGTTTTGCCTTTTGGACGGACCGTCTCGATCAGAGGTTCCCCGACCGACCATGCATCATCGGAAAATACAGACTGCATCATGCTCATCACAAAGAGCTATGCAACTCGTTCCGTCTTTCAAGACCTAACAGGCCCTAGCTGTAGGCTAAGGCGCATCCCTTTCGGCCGTAGCTCACAAAAGGTCGCGTAAGTCTCTCGTAACGTGCGCTCGGAAAAAGGTGACGAGTGATCTACCCGCAGCAAGCGCTCAGTTTCGATGGTGCTATCGTCATGAACTCGAGGCAGACAGGGACTCAATTGTTCGACGTGGTAGATTGAAACAGTAGAAAATGAAGAATGTTTTAAGTGGGTACCGATAGGTAGATTGATCGGACAGTCACTCTATCCAAAGGAACACGCCCGATGTTTTACGAAATTGCCACACACGGCGTGATAAGCGTCATATTATTCTGTGGCTTTCTCGGCATGCCACTGCTGGGCATCGTTGCAATGATCCTAGAGCTGCGCCGAAAAGATGATCCGAGAGAACCTGCGACCGCTGGCCGAGTGCCAGTCTGCATTGCCTATACTATCTGATTGCTGGCTCAGTCTCCGCCGCTTTACTGTAAATTCCAAAAAATCTGACGCAGACGAATTTTAATCTGCTTTGGTTAAAGTCTACGCGCGTCATATGGTGATATTATACCAAACTTGATCGATGATGTACGCGCGCTTGGCGCGTGCTCCTTATGAGAGACGCCGCCGGAAGAACCAACGGCGCCAGTCTCCTGCCTTGCAGCAAGACTTATTTAGAAACACCAAGCGGTGCCGTGAATATACGCCCGTCGACATCCGTGAAGCGAATAACCGACCCGTTTGCCGGCGTATGGGCCTGCGTTAGCCACGGGAGGGTAATGGTCGCCTTCGCCCCCATCGGCGCACGGATACCGTAGGGCCCCGGGCCAAATTTGTTATAGGCGTAATCATTATCGAAGTTCTGCTTCGTCAGGGCTGACAGAACTTTGGCATCCCAGTGTTCTGCGATCACTTTGTCCGGCCCGATAACGGCTGCATCAACGATGTGCACGGGTGCTTCAGGCGTTCCTGCATCCAGATAGGCATGAACGCGAATACCGCCATCAGCGAGAACGACCGCATTGGACAGCGTCACGTGATGCTTCGTCGGGCTCACCGGCCCACTATGGAACGGCGTAACGACGGAACCGCGAAAATAGCTGTAGGTGCTGACGTTGTAGATCAGGACAAAGCCGAACAAAGCCAGCGTCAGGTTCCGGAATGGAATATCCGCCAGCGGAAGCGGAAGCGCGCCGCTCGCCCAACGAAACCAGGCGCTGTCTGCGAGACGCGGACGTCGGGCCAGCAACACATTGTCGAGGCTGAAAGCACTCGATCCGCCGAGCAGCAGGGTCGTTCCCATAGCCAGGTTACACGCGGCCATCGTCCATTCGTCGATGCAGGTCGCGCCCTGCCAGCCGAACATGGCCATCAGGATCACGGAAAAACCCATCGAGACGAGCGCGGACGCCCGGGTCATGAACCCTGCCATCAGCGCGGCACCGGCGATCAGCTCGGCGGCGCTGAAGACGATGACACCTGTGTAGAGGAGCCAGAAATGCTGCAACAGGAACGAGATGACGTGTTCAAAACCGAACAGCGCCCCAGGCATCGCGGTTTGAAATTTGTTGGCCATCCAGTTGTGGCCGCCCCAGGCGTCGAGCTTGGAAGGCGCATAGATGAAACGGCGCGACCCGCCGCCCCAGTAAATGAACCCCTGAATGACCCGCGTTGCCAGCAGTGCGAGGCCGCCGATGCGCCAGTTACGCTCGGCTTCGGTCAGGGGTCGGGCGGTGGCGCCAAAAACGGCGCGCTGCGCTGATGCGTGTGTGATACTCATGTTCGCCTCCATTTACTCGCTGTCGTGATCCGGCATGCTGCCGCCGTGATAGGCCTTGAAGCCGTAGCGTTCGAAAATCGCCAAGGCGGTTGGCGACTTGATGAAATCGAGCCAGAGCTTTGCGGCCTGAGGGTGCGCGGCTCCCTTCACCATCGCGCCCGCGTAGATCGCCGTGCTGTTCTGATCGGCGGGAATGTCCACATGGCTGATGGCGTGCCCGGTCTGTTCCTGGAAGATCGCTTCGGACTGCCATGTCACACCGGCGTCAGCGAGGCCCTGCATCAGGAATAACGGCGTTTGCCGATGATGAATATGCGTCAGGACCGTGCTGCCGTTGGCAATTTTCGTCTTGTAGACGGCGTTGGCCAAAGCTTTGCCGCCCGCCTTGTCCAGTGATGCCTCGATCTGGCGCGCGATGCCCTCGAATTCGGGATTGGGCATCGCAAGCCTGATGCCCGGGCGGCCGAGATCCTTCAAGGATTCGACGTGGCCGGGATTGTCTTTCGGAATCATGATCGTGAGCGTGTTCGTGACATAGGGCACGGCAGGCGCCGCCAGCAGGCCACTCTTGATATACTGATCGATCTTCTTGAGGCCCGCGAAATAGGCGTCGGGCTTGGCCGTCCACGTCATATTGCCGGAGGTGATCGTCCCGCCTGCTTCGATCTGGCGGATCAGCAATCCGGGCGGGATCGTCTCCCAATAGATCTTTCCGGAGAATTCGGGATGCTCATGCTCGAACGCCGAGACGAGCGGCGCCATGGCGAAGAAGTAGTTTCCCCCGACATACAGGACGAGGCTCGGATTCGTGATGTCGCCATGAAAATCGGCCAGAACATCGACTTCCGGGACGGTGAATTCGAAGCCGCGCCGTGTCGCGTCGTTGTTCTGGCCGTGCTGCCACGGCGGAAACACGTCTTCTGCGTAATGCGGGGTCTGCGCCTTGCCGTTCCATTGCACCGGATCGGCCAACGCCGCAGCAGTCGACAGCACGAAAGTCGCCGCAGCTGTGGCCAACAGGGTTTTTCTTATTCTTGAGGGTGTCATAGCCGTTCTCACTTCACGTAGCCGAAACCGGCATGTTGCAGTTCAGGGATCGTTGCCACGATGCCGGGGGTCAGGACGACGCCGTCGATCAGGTGATTGGTCAGTTCGGCGGCCATCTGCTCGTGTGACAGATGATCGGGATTGATACCTTTCTCGATCAGCTTGCCCGTCTGCTCCCAGATCGCGTTGTGGCAGGCCATGAACACGACGCCACGCTTCTGCAAAATCGGGATCGTGTTGCCTGCCGCTCCGAAAAGACCCTTCGGATCCTCGTGAGCCGACGCATCGAGAGCACCGTCTGGCGTTTTGATAAGCGTATTAAACGCAAAGGCCGGCCCGGCGAGCTTCGCCAGCTGATACTTGTCCCAGATTGTCTGGTCATAGAGGGCAAGGTGAGCGGAGCCATGCGTGGCCGACACCGCGAGAAAGTCCGGGTGTCTGAACGAAAACACCTGTGCGTTAACGGAATTGCGCATCAGGTTGAGCCAAGGGCTATCGATTGCTGTGTTGTCCCAGACCTGCTTCCGCTCGCCGCGATAGGCGATCACCAGATCAAGTGCCTGGGCGTCCCACATGAGCGGGTCGTCGAGCACCATCGGCACGGTCCTGAAATCGCGGCGGCGCGGGGATCTGGCCAGCTGCGAGGTCAGCACGGCAAGATTGCCGGTTCCGTCCGCATGGGACGAGGAAGATCGTGCTGCCAAGGCAGTGGAAGTGGTGGCGATCGTTGCGCCGGCGGTGGCCGCCATCAGACCCAGCAGGGCATGGCGCCGGTCGGCGCGAAGGTTTGAAGTCATGTCGTTCATAGTCGGTCTCCTTTGGAGAGCCTGATCATGCGCTTCTCTTGATCACCCGAACCAACTCATTTGAAAGCACGAAACGTTCGATTTTCTGTATTATTCGGCGATGTAACTTCGGTTATCGCCCCTGAAAGATCACCCCGGAGGTCTATTTCAGGCCGATGAAAACCCGCACAGCTCCACGATCGCTGGCGACACCGCCCCCGAGACCACCGCTTATTGTTACTGCCGGCTCCAGAATATGGTTAAAGCCGATATCAACGAAGCTCGACAGGCGTCGTTGCCTGGTTTGCTGCTGACGCACCACATCGGCGACCAGCGCAGTTCGAGGCCCTATCAGATGCGAGCCGACCATCCCGACCATCCATCGCTTCGGCCGTTCGTCAGGCCGAACCCTGAAGGATCGCGTCCAGGCGATTTCTATGCCGACCCTGGGCGCCTGCCTGGAACGGCCAAGCGATTTCGTCGCAACGAACTGGACGCTGTCGCGTGGTCCCTAATGGCCGCCCCCATAAGGCTCCTGGCGGATGAGCGATATCAGCATGGCCGGAACGTAGCGCCCCTGCTGGCGGAAGTTCCATTCCACTTCCGCGCCCGCCAGATTGCCATGAACACTTGACGCGTCGCCGAACTGACGCGCGGGCGCAAAGCTCAGTTCGATCCGGCCGGGCAGTCCCAGCTTGATGGCCGGACCACCCCGCGCGCTGTAGCGCCCGTCGCCGGCTATACTCACGCGCTCGGCCGTTTGCAGCGCGACATGTCCTGACGGCGTGACAAAGGCGTCCTTGAGCCTGACGGGTAAATTAGCGCTCAGACCCTGCGGATCGCCCTGCGCGTGCACCGGACCCATCAGGCACCAGGCAAACACGGCGCACAGGCACGCCCCCACAAACTCATTGGCCCTGTTGCGCAACAATGCGGCGTTATGGCCGCGGTGCCTAGCCCACGGCAACGAGAACAGCACCGAGGGCGATCAGGACAACCCCGCCCCAGCCTTTGGCGGACATATGTTCGCCCAAGACCAGGACGCCGAAAATCGCCACGAAAACGACACTCAGCTTGTCGACAGGCGCCACGCGCGCCGCATCGCCCAGCTTCAACGCGCGAAAATAGCATAGCCATGATGCTCCCGTGGCGAGACCCGACAGCATGAGGAAGAGGACCGTCCGCCCACCGATGGGGTCTAGCGCGCGCAGCTTGCCGGTGAGGGCAAGCAACGTTCCCAGCACGACGACGATGACGATCGTGCGCACGAAAGTTGCGATATCAGAATCAACCCCCTGAACGCCGAGCTTGGCGAGGATTGCCGTCATCGCCGCAAAGGCGGCTGATAACAGAGCCCATACCAACCAAGGGGGCACACCTGAGCCATTCATGATCATGATGCCCTATCGGTTAGGCGTCTTCTTCGGTTGCGGTCTGGGCGATGCGGATGGCGCCCGTGTTGAACCCGTCGGCCGTGATATGGCCCAGCGCCACGGCACCGATGCAGAGAATGACCGACGCGGCCACGTTCACGGACGCCCGCCCCCAGGCATCGTTACGGATCAGGTCGAGCGTCTGCAGGCTGAAGGATGAGAACGTCGTATAGCCGCCGCAGAGCCCGATCATCACGAAAAGACGCATGTTTTCCGACACCGGATAGCGCCCGTCCGCAAGGGTCAACGTGCCGAAGAAACCGATCACGAACGAGCCGAGCGCGTTGATGGGGAGGATCGTGCCCCATGGGATGAAGCGGCTGATCGGCATGGCCGCGACGGAAACCAGGTAACGCGCCAACGTGCCGAGAGCGCCTCCGACCATGACGATAAGACAGGTTGTAAACGACATGCCATTCCCTTTCTGCGCGAGTTCGGACGGAACCCGCTGTTTCGGGCGGCGAAATGCAGACGCACTCCCACCGCCATTGTGTCGCGGTAGGAGCCATCAGCCCTTGCGAGGGCGGTTGAAGGGGGAGCTCCATCCCCTTGTCGGGAGAGTTAACATAAAGCGGTCGCAGTGCGCTACTTCAGGGTGCCGCCGTCGGGGCATGGTTAATCCCGAGAAGAGCCGTTTCCTGTATTTGTGACCTGCCAGCCCTCCTTTTTTGTTGCTCGCCCTCACCGCCGGGCGCACATAATCCCGGTGACGCGCGAACAGCAGAATTTCGTCGTCCTGGACAAGGGGATGGGGTTCCCCTGAAACCGCCGCAAGGCTGATGACTCCTCTGTGCCGCAATCGGTACGAGGAGACATGTGCGCCTCTCTTCGTTCCGAAGGTCGTTTATCTTTGGAGTGGAGATCTATCATGCACATACTGGCCATTCTCGACCGGCCTGGGCCGGCGCTCCAGACCCTTCGCACCGTCGATAGCCTCATGGTGCGTTTGCAAGATTGCAAGGTGACGATCCTGCATCCGCGGCAGGAGACCAATCCGGACTTCCAGTCTGAGGACGAAGGCATCGAGACGCAGAGCGAACACGCCGAGTTCGAAAAGCGCGAACAGAATTTGAGTGGTACCTTGCGCGACATCACCGAGCGATGGATGACGACGCGCGCGGACACGGGCTCAGCACAATGGCTCCAGGCGATAGGCGACGTTCGCAGTATCGTCGCCGAACAAAGCCGGAAAGCCGATCTCGTGGTCGTCGGCAGACACATGCCAAGCGACCCCGACCGGACCAGAAAGACTCTCATGGCAGCACTTTTCGATGCCAACGCCGCCGTATTAATCGCTCCTGAGCATGCGCCCCGGACGATCGGCGTTCGTCCCGTCATTCTGTGGGAGCCGTCCCGGGCGTTGGATGCCGCACTATCGGCGGCATGGAAGTTGCTGCTGACTGCCGAACACGTGACCTTCCTGATCGGAGCGCTCCCTGATGAATGTATGCCTGATCCTGCCCGGCGGTTGATGGATGCCGGCATCAGTGTCGGTATCGATCGTTTTCGGATTGATGACGGTGAAGGGATCGCGCTTCGCGATCATGCACTGCGCGCAAATGCGGATATTCTCGTTATGGGCGCCTATACGCATCCGCGTTTCTTCGAAAGGCTTTTCGGAGGCGTGACCGAGGACATTCTTGCCCACGAGATGCTGCCATTGTTGATCCATCACTGAACATCGATGCCGATGCCGCGCTTGATATCCCAAGCGACTTCACGCGCGGCATTGAACAACTCAGTTCCCCATGTAAGGGTGATTAGCTCCGGGCGTGAGCGCCGTGTAGAGCTGGTCGCGAATATTGTCGAAGCCGATCGTCAGCCACCGGGCAGAGGCGCCGTCTGTGGCAATCTGTCCCGAGGTGCGGGTAATTTCTTTCGATCCGTCACACATGGCTGCGGTGACCTGAGTCAAACCGCCTTTCGGCCCGCCTTGGGCAAATTCCGTTTCGGCGGAGCAGAGTTCGTCCTTGGCGGGCAATCGCACGGCGTTGAGATACATCACGATACGACGGCTGTCTGCCGATGCCACGCCGTCCTGCGTCGGATAAAGGGCAGCCAGCGTCGCGTCTGTCTGACCCGGAACCGTTCCGATGAACTTGACGGGCAGGCTCTTGTAGTCCCACCACAGACGCGCCCGTTCATGCGAGGGATTGTTGCTGCTGGTGATTGCCGTTCCGCATCCGCCAAGCAGAGCCAGTCCCGTCAGGACGGAGGCGAGAGGCAGAACCTTCGATTTGCCAAAAATTTTCATGGAAGCCTGTTCCCGTGATCGCATTTCGGCGCATGATTTTTCGGAGGGGCAGAGACACTCTCCGGAATGCAAATCATTGCCTTTCGAGTTTCGCGGCCAGGACCGATTTCCCGCCTCGCTTCTCGTGAAGACTTTGATACGATCAGGGGACGAGGCTGAAAATTGAAACGTATCGCTTAGAACGTTCGATAAAATAGATTACCGGGTTGCTCTTTCACCCGGAAGGCCTCATTCGAGAAAAGCTCAGCGCCCTGCAACGCGTTTCTCAGGGTAATGCGCCGCAATGCGCTGGTTCATTGGATACACGGTCGACGAAATCAGGCCGTACGCCGATGCGCTCTACTCCGGGGTTGCGATGCAGGGAGAGACGAACAGATTTCCCGCCCACCCGCTGGCGAGCGTCTTGGCCGCGACGACCAGCCACATGATGGCGAGCATCACGCAGAACACCGTGCCCGCGACGCCGAAAAACCCGTAATCGAGCATCGCACCGAGCCGGAACGTTGCGACCGTGTAAACGCCCAACGGGAAGGTATAGCCCCACCAGCCGAGATTGAACGGGATGCCCGAGCGCCAGTAGCGCGCCGTGATCAGGCACGCCATCAACCACCACCACAGCCCGAAGCCCCACAACAGCAGCCCCGCCAAGACCCCCATGCCGTGGGCCGCGATGCCGATCTCCCGCGGGCCATGCAGCGCCATGATTGTAGGTGCGTCCCCACCCAACACCAGCATTCCGAGCGCGCCCGTGCCGATCGGTCCCAACGCCAGCCAGCATGACGCCGCCATGCTCTCATGCGGCAGTTTGTGCAGCGCCATGCGTAGCGTCAGGATCGTCAGGATGCCGAACGCGACCGGCACCGAATACGCCCAGAGGACATAGGACGTGAGCAGCACGGTGAACTGCGTGCCCGCATCCGCCAGATGCGGCGCGATCTGTCCCCCGGATGCCCCCGCCACTTCGGCCGCCACGACCGGTAGCAGCCAGATCGCCGTCATGCCTTCCAGACGATGCTCGTGCCGTGTGAACATCAGATACGGGATCAGCACCCCGCAGGCGATCGACATCGCCACGTCCAGCCACCACAGCGCATGGGCGATGCCCACGATGCCCTCACCGAACAACGAAATGCCGAACGCGATGCCGCCGTTGATGATTGTCGCCAGTCCCATCGGTATGGTGCCGAAGAACATCGATACCGTGCCATGCCCGAAGATCCGCCGCGCCTCGTGGCCGAACATCATCCACCGCGCGGCATAAAGCCCGGCGAACAGGGCAAACAGGGCGATGTTGAAAAGCCACAACGCTGTGCCGACGCCGTGGAGATACGAACCGGCGACGGGGATCTGCGGTAGCGCGAGGGCCAGGATACCCGTCCCCATGGTGGCAGCGAACCAGTTGGGCGTGAACTGGCGGATCATCTCGCGCGGATGGGCGAGGTTCTGCAGCGGCTTCGTCATGGCTTGTTCACTGTGACAGGGGCGCCCAGCAGGGCGAGAAAGGCAGTTTCCGCCGGCGACAGGCGGCGTTGCGGGTGGCGCAGCGCGCGGAACTGCCGGTCCGGCAGGTTCATGGGCACGGCGCATAGCAGCCCGGCCTCGATCCGGCCCGCCACCACGCTTGCCGAGAGCACGGCAGCAGCGGTCCCCGTCTCCACGGCGCTGGCCATCGCCTCGTTGGACGCGACCTCCAGCATCACGTCGAGATCGGCCGGATCGACGCCGAGGGCGTGGAGTGCGTGTTCGAACTCGATACGCGTGCCCGACCCGGCCTCGCGCAGAACCCACGGGCTGCGCGCGAGATCGCGGGTCGCGGGCGGAGTCGACGCCCATGGGTGATCGGGGGCCACGACCAGCAGCAGCTGATCCTGAGCGACGACATCGCTGTGCAAGTCCGGCGTCGGCAGATCGCCTTCCACCAGGCCAATCGACGCCTCGCCCGATTGCACCCCTGCCGCAATATCGCGTGTATTGGCGATCGTGACGTGTAGGCGAATGCCGGGATACGCGGCGCGGAACGCATTCAGACGCGCGGGCAGCCAGTAGCTCGCTATGGTATGGCTGGCATGCAGGCGCAGGCTGCCGTCGCGCAGGCCCGCGAGGTCGAACATCCGCTCGCGCGCGATGTTTGCGCGGTTCAGCACGGTGCGCGCTTCCTCAAGAAACAACCGACCGGCCGGTGTCAGTTCGATGCGGCGACCGATCCGGCTGAAGAAAGCAAGCTGGAATTCGCCCTCCAGTTGGGTCACGGCATGACTGACGGCGGATTGCGTCAGATTGAGGAATTCGGCGGCCCGGGTGATGTGCTCGCGCTCGGCGACAGCTGCGAAAATCCGAAGTTGTTCCAGCGTCATGACACTACCGCCCGGGTCAGGGCCACCAGCACGGCACAGCCAAGGGCACCAAGCGCAATCGTTAGCGCGCGCTCCATGCTAGGGCCGACCGAGTAATGCGTCGTATCCGCCGCGATTGCCGTACGCGTGGCTTGGAACCGCCGATACGCTGCGGCGAACAGAACAACGCCGAGCGCGACGAACACGACGCCCAGTTCGGCGGTGGCCCCATAAGGGCGCGGTGCGGCGGCATCGTGCTGGTCTGCCGCCAGACGCAGGAACAGGTCAAATTTCGCCAGTACGCCGCCGAAGGCCACAATGGCAAGCGCCGTGCGGAGCCAGGCGAGAAAGGTCCGCTCATTGGCCGCGTGATCGGTATAGCGCGGGATCATACGGCCTGCGCCAGCCGGTCGGCGACCTCACGGGCCTGCACGCGGATTTCCGGAATGGCAATGGACTCCAGCAGCACGCCGAGCCGCGCCGGGCCGATTGTAAACAGATCGTCCGCCACGTCGCCCTCCGCGTTGATGAGCGCACCGTCCGGCGTGCAGGACAGGCCCGCGCCCTTGAAACCAGGAACTATCTCACCCCGATTGAACAAATCGTGCAGCAAGGGCGCGTCTGCGCGTTGGTATTTCAGGCTGGGGCCGGTACAGTTGATGACGTGGGCGGCGGTGATCGTCATGTCGTCGCCGGCCCTGACGATCAGGCCATCTTCGCCGGTGCTGATTGCGGTCACGCGCCCGTCAAGCACGCGCAAGGTTCCGGCCTGACGCTCCTGGTCAAGGATATCTGCAATATGCGGAGCCATACGATGCCGCAGGATTTCCCAGCGCCGTAGCAAATGCCGCTGGAAACGGGATTTTTCGACATCCGGCAGCGCCAGCCACAGCGTGTTGATGACCGGACGCATGCTGTCCACCGCCGCCCGCCAGTCGGTGCCGCGTTTCAGTGCCGCATGGAAAGCGCGCAGGTAGGCGAGTGCGGTTGATGCTGTATTTCCGGGTGTAAAGACAGGTGCTGGCAGCTTCGTGTATGCCGCATGCCGTTCGGGAAACAGGCCGCGACGCGACAGGGCCGTCACCTGTCCGCGGTGGCCGTTCTCCCGCAGACGCAGCAGTACGTCGATCGTGGTCAGGCCGGTGCCGATCAGCGTCACCGCGTCATCGGGCGCAACGTTGGCCAATGCCCGTTCATCCCAGGCGTTGTGGTGATAGCGGCCGGTGTCGTCCAGTTCGCGCGGGATACCGGGCAGGCACGCCGGATCGAAATGCCCGGAAGCCAGCACGACCTGTCTGGCATATAGCACCTCCCCGTCAGCGAGTGTCACGGCAAAGCCGCCGTCGATCCGGTGACAACCGACGGCGCGCTGCCGGACGTGCTCAGGAGCTGCGATAGAATGCAGGTTGCGAAGATAAAGGCCATAGAGCGCGCGCGGTACGAACTCCCCGTCATCGATCGTGCCGGGCACGTTCTCGGCCAGCCAGCGCAAGAAGTGGTCGGGGTCGGCCGGGTCGGCGCTCATGCCCTTGGCCGGGACATTCAGGAGATTTTTCAATGACGGTGTTGAGTAAGCGAGCCCGAAGCCGGGACGGTCGGACGGATCGACCAGCGTCGCAGTCATACCGTAGCGGGTGGCGAGGTTCCACGCCGTCAGCGTGCCGCTTGCGCCCCCACCGATGATGACGATGTCGTGTTGATCGGGCTCGGTCATATCATAACTCTCCTGGATTGCGTGTCACCAGAATGATCCGAAGCTTCTGAACCATCCATGAGATTGTCTAGATTGGAACGTTCGAAACTATCGAACTGTCTCCCTGACCTTCGCATACAACATAATTGCCGCCAGTCATGCTTCCGTTGCAGGCACAGCAGCTAAACGCACAAGCGTTCGGTAAACCGTCGGCCGTGACACTGAAAAGACGGCGGCGAGATCGCTGATCGAGTAATCGCCGGTGTCGTACATCCGGCGCAGTTCCTTCTGCTGCCGCTCGGAGAGCTTGGGCTTCTTGCCGCGCAGTTTGCCCTTGGCACGGGCAACCGCCATGCCTTCGCGGGTTCGCATCCGGATCAGGTCGGCCTCGAACTCGGCGAATGTTGCGAGGATATTGAAGAAGAGCTTGCCCATCGGATCGGACGGGTCATGCACGCTGGCACCGAGCTGGAGGCGTACGCCCCTGGCGGCGAGGTCGTCTCCGATCGCTCGCGCGTCCGGCACCGATCGGGCCAGCCGATCGAGTTTTGGCACGACGAGGGTGTCACCGCGTCGCACAGCTGCCAGAGCCTGATCCAGGCCAGGGCGGGTCCGGGTCGTTCCGGTGAATCCCTTGTCAGTATAGATCCGTTCAGCGGCGATCCCGAGGTTGAGCAGGGTCTCACGCTGCACGGCGAGGTCCTGCTTGTCGGTCGAGCAGCGGGCGTAGCCAATCAGGACGTGCGTCATGGGAAATATTGTAACGTATAAGGACCCTTCATCGCAAAACATATCGTACTATCTATATGAGACTCTGTTCTTGGCCGTTTTCCATGGGTCATCTGGTCGGCCAGAGCGGGTCCGTTCAACGATCCCCTTCCGGACACATGAAGGAGACATCCGATCATGGCGCGGCGCCGTCTTCTGACCCGTGAAGCTCTCGCCCGACATTACGAGCCTTCTGTCGATGATCGCGAGATCACGAGACATTTTACACTCAGCCAGGATGACTTCGATCTGATCGCAACCCGCCGCGGAGAAACCTCCCGATTGGGTTTTGCGATGGTCATGCTCTACATGCGCTGGCCGGGACGGGTGCTGGAATCTGGTGAAACACCACCGGCTCCCATTCTGTCATTTGTTGCGCGGCAGCTCGACCTGTCCCCTGGGCTCTGGTCCCATTACGGACGTCGTGACGAAACCCGTCGATCCCATCTGGCCCACCTGATGAAGCGTTATGGCTACCGAACCTTCGATCGGTCGGCATTTCATGACATGACCGGTTTCGCGATGCCAATTGCACATCATGTGACCCAGCCATCCCGCATGGCTGCGATCCTGATTGACGAGATGCGTCGCCGAAGCATTCTCCTGCCGTCGGTCACTGTCATTGAAGCCTTGGTGCGCCGTGCTCGCCAGCAGGCCGATCACCTTGTCCATGACGTCCTTGCAGGGGATCTGCCGCCGGAAACCCGTTGTCGTTTGGACAAAATGCTGGAGCGTCGTGGCGATCGCAGTGCCTCCTCGCTCTCGTGGCTGCGTAACCCGCCCCTGTCACCAGCCGCGCGCAATATCCTGCGATTGCTGGAACGCCTGGAGTATGTACGATCCCTGAACCTCGACAGCGCTCGCGCCACGACCATACCGCGTGTGGCCTTTGACCGTTTGAGCGAAGAAGCTGCCCGGATTACGCCCCAGCATCTGGCCGAGCTTCGGTCATCCCGTCGTTACGCCATTCTGGTGGCAGCCGGGGTCCGACTTGAGGAGGTTCTAACCGACGCGACCCTCACAATGATGGACAAACTCCTCGGAAGCATGATGCGCCGTGCCGAGCACCGGATCCGTGACAAAGCGATTGTCACCATGCGATCGTTGCAGGCCCAGCTTCGTCTGCTGACAACCTCCTGCCGTCATCTGATTGAGGCGCGTGATCAGGGTGTTGATTCACTGTCTGCCATTACGGGAATTGACTGACCCCGCCTCCAGGACGCCATCGGCAGGGCTGAAACCCTGACAGCTCCAGAGACCATTGATCGCACGGCCGAACTGATCAACCGGCATCGCTCTCTTCGTCCTGCCATTGGTCCATTCCTGAACGCGTTCCAGTTTCAGGGTGGTCGCACGGTACAGGGATTACTGAAGGCGGTGCAGATCATTGGAGACCTCTATCGGACCGGTAAACGCCGCTTGCCTGACTCCTGTCCGATCCGTTTCATTCCGCCTTCCTGGCACAGCTTTGTCAGGCCAGAGGGAACAGTCATACGACAGGCTTACGAACTCTGTGTTCTGACCCAGCTGCGCGAGCGTCTGCGTGCCGGAGACATCTGGGTAACGGAAAGTCGCCAATACCGCGCATTCGACACCTACCTTCTTCCGGAAGCCACGTTTGCAGCGATGCGCGCGCAAGGACCGTTGCCTCTGGCGATCAATGCTACGGCTGACACGTTCCTTTCTCAACGGCGTGCAGTGCTGGAAACCGCGCTGAACCGGGTGACGGCTCTTGCCAGGAAGGGCGAGTTGTCACAGGTCCGGCTTGATGCACATGGTCTTGTGATTTCGCCTCTGAAAGCAATTACACCCCCTGCTGTGGAAGAGTTGAGGCGGGCGGCTTACGACCGGCTGCCACGGATCAAGATTACTGATCTTCTGCTGGAAGTGGACCGCTGGATCAGCTTCACCGACTGCTTTACCCATCGCCGTTCCAGCCGTGTCGCGGATGACAAAAACGCCCTGCTGACGGTGATCCTGGCGGATGGGATTAATCTTGGCCTGACACGCATGGCCGACACCTGTCAGGGTGCCACTCTGCGCCAGTTGGCGCATCTGCATGACTGGCATATCAGCGAGGCCGGATACGCCGAAGCCCTTGGCCGTATGGTTGCAGCCCATCGTGGGCTGCCCCTGGCGTCACTCTGGGGAGACGGCACATCGTTCTCAAGTGATGGTCAATTGTTTCATGCAGGTGGCAGAGGCGCTGCGATCAGCGATATCAATGCGCGCAATGGCAGTGAACCGGGCGTCAGTTTCTACACCCACATCTCCGATCAGTATGATCCGTTTTCGACCCGGGTGATTGCTGCGACGGCCGGTGAAGCGCCCTATGTTCTGGATGGACTGCTTTATCATGCTAACGGACTTTCCATTGAAGAGCATTATACAGATACGGGTGGGGCATCGGATCATGTTTTCGGGCTGATGCCCTTCTTTGGTTATCGATTTGCGCCCAGGATACGGGATCTGAAAGAGCGGAAACTTCACCTTTTTCCGGGACAACACCCGGGCGAACTTCTGGGTGGGATGGCCGGTGACCTGATCAATACCAACCATATTGTGGAACACTGGGACGACCTGCTGCGTCTCGTCACATCTATTCGGAGTGGAACCGTGACCGCTTCGGCCATGCTGCGCAAACTCGGATCTTACCCCCGTCAGAATGGTCTGGCTGTGGCTTTGCGCGAAGTCGGCCGGATCGAACGGTCAATTTTTATGCTCGACTGGATACAGGATCTGGATTTGCGCAGACGAACCCAGGCTGGACTCAATAAGGGAGAAGCCCGGAATGCGCTGGCTCGGGCGCTCTTCTTCAATCAGCTTGGCGAACTGCGGGATCGGCGTTTTGAAAATCAGGCCTATCGGGCGTCAGGTCTGAACCTGCTGGTGGCAGCGGTCATCCTATGGAATACGCGCTATCTTCAGTCTGCCATCACGACGCTCGGTATTTCAGATGACCTGGCCCAGCATATCGCACCCCTCGGCTGGGAGCATATTTCTCTGACAGGCGACTATCGCTGGAATGTCGATGAGCAGCCCGAAGCTGGCGCGTTACGACCGCTTCGGGTACCTGCATCCCTACTTGTTGCGTGAGCCTCAATGTGGCCAGTTCTACAGGTGTTCACTCCAAGCGTACGTAAAATACACTTTCGTGTCGTGATCCCTTCATAGGGGGATATGTCTGTCATTTCTTTGTCCTGTAGATGATTTTTACTTTTCTGTTGCCGGATCCAGTCTGAAATTTGTGGCTGTCCTCCCGTCATGAAGGTCGCGGGTGTGAGATTATTTTTTCAATTTCAACGTTCGGAGCGTCGGATGTAGGTTTTTCCGGAATTTCCAGTCATTTTATATATTAGCATTGCATAATATTTAACTTCACGACTCCGGGATTTCCTCTCCCTGTGAAAACAGGAAAGAAGAAATCATGGAAATCGCAGCGCAGGGGTATGCAATCTGATCGGCTGTTGGACTGACTGTTGTGGCTGCGCTTAGCGGTTCCATGGAGCGTGAGCTACGACCCGTGCCAGGCCGCAAAAACCTGTCAGTCCAGCAACGGTAAGGCCCGCGCCAAAAAAGCCGGTCAGCAGGAAATACCATGGGCTTACAAAAAAGCCGAGAAGGCTGCCTGTGAGAACAAGTAATCCGATGATGAGTTGCACCTGACGGTCGAGGGGCAGGACTTTCCGGCCGCTTCTTTGTAATGGCAGGCCTTCCTTCATCCAGGACTCGATGCCTCCTTCAAGATTATAGAGAGTGAGGCTGGGGTCTTCGGCCAATAGTTTCTTGCAGGCAGAAGCACCACGACCACCCTTGCGACAATAAATGACCAGATTTTTGTCAGCATGAGGCGGCAGAATGGCCTTTTTGATTGAGCCCAGTGGCAGAAGGGTCGCGCCGGAAATGGACTCGGATGCAAATTCCGAGGGCTCTCGCACATCGACCAGGGCGACTTTCTTCTGCTCCAGCCAATCGTTCAGGGTTTTTGCATCCACGGACTGCATTGTCATTTTACATGAACTTCCTAATCAAGGGTGTTCGCGACAGAAGATCAGCTGAAGCACGGCAAGTACTGCCTGTGCTTCAGCGCTGCAAAGTCGATAATAGATCATCAGGCCGCGTCGTTCTGAAGTAATCAGACCAGCATCTTTAAGTCGCGCCAGATGTTGAGACAGGGCCGACTGCGATAATCCAACGGCTTCAGCGATATCTCCGACATTTTTTTCACCGGAGACAAGGTGGCACAGCACCATCAGTCGGTTGGCATTGGCGAGTTCCTTGAGAAACCTCTCTGCTTCCGAGGCATGACGCTGCATGGCTTCATGGGAGAGGGATAGGTTTCGTTTTTCCACGTTGATACCTTATTGCAGAATTCTATTTTAGCAATATCTAAAATACTTAATCCAAATCGTAAAGTGTCTTTCCGTATGGATGCCGGTATATGCCTCGTGAAATATGCCAGATAATGATTTCTGTAATTTCGTCTATGTTTTCAAATATTTTTTGAAAAAACATGACATTCCGCATCCTTTTCATGCGAATTGCAGAATGTCATCAGTTAGACGCCGGAAGCGAATAAGGATTGCAGTTTCCAGTGGTCTGCACTGAGTGTTTTTCCGGCTTTGGAAGCGGCAGAAGAACACTCGGCATAATTTTCTTAACGAACAATGGGGGGAGTATGCCCCTTTATTTGTCCGTTTTCGCTGAAAACCAGGGAATCATGCGGGCAATAGCTTCTTCAATCCTGTCGGTTGAAACCGCGAAGCTGAAGCGCATGAATTTGTGGCCATTGACCGGGTCGAAATCAATTCCGGGCGCAGTTGCAACACCTGTATCGCGCAGCAGTTCTTCGCAAAATATCAGACTGTTGTCAGTCAGATGTCCGATATCGGCATAAACATAAAACGCGCCATCAGGGGGGGGTATATTGTTCAAGCCCATCTGTGGGAGAGCTTGCAGGAGAAGATCGCGGTTCTTGCGATAGGTCACAAGATGCCCTTCCAGCTCCTCGCTGCAATCAAAGGCGACCAGCCCGGCGTGCTGGCTCAGGGAAGAAGGTGTCAGGAACAGATTGCCCATGCGGGCACGCGCCTTGTCGATCATGTCTTCGGGAATGATCAGCCATCCCAGACGCCAGGGTGCCATGCTGAAATATTTGGAAAAGCTGTTCACGATCAGCGCTTCCGGTTCATATTCCAGAGCGCTGTGCGCTGGTTCACCATAGCTCAGACCGTGGTAAATTTCGTCGGAGATGATCCGGATATTGCGCTCGCGGCAGACGCGGACGATGGCGCGGAATTCCTGTTCCGGCAGGATGGTCCCCGTAGGGTTGGCGGGACTGGCGATAATCAGGGCGTCCGGTGCGGGCACAAGCGCTTCGATGGCGCGCGCTGTCAGTTGGAAGCATTCTTTCTCGCCACACGGGATTTCAACCGGGACCATGTGAAGGCTTTTCAGCGTGTTGCGATAGGCAACGTAACCCGGCCGGGCCAGAGCAACGCGCATGCCGGGTGTGAGGCTGGACAGCAGGGCCAGAACCAGAGCCGGTGACGCGCCACAGGTCAGAATGACCTGCTGCGGGCGGATGCTGACGCCATATGTGTCGTGATAATGCCGGGCGATCCGTTCACGAAGGGCCTGACTTTCCCAATATCCCATCGGATCTGTGGCCAGAACATGTTGTGCGCGTTCGATGGCCTTGGTCGGCGCCCCGGTGGAGGGCTGGCCAAATTCCATGTGAATGATGTCCTGTCCCTCGGCTGCGAGACGGTGGGCCAGAGCGCTGAGTTCAATGGCGTGGAACGGTGCGATTTCGGGAACGGACATGCATGACCCATGGGGTTGTCTGAAACTTTGGCCCTGATAGCAGAGATGGAATGAAAGAGGAAAAAGACCAGCACAAAGACGCTTAATCTTCTGCTGCGAACCGGGCTAAAAAGCACGAATGATATGTTCCGAGATTTTCAAGACAGAGCTTGCTTGGCGCCCGCCCGAGGATTTTCTCGGATTTGCTTCCGGAGCATCGTCCTGCGTCATGCTGGACAGCGGTGGAGAGTCGCCTGAGGGGCGCTGGTCATGGCTCTGTCCACGACCAGTCTCCACACTCGTGTTGCGACAGGGGGTTCTGAAGCGTGACGGTGTGGAAATCGCGCAGGGGACGGATGTCTGGTCTTGTATCCGTGCGATGTTGCGTCCACGCAGTGCGGAAGATCTGCCTTTTCCCGGAGGCGTGATCGGTTTGGCGTCTTATGAAGCGGGCATGCGGCTGGAGCGGATTGCGTCACGGCACATGAGCGATGAACCCGAACTCATTGCCATGCTGTGTGATGATTTTTTCGCTTTTGACCGGCTGGAAAAGCGCCTTTGGTGGGTCAGTCATTCGGCAGCGCCTGTGCCGGAAATTCCGGTCGTTCTGGACGCGGAAATCTCACGGAAGGGTTGTACATCGGGTTAGATTATGAAAAAGTCTGTTTTGCACAAAAGAAATTTCCATAATCATCAAGAAAACCCGATGCAGACAGAGTGTAGCGCAGGCGCGTATGAATTTCCAGCCTCCTATGGACGGCGTGTTGTAGCCCGTTTTGACGGGGGTCGCATGAGTTCGGATGGGGGCGTCATTCTGGTGAAGCAGGCTGATGACATTCTGGGGCTCAGCCGCCGCTTTGCTGCCTGTTTTCGCGATAAGCGGCATCCCGGCTTTG
>NZ_JAHRDV010000019.1 GCF_019083805.1 Acetobacter estunensis
GTGACAATCTGGGACGATACGGCTCAGGCGAATTACATCGCCGACCGGGTGCTGGAAGAGCGGGAGGCGGGAACACCGATGAAGCAGCAGGCCGTGCTGTTCCGGGCCTCGCACCATAGCGGCACGCCGGCCTGATCGGATGTCGCATCCGGCGGGTCCAGCGTCAGTTCGGTGAGAAATTTCTCGCGTGACGGATAGCCGCCAGCGATCTGTTCCAGTTGCACCAGATCGGCCAGACGGGTGGAAGCGTCCTCATGCAGTCGCTCCAGATGCGGCTCATACCAGTAACGCACTGCCGCGATCTCGCCCGGCCAGCCGACCTGTTGGCTGCCAGGGGCTGTCAGCAGGTTCACAAAACCCGTCCAGGCCTCACCGCTGCGCTGCGGCGCTTTCACATCCTTCACATGCGCACTGTCGAGAAACTTCAGGCCGCCGAACTTCACAAACGGGATGTTGCGCCGGGTCAGTTCCACCTCCAGCGTGCCGCTATGGTGCGAGGCCCGGAACAGCACGGCCTGCTGCTTCATCGGTGTTCCCGCCTCCCGCTCTTCCAGCACCCGGTCGGCGATGTAATTCGCCTGAGCCGTATCGTCCCAGATTGTCACGAGCCTGGGGAGTTCGTCGGACTGTCGCTCGGTTCACAGATCCTTGGTGAACCGCTCGGCCGCTTCGCCGATGACGGCGTTGGCCACCTCCAGAATGGGCTTTGTCGAACGATAGTTCCGATCCAGCGTCACGATGTGGGCTTCAGGTTTGAACTGACCCGGAAAATCGAGGATGTTGCGCACGGTCGCGGCCCGGAAGGCATAGATCGACTGTGCGTCATCTCCCACCACCGTCAGGCCTCGCCCGTCCGGCTTCATGCCCAGCAGGATCTCCGCCTGCAGCCGGTTCGTGTCCTGATACTCGTCGACCAGCACATGATCCCACTTGCCGCCGATATCGACGGCCAGCACCGGATCGCTAACCATCTGTGCCCAGCACAGCAGCAGGTCGTCGTAATCCAGCACACCCTGCGCCTGCTTGGCGGTGACATAGGCGGCGAAGAGCTGTTTGAGCTGCGCTTCCCAGCCCGCGCACCACGGATAGTGCTTCAGCAGCACATCGGCGAGCGGCGCACCGGAGTTCACCACGCGGGAATAGATGGCCAGACACGTGTCCTTGCCGGGAAACCGCTTCTCGGTTTTCGAAAACCCCAGATCGTGCCGGATCAGATTCATCAGATCGGCGGAATCCTCGCGGTCATGGATCGAGAAGGCCGGGTCCATGCCAATCTGCTGGGCATATTCCCGCAGCAGCCGGGCGCCGATGGAATGAAACGTCCCGGACCAGGCCAACGCGTCGGCCAGAGGCCCGGTTTTGTCTCCCAGCACCGTCTTGCAGATGCGCTCCACCCGTCGGGTCATCTCGACACTGGCCCGCCGGGAAAAGGTCAGCAGCAGGATCCGGCGCGGATCGGCGCCCGAGGCGATCAGATGCGCGACCCGGTGCGCCAGTGTGTTCGTCTTGCCCGAACCGGCGCCAGCGATGACCAGCAGCGGGGATGGATCCGCCCTGCCCGGCGAGACTCCGGTCCCGTGCGTGACGGCCTGCCGCTGGGCGTCATTCAGACGGGACAGATAATCGTCGCTGTTTGGGGCGGGAGAAGTCTCTGAATTCAATTCCTTAAGGTACCTTCACCAATAATTCCGGGTGGTTATGCGCCCTGCATCATGCCTGACGCGGTGCGAATTTGCATTGACTTCCATCGCCGAATCAGAACAAATAAAGAACATATAATCATGAAATGCGCCTGCACAAGGGACATCGAGCCGTGAAATGACTGCTGAAACCCATAAAAAACCTGGCCTGGAGACGCTTCGGGCTGCAATCAGCCGTCTCGAAGGGCACGGCGACCGACGCCGCAAGGTGCTGCCCTTTGGCGGTCTTGCGCTGGGTGCACCCTCTGAAATGGCAGGAGGCTGGTGGTCATGGGACGCAACCACACGAACCGGCAT
The DNA here is from genome assembly GCF_019083805.1 of Acetobacter estunensis. Classification (GTDB taxonomy): domain Bacteria; phylum Pseudomonadota; class Alphaproteobacteria; order Acetobacterales; family Acetobacteraceae; genus Acetobacter; species Acetobacter estunensis_A. The sequence continues at coordinate 1,998 of NZ_JAHRDV010000019.1, forward strand.
TCCTGCTTTTCCGCCAGCCTGAAAGAGAAGCACGCCATGACGACAATTTCGGATGATGATGTCCACAATGCTCTGGCTGAACTGATCCGGATCAAGCCGGATACAGATTCAATCGAGACGATCAAGGCCTGGCGTGATCACATAATGCAGTATCGCGAGCAGGACACTGCCGCCATGGCAGTGCTTCGAGGTTATGCCCGGCAGTTTGCCGGCGATGTCGTCGCTCTGAGAGAGCGGTATTATGCTCTGTCAGGCGACAGGCGCTACCGGTACGAAACGACGGGCAAGGATCTCGGGGGCGTAGCGGCAGCTCTGAAGGATGCGTGGTCCTTGGTGCCAGGGTGGCAGAACTGAGAAGGTAACGCGTTTTGCAGTGACGGTTGCTTTCGCCTCATAGCCGACACCCAAACGGGCGTGACGGTCCGCCGAAAGCCGACGTTGTTATGTGAAGCTCTATGAAGCGTGTTTGGTATATTCGAGATAAGCGGCTCTCGGATCATGAATAGGCAATACCTGCCGTTTCTGATGAGTGCGAGGCATTCGTACTAACGTCGGCCAACTTTCTTGGGACGGGATACTTTTGTTCTCTTTGTCCGGCGCTGCGGTTTGACAGATGCGATGACACGCTCCTTTGACCGGATTTCGTCCAAGTCGTAAAAATGGCCTTTCATCCAGTCTGCCAGATAATCCCGCGCCCATTGGGCAAGATGATCGCCGGCACGGGCATACTTCGCGAGTTCGGCATCAATGATGTGAAGGACTGCTTTCCAGTCGTCGGGTCGCGACCGCACCAGTTGTGCCAGCAACCTGCTGATGGCACGACTTTGCTGCCATGACGGCAGATTCAGCCTCCATACCCCCCTCATGGTTTCGACCGAGACGGCGATGTGCGAGGGCATGTGAGCATTGAGTCCACCGATGAACTGGATAGCCGCATTGAACAATGCGAACGCTCGTGGATCTTCTAATGCGAGCATCTGGAGTAACGTTTGGGCGTCTAGGCTGAGATGGCCGTGGCGCATTGCCCCAAGCATGCCAACGCCGACCAGATACTGGTCGCGTGTGATCTGGCCATCCCTTGCAAAGACGTTCAGGACCACTTGGAGCCAAGCCCCGCCCTTGACGCCCTGACTTGCTGCATATTGGCGGAGATTCAGATCTTCCGAGAGGATGATGACATCCGCGGTTCGTGCGAGGTTGATAGGATCGAATATTTCCTTCGATCCAAAATTGTCGAGAAGCTTATCCAGCCGAACGTCGAGCGATCCGTCGACCGGCAGGATCTCACAAAGGTCCTCGAGGTCCTTGATGATCGCATTCATCCATTCCAGTCGCTTCTCCGTCTCCTCGGGACTATGGACCTGCCGACATGCCTGTTCGCCGTCGAAACTCATGGTCATGAATTCGCGGCCACGGTTGCTCTCAATCTTCGCCCTCAGCTCTATCATTTCGTCCATGGTTGAGCGGGCGATGCACAGCCTTCCGAAATAGTCCTTTGCAGCCTGGAGATGCCCCAGCTCGCGCAATTGCCAGACGGTCAGTGTGTCGAGCGCAACACCCTTGCCGCGCGCCTGGCGCACGAACATCGTGGCTTCTTTGCACTCGTCAGCTGCACCGATACAGGTGCGGAGATTTGTTCCGGTTCGCGTCAGATGTTCGGCCAGTTGAAGGACCGACCGGTTAGAGGACGCCGCAATCGCCGCAAGAGGGATAGGATGGGACGTGTAGATCGCAGCGACTATGTCATCCTTGTCCTGAAGGGTGCGAACCACATCGAGGATCGGCTGTACGTCATCGTCCTTCATACTCATGACGAACATCGATCGCGCCGCTGGGAACTGGGCCGCGTGTTTCGCCATGATATCGTGGAGCAGCCAAATATATTTGTGCTTGAGCTCTTTTATCCTGTAACGCTTCGAAACACCGATTTTCGCAGGGATTTCGATTACTTCGTTGACAGATTTCCCCACCAGAGCAGCTGCCAAGGGATGGTCCAACGCAAACCGATCAATCCCAACAATCTCTTTATCGCCGATGATGCCAGTGACATCCCTGGCGCCGTCCAACCCTTCAAGGTCGAACCAGAAGTCAGTCTGTGCTGGGCCTGCCCGACCAATTGGAGAAGGCAGAGCCTCGTTCATGAAGATGATTGAAGGATAGGAGGATACGACGTTTTCATCGTGCCGATTGGTCGCGGCCACTCTATAGGCAAGTCGTAGCGCCCGCATGGTTTCACCTGCGCGGCGATGCCAGTAAGCGAGCCGCATGAGGTCGTTGGGAGACCCGTCTGCCGCGTCGTCGTTGATGCCAGCGACTAAATCTCGGGCTTCGTCTTCCTTATTAGCGCGTACCAGCGTGCGTGATAGCAGGAGAATGGCGCGCAGATCACTCGGCACTGCAGAAATCGCCGAGCGAAGGTAGCGCTCTGCAGCTCCTAGATCGCCTCGATTGTACTCAGCCGCGCCAGCCAGCCGCGCATAGAGCGGAAGAGCGATCACCTCTGGGGCAAGCGATTGATAGAAAGGCGATGTCCTCGCCTGCGTCGGCGCGTTTGCGAAGGCGTGGGCAAGCCAAGCCAGCGGCTCTGACGGCCGGTCTACACCAACAAACCCATCGAGTACGCCAATGATGTCTTCCCATGCCTCACGCAACAGCGAGAGCTGGGCGAACATCACCCTGTCTGAATAGCTTGTCGCCGGCGTGATAAGCGATCGCGTCTTCTCTGCCATCGCTCCAAGCGCTTCAGGTCTCGCTATCCGATAAATATCCGCCACAGCGATATGGGCCCCGACACCCAGCGGCCAGCGTTCGAGGAGTTGCTCGACATCTTCGTCAAGGTTTGCGCCCATCTTACCAGCATGCCGCGCGCGAAATACCAACACGTCGAAAAGCTGGCGCGCAGGAATCGGCAGTCTTTCGCGACGCTCGTTGGTCGCCTCCTTGACGACTTCCGCCCATTCGTGGAGGTTAGAAAGCGCTACAAGCAGTGGAAGGACCGCATTGTCGGGGAGGAGAGCACTGCGGAGGAGGCGTTTCGCCTCGGCAAATTCTTCGAGATCGATAGCCACCCATGCCGCGACCAGCGCAGCATCTGGATCCTTGGTCCCAGTCGCCAGAACCTGGTCCGCAATGCGTTTCGCCTGATCGAGATCCCCCAGAGCCCGGTAGGCGGTTACGAGATTATACCCAACCATGCACCAATCAGGTTCACTCGCATGCTCAAAGTGACGAACCTCCTCCCAATGACGCTGCAGGAATTCCGCACCCTCGCGAAGCTTGATCCGTCGATCGTCCGGAACACGGCCGAGGTGTTCGACGACGTCGCCGGAAAAAGCTTCGTCGACCAGAGCATCACCGGCCATCCGGATAGAATTGCCATCCTGAGGGAAGCGTTCGAGCGTTTCGGCAGCCAGGACCCACCAGCTTCCCGGGGCGCCTTTCTGACGAAGGTAGTTGATGCGGTGGATGCGAACGTTATGGTCGTCCAGAAGATCCGGCGAGACGATTGCCATGGGGTCTCGCTCGACACTGTCCATCGCTGCCACCTGGAATGCGAGCCCGGCAGCGCCAACATTACTAGCATCCTCGGCGAGTGTATCCGCTGCGAACGTCCATGCACCCGCCAAATCTCCCTGGATGGTGAGTGAGAGGATCCTGTTCGCTCGCGTGCGTGGATCTGTCGGATTGAGAGCATAGGCTTCATCGAGAAGAGGGGCGGCATCGATTTCGTCGCCGAGCTTCATCCGGGCGATGGCGATATTGACCTTGACCCGCGCGCGGATTGATACTGCGTCCTTCTCATTGAGCGTACTATCGAGCGCTTGGAGCAATTCTAACGCGGTCCGCGGCCTTCCCGCGTTCAGCATGTCGCGATATTGGTCGATCTGTGCATCGAGATGCTGATCGAATGCACTGCGGGCCGTATCTATTGGCCCGATCGCAATCGTCGTGCGGATCTCCGCCAGATATTGTAGTGTCTGGTCATTCTGAGCGCGGATCTCCGCCTGCCCCGACAGCGTCTCGCTTCCGAGCTCAAGCAGGCGATTGGTCGATGCGCTGTAATCAGGATCGAAGGCCGCAAGCGCCTTCGGGTCGTTTCTGATCTTTTCCTGAAGGGTGTCCCAGCCCCAGACCTGAATGTCGACTGTGCGGCCAAGCTTCACCTGTTCTTGGGCCAACTTGGTTGCAAGAAAATCGTAAGCGGCCTCGTCGGTCGCGGTGGTGACGATATAGAATTCCGTTAGTGCCGGTTCGATACTCATCGCTTGGTCGACCTCCTTGCGGATCGTCGTTTCGGTGAGCTTCGCGCCACGGGTGACGAGTTTGCACTGGATGCCGACCGGCTGGCCTGGATCGCGGTCGCGCTTGCCAATCAGATCGAGGCCAAACTGCTTCTTGCCTCGCGTACCCACAAACTTGACGTTTGGATCATTGAGAAGCCCCGCGAAAAGCTGAATACAGTTGCTTTCAAAAACCTTGTCGTCGGTCGGGATATTGATGATCGTCGAGGAAGCCACGCGTCGGTTTTTCCGTTGCCCTATAGAGAAATTTGGGACTTATGCGCCATTCCCAAGCCAAAATTGGGAGTCAGTTTACGCGGAAAGTGGCTGTTTCTACAACCGCGGCTTCTACAATGAATGGAGTAAGTTCGGTCGATCATCGCCATGAGCGTTGACGCTGCGTAGGGCTTCTTTCGGTCATCTCCTCCCAATAACCGACATTCCGCTTCCTCCGTTTAAGCGCCGATCTGCTAAATGAATTTGAAGCAGACAGGCGGAAGGCGCCTACAAGTCAGACATTCGAGCGTTTATGGAAATTGCCCGAAAGCGGACATTGCTAAACTAAGCGTGATAGACTGAGTTTGGGACATAGTTGCCGTTCGCGAGGATCGGCACGAGCGACTGCTCCAGATCGAAGCGGACAACGCTGGTTCGGCCGAACTTCGGGCCGCATATGAGCAAGGCGGGCCCAAACGGAATTTACAGCTTTCGGCCTGGCGCGGCAAAGGTGCAGACATTCCCTCGCGTGCGCTCGCGATCCTCGCCGACTTTTGGAACATTTGGTTGCGGGCAGGTTACGGTGAGTAATGTAACAGGGGCAGACTCACTGCGTCGTTGCAGCTTCAACAAGCGCGATTTGTTTCTTGTCGAGCCCGTAGAGGCGATAAACGAGACCATCAATCCGCTCGTCGTCGGCCTGAATGCGTTCCGCAAGTTGTTCCCGTCTAGACGGTGACTTTTCATCCTGGAGCTTTGCATTGTTCTCTGAAATACGTGCCCCAAGGCTTGAAATTTCAGTTATCAATTTCGAATTGGCATTGTCCTTCATTGTGGTCCCTTTAGGAATCGGTAAGGCACGAACGGTCGTCGGATAGGTATGAAAACCACCGCCGGTGCGGACACCCTCACCGGTGAGGACCCAATAATAATAGGCCGAGATCAGGCGGCTTGCGACAATGGCCTGCAGGAAATCCAGTGAATACAACTCGGAAAGCCGCACTCTTGCGGTGCCTGCCTTTGCCAGCTGGGTAGCGGGCAGATCCGCAAGTCGTTGGGCGCAAAGGATCGTGTGGTCGCAGTAAAGCCCGGTCTGATCCCGGGCGGCTTCGATCCGGTGATTACCGGTGATGTCGCGAATCATCAGCTTTGGGTTCTCGAAGAACCACGGCGTTCGAGATCCATACATTTCCGGTGCCAATGCCCATTCGACATATCGCCCGTGCCAGTTCGCACGGTAGCGGTAAAGATCCCGTCCCGAGATGGTTTTCCTGCAAGTCGCCGTCACCTTTGAGTCGCGCAGGACGTATTCCTTCCCGAACACACCTTTTTTCTTACTCGACATCTGAGCGCCGTAGTTTACATGGGTGATGTCGCCTAGCTTAATACTATCATTTTCGATCTTCGCGACGAGCGCGGCGACGTCTTCCGTAAAATCGATCCGCAACATGTGTTCCGGAAGCTTCTTCAGGCGAGCTTGTGCGACCCTGTGAGCGGGCTGAATCGTCCCAGGGTGATAAGTGGTGGCTTTTGGCGATGGACCATCAATTTCGATAATGTTGTTTGCACGCGGCTTTTTCTTCCGCAAAATCGGAATAATCGTAATAACGGGGACTTTACCGAATACCTTAACTGTTCGAAGGTCAGCTACCCTGTGAATCTCGGTGCCGGCAAGAATTTGTTTGCGCGAAATTTCGGCATATTTTTGAAGTGCATAGGAGTACGGAATGATCATCCCAATAAGGCCGTTCGGCCGGCAGACCTCCAGAGCCTTTTCCATGAACAGGACATAAAGATCCCAATGGCGATCAGCCGACAGAAATATTCCGGAGTTGTTAATGTAATCACGGATGTACGGAGCCGTTTCGAATAGCGTCCAAGCATTCACGTACGGCGGATTGCCGATCACCGCCGAAAAGCCACCGTCGGCGAAGACCTTCGAGAAGCTTCGATTCCAATCGAACACATTGACGTCGATCAGTTGTTCATCGGTCAGAAGATCGAGTTGCACATTTTTGCGAAAGTCCGGTCCAATTAGTGAGTTGCCGCATTTGATGTTCGCTCCGAGATCAGGAAGAGCGCGCTCTTTAAACAATTCGTACTGACGCCGCAACGTATCTCCGGTTTCGTCCTCTAGCACCTTAAGAAGGAGCGACAACTTAGGTCACGTTGACAAAAGATCTATACGATCTGCCTGAGATCTGATTCACTTCCTGCCTGTGGGGTAAGGAGCAGAGAGAACAGGCATGGCACGAGGCGATCTGACGGATCAGGAATGGGCGATAATTGGTCCGCTTCTGCCTTCTGAGCGTGGACGTTGGGCGCGCCCGTCTGGAGATAACCGCCGTTTTCTCAATGGTATGCTGCACATCCTACGCACTGGATGCCCCTGGCGTGACATGCATGAACGCTACGGCAAATGGAACTCGGTTTATGTCCGGTTTCGCCGTTGGGCCGAACAGGGTGTGTGGGATGCCCTGCTGCAAACCCTTGTAGACCTTGGCCTGACTGATGACTGGCAGCATATGCTCGACAGCACCGTGGTTCGCGCCCATTCACAGGCCACTGGCGCAAAAGGGGGGCTCATGCGGAAGCTTTTGGTCGGTCACGCGGCGGCTTTACGAGCAAAATCCACGCCCGATGCGACAATCAGGGACGTCCTCTTGGCTTTGTCCTCACCGGCGGGCAGGTCTCGGACTATAAAGCCGTAAATGCCCTGCTGGAACTTCCGGCTCCAAACCCCAGGGCCATGCTGGCTGATCGGGGTTATGACAGCGACAGTTTCCGCCAGGACCTTCTGATCCATGGGATCCTGCCGGTCATTCCATCACGCAAAGGCCGCAGCACTCCACAAAACACTGACTGGCGGCGCTACAGGGATCGTAACCGTATCGAACGAATGTTCAACAGGCTCAAGCAGATGCGCCGCATCGCAACCCGTTACGACAAGACCGCCTTGTCCTTCATGAGTTTCCTCAATATCGCCGCCGCAAGGCTCTGGATCAGGTCTTTTGTCAACGTGACCTAGTCACTTCTACAGCTTGCTTGTCGATGTCGACGCCGTAGATGTTCGCCAAGAGAATGCGCTTACGTTCGTCGATCGTCAGCTTCCATACGCCTGTGGCGGATCGATAGAGAGCCTTTTTCTGTTTTTCTGGCCCATTGGCGATGTACCACCTGAGGTACCAGTCCAGCAGGAACTGATAGGCACCTAGGAGGAACGATCCGGATCCACACGCTGGGTCGAGAATTCGAAGCTTGATGGCATCGGTTGGGGACTTGCCCCGCAGCAGCTCTCCCACCGTTTGCTCGACGATGTAGTCAACGATGTATGATGGCGTATAATAAACGCCCCCCGCTTTTTTGACCTCAGGCTTCTCCTCCACTATGGCTCTGCGGTTCCGGCCAATGCGAATAACACGACCCAGAAACTGCTCGTACACTTGGCCCAAAATCTCGGCCGAAATAACCGAGAACTCGTATGGACATTCCGGATAGTAGAGATCTTTGACAAGGGCCTTCAGAACTTTGTCGTCGATCGAGAGATGGGGAGTGAGCGTGTCAGGGTGTTCGCTTTCGTCCTTTTCGCGCCTGAAGTGAAACAGTCCAGAATTGTATCGCTCGTCGGCTTCACGGAAAATTGTGAGGAGCCGCTCGTAGACGCCCTTGCCGGTCGCGGCCGTTTGTAGTCGACCGTAGCGCTCGATACCGCGATCTTCACAAATTCGGAGGAACACGATCCGGTCGATCGTAACCTGAACCGCAAAGTTGAGGTCGCGCGCGTTCAGCACTGGGTTACGCAGCGCGAGATTTCGGGCGAGCTCATCGCGCCACCGTTCAATTTCGTCAAGGAACGCAGCATCGACCTCCGTGGTACCCTTCTTGCGGCCGATTTTGCCGGTATCGAAGGCATCGAAGGAGCCCTTGTAGACAGCTTCCTTGGAGAAGATGGATGCGATCTCGTTCCATCGTTCCGGAAGCTCATCGTAGCTGATCAGTTTTACCCGGGCCGTGGAGGCCTTGTCGGTTACCGAGGGACGAACGCGACAGTCGTAGACCGCGATTTCCTTGAAGTTGGTGAGGATGGAGAGCCCCAACTTAGCCGACCATCCGTATCTCCGAAGCTGAAATGCGGCGGCCGCATCGTTCTTGACAGAAACGTAGGGTTTCTTCGCTTCGAGGAAGAACTTGCGGACGCCGCCGACACGAAAGCTGTAGTCCGGCGCTTTGTGAACACCGCCGATTTTGATCGCGTCTTCATGGACGACGTCCTTATACGCTTCTGCGTACCCTTGCAGATTTTCCATATCCCAGCCCAGGGATTCGAACATTGGGTCAATAAATTCTTGTCTAACCTGGGCTTCGTTATATCGTTTGTTGTTGTAGGTGTCCTCGTGTTGGCCGAAGCGTTCGACGAGATCGAGGACCTCTTTCTTGATCGGGAAGGGCGGGAGCGGTTTCATAACCGAGGTTCTACAGGTTGCGTGAGTAATAGGCTACTTTGATGTGCCGCCCAAGAGCCGCCACGCCCGGGTCGGTATCTCCGGTTCGAATGGGATGGCGCGTTAGGTCTATCCGAGCGTCCGGTTTGGAGGAGACGGTCGATAGTTGGATGACCGAAATGAGGCGTGCTGCTGTTGGACCGCTTAGCGATAAGCTAACGGCGGCTTCTATCACTAGCGGCCGAAAGCTGCGAATGTCAGCATTCAGTCATTTTTTCCCGATAACCGACATTCCGCTCTCCCCCCTAATTCGCCTGTCTGCTCAAGCGAACCAAAACAGACAGGCGGCGGTCGCCTCATGTCGGACGCAGATGTGCATCCCTTCGATTCCCTAAAGCGGACGTGGTTCACAGCGTACAAGGGACTGTTTTCGTCAACCTCGGAGCGGTCTAGACTGCTTCGAAAGCAGCGCGTGGCGAAGTTCAATTAGCGATCCGGTTGGGCGGGTGTGCCTTGTGCGGAAGCGCTCGATCTTATCGATCGCGGCAAGGGGGACAGGTCCCTCAACGAGTGCGAGAGGAGCATGACTATTTATGGCGTCGGCAATCCGCGAACGAGCAAAAGGCACGTCGCCGTCAAGCACGTAACCAAGCATGCACCCAACTGGCAGCTGTTCGGCATACTGCTCGGTGAGGAAACGCATCATACCCTGCGTGACATACACAGTAGCCAAGGAACTGCGGTTTCCTCCGTTGGTGACATTGAGGCGCTTGCACTCATAGGCCAAGTATCGGTCTCGCTCCCAGTCGAAAAGCACGGCGATGTCGATGATATTCTTGCTGTATTTCGACCCGTCAGCCGCTAGGCCGAACGGCTCGAATTGGTACTCGACCCAATGGCATAACCGACGCACCACAACGTCCTTGGCGAGGCGATCGACGAGGTTGATGGTGATGTCATCTTCCCCAGGCTGTTCGGGAAGAACCGCCATGCACTCTGGCCACGCTGCCGCGATCCTCGCGAGGAAGCGATCGTCAAACGAAACGAAGTTGTCGACCCATCCCTGCACATCACCGATCAGCATCAATTTGCGCCCCGCGGCTGGGGCGCGGCGGCAGCTTGCTGGAGGTCGAGCGCTATTCCATCGGCATCGGCGAGTGCCGTGGAGCGCAGCCAGAAGCGCATCTGCATAGGCTTGATGAGGTAGAGGCAGTCCCCGACGAAAACGCGCAGATCCGGCATGAGCTGGAAGTTACCGTCGAGGGGCCTGTGGATGTGGGCTGCAAGCTGCTCGAGTACCTCGCCGAGTTCGCCGGCCGCATCTTCGGCATAGTCTTCATGGCCGCCCAGATGCAGACGCAAGATCGCCAAATCAGCGCCGCGCGCGACAAGGCGCGCATCGATCTTCTTGCCTTTGAACCAGTCCGCGAGGCTCGCCGACAATGTGCGAGCGTATTGAGCGCGTTGCGGTTCGTCAGGCGCGCCCCAGAGTTTCGGGAAGTAGCCTTCATGGGGCTGAAGCGCAGGCAGGGTCGAGGAAGTTTCCTGTCGTCCTTGTCGCATCCGGCAACATCTCCCACGCTTGGGAAACGACCGTGTCGGCGAGGAACATGGGCGTGTAGTAGGCGTCTTTGGCGCGGCGTTCGGCCTCGCGTTCACCCAGAAACCGATCGTAAACGGCGCTGACGAGCTCGATCGGGATATAGCGGAAGTCATAGCCCCAGAACCGCTGCTGTCCGGAACGCGCCATTTCTTCACGGCCTGTCCGGAACCGCGCCAGGATCGTCAGATGGGCAGGCGTCACTTCGGGTGCCTCGCCCGTGGCCTCGAAGGAGCACGGCGCGACGAACAGATCGCCGTTGAAATCCGCATGGAGGGTCCGGAAGAAGGACCGGAAGAGATTGACGTCGCCGGTTTCCAGCAGCGCCGAAAAACTCTCCGCGCTCTTCTCGGAGACGGCGGCAAAGTAGGTGGGCGTTACGATCTCCCGGTCTTCAAGGTAGGCGATAAACATCGCCTGTATGAGCAGGGCCTGGGCCGCATCAGAAGCGAGCGCGGCCTTTTTCAGGAGGTCATGGGACGCATTCAGATTGTCGAGGAGTACCTGATCGATGCGTTCTTTCGGGGGGAAATACTCGCCGTAGTCCTTCCAGAGACGTCCGGATTCCGCGCCGTAGATAAGGTTTTGAAACCGCAGCGCTTCGGTCGTCAGGCTGAGGCTATCGATGAGGCAGCGGGTCTCGAAGGCGTCGCCTGGATCGCTCAACGGTGTACGGGCGAGCGAAAACGCTCTGAGCGTATCGTCGGCGATAACCAGCAACAGGCTGGCCAGACCCTGATTCCAGAGCGCGCCGTGAAGCTTGATAATAGCGGCGCGGTCGTAGTGATCGGCTTCCAGGATCGCGACGGTTGGGACGCCTTGGACGCAGAAGATCGCCGATACACCCATTTCGGTGAGGGCGGCTCGGATAGCCGGCGCGTGCGGCACGTCGCTGACGGCCTCGGCTGACTCGTAGAGTTCAGGCGAGCGCCGATGTGTGAGCCCCAAGCGGTCTTTCCACTCCGGCGCCAATGCGGATGCCAGGGTGGCGTTCATGCTCGTCTTCCACGTCGTTCGGTTTGCGGGCCGATCGCTGTGGGGGAAAACTGCAGATAGCCTTGAGCGAGATCCGCTTCGGTAGCCGTAAGCGCCGACTGCAAGCGCGACACGATGGGTCCACAAGGAACGCATAGGGTGGAGGCGTCGGGTGACGGACGCGTAGACGTGCCAGCGTCAACGAGACGGAGGCTATCGGCTTCGATTAGGGCAACGCAGGTTTCAAGCGAGAGCCAAGATTTGCCGCGACACTCCCGGAACAGTTCGTCGAAACGGCCGCTAACCGTGCCAACGCGGACGCCGAAATCTCTGACCAGTTCGGCCACGATCGCCATCGCGACGACGTCCCCAGGTGTGAAGCTTGGAGCGTGCCCCTTGTGCGCAGCCAAAGCCGGGATGGCATCCCGCCACGTCCGCAGGGCATCCACTGAAATGGAAAGCAGCTCGCGAATCTGGCTTTGAGTGTAACGCATTAAGCTAGATTATCTGGGAATGTCCCACAGATCAACACGGGGTAAACCCCGCGTTTGATCCTTATTTGTTCCACTTTAGAGAGAATTGAAAGAGCCAACGTCGTGCAACTGAACTGTTCCGTAATTGACGGGGACGTCGGCCTTTTAAGGATTCGTTCCAAGAAGCGGACCGCCGCCCCCCTCTGCTCTGCCTGTCTGCTCAGTGATACAGAAGCAGTCAGGCGGCAGTCGCCTTCATCCGAGACATACGGGCGTGGCATATTACGCTCCATAAAGCAGACATCTGTACCTGAGGCGACTGCAGTGGGGCAGGTTTCGGAAGGACAACACTGTATACCTGCCATTCTAAGGGTGAACTTGCTCTCGATCGTTCGCTTTACGGATTAGCCGATCAGATCAAAGCATCTGCCTCTGTTCATTAGCGCTGTACGAGGTGATATGCCGGGCTGCGTATCCGCACGAAGGACGGCGTTGTGGCCGACGTGGAGTGGCGTCGCTTTCAGGATGCGAGGACCGGCAAGGTGATGCTTGGCTTCGGGTACGCCATGACCATCGACGCGGCACAGGGCCTGACGCCAGACGAGCATATCAACGCCATGCCGCGGGGTGCGGATCTCGCGACCGGCTTTACCTCCTACGTGGGAGAGCGCCGGGCGCGCGGGACAACATGGCCAATGACTTCGGAGGCGGCGACCTTCAAAGCTGTCCGCAACCAGCGGGGCTCGGCGAGCGGCATCATCTTTGTTAATCGGAACGGCCTGCGCTGGCGTGATGCGCCTTGGGAATACGGTCCACATAAGACACTGTACAACCGCTGGAAGCGCTGGGACGCCATGGGGATCTTCACCCGGATGATGGACGGACTGGCTGCCGGAAAGGCAGAGCCCCGGACCATCATGATTGATGCGACCTGTGTGAAGGCGCACCGCACGGCTTCCAAGCCTGCGGCGAAAAAAGGCGATCCAGGCCGCCTGACCGGCCGCGCCAAAGGCGGGATGAACACGAAGCTGCATGCCGTCACCGATCAGAACGGACGACCGCTGAACTTCTTCATGACAGCAGGACCGATCAGCGATTATATGGATGTCGCTGCCCTGGCGGACAGTCTTCCTGCTGCACAATGGATGCTGGGAGACCGGGGTTATGACGCTGACTGGTTCAGGGATGCCTTGGAGGCAAAAGGGATCAGACCCTGCATTTCAGGACGGAAATCTCGCGGAAAACCGGTCAAATACGACAAGAGAAAATATAAACGCCGCAATCGCATCGAGATCATGTTCGGAAGGCTCAAGGATTGGCGGCGGGTTGCAACCCGCTACGATAGATGCCCGACCGTCTTCTTCTCAGCCATCTGTCTCGCTGCAACCGTCATGTTCTGGCTATGGTCCTGAGCCTAGCCAAATGTAAACGAATAGGCTGTCACGCCAGCATCGAAGAAGTGTATCTTAAACGTATGTTCTCTGATGCCACCGGATTGCCGCACAAGCTGATACAGTCTTGTATCTGTGACGATGCCCTTTCCGGACTGGTCCGTATCGCTGCCATGACTACCGCCAGGTGGAGCACCATCGATCGAAATTGTGAAACGAACCGGTTTTGAGCCGTCAGCATGACCAAGAACGAGATGCAGATCCCGGGCCCGAAAGCGGTACGTTATGCCCCCTTCAGGAGTATTGAGAATCACGCGCTCCGGTCCGATCGTCCAGTCACCCTCCAGACTCCACTGATTACTTGCCGGATTTCCCGCAGTGTAGCGTTCAGCCGCATTACGTCTGATGCCTTCGGGAGACGCAAAGCCTGTTGCCCTCTCATAGCCGAGATAGGTCTCTTCAGAACGGATATCAGCGATGTCGGGAGCCGCCTCTGCGCCTTCACCCCGCGGCGTAGTGACGGGCTGGTCGTCAGTGACTGTCCTGCCGTCGGTTTCCGCGAGAAGCTCCCGGATCACCCGCTCTGATGTCTCATAGTCTCCTTCACCGAACTGATGATGACGGACCCGGCCTTCAGCGTCGATGAAATATAGGGCGGGCCAGTACTGATTGCCGAAAGCCTGCCAGATGACGCGGTTGCTATCAATTGCGATAGGATGGGTCATCGAAAATCTCTTCGTTGCACGTCGGATATTTTCGATGTCTGTCTCGAATTTGAATTCGGGCGTATGCACTCCGATGACGACAAGCCCCCGATCCCGGTATTTTGCTGCCCAGCTTCGGATATAGGGCTCCATCCGGATGCAGTTGATGCAGGAATAGGCCCAGAAATCGACGAGCACGACTTTCCCGCGCAGATTCTTTACGTCGATCGGGGGTGAATTGAGCCAGCCGGTAGCACCGTCAAAGGAGGGCATGACGCCTTCGACCGGCAGGCTGCTGTGATAGGCTGGTGCTGTGGGAGGCGAAGTTTCGCTTGCCACAGCGCGCGGGTCTGTCGCGGCCAGTGCGCACTCGCCGGTAGCGATCTCACTGACCAGAAGCATCGCCGCCGCTAGGAGACCGACCCCTCCGCGCACCTTCGAATGACCTGTTTGTGTCATGGATGCACCTGTTTCTGTTTAACGACCTGAAACCAGAAGTGTCATGCGGGCATTTAACGCTGCGCCTGCGTACGGGCAGATGTGGTCATCCCGTAATCCATTTCTATCGCCCGGGCAGCAAATTCGCCGATTACAACGCAGGGCGCCATCGTGTTTCCCGTCGTGATGACCGGCATAATGGAAGCGTCCGCGATCCGGAGATTTTTTACGCCATGAACGCGGAGCCTGTTATCGACGACAGCCATATCGTCGTGCCCCATTCTGGCGGTGCCACATAAGTGCCAGAAGCTCGTGGCCGCATTTCTGACAAAATTCTCTAATGCGCGGCCCTTCATCGGTCCTGGCATCACTTCGCGCTTCACAAAAGGCTCTAACGGACGCGAGTTGCCAACTTCGCGGCACAGTTCAACGCAGGCGATCGCGGCCTTCATATCCGCGGGATCGGCGAGCACGTTTGTTTCAAGACGAACGGGATCAGATGAATTCCGACCGGTCAGCCGGACACGCCCCCGGCTCACCGGATGGGCGACACCTCCGAAAAGGGTCCAACCGGCTTCCGGAAGACCGAATCTCTCTATGTTTTCCACGGTGGATTTCGGGACTTCAGCCTGACAGATCAGGAGATCGGGACAGGTCAGTTCCGCCCTGCTCTTCCAGAGTATGAAGGCTTCCGACATTGTGTTGCGGGGCGGCAACGGAGTCCGATACTCCCAGACGCAGTCGAAAGCGACGTGATCCTGGAGGTTCCTGCCCATTCCGGGGCGATGTGCAACAACCGGAATTCCAGACTGTTCCAGTTCCTCCTTCTCGCCTATACCTGACTGCATAAGGATTTTCGGTGTCTGGACCGCGCCAAGAGAAAGAATGATTTCGAAATCAGCGGCGAATGTGAGTTTTTCTCCTTTTCGCACAGCCTCAATACCAGCCGCGCGTTTTCCATCGAAAATGATGCGGGTGACCGTAGTCCCGGTCAGCACCGTCAGATTGGGTTTGTCCATGTAAGGACAGACATAGGATCGAAACACCGATTGCCGCACGCCGTCTTTTGCACATACATCGGTAATGGAAGCGCCTCCGTCGCTCTCCATCATGCGACCATTAGGACTTTCGTACAGCGGGATGCCTGTTGAGCGGGCTGCCGCCATCGTCGCCGGCGCAAGCGGACAGGGATCGGGCGCCGGTTCCACAAACATTGGACCACCCACGCCACGCCTGGCTGGATCGGGGGCGCCATGCCAGTTCTCAATCCGACGATAAAGCTTCAGAACAGCTTCGTAACTCCATGCCGGATCATCCGCGGCAGCGGAAAACAGATCCCAGTCCCGTTTGTGGCCCCGCGCCCAGACCATGACGTTGATGCTCGTCCCGCCCCCAAGAACTTTTCCCATGGAATAAGGAATGACACGATTATTGACATGCGGGCCGGGCTCACCGGGAAAGTTCCAGTCTCTCTCGCTTCCCAGATTCAGTGGCCACTGGTTTGCCTGCATGACTGCCGGCACGTTGTCGCTTCCTCCGGCTTCAATCAGCAGCACACTTACATCGGGGTTTTCGGCAAGCCGTCGGGCGATCACTGATCCGGAAGCTCCGGAGCCGCACACGATAAAGCTGTAACGGGAGCGTAAGTCATGCTCCGGTCTGCGCTGCCCTGAGCCTGCATAGTCGGTGAATTCAGACTGCGTGGACATAATGTGCTCCTTCCTGAAATCTGCATCAGGATTACCGGGCTTTGGATAATGCATCAGCGGAAGCAACCTGAGCTGACTCCCTGACTGTCATTCCATCGGATGGAAAATCAGTGGTGATGCTGATCTCACGCCATTTTTCGACCTCTTCCAGCCTGCCGAGATCGGCTCTCCTGATAGCCATTACGGCATCGGTTCCAAGTGGCAGACGTAATGGTGGCTGCTCCATAGACGACACTTCAAGAATGACCTGAGCTGCCCGCTGTGGATCCCCGGGCTGGTGGCTGTTGTATGCCCGCTGGGACCTTATGGTCGCGCCGATCACCTTGTCATATATCGGGTTCCCTTCTTTCATGACCGTTGAGGATCCCGCGAAGTCAGTCCGAAATCCACCGGGTTCAAGTATCGTGACCCCGACCCCGATCAGCGCCATTTCGAGTGCTAGAGCTTCGGAAAACCCTTCCACGCCCCACTTCGCAGCTGAATAGGCTGCACGCCCGGGAGCACCGATGCGGCCGCCGACCGAAGAAAACTGGATGATGCGACCACTCCGCTGTTCGCGCATGACCGGTATCACGGCCTTTGTCATAATGATTGTTCCGAACAGGTTTGTCTCGATCTGCCCGCGGAAATCACCCAGGTCGGTGTCTTCCACCGATCCGACATTTCCATAACCGGCACTGTTCACGAGGACGTCGAGACCGCCGAAGCTTTCCATAGCAAGGCGGACCGCCGCTTCTGCCGCAACCGGGTCGGTTACATCGAGCGTTATGATCCGTACAGCCTCACCATATTGCTCTACGAGATCAGCAAGCCGTGTCGTATCACGTGCGGTAGCGACAAGCTGGTGACCGGCATCAAGCACCGCCTGCGATATGACACGCCCCATGCCACGTGAACTTCCGGTGATGAGCCATCGTTGCCTCACGACCTCTCCTGGTCAGGGCGCATAACGAGTGAAAACATAATCGTGTCCCTGGACACGGGCCTCATGGCAGGCAAAACAGGTCTTGTGCTGAGCCTCATCGGCAGGCTTCCCGCCGATAAATTTTCCAAATCCCCATCCGCCGGAAGCCGCATATTTCGTGGAATTCTTAACCATGACCTGGACTGTTGTCGGCTCGCCAGGAATGGTCGCGGGTCCGAATTCAGGCGACTGGCGGCGTTTCCAGGCAAGTTTGACCAGGATCGTGCCGTCAGGGAATGGCAATTTTCCGGCATGATAAGCATCGACTGCTGTTTTGTTTCCGAGCACGACACGAAGTTCATCGATAGGTTCAGCTTCGGATGCCGGGGCGATCAGATGCCACTGCCGATAGTTCTCAGGGATACTGACCCCGTAGATCGGGGAAACAGTGTCCGTGTCAGGCTCTGCCGGAGCACCGGACGCAACTGTCGCCGTTGCGACTGATATCATGCCCAGTACAGCAGGTATAAGAAGAAAACGGGACATCGAAAGGCTCCTTCCGTCGCAGAGAATCAGAACCGGTCCACATCGATAACCGCCCTGGCAAAATCCTGCGGTGCTTCCTGTGGCAGATTATGGCCGATACCGCCGGTGATGAGCCGGTGCTCGTATCTGCCGGAAAATTTCTTTGCATAAACACGGGCTTCCGGATGCGGAGCACCGTTGGCGTCTCCCTCCAGGGTAATGGTGGGCACGCCGATCAGCGGCAGCCGGGAGAGTTTTTCTTCCAGCTCATCGTAATGATGTTCACCGTCAGCAAGACCGAGACGCCAGCGATAATTATGGATGACGATGGCGACGTGATCCGGATTATGGAACGCCGCCGCGCTGCGCGCGAAGGTTGTATCGTCGAATGACCAGCGTGGTGAAGCCAGTTTCCAGATGAGTTTTGCAAAATCATCCGTGTATTTTGCATAGCCCGCGCGTCCGCGTTCGGTCGTGAAATAGAACTGATACCACCACTGAAGTTCAGCCGGTGGTGGCAGGGGCGCTTTGTTGACCTTCTGGCTTCCGATCAGATAACCGCTGACAGAGACGAGAGCTTTACAGCGCTCGGGCCAGATTGCTGCAATGACGTCCGCCGTTCGTCCCCCCCAGTCATAACCGGCGAGGATGGCTTTCGGGATATGCAGCGCGTCCATCAGATTGATGATATCAACCGCGAGCGCGCCCTGCTGACCATTCCGGAGTGTGGCAGCGGACAGAAACCGGGTCGTGCCGTAGCCGCGTAGGTGAGGTATGATAACCCGATAACCTGCCTTCTCCAGGATCGGTGCAACGTCGATATAGCTATGAATGTCATAGGGCCAGCCATGCAGAAGAATGACAGGTGGCCCATCCATGGGACCAGCTTCGACAAAGCCGATATTGAGCGGACCGGCATCGATCTGTTTCACCGATCTGAAAGAAGACCGGGTTCCTGAAGAATCTGCCGCGCTGTTTTGCGCATGTGCGACGGAAATTTTTCCAAACTGAGCTGCTGCCAGAGCAACGGCAGCAGCACCAAGCAGACGCCGGCGAGGACGATCAACCGCGTCGGAAATACTGTGTGTGGTCATGGTGCACCTCTTTACCGGGATCCGTGAGCAGCCACCCTTGTCAGACAAGGCTGACGGCAACGGCGATGTTATGTTGCGTGGCCTTTGAATAGGGGCAGGTCTGATGCGCCGCGTCCACCAGCTTACGCGCGACGTCGGGGTCGACGCCGGGAACATGCACATTGAGGCGTGCCCCGAGAAAATACGCGCCATCGGCAACATTCAGGTCCACCTCAGCATCGATCACGGGAGCCGCAGACAGCGTGATATTCATTTTACGCGCTGTCGACGCCATTGCGCTTTCGAAACAGGCGGACCACGCGGCGGCAAAAAGCTGCTCGGGGTTGGTGCCACTGCGCTCGTCGCCGGGCGTGGACAGTCTGATATCCAGCCGGCCATCGGAGCTTCGTGCCGTTCCTTCCCGACCGCCGGTCGTTCGGACCCTGGCTGTATAAAGTAATTTCGTCTGTCCGGTCATTTTCGTTTTCTCCTGTAGGGAGTGAGGGTTTACATCATCGCAATGAACGGAAAGCCATCCGTACTTCCTGAGTGAAGAGCTGCGGCTGCTCCCATGCCGCGAAGTGGCCGCCGTTATCAGCTTCGTGGAAATAGGTGAGATTACGATAACAGCGCTGTGCCCATGTCTTTGGCGCGCAATAGATCTCACCGGGGAAAACAGTGACGGCTACCGGCATGTCCGGGATATTCACGGCGTTGAAATTGTTGGAATGATCTTCCCAATAGATCTGCGCCGATGAGGCTCCGGACGCGGTGAACCAGTAAAGTGAAATATCGTCGAGCATTTTGTCCTTGCTGAGAACGCGCCCGGGATCGCCTCCGCTGTAAGTCCACTGAGCGAACTTTTCATAGATCCATGCGGCAAGGCCGATGGGTGAATCTACCAGCGAATACCCGATGGTCTGAGGCCGCGTGACCATCATGGCGGCATAAGCGGAACTGTTCCTGTAGAAATTGTCCAGGGCCTCGAAGGCCGTTCTCTCCTGTGCGGTCAGACCGGACGGAGGCGGTCCGCCGGCGGTGAGAATGGTGGCGATCTCTTTCGGGACGGTGCCGGGCATGGTGAGATGAATGCCGATCAGTCCGGGCACGTTCTGAAGCGCCATGCGCTGGGAAATCACGGAACCGCAATCACCACCCTGCGACACGTAGCGATGATATCCCAGTCGCTGCATCAGGGTGGCCCATGCCCGCCCGATATGGTCCGAGCCCCAGCCGGTTTTTGTCGGTTTCCCCGAGAAGCCGAAACCGGGAATTGACGGAACAACGAGATGGAAAGCATCTCCGGCTTCCGCGCCATGTGCTGTCGGATCGGAGAGCGGACCGAGAACCTCCATGAATTCGAGGACCGATCCCGGCCATCCGTGCGTCATGATCATTGGCATGGCATTCGCGTGCGGAGAACGCATATGGATGAAGTGAATATCGAGGCCGTCGATCTCAGTCACGAACATAGGCAACGTATTCAGATGTGCTTCGATCTTCTTCCAGTCGTAGTCCGTCATCCAGTAACGGACGAGGTTCCGGAGCACAGACAGTTGTACACCCTGTGACTGATCGGCTGCTGTCTCGCGCTCCGGCCAGCGTGTTGCTGCCAGCCGGGTTCTGAGATCAGTAATCGCCTTGTCCGGAACTGTGACCCGGAACGGACGGATGGCTTCACGTCCAGGTCCGGAACGCTGCGCATTCGACGGCATTGTTCCGAGAGCACCTGCTGCGGCGAGACCGGTAAGAACATGACGCCGTGTGAGAGGTGGTGGCGGTGCCAGCATGATCGTTCTCCGTCGACTGGCCATAAAAACGTGCTGCTGCAATGCATAGGAGGGGATCGGCTAAAACGCCCGTTATGTTCTGTGATGTGATGTTAGCTTACGTTTTCCGGGACCGGGCGGAGCCGGAACTTCGGCTTCGCAGACAGGTTAGTTCAGCATCACCATGCCTGGCGTTCATGCTGATGGCATCCGGTACGGGCAGTGCTGAGAATGAGCGAACAGATAAGGTTTGGTCCGTTTACACTCATCGCGGATGAACGGCGCCTGCTGCGTGATGGAGTGCCCGTCGATCCGGGCGCGCGCGCTTTCGATATTCTGGCTATCCTGTCAGCACGACCGAACGAAATTATCGGCAAAGCCGATCTGCTGGCCCTGGTCTGGCCGGATGTCGTCGTTGAAGAGGGCAGCCTGCGGTTTCAGATCGCCAGGCTGCGAAAAATCCTGGATGGCGGCGGAAACGGCTCCCGCTATATCGCCACTCTGCCAGGGCGCGGCTATTGTTTCGTTGCGCCGGTGTCCCGGACCGGCCAACGTCGCGGGGAACCTGATCAGAAGGCCACGGGCAGTTACGCGCAAACCAGCCTGCCTGGCCGTCTGACCCGTATGCTCGGAAGAGAAGCGGATACTGCAGCGCTTTCGGTATTACTGATCGCCTCACGTTTCGTGACCATCGTCGGAACGGGTGGTGTCGGTAAAACGACTGTTGCGCTTTCCATAGGGCACGAACTGATCGGGACGTTTGACGGCCAAGTACATTTCGCGGATCTGGGCGCCCTGAGCGATCCTGACCTGCTTGCAACGACTGTGGCCTCGGTACTGGGTCTCTCGCTCGGATCGGACGATGCGCTCCCGGTTCTCATAACCGGCCTGACAGACCGGCGAATCCTTCTGATCCTCGATACCTGCGAGCATGTCATTGATGCGGCTGCGGCGCTGGCGGCGCGGATTCATGCCGCTTTGCCGCAGGTCCATATGCTTGCGACAAGCCGGGAGCCCCTGCATGTGGAAGGCGAACATATTTACAGACTCCCGCCGCTTGCCTGTCCGCCGGACGATGTAAAACTTACTGTGGCGAGCGTGCAGGACTTTCCCGCGTCCCGTCTGCTGATCGAACGGGCCACAGCAGGAGGCGCCTGTTTCGACCTTGACGAGACGGACGCACTGGCCGTGGGAGAAATTTGCCGAAAGCTCGATGGCGTCCCTCTGGCGATTGAACTTGCGGCCGCGCGGATCGCAGGGTTTGGCCTGCAGGAAACGGCTGTGCTCCTCAATGAGCGTCTGACCCTGTCATGGCCAGGCCTGCGCACCGCCCCGCCGCGCCAGAGAACTCTCCAGGCGACCCTGGACTGGAGTTACGATCTCCTGTCGGCACGGGAGCGTCTGGTGCTTTGTCGTCTGGCGATATTTGTTGGCCATTTTTCGATTGATGCCGTCCTGGCCGTTGTGACAGGCCCTGGTATCGACGAGGAGCTTGTTTTCGGTGCTATCGACAGTCTGGTTGCCAGATCCATGATTGCGACACGGCCGGTCGGGGCCGTGATGCGCTACCGTCTGCTCGACACGACAAGAGCCTATGCTCTGCAGTTTCACGCCGGCAATAACGACTTTGCTGATCTGCCCGCACGTCATGCAGCCCATTATCTGCGCTGGCTGGATGAGACGGGAGACGCATGGTCGACCCTGTCGAGCGCCGTGCAGCGCTCGGTGCATCTCGCCGGACTTGCCAACGTCCGTGCCGCTCTCGAATGGTGTTTCGGACCCGGGGGCAACACCGCGACCGGTATCAGGCTATGTGTCGCTGCCGTTCCGGTTTTCCTGTCGATGTCCCTGCTGTCCGAGTGTCATCGCTGGATGACGCGCGCGCTCGATGCGCTCGATGACACGGAGCGTGAAGGATTGGAGGAAATGCATCTGCAGGCGGCTCTCGGGACTTCGCTTATGTTCACACGCGGAGGGCAGGACGCCGCACGTACGGCGCTGGACAGAAGCTTCACCATTGCTGAAGCGCGAGGCACGGCAACTGACCAGATTCAGATTCTCGGTCCGTTACAGATGTTTTATCTCCGCACGGGAAATTTCCGCACCGCGCTCGGTTACGCCAGACGCTGCTCATATCTCGCCAGAGCTCTTGAGGATAGTGTCTCCACGACGCTCGCGCACTCGGTCATGGGTATTTCGCTCCATCTCAACGGAGAGCCGGATCGGGCACAGACAGCGCTCGAAACCGCCTTACGCTACGGGCCACGATCCGACCGGACGACCACAAACTCTCTCGGCTTCGACGGAAGACTGCTTGCCGGCGCGATACTGGCGAGAACGCTCTGGCTGCGGGGCTATCCTGCTCAGGCGACGGAACGTGCGCTCCTGACAATCGAGGAGGCCGAAACTCTGGACCATCCCCTGACGCTTTCTATTGTTCTCGTCTGGGCGGTATCCCTGTTCCTGTGGACCGGTGATCTTGATCGTGTCGGCCGGTATATCGAGCGCCTTTTCATGCGGGCAAGGCACCATTCCCTTGGCCCCTATCTGTCGGTGGGACGTGGCTTTCAGGGAGAACTGTCTGTTCGGCAAGGAGAGCTGAACAGCGGGATCAGAAGCCTGCAGCAGGCGCTCACCGAGCTTCATGCAGCTCCTTATGAACTGCTGACCACGCCGCTCAACATCGCGCTTGCTCAGAGCCTTGCCGCCACGCGTCGCATTGATGAAGCACTGGCCCTGACCGACGAGACTATGCGGTCGGTCGAGGCAAATGGCGATCTTTGCTATATGCCGGAGCTGCTGCGTGTGAAGGGAAATATTGTTCTCGCAGCTCCCCGGTGTGACAGTCATCAGGCGGACATCTGTTTTGCGCAGTCACTTGAGCTGA
The DNA here is from genome assembly GCF_019083805.1 of Acetobacter estunensis. Taxonomy (GTDB): domain Bacteria; phylum Pseudomonadota; class Alphaproteobacteria; order Acetobacterales; family Acetobacteraceae; genus Acetobacter; species Acetobacter estunensis_A. Next base: position 25,384 of record NZ_JAHRDV010000019.1, read on the forward strand.
GCCGTCAACAAGGCGCGCGGGCGTGGGAGTTGCGCACTGCGATCGATGTGGTCGCTCTCGCGGCCGATCATGAGAGATCCGGGCGCTGCCACGAGATTCTTGTCCCGGTGTTCAGTCAGTTCACGGAAGGATCGGCCACGGCTGACCTGATCTCCGCCGCACGCCTGCTGGGTACGTGATACGAAAGAAGACTGCCTGTCTCCGTCCGGCCGTCAGAATCCGCGCACGGAGGTCGTGTTACGGGGAAAAGTTTTTCTCGTTCCGCACGCCATTCGCCTGAATGTAATAGAAACGAACATGCACTTCATGGGACCGACACATTTTTCGACTGAACGTCGCGTCGTCTTTCTCGTTATTCGCAGCAACCGGCCGCGCATGTTCCGGATGCGACACTCTTTTCCGATATCCCGATATCCGTCCGGCATGGCCTGCTTTCCGTCATTCTGTTTTACTTCCTGAGCAAAAAAATCATGCAATCCGACGGATAACGAGCCGCAAAGGATCGGGCAATGTCAGAAGTTTCCTATTTTGAGCTCCTGCTTGTTATCGTCTCGGTCATTCTCGTTCTGGCGCTTGTTGCCAAAAGATACGGACTTCCTCCTTCCGCAGCTTTTATCTGCGGCGGTCTTTTCATGGCGATCATTCCTGGTATGCCTGATTTCACTCTTAACCCGGATCTTGTGCTGGTCGTTTTTCTGCCGCCTTTACTTATGTCGGGAGCCTATTTCACCGTCTGGGCATCTTTCCGCGCAAACCTGCCCGGTATCGCGCACCTTGCCGTGGGAGCGGTCCTGTTTTCTACCCTGGTGGTAGGGTTTGCGGCACACTGGATGGTCCCCGAGCTTCCATGGTCGGTCTGCTTCGCGCTCGGTGCAATCATCGCACCTCCCGACGCTGTCGCAGCCAAAAGCGTTCTTGAGCGGGTCCATCTTCCGGAGCGGCTCTCGACCCTGCTGGAAGGGGAGAGCCTGCTGAACGATGCAACCAGCATGGTCGTTTTTCGTGTCGCCGTTACGGCTTTCCTCACAAGGACCTTTTCCGCAATCGGGGCGGTTACGATGTTTGGCGTTCTTTCACTGGGCGGCGTTCTGCTGGGTTTCGGCGTGGGCTGGCTTATCCTGATGGTTCTGCGACGCGTCAAAGACCCCGTGATCGTGATCTGCCTGACACTGCTGGGACCATGGGTTGCTTATGTTCTGGGAGACAGACTTCATGTCTCCGGCGTTATTGCGACCGTGACGACAGGACTGCTGTTCGGCTGGCACCAGCATGATATTTTCGGAGCCAGTGTCCGTGTTCGTGCGGAGGCCTTCTGGTCCATCCTGACGTTCCTGCTTGAGGCGCTGATTTTCGTCATGATCGGGCTCTCGTTGCGCAATGTGTTTCATACCGGCCACCAGATGTTTTCCTCAGTGTCACAACTGGCCGCAGTCATTTTCGGAATTATCGTTGCGACTCTCCTTGCGCGGTTTATCTGGGCCTACGGAGCAGCTTTCATACGAGTGGTCGCTTTAAAATCGCGCGGTCATCTCCCTGACCCGGGAGAATGGGGACAGGCCACAATCATTGGCTGGAGCGGAATGCGCGGCGTGGTCAGTCTGGCATTCGCGCTTTCGATACCTGAAAACATGCCCGGACGCGGATTCATTCTTCTGACGACGTTTACTGTCATACTTGTCACCGTTATCGTGCAGGGCACGACCCTGGCGGCCATCATAAGGTGGACCGGGATCAGTTCAGCGGACGACCAGTCAATGCCGCATCTCAGCGAGAATGAGGCGCGCGTAAAGGTTGCGGCCGCACAGAGACTGGCGATGGAAAAGCTGGTGCTGTCGGAGAACGGCGACATTCACTATCCGAGGCTCTTGGAACAATATCGGTATCGTGAAGCCGCTGCGCAACGTTTTTTCAAAGATCCGGAACATTTAAGAACTGATCTGGACGAACATTATACGGCGCTCCAGAAAAGCATTATGGCCGGACGCGCGGAAGTTCTGAGGCTGCACAGAAGCGGACAAATTCATGATCGTGTTTTGCGGCGTCTCGAATATGAACTCGACCTGCAGCAGCTCTCGGCCGAATGCTATTGATTAAGGTGCAGCAAAACGCCCTCGCAACAACCTGCGCATAGACCCGATCTGCCCCGCGTTCAGGCCAGCGGCAATCCCCGCCAATTGAACGCATTTATTATTGACTGTTCATTCTATATTCTGTATCCGACATTTATGGCACGTCCACAGGAATTCGATCGGGACCAGGTTCTGGATGCGGCCATCGCTGTCTTCCGGCAGCATGGCTTCGAGGGAAGCTCGGCAACCGAGCTTGTCACCGCCATGGGGATAGGGCGCCAAAGCCTGTACAATAGTTTCGGTGACAAATGGCAGCTCTATCGGGACGCGATTCACCGTTACGCAACCGGAGAGATCGAGGCACATCTGGCTGCGTTAGGAAGCAGTACCCGAGCCATTGATGGTATACAGCGCTTTCTGAGCCGTATCATCGAGACGGCGCGGGACATGTGCCTGGGTGTCAGCAGCATTTGCGAATTCGGGACTTCCCATGCCGACCTGTCAGAAATCCACGAACGGTTTGGTACAATCCTGAACGCCGCCCTGTGCGAACGGATTCGCCGGGCTCAGGCAGAAGGCGATATCTCGCAGGATCTGAACCCGGGTGACGCGGCTGCGTTCCTGACTTCCACAGTCGCTGGCATCCGCATTTCGGCCCGGGCCGGTGCCGACCCGAAGGCGCTCGCCACCGTTGCCCGAATGGCGCTGAAAGCCATCCGGTAAAAAATTTCATCTGTTTTAGAACGGGCGTTCAATAAAAGGAACGATAGAAATGGCTGCTCAAAATAATAAAGAAGCCCAGGCACCGCAGAAAGTCGCCATGGTTTTTGGCGGATCGCGCGGCATCGGCGCAGGCATAGCCCGCCAGCTCGCGCGGGATGGTTTTGCGGTCGGCCTGACCTACGTGTCCCGTCCAGAGCAGGCTGATGCGGTTGCAGCGGCGATTATAGCCGATAACGGTCTTGCGCTGGCAGTTCGCGCTGACAGCACGGATCCGGCCGCACTGCGCGCGGCAGTTGAACAGATTATCTCACGCTACGGCCGTCTGGACGTTGCTGTCGTCAGTGCCGGCGTATTAAAATCAGGGGGAATCGAAACGTTTGATCTCAGCGACCTTGATCTGTCCCTGAACGTCAATGTTCGTGGCGTCGTGCTCGCCGTCCAGGCCGCGCTCGCCGGGATGCAGGACGGCGGGCGCGTCATAACCATCGGCAGTATTGCCGCGATAAGGCCGATCGCACCGGGAAGCAGCATCTACTCCATGACGAAAGCCGCGGTCGCCGCCTTCGTGAAGGGCGCGGCACTTGACCTCGCTCCACGTGGTATCACGATCAACAATATTCAGCCAGGCCCGATCGACACCGACATGACGGAGGGCATGATGGATTATCTCGTCACCCATATGCCGCTGCGCCGCATGGGTCGGCCAGAGGACGTCGCGAAGCTGGCGTCATACCTAGCCAGTCCCGCTTCGTCCTTTATGACCGGATCAAGCCTGACCATTGACGGCGGCTTCATTTTGTAAAAGCCGGCGTCGGCGCGAAAGTCCACTCGGCTGCAAAGGATATAACTGGAGAGATCGAAGAACCGTTGTTTGATGTCCTGTCTGCCTGATTTCAGGCGCATCGAATGATGATTGATAGTTCTTCTGGATATTTTTCGTTCTGCTTTTGGAGGAGAGCGGAGACGATATTGGCTGGGGCGTCTCGTCAGTTAGTTGTTTAGTCCCGTGGTTTGATGGTGTGATATTTTCACGTGAGTGGAAGGAGGCATTATGGGGCAGATACGTCATGGGAGCGCCACGACCACGCACGCCGTGCGAGCAGCACTACAGCGATCGCAGGCTTCGCTCGCGGCGCTGAGCTGAGCGAGGAGTTCGGGATCAACCCGAAAACCGTTGCAAAGTGGCGGAAGCGACAGAGTGTCGAAGATCAGAAGACAGGCCCCAAAGAGCCGCGATCAACGGTCCTTTCGAAGACGGACGAAGCGATGATGGTAGTGTTTCGACGCCATACTTTACTGCCGCTGGATGACTGTCTTTATGCCCTGCAGGCCAGTATCCCCGATCTAACACGCTCGGCTCGCTGGCATCGACCTCGGCGATGCTCCGGGCCAGTTCGATATGCAGCCGTTCCCAGAATGACCGCCCAGTCCTCGCCCCAGTCGAACTGGAAAGCTTCCCCGGGGGCTGGAAGCACAGGGGTACGAAAACACCCCGACCCGTTGTCTGGCGTGCCTGGTGCTGTTCGTGTTTCCACTGCCGGATGAAAGCGGCCACCCGTCCGTAGGATCCATCATAACCCAGTGCCACAAGGTCTTCATGCAGTCGTTCAGTCGTTGCGCCGTGCGCCGGTTCTTGCGGGGGCCGGCGGCTTCCAGGACCAGTCATCCCCTCAACCTGTCAGTAAACGGGTCCAGTCGGCTGGGACGTTCGGGTACCTGGAACCGCGGTTCAATACTCTGTGCCCGGAGATATTTCCGGATCGTATTGCGTGACAGTCCCGTCCGGCGTTCGATCTCGCGGATCGGCAGATGATCCCGGCAGTGCCACCGACGGATCACACTCAGAAGCTCCATGTCAATCACTCCTCAAACCCCCAGCAGATGCTGCCGGGGAGTGTGAAGGCATGGGTCAATTCCTGATGAAAAACCCTGGTCAGTTCTCAGTGAAAATCAACAAGATGCTCCTCCGTATTCTTCTCGGCAATCGGCCTCGCTGCAACCGTCATGTTCTGGCTATGAGGCCTGAGCCTCATACCGTTTCAATAATATTGGAAATACATTCTATGTATTTCCAATATTAAACTGATACGAAGTCGCTGAAGATGTCGCGCCATCTGGTATTGAATCAGTCACATATAAAGTGTGGCTCCCAGAGGAAAGTGTGTCACTTTGAGGTATCGTGAATACCCATGATCCATCACCTCCAACCGTTGTAGTGCCGAGAATATTACCACCATTTCCATCTTGCAATGTTATAGTACTATTAGCCACTCCAGTTCCGGTAAACGTTGGGTTAATAAAATCATTTAATGTCGGGTTGAAATCACCCAAATTAAAGAGGCTGTAACCCTCACTCGAAACCGTTACTCCTGACGAGTTGGCAACCACATTTCCATCTAAAGAAATATTTTTTATATATAAAGCTCCAGTATTCTCAGATGAACTGCTGGCATCCCCCAAGAATTTCAGCGCGAAATCATGTGCTGTGCCATCTTGAAAATCGCCAGCATAAGAAAACGTTTGTTCACTTTCACCATTAACTGCTGTTACAGTCTGCACTGATCCAACAGCATTTCCATCAACATATGCTTGAAACTCAACTCCGTCTAGCGAGTTTTCCTCTGATACAGTTATAGTAACTTCATCCGTGTACTCTCCAGTTATTTCAGGAGTCGGAATAGACGAAAGCCCAGTATCGGAATCTGGCACCAAATTACTAGATAACGCATCGGGAGATATATAAATATTTACATACGAAGCTGCACTTGTGTTATTTGGATTTTCATTTTCAGGAACCTCGGTAGTTGTAACTTCTATTTTATAATGATGATACGTGCCTTGATCTTGATCTGGTAGCGTAATACTCCAATATCCGGTCACTCCATATTCACCATCACTATCTTCTATTAAATCATCTGGAGAAACCTGCGTTGTAGCAATAATTTGGCCATTATCAATAATTTGTACGTAATCACGTGCTGTTGCATATCCAGCGATAGTAGGATTTTGTGTAAATGACTCGGTATACGTTAGTCCGTCACCGTCAGGGTTAGATACTTCAACTACCTGTTCCGCTTGAGATGAGGAAATATTAAATCCTACCGCACCCATATTAGCGATACCGAGACCGCTAGAAATACCTAAATCATTTCCATTAATCTCAGCAGAAACGATGCTTATCGACCTATCAACGCTAGACGTGGAATCTATATTACTATTCATTAGATTTATATAAACATGACTATCACTTTCAGAAAAGTCACCCATATAAGTCAATGTAGTTGTTCCATCTATGGTTTTAATATCGCCTACAGCAACATTTATCTCCGAAGAAAATTCTTGACTGTAGTTTGATTTATCTCCTTGATCAATATATACTTGCACTTCAGGGCTTCCATCCCATGAAGTATCATCATCTCCTAGTTCCCATGGATCTGTTGTGGTGCCTTGACCGTCAGCGAGGATAATATCACTTGTATCAGAAACTCCTTTTAAAGTTATAGTTAAGGTGTCTGGCTGAAAAGATGCTGATATAAGTTGTGGACTACTGAATTTAATCGCGGAAACTTCAGCGTAATTTTCTAACCATAGCGCGATACCAGCTTCGCTATTGGGATCAGTATCAGATCCAGCTGCAATCGTGCGCTTCGCCTCATATTCACTAACTTCCCAATTTGTTGGAACTGCTCCGGTCGCTTCCAGTATTGCAACCATCTTCCTTACATCTTGTCCATAATCATTTACTGTATCGGTCGTATTATATTCTGTATTATCGTAGAATCCGGAAATAACGACCGTAACCTGAAGCCCCTGATCGACTGCCCATCGAATCTCATTTTCAACAAATTGTTGATAGTCTAATCCGGCATTTATGAAGTAATCTGCAGGAGAATCGATAGCTAAAGCACCACCATAAACCGCAGCTTTTTCAAGGTTCTTATAGAAATTAGAATCCGCCAATTCAGAATAATTGCTGACAGTGTCGACTTCTCCTCCCACTCCGGCCACGATAGAGGAAGCATCTCCATTCTGAAAAAAATAATTTGGTGAGAAAATTGGAGCTATAGTTTTTATACCGTCACTCCAGCCGGAATTCACGGTTTCATTAAATATATATAACCATGAACCGTTTCCTCCGTTCGACGAAATATTTATATTTTCAAGGGCAGATGAGACTGTACCACCTTGTAGGTGAATATAATTAGTCAATCCCTTGAGATATGATGGAGTATCAGAAGACCCCTCGAGATTTATAGATAAAGATACGTCAACATTTCCATTGTTACTTTCAGAAGAGAGATACTGAGAAAAGTGTCCACTGGACACTTCGTTCGCAACGCTCTGCTCATCAAGAGACATTCCCAATTGGCCCGTGGCACGTAGAGCATCGTAATTATTTGTATTATCCCAACCATCTGAATTATACCCTCCACTAAAATATACTTTCTTGGTTCCATTACTTGCAACATGGATACCTATATCGGAAGTGGACGACATTCCAAAAACCATAGATTCTGTTTGTCCAGCTTCTATGGACTCGTAGCCATTTATAAAAACACCATTTTCCGATGCACTCAACAAATAAAGATTACTAGATCCGGTGGATATATTCAGTATATTTCCAGATGAGGCGGAAGACCCTCTTGTTATAATGGCAACAGATTCACCAACATTGCCGGATGCATTGTTTCCCGGAATATAAGGAGCAGAAACAGTCAAACTTCCTAAGGATGTCAATTGACCGTTTTGAGCGTTCTCAAGTGTGAAATTTGCTGTCGTCTGCCCTGATAGAGTAAGTGTTACCACGTTATAAGGAAGTGATGAACTCGATGAACCGTTATATATTACGTAGAATGGCATTCCATTAGAGGCGCCAGTTTCTGCATCTGAAGCATAGAAGCTGTTTAATCCATCAACGAGCGAAGATGAGACTGTCAGATTCCATGTGCCAGTTGATGAGACATTTGCATTGCCAATCAGTGTCCCATCACCATTAGTGATAGCGACGACGCTGCCTGCAGTCCCAGTCCCCTGCAAAATAAGCGTATTTCCATCGGTTGATGGATTTATAGAACTGATAGATGGTGCTGTCGATATGTTTGTGACATTATAGGTATAGTTCATTTCCGATAATTTAATACCATTTTTGTCTATATTTTCTATGATGATATTATTCTCTCCATAAGATAAGTCGTTAGCCTGAAATGTCCAAGAACCGGTGCTATCGACATTTGCTGTTCCAATAATTTTTCCATTATCGGAGATAGATATTAGCGAATTTGCCTCAGCCGTTCCTGAGAATGTTGGATTCGATATACCGCTACCAGTTGATTCGATAGTAACATTTTTACTTAGTTGAATAGCATCTGTATCTATTATAATATCGATTTCGCGTGAGCTTCCTGCTGAATCACCAGAAGGGGTGCTCGCAGTTGCTTCAACCTCGTAGTTACCGTCATTTAGTAATGGAAGCGTCGTCGACCACATTCCATCGCTTCCAGATATCGCCGTAGTAGATTCAATTAACTGGTTTGTATTTGGATCATAAATATTAATAGTAATAAGATCATTTGGATCACTAGATCCATAGACTATAGGAGACGATGACGTCGAAACTGCAGTTTCGACAGGCCCATCAAATACGGGAGCTACATATGTGTCTGCCTCTATATTTATCGTTGGATTTGCGTCAACATAATCGGAGTACAATATTGTCGTCAGATTTTCCTGTGTACCATCTGGATTTGTAATGTTTGCGATAAGAACCTGACTTCCTTTCGAAAGCACAGGTATATTAAGAGTCCAACTACCATCGGAATTCACATATGCTGTGCCTAATATGATGTTATTTTGCTCGACTGTTACGATTGAGTCGGCGACAAGAGAACTGCCTCCTACCGTAGCATATTCGGAATCTCCATCGGTGACGCCATAACGACATCCAGTGTCTTGAAGGAAGAATCCGGAGGATGTTATAGAAGCAGTGCCATTAACATCTACCGTTCCGTATACTGCGTTAATATAGCTATCACTTCCACTATATGAAATTGTGCTATCTAAATCTCCATAAATAAAATTATTATCTCCGATTATTGTGGCGCAAGCGCCTTTTTCTACAAATATTTCGTCTCCATTTGCGGTGATAGTAGCGGATTCGCCTGCAGAAATATAAATAATATTTGCGGATGATGCATCTGTTGTATATGTATTTTCGCCATCTATATTTATTATATTTCCAGATCCAGAAATTTCAGTCGAAGATAGATCGCCATCTATCGTAATATTATTGCCGCCAGCACCAGTGATATTATTGAGTTTTCCGGAAACTGTTACGGAAACCGCGCCCTTGGCCGTGATCGTCTCGTTGCTGCCCGAAAGCGTCAAGCTCGACCCCTGTTCCAGGGTAAAGCTGTTGCCTCCCGCCGTGTCCGTGACCGTGTTCCGCGAAGCGCTGTTATCGAGGGTATTCCCTGAGCCCGTCAGCGTCACATTGTCGTAGTTCGACCCCCAAGCCAGCGACACGCTGCTGCCCGTTCCTGCCAGCGTCAGAGCGGCACTGTTCGCCTTGGCCGTGATCGTCTCGTTGCTGCCTGAAAGCGTCAGGCTCGACCCCTGTTCCAGGGTAAAGCTGTTGCCTCCCGCCGTGTCCGTGACCGTGTTCCGCGAAGCGCTGTTATCGAGGGTATTCCCTGAGCCCGTCAGCGTCACATTGTCGTAGTTCGACCCCCAA
>NZ_JAHRDV010000001.1 GCF_019083805.1 Acetobacter estunensis
TCGATCTCGCCCTGATTGGCTAATTCCTTGATAGTGGATACGATTTCTGCCTGCGCTGCGTCTACGTCCTTGATTCTTACGGGGCCCAGTGATGTGATCTCATCCTGAAGGATTTTTCCCGCACGCGAATGCAGGTTGAACAGGAAAAGAAAGAGCAAGCAGAACAAGAAAAAACCGATCTACTGCGGATAATAAATGAAGCTCTTAGCGATATCCGCACACAAATGGGGGCGCGACTAAAAAATTATGCCGAAACCCTCGCTTCAACCCTGATTTCGACAGCAGTATCGGCTTTTCCACAATGGCCAGAACATGATAATACGTTTTGCTCTGCCACATTGCTTCAGGAAATACTTCCTTTATTTACAGGCGATTTCCGTGTCGTGCTCCGTCTACATCCGCACAACGTCGAAATTCTGGAGGAAGAACTTTCCTCACAGAGTTCCGTCGACAGATCCTGGCTTATTATCGAACCAGATACCGCAGTGCAAAAGAGCGATTTCGAAATGAAATGGCCCGATGGAGAACTTAAACGCAATCTTGGCGATCTTTCTGAAACCATTCTTATGGCACTCTCCACAAATACCACTACCAGTCTCTCAACAGGATCCGCCTCATGAGCACTCAAGCAACCGTTGACGATCTCAACCAGTTCGAAGACGCCGCCGAACCATCAAACGCTGCTCCTCTCCATGGGATTGAAGCTGTTTACGATATACCGGTCACGGTGAGTGCGGTTCTGGGACGTAGCACCATGCAGGTCAGTCAACTGCTGAAACTAGGACGTGGTGCTGTTGTCGAACTTGACCGGAAGGTCGGGGAACCAATTGATATTTATGTCAATAATCGTCTGATCGCACGTGGCGAAGTCGTGATGGTCGATGAAAGCCGCCTTGGCGTGACAATGACAGAAATCATCAAATCAGAAAAAGCAGTTTAAGGCACACATACAATGCGGGTTCTGATTGTCGGCACCCTGTCCGGTGAGTTGGGAAAAGCTGCCTCTATCGTGCTGGAACGTGGCGCGCGCGTCGATCACGTCGAAACAGACGCGCAGGCCATCGTACGCGTATGCGAGCAGGGAGATCACAAACTCATAATTTGTAGCCCCGAAACGAATATCGCATCGCTGGTAGCGTCCTTGCGACGCGAACGTATTGCGATTTCAGTTCTCGCCTGCGGTCCGGAAGACCCTGTTCTGGCAGCCAAAGCCATTGAGAGCGGAGCTGAGGACTACATTCCATTACCGCCAGACCCTGACATCATTGCCGCTTTCATCCAAAACGCCAGCGACGACACATCACCTCTTTGTGCTGTTGATCCGGCGATGAGAAATATTGTCGCAAAAGCCGAGCGTATTGCCTCATCCGATGCATCCGTCCTGATCACTGGGGAATCAGGAACAGGTAAGGAAGTAATGGCTCGACATATTCACGAAACATCTCAGCGTGCCAATGGTCCTTTCGTGGCACTAAATTGTGCTGCCTTACCGGAAACACTTGTAGAATCCGAACTGTTCGGTCACGAGCGTGGCGCCTTCAGCGGCGCTACAGCCCGACGGATCGGACGTTTCGAAGCTGCAAATGGGGGCACGCTCCTGCTCGATGAAATCAGCGAGATGGATATTCGGCTACAGGCCAAACTTCTCAGAGCCATTCAGGAGCGAGAAATCGATCGTCTCGGCGGCAATACCCCTGTTCCGGTAAATGTCCGACTCATTGCCACCTCCAATCGCGATTTGCCGATGGAAGTAGAAGCGGGTCGCTTCCGAGAAGATCTTTATTTCCGGTTAAACGTCGTGTCTCTACTTCTGCCGCCGCTACGCAACAGACCGCAGGACATCCCATTCCTCGCCACCCATTTTGCCCGTCACTACAGCATCATCAATGGCCTTCCTCAACGTCCCATTTCCAATGACGCCATGCAAAATCTTGAACATTGCAGATGGCGTGGAAATGTTCGCGAACTGGAAAATGCGGTTCATCGTGCTGTCGTAATGGCTACAGGATCGGAGATCAGTATCGAAGCTTTCGATCTTCCACTTGCGACCATTCCAGATTCTTCTGCCTCCACAGAAACAGCCGAACGCTCTCCATGGGTAGGACATAAGATGGAAGAGGTTGAACAGGCCCTGATTCTTGACACTCTTAGCCACACTGAGGGCAACCGGACCCATGCCGCCTCTCTTCTTGGCATTTCCATACGCACCTTGCGCAACAAGCTGAGAGATTATACCGATCGGGGCGTAACCGTGCCGCCTCCCACGCATGGACTGGCCACGCCGCAATGAGTGAAACAGCCAAGTCACCGGTGAATGCCACGCGTAACTCTTTCGCGCGCCGCATCGCGTCCCTGAAATCTTTCGATATTCGCTCTCTGCGACATGGCGGTTGGCGTCAGTTTCTACCGGGCTCCGATGTGGGACTGGCGATGGGCGTTGCCGTCCTTCTGTCCATTCTTGTTCTCCCTCTTCCAACCATGGTGTTGGATGTCGGATTGGCTCTTTCCATCACGGCATCTGTTCTAATCCTGATGGTAGCTCTGTTCCTCCAGCGCCCTCTTGATTTCACCTCTTTTCCCACACTGTTGCTTCTCACGACCCTTCTACGCCTCTCTCTCGAAGTCGCCACGACACGGCTCATTCTCGGCCATGGCAATGAAGGTGTTTACGCAGCAGGACATGTGGTCGCAGCGTTCGGTGGTTTTCTGATGGGAGGAGATGTCGTCATCGGCGGCATTCTTTTTTCCATTCTGCTCGTCGTGAACTTCATGGTCATCACAAAAGGTTCTGGACGTATAGCAGAAGTTGCTGCCCGTTTCTCTCTGGACGCCATGCCGGGAAAACAGATGGCCATTGACGCCGAACTGGCTTCCGGCGCCATTTCGGACAAGATTGCCCGACGCAGACGGCGGGAACTGGAAGAGGAAAGCGGCTTCTATGGCTCCATGGACGGCGCTGCGAAATTCGTGCGTGGAGATGCCATCGCGAGTATCATCATCACAGCGATCAACATTATCGGTGGCCTGACGATCGGTGTTGTTCGGCATGGCATGCCTCTGGCCGATGCGGCCTCAGCCTTCACGACACTCACCATCGGTGACGGTCTTGTTTCTCAGATTCCGGCGCTCCTCGTCTCCACGGCTGCCGGCATTGTCGTGACAAAAGGCGGAACGGAAGGAGCCGCAGACGCCACGTTGATCCGCCAATTGGGAGGAAGTCCGAAACCTCTTTCACTGGCAGCCGGGATCGCCGCTGTTATGGCTCTTATGCCGGGACTACCCGCACTTCCTTTTCTTGGACTGGCGGGACTGGCAGGGGCCGCAGCATGGGCACGACACGAACGCCCCCTTTCCAATGATGAAGAGGAAGAGGCGACGACCACCGTCGCAGCGCCAACCAATTCCGAACCGCCGATAACGGATTCATTGCGCATCGACATGATCCGTCTGGAACTCGGCTTTAGTCTGCTGGGGCTCGCCAGCGGAGAGTCTCCTCAACTTACCGAACAGATCCGCATCCTGCGTCGCACAATTGCCAGTGAAATGGGCTTTATCCTTCCCCCCGTACGAATACAGGACAATCTGCAGCTCAAACCGGATCAGTATTCAGTGCGCATCAAGGAAATCGAAGTCGGCTCAGGCGAGGTGCGGCCCAATCATCTTCTGGTCATGAATCCCCAAGGCGGTCTTCCTATTCTTGAAGGCGAAGTTACCAAAGAGCCAGCCTTCGGACTTCAAGCTATGTGGGTGGACACCAGCCTGCGGGAAAAAGCCACGTTTGCGAACTATACGGTGGTCGATCCGGCCAGTGTGATGGTTACTCATCTGAGCGAACTGGTCCGCGAAAATCTTTCTGAATTACTGACTTATGCTGAAACACAGAAACTCCTCGATGAAATGCCTCGTGACCAGCAAAAACTGGCGTCCGATCTCATCCCATCCCAAATATCGCTCGGAGCAGTGCAGCGCGTTCTGCAGGCCCTCCTTGCTGAACGGGTATCGATCCGTGATTTGCCGACAATTCTCGAAGGCATACAGGAAGGCTGCGGTCAGGGCCTGCGCGCGGTCCCACAGATTGTCGCCCATGTACGCACACGCCTTTGCCGTCAGATCAGCGCCTCATTGACCGGCCCCGAAGGCTACATTCCCATTGTGGCGCTCGGACCAAACTGGGAAGCCGTATTCATGGACAGTATGGTCGGGCCGCCGGAAGATCGCCAGTTGGCCATGGCTCCCAGCAAACTCAACGATTTCATTACACGCCTGCGGGCCGTTCTGGATCAGGTCTCCTCACAGGGTGAGTCTCCTGTCCTTGTTGTAAACGGCAGCATCCGGGGTGCGATGCACGCCATTATGGAACGGCTTCGTCCAGCCACCCCTGTTTTGGCCCAGAGCGAAATCGCTCCGCGCGCCCGAATTCGTACCGTTGCAACCATTCAGTAAGTTTCAGGAAGGATAATCACACGACGTATTTTCGGAAAAAGTCATGAAACTGAGAACTTTCACTGGTCCTTCCATTCAGGATGCCGTCCGCCAGGTTCGCGCCGCACTGGGGGAAGCAGCTCTCATTCTTTCAGAACGTGTTACGCCAACGGGCGTGGAATTAATTGCGGCAGCGGATCCTTCCAATGCTCAGCAAACAGTCCCCCCCCAAAAAGCCTCTTCATCAATTGTCGAACGCCCCCTTACCGAAGGCATGTTCGACCGAGAAACATTGGTGTGGCACCGCATTCCGGACGTACTCATTGATGAACTGCTGGCGGATCCATGTAGCGTTGCCCTTTCCCGATTGGTGCGTTTTGGCTCCTTTTCATTCGCTCCGGGCAAATCCCCTCTCGCGCTGGTAGGGCCTGCCGGATCAGGCAAAACCCTCTCAGTCGCCCGGCTTGCCAGCCGCCTGGTGCTCTCAGGCATAACACCACTTGTCATTACCACTGATCGTGAAAAGGGAGGCGGGATCGAACAACTGGCGGTCCATACGCGCCGTCTCGGCATTCCTCTCATCGCGGCTCACGATACCCGCACCCTCAAAAGAGCGCTTAGCCAGCGGCAAAACGGTCAACCGGTCCTGATCGATACAGCCGCGGTCGATCCTTACGATCCGGAAACCCATGCTGTTCTTCTGGAACTTGTGGCCGCAACCCGTGCCCAGTTATGTCTTACATTGCCCGCAGCGCACGACACAGAGGAAACGGCGGACATTGCAGAAGTATTCTGCAAGGCAAACACGCACATGATGATTGCCACCCGTCTGGATCAGGCCCGACGTATCGGAAACATTCTCACTGCTGCAGCCTGCGGACTTGTTTTAACAGAAGCCGGTATCAGCGATGCAGTCGCCGGTGGTCTGGTACGCCTTACTCCGCAACGGCTGGCACAGCGTCTGTCTTGTCGCTTAGCCTTCCCCGACAACAGTACAGGATCCACCTCGGATAACGCCACTCCTGTCTCAATAGAGACTTCTCTCGCTTCGTCTTCCTCATCACGACCACCTTCTCCGGTTCAGAAGCTCACCTCTGTTACGCATCCTCCCCGAACAGACACCTTTCCATCCTTTGCCACAACGATTGCACGAGCGAACGTGGCCGAATCAAAAGCAATGCCTGTGACATGAAAGAAGATTCCATGAACAAGGCGACTTTTCCCTCGGTTCCCCGGCCCTATACACGCGCTCTTATGCAGCGACATCAAGTTCCGACGCCACTGACTACGGCTTCCGCTCCCAAACAGGTTTCGACTCCACATGTTGTAGCGATTGCCTCAGGAAAAGGCGGCGTGGGCAAAACGTGGTTTTCCATCACCCTTGCTCACGCGCTCGCTTCCAACGACACACAACAGCGCGTCCTGATCGTCGATTGCGATTTCGGGCTGGGAAATGTGGATGTCCAACTCGGACTTCACCACAAATACGACCTTACACATGTGCTGCGACGCGAAATCCCGATCGAAGAAGCCATCGTTCCTGTCAAACTTCACAATGATGGTGCCCATTCGACAAACTGCATAGATGTATTGCCCGGCCATTCAGGGTCTTCCACCCTGAGGCTTCTGCAACCCGACTCCCTACGGTCCCTGCTGGAGCAGATTCGTGACCTTAGCGGTTATGATGTGATTCTTCTGGATTTATGCGCAGGCATAGACTGGAGTTCGCGAATGATTGCCGCCGCCGCCGATACGCTTCTGGTTGTGACCACCGAGGAACCGACCGCCCTCACCGATGCCTACGCTGTGCTCAAACTGGCAGTTCGCGATCGGCGGCAGGATGGACACACGATCCCAAATGCCTGGATCGTTATCAATCAGGCCTCGGGAAATCGTTCGGGGCAAGCGACTTTCGATATATTGAACCAGTCCTGCAAACGCTTCCTGAGCTTTTCGCCCCATCTGGCTGGCGTCGTGCGAAAAGATCGACGTGTGTCGGAAATGATTCGCCGTCAAAGCTCCTTCCTCGGCACTTTGCCCACCTCCAATACGGCAACCGATGTTCTTCGTGTCGCTCACCAACTTGTCGCCGATACCTTCCCCGCACTCGTGAACTGATACGTCTCCACCAGCACGAACCGTGCAGGATTATCGCTCGCTGCCCATTCATGAACTCTGGCGTAACAACGGCGTCAACGATACAGGCGATAGGATGAGCAGCGACATCTCCGACTCCCCATGGATCGATTCCGGACCGCCCAGCAAACTGGCATTTGTAGCGGCTCCTACACCTACTGCCCGAACAGGGCTGGAACGTCTGGTCAGTCGGTACGGCAATTGCGCTCCAGCCGACGCCGAAGTGGTCGTCTGCCTAGGCGGAGATGGCTTCATGCTTGAGACGCTCAGAAGCATGATGGATCATGACGTGCCGGTTTATGGCCTCAATTGCGGGTCTGTCGGATTTCTCATGAATCCTTTCGACGAGGACGGTCTGCAAAAACGCCTGAAACAAAGCCAAAGCGCCATCCTTCATCCGCTCCACATGCGAGCGACCTGCGAAGATGGTTCGATTCATGAGGAAGATGCGCTCAATGACGTTTTCCTTTTTCGACAGACCCGTCAGGCAGCCAAGATTCGCATCGATATCGACAGACGTGAACGCATGCCGGAACTGATCTGCGATGGCGTTCTTATTGCTACTCCCGCTGGCTCCACGGCCTACAACCTTTCAGCTCACGGTCCCATCGTGCCGCTGTCCGGTAATTTGCTTCCCCTCACGCCCATCAGCGCCTTTCGTCCGCGCCGCTGGCGTGGCGCTCTCCTTCCTTCCACAGCCATCGTGACCTTCACGATCCTTGAGAAAGAAAAGCGCCCTGTAGCTGCTGTGGCGGATTCTACCGAAATCCGCGATGTAGTGGAAGTGACTGTGCAGGAAAATCGCGAGCGCTCTGTCATGGTGCTGTTCGATCAAGGACAAACGTTGTCAGAACGCATCATCACCGAACAGTTCTCAGCCTGATCGCAGGATACGCATTCATGTATCGCCGGACCCTTCTAAACCGCCTTCAAGGGACGCTTCTCTGCAGCTTCTCGGGGCTGGCCGCCTGCGCAACACCCTCCATACGCATCTCTTCGTTCATGGCTGTAGATCGTTTGGTTGACGAGGCTATCGCTCGGAAGGACATACCGGGTGCCGTGGTCGCAATCGGACATGAAGGGAAAATCGTTCATCGCTTTGTGGCTGGCCACCGCGCAATAGAACCCAATGTGGAACCCATGACATGGGACACGCATTTCGACATGGCCTCACTGACAAAGGCCACCATCACTGCACCTGCTCTCATGCAATTCTGGGAAAAAGGACTGTTCCAACTGGACGACCCGGTGGCGCGCTATCTTCCTGCCTTTGGCTGTCGTGGCAAGGAAGCCATCACCATTCGGCAATTGCTCACACATTTTTCCGGTCTTCCGCCGGATCTGGATCTTTCCACGCCTTGGAATGGCAAGGAAAGCGCCATCCAACGCGCCATGACAAGCACGCCTACGCAAACTCCGGGAACGCGCTTCGTATACAGTGACATCAATTACATTGTGCTTGGGCTGTTAGTGGAAGCATTCAGCAATCAATCGCTGGACGGCTATGCGCAAGAGCATATCCTGACCCCGCTCGGCATGTCGCAATCCGGCTTCATGCCCTCGCCTACCCTGCGCGCCCTGATCGCCCCTACTCAGTATGACGAACACCATGTGCCGTTGCGTGGCGTCGTACACGATCCGACAGCCCGTAGAATGGGCGGCGTGGCCGGACATGCCGGATTGTTTTCAACGGCGGACGATATGACTGGTTATGCCGCCAATCTGCTGGCGCGTCGAGCCAATAGACCAAGTCTCTACCCGCTCAGGTCGGATACAGTACGCCTCATGACCTCACCCCAATCACCGGTGGACTCACGCGATGTTCGCGGGCTGGGATGGGATATTGCCACTCATTACTCAACACCCCGAGGCGATGTCTTTCCCATCGGCTCCTTTGGACACACAGGCTATACCGGCACATCACTCTGGATGGACCCGACAAGCGACAGCTTCGTGCTGATCCTCACCAACCGCGTGCACCCGCTGGATATTCATGGCAAAGCCATTGTCCAGTTACGCCGGGACATCGCGACTGCGGCGGCACGGGCTCTTTTATCGACCTGATTTCTGTAACTCGTTAGCCATAACAAAAAACATCCCGGCAGACGCAAGGTCCTGCCGGGAGCCATCACAACACATCAAATCAGGCGACTGAGGGAATAGCCTCAATCTCGGACGCCAGACGCGGCTTGCGTCCCACCAGACGTAGCGCCCACAAAATGAAGCGCGCGATATTGGGGGCAAGCTTTGGACGCACAAGACGAGCATCATACCCAGCAAAGCGCTTGGCGTTTTCCATCTCACATATCTGCATGAAGTCAGCCAAAGTGATGTCCTGATTGGTCATCTCTTTGGTGCCATTGACTGTGAAATTGTTGTCCTGCGTGTGTTCCTGCCCATCAGCGTCCACCGACACGGCAAGCCCCAGACGCTCGTAAATGAGGAATGCCCAGACAGCGAGCACCTTCAGTTCAAACCACGGACGTTTCCACGCTGGCATCACCGCACGATACCAGGCCAGCCAGTTGGCGAAGAGAAGGATGTGCCGACATTCTTCCTGCATCACGGGTTCGAATGTCTCGATCAGTTCGGCTGGGAAGAAACCCGACGTCTGTGCAACTTTGAACATGCCAAACGCGAAGAAGCTGTCCACACATTCCGAGAAACCGGTGACCAGATAGGCCCACTCGACATCCTTGGGCTCGACGTAGGGAGGCTCCGGCGCCATCGGAATCCCATACGCCTCGACGAGCTTGCTCAGAACCTCCTTGTGACGGTTTTCCTCCCACGCATTGCGCGAGATGGCGTCCTTCATGTCAGGATCCTGCACCAGCCGGGCATAGGCCGCCATGCGCAGACGTGCCTTCCCTTCCGTCTGCACGGCAATGTCCCAGATCGGCAGAGACGTTACACGTTTGAGAACATCGGGCGGCAGTTTGGGCCAGTTGATGACGGATGGACGATAAGGATTGAACGTCTCCCGGAACATCGCCGCCACGGCCTGCTTGTGCTCGGGAGACCCAGGACGCAGCGGTCCCGGAATGGACGAACTCCAGTGGCGGGAGCGGTAATCGGCTTCCTTGACGGCTTCTTCGCTTGGCGGCGGCGGAAGGTCGTCAATGCTATCGGGAAGCTTCGTGTAGATATCGGCAAGCGCGGTCATATTCCACGTAACCCATGTTGGAGACGCGGGCCCGCGGAAAAGCGGCCCGCATCCAGAGGATGGATCGGCTCCATACCAGTCACAGGCATGGACAACCTCCGCGTTAGTGGATGTCGGAGGGGCGCGAAATGATCCGTGTCACAAGGCCGTAAGAAATCCCTTCCTCGGCCGACATCCAGTAGTTGCGGTCCGTGTCCTTGCAAATCTTTTCGTAGGACTGCCCCGTCTCACGCGCGAAAAGACGGTTAAGACGCTCCCGCATCTTGACGATTTCACGTGCCTCGATGTCGATATCCGTCGCCGGCCCACGCACGCCGCCCATCGGTTGATGGAGCAGGAACCGCGTATTGGGCAGACAGAAACGGCGATCCTTATGTCCGGCCGCAAAGATAAGCGCACCGGCGGAGGCGACCCACCCCGTGCCGATCATGTTGATCGGAGCAATGGAATCCACAAAGCGGATCATATCGTGGATCGTGTCTCCACTCTCCACATGACCACCGGGGGAGTTGACATAAACATCGATCGGCTTGTCGGACGTGCCTGCCAGCGCCAGCAGACGTCCCGTCACATCACGCGCGATCTTGTCATTGATGCCACCGAAAATCAGCACCTTGCGCTGATCGAACAGGCGCTTCTCAAGCTCACCGATTGGCGAGGAGAGGGTTTTATTCTCATCCGGCTCTTCCTGCTCCGGACCTTCAGGGGCCGGAATGTCAGGGGTATCCGGCTCGTCATCGAATCGGATCTGCCCGGCGGTGACATCGTCCATGATGCGGGTGGCGCCCATGAGGCGAGCCTCCTTACTTTAGGTTGTACAATTTCACACCCCATCCTGCGCTGCCGGGCTTCCGATGCCAAGAGGGGGTTTAATGATGAAGGATATATAGGAACTCTCGCCAGAAAACCTACGCCCCGGTAAGAACCAAGAAATGACCGTCTCCGCCTCACACCCTGATATCCGATCCGTCCTCATTCTCTGGGGATCAAGACTACGTTTGGGTGCGCTCACCTTGCCTGTGCTGCTCCTGACCGGCTGTCAGAATCACCATGACATCATCGATTCAACCGTGGACTGGTACCACCGGCAGGAAGGCGGCCTCATCGCCACGCAGCGCCCGCCACCACCCGGAGTGAACGGGCCTTACCCACGTGTGGGTCTGACACCCACGACAGCGCCCGAACTGCCCTCACCCGAGTTGCGGCAGGACATCACCAACAACCTGCTACAATCGCGTAATTTTGCGCAGCGGATGGCCGTCCGAAACGGCACACTCACGCCGGACATCCCTCCTCCGCCAGTGCAAGCCAAGACGGCCACTCCTGCAACGCCAGGGAAACCCGGAGAAAACGGCCAGCCCGCTTCGCCCTTGCCTGACGGAGCGATGGGGGCAGTCCTCGACGCTGCGGATTCGCCCGAACCAACCTCTTCTTCCACAAGTCCATCACCTGTAGCGGCCTCCCCACCGTCCCCTGTCGTTGCGCCTACAGGTTCCAAGTCTTCTAAAACACCGGACGAACCCGAAATTGCGATGCCAGAATTTCGAGGCAATGCGCCCAAGGTCGCAACGGAAGTAGAAGGGCCTTTGCCAGACGTTCCGAGTGCGCCACCCGCCGCTCCTTCCATTGCAGGCTTTGCTGTCCCCTCGGATGCCAATCTGAAAGATCCTGTAAAACCTGATTACGATCTTTCTACTCCCGAGGGGACCATCATCACTTTCCTGCCTCAGTCGGATCAACTCGCCCCCGGACAGGATGCTGCTCTCGACAAACTCGTACAATCTCGTGGCAACGCCCTCTTCTATCTGCACTGTAGTGGCGAGACGACTTCGATGGATCCGGCCGACCAAGCGCAGGCTGTGCAACTTGGCCTACTTCGTGCCCGCACGCTTTCTGCTGCGCTGACACAGCGCGGTGTGCCGGCTTCAATACTGCACATCAGCAGCTCGGCTTTTGGACCGGGCGCGCGCGTGAGCACCAAGGGCTAAGAAAAATTTGCTGAAGAAAAGTTTTTTATTTCTGGCCCTTGACGCTCCTATCCCCTCGGGGTAATCACCGCCTCGCCTCTGTCCCGTTCGTCTAGAGGCCTAGGACACCGCCCTTTCACGGCGGCAACACGGGTTCGAATCCCGTACGGGACGCCATTGATTTTAATGGCTTTTGGCTTTTCCTCTGAGTTTCTTTGATGTTCAGCTGAACATCTACCGTCAGAAATTCAGAGAGGACGCGACGCCTTTCAGATATTCAGGATCGAACTTGCGGTAGACCTTTCTGAGGGTCTGCGGATCTGTGGCCAGCCAGTCGGCCGCTTGGTCAATCGGAACCTTGTCCATCGCGAACCACGACGCGATCGAATGTTTCAGATGATGCGGGGTCGGTGTCCACGATAGACCTGCGCGCTCGCAGAGTTTCTTAAACGACCAGCGCAGACCGCACGGCACGGGCCGTCCGTTGAACTGGATGACATAATCGCACTCACGCATCCGAAATGCTTCCTCCAGAATTTCTCTGAGGCGATTTGTCATGGGAACGATTGATCGACGCTTAGCTGTCAGATGTCGTCCAGGCTCTTGAAAGTCTATCATGCCGGTCTGAAAATTGACCCGGTCCCAGGTCAACGAAAGGATTGATCCTTTTCGCGCTCCGGTGAACATGGCCACGGCCACGAAAACCTTCACATGCGGTGTTTCCGCGGCCTCCAGCAATTTCCTCGCCTCACCTTTCGTCAGATAGCGATCGCGGGGTGCGCTGTCTCGTGGTGCCGTAAGTGCTGGAGGCTTTGCCAGCCGGCCATCTTTCCAAGCCTGCCTAAGGGCCGCACGCAGCACGTTGAACTCTCGCCGCAGTGTTCCGTCTGCCACGCGCACCAGCTCATGCGGCTTATCCGGTGCGCTGCGCGGATTCCTTTTGCGATAGCGTGTCGCGGCATATTCATCCCAACGATCCTGTCCAACCTGATCGACACGAAGATGGCCAAGGCCTTCATGGAGAGGGATTGAAGCTTCCTGTAATCGTGTAAGCGCTTCCACCTTGCCCATTCTAACCTTGATGTAGCGCTCAAGTGCTTCACCTACCGTGTATTCCTGCCGGCAGGAAAGCATTGCGCGCTCGAAGTCGGCTAGATCCCGGCGAGCGCGTTTTTCATCCGAATGTCCCGTAGAGCTTCTCTTGCGCTGTTCGCCTTCGTACCAGACGATACACCACTTGCCGCGATAAAGTTCGAGGAACGGATATTCTGGTCTTTTGCGGGGCACAGGTGTTTCTCAATAAAAGCGGTGATATCACTGGCGCGAAAGCGGATACTGCGTCGCCCAAGGCGATAGGAAGCAATTGCACCGCATCGCGCATATTTGCGCAAAGTCTGAGGATGAAGACTCATCATTTCTGCCGCCCGATCAACTGTCAGAAGTCGATCAGAAATCGGGCCATCTATACTTCCCTTCACGCTGCCTCTCCTTTCTTCTCTTCGATGATCTCGGCCTCTTCCGCCCATCCCTCGATTCGCTTGCCGGCGTCATCCTGCTCGAGAACGCATTCCGGGAACCGGATCGTCCAGTCGCGGCCGTCCGTTGCATCGGCTTGGAACATTCCTTCGCCTGCCGACCTCACCGTCAGTTCCCAGCCCGGCAATCCATCCGTGCTGGACCCGACGATGGCAGCTCGGCCCTCGATGCGTGTGCGACGACAACTGCGGAAGCCAATTGGCCATCTCATGGCCGTGTCCATGAGCATCGCGCTGTAAAGCCCATTGTCGATCGGCGTTAGGGAGAGGTGGTAGCGGGGCATTGCAACCTCTCTCCCGCGGTCGATCCATCGAACCCAGTCAGGTGGGCAAAACAAACTAGATGTATCTCGCGGATTTCTTCGTATCCCCAACTGGCTACGCCACCGTCAGTCCAAATCCCTCGCCGGCCGTCGTCCGTTTCATGCGCAGAATCCCACCATGCGACAGAATAGAAATCCCCACACCACACGAGAATCCGAGTTCCGGTTTTCGGTGCGTCACGGATCGGCCGCCACATCGCGCCAAAGGCGGATTTTAGGGCAGATTCCGCTCTTCTTGTGTATTCACCACGGTCTTTATCAAACCGAAAATCAGTCACCGATTGAAGTGTTGGAACTCCAACCAATGAAGCATCGAAGTTGGCCATTGCGATCGCCGCCGCCTCGATCATTTCTGGCGTCGGGGTCATGCGTTCCTCATCGGGAGCGCGGCGCCCCGCTCTGCACGCATGCACTTGATATAATCGAAGACTTCCTTCGCATCTCTATGCATGGTTCCTGGAATAGCATTGATGTTGGCGTGCATACTTCCAAGATCTGGACTAGCGGTGGCGAGCGCCAGATTCAGACAGTGTGTTAGCGCCGCGATGCCATTTACCACGTTGTGCCCCGCCATCAGCGTTTGGATCTGTAACGCGAGGGTGTCGCAATCTCTCTTGCTCATGACCGCCCCTTCTCGACCAGTACCAGAACCATCAGCGCCATCAGGACGACGACGATCGCGTTGAAATGCAGCCCGAGCACATAGCTCCAGATAACAGCGCCCAGATCCCGGCCCATCTCAAAGGCAAGTCCCCAGACCATCGCGCTCAGAAGCAAAATCGAGGCCCACACGCCAACCAGGAGCGGATCAATTCCGGATCTTGGCGTCAGATGAGGCGATCTCATGACGCAGCGCCTCCCGTAATGCAGTAAGGATGCCACGCCCGGCTCGGAACCGGCACATGCGGAGCCGCACTGACCCATGTCGGCGGGCATGTCAGTTCCATGCCACTATCCAGCATGATGACATGCTCAATCGTGCGACCCGAGATCGTCTTGATGGCGACTTCACGGCCTGCCATCGGTTCCGCAAAAGCCTGCCGGCGCCCAGATGGATCGCGAACTGTCACGGGACGATTGCGCTTCTCGATGCGCGTATGAGAAGCGAACGTAAAACCAGGAGAAATCTGCATGTGTGTTACTCCGCCCACACGTCGACATCGACGGGGCTGATGTGGCGTTTGAGGATGGCGGCCTGATCGCGGAAGCACCGCGCAACATTCAGCCAAGCCTCAGACGCCGGAATGAAATTACGTGTTCGACAGTCCTGCGCGGCCTCTTCAAAGGCATCTGCAAGGGATAAAAACTGTCCCGTCAGATTGACCAAAGCCTGGTCCGGGCACGGGCAGCGTCGAATTGCTTCAAGCGGGCTCATGACGCACCCCGCATGCCGGAGCGACAATTGTCAGCCGCCCCGGCCGCTTCCATCATTGCGGTGTGAACTCCAGCAATGAGGAAACCTATGTCTGACGAGAAAAACCAAAACGAAAAACCAGCTTCGGAAAGAAGACCGCCAAATTTCGGTGAAATCCCGCTTTTTCGGCAAGATACATCCGATAAGGGCGCCAACATACCGCCGTTAACGATTGGCGACGTCGTCAATCCTTCTTCTGAAAGCGTCCGTGAGGCGACTAAATTAGCGCGCCAGATCTCAGGCACCCTACGAGGACTTACCGGCCGAAAATTTTGACCATAAAGCCACCCAGCACCGCCACAACCGGTGTTGTGATCAGAATACAGACCGACAGCCGGCTGCATTTCCCCATTTTTCGGAGATGCCGCTTGTTGTCGGCTATTCCCTGTTCCAGCGACTTCAAGCGTCCAGTAAGAACCGAAATCTCTGTAAAACGCCCAGAATAGTCCGTAATTAACACTTCCCAATCTGCCGGAAGTATGCCCGCATGCGCCCACGTTCTGACGCAGATTACATAAACACCCACACACATGGACGAGACGCAGCCAGCCAGACCGATAATTGCCGCAGTTTTCATGGGAACTGACAACAAAGAAGAAAGAGGTGCGCTCACCAAAACCACTGATATTGGCAGGCACCAACCAATAACCGATGTGACTGTTTTTACGAGACTTTCGCGAGATGATTGCGTTTCCGCGAGACAGGCTTCGGCAGATTTCACCGCCTCTCGCGTTGCCCATAGCGGAAAATCTTCCCCACACGCTCCGACGTCTATTTCTAATGGTGGGGCAGCTGGGTCGGTCATGCGTGAAGACTTCTGATTTTCTGGAGCGTACGGATGAGCGTTTGTAGCACGGCCCCTCGGAATTGTGGGTGCTATGGACCGTCGAGCCGGGCGCATTGGTCGCTTGGACATCGGCAATCCTCATGTCTGTATCAGTTGCGCTCACACCGCCCCTCCCTGCTGGAGTGCGACAGCCTCTTCTTCGTCCCGTATGGCGTTCACGCACGAACCGGACGCGATCAGGATCTGGCATCGCGCATTTTCGTCGTAACGGCCGGCTCGCAGAAGCTGGGCCATTACTTCCAACAACGCTGCCTGCGCCTGCAGTCGATGCATTGACGCTTTCAGTGTCCGGACTGTTTCGGGTGTTGGAGTGGTCATGATGCCGGTCCTGGGCGATCGATCTCGACATTGCCTGCGACGATCTCAAGCGCGACGCGATGAGCGATGAGTTCGTCCGCGACGAAGCGCAGGCGCAACAGACGGTCGGTCGGCATCTCGTAGGGAGATCGAGTGCCGATGTTGAGGGCGATATCCTCGAACATGCTCTGCGCGAAGTTTATCCCCTCACGGACCTGGCTCTCCCCATGGTTAGGGCCGTCATGCGCGGTCTGAGCACCGCTCGCCTCGGTAGCAATCTCCTCAGCGCGGCGAGCGACGGTAGACGCAAGCGAGAGGACGGCCTGCGCCATCGGGAACGGTGGATCGTTGTCGCGGAATTCGCAGAAGACTATCCCGTAGGCCAGCGTGTAACGCGGCTTGGCGCTCATACCGGATACTCCAGACTGGAGATGTAGGTGAGCGTCTCAGTGCGAACATGAAAGCACTCGCCAGACCGATCACGGACAAACCTTCGGCCGTCCCGATCATGTTCGCCCGTTACAAACACCACGCCGAGACCAGGGGTCGGAACCCAGTCTCCGAATTTCCATTCGTGCGAAGGCTTTGCCGAAAGTTTGGCAAGCTGGGCTTTCAGGTCGGTGTTTTCTTTGGTGAGCCACTCGTTAGCGGCTCGCAGCAGCTCGATGCAGTCAACGAGCCTATCGCCGCTGGCGATAAGTGTATGAACTGCGGCGACCAGAGCGGCCTGTTCGTCGTTCGGGTGCTGCGACGGGGTGTCTGAGCTTTTGTTGAGCACGTTGGGTCTCCATCACGTGGGGTGATGGAGGAACACATCCAACATTTTGTTGGGTATGTAAACACCAAAACGTTGGATTGCGTTCTACATGTGTTCATTTTGGTTGTATGACCTGCACTCACTTTGGCTGCATGACGACACGATTCCGCGCCATGACAACACCGAACACCGCAAGAAACGAAGTGGCGTCGGTAACTACATATGTTGCCAAAATTTACTTTTGCGCTCGGCGGCCTCATTCCGTATGCTATTAAATTCTTCCGTATAAATATGCCCGTCATCAACGCGAGAAAAATACGCGTATTCGGCGATTTTCATAAACGCGTCATGTACTTTTCTTTTATCAAAATCATAACTTATAATCAGATGAAGAGCCACACTCTGTGCTTTAAGTGCTGCATATGCATCAGGATCTTTTTCAAACGGATCATCTGGTGAAAAAAACAATGAACTTGGATATTTATCACAGTCAACAGGCAGGTTTTCTTTAAGGTCAACAACAAAATCTTCTGTATGTGTATTAAATACAACGCCACAATCTTTTGCGAATATCATTTTATGCCGCCTTGTCTATATCGCCTGCAATAAGTCCGTTGAGATTTACACCTGTTACACGCCGAATAGACGCCAAAACACTTAAAGGCGGCTCACGAATGCCTCTTTCATAAGTCCCATATCTTTCCGGTTCAATGCCAAGCAGTTCGGCAAATTCTTTTTGAGTGATACCGGGATTTCCGGTTTCCTGACCAAAGGCATGCCGCAACATTCTCAGCCTCGCAGAAAACTGAGCACGCACATCGGATGCAGGAATCTTCGTCGCTCTTGCCATGCTGAAGTGTGTGCCTAGTTGCATGCTAATTTCACGGGACATTATGTCGTTGCAAAATCCAACGTTTTGTTGGATACCACTCTCATGAACGCGATTAATCGTAGAATTTCCCAGGGAAGCGTTGTCCCACAGGATGCGGCAAGGCGCCTAAACGTTTCGCTTGAAACCGTACGACTGTGGCGCTGTGGGAAAAGGAAAGTTTCAGTGGGCCGGGTCGCCGATGTTTGTGCGATTTTTGGAATTACCCCGGAAGACGTTCGCCCCGACATCTTCGGTCCCTCTCCATCCGCTGAACCTCCAGCCATCACACCCGGACAACCCGAGGGAGCCGCGGCATGATCGATCATGAACTGCCCCCCGAGCTGGCGCTTGAGGTTCTGCGCTCGACGGCTGTGGAGCTTGGCTTTCTGATCACTCGTCCTGAGGACGCTGGCCTGCTTGCCTTAGGATCAGATAGCTCGCAGCAACTGCTTCAAAGACTTTCGAAGCAAGCCCAGGCACTCCCTGTGGAAGATGTTGTGCAATCAGCGTTTCAGGAACTTGGACTTTCAGAGTTCCTGACCACGGAATGCGTCCATCGCATCCAGTCAGACGTATTTTTACTTCTGCTTGCCCGTCTGAGATGCCTTCGCCTTCGCGACGTACGGACAGAAGTTTTAGCGTCATGGATGGAAGCTGATCAGTCATCGAATGGCACTCCAAATAGTGACGTCTCTCTGACGGCTGTCGCTGATGACGAAGTTCGCGACTGGAAAGATAGCCTCACAGAGAGAGCGCTTGAGGTTGAGGTCTTTCAGGAGCGGTGTGCAACAGGAGACGCCGCGGCATGAGCGATCAACGACGCACTGTGCAACAGGAACTTGCGGCGGTGGCGGAGCGAGAGCGTCAAAGAAATCGCGAGCAAGCACGCATACTCGACAAATTGCGGGAGGCTCGCCGCGCCGAAAACAAAGTTATGGTGAAATGGTGGGCACCCTATTCTGGCGAGATCCGTGAAGTTCTTGGAGACTCTCCCGATGTCTCCTCGACTGCCGGTGCCGAACGGTTCGTTTCCGAGGGTCGAGTTCGGGTAAACGGTCGAAAAACGCTCGATAAGCGCCGGGTGATCAAAAAAGGAAGTGTAATCACTGTCCATGCGTTCCCGATCGGCGACGCCGATAAATTGCATCTTCAAGATCATCTGCAAGAGTGCCGAGCATATGGTCATGCCCAGCCGAACGCAGGTTGGTGTTCATCTGGCGGAATGACTGGGAAGACGTTTCGCTCATGAGATCACGCGCCTCATCAAATAGGCCGTTGTCATCGTGGGCGAGCAGCATGGCCACCATTCGTGACAGCGTCTGGACGCGATATTCAAGCGTGTCGATGCGTGCTTCCAAAAGTTCGCGATCCGTTCGGTTCATAGAATCCTCCATGGTTGTGTTTGGCGACCCCATGGTGGGCCGCCACGACCGGAGCGCCAAGGCTCCGGTCGTGATGCGGTCATTCGCTTCCCCTTCTCCAGTTGCTCCTGTCCCCGCAGGCAACAATGGCAGGAAGGACACCCAAGATGTTGGGTATCTCACCCAAGAACGTGGGTATTTCACCCAAGACGCCGGTGCAGACGATGTCCGGTAGCACCCTCACCGATCAGTTCCAGGACATGGTCCGCGAGGAGGTGGCGGAGCGTCGCGCGTCCGGTCTCAAGGGCGCGTTTCGTGAGGTCGCGCGTATTTTCGGTCTGACGGAACGCCGTGTGCGGGCTGCCTGGAACCGGGAACTGCGGAGCGTGCGAGCGGAAGAATGGGAGGCGGTGCGCACACGACGCCTCGCGTCCCTGCGCGCCCGGCAAGAGCATATCGCGGCGGAACTGGCCGCGCTCGAGGAAGAATTCGCGACGCATGATGCGGGGTTCCGATGAAGGAACAGCTGCTTGCGCTCGTGCTCGTCGCCGGCATGTCGGCAGGCATTGCCTTCCGGTACCGGCTCGAACTCACCCAGCTTTGGATCCGGCGTGAAACGCGCGTGATCCGGCGCCGTCTCAGGCGGCTGCGTCGCCTTGAGCGGTTCGTCTCAGGAAGGATTCCCCCGGCATGATGTCATCGGACCGCATCGCGGCGTCCGTTCGCGCCCTTTCCGAAAGGGGCTTCAGCATTCGCGCGATTGCGCGCGTGATCGGGCTGTCCGAGCGCCGCGTGAAGCAGCTGCGCAAACTTGCAGCCGATCAGCTTGATGGCGCGATGGTGGCCCAGAATGGCTAAGGTCCAGCCGCGCAAATTCGGCGCCGCACCGCGCAAGCGCCCATACAGTATTCCTCGCCGGCCGCTCGATCTTTCAGCGCTGAAGAAAGGCCACGTCCCGGCCGATCTGGACCATCAGGTGCGTGTATCGGGCGGAATGACCCGCGTGGATCCCTCGCTCATGAAGTGGTGCTGGGGGCTTTGGTATGTGTGAAGTCTCGGTTGGGCTCGCTGATTTTTACGGGAAACTGAATACAGCGATCCGCGACGCGGGTGGTGTGGCAAAGTTCGCGCGGCTTCACGGGCTGAATGAGCGTCGTGTTTACGAGACCCGCAATGCTGAGCGCATGCACGCGGCGGCGGCCTATGCTGTCGGTCTTCGTCCGGTCACCATGTATCCGGTCACGGGCCAGCGCGGCGCCTACGTCTCGCAGCGGCAGGTTTACGAAAAACTGAATACATTCGAGCGGAATTTTCCGACGCAGGTCGAGGCGGCCAAGCAACTTGGCGTGTCACGTCAGACGCTGAACAATATTCTCAACGGGCGTCGCGGGCTCGACAGTGTGCTTGCCGGCCTCGGATTTGGCGGACCGGTCACCCGTTTCATGAAAACCGCCCCCACCAAAAATCAAATTGCTGGAGAATAAACCGTGGCTGATGGCGGTCTCTTCACGAACGCTCTGCGTGAGCCACCGGCGAACGTGGATGCGGAGCAGGCGCTTCTTGGCGCGATCCTGACCAATAACAAGGCGTTCGCACGCGTTGATGACATCACTGAACCCGTCCAGTTCGCCGTGCCGATCCATGGTCGGATCTATGAGGTCTGCCGCAACCTGATCAACGCTGGCACGGATGCAAATCCGATTACGGTCAGGGCGCATATCGAGGGTGATCCGTTGCTCGGCCGCACCACGGCGCCCGATGTTCTCAAGGCGCTGCTGATCGCAACCGTCGGCATCATGAACGCGCGGGATTACGCCCTGACGATCAAGGATGCGTGGGTGCGCCGCCGCCTGTTTACCGCCTGCACGGAAACACTCGACCTCTGTTGTCGTCCGGGAGATGCCCTTGCCGGCGACATCGTGGACACGATCGAAACACGACTGCTGGCCTTGGCGCGTGGCATGGGTGAGGAGCAATTGACCGTCACGCTCGCCGACTCAATGGAGCAGGCCCGCCAGCAGGCACTGGAAGCCTCAAAGCGCGGTAGCGGTCTGGCTGGCACGACGTGGGGTTATCGGGCACTTGATCGCATGACAGGTGGCATGCTGCCGACAGGCATCTATGTGCTCGGCGCGCGGCCCGCCATGGGCAAAACCTCGCTCGGTTTCGGCGTCGCGATCCGCGCGGCCGCCGCAGGCGAGAGCGTGCTGTTCTGGTCGGGTGAGATGACGCCGCCTCAACTCGGTGCCCGTGCCGGCGCTGCGTGGGCGCATCTCTCCACACAGTCGGTCTTCACCGGACGTCGCTACGATGTCCCCGAAGATCTTGAGACGGGCGAGCGCGAGGAACTGACAAGCTGGCAATGGCGCGACCTCGAAGACGGCGAGCGCGCCGCGGCGGCACTGTCACTGGAGATCGACAGCCAACCGGCCATCACCGTTGCAAAGCTTCGGTCACGTGCGCGTCGAATGGCTCGCAGCAAGCGCGGCCTGCACCTGATCGTGGTGGATTACATCTCGCTTATGTCGTCTGGATCAGAACAGGCCGACATGAAACCCTATGAGCGCACGACGCTGGTGTCACGTCAGCTCAAGCAACTCGCCACCGAGTTGAAGGTGCCGATCATCGTGCTGGCGCAGCTCAACCGCGAGAACGAACGGCGCGAGGACAAGCGTCCCCAGCTGGCCGACCTACGCGATTCCGGCGCGATCGAGCAGGATGCGGACATGGTGATGTTCCTGCATCGCGAGCATTACTACCTGAAGAAGCTCGCGGATGGCGGTCTGCAGCGGAAAGACCGTGAGAGCAACGAGGACTATGCAAACCGATGCAGCGCTCTCGCCGCGCGCGTTGCCGGATCTGAAGGCAAGGCGGAAGTCCTGATCGCAAAGAACCGTCAGGGGCCGACCGGCACGTGCCATCTGAAATTCACCGATTACTCCACATGGTTCCGCGACACATTCGAGGATGATCGCGGCCCGGCGTGGAGCGTCCAGCGCGAGGATGAATTGCCATGAGACCGCTGCGCCAACGCCCCGGACGCCATGCCCGCGTCATCATGACCGATCAGAGGTGGCAATTGCTCCCGCTTGCCGCACGCGCCGCGTGGCTCCAGATCGCCGACATTGCCGACGCGATGCCGGAATTGCGGCAACCGCCCGCAGGCCGTGCTGTGTCTATAGCCGATCTGTGCCGCCTGCTGGCGGCTGATCCATCCGAATTCGAACTGGCGCTCACGCATCTCGTCGAGCGCCAGATCATGGAACCGGCCTTCGATGGTTTCCGGTTGAAAGCGTACTGACATGGCCAGAAAAAACCCTAATGAGATAGTGCGCTTGATGGCGACAACCGACCTACGCCTCCTAGCGATGGACGATGCGGCAAGTTGGTTCTGGGTCAAATTAATGTGGCTCATAATCGAATGTGGTGCGGATGGGCGTGCCGTGTTTGGCGCAGGTCGCATGCCGCACATCGCGGATGTTGCGCGCCTTCGGTTTCGCATGACGGAAACCGAATTCAAAACCCAGATGGAAACCCAATCCAAAACCGAACTCATCGTATGGGATGCAGAAACCGGCACGCTCGGGTTTCCGCGTGAACTGCAGCCCGACCGGCGCACGATCGCGAACCGGATCAACGGCGCAAAGGGCGGTCGACCGCCAAAAAAGCGGATCAATGAGCGCACCGATCCTGCTCAGCGTTACCTGCCGCCTATGGCCATCTCAGGAGGAAAATCAGCGATGACGGAAACCCAAACCGAAACCCAACCGGGTTCGCGCGCGCCTATAGCTAAGCTAGCTGGTACAGATATCTCTAAAGCTACAGCTAGCTTGGAACCCACCAAGGATCAGATCGATGCGGTCTACAAGCGCATTGGGCCGAAGGCGTTCGAGGCTGCGGGCTACGATCTGGCGAAAGACCTGGGAAACTACCTCTGCGCTCGCCAGTGGGCTGGCGACGGGCTCAAGCGCGGCCTGAGCGCCGAGCGGATTGAGCGCGTGGTTCTCGACGAGATCGAGCGTATCGTCGAGCGTGAAACCAAGGCGGGGCGGCGCATCAATGGCTTCGGCTATTTCCAGAAGGGCGTGGCCAAGGCGATCGAAGCGGCAGATGCCAGCGCGCCGCTGACGGTTGCCGATCACCTGGCCGAAAAGGACTGGGAAGCCGCGATGAAGGACTGGCTGCGCAATGGCGCCAAGGATGAGCGGCCGCGCCTGGAGGACTTTGCCAAGGCACGGGCGGCGTGAGTGCGACCATCCAAGGCGCTGACGGCGAGTACGTCGATCTCTCGGGGATCGCGATCCGCAAGCGCCGCCCGACCGAGTTCTCGTCAGACCGTCCTGTTGTCGATCAGGTCGAGGAATGGCTGAACGAAGCCGGGCTGACGCTGGCCACCATTCGAATGAAAGGCCTGCGTCCTGCCGGCATGAAGACGCATTGGCCCGACGTGGTGGTCGACGTGGACGATCTGTGCTGGTTGCGGGACAGCGACGATGTTCTGCCGCCACCATCTGCGGATGCAATCGCCCGCATGGACGTAGCACTTGAATGGGTGAGCCTGCTCGATGACCAGCGCCTGCGGACCGTGGTGAACAAGCGCCTGATCGTGAACCCGATCTCGGGAAAGTTCCACTGGGAATGGCGGAAGCTGGGACGTCTGCTTGGAATAGACCATAAGACGGCCAAGGCTTGGCATAGACGCGCCTGTGAGCTCATCGGAAAAAAAATTCGCCATCTGTAATTTTCCTCTCCCCAAATTCCCCAGAATGCACTATCTGGGATGACATGATGAGGCGGCGTGCATCCAGCGGGGTGCGCGCCGTTTTTCGTTAGAGCCATGCGTCGCGGATGCGAAGGCATGCGCTCAACTCATGAAGACGTGAGTCATGCGCCCGGCGCATCGCCCGGCCCCCTCCTATGCATTTCGCGTGGGTCCTTCCTGGGAGGGTCACGCTCCGGGGGTTATTCGCGCCCCGGTCAGACAGACTTTTTGACCAAACAAAATAAGGGTTTCTGTTGTTGTTGTTGTCGTCTGGCACCGCTGCATCTGCTGCTCGGCCTGCCGACGCCACTCCCATGCTCAACAAGCGTGAGCTTTCGCGGCGGCTGAAGGTCTCCCTCCCCACGCTAACGGCCTGGATGGAGCGGTGGCCGGAATTTCCGGTCGCGCAGCGTGGCACCAACGGCTCCAGTTATCGGTTCGATGTCGAGGCGGTCTTCGCGTTCCTCTCCGAGCGGCGCGAGGAAGAGGCGCAACAGAAGGCCGGACGCGACGAGCAGCTGATGGCGCTTCAGCTGAGCTTCGGCGATCTCTTCCCTGCCCCGGATCCCGTGTCGGACAACCGGCGGCGGCTCTCCACCAAGGAAGAGATCGACCTGTGGAAGCTGCGCGACCTCAAGCGAAAGGAGGCTGAGCGGTCCGGGCAGCTCGTGATCGCCGCCGAGGTGGAGCAGCTGTTCCAGGCGGCGCTGGCGCGGCTCAACCGTGATGCGACCAGCTTCATCCGACGCCTCGGTCAGCAGGAACGCTGGTCGGACGCCCAGATGCGCTCCATCGAGGCGCGCTTCGCGGACATGCAGCGCCAGTCAGTGCGCGATGCCTTAGCTCTCCTCGATGAGGAACCGGATGCCGATGAGCGACAGCTCAACCTCACCTGACGATCTGATGCCGGGCGACGTCCAGTTCGCGGATCCGCGACAGATCGTTCGCAACGCCCTGAAGGCCTATCTCCCGGCCGAGAAGATGGACGTGGCCGAATGGGCCGAGCGCAACCGTTTCCTGGACAATAGGGGCGGCGGGTATGTTGGTCGGTGGTCACATGACGAGGCGCCTTACCTCGTTGGCCCTATGCAGTCGCTCACCAGCCGCACGCATCTCACCACGGCCGTTGTAGGGCCGGCGCGCTCGGGCAAGACGGCTTGTGGTCAGAACTGGATCGGGCAATCGGTCGAGATCGATCCGGCCGATATGCTGGTCTATGCCCAGACCGAGGACGCGTTGGAGAGCTACGTAAAGCGCGAAATCGAGCCGATGATCGACAGCCACCCCGTTATGAAGGAGCGGCTGGGGACGTTGCCCAAAGATCGCTCGATGAAGTTCAAGCGGTTCCAGGGAATGTGGGTCGAGTTTCTATCGGCCACCTATTCGAACATGATCTCCAAGTCGGCACCGCGCATCATCGCGACCGAACTGGATGCGTTCCCCAAGGATCTGGGGGACGCCTACAAGTTGTTCTCCATCCGGCGCGACAGCTTCGGCACCGAGAGCATGGTCTACGTCGAGAGCCATCCTGACCGCGCGCAGGGAGCAGAGCCATCCCAGTGGACTGACGGGATCATGAAGCTCTACGCGGACAGCGACCGCCGCACCTGGTGGTGGCCGTGCCCGCATTGCAACGGCTTCTCCAGCCCGACGCCCGGAGCAGTGCGCCAGATGACGCTGCACTGGCCCGAGGATGCCCCGCTTGATGAGATCCGCGAGGCGGCGGCGCTCCAGTGTCCATGCTGCGGCTCTCTGATCGAGGACCGGTGGCGGCGCACGATGAACCTGGACGGTGTCTGGGTTGGCGCTGGCCAAGAAATCTCGGTCGAGGGCGAGGTCACGGGCGAACTGCTTCGCAGCGACATCGCGGGCTTCTGGATCACCGGCCTGATGTCGCCCTTCGTGACAGGCGGTATCGGCACCCTGGCGCGTGAGGCCGCCAAAGCCCAGCGGGATTACGCGACCACGGGCGACGACAAGGATCTCCGCGAAGTCACCGTCAAGCGGTTGGGCGTGCCCTACCAGTCGCCACGTCGGATCGGGTCGCTGGATGCGGCCGCGCTGGCGGACCGGGCCGAACCCGGCCTGCAGTTGGGCTTCGTGCCCGAAGGCGTGCGATTCCTCACCGTGGGCGTGGATATTCAGGCCAATCGCTTCGAACTGCTGACGCGCGGCTGGGGCGTGGACGGCGAAAGCTGGATCATCGAGCACCGCCGTGTCGCCGCGGATCCCGCTACCAGCCCCGAGGATTGGGATCGCCTGCTCACCGATTTGTCGGAAACGCTTTATCCGCTGGCAGACGGCAGTCGACGCGGCATGCGGGTGCTTGCCATAGGCTACGACTCAGGCGGATCCGAGGGTGTCACCCTGCAGGCCTACGGTGCGTGGAAGCGTGCGCGACGGGCGATGCGAGCACGGATGATCGGACAGATCGAAGGGCGTGAGGCCTGGACGATCCTTCCGCTCAAGGGCGCGTCCAATCTGAATGCGGCATCGCTGTCGGTGTCCTACCCGAACACGCAGCGCAAGGATCGCAACGCGGCCGCACGGGGCGAAATTCCGCTCGGATCCTTCAATCCGAACCGGTTCAAGGATGATGCGGTCACGCAGTTGCAGCGGGCAGATGCCGGTCCCTGGTGCGTGCATTTCCCGTATGCGCTTCGGGCTGCGGAGCCGCCGCATCCCTTCTTCGAGCAGATCGTCTCGGAGCGCCGGCGGGACGATGGTCGATGGGAGAAACTGACGTCGTCCTCACGTAACGAGGTCCTCGACCTTCTGGTCATGACCGACGTGATGGCCAGCCTACATGGGCTGCGTCGGATCGACTGGACACGACCGCCCGCCTGGGCAGCACCGTGGGATCAAAACGTGCTGGTGAAGCAGATCATTGCGGACGCCGAGGTGCCCAAGCCGAACCAGACAACGGACAGCCGTCCTGCGGCTCTCCCTGTTGCCGCTCCACAGGCCAAGAGCACGGCTGAGCGAATGGCGGAACTTGCCCGAAAGTATGGGTCGAACGGTTAGAGGAGAACGGACATGGCGCTCGATCTCAAGGTCGGCCTCGATGCGAAGAAGCTAATGCGAGATCTGAGCGCCCTGTCGGAGAAGGAGATACCGAGGGCTGCCGCGAGCGCGCTCAATCGTCTGGCAATTGGAGCCCGACTGAAAATCCGGGATCGAATGGAAGAAGTATTCGATCGACCCAAGACCTTCACGCTGAATAGTTTCTGGATTCAAACAGCAACGCCAAAAAATTTGGAAGCTGCTGTCATGACGAAAGACATGGCTCCCAAAGGAACTGCCGCCGTTAAATATCTTGGCCCTGAAATTCACGGAGGGCGACGGGATATGAAGAAATTCGAGCGTGATTTAGCTCCATTGTCACAAGGCCAATACGCAGTTCCAGGCAAAGATGCACCGCTGGATCGCCACGGAAACATTCCGAGAAGTGTTCTGCTCCAGATACTCAGCCGTTTTAATTTGATGTCGGGCACGTCCGCTTACATGAACATGGGCGACCGAACTGCACGTCGCCTTCAAAAGCAAAGGAAAAATGCAGCCGGCCAACGAAGTGAATACTTTATCGCGCGTGAGCGTGGAGGTGGTCTCCCAACGGGCATTTATAAGTTGGTTGGCCCTGGAAAAGTGGCACAAATCATTCGCTTCACCCCGAGAATTCCAACTTACAAAGCAATTCTGCCTGTTGAGCAGATTGTCGAACAGACCATTGCGCGCCGGCAGGACCGGATCGTGCAGGAAGAAGTCATCAAAGCGTTCCGACGCAGGGGGTTGAAGTGACATATCCAGTCTTCCCCGTCGGGAAGCTCTACAATCCGGACACCAGCATTCTCGCCGGGATGAGCCGCGATCAGCTGCAGGCTGCCCTCGCGTCAGCCCAGAATGCTCTGATGCAGCTGACCACAGGCGGTAAGCCCGTCAGTGTTTCGTATGCTCAGGGCGATGGATCACGTTCGGTGACCTACACGGCCGCCAGCATTCCGTCGCTCACCGCCCTGATCATGCAGATCCAGCGCCAGTTGGGTATCGGTCGCCGGCGTGCCCTGAGGCCGTTCTTCTGATGGCAGGATTTCTTTCTCGGATCGCCTCGGTCGTTCGCGGTGACTCGCCCGGAACGGGAGTGGCGCGCACTGAGCCGAAGGCCCCGGATCCTCGGCGCGCTCATGCGCTCAATGCGCCCATGGGTATTCCCTACGATGCGGCGGATTACTGGGGGCAGCATCTCTCGACTTGGCAGCCGATCCTGTATTCCGCCGATACGGAGATCAATCCGTATCGCGACACGATCGTCAGCCGTATCCGCGATCTGGTGCGCAATGATGGCTGGGCCTCGGGCGCCATCACCCGCACCCTGGACAACGCTGTCGGCGTCAATCTGCGTCCGGTTGCCAAGCCTGACTACCGAGCACTTGCTCAGATCAGCGGCAACAATGCCTTCGACGCTCATTGGGCACGCGAGTTCGGCGCGGCTATCGATGCCCGGTGGCGGCTATGGGCGAACTGTCCGGACAACTGGAACGACGCGGAACGCATGCAGACCTTCGGTCAGCAGATGCACCTCGCCTTTCGACACCTGCTCATCGATGGAGATGCTCTGGCCATTCTGCCCTGGGACGAAGACGCGGTCGGTTATGGCCGCGCGCGCTACGCGACTACGGTCCAGATCATCGATCCGGATCGTCTGAGCAATCCACAGATGATGATGGATCTGCGGCTGATGCGTGGCGGGGTCGAGATCGACGATCGCGGCCGTCCGATCGCCTATCATATCCGTCGAGCGCATCAGTCGGACTGGTATAGCGCGGCGCAGAGCGTCGAGTGGGAGCGTATTCCGCGCGAGACCAGCTGGGGACGCCGACAGGTCGTTCACATGTTCGAACACCATCGGGCGGCGCAGCACCGGGGCGGAGCGGGTATGCTCGCTCCTGTGGTCCAGCGCCTGAAGATGCTGATCAAGTATGATGGGACCGAACTGGATGCCGCAATCATCAACAGCGTCTTCGCGGCGTATGTCGAGAGTCCTTTCGACCACCAGATGACGGCCGAAGCCCTCGATCCGGGCATGCCGAACGAAGGCATGTTCAATGCGCGATGGGAGCAGCAGCTTGCCTGGAATCATGGGCGGAACCTGAGCATTCAGGGATCGCGCATTCCGATGCTGTTCCCAGGCGAAAAGATCGGAACCGTCAGCGCAGCACGTCCCACCAGCAATTTCCGTGATTTTGAAAAGGCGGTGTTGGGGAACGTCGCGACAGGAGCCGGCATGGCCTCCTTCCAGCTGAGCAACGACTGGTCCGACGTGAACTATTCGTCAGCGCGCGGCGCCCTGTTGGAGGCCTGGAAGACGCTTGCCCGGCGACGGGAGGATTTCCAAATCGGGTTCGCATCACCCGTCAGGGCCGCGGTCATCGAAGAGATGATGGAGGTCGATGACCTTCCTCTTCCCCGCAACGCACCGGACTTCGTGGAGGCCAAATATGCTTATTCCCGCTGCAAATGGCTTGCGCCTGGTCGTGGTTGGATCGACCCGGTCGCTGAAAAGCAGGGTGCGATACTCGGGATGGACGCCGGTCTCTCCACCCTGGAAACCGAATGCGCGGTCAATGAGGGCGCGGATTGGGAAGAGCACCTCGACCAGCGCGCGATCGAAATCGCGGCGTTCAACGAACGCAACATCCCGCTCCCCGAGTGGAGTGGGGCTGAGCCTGCATCACAAACCGCAACGAAACCGGAGGAAAAATGAGGCGTGTCCAGGCAGACGCGGTTCTGAACCGCCCTCTGGCGTTGTCCGACGCGCGCGCAGCCGTTCTGCAGCACATGCTGCGGACGGCGGGTGTGACAGCCCTGTTCGACGACGATGGGGACTTCTGGTCGGGCGCACCGCTCTGGAATGAGGGCGGGATTGCCGTCATCGGGATCGGGGGCATGCTGATCGCCGGCAAGGTCGGCTGGGGCTATCCCTACGTGACCGGCTACGGAGATATCGCGGAGCGGCTTGAGGAAGCGCTCAACGATCAATCCGTCCAGGCGATCGTCCTCTATATCGACAGCCCAGGCGGTATGGTCTCGGGCCTGTTCGATATCGCCGACAGGATCTACCAGGCGCGGGCAATCAAGCCGATCGTCGCCATTCTGGCCGATGAGGCCTATTCGGCAGCCTACGCGCTGGCGAGTTCGGCGCAGACGATCACGGTGCCCCGCACAGGCGGCACCGGATCCATCGGCGTCCTGATGCTCCATACGGACGTCAGCAGGATGCTAGATGAGGCCGGCATCAACGTCACCGTGTTCCGCTATGGCGAACACAAGGCGGAAATGCTCGAGGTCGAGCCTCTTACCGATGGCGCGAAGACCCGTGCGCAGGACACGATCGACCGGCTCGGTGAGATGTTCGTCGAACTGGTCGCGCGTAACCGAGGTCTCGATCCCCAGAAAATCCGCGACATGAAAGCGGAGACATTCCTTGGTGAAGACGGCGTCAAGCTCGGTCTGGCTGATGCCGTGATGAGCCCCGATGCGGCGCTGCTGGATCTGCAGGCCAATCTGAACTGACATTTTCCGAAATGGAGAAAAGTATGAGCGCACCGCGCACCGCGGCGGCGAAGAGCCCGTTCGCGCATCTCAATGGTGTCCGTGCCGAAGATCCTGACGATAACAAGGATCCGAAGAACGACGGCGACGCCACAGGAGCAGACGGCGATCCCGATCCTGAGGACGACGAAACCGATCCGAAAGACGGCAAGAAGGGCAAGAAAGCCCGGAAGGCCGACGATACCGGCGGTGATCCTGACGAAGATGGTGACGACGATACCGACGCCGAGGACGAAAAGGACGATGACAAGGCCAAGGCACGCGCCCGTGAGCGTGGGCGTTGCGCCGCGATCTTCGCGTCCGAAGGGGCTGGTCGCAATCCAGCTGCGGCCGCCGAGATTGCCTTCAACACCACCCTCGGCCGTTCTGCCGCTGTTCGGCTGCTGAGCGCGATGCCGGCAGCGGCTCCCGCTGTGGCGCAGGAACAGCCTCGCCGGGCGCCTGCCCTGCGGGACCGCATGGCCACCGAAGGGCGACAGGCTGTGCCTGCTCCTGGCGCCCAGACTGAAAATCGGCCCGGTTCGCGGCTGGCGGCTGCAATCAGTGGCCGACGTGGAGGAACAAACTGATGTCGGGAAGCAACGGCAACGCTTACGGGTTCTACCCTTCGGCCCAGCAGGACACCTTCGTCCCGGATCAGCTGATTGCGGGCAATCTCAAGCTCGTGACGGCCGATGTCACCATTGGCGAAAATCAGACGCTGGTGCGCGGCTCAGCCATGGGCAAGGTGACGGCGACCGGCGTCTACATCCTGTCGGTCGCCACAGCGACGGACGGCAGCCAGACGCCTGTGGCCGTGATGGTTGACGCTGTGACGACCAGCGCCAGCGCGACGGGAAGCGGGTCGATTTACAAGATGGGCGAGTTCAACTCGAACTATCTCACCTTCGATTCCAGCTGGACCGCTCAGACGCTCGCGGCCGCCATGGCTCCCCCGGTCTTCGTCAAGACCGCCCTCTCTAACGATATCGTCTGAGGTCCTCATGCCTGCTACCACCGCTGCGCCCATGCAGGGCGAGATCGGAACATTGGGCGCTGCGCTCAGCGTCTACACGACTGCTGAGCTGGTCTACTTCGTCCGCAACCTCAAGCTTGCCCAGACCTTTCTTCTGGACAGCTTTTTTCCCAACATCGTCGAGTCCGACGC
The DNA here is from genome assembly GCF_019083805.1 of Acetobacter estunensis. Taxonomy (GTDB): domain Bacteria; phylum Pseudomonadota; class Alphaproteobacteria; order Acetobacterales; family Acetobacteraceae; genus Acetobacter; species Acetobacter estunensis_A. The sequence continues at coordinate 31,612 of NZ_JAHRDV010000001.1, forward strand.
GCCGGAAGTGGCGATCGACGTCGATGTCGGTAAGCGTCGCATGGCGCCGTTCTGCTCGCCTCTGGTCGAAGGCAAGCCGGTGGAAAGTCGGCGCTGGCAGACCAACCTGTTCAAGCCTGCCTACATCAAGGACTTCCGCAATCCGGATCTCCTCAAGCCGGTGCGTCGTAATATCGGCGAGCGGCTGATGGGCGCCATGAGCCCGCAGGAACGGCTGGAAGCCAATCTCGCCTGGGAAATGGCGGACCAGATCGACATGATCCAACGCCGCCTTGAGTGGATGGCGGCACAGGCACTCGTCAACGGATCTGTCACGATCACGGGTGAAGGTTTTCCCGAGCCGATCCTGGTGGATTTCCAGCGCGACAGCGCCCTGACCATTGCACTCTCCGGCAGTGCTCAGTGGGGTCAGACGGGCATCTATCCGTCTGACTACCTCACCTCTTGGGCGGCGACGATGCTGCAGAAATCCGGCGCAGCCCCGACGGATATCATCTTCACGAACAGCACCTGGAACGCGTTCAAGAACGACATCAAGGTGCTCAACGCAATCTGGATGGACCGCTCAGGCGACAGCAGTGCCAATCTCGGTGGCGCCATGAAGCAGGGCGCCATCGAAATGGGCCGCTGGGGGCAGTTCCGCCTCTGGCTCTACAATGACTGGTACGTCGATCCGGACACCGATGAAGAAAGTCCGATGATCCCGGATGGCACGGTCATCATGACCTCGCCTGCCCTTGAGGGAACACGGGCCTTTGGTCTGATCTTCGATCCCGAGTTCAATTATCAGAGCCTCGCCTATGCGCCGAAGCTCTGGTTCTCCAAGAACCCGGCGGCGATCAATCTGCTGATGCAGTCCGCACCGATCGTCATTCCCTCGCGAGTGAACGCATCGTTCGCCGCCACCGTCATGGCCGCCGGCTCTGACGTTCCCGCTCCCGGCATCTGAGGTCATCATGGCAGCCAATGAGAAAACAGACGAGAAGGTCGCCGTCATTACGAAGCGGCTGATCTACCCCACCGCAGGCGCTGCGCCGCATCCCATCGGTACGCGCCTGGAGGTTTCCAAGGCGCTGGCCACTTGGTGGGAGGGGCGTGGTATTGCTCGCGTCGCCAGTGAAAATGAGGCGGTGGCGGTGGTTAAGGCGGCGGGAGCCGATGGTGTGAAAACGGCTCCGCCTCCCAAGGCGCCCGAGATGACGCCGCCTCCCGAGCAGAACGGGCCGAACGCCGGCGCTGGCGCATGAGCGGCAGCACGGGGCCGTTCGACTGGAGCGGTCTCGTGCTGGGGCCGTGTCAGGACACGTTCGGCGAGACCGTCGTCTGGCGTGGGCAGTCTTCCAATGGTGACGTGCAGATCCGGGGAATCTTCGATGAAGGCTTTCGCGCGATCGATACCTTTGGGGCGGATGACGGCGTCACGCCCGTCCATGTGACGACGTCCTCTCCAGTTCTCGGAATTCGACTAGCGGATTTCGCGACCGATCCGGTCCAAGGCGATCTCTTCCAGATCCGGGGCCTCTGGTACCGGTTGCAGGATATGCGCCCGGACAGCCACGGCGCCGCCTCTCTCATCCTCAATAAGGCGGACAGCGAAAATGACCCTCTACCGCGCTGAACTGCGGGAGTTGGCAGCGCAGGCACTCGTCGGGCGCACGTTCGCCGGCGAAAAGGTCTTTACGGCCCGCAGCTGGCCGACCACGAAACCTGAGCTTCCGGTCGTGTATCTACAGGTTCCTGACGATCAGGCTACCAGTAACGGGCGTAATGCTCCGGACTTCACCCGCGTGGCGACCTTGGCCTTGCGCGGGATCGTGGCACCCGGAACGCCGGGGAAATGCCAGCTGCAACTTGAGGCTTTTGCGGAACAGATTGAGCTGGCGCTCATGACGGACGTCGCACTCCAAAGTGCGATCACACAGGTCACCGAAATACGCACATCGATCACTGTGTCGAGTGAAGGCGCCGATCACGTCGGTGAACTGCAGATGCTGCTCGGTCTTGAATATATCGAGGAGTTTCCGGCTGCCGGAACGCCTCTCGTGGAAATCGACGGCACGATGAGTGCCAATGGCAATAGTGATTTCGCCGATTTTTCGGTGAACACACTTCAGGAAACAAGCTGATGATGCGTGTGAAACCGGCTGAGGGTCGCGCAGTGCGCTGGCCGGACAGCCGTCGGCTGCTCGCTACCGATGGTGAGAACGTGCCTGAGACCGATTTCTGGCGGCGCCGCCTGCGGAGTGGAGACGTCGTGAAAGTGGCGGATGCTGCCCCGCAGTTGCCGCCTGCAACCGAGGAGACTCATGCGGAATGAGCGGATCCATCACTGTTCCCGGCTATTCGGACAGCAACCGCGTTCCGGGCTTCTACTTCTCTCTCGATAATTCGAAGGCGAACACCGCAACCGTCACGCGCCGTGTGCTGATCATGGCGCAGATGATCTCAGGGACCGGAACACCCGGCGTTGCGACGATCTCAGCCGGCTACTCGGATGCGGTCGCCAAATATGGCGCGGGCTCCCAGTGCGCTGCCATGGTCAAGGCCTACCGCTCGATCGATACAACGGGCGAAGTGTGGGTGCTGCCCCTCTCCGACGACACATCCGCACAACCTGCGACCGGCGGGTTCGTTATTTCGGGCACCGCAACTGAGGCAGGCACCCTGCCGCTCTACATTGGAGATCAGCTTGTCTCGGTTGGTGTTTCGGCAGGCGATACGGCAGCCACGGTCATCGCATCCGCTGTCACGGCTGTGGGGAATGTCGCGGGCATCCCAGTCAACGCAAGTGCCGGCCCGTCGAGCAATCTTCTGCTCACGGCCAAGAACAAGGGCATGGCGGGCAATGATGTCCTGCTGGGCGTGGCTCTTCTCGGACCGGCCGGTGGCCAGTCAGTTCCGGCAGGCCTCACGGTCACGACAAATGCCTTTGCCGGCGGCACGACAAACCCGACGAATATCGCGGATGTCCTCGCCGATCAGGGCGAGCGCATCTACGATCTGATCCTCCATCCCTACACGGATACGGGTTCTCTCACCGCGCTGAAAGAATGGCTCAGCACATCGACGGGGCGCTGGGCTGCCATGGTGCAGCTCTACGGGCATGCGATCACCGCCTATCGCGGCACGTTTGGGCAGGCCACGGCCTTTGGGATCACGCTCAACGATGAGCACGCGACGATCATGCCGATCGCCGACAGTCCGTCGTCTCCGCTGATCTGGGCAGCCCAGATCGGTGCCCAGGTGGCCGTAAGCATGCGGACCAATCCGGCGCTTCCGGTGACGGGTGTTTCGCTCACGGTCCTGCCGCCCACGGATGCCAACCGCTTTACGCTCACTGAGCGCAACAGCCTTCTCTATGACGGCATGTCGACCTTTACGGTCGATGACAGCGGCACGGTGACCCTTGAGCGTCTGGTGACCACATACCAGACAGATTCCGCAGGTCTTCCGGACAACAGCTACCTCGACATCGAGACACTGCTCACGGCCGAGATCTGCCTGCAGGATATGCGGATCTTCCTTGGTTCGCAGTTCACCGGTTCGATCCTGGTCGCTGATGGCACGAAGATCGGCGCTGGCATGAAAGCCACTACGGCCGCTCTGATCGGAAAGGCCTGTGCGTCACGTTACCGTTATCAGTGCACACAGTTGTGGTGTCAGAACGCCGATACCTTCGCGGCCAACATCGTGGCCGAGAACATCGGTGGCGGCGTCGTGAAGCTGCTGATGCCCTACGACTTCGCAAACCAGTTGTGGGTCATCGCGGGCAATGCCCAGTTCGTGAAATCGTAAGGGGGACGCATGTCCGGAACAGTCTATCGCGGACCTCTTGGAGGTACCGCGACGGCCACCATCAATGGCGTCGCCTGGAACGTCGTGGGTGAGTGCCAGTATCAGGCCGCTGGCACGCAGAACGAAACCGCCAAGGGCCAGTCTGCTGTCGAGGGTTTCACCACGATGCCCGTCGAGGGCTATGTCCAGATGACATTGCGGGACCGGCGGGATCTCAACCCTCTTGATTATCAGGGGTCCAGTGGTCTCACCGTCGTGGTCGAGCAGGCCAATGGCAAGGTGATCACGGTCGATGATGGCTGGCAGGTCGAAACCATTGTCGTCAACACGCAGGAAGGCACCTGGGAACTCAAGGTCGAGAGTGCAAGCGTGCATGTGGATACCGTGTCATGAATGACCCCACGGACGAATATCTCGACGAACTGATGGGGGGCGTTGATGACGCACCTGCATCGGCAGTGGATGAGGCGCAGGGCGTGATCCGGCTGGATCCTCCCGTTCATGATGTCGAACGTCTCGAACTGAAAGAGCCCAGTGTCTTTCAGGTCCTTGAGGCCGCGCGGGTCATGGGGTATCGACCGACTGTCGAAAGCATCTATGACTCCCAGATCGAACTGGTGGCAAAGGTGGCGGGTTGCAGCACAGAACTTCTGCGGAAAGTTCCTACCCGTAAGCTGGACCGAGCGGTCAGTTTCATTACGGCTTTCGAAGCAAACGCGAGACGACGCCCTGATCAACTGATCGACGGCCTGGATCTCTCGCCTTCATGTGAGATCTCGTTCAAGGAGCCGATCAAGGGCGGCGGTCGCTCGTTTACGCTCATGACGCTTCGTGAGCCACGCGTAGAAGAACGGCGCCGCTACAAAGCCGGGGAAAGCCTTGGATCGCCCGAAGCCATCTTTCGTGCAGAGATCCGTCTCGTTGAAGACGTGAGCGAATGGACCCGCGCGGCCGTGCTTCGCATGCCGATCAGTCAGTTTGCGAAGGCGGCGGATTATCTGACGGGTTTTTTCATCGATGGCCAGTGAATTGGGAAACCCTCCCTGCTGACCTGAGCCAGTTCTACACCGGCTGGACGCGCACCGAACTCGAGGGGCTGACAGGTTCGGAACTCATCCAGGTGACAGAAGACGCCAATCGCATCTCGGCACATCAAAAACGAGAAGCTGAAAAGGCACGTCAGGCGCAGCGCTGCTGACGTCAAAGGAAAACCATGGCCAATAGCGGCGTAAAGGTCACGATCAGCGCGGTCGATCGCGCTTCGATGACGCTCGAGCGGATCAATGCGCGGATCGCAGCGATCCAGGCACCCGTTCGGCGCCTGCAGGCTGCCTTCGGGCGCTTCGCCAGCGTCACGGGTCTGCGTTATCTGCGCACCGGCCTCGATGGGGTCCGGCGCGTGGCAACGGGCGCGTTTCGCTCACTGGGTCAGATCGTGCCAGTTCTGGGGACGATCACGGGCGCGACGACGGTTGCCGGTATCTATCGACTGACCAGCGCCTGGGCGCAGATGGGCACGCAGCTGCGGACGACAGCCCGCTCCATGGGTATGGCGCCAGCTCGGCTTATGGCCATGCAGAACGCTGCGCGCCTGTCTGGCGGATCCGCCAATGCCATGACCGATGCATTGGGAAATCTCGCCAATACGGGCTGGGAGGCTGCCCATGGCTTTGCGCCCGAGGCCGTCGTCCAATTCAAGGCGCTCGGGGTCAGCCTTGAAGAGCTGCAAAAACTCTCACCGGACGCGTTGTTTGAGCGCGTTGCAAAGCGACTGCGCGCGATCCGAGATCCAGCTGCTCGCACCATTGCCGCGACGAAGATCTTCGGGGGCGCAGCGGCAGGCCTTCTGCCGATCTTCCAGCAGACAGATGAAGCGTTTCGACAGAATATCCGACAGGCCGAACGGCTCGGGCTGATCAACAAGCAGGGCGCCGATGCAGCTGCTCGGCTTCAGCAGGCTCAGGTCGGGTTGCAGGAAGCTGTGGAGGGTTTCGGGTATTCTGTCGCTCAGTCACTGGAACCAGTGATCACGCCGGTCATTGCCCAGATGCGCGACTGGATCGCAGCAAACCGGGAGTGGATTTCACAGGATATCGCCCGCTATGTCGGGCAATTCGTGACATGGCTGCGAACGGGCGGATGGGACACCATCAAGACAGACATTCGTGGGGTGTACGATGAAGTCCTGCGGGTCGTGGACGGCCTCGGCGGCTGGAAACGAACCGGAGAAATAGCGCTCGGTGCCATCGCGGCAATCTACGCGGCGCCTGTCATTGCGGGTGTCATGTCTCTGACTGGCGGCGTGTTGGCGCTGGGAGCGGCATTCGCATCCGTTGCTCGCAATGCAGCGGCGGCCAATGTCGCGGTCAACGCTGGAAGCGCTTCTGGAGCACTCTCGTTTCTGGGGCGTGCCGGTCTTGCGGGGGCTGCGGGATATGCCGCTAACGCCGGGCTGAATGCGGGCGACCCAAATGACCGCACGGGAAGCTGGATGGATCGGAATGTTCCGGGCGCATCCTATCTCGACAATCTGGCGTCACACGTAGGACTGGGACGCTCCTATGCCGAGCAGGCCCGCGTCGAGACTGGCGCGCCTTACAACGCCGGAATGCTGCTGCGCGATACCGGGGCAAATCAGGGGCAATTCGACATTTTCCGGAATTCCATCGCTGGAATTGAAGGAAATGATTATTCGAAAATGGGCGGCTGGCGCGGTCGAATGGCCGGTCGCTACCAAATGTCACCGACTGCAATTGCAGAAACAGCAAGATATCTGGGCGTAACTGCCCCGACGCAGGCCCAGTTCCTTAGCAACCCCAACATGCAAGATCGGTTCTTCGAGGCGTATTCCGACCTTGAGCACCGGTATCTGATGGCACACAGCGCTGTTTACCGAAATTCAAATCCGGGGCAGCGCTTGGCTTATCTTGGATACGCACACAATGCGGGCATGGGCGCTGCCGCCAACTGGCTGGAGCACGGTGGCCCTGCTCGCCGAGACAGCAATGGCACATCAGCCGCGCTCTACACCGATACCATCACCTCCAACCTGTCCGCTGGCGGTCCGCCCCTAAGCGTGCCAACGCGGCCATCCGCCGACACAGACGGTCTGGCAGCCACGATCGGCAAACTTCGACTGGCCATCGATATCGACCATCGCAATGCGCCACCCGGATCTCGGGTGAGCGTCAAAAGCGGATCGCCGCAGCTTGCGGTTCACACAACCCAGCAGGTCCGCGCGATGGACCCTGCCAACACCTCGACGGGAAACTGACCTCACATGAGCGGAACGCTGATTACAACGGCTGCGGAATATCTGCAGTGCTCCTTTCGGGGCGTTCCGTTCGTGGTGGTCGGAAGTGGTGGCACCAATGGGCGCAAACAGGCTGCCCATGATTATCCAGGTAAGGACGGCGTCTGGGTCGAAGATCTGGGCCGCGCGGCACGTTCATGGCGCATTCGCGGCTTTACAATCGGAGCCCTGGCCTACACTCAGCGAGATCTGCTTTCCCAAGCTGCAGAGCAAGCGGGATCAGGGCTGCTGATGCATCCAAGCATCGGTCTGGTCGAAGCCTACTGCATGCAATTCGAATGGCAGGAGCCGGATGGACGCGGAAATATCGTCTCCGTCGAATTTCTGTTTGTCGAAGATGTGGATCTGCTTTCCACACTGATTGTCACGGCTCTGCATGCTGCGGTGGCGGCATCCGCCATCGCGCTGAGCGCCGCGTCGAGTTCGAGTTACCAATCCCGCACGGCGTCTGCCTTTGACCAGGGCTCGTCCGTCGAAAACGCGGCGCGCTCGACAGCCTCTTCATGGGCTGCTGGCGCCGTAACCGCTATGCGGTCTCCCCGCGCCCAGACTGCCGCCATCTCCGTTCTGGACGGCTCGTATGGACGGTTTGTCGGCGGAAATGGTGCCGAGACCGATAGTTCCGCAACGGTCGAAAGCGTCCTTGCGAGCCTGACAACTGGACGGGCAGCGGTTTCCTCGGCTGTGGCCAGCTTCTCTGCTTTAACTGGCGCGTCGGATATCGCGACAGCCGCCCAGACGCTCACCGAAACGCTGCGAAGCAATATCTCGGATCCGGGAACGCAGATTGCTCTTCTGTGGCCTCTGGCATCTTGTGAACCAGAGATTGTTCCGTCCGAGGCGCCCATTGGCGCTGCCATTGCAACAGTTCAGACCGAGACCGCAGCCCTTTGCCGGCGTGCGGCTCTGGCTTCCATTGCTGAAGCCTCCTCGGAGTGGAGTGCATCGTCTTCGACAGAGGCGCAGACAATGGCAGCCCGTATCGTCGCTCTGATCGCGGCCGAAGAGGAGATTGCGGGGGATGCGGGAGATGATGCCAGTTACGAGGCTCTCCACGATCTGCGTTGTCAGGTGGCGCAGGATCTCACGGATCGGGCAGCGCGACTGCCTGACGTCATCACAGTGACGCGCAATGCCTGCCTCCCCGCCCTCGTTCTTGGGCAGCAGCTCTACGCCGATGCTACGCGCGCCGACGAATTGATCCAGTGGGCCGATCCTGTCCATCCGGCGTTCATGCCCACTGAATTCGAAGCGCTTTCAGCATGAGTGGCGTCATTTCCCAGATCGCCTCCATTCTGGGCTACGGGGTGCAAAGTGCCGCGCAGGTTGTGGCCGTGATTGGCAGCCAGATTGTTACCGGCTGGACAGAGGCCACAATCCGAGTGGGCGTGGAGATCATGCCGTGGACAGCCGATCTCGGGATTACGTATCGGCAGCCACAGGGTGGCCTGCCGCTCAAAGTGAATGAGGGAGACACGGCACAGATCTATATCGGCACGACACCGTTGATCACCGGCTATGTCGTTGGTGTGGTGGACAGCAAAGGGCCGGACAGTCACGAGGTCCGCCTGCAGATCGCCAGCAAAAGCATGGATCTGGTCGATTGCTCGGCTGAGTTCTCGACCTATCAGATGAACAGCACGAACGCGCTGGCAGTTGCCCAGCGGGTGGCTGCTTTTGCCGGGATTAACGTCATTGCCGTAGGCGACGCAGGTAATACCGATATCCAGCAGTTCTCCGTTATCCTGACGGAAACCGCCTACGAAGTGATCGAACGGCTCGCGCGGCTGGCGGGCGTGCTTTTCTACGATCGACCAGATGGAAATGTGACGATGTCTCGCGTTGGATCGACGCGTATGGCGTCCGGTTTCGTGATGGGTGGGAATGTTGAGCACTGCACTCGGGCGCGCTCAATGGCGGGACGATACTCCACGATCACGGCCGTGCTTCAGAACACCGTCATGCTATTCACCAGTCCGAACGAGGCCGATTACGTTGGGCAGATGGAGGCGATTTCCAGTCCAGCCAAGGCAACGGATGTGACGATCACCCGCAACCGACCGCTCCTGATTCCGGTCGAGTTGGGAGACGCCAACGCCGCGGTGGCTCAACAGCGGGTTCTCTGGGAGGCGGCACGTCGCTGGGGGCGTAGCAGGCCCATTACCGTGACCTGCGATAGCTGGGTGGACAGCGAGGGCAAGATCTGGTGCCCGAACACGCTCGCACCCTTCACCGATGAGGCTGGCTCATCGATCGATTATGTGATCGGCGAAATTACCTTCCGTAAAGGCTCCGAGGGGACACGTGCCGACGTGGTGCTCATGCCGCCAGCTGCCTTCCAGCCGGAACCTATTCTCTTGCCGGCACAATCGAATGAGGCCGTGCAGGCCATTAACAGCTGAGGCGACATGGCCACTCCTTTCTCGCGGCTCGCACGTCGGGTCGCCATGGCCTTCGGTCTTGCGCGCCAGACTGCCGACACAGACGAAACAAAAGCCACGCCGACGCTGCAGGTCGCGTTGCCGGGCGGAGAGATACGCTCAGACGTGCCGCTGATGCAGCTCTACGGGTTTGCCAGCCGGCCGGTGCCGGGTAGCGACATCGTAGTGGCGTTTCTCTCCGGCGACCGAACCCGCGGCGTCGCCGTCGCGGCCGGAGACCAAAGAGGACGGCCCACGGATCTCCAGCCGGGAGAGGTGACTGTTTATCATCCCCGCACTGGAAGCCGCATCGATCTTAAGGCGGACGGATCCGTTGCGATTTCGCCCGCCAACAAAAAGCTCACGATCGCTGCCGACATCGCAGTCTCGGGAAAGATCACCGCAACCGGTGATGTCGTCGCCAATGGCGTATCGCTCGACACCCACAAACATAGCGGCGTGAAAAGCGGATCCGACACGTCCGGCGCACCCGTTTCCTGAGGTACCATGGATATCGCAATCGTCTGGAACGTCGCGCAGGCTCGCGGCGATTGGCCCATCGTGAGCGGCGATCTGGGGCTGGATAATCCGTTGCGCTCAGCCGTGATGGTCAGCCTTTTCACTGATCGGGTGGCGCCGGACCAGCCATCGGCACAGGACGCCGCCGTCGGCATCCAGGCGCCCGGCAACGCGGCGACAAGTGCGATGTCCGATCGCCGGGGTTGGTGGGGGGATGCTTACGCTGACCGTCCGATTGGGTCACGTTTGTGGCAGTTGCGACGGGCCATCAAGGCTGGCGAGACGGCCGTGCTCCTCGAGCTCGAGCAGATCGTGCGTGAATCGCTCCAGTGGCTCATCGATGACGGGATCGTGGACACCATCACTGTGACGACGGCCTGGAGCGCGACAAGTGCATCAACGGCCGAGTTTGCCGTGTCTCTGCTGGAGCCCGGAGCGGCCCAGCCTCAGACCTTTCTTTTCTCATGGGCATGGGAGGGCCTGTAATGGCCTACGCACGACCGACGCTGACCGAATTGCGCCAACAAGCGCTGCAGGATGTCCAGAATGGCGGCATTCCAGGCGTGACGAAACTGCTGCGCTTCTCCGTGCTCTACGTTCTGTCCATGGTGCTCGCAGGCCTCACCCACCTGACCTACGGTTACCTCGACTGGATCGCGAAACAGGCGGTCCCGTGGACAGCCACCGACGAATGGCTGGAAGCCTGGGGCGCTCTGAAGAGTGTCTATCGCAAAGCCGCGACCACATCTTCGGGACAGATCGCGTTTCCGGTCTCAGGAAATGCGGACATTCCTGTGGGCACGGAGATCGTCGCCGATGGCGTCGCAGTCGTGACGACCTCTGACAGCGTGATCTCGAATGGTATTGCGACCGTCAGCTGCGCTGCCCAGAGCGCTGGGGCGAATGGCAATATTGCGGCAGGAGCTATCGCCACGCTATCCAGTCCTGTGCCGGGCGTGCAGACCTCTGGAACGGTCACTGTCGCCTTTACGGGCGGGGCTGACGAAGAGGCGGACGAGGATCTGCGGACGCGTATCATGGCGGCCTACGCCAAAGGCGGTGAGAGCGGCGATGAGGCCGATTACATCGGCTGGGCTGAAGACGTGGCCGGCGTTACCCGCGCCTGGGTCAACCCGTTAGGCGCAGGCGCCGGATCCGTTGTTGTCTACGTCATGTTCGATACGGTTCGGGCAGCAGATGGTGGTTTCCCCCAGGGAGCAGACGGAGCCGCGACGGCCGAGATGCGCTACACCACTGCGGCTGGCGATCAGTTGCTTGTGGCCAATGCCCTCTATGACGTGCGCCCCGTAACAGCCCTGGTCGTTGTGTGTTCGCCAATTGCCCAGCCCGTCAGTTTTGTGATTGCCGATCTGGGAGATGACAACACGTCTGACAATCAGGCGGCCATCACTGACGCTCTGACCGATATGTTCCGCCGCCTTTCGGCGCCAGGCGGCACGATCCACCCAAATTACTGGAACGAGGCACTGGCGGCGATCGGGTTGTCCACCTTCAACGTCACCAGCCCTTCCGCGCCAGTGGTCGCCGATAATGTCGGATCAATGCCTATTCTCGGCACGGTGAGTTTTTCCGCATGAGCCTGCCATCATTCTCAGCGGACGCTTTTCGTCGTGCGCTTCTGACGCTGTTGCCGAGAGGGCGGGTATGGTCCCGCGAGCCGGACGGGATACCGTCCCAGATCGCCTCGGTCTGGGCGCCCACCTATGAGCGGCAGAGCGATCGCGCAGCCAATCTTCTCGTCGATGCCTTCCCGGCCACCACGACGGAACTGCTGACCGAATGGCAGGAAACTCTGGGGCTTCCGGATCCCTGTGCGGGTGACAACCCCACGCTGGCCCAGCAGCGCCTGCAGATCGTGTCACGTCTGACGAATACGGGAGGCTGCTCGATCCCCTACTTTGTCGCATTTGCGGCGTCGCTGGGATACGCGATCACCATTACGGAGTTCACGCCGTCTCGCTTCGGGAACAAGTTCGGCATGACCTTTGGAGGTGATGACCTAGCCTACACCTGGCAGGTCAATGTTCCGAACTTTTCAATCACACGCCTGACGTTTGGCGACCAGTTCGGAAAGCCATTCGCCTCGTGGGGTGACACGGTCCTCCAATGCGAACTCACGCGCGTCAAGCCCGCGCATACCGTCCTTCTTTTCAATTACGAGAGCTGACCCATGGATCTTTTGATAGCATCCAATTCAGTTGCCATTGCAGACCGCGATACCGCGCCTGCGTCGGGGACGGCGCAATGGGCGACCGATGGCAATGCTGCTGCCGGCGTCGGTGCCACCACTTTCCCTGCGTACCACTACAACATGGTCATGGGAGAATTGTATAATCTGGTTGAAAAATCCGGCATTACGCCGTCAGCAGGCGACTGGACACAGGTTGCTCAGGCCGTACAGTCCTTGGTGAAAGCTGCACCGGGACGGCTGCTGAATGTCCAGACTTTCACCTCATCGGGCACGTACACGCCGACCGCTGGCACCAATACCATCATCGTTGAAGTCCAGGGCGGCGGTGGTTCGGGTTATGGTTGCACCGGGCAGGCCGGGACAGGAACATGCTCGGTTGGATCAGGCGGAAACGCAGGAAGCTATCTGAAGGGCAAGATTACATCCCCCGTTTCCTGCGAGGTAACGATCGGAGCCCAAACCGGGAATGGCTATAACGGGACAAGTATAGTCGGTAATTCTTCGTCGTTCGGTTCCTATATTACCTGTCCAGGCGGTGCGGCGGGAACCGGCTTAAATCAGGTGAGCGCCCCGTCTGCCACGGGAGGTCACTCCTATCTGGCACCAACATATTCTGCATCGGTCGTGCCGCTCGAAATTATCAGGGATTTCACCGGAGGTGAGGGTGTCGCGTTGTCACAGACAATTGGCTTTGGGGCGAACGGCGGTAACTCACGGTTTGGCGCGGGCGGTGGAAACGGCGCGCCAAACGTGAATGGTGATGATGGCACCGGATACGGATCCGGCGGCAGCGGCACCTATTCACCCGAAGGTGGCGAAGCCTTGACCGGTGGAAAAGGGGCGCCTGGCCTCGTCATTGTTTACGAATACTCGTGAGGACGTCATGACCGCATCCATTTCCACATACGCTGTCTATCGAACTGTGGCGGCAGATTCCGAAGCGGTTGGGTCTGTTGTGAATCGCATCAACTGGGATGGATCATCGCCCTACTCTCCGGGAGATGGTCTTGCCCTCATTGCCGATCCAGACGGAAAATATCCGATAGGGAGTATCTATTCTCCGCCTGCTGCGAGCAGCTGATCTTCCGTTCTTCAGCACCACCTTCCCTGCCCCGCCGCGTGCGGGGTTTTTCGTATCTGGAACACTGAATGCCTGAGACCAACACAGTCGTCACCCGGCCCGAATTCGATGCGCTGCGTGGCGACGTCAAGCGCGTTGAGGCCGATGTGGTGGAAATCCGAACATTGCAGAGCGTCCAGCAGACCTCCCTCACTGGAATTGAGAAAACGCAGGACGCTATCCTCAACAAGCTGAATGCGCTGGGCAGTCGTCGCGAGATGATCATTGCCGGCGCATCGGGTCTTGGCGGCGGGATCGCCGCCGGCGTCGTGTACGTATTGCACTGGATGATGCCATGACCGCCGCAAACTGGAACGCTTGCGCCGCATTCACCGTGAATGAGGAACGCGGATATCAGGCCAACCCAAACGATCCCGGCAACTGGGCCAATGGCCAGTTGATCGGCACCAATATGGGAATCACCCCCTGGATGCTGGCACGCTGGCTGGGTCGCGACGTGACCGTCGATGACATGCTCCATCTGGCACGCCAGACAACTTTTGCCATCTACCGCGCCAAATACTGGGACGTTGTGGGAGGTGACGGCCTGAACCCGGGCCTTGATCTGATGGGGTTTGATCATGGAATACTGGTCGGTGCCGAGCGCTCTCGCGAAACGCTTGCTTCTGCTCAGGCAGTTGGCGTGGGCCTTAAAGCGACGCGACTTACAAAAGCGCGTGCGGAAATCCTCCAGGGGATACTCGGCGTCAGGGTCGACGGAATCATCGGCCCCCTCACGAAAGCCGTCCTGAACGTCAGCCTCGTGGGGCAGGCTTCTGCCGCCATTCTCTATGTGGCGGATCTGCAGGAAGTCTATTACCGAAGCTGCGGCGCCTTCCCCACATTCGGAATAGGCTGGCTCAACAGGCTGGATCGTCGGACGAAGACCGCGATTGGCATGATGGAGGCGGCTCATGTCTCTTCCTGACGGCCTGTCGCCGTGGCCTGGGCGAATGGTCACCATTGATCCGCTGGAAGCATCCAGGCGTCCTCCCCGCATAGGAGAGCGCGGCCTGTGGATTGGGCCGCTGATCGACCATGAACCGGATGGACCGGTCTGGCCGGAGAAAAGCTCAGCGGCTCAGCTGGACTACACTCTGAACCTTCGTCTTTGGTTATTGGGAACAGGCGATCAGCTGAAATCCGCAGTTGCTTCTTTCCCGGACGCTCAGGGGTATTCGTATGACCTCACCTCTCTCTGGGCCAAAGTCTATCAGGGGACGCAGGTCGTCCTGATGCTGGCATCAGGGAGTCCGGGCTACCGGCAACGTGTTCTGGTCACTGTGACGACGCTCCAAGGCCGCACAGAGAGTTTTGTGGTGTGGATCCGCATCGGCGACGCGGGTGCCGCCACGGATCCGCCGACCAACGCCATTCCTTCTGACTGGACCCTCAATAACGGGGTCTTCCAGGTGGGCGCCACCAGTCTTCCCTACGGCACGGGCAGCAACGGCGGCATCGCCTACACCACCAATCCCGATAATCCGCCCGCCGGCTCAAAGAGCAACGGTGGGATCCTTATTTCAGCGAGCGCGTAATGTCTGGAACCACATCTTCGACGAACAAGATGCGTACCTGCACGCCTTCTTTCGAAAGCGTGGACGCCGCTACCGGCACGATCGACCAGCTGTCCATTCTGGGCGCCGACGGCAAAGAACTCGACGTTCTGCAGGGACTGCAGGACGCGTCTAAATCCGGCGCATGGAACCCGCGCGGTGCATGGGCCGCGAACACGGCCTACGCTGTCGGCGACTACGTGACCTATGAGGGCACCGGGTATGTCGTGGCCACGGCGTTTATGTCCGGTGCTACGTTCGACGCGACCAATCTGACGCTGGCTCTGCCCGCAGCCGATCCCGGAACTCCGGGAAAGGATGGCCTATCTGTTGGCGCGATTTCTGTGACTCAGGGTGCTGTTGTCGCTGGCCAGCCTAGCACTGTGACGGCTACCCCGTCCTTGTCTGACGGGACCGCGCTGGCCCCATTCACGTTTCAGGCTCCCCCGGGCGCGGTTGGAGCGGGTGGCTCAGGCGGATCGTCGGAAATTACGCACGGCATGGTTATTCAGCCGACACTCACAACAACGGATTTGGGGCTGACGGCACCGATTGCGGAACAGGAAATCGGTGCGTTTTCTGTCCCCGAGAACAATGGCGGCTCGAATCAAATCGTTGTTGACCCCCGCACATTACTTCAGGAGTGGATCGGCGTTGGCTGCGCTATCACGGACAGTGTGGCCTATAATCTGCTCACGTATTTTCCCAACAAGTCCGACCGCCTCGCGCTCTATGACAAAATTTGGGGCGCTGGCGGACAGAATACGATGCGGACGGAGATTGGTCCGTGCGATTACCGCGCTGTTGATTGGCCTCCCTATATCGCAGACGACGTAACCGACGACTGGACATGCAGCACGTTTGCTCTCGGTCGTGATGAACTGTTTAAATTGAAAGTAATTCGTGAGGTTTTTGAAGTAAATCCGAACGTAAAAGTCATCGGCTCCGCATGGACTCCGCCTTTGATGTTTAAGACGTCCTACTCCGGAAAAGGGCCGTCATGGGACGCCGGTTCTCTGATTGGGACCTCTCAGGTTTACGCGGCCTACGCCCTCTATATCTCCAAATTCTGCCTTGCCTATCAGGCGCACGGTGTCCCGATCTGGGCCGTCACAATGGGCAACGAGAATAATTTTGGCAGCGGTAGTTGGCCGTCCACTTACCTGTCTGCTGCAAATCTTGCTGCGTTTGCTCCCATCCTTGGCGCTCAGCTTCTCGCATCCGGTCTCGATACGCGTGTTATGGGAGGAGACGTTTCGTGGGGCTATGCACTGGATGGCTCCAAACAGAACCGGTTCACACAGACGCTGCTGAACAGCGCTGCGTGGGTGCAGGACTACGCATTTCACAACTATGAGGGGAGCGTTTCTGAGCAGATCGGCCTACTGGCCGGATATACGGACAAACCAGTCCGCGCCCATATGACGGAATACTGCGCGGACAAACGCTACACGGCTGTGCTGCGCGCGCAGATGATGATCCCTGAGATGTTCATCGGCAACGCATGGGCTTGGGGTTGCAGCATCACGCTGTGGAACATGCTGCTTGATGATATCGGCGGCCCGTGGCAGGCGAGCCTGACGAAGGGGAACACATTTGACGGTGTGCTGAACTTCAACCGGTCCACATTGGCCGTCACCGAAACTCCGGAATACTATTACCTCACGCACATCGCGGAGAAATTTCCGCCGGGGACACGGATCATCAAATCAACCTGCCCCGGCTACGGCATCAATTACGCGGGAATCCAGAATATCTGCGGGATGCGCCCTGATGGGTCGATTGTTGTTGCCCTATTCAATAATCAGACGGTGTCGGATACAGCTGTAGTGCGTGACGGTATTACCGGGACGGCCCGTCAGGTATCGCTCGCGCCCTACGAGTTCGGAACGCTGGAGTGGTCTGCGGCTGACATCGTGACGACGCCGGGCACATTCACGACGCCGAGCACGCTGACCAATCTGGCTGCTGTCTCAACGAACGGAAATCCTGTTTTCTCATGGGTGCTCCCCTCGACCGCGACCAGCGATATTGCTGGCATCCGCGTCACGGGCGGCACATCAGCGTCAGATACGTCGTTCTCTGCCGTGATCCCCGGAAATGCGACCAGCTACATCCCCGAGGGTTTCAGTGTCGGAGAGACGGTGTATCTCACGTTCACGCCGTTCAGTGTCGGTGGTGATGGACCGACCTCTGCGCAGGTCTCCGTTGTTGTCACCGAGCCTGCTGCCGACGCCCCCACAGTCTCGGCGGTCGCAACAGTCGGTGGCGCGTCGATCACGGTGACGCCGTCGAGCGCTGGAACAGCCGCTGCGTCGTTCGACGTTTACGCCGGAGCAACAGCGGCTACGATGACAAAAATCGGCGACGTGGCTGCGAACGGGACATCCGCTGTGACCTACGCTGCAACGGGGCTGACTGCTGGCACGCTCTATTATATCGCCGCCACCCCCATCGATGCGGACGGCACATCGGGGGCGCAGTCTGATCCGGTCACAGTGACGCCACTCTCCAGCACAGTCCCAGATGCCCCGTCGATCTCACTCACGCCGGGAGACGCGCAGGTAACGATTGATATCACGCCGCCAGCAAATAATGGCGGTCAGACGGTCACGTCCTATACGATCTATTCCGGCACAAGCGCATCGGCGTTGTCGAAAGTTGGCACTGTGGCGGCCAACGGTTCATCAGCGGTGTCCTATGTGCAGTCGCCGGAGCCGAATGGAACGCTGGTCTATTTCGCGGCAACGGCAACGAACAGCGTTGGTGAGGGCGCGCAGTGTTCCCCTGCGAGCACCACACCAGCCGCGTCCGCTACAGTGTCGTCCGCACCGACGTTCACGCTGACGGCGGGCGACGGACAGATCACTGTCTCTGTCGTGGCTCCCTCCAATAACGGCGGGGCCACGATCACGGGATACCCGATTGTAGTCAACGATGCGTCCAGCCCCGTGACGACACTGACGGCACCGGGGAACTATGTGATCACCGGATTGACCAACGGAACGGCCACGACTGTCAAAGTCGGCGCGACCAACAGTGTCGGCACCACCTATGCGACAGACGCGAGCGCCACACCAGAGGCAGCGTCCACTCTGCACGAAATGGAAATCGAAGGCGGCTCCGGGTCGGCGTGGACAAATGCCCCAGCACCGTTGGGGATCACCAACGCTGTTGAGATTCGTGTTGATATGGATGTTCCGACGCTGACCTACACAGACTCCTCTACGTCGAACAACGTGATCCTGTTCGGCTGCAATTCGGGCGGCAATTCGAACGGCGCTAATTCCATGACCACCAAAGCGGGCGCATCACTGGTTTGGGGGCAAGGCGGCGCATTCGGGTTTGCGTGGGGAAATGGTGCGGCACAATCGTGCTGGATGGCGGCGAAAAGCTTGTCGGATACCGCGATTATCGGCGGACGGTTTGTTGGCGGGGGGCTGCTGAACCTCTCAGGTGCAGCGATCACTACGACAGGCGGTCTATCCTGCGCGACGGGCGGTGCCAGTTTCTTCTACAACAACGGGACAACTGACGTTCTGATCAATTTCGTCTCGACGACGATAACCACAATCTCCGACGTGGCGGCGTCCAATGCCATCGCCGCCGGGACGAACGGCAGCGCCAATACTGGGGCAAAAATGCGGTCTGGGAAGCTCTTCGACGGCACAGGCAAGGAACTCTGCGGTGTCGATTTCACGACCGCTACGTCCGCTGGGCAGACCACGTTTGCAGACGAGGTGTTGTCTGGCACGACTTGGACGATTGCCTCTCCGAACGTGATCATTTGATGGGACGGGCTTCGGCCCTCATCGCGCAGCGTCTTGGAGTTGACCGGAACAGTGATTGTTCCCGTCAAAAACAGATGCGCGACAGGACATAGTCCCTCTTGGCTAGGTGGCTGCTGCTGTCTTACGATTGGCTAAGAGCGCGCTATTCCTCAACCATGGGAAATAATGCGTTCTTAGCCTTCATACGCTTGATGTTGTGAAGGGTCGTTCTAGTGTAATATGAGGTTGAAACTTATGACTAACATAACACCTGCAATATTCTCCATAAAGAGCATTCACGAAAAAAAAGGAGACGGAAATACATGCTCGAGGTGCTTTTCTGTTAAAGTGACCTTTACCGTGCATAAAGATTATAATTTTGACTTGGATTTAAATGTTACTGCCGATAATTACGCTTGCGTTCCTAGTGCTGTTAAGCTTGAACTAAAAAAGATCAGTAAATCCATTCAAGAAGGCACTATGTATTTGAGCGATTCACTATAAGAATACGGTAAATTTCATACGTGTTATAGCAGCATAAATAAAAGTTTTTTGGCTATAATTTTTCGTTCTCTATCTGGGGCAATTGGATGGAATGCTTCCGCCTAACCGCTCCCACCCAATAGACTGCTCCTACACCGGGACGGCCTTAACCTCTGGGCACCGAGGCACTTCTACCAATTGCCCCGCTCCATATCCTCGCGGGCCTGCCATCCGCTCCGCCATGCATCGCGGACGTCTGGAGGCCAGCGAGGGCCTTCTTCGTCCGCTTTAAAATCCCATTCTTTCCAGCCCTCATCCCACGCCGCAGCAAGCTCGGGTTGAGTGGGACGTTGAGTGGCACGCTTTCGCGGGAATAGGGCGCGATGAAGACGGCCATAAAGTTTGCGAAGCCAAGACATAGGCTGAGCTTACCAAATTGTCTCAAAAACTATGCATTTAATATTGAGACAACAAACAATAAACAAAACAGGAGCCAGAAATGGACCCCTCAAACAGTGCGCCGCCAAGTGCACGGCAGGCGGTCGTGCAGACGACGAAAGCGGCTTCCCTTGGTGGAGCGCTCCTCGTCGGAATCACCCAACTTCCTCCACCCTACGCAGGATGGCTCGGCTCTGCGCTGATTGGCGTCGGCATTGTCGGCATTGTCGCCACACAGATCCCCGCCCCTCCTCAGGGATCGAAGCTGTGGCCCCTGTATCGCGTGCTGAATTACCTCGGCGCCAACTGGGGGCAGGCAATCAATGCCGGCATGATGATGCGGCAGAAGAAGTAACCGCTCGCGCCACTCCCCACGTCCTGCCGGATAGCCACCGGCCCCGTGAAGACACGTAATCTGACAGCCGCCCCAACCGGGCGGCTTTTTTTATGCCCGGAGCAATCCCATGAAAAATCTCTCCCGCCGCAATTTCCTCCGCTCTTCCGCGCTCGGCGTCGGCGCGATCGGTCTGGCGGCCTGCACGTCCAGCACCACGAACGGCGTGACCACGATCACGCTCAACGTCACGAAGGTGAAAGACTACGGACAGGCCGGGCTCAATGCCGCCGCGACGGTGGCCTCATTCCTCTCTGCCTATCCCGCGCTCTCGCTCTACATGGCCGCGATCACCGTGGCGGATACCGCCCTGTCCGGCGCCCTGACCGCGTTCTCCGATGCCGCCGGATCCACGCTGACGATCAGCTACAACGACACGAACTGGAAGACCCGCGTGGACAGTATCCTCGCGGACATCGAACAGGTCGGGAACAGCATCGAGGCCGCGATCAGCGGGGCCGGCACGTCGCTCTCCGCGTCTGTTCTGGCCGATGCCAAAACCGCGTCCAGCGCGCTCGACACCATCATCTCCGTGTTCCGTGGGCTGCTCGGCGTGTCGTCGGCTGCGCGCGCGACGCCGAGCATGACCGAGGCGCAGGCGCTGGCCGTGCTGGGGGTCTCATGACCCTCATCATCGGCATTGCGGCCGTCCTCATCGCCTTCTGGCTGATCTCCATTCCCCTTCGAGCTTGGTATCTTTAATGCACGCCCATCAGCTTCACGTCATTACCGCCCGTGCCAACCCTCTGCGTTGGCAGGTTCCTGACCAGATCTATCGTCGCTGGGCCGAACACGTCATGGACAGTGGGGCACGCCTCACGGTCGTTGAATGTCAGTACGGCGACCGTCCGTTCGTGTGCGACATTCCTGGTGTTAATCATGTCGGGGTTCGCGCAAACTCTCTCGTATGGGAGAAGGAACGCTGCCTCAATATCGGCATTTCGCGTCTGCCTCAGGACTGGCAGTACGCGGCCTGGATCGACAGCGACATCTTCTTCCGCCGCGCCGATTGGGCGCGTGAAACGGTCGAGGCGCTTCAGCTCTTCGATGTGATCCAACCCTGGTCGGATTGCTATGACCTTGGGCCGAATGGCGAGCACATGCAGTTGCATCGTTCGTTCTGCCGCATGTGGATGGACGACGAGCCGATCCGGCAGGCCGGTCCGTACAAGTTCTCTCACCCGGGCTACGCCTGGGCCGCTACCCGTCGTGCCATGGAAAGCGTCGGCGGCCTACTCGATATCGGCGCGCTGGGATCGGGCGATCACCATATGGCGCTTGGCCTAATCGGTCGGGCAGCGGAGAGTTATCCGGGGAATGTCTCGGAAAGCTACAAGCGGCACGTGTTGCGCTGGCAGAACCGCGCACTGGCGTCGATCAATGGCAATATCGGCGCACTCTACGGCACGATCGAACATCATTTCCACGGCTCCAAGACAAACCGCGCCTATCAGAGCCGATGGGACATCCTGACGAGCAACGATTTCGATCCTGATGAGGATCTGAAGCGCAACGTCTGGCAGGCATGGGAACTGGCCGGAAACAAGCCGCGACTGAAGCGCGAGATGGAGCGCTATTTCCGTGCCCGCAACGAGGATGCCAACGTATGGTGACCCGCGCCCTTGGCAAACGCCCTGCGCGGCACGATCCGCGCGCGCCCAAGCTCACACGCCTATCGTTCATGCAGCGAGCTGCGCCGCTTCGCCTGATCCGTGACCACATTGATCCAGCGCCGCTGCTCCTGGGCAACGGAACGATCGGCGATTGCACGTCTGTTGGCCTGGCCAACTCGTTCCGTGCCCAGTCGGCCTGCGGCGGTTTTCAGGTGGACGTGACCACGGACGAAGCGGTCGCGTTCTACTCGCTCAGCACCGGCTATGTGCCGGACAATCCTTCGACCGATCAGGGCGGTGTGGAACTGGATGTTCTGGCGACGGCTGCTCGCGATGGCTATGCGCTGGCCACGCAGACCCTGTTCCCGCTCTGGGGGACGATGGAGGTGGCGGATCTGAACGCCGCTCGCCTCTGCATGGCCGCGTTCGGACCGGTCTATTGCGGCTTCCTGCTGTCGGAATCCGATATGTGGACCACGGAACTCGGGGCGCTTGCCTCGGTCTGGGACACGGACGTGCCTGCAGGCCGGGGCGACACGACGCCGGGCAGCGCGGGCGGCCATTGTGCGCTGCTGTGGGATTACACCGGCACCGGCGACACGGATCTGGTCTCCATCCTCACATGGGGCACGATCCAGAAGGCCACATGGCGATGGGTACGCTCGCGGATGGATGAAGTGCATGCGATCGCGTGGCCGCAGCTCAAGCCAGCGTCAGGAATGCTCAACGGGCAGGATTGGGAGACGTTGCGCGCGGAGAACGCGGCGTATCTCGCCAATGCCTGAACTGTTCACGCACTGGTGGTTCTGGATCGGGACCGGTGTGGCTTCGATTGCCGCGTCGTTCGGGATGGCGCTGGCCATGCTGCGGGCGAAGCGGCGGGCGGATCCGTTCGCCGCCGACAGCACAAAGGATACGGGGCGATGAGGAAACTTGCGCCTTTACGCAAGTTGGCAGGTTTACGAAACGGTCGGTCTGCTTGTCAGATCGGCCGATTATGCGTGATGTCGGCGCTTCTCGGTTTACAGGCGGGTTGCTCTTCCCTGCCCTCTCGTGCCCGGCATGATCTGATCGGCCACACGCGGGCAGACCTTGTCTCATGCGCCGGTGTGCCAGACCAGGACGAGATCCGCGATGGACAGGAGGTTCTGGTCTGGCGGCAGGATCAGCCGGTTCAGGGGCCTCTGGATCTGAAAACGCCGTTTTCGTTTGAGCTGTCATTAGGCGGTCACGGAACGTGCCATGTCACAGCCACGGTGCAGGACGGAGTAGTGACGCGGATCGCCTATTCTGGCCCTAGTGCTACCCTCGAAGGGCCAAATGCCGCGTGTGGGCCAGTTGTGAGAGGATGCGTCTAAAATACAGTTTGCATCGATGAGGAAATTCCGCGTCTATTTTCGCTCATCACATGCAAACTATATCTTTGTTTTGCAATATAAACCACGGTCCTTCTAAGCTGCGGGTGATTGGCTCTAAGCAACCTATCGCCGAATAGTCATTCGTTCGCAAAAACGTTGATGTTCATATGACCATCAATGGACCTGCATCCCGTGTCTAACCGCGCTTTTAGATATCACGCTTTCCGCGCATGGATCGCACAACTCATTGAAACTCAAAGATAGGTTGTGCCCTTTCACGGCGGCAACACGGGTTCGAATCCCGTACGGGACGCCAATTTTATTTGGCAATGCTATCAGCAGCTTACAGGCAAAGCGCTCTATCCCACCCAAAAATTAAGTGGCGATTCTGGACCAATGGCGATTCCGTCCTCCTTCGGAGTTCGTCTCATGGCCCGTACAAAATCCGCCGAGAATGTCAACGATCCTGCGACAGGACGTCCGCGGCCCGATGGCGTGAGTTGCCGGGGGCCAAAGCAGTATCGGGCACGCAAACTGGTCAATGGCCAGCGGATCGTCAGAACATTCGATACAGCCCGTTTCGCCCGTGCATGGCTTGAAGAGACCTCGGTCAAGGTTCGCGAGGGCCGCAATATCGACGTTCGGGCTCTGGACGGTGTCGTGCTGTGAACGCTGATCGAGCGATATTGAGATGAGTGCAGAGCTCATCGCGAGCGCGATCGCACTGATCATATCCCTTCGCTGCTCCGCGACACGATCGCTGGCCTGAAACTCTCCCGTCTGACGATCGCGGCTGTCAGAGGTTTCCGGGACAGGCAGGCGAAAGATATGCCCCCCGCGACCGTTGTGAAACGCCTCAACCTTCTCGCATCTATTCTGCAACATGCAATGTCTGAGTGGGACGTGCCGCTGCCGTAAAATCCAGCTTCAGGACGTTTGATCAAACGACCGGCCGGAGCCGACCGGAAGCGCAATCGCAGGCTGGAAGAGACAGCCTGTCCCGTAGGGAGTGTCTCGCCAGAGGAGCGCGAGCCTGCCGGAGAGTATGAGCGTCTGCTGGACGCTGTGAGATCAGACACCCATCCTGATGATGTGTGGCTCGTCAGGTGGTCCGTCGAGCAGGCCACTCGCCTGAGTCAAGCGGCTTCCTTGCGTTGGTGTGACGTCGACCTCACAGCAAGAACCATCAGTCTGGCTCACACCAAGACCATCCATCTCGCGGAAGAGCGAGGATCCGAAATCCGGCGCCTGATGCCCGGCGCGTAGGCTTTGCTTCGTGAGAAACTCGTTTCGTTCGACGCTCCGCCATCACCCGAGGATCTGATTTTCGATGTTGGCGACGAACGTGCTTTTTCAGTAAGGGACGGCCGGATGGTGAAGCGGGCCGGTCTTCACGACCTGAGGCACGAAGCGACCTCGCGACTGGCCCATCTGTTTCCAAATCCGCTCGATTTATGCCGCGTGACCGGCCACCGCGACCTCAAAAGCCTGAACCGCTACTACCAGCCCGTGCTGACGCCCCTTGCGGAGAATGCGGAAGAGCGCGCTCGTGTGCTTGGCTTCATTTATGACAGCGATGAAAGCGCGGCCAAGTAGATCCGGGCCACAGGATACAATACATATGTGAGCCTAGGACTAGGATCTCCTTGCAGCTTCCGCACGCATCCATCCCGTCTTGCGCGGTTCGTTGCCAATCAGGACATCAAGAAAGGCACATGCAAAAGACGCAACACGATTCTGCGTAAACAGCGGCGTGATCCGCTCCTTTGCTGCCAGAAGCGCGAACACCCACAATTCCAGCGTCTCTTCAACTGACGCTCCACCAGTCATTATATCCTGAATCATGGTGATCCATAGATTCAGAACTCACCATAAAACGCAACTGTAGAGCTAGTGCGTATCCGCAACGACGCGGCTAATCTGGATCTGTTCGTCCCCTACATCTCGAATGCAGGCGATCAGATCTTCCATGCCGACGATCAAGGCAACGGGTTCCACCTCAGTCTTCACCAATACCGCCCTGCGCAACGGCACAATCAACACAGATAGAAAGAACCAGAAGGGGAAAGCCAGTTTCGACATTGAGGGCAACCCGATGGCCGAGGGCTACGGCACCTTCGCGATTTTTCGTCTGAATAATGTCGCAACGGGCGCAGGGACAGATACTGATACTGATACTGATACTGATACTGATACTGACGCTCTCCAGGTGAACGGAGAGAACGTAACAGTAAATCAAGAAAAGATCACACCATGACAGAAATTAGCGAGACTGATGTGACAGTACCGCAAAGCGGCGACTTAATTCCCGTCGTACGAAATGTGGATGGCCTGTCTGTATTGATGCATTATGATGGCGAAGATATCGCAAATGCGGGCATTCCTTCGTTCGTGTCTTCTCTTTTGTCCACTGAAACTACAGTGCCTGTTGGCCGCCCCAAATCGGGCTGTCTTCGTTTTGTGGCAATTGGCTCTGCTCTACCGACTGTGGGAACGGATGAACAGGTAACGCTGGCAATCCTTGATGGTAATTCGGTGCTCTATGCGGATCAAGGAACCGGTTTGACCAACATGTCCGTACAGGGCCAGACCTCGGCAAACGCCACCAAGCACAACTGGAAATTCAAACCGAAAAATCCGGCTGGTTCCAAAGTGTCAATCCGTTTTGGTGATTGGCCAGATAGCACGTCCATTGATCTCAAGGCCTACGGGACAATCCCCAACGGTGACACAGGTGGCGGCACCGCAATGGATCGCACAATGATCCGCGAAGCAGTCTGCCTCGAACTGTGGCGTCAAATCCGACGTGCCTACGATTATCCAGAAAATCTCATTGCGCCTGAAAGCGCATACGAGGATGCGTCCACGACCAATTTCGGTAATCCTCTGTTTTCATGTGACGAAATTCCTGTTGAACTCTACTGGACCACTGACGCCGCGACGGCTCCTACATTCCTCGGTCAGTATATGTGGCGCTCGAACAATTCGAACGACACCTATCTTATGGATGACAGCAACGCGGCGCATTATCTGCTGCAGCCGCAGCATGGTCCTACCGATCTGTGGTCAAATGGCTCCAGCAGCTATTTTTCAAAGTATTGGGAATACTCCTCGCCATCGTCACCAAACAATGCAGTTCCGGCGCGACTTCTGACGTGGTTAGCCTCCTGCAAGACGACATCGTCAAACTGGGCTAGTTATGCGCAGTATATCGATCTGAACTCATGGATCGACTATGCGATTTTCTGCTGGGCTGTTGGATCTTTCGATAGCGTCTCCAACAATGTCATGCTGGGCTCGCATAACGCCACCGCTACCACGGGCATATGGTCACTGTATGCTTACGATCTGGATGAAAGTCTTGGCGTTTACTGGGACACGACGGGCCAGTCTCCAACGCAGGAAGGCAATCCTTTCGCACAGGATGCTGTCTTTCAGTCATTCTGGACATATTTTGCGCCGCAGATTGGTGCGCGCTGGCTGGAACTGCGTAAGAACAGCGTGCTGACAACGGACAATTTTCGCAAAATTGTCAGCAGATATCTCAAGTCCATGCGGCCCGCTGCCATCGCTGCAGACCAGTCTGCATGGGGAACAAACTCCATCTCGACCATTCCTTATCTGATTGAATGGTTCGACGGTCGTCTGACATACGGCGATACGGTGATGGCGGCCACTACAGCGACCACCTACACGGTCTCGGCAGACAGTCAGACGGTTCTTGTCAACAGCGCGGTAACGCTCACGGTGGCACCGGATCATCCCCCAGCCAAAGACGTGAATATCATGCTTACGAGTAGTCTTGCGGGAGTGTTCTCTCAAAATCCGGTTGTCCTGAGCGCAGGTTCGGGAAACGCCGTGGAGACAACGTTTACGCCATCTGCGGAAGGAACGGCGCAGATCACGTCAACCAATGATGATGGTCTGAATGACCCGTCCTCCACCAACGTGATCGCCACTGCTACAGCTCAGGCTCCGGGAGCACCGACATTCACGCTGACAGCGGGCGACGGATATGTCCAGGTCGATGTCTCCGCTCCCAGTGACAATGGTGGCGCCGCGATTACTGAACATCCGATCACGTACGGTGCCACGTCAGGTGGTGAGACTGCGACATTCTCTCCAGCAATCACTGCACCTGGATCGGTGCAGATCACTGGAACCAATGGAACGGCGATTTTCGTAAAGGTAGGAGCGACTAATTCGGTGGGCACTACATGGGCCACCGAACAGTCGGCAACACCGAAAGCCGATACCATTCCTGAACATGCTCTTGTCGGAAACGGCAATTCGGGATCAGCCTGGGGACAAACGCCAGGCCCATTAGGGATCACTACGGGAACAGAAATCCGCGTGGATATGGCAGTTTCCACACTGAGTTGGAGCGATAAGACAGGCTCGAATGTTGTCCTGTTTGGATCCAACAAAGCATGGAATACCAATGCATCGGTGGGACGTGGCGTTTCTTTAATCTACGGCCAAGGAGGAGCGTTCGGCGTATCCTACGGCGATGGTTCGAAAACGCAGTCTGCGTGGACTTCCAGCGGAGCAGTAACGGATAACCTGCTTGTAAACGGTCGTTTTCGTGGTGGTGTATTCCTCAATAACGGCACAGCAGCCGTTACGGGAGCGAACGGCCTGACCTATCCCGCAGGAACGGCCACTTTCTTCTCGAATGACGGCACGAAAGACGCCATTATCGGCACACCCGTGACGCTTTCCAGCAGTTCAGTGGCAGATAACATCGCCAATGACGTCGTGGTGGCAAACAGCGTCAAGACCAATCCTGCGACACAGGTGGTCAATCTGTTCTCCGCCAAGATGCTCGACGGCACTGGCAAGGAACTCATGGGGGTCAACTTTGGAAATGGTCCGACAGGTGCCACGACCTTCCCCGATGATGTGCAGTCGTTCACATGGACTGTCGCATCGCCCAATACGGTGAGTTGATCACCATATCCTCGTTCATTTGACCGAAAGCCGCTCCATTTTGGAGCGGCTTTTTTTACGGAGAAAATCCAGTGCGCGTAATCTCAAACCTCAAGGTCGACAGCACCGTGGTTCGTACCCCTTTCACAGACCACGGACACAAAGGGGGATTTATTCGGAGGCTTTGGGTCGATCACGCAGCGGCTTTACGAACAAGGTCCATGTCCGATGTGACAATCAGGGACGTCCTTTTGGTTTTATTTTCACCGGATGACAGGTTTCGGACTACAAGACTGTGGGTGCCCTGATGGAATTGTTTGTCCCAAACGCCGGAGTCATGCTGGCCGAGCGGAGTATGACAGCGACAGTTTCCGCCAGAGTCTGCTGATTCATGGGATCCTGCCGGTCATTCCATCATGCACAGGCCACAGTGTTCCTCAGCAAACAGATTGAAGACGCTACTAGGACCGAAGCCATATGTTCAACCGCCTCAAGCAGATGCGCCTTATCGCAACCCTCTACGACAAGACCGTCTTGTCCTTCATGAGCTTCCTCAATCTCACCGCCGTAAGGCTCTGGATCAGATATTTCGTCAACGTGACCCAATTACCTTAAGTGATTATTTCCGTCTATAGAGTTGCATCATCTTGTAGCATACTCTATTAATATAAAAAGATTATTACATTAAGAAATTCTATTTGTTCAATATTTACTGGTAGGGTTATCCATTTCAAAGCGCGTTTTTTTTGCACTTTACACCCTCTGTAGTAAATATCTTCCGTTTATCACGAAGCCGAGATAGCACCACATCATCGTATTGCGACTCGTTCTAGATTACGCCATTCTTCTGTCCGCTGAAATCATCGTCAGTAAGGACGCTCCGAATGACCCTGTTCCGTCCCTCTTTTTTGCTTGCCGCCTTCACCCTCGGCCTGACGGTCCTCGGACCGTTTGCTCACGCCGCGGACGAAGCTTCCGCTTCTCTCATCGGAACAGATGGCGCTAATCATGGAACCGCACATCTAACGGAAACGCCGACCGGCGTCCTCCTGCGCATCGAAGCCACGCATCTTCCGGCGGGGTGGCATGGCCTGCATTTCCATGAAAAAGGTGTCTGCACACCACCGAAATTCACAAGCGCCGGTTCACACGTTCACGCAGCTTCGCCAGTGGTGCACGGATTACTGAACCCCACAGCAAACGACGATGGCGATCTCCCCAATCTGTTCGTGGCATCCGATGGAACGGCCACCGTCGAACTCCACACAACTCTTGTCTCGCTGCATGGGAAAGATAACCGCCCTGCCCTCCTTGATGCGGACGGATCGTCTCTGGTTATTCATGCCAAACCAGATGACTACACCACCCAGCCAATCGGCGGAGCAGGCGACCGCATTGCCTGCGGTGTCATTCACTGATCTTCATACCCCCACTCGCCTGCAACCGCTTTCTGGGGCATGGTCTCTCCAATTATCACTCGGAGGCCTGAATCGGACATGAAGCGCGTTGCCTGGGTCGTTCTCTGCGGATTTTCTCTCGCCGGATGCTCATGGTTCGGCGATGACACTACCACCGCCAACCGGCATCTCAGTCAAAAGGAACAGTGGGAAACGCTGGGCTACAAGGACGGCCTGAAAAGCGTTCGAACGCAGCCCTGATCGTTCCTCATCTTTCCTCTCCCGTGCCTGTCCGGGTGAATCCACGTCATCCCGAGACATGGCCGGAGATATGACAAGCATGAGCGCCATTTCTTCCGAACCTACTGACGGCATGCCGAAGCCCGGCCGTCAGAGGGCTATTATCGCCGTATGCCTGGCCGTTCTCCTCGCTCAGATCGACTACGCCATTGCAAATGTCGCCCTCCCGGCAATGGGAACCGATCTTCACGCCTCCGCGTCCGATACTGTCTGGATCGTCAACGCCTACCAACTTGCCAGTCTGTCCTCCATCCTGCCGCTCGCCGCAGCCGGCGCATGGCTCGGTTATGAACGCGTCTGCATGGGCGGCGTCGTAATCTTCATGCTCGCGTCGTGCGGCTGTGCTCTTGCCCCTTCTCTGCCGGTCCTGACCTGCGCTCGCGCCTTCCAGGGCTTCGGTGCCGCCTGCATGCTGGGGGTCACCTCAGCCTTGATCCGCTTTATTTACCCCCGCAAGGAACTCGGAAAAGGCGTCGCCCTCAACACACTGATCGTAGGATTGGGAATGGCGCTCGGTCCCACGGTGGCAGGGCTCATTCTGGCCGTAGCGGACTGGCCATGGCTCTTCTGGATCAACCTGCCGCTTGGACTGCTTACCCTGTTCCTTGCCGCCACGTCGCTGCCGCGTACTCCGCGACAGGGCGACATGCCCGATCCGTGGGGCGCCCTGTTATGCATGCTGTCATTCTTCGGACTGGGGCTGGCCGGCAATGGTGTGGCTCATGCCGATGGCATCACCCTCACGATAGCCTTTCTTGTTGGGGGGCTCTTCACGCTGCTGATGCTTATCCGCCGTGAACATGGCCGCGCACTCCCGATCCTCCCTGTCGATCTTCTTCGCGGGCGCAGTTTCCGCACGGCTTTTCTCGTCGGCCTGTGCGGCTATGTCAGTTCCAACTTTTTCATCATTTCCTTCCCTTTCGCGCTGCACGATCACTACAATTGGAGCGCCACAACCATTGGCCTCATGATGCTGCCATGGGCGTTTGGCCTGATCGCTTCAGCCTCGGTCACACGCCCTCTCGCCGATCGCATTCCAGCCGGCATTCTCTCTTCCCTTGGTCTGTTGTGCACGATGACCGGTTTCATCCTGCTGCGCCTGCTGCCCGACACACCAAGCGCGTTCGACGTTCTCTGGAGAGTGGGATTGGCCGGACTGGGGTTCGGCATTTTTCAGGTTCCCAACAATCGGGCCATGCTGCTTTCAGCCGCAGCCGGACGCGAAGGGGGAGCGAGCGGAATGGTGCAGGTCTCGCGGCAGGGGGGGCAGACGCTCGGGGGTATCGGAACCGCCCTTACGTTGCGTCTCACCGCCAACGGAACACAGGATTGCCTCAACATCGCCGCTCTCTGCGCAGCCTTTGCGGCGGCCCTCAGTGCATCCCGTCTGACACACGGAAACGAAGGAAACCCACGCAACATCCGGACGGCACCCAATCCGAACCGGTAATTGCGCTCTTTCAGAGAAACGATCTAGACACACATTTGTTGATTACCCCACCTACCCCGCGGATGGGGTTTTTGTCCTCATCGCCAGGAAACACGCCCGCATGACACAGCCTGACCTCACCACGTCAGCCGTGAATCTGACCACTCTTTGGGAACGGATGATCGTCGAGGCTCGCGTTTGCTGCGATCCGCTGGTCATGGGGCTGCTGGCCACCGGAATTTCCAATCACGCCAGTTTCGCTGATGCGCTCTCCGCACTGATCGGACGCAAGCTGGGCGATCATTACGTGTCGTCACAAAATCTCACCGATCTGGTGCTGGCCTGTTATGCGGATACACCCGATGCCCTCGCAGCAGGTGCGGCCGATCTCGTCGCCATTCGCGAGCGCGATCCCGCCTGCCCCGACTACGTGACGCCGTTCCTGTTTTTCAAAGGCTTTCTTTCCATCCAGTGCTATCGGGTGGCGCATTGGCTCTGGAACTGCGACCGTCGCCATCTGGCTCTCCATCTCCAAAGCCGGGCCTCAGAACTGTTTGCCGTGGACATCCACCCCGCCGCCTGCCTCGGCCGACGTCTGCTGTTCGATCACGGAACCGGAATCGTCGTGGGCGAAACAAGCATCATTGAGAACGACGTCTCCCTGCTTCAGGGCGTGACCCTTGGTGGAACTGGCAAACATGCCGGAGACCGTCATCCGAAGATCCGCCGCGGGGTGCTGATTGGAGCTGGCGCCAAGGTACTTGGGGCAATCGAGGTGGGTGAAGGCGCGAAGATCGGCGCAGGTTCGATCGTTTTGGAAGCGGTGCCTCCTTATACCACCGTGGTCGGCAATCCTGCCCGCAAGGTCGGCACCCGCCTGAAAGGCATGCCGTCGCTGACAATGGATCAGACGCTCCCACCGATCGACTACATCATCTGAACAGCACCACCAGCCATTGCTTCCCACACACGCATGGCCTGCACCATCCCCGCTCCGTCATGGACCCGGAGCAGCGTCCCGGGCAGATCAAGCCCGGGCAAAGATGTAACGATGGTGCCCGGATCGCGCGCCATCGGCTCAGCCACGCCAGCCCAAGTGCCGATCATGCGCTTGCGTGAGGTACCCAGAACGACGCGACAGCCAAGATTGGCAAGGATAGGCAACCGCCGCAGAAGCTCCGCATTCTGCTCGGCCGTCTTGGCAAACCCGATCCCCGGGTCGATCAGGATACGGGAGCGCTCAATTCCTGCCTGCTCCGCCTGTGCAATTCGATCGCGCAGTTCCCGTACCACATCTACGGCTACGTCCCTGTAGTCCGTCAGCGCCTTCATCGTCTCCGGAGTACCCCGCATATGCATCAGCACGACCGGGCAGGTGCGTCGCGCCAACAGCGGCAACGCCTCGGGATCATGAGCCAACGCACTCACATCGTTGATAAGCATCACCCCCATATCCAGCGCCGCTTCCATGGTGCGGGCGTTACGGGTGTCCACTGAAACAAGAATCCCTTTACCGACCAGTTCGGCCAGCACAGGTTCCAGCCGCGACCATTCTTCGGAGGGAGACACGACCACAGCGCCCGGCCGTGTGCTTTCCGCCCCCACATCGAGAATGGCCACACCGGCCTGCTGCATCTGCTGCGCCCGTGCTACGGCCCGTTCCGGAGTGCGATGCTGATCTCCATCGCTGAAACTGTCCGGCGTGACATTAAGGATCCCCATCACCATCGCCCCTGAAGGCAATCCCGCCTGCGAAGGAGGCGCTGTTACGATCTCCAGTTCCGGCAACCACGAAGCGGGAATCCGGTCCACCGGCCTCGGTGCGCTTTTTGTTCCATCCCGCTCGATCAGGGACACCAGCGAGAAAGCTGTCTTTCCACCCGCCAGCGGTAAGGCCACACCTGCGGTGATTGCCTCGGCCGCCTCCGTCCCCCTTAGCAGCCCAGCCGGTTCCACCAGACGCAGATCGTTCATTCCTGTTCATCCCAACCAAGCGACACGGAAACGAAAAAAGGCCGGAACGGGACACATCCCACTCCGGCCTTTTCAGAAACTGCCCCTTTAACCCGGCTGGGGAGATGCATCCCCGACCGAAGCCGGAGGCGCACCGCCCGCTCCCGGCTGATTGATAACCGGCGGCACCGAAGCGCGCCGATTTTCCGGCATGGTGTCATCCACCTCGACACGCTCGATCGCCTCGCCACGCAGAATCTGACGGATTTCCTCGCCGCTCAGCGTCTCGTATTCAAGGAGTGCTTCCGCCAGGCGGTGCAATTCCTCAATATGCTCAATCAACAGATTACGTGCCCGATCATAGGCGGCGTCGATCAACTTCTTGACCTCGGCATCGATCTCTCGCGCCGTCTCTTCCGAGATGTTCTTGTTCTGCGTGACCGAATGTCCAAGGAACACTTCCTGACCATTATCGCCATAGGCGATCATGCCCATCTTCTCGCTCATGCCCCATTCCGTCACCATCCGGCGGGCCTGATCGGTCGCCATCTTGATGTCGCCGGAAGCACCACTGGTTACATTGTCAGGGCCAAAGATGATTTCTTCCGCGGCGCGACCGCCCATGGCGAGATCAAGTTCGGCCACGCATTTGGCACGACTCTTGGAGTAACGGTCCCCTTCCGGCAGGCTCATCACCATACCCAGCGCACGACCGCGCGGAATGATCGTGGCCTTATGGACCGGGTCCGTGCCGTGCGTCAGGATCGAGACCAGCGCATGACCGCCTTCGTGATAAGCGGTCATCTTCTTCTCGGAATCGCTCATCACCAGTGAGCGACGCTCGGTGCCCATCAGCACCTTGTCCTTGGCGTTCTCGAACTCGCTCATGGCCACCGTACGCTTGCCTGCACGCGCCGCCAGCAAAGCGGCCTCATTGACGAGGTTGGCCAGATCCGCACCCGAGAAACCCGGTGTGCCGCGCGCAATCACCTTCGGATCAACATCAGACGCCAACGGCACCTTGCGCATGTGGACACGCAGAATCTGCTCACGCCCATTCACATCCGGGTTCGGCACCACGACCTGACGATCGAAACGACCCGGACGCAGCAAAGCAGGATCGAGCACGTCAGGACGGTTGGTCGCGGCAATAAGGATCACGCCTTCATTGCTCTCGAAGCCGTCCATCTCCACCAGCATCTGGTTGAGCGTCTGCTCACGCTCATCGTTGCCACCACCCAGGCCGGCGCCACGATGGCGGCCCACCGCGTCGATCTCGTCAATGAAAATGATGCATGGCGCAGCCTTCTTGCCCTGCTCAAACATGTCGCGGACACGGGACGCACCCACACCAACGAACATCTCAACAAAATCCGAACCGGAAATAGTGAAGAACGGGACGTTCGCCTCACCTGCAATGGCACGCGCAAGCAGCGTCTTACCGGTACCGGGAGGACCGACGAGCAGCACGCCCTTGGGAATCTTGCCGCCCAGACGGGTGAATTTCTGCGGATCCTTGAGGAACTCAACGATTTCTTCGAGTTCGCCCTTGGCTTCATCAATGCCCGCAACATCGGCGAAGGTCACACGTCCCTGCTTCTCGGTCAGCATACGGGCACGGGATTTGCCAAAGCCCATGGCTCGGCCGCCACCCGACTGCATCTGCCGCATCATGAAGATCCACACCGCACCGATGAGGATGAACGGGAACCAGTTCAGTGCATAGCGCAGGAAAGGATTGCCCTCGGCCTCCAGCGGTTTGGCCACAACCTCCACGCCCTTGCCCGTCAGACGGGACACGAGACCCGGATCCTGCGGAGCATAGGTGTCGAACGACGTGCCGTCAGACAACGTGCCGGAAATGTTGTGCTCCTGAATGGTCACGGAACGCACACGTCCATGATCCACGTCCGCTACGAAGTCGGAATAGGCAAGTTGCTGAGCCGCATGCTGAACGTTGCCCGGCTGGAACATGTTGAACAGGAACAGCAGGAGAACGATGATGCACACCCACAGGGCGAGATTGCGTCCGAAATTGTTGATCACTTTGTCCGTTCCATATTGTTCCTGCGTGAGGAGAACGCCCCTGAAAGCCTTTATCAGACCGGTTTCGGGCGGCGATTGCAATCCCGTGCCTTAGAGATTGGGGGCGCACGTCCTGCATGGAAGTGGCGCGGGTATTAAATATGTGTTCATGCGCCCTTGTCCGCCATCAATCCCAGCGCGTTGTCACGGTCACTGGCACAGGCGGAACGAGGTCGAATGTCACGTTTTTCAGACTCTCCTCCTCGCACACCCCCAGATGCGGCACACACACGCGCCGCCCCTCCCGCCATAATGCCGGAAGCGTCGCACAGGCCACTGCGGGCCACCCCCTACGCAACGACCGAGGCAGTCCCCATCCTGCTGCCGCCACAAATAGATCTGACGGTATGGCCCCTGCGCGCAACGTAAACCGCCGATCCCAGCAAACACCATCCCGGGCAGGTAGAGCAGCCTCCATGGCGGCCTCTTCGCGCACCATAAGCCATTCCTCCTCCAATCCCGGCAGAGGACGTGCGCGGAGCAATCTTATCCCCGCTAGGGTTACCGGTCGGTTTGCAGCAATCGCAGCCTCCACCGACGCACGGGAAGGCGCATAGGGACGCGCCCCGATCGTGCGGATAAGGGCCGCCAGCGTAGAAAAAGACGGCAAGATCTCCCCAAGCGCCACCCATCCGGGGAACGGCAAACACCCAGTTGCAGCAAGCCATGCCGCACTCTCTCCGGCCTGCTGCATCCGTCTGATCGCGATTTTTCTGGAAAGTCCGATGGCCTCAGTCCGTGCCTGCTCCGTCAGATTCTGCCTTACCCTTACTCGCTCGGCCTTGCGGTTGGCGTTCGAAGGATCCTCGCACCAGTTGACCCCGGCACGCCTCAATGTAGCACGTAGAGCCATGCGAGAGACTCCCAGCAACGGGCGCACCAGCCGAATATCCGCCAGTTCCGTAATGCGGGCCATACCCGCCAGTCCCAGTCCCTCGCCGCGTCTTTGCCGCATGACAACCGTTTCAGCCTGGTCGTCTTCCTGATGCGCAACGAGAAGATCGACGCACCCTGCTTTCCGGCACGCCGCGATCAGAGCCTCATATCGTGCATCCCGCGCCCGCTTCGCGATTCCGGGGCCAGCTTGCAGGTCTGTCAGTTGCAAGACGCATGTCGTAATCCCGAATCCTTCAAGCGTCTGACGCGCAATTTCAGCTTCACGAGCCGATTCTTCACGCAGGCCATGATCCACCACCAGCGCAAGCAAATGCCTGCGCCAATGGCTGGCCAACCATGCCATCGCGAGGGAATCGCTTCCACCGGACACGGCGAGAGCAACGGGAGGCGCATCCGACGTGTCGGGAAGCCACGGCCCAAGGCCGCGCATGACATCACGAAACTGTTCGGGAGTAACAGGTTGCTCTGTCACCCCGTCACACATCTCCCACACATATCAGGAACAGGACGCCTTCTTGCGAAAGACGCTGGCTGAATGAGACACCTGCTCGCTGGCCGACGGAAACTCCGTCTTCAGCTTGTCCAGCGCCTGACAGGCTGCTTTCTTGTCGCCAAGCGATATCAGAGAAGCGCTCACGCCAAGCAGCGCGAACGGTGCCTTGCTGCCTTTGGGAGAGGAGCGATAGGCATCGTAATAAGCAACAGCGGACTGCCGATACTGCTTCTGGCCCGCAAGGGACTGTCCCAGCAGATACTGACCTTCGACTTTCGTGGCTCCCTTGCCATGCGCAATCGCGGATTCCGCATTCTCCTGCGCGCCAGCGTAATCGCGCTTGAGCAGCGCATCGTGGCCGGCCTTGAGATAATTCGCAGGCGTGCTGGCAGCCGCTTCATCATGAGACGACGAAGAAGACGCCGCGTGTGAAGAAGCTGCCGCAGCAGCAGCGCCTCCAGCGACAGCACCACCGCCATTCTGTGCCGCGAACTGCATGTCGCTCATTTGCTTGGAAAGAGACGCGCTCTTTTCCTTGAGCTGATTGGTCAGATCTTCAATCTGTCCCCGCATTTCACGCTGCTGCTCCTCCAGCGTATTCACACGATCCACAAGCTGAGCGACCAGATCACCACTCGCACCACTTGTCTGGGACGCACCCTGCGCCACGGGAGGCGCCAGAACCGAAGACGAGCCTCCCCCGCTCTGGACCTGAGAAAGCTGCTGCTTCAGATCCATGATCTGATTCTGCAGTTCGATCCCTTCGCGGCTCGTCATCTGGGCGTGTGCCGTCAGAGGAAGCAACCCGAGAAGGGCTGTAGCGGCCAACAGACCGGACATGCGGCGGAAACGACAAAAAGACTGAACGAGTGCTGTCATCACGAGCATTGTGCGGCCTTTAAGCCGTCTCCTCTGGCATTGTTCCGGCCAACAGGATGTCAGCATTGAACTGCATCCATCTGCGATCTCTCGGGTTTAGCCCATCCAGCAAAGGCGTCAAACATGTGAGGGATGAACGCCATCCCACAAAAAGGAAAGGCCGGACGGACGCTTTCGCATCCGTCCGGCCATCAACCTGATGAAACAAGCCGTCCCGAAAAAATTACTGAACCGACGTGATCGCGTTACGGTTCTGGGCCCAGACATCTTCGCCTTCACCCGTCGCCGTCGGACGATCCTTGCCATAAGAGATCGTGGTCATGCGCGAGCTGGTCGTGCCTTTGGCTGCGAGATAATCGCGAGCCGCATTCGCACGACGCTGGCCGAGTGCAAGGTTGTATTCTTCCGTGCCACGATCATCGCAGTTACCGGCGATCTGAACGGAAACCTGCGGATACTTGGCAAGCCAGTCAGACTGCTTGTCCAGAGTCGCTTTCGCATCGCTCGTCAGGCCGCTCTGGTTCAGAGCAAAAAAGACGCGATCGCCAACATTGGCAACCAGATCTGCCTCACTGCCCGGAACCGGACCGCTCGGCTGCACCGCTGCACCTTCGCCTGTCGCGATGCCTGTATTGGGATGATCGTTGGCACAGCCAGCCAGAAGGGCTGCTACGCCGAGTGCACCGAGAAGCTTCAGTCGCATTGTCTTGATCCTGAGATCAGTCCCGCTGTGCGGAACACTGAAAAGTGAATGATACGCGGAAAACAGGCCGGTTTTTCACCACTTCCGGCGACTGGACGAGGTAGCGTCCGGCAACCAGAGGTTACCATCTCGTAAGCCATAACGCCGAAAGAAGGTCAAGCGCCCTCCCTTCGGCAGAAGTGTTTTTCCAATCACAACATTGCAAACCTGCACTGTTGCAGGATCGCGACAGACTGCAATCAGACGTTCAGCGGTGACCATGTCGGGCTGGAACCGCCTTCAGGCGTGGGGATTCCGCGCTCATGGAACCCGGTGATATCGATGGTCCGGATTCCATAGGCAGCCCCACCACTGGCGCTACGGCAGAAGGCCAGCACGCGACCGTTCGGACAAAAACTGGGCGACTCGACAGTGTAGCCCTGCGTCATGATCCGCTCGCCGGTGCCATCCGGATTCATGACACCCAGCGAGAACGCGCCACCCGAGATACGGGTGAACCCGATCAGGTCACCGCGCGGCGACCAGACCGAATCTCCATAATGCCCACTGCCGTAGGACAGACGCCGTGCGTTCCCGCCGCCTGCGCTCATGATATAAAGTTCCGGAGCACCGCCGCGATCAGAGTTGAAGACGATCTGCGATCCATCCGGGCTGAAGCTCGGACTGACGTTAATGGCCCCACCGCTGGAGGTAAGCTGCCGCTTGGCGCCGGAAGCGATATTGACGCTGTAGAGTTCAGACCCGCTGCCACGCGCGACCGGCACCAGCAATGTGTTTCCATCCGGCGAATAATGCGGACCAAGCGGCACGCCGTTGAAATCGCTGATAATATGCTGACGACCCGTAGCAAGATCGAACACATAAATACGCGGCACGGTTGAGCTGTAAGACAGGAACGCGATCTGATCGCGCACCGGACTGAACGCTGGCAGCTTCGTCTGGCTGCTGCTCAGAATGCGGCAGTTCGCCCCATCCTGATCCATGACCGCCAGACGCATGCGCGGCTGGTGAACCGAGCCGGAACGGGAAATAAACCCGATGCGCGTGTCGAAATAGCCCTTCTCACCCAACATCCGCTGGTAGATCACGTCGCCGATGATATGCGCGATGCGGCGCCAGTTGGCTTCACTGGTGGTGTAAGCCGTACCCTGAATCTGCTTGCCCGCCAGAACATCCCACAAACGGAATTCCAGCCGGATGGTGCCACTCCCCGAAGCCGTGCCCGTCACAGCCGCATGTGCGCCCATCGCCTTGTAAGGCGCAAAATCGGGCGTGCCCGACATGGAAGAACCCGGCAACACCTTGAACAGACCGGTGCCCGACAGATCGTTGGTCAGGACTTGGGTGATGTTCTGCCCCACACCGCCGCCAAAGGACGGGATGGCTATGGGGATCGGAGCCGTGCGCGCCTGATCGACCGTAATTTCGGCTGCGGGAGCATCGGCCGCCCGTGCGGCAAGTGGCGCCACCGACAGACCGCCCACCAGTCCGGCACCAGCCACCACGCCGCCTTCCAGCAAGGCGCGACGGTTGAGACGACGCGGAACGTAGGCCTCTGCGAGCGCTTCCGCCGCACGGTCTCCGATGTAATGCTCATGAGTCGAAACCATGGTTCCTGTCCTCTCGGTTGTGTGGCCTATGGCCGGAAGATGAATTTTAACTGATGGGTCTGACCCAGCAGGTTTTTCGGAATCGGCAGCTTGGCGCAGGTGGGACTGAGCACCGCTGCCCGCGCGCGTTCGGCAAGGGCGCGATAGGACGCATCGGAATTCATCCGTGCCTGCGTCTCCGGCGCGAAGCTGACCATGCGGGCCTCGCCAGTCGCGTCCACCGTGACAATCAAATGAGCGACGAAACTGGCGTAATCCTTGGCCGCTGTGTCCTCGGTGTAGCAGCGACGCACGGAAGCCCCGATGGCCTTCTGCTCCCCCGAACTCATCTTGCCCGTAATGTCGCCGTTCGGGGTGCCACCGCCCTTGGGAGATCCTCCGGAATGGGCACTCGCCTCAGACTTGGGGGCATGCGTCTGCTTCGTGTCAGCCCGGAACGAATCCAAGGTTTCCAGAAGCGAATGCGAATCCGCCTGCGTCTTCTTTGCCGGATTGGGCTGCGTGATGTGCGAGGGCACAGGCAGGTCCGGCAGTGTGTCCGTCGGCTGCGGTGACGGCGTCGGAGGTGCCACAACATGCGACGTTTCCAACGGCTTGGAGAGCGACGGAGGCACTTCAGCGTGACTCGGCTGCGCCTTCACCGGTGGCGTGGGCGGGGTCTTTTCCGCATCCGGTGACGGCTCTTCCACTTTGGGCGGAATCGGCGTGTCAGGCAGCGGAGGCGCTTCCTGCGCGGGCGGAGGTGGCACGGGTGGTGGCGGTGGAGGTGGTGGAGGCGTCTCCTCAGGCGGCAACGGCTTGGGCGGTTCCGGCGTTGGCGGAGCCTCAGACTTCTCCGGGGCTGCGGGCGCAGGTTCGCTCGCAGCCTTGTCGGCTTTGGCGGGTGAGCCAGTCTCCCCTGACGCCTCTTCGAACTCCATCTCGACCGGAGGGGGTTCTTTCGGCTCCTCAGGCGGTTTCGGCT
The DNA here is from genome assembly GCF_019083805.1 of Acetobacter estunensis. Lineage (GTDB taxonomy): Bacteria > Pseudomonadota > Alphaproteobacteria > Acetobacterales > Acetobacteraceae > Acetobacter > Acetobacter estunensis_A. The sequence continues at coordinate 72,242 of NZ_JAHRDV010000001.1, forward strand.
GAGGAATGACGATCAGGAACGCCGCCAGCCCAAGAAAATGCAGCATGGCAGACGCTATGGTCGAGCGCCGCATGAGAATTGTTTCGGAACGGCGAGGCCGTACCATGCGAAAGATTCCCGACGTCAGCCAGCACTCCGGCCAGCCGCCATGCGACTGCCGGAGCGCTGGAACAGGAAAGAAGTGAAAAAGCGGATCATCGGGGCGGACTCACTGCCCCGAAGCAGCGGGCTGCTGCGCCAGAAGCGCAACATGCGTAAAGCCACCGGCCGTGATCTGCCCCATCACCTGCATCACCTTGCCGTAGTCGATATGAGCATCGCCGCGCACGAAGATGCGATGCTCCGAATCGTTCTGGGCCGCAGCCTTGAGCTGCTCCACCAGTTGATCGGACGAAACCGGATTGTCCCCAAGATAGATCGAACCGTCCGCCTTGATGGAGACGGTGATCGGCTTGGTGTCGGTGTTCACCGGCTTGGCATCGGTCTTGGGCAGATCGACATTCACGCCGCTCGTCATCATGGGCGATGTGACCATGAAGATGATGAGCAGGACGAGCATCACGTCTACCAACGGCGTGACGTTGATGTCCGACATCGGCCGACGACGCCTGCGCGGACCTCTCCCTCCTCCGAGCGACACGCCCATGACTTACGCCCTTTCCTCGGACTGACGTGACAGGATCGCGGCAAACTCGGTGCCGAAACCTTCCAGGCGGTCCTGAAAATGCGCCAGCGAATTACTGATGACGTTATAGCCAATCACAGCGGGAATGGCGGTCACGAGACCGATGGCGGTCGCGAACAGCGCTTCTGAAATGCCCGGCGCCACAACACTGAGATTGGTGTTGTGCATTGCGGCAATCGAGCTGAACGAATGCATGATACCCCACACGGTGCCGAAGAGACCGATGAACGGCGCAACCGGACCAATGGTGGCCAGAAAGATCATCCAGCGTTCCAGACGGTCCATCTCGCGGGTGATGGTGATCGACATGGCCCTGTCAACGCGCTCCTGCACGCCGCCATGCACGAGATCCACGCCCGGAATCCGCGAAGACCGGCGCCATTCGCCCATAGCTGCGCCAAAAATGGCTGCCATCGGATGAGTGGGCTTGGCACCTTCGCTTTCATATAGATCGTCAAGACTCCCACCGGACCAGAAACGGTCTTCAAAAGCCGTTGCCTGACGCTCCACGCGGCGAAGAGTCACAATCTTGTCGAAGATGATCGCCCACACCCAGATGCTGCACCCGATCAGGCCAAGCATCACCAGCTTGACGACCAGGGACGCCTGCACGAACAGACCCCATAGGGACAAATTCCCGGCCGCCGCCGCGCCGAGATTTGCCGCGTCTACCGCATGATCCAAAAATGCCTCCTGTCCTTGCGGACGTACTTATGTCTCGTCCCAGCGGGACCCTCATCCACCGCAATGGAGGACAGCAACGATCCCGACTCGATCCATCATCGAATCACGCCGCGATCCTTAATGACTTCCCGACCAAAGCAGAAGATGCCTTGAGATCACGACAACCGGTTAACCGCGAGCCGATCGAGAAGAGCACGCCACAAAGGCGGAAATCGGGCAGGACGTCCATCCGTCACACGGATGCAGGCCAGTCGCACATCGACATGCACGCACAGCGTCTCACCTCGAAAAATATCCTGCACCAGCCGACAGCTTGCCCCGCCCTGCTCAGCAAGGTGCGTGCGCACGGTCAGAATATCGTCAAGCCGGGCCGGCACATGGAAATCCATCGACGCCTGCCGCACGACAAAGGCCAACCCATGATCGTTGAGCAATTCGATGGGAGCCATGCCCTGACTGCGGATGGCCTCCGTCCGGGCGCGCTCGGCGAACGCGAGGTAACGAGCGTGATAAACCACTCCTCCAGCATCGGTATCCTCGTAATACACCCGGAAATCGATGCTGTGCGTGATCATCGCCCTGCCCTCCTGCCTCAGTCCTCGGCAAGCAGATCGTACTGCCCACCCTGTGCTGATGGTGGTGGCACAAGCCCGAGGTGACGCCAACCTCGCTCCCCGAGAACACGCCCCCGGCTGGTGCGCAGAACCAGTCCTTCCTGAATGAGATACGGCTCGATCACGTCTTCAAGCGTATCGCGTGCCTCGGCCAAGGCGGCCGCAAGTGTCTCGACACCGACCGGCCCACCATTGTGAAACTCCGCAATCCGTCGCAGATAGCGGCGATCCATTGCATCCAGTCCCAGACTGTCCACTTCCAGACGGGTCAAAGCCGCATCCGCCAGTTCGGCTCCAACAGGTGCGCTGTCTGGATTGCCTACTGACGCAAAATCCCGCACCCGTCGCAAAAGACGCCCAGCGATACGGGGAGTGCCGCGCGAACGCCGCGCGATTTCTCCAGCTCCGGCATCCGTAAGAGCGAAACCCAGCTTGCGCGCGCCGCGTGCGACAATGAGCTGAAGTTCCTCCGGCGTGTAGAAAACGAGTCTCAGCGGAATCCCGAAACGATCCCGCAAAGGTGTGGCGAGCAGACCAGCGCGCGTGGTGGCAGCGACAAGGGTAAACGGCGCGAGATCGATCCGCACGGAACGGGCCGCCGGCCCTTCTCCTATAATAAGATCGAGCTGGAAATCCTCCATGGCCGGATAGAGAATTTCCTCAATGGCCGGCTGAAGGCGATGAATCTCATCGATGAACAGCACATCACGCGGCTGAAGATTGGTCAGAATGGCCGCGAGATCACCGGCGCGCTGGATGACCGGACCAGACGTCGCCCGAAACCCCACCCCCAGTTCACGTGCCACAATCTGCGCCAACGTGGTCTTGCCCAAACCCGGTGGCCCATGCAGCAGGACATGATCCAGAGCCTCGTCACGATTGCGGGCGGCTTCAATGAAAATGGAAAGATTCTCACGACTGGTCTTCTGACCTGTGAAATCGGCAAGAGTCTGCGGCCGCAACGCACCTTCGCCAAGATCCTCCTCCATGCGGGCAGGATCGAGCGCCCCACGCTCCGTCATTGGGCCAATTCCTTCAGCGCATCGCGGATGATGACATCAAGAGAAGCTGCCTTCCCCGCATCAGCGATCAGACGCGACACCACAGGCCAAGCCTCCGCGCGCCGGAACCCCAACCCGGCAAGCGCCAGAAGAGCATCCCCCTCGATGGATCCTGCCGAATCAGCCGAGGCAATGATAGCCGCAGCAGCCGTGCCACTCCCTCCGCCCGGCATTTTTGCGGCCCTGTCGCGCAGTTCGGTCAACAACCGGTCGGCCAGCCGCGCCCCCACACCGGGCGCACGCGTAAGACTCGCCTTGTCTCCACTTGCGACTGCCGCGATCAACTCTCCAGGCGACAAGGTGGACAGTAAGCCAAGAGCCACTTTCGCCCCAACGCCCTGAATGGAAGTGAGCACCCGAAACCATTCCCGCTCGGCTCCATCCGCAAAGCCGTAAAGGAGAATTGCGTCCTCGCGCACCACGGTTTCCACGAGAACGCGCGCAAGCTCCGGTGGCTGCGGCAATGCGGAAAGCGTGCGTGTGGAAGCCTGAACCAGATATCCCACGCCATTCACGTCGATGACGCAGCGATCCGCCTCGACCTGCGCCAGCAACCCGGCAAGAGAGGCAATCATCAGCGCCCTCCCCGTGCACGAGCGGAAGCGCTACGCTGCCCCTGCGCCACGCGAAGCGTGCTGGCGCGGTGATGGGCATGGCAGATGACAACCGCCAGCGCATCGGAAGCGTCCGCTCGAGAGATTGTCGCGGTGGGCAGCAGACGACGGACCATCATCTCGACCTGATCTTTCGTGGCCGCTCCCGTTCCCACGACCGCGCGTTTGACAGCCATCGCGCCATATTCCGCGACGGTGAGGTTTTCCAACGCGGGAGCAAGCAAAGCCACGCCACGGGCATATCCCAGTTTCAGCGTGGAAGAGCCGTTGCGGTTTACATAGGTCTCCTCAACAGCGGCCTCCGTAGGCTTGTGAGTCTGGATGAGAGCCGTCAGCGCATCGTACAAAGCGCACAGACGAGCGGGAACCGGCTCGTCTCCATCGGTCGCAATCACGCCGTCCGCCACATGCATCAGACGATTTCCCTCTACGTCGATGACCCCCCAGCCAGTAAAGCGAAGGCCAGGGTCGATACCAATCAGGCGGGTGCGTTCGATCATGTTTCGTTCTTACCTGCTGGATGTTGGAAGCGCCAGAGGCGTGGGCCCGCACCCACACTATCCGCAGCCCGAACTCCGAAAGATCACTTTAACCCAATCGTGCTAGAGGCTCTCGAAACGCGTATTCTTCATGTCCGCGAAAACAGGAGACCGACAGACCTATGGCACGTGTCCGATGTCTGATGATGCAGCGCGACGAACCCCTGCTGCTGGAAGCATGGTTCCGTCATCACGGCTATCTGTTCGGTTTCGAGAATCTGACTGTTTTCGACAACGGGTCCATCGATCCCGCGATTCCGGGCATTCTCGACACCTATGAGCGCGCAGGCGCGACAATCCACCGTGGTCATGATCGCCCTGATGATTTCATTGGCCGGGCCCAGCACTTCGAAAATGTGATCCGTCATTGGGATGCCGAGGGAGATTACGATTTCGCCCTGATGCTCAATTGCGATGATTTTCTCGCAACGTTCACAGATGCGGGCCTTTCCTGCGCACGCAGCGCCATCGACAAGGCATTCGACGCTTTTCTTGGCGAAAAGAGCACTCTTGTCATGCCGACAAGTCTGATGAACGTTCCGGAACGACCAGGTTGTTTCATGCTGGAGGATCGCCGCAGGAATTTTATTGCCGCAGGAACGCTGGGGCACATCGATCAGGGACTGGCTGGCACAATGTCGGGCAAATCCGAAGAATGGTGTGATACGCCCTTCACCTGCCTGCACATGAGCAACCGGCCCATCGAAGCAAGAGCCGAACAGGCACGTCAACGCCTTGGAGTGGCCGAAAAAGCGCCTGCCGATTCCCGTCGCACGCTTGCCCAACTCGATCCTTATGCACGTGAAAACCGGCATCTCACGATGACGGCTGCTCGTCAGCTTGCCGCTTTTTCAAAGGGCGTGTTTGTCCAGTTCCCTGCTTTTGTCGCCCAGCTTCGCGCACTCGGAATTACCACGCCTTTTCTGGTGGGCGATGCGGCACTCCCTACAGAGTCCACATTCGGTTTGTGGCAAGTGGCTCCACGCCGAAAAGACCGGTTCACGCCCTTCGATGGAAACATCTACACAGAGCATAATCCTGATGTTGCGGCTGTCGGCACGCCTCCTCTGCGTCATTATCTCAGTCACGGACATGCTGAAGGACGCCGAGTACGGACAGCGGAAGACGAAGAAACCTTCACCCCACTTGTTTCCGCAGAACTTCAGTCAAGCACCCAGCCCAAGCCAGCTCGCAAGCTACGCAATACCTTGAAAACACGCGCTAAGAACTAAGGCGGGAGCAACTCAACAATAGGAAAGATAGAGCCGGTATCTATGGCGCGTGTCAGATGCATCATGATGCAGCGCGATGAGCATCTTCTCCTCGACGCATGGGTTCGTCACTATGCCTATCTGTTCGGATTTGAAAATCTCCTGATATTCGACAATGGCTCCACCGATCCGGCTGTTCTGGATACTCTCACACAGTATGAAACCGCTGGGGTTTCCGTTCTGCGGGAACACAACCGGATTGAAGACTTTCACGGAAAAAACGATCATTTCCGCAATGTGATTTCCAATTGGGACGCTCGAGGAGATTACGACTTTGTTCTTCCATTGGACTGCGATGAATTCTTGGGCGTTTGCACAAAGACCGGCGCAAGCTTTTCCCGGTCAGCTATTCACGCACATTTCAATGCTTTGCTGGGAGAGCGTCGCGCGTTGAAAATATCTCCCTGCCTTTTCAATATACCCGATATTCCCGCCGGGTTTCGCGCATGTCATTTCACCAAGACTTTTGTCGCAGCACGAACCTTGCAGACACTCGATCATGGTTTTCATGCCGCCACTTCACACGCAGAGACCGGCTGGCGGGAAACCGATTTTGTCTACATACACATGCACAACAAGCCTTTTGCGCTGCTCTGCGAACATGCGCGACGTAAACTGGCCTATTATGTTGACGTAACAGATCATAAGGCTCTGAGCACATATCGTGGACCAGGCCACCATCTCGCTCCCTACCTCCTGACAGATGAACAAACATGGCAGGAGAAGCTCAGGAAGGAGCACCTTTTCGGCATTCCGTCGTTCATTACGCACATGCAGGCGCTTGGAATTCGGTCTGCCTATTTTGGATGCGACAAACCCGCTTCCCATTCAGGAGATACAGTTCACCTGCTTGATATTGGTTCCAATGGATATATCCACGAAGAGATTTTCGATCCGCAGAAATGGCGACAAAACCATCCGGACTCACCGGATACATTCAAAGCCTGCCTGAAATTCCGCTCATGCAGACAGGGGTTTTCGTCTTTATTCTCTAAACCGCTCTGGAAACATCAGAAAAACGGTCTTCTAGGGACATGAACTTTCTCGTGCGTCAAAGGAAGGGAAGCGCTACTTCCCTTCCCTCCTGTCATCAGGGAGCAGGTGTTGCTGGCGATGAAGGAACACCACTGCCCGCAGCACCATCATGAACCACCACTGACGGCGTAGCTTCCCGGTTCAGGACAATGAACGATACGGCCTCCATCGTGGTGACATCCACGTTGTCGTTCGGCTTGAGCTGAGCCAGCAGAGGCAGAAAAACCTGCCGATGCACAACAACATCCCGTGTCGTTCCAGATGGATCCTGAACCGTCACCCTATTGTGGGGAAGATCCACAGCCACGACGCGGTCGCGCTTGCGTCGGAACGAAACGAGCATCCCGCGAGGATGACGATTGACATAGCTACGCGCGGTTGAAACCGTCGATTCAGGCGCTTCAGACCCCGGAGCCGCCAGTGCCGCATCCAATGTTTTCACAACATGCATGCGCACACGATCCCCCGGCTGAAGATGAGGTAGCGCATGCGCCTTGCGGGGGACGTCGATTGTAAACAGATCGCCGTCGACATCGCGCAACAGCACCTCTCCATTGCTGGCATCGATGGTCTCAACGGTCGCTGTCGTGGTTTCGGTGGTCGTAATCACACCTTGAGCCCGCGCATCCTCCATAATGGGAAGCGGCGTCATTCCGGCAAGCGCCAGGAAGACAAACAGGGAACTAGACGCAGGCGCCATCCGCCGGAACGAACTTCTGATCTTCATGGTTTCCGTCAAACTCATCGTGGTACAGATGGCGGGACGTTACAGCCTCCACCACATAAGCGCCATTCTTGTTTCTCGCAGGCGAGTTTCCCGATCCATGCAAGGACCCTTCCAACCTGTTTGAACATTACCTGTAGTCGAAGAGTCCTGGCCGAAAATCCAGGCTCCTGTTGATGAATACAGCAGCAATCGGCCCATTTCTCTATAACTAAATTATCACGTCGGCTCATTTTTTGGACGCTCCAACTACATCCTCGTCATTCTATATAAAGAGAATAACGGCCCCCACTTCAGCAATGCATTGAATGGATGCTTTTCTTTTTTGGCCTCTGACATATTTTGAAATAAATAACGAAAGCCAAAAACTTAAAAAGTTCCCCTTTGACGTAAATTTAACGATATGAGATTTTAACAAAAGTGAACTACGTCGAGATGTCATGCAATCTGGCCAAGAAATACGTGCTCTGACCGGTCTTCGAGGACTGGCCGCCTGTCTGGTGGTTCTCTACCATCAGGTCGAAGCGGGATCATTGCCCACTCTGCCATTGATTGGTCCTGTCGTTGCTCGCGGCTATCTCTCTGTCGATGTATTCTTTGTGTTGAGCGGCTTTGTGATGGGGTTATCCTCCACCCATCTATTCACAAAACGGCCGCTACAGGAAGCATACGCTGTCTTTCTTCTGCGACGAATGGCCCGCATTTATCCTCTCTATTTTTTTGTACTGATATTGGCGACCATTCAGGAGGTCCGTCATAACCTTCAGCACCATCAAGATATTGGCTGGCTGCAGACAAAATTACCCATAAACCTTTTTCCAGTACACGGACTGGGAATCGGAGAGCGCATTGTCGACACATCATGGTCTATTGGCGCCGAGTTTGCCGCCTATCTCGTCTTCCCGCTCCTGCTATGGCTGACGCTGGAAAAACGACGTGTCATGCTGTCGGTTATTCTTGCTGCCAGCGCGCTTATTGCGGCTGCCTATTACCCCACGTCTTTCCCTAAAAGCGGTCCGCTGGATGTATATTGGGTCGGCTCCCTCTGGCCAGCCATTCGGTGCCTTGCGGAGTTTACGCTCGGCCTGATCACATGCCGATCCGCACTTCGACTGCGTCCATTTTTCAGCCAGCCACTACCGGCTTTTGCCGTTCTGGCGGCTCTTGTGATCCTGTCCTTCATGACAGGTACCGATATCGCATTTGTCCTGTTTATCCCGCCATTCCTCCTTACTCTTCTCTCGCAGGACCGTTTCGCTGCGCGCATGCTCAGTTCTTCTCCACTCCTGTTTCTCGGGGAAGTCTCGTTTGCAGTCTATCTGTGCCATAAACTGCTTATGCCATTGCATGACGCCCTTCTGGCGCGGCTGCAGCCATCGTTCATGCCTGCATCGGCACAGATCGCATCCGAAATCCTATTCTGGTGCGCCTTGCTCGGGGCAGCATGGCTTTGTCATCGATTGATTGAGGTTCCGGGGCGGCGACAACTCCGTCGCTTCGAAAGCCGTCTCACGACCTCGAAGAACACCGCACCCGTCGCAACCAAGATTTCTCTCTCAAATTAATGGACGCAGCCGCACCAAAAAGTAACTACGATTTGGCTGCACCCACAAAGCTATTCATCACAATGGCAAAACCGCAACTAAGATAGATAGCTACAGCACATAGTGCCGCCAGAGACGAAATCAGGGATCGATAAATTACGCTGGCTGTCTAATAGCCGGCGAGAACGGCGTTATTCTGCGATTTCTCGATAATACTGGCGGACCCGAAAGGATTCGAACCTTCGACCTTCGCCTTCGGAGGGCGACGCTCTATCCAGCTGAGCTACGGGTCCATACCATTGTCTATGTAACCCAGAGCCATTCCCCTGCCAAGGGTGCCTTGGTCGGCCAATGAAAAAAGTTCACGAATAAACCTTTACCTAGCTGCCACTCGACACCGTTTCGGTATCGTTTCATTCTCTTCCTCCAGAATGATCTCCATCGAACCAAATAGGTCGAACCGTCTATGACCAACTCCCCCTCCCTGTCTTCCGAAGGCTACAAAAAGAATCTTGGCCGTCGCCAGATCCAGATGATCGCCGTCGGAGGTGCCATCGGAACGGGTCTTTTCCTTGGAGCCGGAAGCCGACTGGAGAGCGGCGGCCCTTCACTCGCTCTCGTTTACGCCGTCTGCGGCTTTTTCGGCTTCCTCATCCTCCGCGCGCTGGGTGAACTGGTTATGCACCGCCCCAGCAGCGGCAGCTTTGTGTCTTACGCTCAGGAGTTTCTCGGAGAAAAAGCCGCTTATGTCGCGGGCTGGACCTCATTCCTCAACTGGGTGATGACCGGCATCGCTGACATTACGGCCGTCGCCCTCTACATGCAGTTCTGGAGCAGTTTCTCATCTGTTCCACAGTGGGTTTTCGCCTTGCTCGCCCTGTGTCTCGTCACCGGCATGAACCTGCTGGGTGTGAAATATTTCGGCGAAATGGAGTTCTGGTTCTCCCTCATCAAAGTCGTAGCGCTCGTTCTGTTTCTTGTCGTCGGCACCATTATTCTGGCTTCAGGCATGCCTGTGGGCGGTCATGACACCGGCTTTCATCTCATTACGGAGAACGGTGGCTTTTTTCCTCATGGACTATTTGCAGCGCTTGCACTGACACAGGGCGTGGTCTTCGCCTATTCAGGCATCGAGCTCATAGGAACCGCCGCAGGCGAATGTGCAGATGCCCGGACCGTCATTCCACGCGCCATCAACAGCGTCATCTGGCGTATTGCCATCTTCTATGTCGGCTCTGTCGTCCTTCTGGTGTGTCTTCTGCCATGGAAAGCCTATCATGCGGGCACCAGCCCCTTCGTCACATTCTTCAACGCGCTTGGCGTGCCTTACGCCGACAGCGTGATGAATCTGGTTGTGTTGACCGCTGCTCTCTCCAGCCTCAACTCCGGTCTTTATTCCACCAGTCGTGTCATGCGGGCCATGGCGCTGGGGGGCGCCGCCCCCTCCTTTCTGGCCGCCATGAATCGGCAGTCCGTGCCCTATGGCGGAATATTGCTGACCGTCTCGCTCTATCTTGTTGGCGTTGCCCTCAACTACGTCGTGCCACAGCAAGTCTTCGAAATTGGAATCAGCTTCGCCGCCATCGGCATCATCGTCACCTGGAGCATGATCCTGCTCAGTCAGATAGCGTATCGCCGCGCAGTCGGTCGCGGCGAACTACCGCCTCCGACGTTCCGTATGCCGGGCGCGCCCTTCACATCGTGGCTGACATTGGCCTTCCTCGCGGGCGTGGTCGTCCTGATGGCCTTTGACTATCCAGCGGGCACATGGACCGTCGGCGCCACACCCGTCATCATGCTGCTGCTGGTCATCGGCTGGTATCGTATCCCCAAAAAGCCCCCCATGCTCATGCCCGAAACGGTCCCTTCGGCCGAACTGACGGACCGGGTGCTTCCGTCACGGACTGCCTCCTCCAAATGAGAAAAATCGCCTTATAGTTTTCATATCCCGGATGCAGGACAGAGGTGGCGAAGCGCCTTCGGTCGTGTAATTGTGTCGCGGCTTGAACCGGACCAGACAGACCAGTGCGCTTCGCTCGGGGCACGGGAGCATGGTTGGGGATCGGCTTAGCGTGCAGTCCCAGGCACGCATCACGTGTTGAGAAAAAAGGGATCGAGAAGAATGTCCAACGACCGGATGAAAAGCCAGATGTCCACGAAAGCGGGGTTCATCGCCGCCCTCGACCAGAGCGGTGGATCCACTCCCGGCGCGCTCAAGGCCTATGGTATTCCCGAGACGGCCTATTCCAACGATGAGGAAATGTTCCGCCTCATCCATGAGATGCGCGTGCGCATTATTACGGCCCCCAGCTTTACGGGCGAGAAGGTCATCGGCGCGATTCTGTTCGAACGCACGATGGATGGAGAGGCCAACGGCAAACCCGTCCCCACCTATCTGTGGGAAGAGCGTGGCGTGGTGCCCTTCCTCAAGATCGACAAGGGCCTTGAGGACGAGGCGAAAGGCGTGCGCCTGATGAAGCCGATTCCGGGACTGGACACGCTGCTGGCCCGTGCGGTGAAGCTGGGCGTCTATGGTACGAAGGAACGCTCCGTCATCAACCTGCCGGATCGCGAGGGCATCGCCGCCGTTGTGAAACAGCAGTATGAACTCGCCCATCAGGTCGCTTCCCACGGACTTGTGCCCATCATCGAACCGGAAGTGCTGGTAAAAAGCCCGGACAAAAAGGGCGCCGAAGCCATCCTGCATGACGAACTCGTCAAGGCGACCAACGCCATGCCGGGCGATTACAAGATCATGCTCAAGGTCACGATTCCTGAGCAGGCCGATCTTTACGCCGATCTCGTGAAACACCCGCGTGTCGAGCGTGTTGTGGCTCTCTCAGGCGGTTATCCACTGGATGAGGCGTGTGAGCGCCTGAAGAAGAACCATGGCATGATCGCCAGCTTCTCACGTGCGCTGCTTGGCGGCCTTCAGCACGGCATGTCGGACGCGGAGTTCGATGCGACCCTCTCCAAGACCATCGACAAGATCTACGACGCTTCCGTCAACAAAATCTGAACGCAACGACAGCACACCGATCCATATCGACAAGATATGGATCGGTGTGTTTCCATATAGTGGTTATCGCAACGGGCAGGCGTCACACTCCCTCCACGCACAGAGTCGGCTGATCGTGTCGGCCCTACTCTCTGGAGGAACTGCATATGCTCAAGACATTCGATTACAAAATGCCCAAGACCTACACTGTCGGTCATTACCTGTCCGAACGTCTGGGTCAGATTGGTTTGAAAGATCATTTCGCTGTCGCGGGCGACTTTAACCTCGTCCTGCTTGACCAGCTTCTTGAAGAAGGCTCCACCAAGCAGCTTTATAGCTGCAACGAACTGAACTGCGGCTACACGGCTGAAGGCTATGCCCGTGCCAATGGCGCTGCGGCCATGATCGTGACGTTCAACGTCGGTGCGCTGTCGGCCATCAACGCCATCGGCTCCGCCTATGCCGAGAGCCTGCCGGTGATTTTCGTCTCCGGCGGTCCCAACACCAACGATCAGGGCTCCGGCCACATCCTGCACCACACGATCGGCAACTCGAACTACGGCTATCAGGCCGAGATGTTCCGCCACGTCACGTGCGCCACGGAAGTGATCCTGTCCGCAGAGAACGCTCCGGCCCAGATCGACAACGCCATCCGCACGGCGCTGCGCACCCGCAAGCCCTGCTACATCGAGATCCCCTGCAACCTTGCCGGCGCCGAGTGTGTGCGTCCCGGTCCTGTGGGCAGCCTTCTGGCTGAGACGACCCCCGACAAGGTCAGCCTCGATGCCGCTGTCAAAGCTGCATGCGACTTCATTGAGACCCGCAAAAACCTTGTCATTCTCGTTGGTAGCCGCGTGCGCACACTGGGTTCGCTGGAGCCGATCGTGGCTCTTGCTGATCGCATCGGTTGCGCCGTGACCGTGATGGGTGCCGCCAAGAGCTTCTTCCCCGAGACGCACAAGGCATTCCGCGGCGTTTACTGGGGCGAAGTCAGCTCTCCGGGCGCACAGGAACTGGTCGAGAAGGCCGATGGCGTGATCTGTCTTGCCCCGATCTTCAATGACTACGCAACGGTCGGCTGGCAGTCCAAGCCGCCTGCGTCACAGGCCCTGATCGCCGATCTGGCCGAGGTCACGGTCGATGGCAAAAGCTTCGCCGGGTTCCATCTTGGTGCGTTCCTCGCCGCGCTGTCCGAGAAGGCTCCGAGCCGTCCGGCCACGGTCGAAAACACGAAATACACGCCGGTTGCCATTCCCTCCTCCGCACCGGGCGTGCCGCTGACCAACGATGAAATGGCACGTCAGATCAATGCGCTGGTCGATGGCAAGACCACAATCACGGCCGAGACGGGCGACAGCTGGTTCAACGCCATCCGCATGCATCTGCCCGAAGGCGCGCGCGTCGAGACGGAAATGCAGTGGGGTTCCATCGGCTGGTCCGTGCCGGCGGCCTTGGGCAATGCCATTGGCTCACCGGATCGCCAGCACATCCTCATGGTGGGTGATGGCTCCTTCCAGCTGACGGCTCAGGAAGTCGGCCAGATGATCCGCTACGAAGTGCCGGTCATCGTGTTCCTTGTGAACAACCGTGGTTATGTCATCGAGATCAAGATTCACGACGGCAATTACAACTACATCAAGAACTGGGACTACGCTGGTCTCATCAAGGCGTTCAACGCCGAGGACGGTCAGGGTCTGGGCCTCCATGCTCGCACGGGTGCGGAACTGGCCGATGCCATCGAGAAGGCCAAGGCCAACAAGAAAGGCCCGACCTTCATCGAGTGTCATATCGCCACCGAGGACTGCACCGACACGCTCGTCCAGTGGGGCAAGAAAGTGGCCGCGGCCAACAGCCGCCCGCCGCAGAAGAACTGAGATTTCTCAGACTTCGTGTTTGCGCCCGCCCCGGCCATTGCCGGGGCGGTGTCGTATGAAATGATGTGTTTCACCCACATGTGTCCTTCAGGTCACATGAACATGATTCGTTCTATGATCAGGGACATGGCGGCCGATGCCAGCCGCGCCCATACTCGACAAGATATCGAGACGCGGGCAATTCCGGCGTCAGACGACGGCGATGGGTCCCTCCGAGGTCGACTCGCGCCCACAATGAGGAAATGTTCATGCGCGTAGGGTTGTTTGTTCCGTGTTACGTCGATGCGTTCCACCCCGAGGTCGGACAGGCGACGCTTGAGTTGCTGGAACGTTTCGGCTGCGACGTGGACTACCCGTTCGATCAGACCTGCTGCGGTCAGCCCATGACCAACACGGGCTGCCACAAGGAGTCGAAAGCGACGGAAGAGCTTTTCGTCCGCAACTTCAAGGATTTTGACTACATCGTCGGACCATCGGGAAGCTGCGTGAATCATGTCCGCAACAACTTCGATGCCGTGGAGCAGACGGACGAAGTCAAGCATGTGCGCGAACACACCTACGAACTGGTGGAGTTCCTGCATGACGTGCTGAAAGTGGACGCCTTTCCGTGGGCCGAGTTCCCGCACAAGGTCACACTGCACAACAACTGCAACGCCCTGCGCGGCCTCAATATCGCCAGCATGACCGAACTGCGTGAGAAGAAATTCTCCAAGCCGCGCGACCTGCTGTCCAAGGTAAAAGGACTGGAACTGGTGGACATTACGCGCCCAGATGAATGTTGCGGCTTCGGCGGCACATTCTCGGTGTTCGAGGAAGCCACCTCCGCCCGCATGGGGCAGGACAAGGCCCGCGATCAGGCCAAGTCGGGCGCGGAATACGTCACGTCTTCCGACAGTTCATGCATGATGCATCAGGAAGGCTGCGCACGGCGTCTCGGACTTCCGACAAAATACATCCACATTGCACAGATCCTGAATGGGGCACGGGCATGAGCATCGAGAATCAGGCGCCGCCCACGACGCCCGCCGGTCGCACCAGCGACGGCGCTCCGGCCAATCTCACCCACGGCGCGGGCGCATCCGTTACCATGCCACCGCGCGGTCCCGAGCCGCAGCCGCGTGGCGCGATCATTCGTGGCAATCACCCGATCGACCAGCAGGAAGCCGCCCGCCGCTTCATGGCAGCGCCCCAGCATCTGGCCATGCATGACCAGCGCTTGTGGGATCTGCGCCAGAAGCGCGACAAGCAGAAAGACACGATCGAGGAATGGGAAGACCTGCGTCAGCTCGCGTCCGATATAAAGACGCACACGCTCACGCATCTCGACACCTATCTCGAGCAGTTCGAGCGCAATGCAAAAGCCAATGGCGTGATCGTCCATTGGGCCAAGGATGCTGATGAGCATAACCGCATTGCCGTCGATATTCTGAAGTCCAAGAACGCCAAGCGCCTTATCAAGAGCAAATCCATGCTTACGGAGGAATGTGGCTTCCGTGAATATGCGGGCGATCAGGGTATCGAGGTCGTGGAAACCGACCTTGGTGAGCGCATCCAGCAGTTGGATGACGAAGCACCAAGCCACGTCGTCGTGCCAGCCGTTCACAAGCTGCGCACGGACGTCGCGGAAGTCTTCGCCCGCACTCTTGGCTCCGACCCCAACGATTCCGATGTCAGCTACCTGACGGAGCAGCAGCGTGAGCACACGCGCCCGCTCATCCTGACGGCGGATGCGGGCATGACCGGCTGCAACTTCGCCGTGGCTGAGACCGGCTCGGTTGTAGTCTGCACCAATGAGGGCAACGCGGATCTGTCGGCCAACACGACGGGACTGCACATCGTCTCGATGGGTATCGAGAAGATCATCCCCAATCTGAACTCGCTGGCCGTGTTCGTGCGGATGCTTTCGCGCAGTGCGCTCGGCTCACCCATTACACAGTACACCTCGCATTTCCGTGGTCCTCGTCGCGGGGCGGAAATGCACATCATCATCGTGGATAACGGACGCACTGACCGTCTGGGGCTAGAAAAGTTCTGGACCTCGCTCAAATGCATTCGTTGCGGCGCATGTATGAACACCTGCCCGGTGTTCCGCCGCTCGGGCGGTCTGAGCTACGGCGCGACCTATGCCGGGCCGATCGGACTGATTATCGATCCGACCTTCAATCGTCACAAATATTCGACACTTCCGTTCTCCTCCACGATGAATGGAAGCTGCACGAATGTTTGTCCGGTGAAGATCAACATCCATGAGCAGATTGCGGACTGGCGTCAGGTTCTGGCCGAAAATCACGAGATCCCGGCCTTCAAGAAATCCATGATGAAGGCGGCCGGTGCGCTGCTGGCGTCCCCGCGCCTCTATCGGGCGAGCCTGCCCATGGCCGACAGCGCGCTGCGTCATATTCCGCGCTTCATGCTCTACAACCGCATGAACACGTGGACGCGCGGACGCGAGATGCCGTCGGTGCCAAAAGAAACCTTCCACCAATGGTTCAAGCGAACCCGTGGCAAGGACGGAAAGAAGAAGTCATGAGCAGCACAGACAGCCGCGCGGCCATCTTCGCCGCCATCCGCGCCAACCGGCCCAATATTCAGCCGCCCCTGCCGGACGTACCGCTTTTTGACGCCAAGGCTCCCGCCGATCTGGCGGCAGCCTTCTCCGACATGCTGGGCAAGATGGGCGGCTCCGTGCTGGATCCGCAGGGGCAGGATCCGATCAACGCTCTGCGCGCCGCCGTTGCCAATAAGGGCATCATCGCTACAGCGGTGCCGGAACTACACGGCGATCCTTCGCTCCAGATCCGGCAGGTTTTGCCCGACATGGATCCACATTCTCTGGCGGATGTGGAGATTGGCGTTGTCCGCGCGGCGTTCGGCGTGGCGGAAACCGGCTCCGTCTGCCTGACGGACACGGAACTTCAGGTGAATACGCTGGGCTATCTGCCACAGCACCTGATCGTTCTGCTCGATCCCGCCCGCATCGTGCCGAATCTCCATCACGCGTATCGTCAACCGGAGTTCCGCGAACACAACTACGCTGTGTTCCAGACCGGCCCGTCTGCCACGGCGGATATTGAAGGTGTGCTGATTCACGGCGCACAGGGCGTGCGTTCATTGCGTGTGCTATTCTGCGCACCACAAGCAGGCTGAACGCCCTTTACCTTGCGCAAAAAAGGAGGCTTCGGCCTCCTTTTTTATGGCTCCACGCTCTTTGCAAACACGAAGTTTATGGCACAGACCTGATGCGGGATGGGATAAGAGAAAACGACATCAATACCCATCGCCACCAATAAACCCGGACCGTATCGCGGACCAGAACCCCGCGCGACACCGAGGCCTTCACGCTCCATAAACCCCCACATGGCATCCACTCAGCACGATGGATTATTGCCAACTGTGGAGAAATGCGACTGATGACAGGACGCCATGCACCATTCTGTTATGGGATGGCTCAGGACAACAGTTTTTATTCCTTCGATGCCCAAGCGGGACGCAATGCGGTCGTCCTCCTTGCAGGCCACCTCTCGGCCAGCACGATCACTCCGTTCTGCGAAGCATTCTCCGATGCCTCTTCCCTGTTTGCTCGGCATGACACCGACATCGTGCTGCTCGTTGGGAGCACAAGTCCGCATGTTCCGGAATTTCTTGCTCTAAGCTTCCTTGGTGTCACGACTGTTTTCTGTATGGAAGAGTTCTTCGCGCATTATGGTTTCTCCAATGATATGCCCGAATCTTTCGTGATGGACCGTGCAGGGAGAATCATCACCGCACTCGATATGACGTCCCCAGCAACATGCGTCACCCATGCTGAGAATGTATTGGCCGCGCTTATCAGTGAAGAGCGACGTGAAGTCGGACTCCCTGCCCCTCTTCTTCTGGTCCCGCATGTATTCGATACGGCTTTCTGCCGTGATCTGATCGATATTTTCGAACGCTCACCGCACACACAAGGCGGAATGGCCAGTACCGGAATGGATGGCAAACCGGTACATCGTATCGATGAGAACAAGAAGAAACGCACCGATTTCCTCGTGCCACCCGATAGCGATCTGGCGGGGCAAATCCTTGAACGTCTCGATGCCTCCTGTGTGCCGGAAATCAAAAAGGCCTTTCAGTTCGAGGCACAGCATGTCGATCGTCTCGTGTTGGCGCGTTATGACGCTCCCGGCGGCCATTTCCTCCGCCATCGTGACAATCTGGCGCCAGCGGTCATGTTCAGGAAGTTTGCCCTCTCATTGAATCTCAATACATCTGAATACGATGGAGGATCCCTGACATTCCCTGAATATAACGATCATTATTATAAACCACAGACCGGAGCAGCCATTATATTCTCGGCATCCCTTCTGCATGAAGCAACGCCGGTTACACGGGGGAGCCGTTACTGCCTTCTGACGTTCTTCCATTGAGTCATTCCATGGACAACGACAAGACGACAGTCATCGTGGCCACAAAAGACTCAAGATGTTTGTCCCATCGTATTTATGGGCTCAACTCCAGACCACCTTCCTCAAACGAAACCATTTCCTGAGCCGGCCCGCAGAGCGTATGCCCATCAAACCCCACACGCAGGCGGCTCTGCCCCCAGCCCACAACCGCCCGCGACGGTGAGACGCATCGACCGCGCCCGTAAACATCACCGGAAACCCAGTAAAGCGAAGCTCGCCATGTGGAATGCGGAGCCATCACGACAGTCTGGGAAAGATCGACGCGGGCCTTACGCTCTCCCTTGGCAAGCAAGCGCCCTTGCGCGTCCTCAAGACGGATGACGGGATAACGGAGCAAGGAACACGGTGCGTCTCCATGATTGGTAAAAACAAGCCATGTTCCACTGTGTGACATGCCGTCGAATTCCCCTTGTCCCCCATTGAGGTGCAGGGAAAGATCGGCCGGGCGGCAAGTCTTGTCCTGTGTTGCGGCCCAGACCGGCCGAACAAAAGCCACAGCCAGAAGTAAGCCTGTCAGGAGCTTTCCTCCCCGCATGTTGGCTGTCTCCTTGCTGTGCCTGTGCAGGAAACGGTTGAGCCGGCAGAGCAGTTGCATCGTGAGAAGCTTCCTGGCTCATGGCACGATCCAGCGATGCGTGAGACCGATGGCGTGCATGATGTCGCTGCTTTTCGTATGCGGCGCTGCGTCACATCCTTCGAAAAATTCATCGATGATCGGGTAATGGTCGTACTGGATATGAAACGGAGGAATATCTCCCGCCGCCATTAGCCCATTCCACCAGCGTTGGTTGGCAAGTGCCGCTTCAAAAGTGCTCGGAGGATAATCCTTAAGGGCACGAGCGACGTTTTCACATGGTCCATCGAAAGGAACATGCAGCCTTTCCAGATTAACCGCAGACTGAGCCTGACCAGGAGAGGGCGCCAGCCAGACCAGCGTGACCGTCAGCGCCATAAGACCCAATATTTTCGTTCGTCTCATCTTCTCCAAACAGATTGCACAATCCGGTAAATCCTTCGCGAAGATGAGAGCGCTGCCAACCCACCGTCCCACTTGGAAAAAAAACGGACCCGTCCTACGACGAAAGACCATCGGATGCGTTCTTTCTTCATGGAACGATGTTCCACCTCTTTTGCCCTTTCGTCCGGACCCCCGCATGTCGTCAGAACGCGTTCCCCGTGTAATCCTCCCTGCAACAGCGGAGACCACCGACTCCTCCATCGGCAGTATTGCCCGCCTTCTTCGCCTTACGCTTCTCGTTGCCATCACCATGCTGTCGATCTGGCTGATCGGCGATGTCATCATGGTCGTGTTTGCCGCCGCCCTGTTCGCCGTCATCCTGCATGGCATGGCACGGGCGGTTCACCGTCGCACCGGCATTTCCAACGGCATCGCGCTGGTCATCGTCTGCGTGCTTCTGGTCGCCATCGTGGTGGGCATCAGTTGGACGAGTGGATCGGACATCGTAGCGCAGGCCGCCCGCCTGAAGGATGCGCTGACGACACAGGTCATAGCCCTGCGCAACCAGCTCGAAGCATGGCCACAGGGGAAAATCCTGCTGGACTACCTGCCCGCTTCCCTCGGTGGAAATGGCGGCGGTTCGAGCAACAGCGGCGGGCTGATGTCACTGGGTTCACGCATTGCGGGGTCCATGACCGGATTCCTTGGTTCGGCCTTCGGCGTGCTGGGCACCATGGCCGTGGTACTGATCGCGGGGCTGTATTTTGCGGCTTCCCCGGCGCTTTACGCCAACGGCATGCTTCGCCTCGTCCCGCACAAATGGCGGGGCAAAGGGCGTGAAGTGATGCTGGTGGCCGCCGATACGCTCTGGGCATGGGTCGTGGGACAGGCTTTGGATATGGCCGTGGTCGGCATCCTCTCGGGCGTGGGCCTGTGGATCATCGGTGTGCCGCTCGCGCTTTCGCTCGGCTTCCTTGCCGCGCTCTGCAATTTCATTCCCTATATCGGCGCCATTCTCGGAGCCATTCCCGCATGTCTTCTGGCACTCTCACTAGGATTGCGCGAAACCGCGATGGTGGCGGCCCTCTACACAGTGGTGCAGTTCTTCGAGGGCAACGTCATGGCTCCCCTCATCCAGCGCAAGGCCGTGTCCATGCCGCCGGGTGTGACCGTCCTCTCCCAGACGTTCTTCGGCGGCATCTTCGGTGCGCCGGGGCTGATCCTTGCATCTCCGCTCACAGCCATGCTGCTTGCCGTGGGAGACCGCCTGACCCCGAAACTGGATGATGATGAACGTATCTAAATCGCGCACCCGCAAGCGGTGGGCCTGCCTGCTCGCTGCTCTGTCCGTTCTTTCCGGCTGTTCTTTTTACAATAAGGCCGAGAAGCGAATGTGTGCGCGCAGAACGCCAGATCCATATCTTTTGCGCCAGTCGGACATGGCCGATTTCATGGCGCAATGTGGCCTGACAAACTACGCTGACGCCAGTGGAAAGGTGCATCTGCACTATCTGCCGCCCCGAGGAGACGGCACAATTCCCGTCGAAGCCAATGCGGCCTTCGCCGTGAGCGAACCGGGCGGCGCGCATGGCCGCGTGTGGTATCTCTGCATGCCAGTGCCCAAACTTGTGTCAGCCTCCTCCCCAACCGGCACACCCACCATCACCACGACAGAAGCGGTCTGCCGCTATGCCGGATCGGGCATGAACCGCACGAGTCTTGTGCAGGATGCCGACGATGCGCGGACCCATGATCCGCGCAACTGGTGAAATGTGTCATCACCGAGCCCTCGCAACACTGGCAAAACCCGATCGTGAACGCTAAATGCTCCCCTATGAACGACCTCGACTATTCCCGCGCCTCGGCTGAGGCCGCCCCCACTCCGATCGTGATCGCTCCGCAGCCGGTGCTTCGCCAGACGGCACGGCTCGTAAAGCCCGAGGACATGAAGGCGCTTCAGGCCACCCTGCCCGGCATGTTCGCGGCCATGTATCAGGCGCCCGGCATCGGTCTGGCCGCGCCGCAGGTGGGCATCAGCCAGCGCTATGTTCTGGTCGATCTGGGTGAGGAAGAGGAGCGCCAGCCCATGGTGCTCATCAACCCCGAAATCCTCACGGAAAGCGAAGTGCTGACCCCGCGTGAGGAAGGTTGCCTGTCGCTGCCCAACCAGTATGCGGAAGTGGTGCGCCCCGAAGCCGTGCGCGTGCGCTACACCAGTGTAACGGGTGAAACCTGTGAACGGGAGGTCGATGGGCTACTCGCCACCTGCATCCAGCACGAGATCGACCATCTGGACGGCATTCTGTTCGTGGATCATCTCTCCACATTGCGGCGCAATATGATCATGCGCCGTCTTGCGAAAGAGCAGAAACTGAAACGGCATTAAGCCCGGTCTTTTCTGCCTGTCCGTATTCTGATCTGCCGGAGAGCCGGACCTATGCGCCTAGCCTTCATGGGGACGCCCGATTTCGCCGTGCCGGCCCTCTTCGCCCTGCACGAAGCGGGCCACGAGATTGTGGCTGTCTATACGCAACCGCCTCGTCCCGCCGGACGCGGCAAGGCCGTGCGCCCTTCCGCCGTCCAGCAGGCGGCCGAATCTCTGGGAATCGAGGTCCGCTGTCCCATCAAACTGCGCAACAACGCGCAAGAACAGGCGGCCTTCCGCGCACTCGATCTCGATGCGGCCGTAGTCGCGGCTTATGGGCTGATCCTGCCCGCCCCCATGCTGGAAGCCCCGCGCATGGGATGCCTGAACATTCACGCCAGCCTTCTTCCCCGCTGGCGTGGCGCGTCTCCTATCCAGAGCGCCATTCTGGCCGGTGATACGGAAAGCGGCGTAACCATCATGCAGATGGATGTGGGGCTGGACACCGGTGCGATGCTGGCATCCGTCAACATTCCCATCACGCCCGTCACCACGGCCAGCACCCTTCATGACGAACTTGCAGCTTTGGGTGCAAAAATGATCGTGGACGTGCTGGAACAGCGGCCGCCTGCGGTGCCGCAACCGGAAACCGGGGTCACCTATGCCGAACGCCTGACGAAAGAGGATGGCCACATCGACTGGAGCCAGCCAGCGAACCACATAGACCGGCAGGTCCGCGCGCTCACACCGTGGCCCGGCACCTTCACGACACTGGATGGCGTGACACTCAAGATTGGCGGCGTCGAGATCGTGGCCAGTGAACTCTCCGGCACGCCCGGACAGGTGCTGGACGATGCTTTGACCATTGCCTGTGGAAGCGGCTCAGCGCTGCGGATCACCCGACTCCAGCGTCCCGGACGCGGCATGATGGACACGAACGCTTTCCTGCGCGGTCAGCCCATTGCGCCGGGCACTCGTCTGGGATCATGAGCGAGGCTTATCCGTGGCATGCCGACAGCCACGCGGCCGAGGACCGGCAGCGTTGGGCGGTAAAGATCGAATATGACGGGCGCGGCCTGGTCGGCTGGCAACGCCAGAAAAACGGTCTCTCGGTTCAGGAACTGCTCGAAGACGCGGCCCAACGCCTTGCAGGTGGGCGGAAAGTGCCCAGTATCACGGCGGGACGCACGGATGCCCGCGTGCATGCTACCGGACAGGTCGCTCATCTCGATTTTCCGGCGGACATGCCGCTGAACGGGCGTTCTGTCCGCGACGGTCTAGGCTATCACCTCAAACCGCATCCCGTGGTGGTGCTTTCGGCCGCGCCCGTCGCCCCCACATGGAGCGCGCGTTTCTCCGCCGTGCGTCGCCGTTACCGCTATCGCATTCTGAATCGCGCCAGCCGCCCAGGTCTGGAGGCCGATCGGGTCTGGCATGTCCGGTATCCGCTGGATATCGCAGCCATGAACGAAGCGGCCCGCCTGCTGCTGGGACAGCACGATTTTTCAACCTTCCGCGCGGCCGCATGTCAGGCAAACAGCCCCATTCGCACACTGGACCGGCTGGAACTGGTGCGCGAGGGAGAACTGATCCATGTCGAGGTGGAAGCCCGCTCCTTCCTGCACCATCAGGTGCGCAACCTCGTGGGAACGCTTCAACTCGTGGGATGCGGCCGATGGACACCCGAACAGGTGCAAGCGGCCCTTGAAGCGCGAGACCGGCGCGCGGGAGGTCCCACGGCACCCGCCGAAGGGCTGTATCTTGTGGGAGTGGATTATGACCCCGATCCCTTCGAACGCCTCTGATCTGGAGGATCTCAACCCGTTCGCGCTCTTGCGCCAAAAGGCGGCTTGCGCCAAACCGAGCCTTTCCTTCCGAGCGACGGGAAATGCCCGCACTGACGGACCCGTCGCTCCTGATGCCGCCAACGGCAGGGGTCTGAAGATTCTCTCATGATTTCCACGATCATCGGTCGGTTCATCGTCCTGTGCGCCAAGCGCGCGTGGCTGGTTGTTGCCATTTTCATGACTCTGGCCGCCGCCGCCGTATGGGTAAGTTCGACGCATCTTGGCGTGACCACGGACACAGACAAGATGCTGTCCGACAAGCTGGCCTGGAAGCAGCGCTCCGACATGATGGGGCGGCTTTTTCCGCAGAAGGACAACCTTCTCGTGGCCGTGATCGAGGCGGACCTGCCTGAGGAAGGCCGCGCGACCGCCCGTGCTCTGGCGGCCAAGCTCTCAGCCGATCACGAACATTTCAACTACGTCCGCCTCCCCGATGATGACCCTTATCTCAACCGCAATGGATTGATGTTCCTCGATCCGAAGCTGCTGGCCAAGGTGCTCGATGACACGGTGGCCGCCCAGCCTTTCCTCGGCGCACTGGCGGCGGACCCATCCGCGCGCGGACTGTTCGATTCACTGGGATTGATTGCTCAGGGGATCCAGCACGGTCAGGCCAATCTGAGCGGTTTTCAGACAGCCCTGAACGGTTTTGCCGATAATCTGGAAGCAGCGGCCAACGGGCACCCGACACCTCTTTCATGGCAGCGGCTTCTGGCCGGCAGCCTGACGGACCTCGCCGGGCGCTACCAGTATGTCATGACGCAGCCCAAGCTGGATTACGGCTCTTTCCAGCCGGGTGGCGCGGCCACGAGCGCGATGCAGGCCGCGTCAAAAGATCTGGAATTCGTGAAATCCGGCAACGCGCACGTCTACCTGACGGGTGAAGTCAAGATCGCTGACGAAGAGTTCGCCACCGTTGCCGATGGCATGGTGACGGGCCTTCTGGGCTCTCTGGTTCTTGTGACGGTCTGGCTGACGCTGGCCGTCCACACGTGGCGCGTTATTATTCCCATCGTGATCACGCTCGTCACCGGCCTGCTGTTCACCACGGGCTTCGCCGCCATTGCGGTGGGTACGCTCAACCTCATCTCGGTTGCGTTTGCCATTCTGTTCGTTGGCATTGCCGTGGATTTCGCCATCCAGTTCTCGGTCCGCTTTCTCGGCCAGCATCCCACGCAAATCGGTGAGGCCGGACTGGAAGAGGCTCTCTTCCAGACGGG
The DNA here is from genome assembly GCF_019083805.1 of Acetobacter estunensis. GTDB lineage: Bacteria > Pseudomonadota > Alphaproteobacteria > Acetobacterales > Acetobacteraceae > Acetobacter > Acetobacter estunensis_A. The sequence continues at coordinate 96,720 of NZ_JAHRDV010000001.1, forward strand.
AGAAGAGACGGGCCATCAGATTCTGGTCGCGGCTCTCGCCACAGCCGCGGGCTTTCTGGCCTTCACGCCAACGGCCTTCCTCGGCGTGGCCGAACTGGGTGAAATCGCGGGCATTGGCATGATGGTGGCGTTCGTCTGCACCATTGCCCTGCTCCCTGCCCTGCTTCGGATTTTCCGCCCTGCGGTCGATCACCCTCGCACGGGCTATCTGTTCATGAAGCCAGTGGATCAGACCATTCGCCGTTGGCGCAAGCCGCTGCTCGGCCTGTTCGCACTGATCGCCATCGCAGGCATGGCTCTCATTCCCAGTCTGAAATTCGATGGAGATCCGCTGCACACCAAGGATCCCAAATCCGAAGGCATGCGGACGCTGCATCTGCTGATGGCTAATCCGGTCTCCTCGCCTTACAGCGCGGAATATCTGGCCCCCAATCTCGATGCGGCGAAAGTCATGGCGGACAAGGCCGCCAAGCTTCCGGGCGTGCATGACGCAATGTGGCTTGGCTCCTACGTGCCGACCGATCAGGACACCAAGCTCGCCCTGATTCAGGACGCCGCCCAGATCCTGCTGCCCACTCTCATCGTCCCGTCCGTAAAGCCCGCGCCTGACGCCGCTGCCATCAAGGCCTCGGCTTCGGCCACGGCGACGGCTCTGGGCAGTGTGCTCACAGGCCTGGATGCGAAAGATCCTCTGCGCCGTATTCAGGCGGCCCTGAGCCGTCTGGCCACCGCATCCGATGATGTGGTTCTGAATACGAATACGGCACTGGTCCGCTTCCTGCCGATGCAGCTCGACACCCTCAAGACAGTTCTTTCGGCCACACCTGTCTCCATCAAGGAAGTGCCCGACATCATCCGGCGCGACTATCTGCTTCCCGATGGGCGGGCGCTCGTGGAGATCCATCCCTCCGGACTGATGTCGAACAATGATGCGCTGCATCGGTTCGTAAAGACGGTCCAGCCGCTATCGCCCGATATGGCGGGTTCTGCGGTGGACATCGTGGAGAGCGGCCGGACCATCGTGCATGCTTTCACTACGGCGGCACTGTCAGCCATCGTGATGATCGCCATCATTCTCCTTGTGGCCCTGCGCAAGGTGCTGGACATGGGGCTGGTCCTCGCGCCGTTGCTGATGTCAGCGCTGATGACCGTGATCCTGATCGTGTGCGTGCCCGAGACATTGAACTTCGCCAACATCATTGCCCTGCCGCTGCTTCTGGGTGTGGGCGTCTCGTTCAACATCTATTTCGTGATGAACTGGCGGGCCGGTGTGAAATTCCCACTCGCTTCCCCCACCGCGCGGGCGGTTCTGTTCTCGGCCCTGACAACCGGCACGGCTTTTGGTTCGCTGGCTCTGTCGCACCACCCCGGAACCGCCAGCATGGGACGGCTGCTGCTGCTCTCGCTGGGCTGTACGCTGGTGGCTACACTGGTGTTCGTGCCCGCACTTTTGCCGAAACGTCCCATCGACGAGGCGTAGTTTCCCCCTTTTGGGCGAGCGATAGAAAACGCGGAAGCCAGATGGCTCCCGCGTTTTTCGTGTGTAGTTACGTTTCCGTGATACTCAACGTAACAGAAAGCGCTATGGAGTAACGAAACGTATCGTTTCGGAGACCTTCATGACGCCTCGAGCTTCCTTGGGCCTTTCTCTGACCTTGAAGGGAGTTCTGTTTATCGGCTTGTGTCTTGCTGCCACACCATTGGCCGAGGCGGCGACACAGACCTCGCTCTCCTCATTCGAACAGCAAGACAAGACGATCCCTGCCGTTGTGTAGGTCTATCGGGAGATCGGTCTCTCTGTCACCTGCTCATGGAGCCACTATAAGGCAAAACCTCTCGATAGTACGATGTGGAAAGACAAGGAAATGGGCTGGACTCCGCGCTTCCAGATGGATGCCTCGACCATGTTCCATATCCAGAACATCCGTCATCTCCTCGTCGCCCTGCACTTTTCCTTTGGCGATGGAAACGTCGAGGACCATGCCCATTTCTACGGTCCATAGTTTCCCGGTGGAGCCGCATCTTACACCACACAGTCAAAAAGACTAACCACCGATACACGGATCGAATTCGGCAAAGGCTTTCTTTTGACCGATCGATTCATGGTCACGCCCGCTATTCAGGGTGGCTATCACACATGGACCCGCGAAAAATTTGAGGCCTATCATCAGTTCATGGTCGGCGTGAAACTGCATTTGGATTACGCCGTGACAGATGATCTTGTGCTGAGAGGTCGTCTGGGGTGGGCGGAACTGCTTGGTTCGGAAATGCAAGCGCCCTACGCCACCTTTCATCAGGCTGATCGTCCTTTATGGGAAGGTGGTCTCGATCTGGATTACCGCCTGACACGCCAGATCCATTTGATCGGAGGCGCTCTCTATACCCACTCCTCTTTGGGCCGCAGTCGATTTAGTCCAAGAGATGGCGGTCGGAATTCGATGTACATAGCGAGCAGTTGGACAAACGGCCTCACGCTGCATCTTGGAGCGGTCTACGCGTTCTGATCCATGGGCAGGCCGTCTTCATTCCGGCGGCTGACCGTCTCGCCACCCGGGCATGACTTGAAGGCAGGCCACCTTGTTTGCCCGAAGCGGACCACGCGAAAGAATGAGAACCTGATCGCCTTTCATGCTCCCGGCCCGACTGTCCTGCGCAAGAGAACCTGCAGAATAACGCATGGGACAGATACCGACGAAGTTCAGTGAGGTGTGCGCGCATATCCTATGGAGAAACTCCCACTCCGCTTTTTTGAGCGAATTGAAAAACAACACCATAGCGCCGCCCGGTTTCAGGCGGCCTGCCGCCGTCTCCAGAACGGCACTCATATCCGTCACATAGGCCGCCGTGGTCTTGCCGCGTGTTCTGGCATTGGACACCACGATTTCTCGCTCCATCTCGGCTTCCAGCCCGAGCGTTGCGTTCCACAATTCCGAAAGCTCGAAATAGGGGATGCGATCCCCATGCGGTGGATCGGTGATCAAAAGATCGATACTGCTGTGCGGCAGAGCTTTCATCAGATCAAGCGCATCGGTCTGCCGGATGAGAGGCGCTTCCACGACCGGTTCCACCTTGTGCGGAAGCACCCGCAGCAACCGCGCGGCGCGGGAAGCAAAACAGTTCCAGACATTGATCTCGAAATGCCGCCGTGGCCGCCAGTAGCCCACAGTCCAGCTTCCCACCTCCAGCCGATCAGGGGTTTTGCCAGTCGTGCCCTTCCGCCCACTGATGGCGAACACCATACGCGACATCTGACCGATGGCGGCCGTCAGTGTCAGTTCGAACGCTTCGCGCAGCGGCGGAGCTATGTCAGCGACGGCTTCACGCAGCAGACGGATATTGTGAAGAGCACGTCCCGTGAACAGATCGGACCATTGCAGAGAAGAATGGGCGTTGATGCGGGCATTATCGAACATACGGAGCGTGCGCGCACCGGGATCGGTCACACCCTCATAGCGAACTGCCAGCAGAACATCCTCCGCCACGAGCACACGCTCAACCCGACGGACCGTGCTAGCGGGGCGCATCCATATGCGGGAAAGCATCCCGTCTTCCCACAACAGATGACTCACCGCGCCTTTCGGTGTCACGCCATAAGACGCCTCGATGACCGGGCGCAGACGCGCCTCCATCTGCGCCAGTTCCGCACGATAAGCCTCCCGCGCACAGGGGCTTACAAGAAACGATGAGAGTTTTACGGAAAACGGATTGAGATCACCGCCAACGAACCGTCGCCCCAGGGAGGTCGCCTCCCGCGCGGTCACACCCGAGCCGAGGAAGGGATCGCACACCACATCTCCCGGTTCGCTCAACAGTTCAATCAGGAAACGCACCGGTTCGGCGGGCTTTTTCCCCCAGTAACGATGGAAGCTGTAAAGGCCGCCATGCGGCTTCGGAGAAGTCAGTGCCGCGATACCCTGACGGACCATTTCGTCCTGTGCGGAGGTGTTCATGACGTCACATTCACAAAACAGAAACCTGTCATCGCGTTTTGTGTGCGGAACCGTGAGGGGCGGCCTCCCGTTTCATGTCCAATCGTGTCACAGTCATCGCTTATTCGGATCGTCGAGTCAGTCAGGAAGTCCATGCTGTTCAGATCACTCCCCGGCGCGTCCGTTGCGGGCCTGTGCGCCCTGTTTGCCTCGACCTTCATTGCCGTCACGACTGAAGTGGCGCCCGTTGGCCTTCTGATCGATGTAGCCCACACCTTTGGAATCAGTGAAGGCCATGCCGGTCTTGCCGTCAGCGCCTATGCCTTGCTGGTGGCGCTGGGAGCGGTGCCGCTGACCATCATCACCGCGCGTATGGACCGCAAGCTGCTGATGCTGCTGTCGCTTGCGGCCTATGTGCTGTCCAATCTCATCTCCGCCATGGCGCCAACCTTTGCCCTCGTGTGCTTCGGTCGCGCCATCGGCGGCGCGGCGCACGCGCTGCTCATGTCCATCGCCGCAGCGTATGCCGCCTATCTCGTCCCTGAAAAAATGACAGGCCGCGCCATCTCCTTTGTGTGGGGCGGCACATCGCTCGGCTCCGTGCTGGGTGTTCCGGGCGCCGCAGCCATCGGGCTGAGTCTGGGCTGGCGCGCGGCACTTTACGTGATGGCAGGGCTGGCGCTTCTGCTCACCCTCTTTATCGCACTCTATCTGCCTCGCGTGCAGGCTCCCGTCGGTGGCACACCTACCCTGCCCTCGCTCCGCTCCCGGCGTGCATTGCATATCCTCGGCGTGGTCGTGGCGGTCAACATCGTGCTCTTTTTCGCGCACAACCTGCTCTACACCTATGTCTCTCCGCTCCTGCTGCATCATGGTCTGCCAGAGAAATATCTGAGCATCGCTCTAGTCATCACCGGAGGCATGAGCATTGTAGGGCTATGGTGTGCCGGCCAGGTCGTCGATCACAAACCTTCTGCGGGACTGGTCGGGGGTGGACTGGCCATGCTGCTGGGCATGGGACTGCTGTATGGGCAGTTTCTCCCCGGCTGGCCCAGCGTTGGAGCGGTCGGTCTCTGGTGCGCGGGCTATGCCGGGATCATCCCCTTCCTGATGTCGGGTGCCATTCGTGCCCGCGCCACGAGCGCCGATGTGGCGGGAGCGGCCATCAATGGCGGCAGCAATGTGGGCATCCTGCTCGGTTCCGCCGTCGGGGGACAACTGCTCACGTCCTGCGGATTCAACGTGCTTGTGCCAGCAGCCGTATGCATCACACTTACAGGCGTTGTGCTGGCCATGTGCAGTCCGGCCGCATTTCCACGGACGCTCCACAAGGAAGACACCGCACATTCAGGCTGAACACCGCGCCTTGAAAACGCCCTGCTATTTCTTGTCTTCCAGCCCGGCCGGAGCAAGGCTGGCAAGCCCACGATCCACCCAGGACGTCGGACGGTTGGCAATTTCGCTCCGATCCTTGCGCATCATGGCAGCCCGCACGAGTGAGCCACCCAAATAACGCAAGGGCTCAGGTGGGAAGCGTCGGGCATGACGGTTTACGAGACCGTTCTCCGTCCATCGCTCACGCCGCCCAAGCGCAAGTCCGGCGAGAATACGCCCGCCAATCCGACTGGGACTGACACCGTTTCCACTCCAGCCGATGCCGTAAATGATATGCGGCGCATCCGGCATCGTCCCCAGCAACGGCAGGCTGTCATAAGTACGATCGATCGGACCGGACCACGTTCTGGCCAACGGCACATCTGCCAGCATGGGGTAGACCCTGCGGAAATCCGCCGTCGCCTCCCGAATGCCCACAGGATCGTGGAACACAGATTCAGACGGCTCTCCCGTGTAATAAAGCCGACCTCCGCCCTTCCCGAAGATGATGCGTCCGTCTCGCGTCGTACGGTAATACGTAACGGTCGCCTGTGAATCCGTGATGCTTTCCCCTCCGGTCCAGCCGATGTCCGCAAGACGATCAGGAATAGGCGGCGTCGCCACAATCGCGCTGCCAACGCAGACAAATTCACGCCGCAACTCCGGCACGCTGGCGGCCCATGCGTTTGTGGCAATCACCACACGATCCGCCGTGACGCTGCCGCGCTTTGTCCTGAGCACCGCCGGACGGGTTCGTTCCAGCGCCATGACCCGGGTGTGCTCATAAATCTCCACACCGAGCTTTTTAGCGATTCGAGTGAGGGCCACGCCCAGACGTCCCGGATGGACAGTTCCGTTGATCGTCTCGCACACCCCTGCGATGTGAGAGGAGGAACCGGTACGCTTAGCCAGTTCTTCGCGGGTAACAGCGCAAAAAATATCGCTTCGTCCAAGCCTTTCGGCCGCTTCCACCACAGGCAGCCAGCTTCCAACATGCGCTGGAGCAGTGGCGGTCCAGAGCCAGCCGGCACCGCGATATTCAGCATCAACCCCATGCGCGGCGAGATAGTCGCCCAATTCCCCCGCTGCCCGCGTCGTCTCGTCGGCAAGCCAGACGGCGTCGTCCGTGCCACAGACCCGCATGAGACTGGCGATCTTGGGCCACCATGACATCACGAAGCCACCGTTAAGGCCCGATGCCCCGCCCCCACATTCCTCGGCTTCGAGCAGCGTCACCCGTCGGGCCGATTCGAGCGTTTTCAGGGCAATGGCAGTCCAAAGCCCGACAAATCCGCCTCCGATGATGGCGATATCCGTCGAAACATCATGGTCGAGAGAACCGAACTGCGGCCGTTCGCCGTTAATATCAGTGAGCCATTGTGAGCGGTCAGACATGCACTACGGTCCTCGACAAGCAAAGCATGGACCAGCCAATGCTACGAACCGCTCTCTCCAGATCGGTAATAAATTTTCCTTATGGACATGTGCATCGGCATCTGGCGTTCATCCGCCGGAATGTTTTCCTGTCGGCTGCACTCTGGCCGCAAAGATACGGCCCTGCCGGTAAAACACCCAGACGCGGTGCGTCGCAAACCAGTCCGATCCCAGAAGCATATCCACGGGTTCGGCAATGGGTGCCACGGTCAGAACGGGATTGGTCTCGGTCTCACCGCCGATGGTCAGCGTATGGAAGCGGTGCCAGCGATAGACAGACTCGCGCCCGTCCACACCGGTTGAGGTGCCTCCCGGGTCCGTGGCGAGGTCCGATTCCGTCACACCGATTGCCTCGGCCGCCCGACGCGAGATGATGCGCGAGCGTGCCCCACTATCCAGCAACGCTACAAGTTCATGACCGTCCAGTTGCACATGAAGCAGGATACGATGCGCCTGCATTTCGCCACGTATTTCCTGCCAGCGCAGTCCTTTGACAGCCGGCGGCGCCAGATCGCAGGCGGCGCTTTCACGCGCCGAGGACATCCAGAAACCCAGCCGTCCATCCGGGGCATCGAACTCCAGGACGTCCTGCCCCACAACATCTCCCCCCAGAAGCCCCTCAATGGGCGGATGAATGTTTGGGCGGCTGGGCAAAATACCCAAGGGCATGGACAACGGGCCGAAACTCAGATCGCCCAGACGAAGCTGGGGGACGATCACATTGGGCACGATTCCGCCCGATCCCCCGGTGCCGCTGACATGCGTCTGGGCACCGGAATCGGCGGACAGTTGCAGAAACCGCGCGAACCACGGCGACAGCAGACTCCCTTGCGAACCTGTGTCCACAATGAAGCTGGCCGTGTGTCCATGAATGGTGCCGGGAGTGGACAGGAACCCCATATCGTTCCGAAGAGGCACGTCCGCGAGATGGGTCATGGCGCAGGACGGACGCGGCGCCGCCTGTGCAATGGATGCACCCAGCAGGACAGCGACACACGCTGCGCCCAACTTTGCCATAGAGAAAAAGGCGTGGCTGTGCCTGTCCCCTTTTTCAGCCAAGGTCACGGGCAAACCGATCCGTGGCCTCGATGAGAGCGGAGAGAATGCCCGGCTCCGACATGGCGTGTCCGGCATCGTCGATCAGCCGAAACTCGGCCTCCGGCCATGCCCGGTGCAGATCCCATGCCGTGCGAACAGGCGTGGCGATGTCGTAGCGTCCCTGCACGATGAATGCCGGAATATGGCGGATACGATCCACGTCGCGGATAAGCTGACCTTCCGCCAGCCAGCCGCCATGTACAAAATAGTGGTTTTCGATGCGCGAGAACGCCAGTGCATAGGTCGGGTCTTCATGCTGCTTTACCATTCCCGGCGAAGGAAGCAGCGTGAGCGTGGACCCTTCCCACACGGACCACGCAATGGCCGCGCGCTCACGTTCCGCCGCATCGTCGCCTGTCAGGCGACGATTATAGGCCGCCATGAGGTCACCGCGCTCTGCCTCGGGAATGGGAGCAAGAAATGCCTCCCACTTGTCGGGAAACAGCCACGCTCCACCGCCCTGATAGTACCACAGCAGCTCCTCGCGTCTCAGCGTGAAAATGCCGCGCAGAACCAGTCCCGCCGTCCGCTCGGGATGCGTCTCGGCATAAGCCAGCGCCAACGTGGATCCCCATGAGCCACCGAACACGACCCATCGGTCCACACCCACCATTTCACGCAACCGTTCGATGTCCGCCACGAGATGCCATGTCGTGTTGTTCTCAAGCGAAGCGTGGGGCAACGAGCGCCCGCAGCCACGCTGATCGAACAGCAGGATGTCATAGCGTGCCGGATCGAACATGCGGCGCTGCATGGGCGAGCAGCCGCCCCCCGGTCCTCCGTGCAGGAACACTACGGGCAGGCCGCCGGGTGTGCCGCATCGCTCCCAATAGACAAGGTGCCCGTCGTCCGTGTCGAGATGACCGTGGGCATAGGGTTCGATGGGTGGATAGAGCGTGCGGGCTGTCTCGGTCATGGTTTGTCTCCTGCTCCCTTTGTGGCCCGAGGATGCGCCTTTTGCCAGACTTCCAGAAGTCGGGCTTCGTCCGCCAGCGTATAGCGCTGGGTTGTGGAGAGGCTGGCATGGCCCAGAAGTTCCTGAATGGCCCGAAGATCCGCGCCACCTTCCATCATGTGGGTCGCGAAGGAATGACGCAGGGCATGCGGTGTCGCATGATCCGGCAACCCCTCTCCCTTGCGCCATGTCCGCATAGCGCGTTGGGCGATGGCCGCGTTCAACCGCCCACCCCGGATTCCCACAAAAAGCGGCTCGTCTTTTGCCGGTGATGGGTGAAAGCCACGCCAGCGCCGCAGCGCTTCCTCCACCCGCGGCACAAGAGGAGTCAGACGCTCCTTGCCGCCTTTGCCGCGAATAAGCAGTGCGCCACTCCCTAGTGCGATGTCCAGATCGCCCACGTCGAGTGAAAGCGCCTCGGAAATACGCAGGCCACAGCCATACAAAAGCAGGAACAGTGCCCGGTCACGTTCCTGCGCCATGGCGTCGCTCTCATGCGCGGCGACTTCCTCTCCCACCTCCATCGCCGCTTCCACGGGCAGCGGGCGGGGCAGCGGGCGTTTGGTGCGGGGCGTAGTCAGCAGGCTTGGAGCCGGGTTTTCGACGCCAAGATGACGGGCAAGAAAGCGGTAGAACGAGCGCAACGCCGAGACACGCCGCGCTCGCGTGCGAGCGGCCTTGTCGCGTGTGGTGGGACGGCCGCCGATCCGTGGTGCGAGAGCCTCGGTCTGCTCGTGAGCGAGCCATGCGCGCAAATCCGCAAGAGCGGTCGTGCGCAATGTGTCGAGGGATGGCTCGCCTCCATGATGGCGGGTGAGAAAAGCGAGGAAACGCGTCAGATCGCCTCGATAGGCGTCGATGGTGTGCAGCGACGCCCCTTTCTCGGCCACCATCCACGCCAGAAACTGACGCAACGCGTCCTCGGCCGTCACGTCGCGCGTCTCCCCGATGAAGCGAGACAGAACCGGACGATGGGGGTAGAGAGAGCCGTCATGGTGCAGAGCAGCTTACTGGAACCGATCGCCCCGCGAAAGCGCGTCTCCGTGCTGCTGCCTCTGCCTTTTCCCGGCCCGCTCGATTACGCCGTGCCAGAGGCTCTGGCCGAGCATCTTTCACCCGGAGACGTGGTGGCCGTGCCGCTGGGAGGGCGCCGGGAAACCGGCGTGGTGTGGGAGCCAACCCCTCTGCCCACCGACCTTGCCTTTCCAGTGTCACCGGAAGTGGCGGCGTCCCGCCTGCGCCCCATTCGTGAACGGCTGGACCTGCCGCCGCTGTCACGCGAATTGCGCCGCTTCATCGACTGGGTGGCGGCCTATACACTGGCACCTCCCGGCATGGTTCTGGCCATGTGCCTGCGCTCTCACCTTCGCAGCATACAAGGAAGCGCCCCCGCTGCAGGCTGGGTACGACAGGGCGATCTCCCCACAGGCCTGCGCCTGACCCCCGCGCGAAAAGCCGTGCTGGAAGCCCTACCCGCGGGTGCAGAGCCTCTCACCACGACAGAACTTGCAGAAAAGGCCGATGTCGGCGCGTCCGTGGTGCGCGGACTGGCAGATGCAGGTGTGCTGCGAAGTGTGGTGATGCCGCCGCCACCGCCTTTTGCGCTGCCCGATCCTCTGCACAGGCTTCCGGTTCTCGAAGACGCACAGGCGATTGCTGCAAGCGAATTGCGTAATCGCGTGCAGGAACGCGCCTTTTCCGTAACATTGCTCGAAGGTGTCACGGGTTCCGGCAAAACCGAGATCTATCTCGAAGCCGTGGCGGAATGTGTACAGATGGGCCGACAGGCGTTGGTCCTGCTTCCCGAAATCTCGTTATCCGCTCAATGGATGGACCGTTTCACCCGGCGCTTCGGTGTGCGACCGGCCGTGTGGCATTCCGAGATCGGACAAAAAGCGCGCCGCTTGACATGGGCCGCCTGCGAAGACGGCACGGCGAAGGTCGTGGTTGGCGCAAGATCGGCTCTGTTCCTGCCTTTTTCCGATCTGGGCCTCGTGATCGTGGACGAAGAGCACGAAGGCACGTTCAAGCAGGAAGACGGCGTCACCTACAACGCCCGCGACATGGCCATCGTACGGGCGCGTCTCGCGGGCAGTCCCGTCATTCTGGCCTCCGCCACGCCCAGTCTGGAAACGCTCAACAATGTAGAAACCGGGCGTTATCGCCATCTGGTGCTCGTAGCACGGCACGGGGGCGCCTCCATGCCGGACACGCGCGTGATCGACATGCGCGAAACACCGCCGCCCCGTGGACTGTTTCTCTCGCCCGTTCTCGTGGACGGCATCAAGGCGCGGCTGGAGCGTGGCGAACAGGCCATGCTGTTTCTCAACCGCCGTGGTTACGCGCCTCTGACCCTGTGCCGCACATGCGGACACCGAATGGAATGCCCGCACTGCACGTCATGGCTGGTGGAACATCGCCGCAAACATGTACTGGCCTGTCATTATTGCGAACATGTGGAACCCGTTCCACAGGCCTGCCCGAGTTGCGGTGAAACCGACAGCCTGACCGCCATCGGTCCCGGCATCGAACGGATCACCGAAGAAGCTCGCAGCGAATTTCCCGACGCCCGTATCCTCGTCATGGCCAGTGACACAATCAGTGGTCCGAGCGCCACGGCCGAAGCAGTGGAGAAAATCAGTCGTCGCGAGGTGGATCTCATCATCGGCACGCAGATTGTCGCCAAAGGCTGGCATTTCCCTCACCTCACATTGGTGGGGGTGGTCGATGCGGATCTTGGCCTTGGCGGCGCCGATCTGCGGGCGGGCGAACGGACGATGCAACTCCTGCATCAGGTGGCCGGACGCGCGGGACGCGCCGAAGCTCCGGGCGAGGTTTTGTTGCAGAGTTTCTCGCCACTGCATCCGGTCATGCAGGCGCTGGTATCAGGCGATTTCGCCGCGTTCATGACAGAGGAAGCCGAGCAGCGACGACCCGGATTCTGGCCGCCTTTTGGCCGACTGGCCGCACTGATCGTCAGTTCGGAATACGCGGACGCCGCCGATCACGCCGCCCGCGATCTTGGAGCCGCCGCCCCTCATGGAGAAGGCGTTGAAGTGCTTGGCCCCGTTCCTGCGCCACTGGCCGTTCTACGGGGACGACATCGACGCAGATTGCTGCTTCGCACGCATCGCAACATTGCCGTGCAACCGATCCTGCGCCGCTGGCTGGCTCAGGTGCCCCTGACAAGCAGCGTACGTGTGGATGTGGACGTGGACCCGGTTTCGTTCATGTGAGAGCATCAGCACCCGCAAGAATGAAATGTCCTTTTTCTTCGCCCAGCCGCTGCCGCAACCATCGCGCAGCCGGACCATGCGGCCGGGTCTTGCTCCACACAACGGCCAGAGGTGCTTGTCTGGGAGATGGGTCAAACAACAATTCCGGCGTGACAATACGGGGTGAAACCGTGGACGACGCCAACACATGGTCACAAACAAAGGCCCATCCCACTCCCGCCCCGACCAGTTCAAGAATGACCCAGTTGCTCTCCACCCACCAGACATCGGACGCCACACGTAATTGCTTGCGTTCACGCGTTCGGTCCCGGGTAGCCACGAGAATCTGACGGTAGCGTTTGAGGTCTTCCCACGCCACCGGCTTATCGGCGAGCGGATGGTCACGACCGCAGACCAGACGCAACAGCACATGCCCGATGCTGTGAAACGCAAGGGAGGTCGGCGGCACATCCTGCTGATACATCACCCCGATATCGGCAGCACCGCTCTGCACCAGCGTCCCCACGTCTTCCATCAGTGGCAACAGGATCTCCAGTTCCACATGTGGGAACCGCGCAGCAAATTCCGCGAAGACATGCGCCATCGCGCGCTCTGGATAAAGCTCGTCAATCGCCACGACGAGACGGTTTTCCACCCCTTCCTCGAGAGAACGCGCGACACCGATCATGTGGTCACGGCGCTCGAGCACCACGCGCGCTTCTTCCAGCAGGCGCTGCCCCTCCGCTGTCAGGACCGCTTCGCGTCCATCCCGTGAGAACAGTGTCAGTCCCAGATCGGCTTCAAGATTGCCGATCTGCGTACTGATTGCTGATTGAGCGCGACCAAGCTGCCGCCCGGCAGCCGAAAACGATCCTGCCTCCACGGCGGCCACGAAGGCCTGAAGCTGATCGAAAGACACCTCCACAGACCCATCTCCTTTTTAGATGGATGCCAACTTTATATTCGACAAAAGGGAGATAGGTTGCCGCGCATGTCAACCGAAACCCAATCCTCCCCCGCCATGCGGAACGGCCTCGACCGACTGCGTCAGGCACTTCTTTTCGAGTGCCTCGCGCTGGCTCTCGTCATCCCTTCCGGCAGCGTGCTGTTTGGCGTGCCTACCTCCCACATGGGAGCGATTGGCGTCGGAAGTGCCATCACCGCGACTATCTGGAATTATGTCTACAACGTGCTGTTCGATCGGTTCATGGGACGCCTGACCGGCTCTACCCACAAGACCATCGCCGTGCGCGTGCTCCACACAGTGCTGTTCGAGGCCGGACTTCAGGTCGTGCTTCTGCCCGCCATTGCGCTGTATCTCGGTGTCTCGCTCATGCAGGCTTTTTCCATGAGCATGAGCATCGCGCTGTTCTATCTGGTGTATGCGTTTTTCTTCAACATGGCGTACGACACGCTGTTTCCGGTCGGGGCAAACACGTCAAAGCGCACCCTCAAAACAGCCTCTCATCAGGAAGCCTGAATCACCTGCGGCTTTTACTGTTTTTCCCGATGTGCGATGTGTGGAGCCGAAACATTGTCCGACCACCCCGATCGGGCGCAATTGCAGTGAGCCCCACCCGATGAACACGCGCCTTCCGGCTCTTCTTGTCCTCCTTGCCGCTACCGGTTGTTCCTACACGATCGATCCGCTCAAGAACTACTGCGCGGAGCCGGACATCGCCGCCGCTATCGTGAAGACGGCCAATGCGCCCTCACCACTGCCAGACATCACCAATCCGCCCGCCTCAAGCGCTGCCACGACATTCACGAACGGGATCATACGGGACTCGCTGTTCGGCTCGCATTATCAGGTTCTCGCCTGTCAGGGCACACTGACCCGTGCCGATGGCACGCAGGAAAAAGGCATCGCCGTTGCCAGCCGCAAGGACGGCAATACGGGCTGGCGCGATCTGTGGCTTGACCCTGCCTCACCCGACTACATGCGCGCATGGCTGTCGGATGAACGCATGAGCGCCTTCAAAGAGCGACAGATCAGCGAAAAGATTGCCCGCACACCGACGCAGTGCAAACCCTACGCCGAAGACCTCTTTCACCAGACGCACACCACGGGACTGGAAGACGGCGCGCTGCGTTCCACCCTCTATAGCTGCCTCTCGGCACATCACTTCAAGCCCATGCTCACCCCGTCAGGTGTGGCGCGCGGCCAAGGTGCCCAGCCACTTCCCACTTTCTACATTCCCTATTACCTCAATCCCGAGATCGAACTGAGCGGCCTGCAATATTACTGATCGCTCTCATCTGAACTTCATGAAATTACGACGGCACGCATCCATCTGACATGAACGACGGATGCTTGCATCCCGTCGCCGTTCGGTCTCTGCTGCGGGCCTTCTCCTTCGTCCCTCCTTGCAGAAACGGAGACAGGCCATGCGCGCCGTCGGCTATCAGAAGTCGCTTCCCATCACGGACGAGAATGCGCTCGTCGATATCGATCTTCCCACGCCTCAGGCTACGGGGCGCGATCTGCTGGTCGAGATCAAAGCCGTGTCGGTCAATCCGATTGACACCAAGGTCCGCAAGCGGGCCGAACCTCCTCCGGGTGAATGGAAAATACTGGGCTGGGACGCCGCCGGCATCGTGCGACAGACCGGTCCCGGCGTGACACGGTTTCGCCCCGGTGACGAGGTCTGGTATTCCGGAGCCGTAACCCGTCCCGGCACCAACAGTCAGTTTCATCTGGTCGATGAACGCATCGTCGGCCACAAGCCGAAATCGCTGAACTGGGCACAAGCCGCCGCCATGCCGCTGACAACCATCACCGCATGGGAGATGTTGTTCGACCGGCTCGACATCAGCCGCCCCATTCCGGGCGTAGCCTCTGCCCTGCTCATCATCGGAGCAGGCGGAGGTGTCGGTTCGATGGCGGTCCAGCTTGCCAAACGACCCGGAAACGTCCTCGTCATCGGCACGGCATCACGTCCCGAAACGACGGAGTGGGCGCGCGCTCTTGGCGCGAATCATGTCATCGATCACGCAAGCCCGCTCGCCCCTCAGATTGAAGCTTTGGGACTTGGCGCTCCGGGCTTCGTATTTTCCACCACACGCACCGACCAGCATTTCCCCGATGTCGTGAAGCTGATCGCACCGCAAGGTCGTTTCGGGCTTATCGACGATCCGCCATCGCTCGATGTCATGACTTTCAAGGCCAAGAGCGTGTCCACCCATTGGGAGTTGATGTTCACCCGCACCACCTTCGGGACGAGCGACATGATCCGTCAGGCAGAGATATTGGAAGAGGCGTCAAATCTCGTGGATGCGGGCGTACTGCGCACCACCCTGACCGACGTGCTCGGCCCGATCAACGCCGCTAACCTGCGGCGTGCCCATGCCCTGCTGGAAAGCGGCACGGTCAAGGGCAAAATCGCTCTTGAAGGCTTCGGAATCTGAAACGGTAGGCCGGGATTGAAGCTCGGCCTTCAGGATTTAGGGCGTGGAAGACGACGGCTCAGGCGGCAAAGAACGCAACGCCGCGGCAATCTGATCGGACGCCTGCCCGAGCAATGTGCTCAGCGCCCCCACCAGCGCTTCCGTCCCCGTCGCCGCTGGAGCCGTCAGATGCAGCGACTGCGCGACCCGCGCCGTATCGCTGTCGGCGCGATGCACCACCACCTGCATATCCAGCACGGCTGGGCCACCAGCACCCTCACGCGAGAAACGGGTCACGACCAGTTCGACAAAAGCCTGGGGATCGCTGGCCGTCGCATCGTCCTGCACAAAGAATGTCGTGCCCGGCAGGCGCTGGCGCAGATCCGCCACCACTACATGCGGAATCTGGGCGGAAAGTGGCGCGCTCCATGCGTCCGTTGTCGCAACATCGAGCTTGTAACCGCTGTCATCCAGCACGATCCGATCGCGATCCAGCGTCTCGGGAATGGTCGGCTTGCGGACTTCCACCAAAGTCGGAACGGTCGTCGAAGTAAGACCATATCCCGTTGCGCCGCCAGCACGCGCAACTGATGGCTGCAACGAATACAGGCTTGGCGTTGAAGAACTGCACGCCGCCAGTGTCACACCTGTCACGCCCAGCAGGAGGGTTCCGAGAACGGCACGGCGCACGCGAACGGCAGAGGAAATCGGAAGAAAGTGAGCCATGGCTTAGCGTCCCGTAACGATCGACGAGGGATGATTGGTCAGGAAATCGGTCATGAAACGCAGCGAACGCGCCGTCTCTCCCAGTTGCACGACCATGGCTTGCAGGCTTCTGTGGAAGTCCGTGTCACCGCCATAGCTTCCCAGCAGCTTATTGGCGTTCTTCAGCGTCTGGTCGAGCTGATCGCTCATTTCCGGCAGACGCTTCATGAGTGGCTGCATGCCCTTGTCGGCGTTGTCGGCCAGACGATGCAGACTGCGCAGCGAATCACGCAACTGGACAAGAGCCTCCTTCACTTCCGAGCTGTTCACGCGCTGATCCGCGTGAGCGAGAAGGTTGTTGGCGTTGTCACCAATCTGCTCGAACGGCATGGCCGCCAGCTTATCGGACACGGTGGAGAGCGACTGCATGATGCCACTCATGCCACCCGCCTGACTCGGGATGACCAGCGCATCGCCTTCCATCCATGTCTTGGCAGGGGTCGCTTTCTTCACGAAGTCGAAGGAAATGTTGGTCTCGCCCGTCAGCATACTCAGGCTGCTGGCGGAAGCGCGCATTCCGTTGTCCACAAGCGCCTGCATGGTCTGCAACATGCCATCGTGACGGATCTGGGAGGGCGGCAGAATGCGCTCGGGCTGCACATCCATGGCAACGCGAACCCGTGCATGACCGGTTTTCTGATCAAGCTGCAATTTCACATCCGTCACCGAGCCGATCTGGATGCCAAACATGGTGACAGAACTTCCCGAGGTCAGACCGGCAACAGAAGACGAAAGATAGGTCACGACGGGCAGACGCTCATGATATCCGGCGTCATCCGCCGTATCCTTGTCATCGTAGAGCTGGAAAATCGTATTGGCGGGCGCTTCTTCTGCCTCTTCGACAGAGTTGGCGGAGCGATTGAGGGAGAACGCCACACCACCCGAGAACAGCGCCTGAATGGACTGCATCTGCACCTTCAGGCCGCCCGCTCCGAACCCGACTTTCACACCGGAGACATTCCAAAAGCGCGTGTTGGTGCGCAGATAATGATCGTATGGCTCGCGCACAAAGAACTGGATCAGCACGGGCCCCACGCCGCCGGGCGGCAGCGTATAACCAAGCACTTCTCCCACATCCACGTCACGGAAGAACACGGGCGCGCCCGGTCCGATGGAACCGATGGCCGGTGCCACGAGAGTATAGGTCCGGCCCGGCTGATCGGACTGGATGCCGGGGGGCGATTCAAGTCCCGTGAACACCGTAGTGCGCTGTCCACCCGGCGGCCCGGGATCGAAGGCGATATACGCACCTGAGAGCAGCGTCTCCAAACCTGTCACGCTCGCGCCATTGATGCGCGGACGCACCACCCAGAAGCGTGACTTGTCCGTCAGCAATCCGGACGCGCTGGCGGTCATCTGCACCCGCACATCAACGTGGTGCTTGTCCTTGGACAGCGTGATGGAGTCGACGGTGCCCAGTGTCACAGCCTTGTTCTTCACCTGTGTCTGACCGCTGGTCAGACCATCGGCGGTGTCGAAACTGATGAGAATCTCGGGGCCACGATCATACAGGCTGCGCCACAACAAAAAGACGGCAATCAGCACCGAGAGGATCGGGATGATCCAGATGATGGAGAAGCGGGTCTTGTTGACAGTCGCCACCGGCAGCGCGTCGTCATCGTCGTCCTGACCACGCGGGGGAGAAGAATTCTGATCCGAAGTCACGCTTGCACCGGCTCCATGTCGCCCCGTTCGAGGGCCTCGTCCTCGTGCGCAAGGCACGACTGACCCATTGTGTTGTCACTGCGCGGAGGGGCATCCGCCCGCAGTTTCCCATTACGCCCCGCCGCATCCCACATCAGACGGGGATCGAAGCAATGGGCAGCGAAAATGGTCAGCACCACAACCGCAGCAAACGACACCACGCCCGCATTGGCACGAATATTGGCAAGGGAACTGAACCGCACGACGGCCACGAGAATGGAAATCATGAACACGTCGATCATGGACCAACGACCGATAATATCGATCATCCGGAAAAGCTTGGAACGAAAGAGCAGTTTCTTTGCTGAGCGGCGTTTCGTTGTCCAGATCATGTAAGTCAGCCCCACGATCTTGGCGACCGGCACCGTCACACTTGCGAACAGAACCAGCAGGGACAGCGGGATCATCCCATCTTCCCACAACTCGATTGCGCCTTCGATAATGGTGTGGCCCGTTCCGTTTCCCACCTTGATGACGGTCATGACCGGAAAGAGATTGGCGGGAAAATAGAAAATAAAGGCTGAAAGAAGAAGGGCGACGGTCCGCGAGATACTGTTCACCTTGCGACGTCGCAGATCGTGGCCGCAACGTGGACACACCCCGACCGAATCCGTCTGGGGAACCGGCTGCGGGAAAACGCCGACAAGACCGCAGGAATGACACGACAACATGTTTTCATGGGGCGGCAGACCGTCGAGATCATGCACAGAAACCCGATCGACCTTCATCCGCCGTCCATCGGGAAGCTGCAATGTCCCCTCAACCCGGCGTCGCTGCCAGATCCACTCCTGATCCAACGTCTGGTCGGTTGCCGCCATGCTGATCATCAGCGCCGCGATGAGATAGCACGCCGTCCCAACCTCCACATGCGCCAGATCCACGAGCTTCGTGTAAGCCACGAAAATCCCGAGGATGTACACCTCCATCATCGACCATGGACGCAGCTTGTCGTACCAGGCCATCAGATTGGGCGCCCAGTCCGGCAGTTCTTCGAAGAACCCGGCGGTGAGGATCAATCCCATGATGGCGATGACGATGCCGGGTGCGAGAACGGTCACAATGCCCACAAGCATCCCGACCTCTCCCCATCCCTCGTGCAAAAGCTCCATCGGTCCGGTCAGCAGATTGACCGTACGCTCCCGACCATAGAGATCGAGCGTCATCAAGGATGAAGCCAGCGTGGCGAGATAGAGAGCGGCCGAGGTGATGCAAAACGCTAGCGGAGCGGCCAACGGGGCCGTTTTATTACGGCGCTCAAGCACTTGCCCGCACCTTACGCAGCGGGCGGCTGTTCCGGGCTGTACCCTGTCAAGTTCTTGAAACTCCCCACAACAGGGACACTCGACCAGACCGTCAACGACCGTCACATGCGATGCCTGACGCCTCGGCCTGCGGGCCAGTTGGATGGCGCCACGATACAGACGCAAAGGAAGAGACGACGGCATGATGTCATCTTACCGCGAAGCTCACATTCCCGAAAGGCGATGGAGATATTTCAGCCATGCCAAAGAGTGTCGGCTTGTGTCGACCTTTTGAAGGAGATTTGATTTTACAGGAAAACCGCGAGGTTAATGGTGCCGGTTAGAGGATTCGAACCCCTGGCCCCATCATTACGAAACTCGTGCTCTAAATACACACTGAAACGCACCGAACCGCATACAGTCGCAATATCAAATGGTTACGGTGGACAGTGAATGTCGCGGTTACGAACCCAGCCGCACAGAAACGCCCCGATTGCACTTTCAGATGAGTCCGGATTGAGTCCGGAAAATCCAATGACATGCTCCAAGATAAGCCCGGAGCATGGGAAAATTCAGGGAGTTACACTAATGTAGGTGTAACTGTGTAACTTGTGTAACACACATATATATTATATTGATTTTATTGTGTTTTTTGTCACCCACAGCGTTACACCTTGCGTTTTCGAAGGTGTAACAGGTGTAACGACGGCTTGCCGATGAAGCTCACAAAACGGGAAATAGACGCTCTCGCCTGCCCGCCAGGGAAGCGGGACGCCATGTTCATGGATGAGGAACTTCGAGGCTTCGGGATCCGAGTGACCGAGGCAGGGAGCAAGGTGTTCCTGTTTCAATATCGCTTTGCCGGTCGCGTGCGACGACTGGTTCTGGGGCCTTATGGCGACCTGACACCTGCTCAAGCTCGTAGACTGGCCGAGGAGGCTCGTGGACGAGTGCTGGCTGGCGGTGATCCGCTCGGGGAAAGAAAAGCCCGCGCGCTGGCCGCCCAGGCCGAAATGGTGCGACGTACGGCGGAAGCTGCTGCCGACGCCCTGACGCTGGATGTGCTGATCGATCGGTGGCAGACCGGCCCTCTGTCTGATCGAAGCCCCTCCTATCGTAAGGAAGCTCCTGCTCGCCTGCGCTCCGGCCTGTCTGTCCTATTGGAGCGTCCAGCCCGCTCCATCTCTACGACCGAGCTACAGGTGCAACTCGATGATCTGACTTCCCGCCATCCCGTGGCAGCACGACGGCTTCATGCGCTCGGACGCGCCATGTTCGGCTGGGCTGAAAAGCGCAATCTCGTTCCGACCAACCCCTTCACCTCGGTTACCATGGAGGGTCGCGATACCTCGCGAGATCGCGTGCTGACAGATGTCGAGCTTCGCGAGCTTTGGACCGCAGCCGGTCGGCTTGCTTATCCGTTCGGCCCCTTCATCCAGTTGCTTACCCTGACGCTACAACGGCGGGACGAGGTGGCCGGCATGAAATGGGCGGAGTTGGATGCGGAGATGACTCACTGGACGATTCCAGCTGAGAGAGCAAAAAATGGACGCGCGCATATCGTCCACCTTTCCGAGCCGACCCGACAGATCCTCACCAATCTGCCCAGGCAGCTGGATCCGGAGAGCAACGGCCCCTCGCCTTTCGTCTTCACCAGCAATGGTCGCACGCCCATCTCGGGGTTTTCCAAGACCAAAACCAAGCTGGAAGAGCTGATGACGGAAGCCGCTCGTTCACTCAGAAAAAATGCTTCGTCCTTGGCCACCACAGACTGGCGGCTCCATGATCTTCGGCGCACCGGCGTAACAGTCATGGCACGGCTCGGGATCGGGCATCATGTCGCCGATCGGGTGCTAAACCATGTCCAGGGAGCCATCAAAGGCGTCGCTGCCGTTTATCAGCGTCACGAGTTTCTGACGGAACGGGCAGTGGCGCTGGATACATGGGCTCGGCACGTGCTGAATGTGGCGGAAAAACATGGGAATGAGCCTTCGGATGGCAAAGTCGTTCCGCTGCGGCGCTGATTCGATTGATTACAAAAACTTAATCTAAAGCGGCAATGCGGCACCATGCGGCTTGATTCGTCGCCATGCGTTTCGGTGCATTTCTAACCAGAAACGCCCCGTTTCGCCCTCTCTTGTCATCATTCTGCGCCCATCGAATATCGCTTTCACCACCACACAAGGGAGCGATTTCGGTGAAGAACCCAAGCCTGCTTTCGGTCGATGAAACGGCGCGTCTTGCACGGGTTCATCCCCGCACAATGCGTCGTTACCTGGCGGACAATATCGGACCGGACATGACGCGCATTGGGGGCCGCGTGTTCATCCGCGAAGATCACTTCCGTGCTTGGCTTCGCCGTAGCGTCGTTCCGCAGACCGGAACCATCCACGCATGAACAGTCCATTTTCCTACTTGCGGAAGCGTAAGGCGACTGCGGCCCGAAAGCATCAAGCTGCTGCCGACAATAAAGGCTTCAGCAGTCGCTTCCTGCACCTGAACGAAAGACAGCCGTCCGCCGGTGCGCGGCTTGTCGCTGCCCATGAAGCCGCAAGACCGATCCGGGATCAGGCACGAGAAGCGCCAGCAATATCTACGGTCGTGACGAAAAATGATCATTCGCCAGGCCACCGGCTTGTCGCTGCTCATGTGCGCCAAGCTGAGGCAAAGGAATGCTCTGGACGCTCCCAGTTAGCCGCTGCCTCACCTGGCGAACGAATGCTCGCCTTGGCCAAGCGCCGCCACGGATCCTGAAATTCAGCACTTCGCCACTCTCACCGATGGGGTTTGTCCCTGCGCGGCAAAAACCCTCCTCATGGAGCCTCAATATGATCAAGATTTCCGGTCTTCCATCCCTGCTACGCGGGAAGCAAGATGAGTCGCAAACCGCTGAGCCGCGTCAGTTTGGCGAGGAGTTGCCCTCTATCGTCCCCATGAAGTCCGAGTTGCAGACTGGGACGGCTTCCGATCCGCTTACGGAAAAGCGGATCGCACTGAAGCACCTTCAGGACGCGCGTGCAGGGCTACTGGCGGACTACCATGCCAAGCAGGAAACTGCGGACAAGGCTGAGCGTATTGCCGCCGATCTCAAGGAACGTCGGGGAGCCCTCTCTGGCGTGAACGATGAGATCGATGCGTTCTACCAGCAGGAGATTGAAGCCAGCCTTACCACTGACGGGCATACGGCACTCTCTGAACTCCCGGAACATCTAGCAACTCGCAAGCGTGAATTGGATGGGCTAGAGCGCCAGATTATCGTGGCAGAAAGCTGTGCTGAGCGACGACGCGAAGAGGCTCGTGCTGTGCGTCATGAGTTGGAAGGATTGGCGCAAAGCCGAGAGGATGCACTTCAACGAGTGATGTCCTATGTCGCGGAAATTGAAGCTTCCCGCATCCGAAATATATTTGCACAGTACGTCGAAGCCGCGGTGTCTTTATTGGCTCTGACACGCCAGCAGTTCCACCAATGTGATTACGCTGCTTCCTCTATTTCAGAGAAGCCAGTCTACGCTGAGAAAAATCTAACCGTCTCGAATCACGTCTTGGCGGCTTCGCAGGGCTTCCAGCTCGATATGGGAATAATTGCGAGTCAGCATCTTGGCCGTTTGGCCGCCGATCAAGAGAAATGGCATCAGGTTATCAAGCGCCTGAGGGATGATGCTTGTGCGGATTGCAGCGATCTATGTCGGGATCTGCCGGACATCTCTTCTGCTGCCTGAACTCTCCCTACGAAGTCTTGGGAAATTCCCCCAGACCCGCATCTCGCCTATTTGTCCAATAGATTACGGCGTCATGAGTGTCTGGAACTGTTAAGTCAGATTGAGCGGATCTTGGGTGTGCGAGCAAAAACAGTTCAGCACCCAAGAGTTTCTGGACGCTTTGAACAGCTGACGCAGCAATCCTGATGCGCCTCAAATCTTTGATAGCGGAAAATGATGTGCAGATGGTGGCAGCGTTACCGCCAGAACACTTCACTGCGCGAGAGAAAATGGTTGATCCAACTCGACTTTGACCGCCCTTGTGAAAATCACGGAAGGGACGGCATGCAATGCCGCTCTGCCGGAAATCCTCACGTGATCGCGTTTAACGAACATCGAAATAAGCGATAACCAACATCGGTAAACGGACTGTGAGACGCACACACAATTAACCCTTCATTCACCATCACTCCGCACGATTGGTTTTGGAGGTGAAGATGAAAGACTCGAAAAAGGAAAATCTCTCGCCAGAAGATGAAGCCGGCCGTCTCGTCGGACTACATGGCTTGTCTGCCCGAAGTGTGGCTGCTGACCGGCTGGAGCGAGCACACCAGCTTGGCCTCACTGATGTCGTGGACCATTGGTACCGAGTGTATCGCCTATTGTCCGAGAGTGCGGGACGCCCTGCTAAAGCTCCCCCCCTCAGGAATTGGCCGTCGAAGCAAAATGCTGCCACGTCTACCTACAGGCAGCACCAAAGCGTCCAAGGTGACGTCGCACAACTGAGGCGTCTTTCGCGGATGAGCATCCAGTCTTGACGCGGCCGCACCGTTCTTCGCCTGGGCACATATCGGACAAGGTCTACCCAATGCGGCCGTTTGTTCGCTCTCGGTCGGAGTGCTCTCCGTATTTCTGCCTCGCGACCCCCGAGCATCAGGGGTGACACGGTTTTCGGGGTCACCCCTCACACTAGAGGAGCCTGCAGCAGGCGACCTCAATTGCGTGCTTGGAGCACTCCCCCCATAACTTCCGACAAAATGTTACGCTTGGCGCAAGTGGGTGTTACGGATCTAGCTGGCTCTGAAACAGCCATAAATGCGAGCTTGTGCGCGATATTCTCCCGTCATTGATACTGTTCGCAAGCGTTGCACTTTTTCGGAAATGGCGCCCTCTACTGTCTCCACCTAACTGGCTGACATTTCACAGAAATATCGCAAAGTGGTTACGCTTGACGACAGCAAGACAAATGTCTCTCGCGAGAAATTACATATAAAAATCAATGTCCTGGCTTGACCCGACATTTTGAGGCGTAATCGCTCCCTGAATCACCGCCTCTTCTCCAGCTTTCTGGCGTGGCTAAAGAGCCGACAGATCTATGTCTCAAGTGGATGGCGCAATTTGGCGCAACGTCGAAAACGACCCGTCCAGACCATGTCTCAAGTGGATGGCGCAAAATGGCGCAACGTCGAAAACGACCCGTCCAGATCATGTCTCAAGTGGATGGCGCAAAATGGCGCATCGGTTGAAACAGCCCCTCTCGGAGCATGTCTCAAGTGAATGGCGCACAGTGGTGCAAGTCTCCTCTGACGTCTCTCTCGGGACAGGTCTCAAGTGGGTTTTGACACGTCCCTCTCGTTCCACAATGTGAGCGATTTATTCGCCATCGTCCGGACCGAAAACGGTACGATTTTTGGAGACGATATTGCGACGTGAATAACCTCAGTCACCATCGTTGGATGACGTTTTTGTTCTATCTCCAGCAGCGGCAATGAGCCCAGCCTGTCCTGGTAAAATAGAACCGGTATGGAGCCACCGTCATGCGTCGCAGTCTTGCTCTCTTCAGTGCGGTCTCGGCCATGGTTTCAACGATACTGGCGATGCCAACTAGTGCGGCCGAAACCCCATTCAGTCGGCTCTATGTTTTCGGTGACAGCTATAGCGACAGTGGCGCCTCACGCACCGTTTCCAATGAAGCCGTTAATGCCAAGATTCCCCAGGCGGTGATGCTCCCTGCGGATGATAAAACGGGGCTCTATTGGAGAGGACGGTGGAGCAATGGCCCGACTGCGGTTGAGGACTTGGCCAACAAGATGGGGACTCCCATCGAGAATGTAGCGGTCGGTGGTGCACGATGTGGTAGCGGGAATTATTACACATGGCTGGACGGCTGGCGGGACACCGGTCTACGGGGGCAGGTGTTGTCATTCATTTACGCCAGACCCCGTCTTGATCCAGCCGCCCTGTACGTTCTCGGCGCCTCCGCCAACGATATCTTTCTCCACGAAGATATGGCTACGCCGCAGCCGCTCCCGGCAATCGCTGAGCAATGCGCCCAGGAGATGAAGGGAGCTATCGAACTTCTCCAGCAGCACGGGGCGCGGCATTTCCTGATCTTCGGTGCCTACAGTCTCGACCGCGTGCCGGCGGTTGCGAAAGACCCTCATGCTGCGGCGGAAGCGCGCGCTTTTCAGGCCGAATACGATCGGCGTGCGCAGACCGCTATCGAGCCGATCACAGCATCTGCGGGATCACGCATCATCTGGTTCTCATGGAGCAACGCGACCGAGAAGCTTCTCGCAAATACCCAGCCAGAACGTCTGTCAGATGTTGTCCATCCATGTCAGCCCACGCTTCCTGCACCCGGCAAGGTTTGCGGCGATCCAGACGCCCATCTCTGGTGGGACGAATATCATCCGACACGACGTGCTCATGCTCTCGTTGCGCAGCAGATACTGGATGTGGTGCGGGAGAGTGCTTCCGCGCACTGATCCACCTAGAGCCACTGATCTACCCCACCGTGCCGTGAGCATGTGCCGCGGTGATGCTGACTGAAGCTGAACGACCCGTCGCCACACTTGGCGGACGCGCCCGGAGGCGATGCTCCGTTGCGCGTGTGAGCAGGAGAATGAATCACTCGGCCATCGCGCGGTTCGTGTAGTGCCTATGCTCCAGAAGCTGACCTTCGTCCGGCTCGACATAAGGGGTAGTCTCACTTGTCGGCGGGAGAGCGGGAGGTTATGGCCCACGTGCCGTGGCAGGGAGAGGCGCGAGAACCAGTGCCACACAGAGCGCGACCATGACACGGAAAGAGGCGAGCATCGTCATTGCAGCCAGTATCGGAGCCCGTTTCATTCTCGCCTCATTTCGGTTTTCATTCTCAGCAACGAACTCTACGCTCGCGGGACGCACATCGCACCCATGCGTCCCGAACACAATGCTCGTCTGTTCGTAGCTTTGACCTTTGCCGCGTGAAGGCGATGCTCTCCATTGGTTGGTCATGGGGGGATAGCGTGCCGCGACTTGGCAAAGCGCGTCGCCATAATGGGATCCCTATATCGGCCAGCATCATCGCCTTGTTCGGGGAAACATCCGTCGATGTCATATTCGTCGAATACCGTTTCGGCGACGGCATGGAACGGTCCTTGGTGCTTTCATGATACGTGCTGCATTTTGTAATGTGACAAAATCCGATCACACGTTTCTACAAGCTGGGCGTGGTGAATCAGGAACACACCCGTTGTTGCAGAGGCTTCATATGCAGCTTTTGTGAAGGTCGAATTTGTGGCGACGATAGCAGCGGCTGATCCGGTGTGTGTGCGTGCCGTAAAGGCTTGCTGGACAGCGTCATTGCCGACTGATTTTGAATACAGCTTGCACTGTACGACAATCTTGCATCCTTCCTTTGTGGC
This sequence comes from Acetobacter estunensis, assembly GCF_019083805.1. Lineage (GTDB taxonomy): Bacteria > Pseudomonadota > Alphaproteobacteria > Acetobacterales > Acetobacteraceae > Acetobacter > Acetobacter estunensis_A. The sequence continues at coordinate 123,209 of NZ_JAHRDV010000001.1, forward strand.
GATGACATCTGCGCCTTGATCGCCGCTCTTTTGGGTGGCGTGTGCCTCCCATCCATCCGCCCGAAGAAGCAGGGCGCAGTATTGCTCGTAGTCGAATGGATCCATACGGGGATCGTATATGCTTGGATCGCTAACATAAGTGTCCTGCACTGCAGATATGGGCAGCGGCTCTCGTGCTAGCTGATTTATGAGGGTGACTGCACGACTTGCAATCGACTTCCAATATTTTGAAAGGCCTCGGTTATCCAGAATAGGCATAAGTCGCGTTGATGCGAAAAAAGCGACTTCCTTTGACCAAGCATCATAACTGATCGTACCATACCTATCAGGTAGTGTTTTCTGAGCGTATTGTATTTGAAGATTCTTCTTCTGTGAGTTGATTTCACTGGAAACAAAATTCCACGCCATTTTCGTGTTTTTTGTTTTGATCCAGAAGAATAGTCCTCCAATGCAGGCGCAGACAATAATAAAAATAAGCAATATAAAGCCGCCACCACTCGTGTCTGATGCCGATGTAGTAGAATTGTAGGTCGTCGACAAAGGAGAGGCTGCCCCGTCAATGGGCGAAGGCGCTGGGGGAAATGTCGATGCATTATCTGTAGCTGGGACTCCCGTGATCAAAAGAGCAGCGGCAGCGTTCGAAAGAAAGCCATCGGCCGGCGAGATATTGTGATCCTGCTCCCACGCAATGATAGCTTTGCGCGTTGCCTCCCCGTAGACGCCGTCTGCGACGGTTCCCGCAGGAAGATAGTGAAGATCAACAAGGCGTTGTTGGAGGAATATATGTTCGTCGATTGGCCTTTGCGCCTCTTCGAGAGCCCCACCGTGCAAGCGTTTTTGGTATTTTGCCGTAATTGAGTCTATTTTCTCGATATAGCAAGCCGGGTCTGCCGTAGGCTGGCTGACATTTACTTGCCCGACGTTATTCAGACAATCTGCGAATTCTTGGTCAGCAATCGCCTCACGCTTGAGGGATTTCCACCCTGATTTTCCTACAACTTGGCGTAGGGCGTAATAGGTCTGATCGAACATCAGTTCGTGCTTGGCTGCATCACTGTTCTGGCACAGCATGACGGCAATAGTGTCACTTTGACTGACACGCGAGCAGTCAAAATCGGGATGGTAAGAGACGATATGGGGTGCAGCCGTGTTGATGACTGCATTGGATGCGAGAGGCTGGGCCGCTGCTTTTTTAGGACTACTGGTGGAATGGCCAAATATTGCTACCGCAATGCCAAGCATTACCGCTCCGCCGAGAAGTGATCCCGCCTGTTTTTCCGCCTTCTTGCGTCGATAATAACGGCGGTTGTATGCGGCTTTTTTATAATCTCGCATCCAGAATGGTTTCGAACTTCTCTGGCCCACAATGGCCCCCTTTAATAAAAATCCCAAATCGTATCGGCGAGAGTGATCAACCGAGGTCCACCTTTATTGCTCAATTCTTTCCGCTTGCAGTTTCTTCAGCCGTACTCCGGCACCTCCGCCGTTCTCTGCGATGAACTCCACGCCTGCGGCTTCTAGGGCGACGCGGATGGCGTTCACAGTCCGAGGATAAAGCGCTTCGCCTCGCTCAAAGCGGGTGACAGTCGTCGGTGAAACGTCAGCCGCAGCCGCCAGCTCGCGTACTCCAAGCTGCAAGGCTGCACGTGCCATTCGGCATTGAGCGGCGTTCAAAGTGTTACCCTGTGACAAAGTTATTGACTTCTGCCCAAAGAGTGACACATTGAGCCTACCTTGTCACGTGGTGACAAGGCGGCCGGGCGTAGGAGGTGAGAGTCCTTTGCCCGACCTAACCACAACCGAAGCTGAGGTTCGGCAATGGCTGAGAATGCCCATAGCACACCCGCATCCGTGCGGGCAGCGGAGTCACGCGCCAATATCGCGGTGGCCCTCTTTGTCTCCTTCCTGATCGCCCTGTCTGTATTCGGGCTCGGCTCGCCCGATCCAGTCACGTCTGGCCGCGCCTATGCGGTGGAGGCTATCCGATGAATGGTGAAACCGGCACGGTCCCGGCTCACGAAAGCACGGCCGATCTCGCCCAGGCATTCCCTATCCGCACGCACGCGCTGAACGCGGCGGACCACGGGCTGATCCAACAGGCCCGCGACGTCACGGCCAAAGAACTGAGAGCACGGGCAACGGTGGATGACACTGAAGCGGATCCGCTCTTTGCCGAGACAACGGATGGCATACGCGCCATGGCGGATATCAAGCCGGCCACATGGGATGGCTGGTTCGCCCGGCAGGTCGCCTTTTCAGTATGGACCGGAGCGAGCAAGCCATGCGCGGATTCCGCATCTGAATGGGCCGAATTTGCCTCTGGCCGTGATGCCATGACCATGCTGGCCAATCCCCCGCCACTGGCGGATGCCGAGCTGATCGACATCTGCCAGCAGGCAGCGGAACTGCGACAGAAGGAAGACGATCACACCATCCCGGACGATGAAGCTGAGCGCTACGCGGACCGCTTCTGGGATGAGGTGAAGCGTATCCGTGCGCGACGGGCGATGACCATCGACGGCGCACGCGCCCTGGCACGGCTGATTGAAGACACGGACGGTAGTCTGCCGAAGAACCCTCGGCGCCTGTACATGTCCGAACTGGTGGAGACGCTGGTGCGCTCACTGGCTGAGAGCACGGAAGCTGCAGCACCGGATAACCAAGAAGTAAGCGAAGATTATCCACCAAGCCGTCTGGGACCTGCCGGTGCGTTTCACGCTTACGAACTGGCCTGCCGACGCCGCGCTGCTTTTGAGGACGTGGACGCCGCTCAGGGACGCGCACGGACAGCGAGCGGAATGGGCAAGATTGAAGCCAATCGACAAGCCGATGTCGCGGCCGACTTGGCGGCCGCTCTCATCAAGCTGGCTCCGTTTACAAGGTGCGAGACGCTTTCGGATGTAGGCGCCCAGGTTGGTATCGCTCTGGAATTACTCGACGAAGCAATCTCCTTGGAAGAGACGGATCCAGCGAGCATCCGAGCGGCCTATCTGGCGCTTGCAAGCACTCTCCCGACGCTTGTTCGGGTCGCAGGACGTGACCTGACACGGGCGATTGACCCCATTTTCTTCAGTGACGAGCAGGCAATGCGCGCTGGCGCACAGGCCCTGACAGGAGATCCGATGAGTTATCAACCAGAGAAACGATGGAGCGTCCGGCGCGACCAGCCTATACGCGAGATAGGCTCACCCGATGCGGTAACCATATGCGCTTACGCACGAGCTGGAGCGAAAGCCATAGCCGATACCAGCTTTATCGGGCTTTCCCATGCATATCATGAAGTATCCAAGGCCCTCGAACGTCTTCCTGCCTGCTCAGACCGGGAATTTAATGATCTTTTAGATCAGAAATATCTCCTTCTCGGTCGTCTTGGTGAAATATCGGGAAATACATCTGATGATCTCGTGGCAAAATCTCTAATCGTAATGGAGCGTCTACCTGAGTATCTACACGTATTTGAATCTGAAAAGACCAATCCAGATATTCAGATTGCTATCAGTCTAGCTCACGATGTGGTGAAATACCTTGGAGAACGGACAGCATGATCAACAGTATCAAGATGCCGTTTCGGGTCGCAGGACGTGACCTGACACGGGCGATTGACCCCATTTTCTTCAGTGACGAGCAGGCGATGCGCGCTGGCGCACGGGCTCTGACAGGAGAGTTGTCATGATGATCTTCACTTGCCCCATGGTGGGGACAGTACACCAGACGTTGCCTGTTCCCGGTTTGCATCCGATGCTGCTGGACGGCGCGGCTAGGTTTGGCCGCCGAACGCCGGAACCCCACGTCTGGCCGGCCGCGCCATCAACTCTTGCGCGTGGGGATGGCTGGCGTGGGGCTTCTATGGCGGATTCCGACAAAAAGAACTGGCTGGACAGTTTACAACCGGTTGACCGGCGCACTGCGGAACGTCTTTTGCAGGACATCGGCGAGAGTGCGTTTACACGCATAGCGCGGGCCTACGTCTCGGTCGGCGCAAAACGAGGTGCACCACCCAAAAAACTACATGAGGACTGGATCGCCGAAGGGTATCGCCTTTGGCTGCTTTCCGAAAATGCCTCTTTCAAAAAAATAGCTGAACAAGTCATTTCTGCTGACAAGGCAATTCATGAAAACGAACGTCAGGGCCGCATCAGAGCATTAGAAAGCGCTCTTAGGAAGACAGTCAGAAAGCGTGAAGCTGAGGCGGAATTGCTGACAGTTGCCGAACTGAAAGAGCGTCTTTCAATGCCTGATCTCCTGACGAAAATTGAACTTAGTTTGGCAATCCATGAAAACCATATCCGCCGTGATTGCAGCGCAAGAGACTTGTATTCATATATATCGAAGGAATTAAAAATAATTGATTCTCGCTTAAATTTCCAAAAAAGATGCAAAACAAATACATTTGGACTAATTGCCAAAACATTGGAAATATATGAAAACTCAATAGATGAATATCGAAGAAGAAAAGAGGCTAAGCGGAACGCAATACGTGATAATGCCTTTTTCGAAGCCTTCAGTGATATAATCCCGGAAGAGTTACCGGTGTCAGTCGCCTACCAATGGAAAAAAGACTGCACGAATTTTCTGCGTGCCGAAGTGCAGCGCTGGAGAGAGACAACAAAAAACGCCTGATTTTTTGCTGTTGTCTCTTGCATAAAAAACGCACCAATAGAGAGCCGCACATAGAGATGAACTAATTCGCCTCTAATCGCGGAGAAACGAAATGAATCCCGTTGCTTTCGTCCGCCCGAAGGTTGTTCGAGCGGCCCACACTCCCGTCCAGTCCGCGCTTCTGAACGAAAGAAGCGCCGCCAATTATCTCGGCCTGCACACGCGCACTTTGCAAAAGGGCCGACAGGATGGTTCTGGCCCTACATTTATCAAGCTTGGTCGACGTATCGCTTACAGGCAATGCGATCTTGATGCCTGGGTCGAAGCACACGCTGTCCGTTCCACGGCCGATGCCACGATGCGTCTGGGAGCAAAAGCATGAGCGCCGCAGAAACTTATGCATTTTTCGCGGACAAGGATGGTGCGCTCTATCGTTTTGCGGACTGGCGCGGCATGCCCTCACTTCTCGAAACCGTGTTGAGCCTCTTTGGTGAACAGTCCGAAGTGGGCAAACCCCTGACCGAGGAGCGCCAACGTGCGGGAAAGCGGCTGGGAGCCAGCCCACCCGTGCTGATCGGTCTCATGCGCTACACAGCCGGACAGCAAGCGATAGCGGATCTGCAAAAAGCTTTTGCGGCAGGCATTGCCTCTGGGACGTTTGGAGAGATGCCAGAGCTTTATCCGCTTTTTGTGGAATGGTGGTGGCGCGTGTGCGAGCAGGCAAGTTCCAAAGCCCTGCGGAACTGGCTGCACCGTCCCTTGATGGTCGAATTGTTGTGGAACGCTTCGTGGCGCGACATGGCCATCCGATCCATCCAGGAAGAATGTGCGGTCATTGATCGGACGGCTGGATGCATCCGCGTCCACAAGGAGGAATCTGCCTCTGATGCTGTAACAGCAATGCAGATCGAAAGCGCGGGGGCCGTAGCATGAGTGCGATCGAGACGCCGCAGGGCCTGCTGTGGGGTGGTTTCTCGCAGTTCGGCAACCACACGCCGCTCAATCACCTCCTGGACCTGATGCTGCGCTCTCGAGATTACCTCGGATCGGGGCATGATACCGCGGCCTTTGAGGCGATGATGGCTGCGGCACGCGCTTTCACCCCTGCTCCTGGAGTGAGCGAACTTGCAGGTCTCGCGCGGCGCGAAACCGCACTAAGGGAGTTCCTGACCGGTTATGATTCCGTGGTCGATTTCCTGAGCTGTGAAGTGCTGAAAGATCCATTGTGGTCCGTGGAAGGCGGCTTAATCCAGTTCCGCCGTGTGCTCCAGAGCGATGCGGGATCTGAGGCGACACTGGAATGGCTGGACACTCTTCCATGGTCCGAGATCCTGTCGGACGCCCGGCGCATGGATCATGCCGTGCAAGAGTTCTGTGCCGGTCGCGCTTTGCTGGATGAAAGCGGCGTGATCTTTGCCAAGGATACGGACTGTGCGCGGGCCTGACGCCAGAACCCTTTCGCACCTTCTGGCGGAGCGCATCGTCGCGCTCGCCCCCGAGTTGCTGCGTGCCGGCCATCGGGAAGGCTGCGAATGGCGCTGCGGATCCTTGGCAGGCGAGAAAGGTCAGTCTCTGGCCGTACGGCTGACCGGCCCACGCCGGGGAGTGTGGTGCGATTTCAGCGGCGGCCAAAAAGGAGATGCTCTGGATCTGGTGGCGGCCGTTCTGTTTGCAGGCAGCCGCCGTGACGCCATGGCCTGGGCGAAGAATTGGCTCGGCATAGGTGATGGCCCAGTGCCGCAACCGACGCGACAGCAGATTTCCGAAAAAACGAATAACCAGGAACTGGACCGCGATGAGCAAAGGCGGCGCGCCAAAGCCCGCGAGCTGTGGCACCAGACGCCAGCAGGCATCGCGGATACGCCGGTCGAGCTGTATCTGCGCGGTCGTGGCATCGATCTGCGCGAAATGGGACGCGCGCCGGGCTCGCTGCGATTCAATCCCGCCGTCTGGTGCGCTGAGGTCGAACGTCCGTTGCCAGCCATGCTGGCCGCCATCTGCGGTGCCAATGGCAAACAGGTAGCCGTCCACCGGACATGGCTGGTGCAGACAGCGTCGGGCATGTGGACCAAGGCGGATCTGCGGGCAAGCAAGAAAGTTCTGGGAAGTTTTGCAGGTGGTTCGATCCGCCTATGGCGCGGGGCGACCGGCAAGAGTCTGGGCATGGCCGAACCCGGAGAAAGCGTGATTGTGGCGGAAGGGATCGAAACCGGTCTGTCTGTTGCGCTCGCCTGTCCGGAATACCGCACCCTTTGCGCCGTGAGCCTCTCCAACATGGGCCGTCTCGAACTGCCTGAAGCCATCACGGACATCATCATCGCAGCGGACAATGACGCCGGCAACGAAAGTGCCCGGAAAGCCTTGGACGCTGCCTGTCAGAAATTCATCGAGCAGGGCCGCATTGTGCGTGTGGCCATGCCGGAAACGAAAGGCCGGGACTGGAACGATGTCATCCGGGAAGAAAATGGACCAAAAGACGGGGCGCGGACGTAATCGTGTGCGAGCGGCGCTCGAGGACGCCAAGGTCGTGAAACTGCCGGTATCATCGCAGCAAACTGAGTTCAGTAGACCGCCACCAGGCGTGTCACGTCGGTTTGTGATGCAGGCGGAAGGCCTGTTTCGGAATTCCGGCGATCCAGACAAGCCAAATACTTTTATCTGCGGACCAATCGAGTGCCTGGCCGAAACGCGGGATGCGGAAGGAAACGGTTGGGGCCTGCTGCTCGGCTGGACCGACCGTGACGGCGTGCGACATGAAGAGGCGTTTGCTCGCGCCCTGTTTTCCGGCGACTGCGGCGAGTTACGGAGCCGTCTCGCCAGTGGCGGTCTCACATTGGCCAGCGGACCAGCCGCCAAGAATGGCTTTTCCGAATGGCTGGCCACGATTTCAACCGATCAGCGGGCACGAAGCGTGAGCCGGATTGGCTGGCACACTTTCCGCGACGGTCCGGTCTACGTGCTGCCGACCGAAACCTTTGGCCATACGTATGAACGAGTGGTGTTGCAGCAGGAAACAGTCGAGCCGGATCTGTTCAACATGGCTGGCACGGTCGATGAGTGGCGTGAGCGCATCGGTTACCTGTGCCGTGGCAACTCGCGTCTCGTGCTGGCGGCCGCAACGGCATTCGCCTCACCTCTTCTCACTCTGCTCGGCGAGGATGGCGGCGGTTTCAACCTTCTGGGGGCATCGCGCCTGGGCAAATCGACCGCTTTGCGCGTCGCTGCCTCAGTTTGCGGCGGAACGCTGCAACTCGGCGCCGAAGGGTTCGTCCGCAGCTGGCGTGCCACGGGCAACGCTCTGGAAAGCGTGGCCCTCTCCGCGTGCGATGCTCTTTTGGTCTTGGATGAACTCGGGCAACTCGATCCAAAAGAGGCGGGCGACATCTCCTATATGCTGGCCAACGGCACCGGTAAGGCGCGGGCCAGCCGTACAGGCGGTGCCAGAGCCGTGGCGCGCTGGCGCGTGCTGTTCCTCTCCAGCGGCGAGCGCGGCTTAGCAGACATGAATGCGGAAGCTGGACGCGCAACCAAAGCAGGACAGGAAGTGCGCTTTGTGGACGTCCCCGCGGACGCTGGCGGCCCGTTCGGTCTGTTCGAGACTCTTCACCATGTCGATGCGGCCGGAGAACTGGCGGAATACCTGCGGGCAGAAACCGGCCGACTTTATGGCACGCCTTTTCGCGCCTTTCTGGCCGGACTGTCCGACCGGATCTCCGATGAAGGACTGCTCATGTTGCGCGAGGTCCTGCGAGCACGCATCGTCGAACTGACGGACTATTATCTTCAGAACTGGCCTGAAGCGTCCGGACAGGTCCGATCGGTCGCGCGACGGTTTGCCATGGTCGCGCTGGGTGGAGAACTAGCAACGGATTTCAAACTGACGGGCTGGGCCGAGGACACGGCGCGTGAGTTAGTACGCGTCTGCTTTAATGACTGGCTGAAGATGCGTGGCACTTCGGGACGGCGCGAGGATGAGCAGGCTGTCGAGCAGCTGCGCGACTTCATTTCCAAGAACGGCGAAGGCCGGTTTGAGCGATGGATTGAACCCAAGGCAGATGAATTGCCTCAGAGCGGTGAGCAGGCCGAGCCACCCGGCGAGCGATTCCGCACCCAGATGCGTGCCGGCTGGAAGCGCTGGGAAAAACTGGAAGACGGACGTGACGGTTGGATGTTCTACCTGACGCCAGCCGGCATGAAGGAAGCGCTCGTGGGCCTGAACCGGGGCGATGCCCAGCGTGTTCTGATCGAGCGTGGATTTCTAGTGCCAGGCAAGAGTGGCAAGGCCGCAACCGTCATACGACCGCCCGGATTGCCACCAACACGAGCCTACCAGGTAAAGCCATCCATCCTTGGTTCGGATGCTGGGGATGCGGCAGGATGAACCATTTTGCACGGTCACTTTCGCAGTGATGAGGGGCTTCGGTGCGGTTTTACACGTTTATGTGCGTCTTGATGGGTTTAACGATATATAAGTAGGTGTATATATAGAGTCATGGCGTCGACCCGAAAGCCGATTGAATTCGTAGGCACAGCTCTTGCAGATCTGCGGGAATTTCCTCCCGAAATCATGAGAGAAATGGGTTACGAATTAGCCTTGGTGCAAGAAGGATGTGACCCATCCGATTGGAAGCCAATGGCTATTGTCGGCCCAGGAGTGAAAGAGATTCGCGTCAGCGGTGAGGACGGTATCTATCGTTCTCTGTACGTGGCGAACTTCGGGGACAAGGTCTACGTTTTGCACTGTTTCCAGAAGAAAAGCCAAAAAACTCCCCAACGGGATATCGATTTGGCTTCAAAGCGATTGGGGACAGTCTGTAGCGGTCTTCGAAAAGCCACGAAGAAGGCGCCAGTGCAGAAAGGGAAGCAGGGATGACCAAACAAGCAGAGAAGTTCGCGGCTCCGCAGTGCTTCGATAGCGTGTGGGATGCAATCTGCGACACGACCGAAGAAGCTGAGAACATGAAGCTTCGCACTGAGGTCATGGCGGCATTAGAACGATTCGTGAAGGATAACGGCCTTACGCAGGTGCGTGCGGCGGCAGCTTTTGGCGTGACACAGCCGCGGGTGTCCGACCTCATGCGACGTAAGTTCGACCGGTTTTCTCTGGATAGCCTGCTCGCCATGGCGACGCGAGCAGGTTTACGGGCACACATTACCCTGCAGAAAGCGGCGGCCTAAAAATCCTTCGGAAACATGCGAAGACAAAACTGGGGGTCGGAACGATGTTCCGGCCCTTTTTTCGTCGTCAGCAATACTCCATGAGCATCCTTTCTTGTCATCAGGATGAGCGTCGGGGCGCGCGGGCAGCGCGGTGGCTTTCTTCCCGTTTTTTGCTCTGACCGCCTGAATTGCACCTCTATTCATGCGAAAAACGCATGCCTATCGCAGCGCAAAATGATCGGCCTGCCTGTGGATAATATACTTTGCTCATTGGAGCACAACGCGCAAAATGGCGGAAAACAGCCAATCAGTGCCGGGTGGTGTTACACATTTTTTGAAGGTGTAACAGGGCACCCAAAAAGGTGTAACACGTTTTTATACAATGAAATCCGTATCTTATTTGCACTTGTTACACCGTTACACCTGTTACACCGTTTTGAGAACAAGGGAGAGAAAGAGGACGGAAAGTGAGAGGGAGAAAATGCGGAATGTCATGCGATAGACGCATAGCTTGGCAGAATGGAAAACCATGCGTGATACGCATGGATGGAGACCACCCTATGCATTTTCTACGGGTCCTTCCTGGGAGGGTCGTGCTCCGGGGGTTATTCGCGCCCCGGTTAGAGGCACCCTTTGAGCAAAGAAAAAACCACTTGGTGTTGTTGTTGTTGTCGTCCGACTGACGGGTCTGATGAGTGATCCATGATCGATCGCGGCGACGTGCCGGCATGAAGCGATCCGAGAGAGCATCACAGAGGCGTCCAGGAAGAGCAAGCAGCAGGATCCGGGGCATGAAGAGAATCGCCCAGCAACTGGACACCTGCCCGCGCCGACGTGACCTGATGGCGCGATCAGTGGCCAATGAGTCCGGATTGAGTCCGGGGAGAAAGGCCCTCGCCTGCCCGCCTCAACATGAAAACAAATTGTCTTGGAAAACCGCGAGGCTAGTGGTGCCGGTTAGAGGATTCGAACCCCTGGCCCCATCATTACGAATGACGTGCTCTACCAACTGAGCTAAACCGGCCCGCCTTGCGGTGGCAGGCTTCTAGCGCAGGTATAAAACCCGCGCAAGCCTCTTCTTCGTCTCTTTTTCCCAAGCCAACCGAAATCCGCAAGACCGAGGAAATCACCCACAGAAGTTAACAACTCTCACAGAATATTCACAAGAATGTGAGGATAACGCCACGTGCCTGTTTTTCACGCCTCAATGGCGCACACAACATATAAAAAATTCCTTTTCTCAAAATAGCATTTCAAAAAACAACTCGAAGAAATCCTGTGTTTATTCACAGACCATAGATGATGCTCTGCCATGCATCCTCATGCTGGTCGTCCGTTCCATTCATCGGTATCGTGACGGCACTCACCGCTTCAAAGAAGGAGACGAGATATGGCTTGGAATACGCCGAAGATCACTGAGGTGCCCTTGGGTGCCGAGATCAACAGCTACGTCTGCGGTCAGAAGAAATAAGGATCCGCAGATCCGCTGAAAACGCCGCCCGCCTCGCGCTGGCGGCGTTTTGCGTTTATTGGGCTTGAGTCATGATTGATCTTGTCGTTCTGGGCGCCGCCGCTGGTGGAGGCTTCCCACAATGGAACTCCAACGCCCCGGGGTGCCAACGGGCACGCTCCGGCGACCCTCTCGCTCCTTCCCGCACACAGGCGTCCATTGCCCTCAGCGGCGATGGTGAACACTGGTTTGTGATCAATGCGTCTCCCGATCTGCGTCAACAGATCAACCAGACGCCCGTCCTGCATCCCAAGACGGACCTGCGCTCGACTCCCATCACCGGCGTTGTCCTCACGGGCGCGGAAGTGGACACCATCACGGGCCTTCTCACTCTTCGCGAACGGCAACCCTTCGAGATTCTCGCGACCCGGCAAGTGCTGGATCAACTGGATGCCAACCCGATTTTTGAGGCTCTGAATCGTGCGGTCGTCACACGCAGCGAAGTCAAGCTCGACGAGCCCCATACGCTCACCACACTGGAGAGCCGGCCAACCGGTCTGTCGATGAAGCTGTTCGCCGTGCCCGGAAAAGTGCCGCTTTATGCGGAAAAAGGGCCGGACCCCGCAGCGATTGTTGAAAACGGCGAAACGGTCGGTCTTGAGGTTACGGACGGTCGCGCACGGATCGTCTTCATTCCCGGCTGTGCCCGCATGACGGATCGCCTGCGTGACCGTCTGCGCGGCGCGGATCTTGTCCTGTTCGACGGCACGCTCTGGACGGACGATGAAATGCTTCGCGCCGGGCTGGGTGAGAAAACCGGCAAACGGATGGGCCATATGTCCGTCAATGACCCAGATGGCACCATTGCCGCGTTCCGCGATCTTGGCGTGAAGCGCAAGGTCTTTATCCACATCAACAATTCCAACCCCATCCTGCTGGAGGATTCGCCCGAACGGGCTGAAGCCGAAGCCGCTGGATGGGAAGTGTCCCATGACGGCATGAGGATCACATTATGAGTGACAAGCTTCTGACACCCGATGAACTCGAATCCGCATTGCGCGCCATCGGCGCCGAACGCTACCACAATCGTCACCCGTTCCACCGGGCGCTACATGACGGCAAGCTGAGCAAAGCTCAGGTGCAGGCCTGGGCGCTGAACCGCTACTACTATCAGGCCCGCATCCCCGCGAAGGACGCCACTCTTCTCGCCCGTCTGCCCACAGCCGAACTGCGGCGCGAATGGCGGCGGCGTATCGAGGATCATGACGGCGATGCTCCGGGTACAGGTGGCATCGCCCGCTGGCTGCATCTGACGGATGGGCTTGGGCTCGACCGGAATTATGTGGAATCGCTCGAAGGGCTGCTTCCCGGCACGCTTTTTGCCGTGGATGCTTATGTGCATTTCGTGGGTGAGAAATCGATTCTGGAAGCCATTGCCTCCTCGCTGACAGAACTGTTCTCCCCCACCATCATCTCCGAGCGCGTGGCGGGAATGCTCCGCAATTACAGCTTCATCACCGAGGATACGCTGGCCTATTTCACACCGCGTCTGACACAGGCTCCCCGCGATTCCGATTTTGCACTGGCCTATGTGAAAGAACACGCCAGTACAGTCGAGCAGCAGCAGGCCGTGCTCCGGGCACTGAAGTTCAAATGCGGCGTGCTCTGGTCGATGCTCGATGCGCTGGATTATGCCTATGTAACACCGGGCCGCATCCCACCTGGCTGTTTCCGCCCGGCATGACGGACGCTTCTCTCCTCACTGAAGAGCGGATTCCCACCTTTGTCCGCGGCACACGCCTGCAACATGACCGAGTGCGGGATCAGTGGGTGGTGCAGGCTCCAGAAAAAGCCTTTCTGGCCGATCCAATCGCGGCCGAGATATTGCGCCGGGTCGATGGGCACACCACGTTACGGGCCATCATCGACGATCTTGCCACTGCCTTTACCGCCCCACGCGACCTGATTGCGCGCGATGTGCAGGCAATGGTGCAGGATCTGGCCGAGCGGCAGGTGCTGACATGGAAGGCGTGACCCCTCCTCCCCCGATGAGCCTGTTGGCCGAGCTGACACATCGCTGCCCGCTTCAGTGTCCCTATTGCTCCAACCCGCTGGCGCTGGAACCAAAAGCCCACGAACTCTCTACCGAGGACTGGCAGCGCGTGCTGGACGAGGCTGCCGTTCTTGGCGTGCTTCAGGCCCATTTCTCGGGCGGCGAGCCGATGGCGCGCAAGGATCTGCCCGACCTCGTGCGACAGGCGTCACGCGCTGGTCTCTACACCAATCTCATCACCTCAGGTGTATTGCTGGATCGGGATTCCCTTGAAAGGCTGACGGATGCCGGGCTGGATCATGTCCAGCTCTCCTTTCAGGATGTTGATCCACAGCAGGCCGAAATCATAGGTGGGATGAAAGGTGCCCAAAGTCGCAAGATCGCGGCCGCGCGACTGATCGCCGAAGATGGCATGCCGCTGACCCTGAACTTCGTGATCCATCGCCTCAACGCCGAACGTGTGCCCGCCATGTTCGATCTGGCCGAGGAACTGGGAGCGCGCCGCGTGGAAATCGCGCACACGCAATATTATGGATGGGGCCTCAAAAACCGCTCCGCCCTTCTCCCCACACGTCAGCAACTCGAAGACACCGAACGCGCCGTCACGGCCGCTCGGACCCGGTTTGGCAACCGCATGGCTATCGACTTCGTGACACCGGATTATTACGCCGATGAGCCCAAACCCTGCATGGGCGGCTGGGGCCAACGCTTTCTCAACGTGACACCATCCGGCCGGGTATTGCCCTGTCATGCCGCCGAGACGATTCCGGATGTAACGTTTCCCACCGTTCACGACGCCTCACTAGGGGATATCTGGGAAAAATCCGAACTGTTCGGCCTATTCCGCGGCACAGATTGGATGCCTGAACCCTGCCGAGGTTGTGACCGACGCGAGATAGACTGGGGTGGTTGTCGCTGTCAGGCGCTGGCTCTGACCGGCCATGCCGAATCCGCCGATCCGGTCTGCCAGCGTTCCGCAGACCGTAAACTCGTGGATGCCGCCATTACAGAGGCGGCAACTGCGACGGAAACCTTTGTCTATCGGCGCTATGGCGACTGAGTGCTTTTTCCGTCGGAGATAGAACTGGAAAAGAAGAGAAGAAGCCTCTCTATTGGCCGCCAGCTTTGATCTTATGAGACTGGCGGCCTTAGAAAACCGTCACCGCACATTCCATGGCAACTCTACATTACGCTCTGAGCCGCGCTCTGCTTAGAGCGACAAGCGGCTCGGCTGGCTGAAATCAGCCAAGCCAAGCCGAGCCGCCTCCTATCAACCGGCGTTTTTTACCCAATCCGGATGATGCGGCACGTTAATGTCCCGCCCCGTGAGCATCATGTCCCAGTAAACGCGCGGGAAAACTTGCGTCTTGAGGAACCATGCAAAGCGGCTTGGCTTGCGTTGGTCATAGGGAAAGCTGGGGGCCGGCTTGCCACCATAAAGGAACTCCGCCAGCACGACCTTGCCGTAGCTCACCGTCAGCGGACAGGCACCGTAGCCATCGTAGCGCATCTGGAGAGGTTTACCTTCCAGCGAAGCCAGCACGTTCCCCACAACGACCGGCGTCTGAGCCCGGACGGCCGCTGCCGTCTTGGCATTGCTGGTGCCGATCACGTCACCAAGTCCGAACACCGTGTCGAATGTCTTATGCTGCAGAGTGGACGGATCGACATTCACCCACCCATTTTCATCCGCGAACGGGCTGGCCTTGATGAAATTCGGCGCACTCTGTGGAGGCGTCACATGAAGCATGTCGAAAGGATGCGTTTCGCGGGTTTTTGTCCCGTCGCCCGCCGTCACTTCAAATGTCGCCAGACGTGCCGGTCCGTCAACAGCCACGAGATTGTGCTTGTAGTTCAGATTTACGCCGTAATAATCGACGGCATACTGCAAGGACGGTCGGAAATACGCCACACCAAAGAGAGCGTCTCCAGCTAGGAAGAAATTGACTTCCGTGCGGTTGAGCGTGCCTTCTTTGCGCCAGTAATCCGAGGCCAGATAGACAATTTTCTGCGGAGCGCCGGCACACTTAATGGGCATGGGGGGCTGTGTGAACAGTGCTTTCCCGCCGTTAAGTGTCTGGATACAGGTCCATGTGTATTCCACATGCTGCATGGAATAATTGCTGCACACGCCGTTGGAACCAAGCGTCTCGCTCAGCCCCTCAATCTTGTCCCAGTCAAGCTGCAATCCAGGGCAAAGGATGAGACGCCGATACCCGATGCGCTGCCCATCATCGAGCGTCACGACATGTTCATCAGGCTGAAAGGATTGGGCGGAAGCACGAAGCCATGTCACGCCATTGGGGATCAATCCGCCTTCCTGACGCAGCGTCTCCCGTAGAGTCATCACGCCTGCCCCCACCAGCGTCCAGCCGGGTTGATAGGCATGTGTGGTGGACGGATCAATGACACCGACTGAAAGCGAAGGCCGCTCGCGGCGCAGACGGGCAGCTACGGCAATACCGGCCGCACCGCCACCCACGATCAAAATGGTGAATTGCTTGTCCGGCTGTTGCGCTGGCGTTGTTTCACTCATGTCGCGCCACTCCCTACTGTCTGAAAGACGATGTCATTCACATGAATGTCAGCCTGCGCTTCCTGAAAGTGGGGAGCAAGCACTCCATGGCTGTCGTTTGCGCATAACAGGATTCCATTCGTCAGGCTGGAATCCTTTGCTTTCGAAGCAAAGAACACCACTGGCGGACAGAGGTTCACTGGCAAAAAGAAATGGCACGCTCAAGCGAGCAAAGGCGCATGCGCCGCGCTACGCCGTCAGGCCTCGTCCTTGACCCAGACTTCGACCGGCCCCTGAAGCTTCATTGTCATGGGGCGCCCACGCCGATCGAGCGTCTTGCTGACAGCCACCCGCACCCAGCCTTCGCTGACGCAGTATTCTTCGATGTTGGTCTTTTCCACGCCCTTGAAACGCACACCTACACCACGCGCAAGAAGGGCTTCATTGAAAAATGGGCTTTCCGGATCAGCAGAAAGACGGTCGGGAAGGGAATCGCTCATAAGAAACACCTGAAAGCTGGCTTCGGATATAAAAAGGGCCGCCCGAAGGCGGCCCTATGGGCACGATCAGACGCCCCGCACAATCACACTGGCATTGGTTCCGCCAAATCCGAAACTGTTGGACAGCGCGATGTTCACCTTCCGCTCCTGTGCCTGATGCGGCACGCGGTCGATGATGCTCTCGCGGGAAGGATTGTCGAGGTTGAGCGTCGGCGGCACCACACCATCGCGGATCGCCAGCATGGAGAACATGGCTTCAACCGCGCCCGCCGCTCCAAGAAGGTGCCCGATGGCGGATTTGGTGGACGACATGGCAACCTTGCGACCGTCATCGCCGAACAGGCGCTCCACGGCAGAAAGTTCAAGATCGTCTGCCATAGTGGAGGTGCCGTGCGCGTTCACGTAGCCGATATCGCCCGGTGTGATTCCCGCACTGCGGACAGCCGCGAACATGGCCCGATAAGCACCATCATGGCCTTCGGCGGGTGCCGTAATGTGGTAAGCATCGCCCGACATTCCGTAACCGATGACCTCACCATAGATCTTGGCACCACGCTTCTTCGCGTGCTCGTATTCCTCAAGCACCACGATACCGGCCCCCTCGCCCATGACGAATCCATCACGGTCACGGTCCCAGGGACGCGACGCCTGCTTGGGTCGGTCATTGAAACCGGTTGACAGAGCGCGCGCCGAGCAGAATCCGGCAATGCCGAGTTTGCAGACCGTCGCCTCAGCTCCGCCGGCCACCATCACATCGGCATCGCCGAACATGATGGTACGAGCGGCGTCACCGATGGCATGCACACCTGTCGCACACGCCGTCACAGCCGAATGATTCGGCCCCTTGAAGCCGTAGCGAATGGAGACATTCCCCGAGACGAGATTGCCCAGCGCAGAAGGGATGAAGAAAGGAGAAAGACGCTTGGCCCGCCCCTCGTAAACCGTGATCGACGCATCGTAGATGGTCTGAAGACCACCGATCCCCGATCCGATCTGCACACCTGTCGCACACCGGTCTTCTTCAGACTCGGGCTTCCAGCCGGAATCTTCCACGGCTTCGATCGCCGCGATCATCCCAAGCTGGATGAACCGATCCATCTTCTTCTGGTCCTTGACAGGAATCCAGTCGGAGATGGTGAGCTTTCCCTCCGCTGTCGGCCCATCGGGAACCTCTCCACCGATATGGGCGGCAAGTTCGCTCGGATCGAAAGCCTGGATGCGATCAATGCCGCTTTCACCCGCGACAAGACGCTTCCAGACATTCTCGGTGCCGAGCCCGAGCGGGGTTACCATCCCCATGCCGGTGACGACAACGCGTCTCCGACCCAAATCAGATGCGGCCGACTGCAGCAAGCTCGCCTGCTCCTCAGTTCGTCAAAACAAAAAGACGGCGCCGCCCGAAAGCCGCGCTCGCCCGGACGCGAAAAAGACCTCAGGCGGCCTTCTGAGCTTCGATGTAGTCGATCGCGTCCTTGACGGTGGCGATCTTCTCAGCCGCGTCCTCGGGGATTTCGACGTTGAACGCCTCTTCGAACGCCATCACCAGCTCAACCGTGTCGAGGCTGTCAGCGCCCAGATCGTCGATGAACGACGCTTCCGGTGTCACCTTGCTCTCTTCCACACCGAGGTGCTCGACAACGATCTTCTTAACCTTATCAGCGATTTCGCTCATCTGTCTCTGCTTCCTGTCTGCCCAGGCACTACGGGCGAATGAGTTGCTCACGCCCTGTCCGGACATCCGCCAGACCAGGACATTCGTACAGGGCAACCGGGGTATGCCCGACGAGGCTGCCGGGGCGATTAGCACGGAAATCTTCCGCTCGCCAAGCGGATGCGTAAAACACCGATTGTTTCATCTGTGTCCACATCCCCAAAACTCGGCCGCCCCGTCTCTGCACCAATAAAAAACCAAATGGTTTTCCAACATGTTACGAGGAAAATCTCCTCAGATCATCGCCATGCCGCCGTTGACGTGCAAGGTGGCCCCCGTAACCCATGCCGCCTCGTCAGACGCCAGATAGACCACGGCTGATGCGACATCGTCCGGCGTGCCCATGCGACCGAGCGGGATGGACCCGACCAGTTTTTCCTTCTGGGCCTCCGGCAGCACATCGGTCATGGCCGTCGCGATAAAGCCGGGCGCCACGACATTGAGCGTCACGCCACGTGACCCCGCTTCCTGCGCCAGAGACTTGGTCATGCCCACCATACCGGCCTTGGCGGCCGAATAGTTCGCCTGCCCGGCGTTGCCCGTCGCCCCAACCACGGAGGCGATGTTGATGATACGGCCCGCACGCCTGCGAAGCATGCCCTTGAGTGCCGCACGACACAGACGGAAGGGGGAAGCCAAATCGACCTCCAGCACCTTGTTCCAGTCCTCGTCCTTCATGCGGATGGCCAGTGTGTCACGTGTGAGGCCCGCATTGTTGACGAGAATGTCCAACGGTGCACCCGCCATCTCTTCCGCACGCGCGACAAGCTGATCCGCCGCCGCTGGATCGGACAGATCGGCCGTCACGATATGGACACGCTCGCCACCCAGTTCCGCGGCCCTCTCGGCAAGAACGGCCTCCCGTGTGCCCGAGAGCACGACCGTCGCTCCCTGCTTGTGAAGAGTCCGGGCAATGGCCGCGCCGATTCCGCCGGAAGCGCCGGTGACAAGAGCGACCTTGCCGGTAAGATTGAACATGGAAATGTCCTGTGTGCTCATGGTTGAGGAAACTTCAGAAGCTCTGAAGAAAACTGTCGATGTCGGTCACACTGCCGACGGACTGTGTCTTGGCATCCGGGGCAATGCGCCGGATGAGGCCCGACAGCACCTTTCCCGCGCCAAGCTCCACGAAATGATCGATGCCCATGCCGACCATGGCGTCCACGCTCTCACGCCAGCGCACGGTGCCCGTCACCTGCTTCACCAGAAGGTCGCGGATCGTATCCGGCGATGTCACCTTTTCCGCCGTGACGTTGGCGACAATCGGCACGATGGGAGCACGGATATCCGCCTGCGCAAGCGCCTCCGCCATTTCCTCGGCGGCCGGACGCATGAGCGAACTGTGAAACGCCGCAGACACAGGCAACTTCACCGCACGCTTGATGCCTTTTTCCTTGGCAATAACGATAGCGCGGTCAATGGCTCCGATCTGACCCGACACCACGATCTGACCGCCTCCATTGTCATTGGCGATCTCGATGATTTCATGCCGCTCCGGTTCGCCCTCAACCTTCACAATGGCCGCTTCCGCACACACTTCACGGGCCTGCTCCGGCGTCACGCCGATCAGCGCCGCCATGCCACCTTCCCCGGCCGGGACGGCCCGTTGCATGGCCTGTCCACGCAGACGCAGCAGACGCGCTGCCTGGGCGATGCCGAAGGACCGGGCGGCCGCGAGTGCGGAATATTCACCCAGCGAATGCCCTGCCATGAGCGTGGCGCGCTGGCTAAAGTCTATTCCACCTTCACGTTCCAACACGCGCACGACCGCCATGGAAACTGCCATCAACGCCGGCTGGGCATTCTCCGTGCTGGTCAGGGATTCGGCCGGTCCTTCGAAAATGATTTTCGAGAGATGCTCGCCCAGCGCGTCATCGACTTCCTGAAAGACTTCGCGGGCAGAGGAAAAGGCGTCGGCAAGATCCTGTCCCATGCCGGGGGACTGACTTCCCTGTCCGGGGAAAACGAAGGCGTAAACAGGCATGGGCCTCTCCTCGACAGACATGACATCAGCACACGATGCGCGCGCATGAGCGGCCTGATGAAAGGAAATCACGGCAGAAAGTCAATGACAGGGCGACCTGCACGGACTCACACCCCGCGCTGACACAGCCTCCAGCGAGCGACGAGAAACACATCCCACAGCATGGCCGGAAACTCGCGCAACCAGACCCACGCCCGCCATGACCGCGAGCGTCCCAGACAGGCGGGAGCCGGAACGGCCTGCGTCTTCCATCCCAGCGCCCGCATCATTGCGGTGCAACGCATCATGTGGAAATCGCTGGTAACGAGCACCACCGGCCCTGCATAGCCTTTCTTCCAAAGCAGACGAGTGCAGGCGATGGTGGACTCGCAGGTATCGCGTGAACGCGCCTCCAGCAGGAGGGCATCTTTCGGTACACCCTGTTCGCGAAGGATATCTGCCATCACAGCCGCTTCCGTGCGTCCGGCACAGGGAACACCGCCTGTCAGGAGATAAACAGTGTCCGCCCGCTCACGACCGAATCGCAGAGCGGCATCCAGACGCGCACGCAGCACAGGACGGGGCGTGCCGTCCGGCTCGAGTGCCGCACCAAAGACGATGACGGGAAGCATGGGCGCGTTCAGCCGGTGGTCGGAGCCGACAATTCGAGCACTCCAAACGGTGCAAGAGCTGTCACGGTCTTGCGCCATACGTCTTCGAACTGGCGTGCCTCGACTCCGCGCGTGGCAAGTCTGGCGGCCAGATTCGCTACGGTATTGCGCCCATCTATAAGTGGGAAAATACCACGCGCCTGTGGCGGCAGTTGCACCACCACGGCCTGCCTCCCCTCTCCAATGGTGAGTTGATGCGTATCCGTCATGGCCATTGCCAGACGGACGCCGTCAACGCCCCGTAGATGGGGCACGATATCGGGCTGCATCGGATCGGGCGGCACGTTCATTGGGATCAACGAGGCAGAAGTTTGCCGCGCTGCCATTCCTCGGCGGCCTCGTCCGGTGACATATCCAGATGACGCACGGCTTCATCCAATGCACTGACGACCTTGTTGCCCAGCGTCAGCTCATCCAATTCATCGACCAGATCCTGATCTGCAGTCTCCCTGAACGCCTGACTTATGAGCAGTCGCGCTTCCAACTCGTTACCACCCGCCTTTTTCGGATCGTCCAACGGACGCAGGGGCAACGAATGGATCAGATGGCAGGGCGAGAACAGCGGAGCAATGACGGGTTCACCACTCTTTACGGCGGCCGCAATGGCTGAAAACGCCTGCTCGTCCGGCTGGGTCTCAATGGTGAACCCTGCTTCGGTCAGGCCATAAGCCGCCACCATCTGACGCACATGCGAAAGCAGGCTTTCGGGGGTGATGAGATGACGCGCCGCTCCGGACGCCGCCACATCGGCCACAGAGGTCAAACCGTTCAAAGGGCTATCCGCCCGTTCAGCCACAAAAAAAGCGAAGGCAGGGCGATAGAGGCACCCCAGAGGCTCCACGGCAGCCGAGAGAAATTTCTCATCCTCTCCCGGCAGCCAGACCGTGGCAAAAATATCGATCTCGCCCTGCCCCATCATCTGCGCCAGCGAGGGACCGTCACCCGTGAGATAATCCGGTTCAAGATCATAGGCTTCCAGAACGCGTGCAACCGCGGCGGCCACTGCGGCATGCAGGGGAGTGTTACGGTAGGCGAGCGTTGGTGTGGTGGTCATGATGAAACAGTTCTTTCCTTGGGGAATCCGGTCTTACCAGATTTTCACACGGTCATCCGGAGCAAGATAAAGCTTCTGGCCGGGCTGGACATTCCAAGCCCGATACCAGGCATCGATATTATGAGCAGGCAGATTAACCCGCGCGGCAGGCGCTGAATGCGGGTCGATGACGGCAAGCTGGCGCGCCCGTTCGTCGCGCACTTTCATCCGCCAGACCTGCGCCCAGCCGAGAAATACACGCTGCTCTCCGGTCAGGCCATCCAGAACGGGAGCCTCCTTGCCCTCGAGAGACGCCCGATAGGCATCGAGGCCAAGGGTCAGGCCACCCAGATCAGCGATATTCTCGCCCATGGTGAGTTTGCCATTGAGATGGACGCCCGGCAGCACCTGAAACGCATCGTACTGCGCTCCGAGACGCGCGCCACGCTGCTCGAACCGCTCGGCGTCCTCCTTCGTCCACCAGTCGCGCAGCCGGCCCTGCTCATCGAACTTACGTCCCTCATCGTCGAAACCATGCGTCATCTCATGGCCGATGACACCGCCAATGCCACCATAGTTAACGGCGGGATCGGCTTTGGGATCAAAGAACGGCGGCTGAAGGATGGAGGCCGGAAAGACCACCTCGTTGAAGACGGGATTGTTGTATGCGTTGACCGTCTGTGGAGTCATGTCCCACTCATCGCGGTCCACTGGCTTGCCGAGATGCGCGAGCCAGTAACGCCACTCGAACGCGACGGCACGCTCTGCGTTGCCATACGCATCCCCCGCCCGGATGGTGAGGCTCTCGTAATCCCGCCACTTTTTGGGATACCCCACCTGAATGTCGAAGTGATCCAGTTTGACCAGCGCCTGCTTCTTGGTCTCGGCGGCCATCCAGTCATTGTTCTGCAGACGGACGCGAAAAGCCGCTTTCAGACGCGCCGTAAGCTGCTCCATGGCGGCCTTGCTTTCGACTGGGAAAAAGCGCTCCACATAAATCCGGCCAATCGCCCAGCCCATCGCGTCATCTGTCGCGTCGGTCATCCGCTTCCAGCGTTCCGCCAATTGCGGCTGACCGGCAATGGTCTTGCGATTGAAGGCATAAGAGGCGTTCACAAAGGACGAGGACAGAACCGGCGCTGCATTGTTGGCCAGATGAAAAGCCAGCCACGCCTTGAGCACAGGCATTGACGCTGCTCCGAGCGCAGCGGCCTCACCCACAATCGCGGAAGGCTCCCCCACGACGATACGGGCCTTGTCCGCCTGTGGCGGCGTGATGCCCGCCCCTTTCAGCCACGCGATCCAGTCAAAACCCGGCGCTTCCGCGATCAATTCGGCCACGGTCCGAGGATTGTAGGTCTTCTCCGGATCGCGCATGTCGGCGCGCGCCCAATGCGCCTTTGCGATCTGACTTTCCAACGCCACGATATCGGCCGCACGACGGCTTGCCTCCGGCCATCCCACGAGAGAAAGCATTTTCGCGACATAGGCCTGATAGGCGGTTTTCTTCGCGGCAAACTCTGGCTTGAGATAATAATCCCGGTCGGGCATCCCCAACCCACCCTGATCCAGTGTCAGGGTAAATCGCGTCGGATCTTTCGCATCGGGCTGGATAGACAGCGCAAAGGCAGAATACTGGAAGGTGGTCTGCCCGCTGCCAATCACACGGGCCAGATCAGCCGGATTGGCTACGGTGCGAATGGCCGTAAGATCGGCCGTCAACGGCGACGCACTCAGCGTCTCGATGGTCTTTTCGTCCATCAGCGCGGCGTAATATGTTCCCAGCTTTTCCACTGTCGTGACCGGAATGGCGGCAGGACGCTGCGAAAGTTCCACAAGGATGTCGCGCACGCGCTGACGTGAAAGTTCGCGCAGTTGATCGAATGCCCCAAACGAGGTGCGGTCCGGCGGAATGACCAGAGAGCGGACGGCGCGACCGTTGGCATAATCGAAAAAATCATCGCCGGGCATGATGGTCGTCTCGCGACCGGCAAGGTCGAACCCCCATGGAGCGATGCTCGCCGTCGCTTCGGGAGCAGAGGCCGCAACGGCTCCGGAAACCGTGGTGAAGCTACCCGCCAGCATCAGAGCTGCGGCGAAAGACGGACGGACGATCTTGCTGGAACGCGACATACCGGATGCACTACCTGCCTTGCGGAAAGCGCGCACGGTCGGCCTTTCCTTGCGATGAATTGTTCGGCGCCATGGTAGGCCGGACAGCGAACACGGGTAAAGAACCGCGTCCTCAAGTTCCTGTAGAGGCTGCAATCTTTGCAAAACTGCGCTGACGCTGACGGATCAGGGCATAGACCCCACGGGCCGCCCAAGCATGCAGGCGGCTATGAGGCTTGAAGCCTATGGTTTTGAAAACCATGCCGGTCACACGGTCGATATGCTTCTGGCGATAGGACATGAGCGCACGCGACATGTAACCGGCAATGCACCGTTTGCGATCATACGGCACGCTCTCGGGTTCATTGGTCGTGTAGTAGGCGGACGCCAGTTCGTCGTCCTCGCTTTCCGTGATGCGCCCCAGAGCGATACGCGCGCGCGCCCATCCGCTCAATTTTTCCCGATCGAGATAACGCCGCATATGGTCATAGAAGAGCTTGAAATGGCGGTACTCATCCGCTGCGATCAGTTTGCATATCTGGCGCAGAAGCGGTTCGTCCGTGGCATCCGCAAGCGCGGAATAGAAAGACGATGTGCCGGTTTCCACCATGCAGCGAGCGATCAGTTCGCCCGTTCGTGAACCGCGTACGGAGGTCGTGGTGTCCAGATCGATGTGAAAGGTCGAACGATACCGTTCAAAAGCGGCAGGATAGTCCCATGACGGATCGGCCAGCATCGCCCAGCGACCAAGCGCGTCACCGTGCTGAACCTCTTCGATGGCCCAATTGTCCGCAGCGGCCCTGAAATCGGCATCGTCCGAGAAAACATGGTTAAGATAGACTGCGTAATCGACGCCGTTGCGTTCGACAACGGCGGCCGCCTTCACGACGGCAATAATATCGGGATCCACACGCGACGGCTCGAAACTGCCCCAGTCCAGTTGATCGATATGCCAGTGCTTCATGCCATCCCCGTTCCTGAACGCGCGTGGAGCGCCGCGCCTGCTTCGCCCTCGCCTGCCCTCAAAAACACCTGACGTCAAGAAAGGCTGCCTGTCGGCGGCGGCTTTATCCTGCGGCCGGAAACACCACTCCGCCACTCCGCATTGCCGCCACGCGACGGGCAGGAGGAGGCGTTGGAGCCGGACTGACCATACGTGAGGGTGCCGGCTGTCGTGGCGGATGATCGCTAAATGTCGCCATGAGAACGTCGGCGGTGACCGGCTTACCGAACAGCCACCCCTGCCCGCATTCGATGCCCAACTCCCGCGCCAGCGCAGATTCCGCTTCGGTTTCAATCATCTCCGCCACGGTCCGGCATCCCAGTTCGAACGCACAGCGTGCGATGGTGCGCACAAGGATACGATCACGCCCGCTTATCATGGCATTACGGAAAAACGGACCGTCGATCTTCACATAGCTTACAGGAAAACGCCGCAGATACTCGAAGCTCATGGCGCCTGCGCCGAAATCATCGAGGCAGATGCGATGACCGCGTTGGAAAAGATATTGCAACAGAGCACATGGCTGTTCGAATTCGGTGATTCCACGCGTTTCGGTGATTTCGATCAGAAGTCGGGAAGGCGCAACTTGTGTGTCGCTTCCTTCGAGCACCCCCCGCAGACGCTCGGCAAATTCCGCTGACTGCACCGACCGTCCCGAAACATTCAACGCCAGACGGACGCTGGCGGGCAGTTTCTGAAGCAGCTTGATCGTCTTCACGCAGTTCACGAGATCGAATGTGTTGATCATACCAACCTGTTCGGCGATCTGAATGAACTCGGATGTGTTGGAAATACCTCGTGCAACGCCCTGAGCGAACCGCGTAAGCACTTCGTAATGCTGAATGATCCCGGTCTTGAGCGTCAAGATCGGCTGAAGAACCTGAAAGAACGTCGCATCCTCAATGATGCTGCGACAGGACGCCACAAGTTCCCGGTCCTGACGGGCAGATGCCGCCAGACAGTCAGGCAGGTTCGTGACGGGTGCACAATCGGCGGAATGTCTCGCAAAGGTCGCAAGGGCGTGCTCAAGGGCCGCCTCCACTTCTTCCTGTTCCATCAGGGAGGCGTCAAGCGGCAGGGTCTGACTGCGTGGATGGGCCAACAAAACATCCGTGGCCTCGATAATTTTTTGCTCCACAACGGATGGGTCTTCGCCGGCCTTCTGGATGAAGGCAAAACTGTCTTCCCCCAGTCGCGTCACGGCGCCTCCCTCGCTGTTCAGACGAAGGATAGCTTCGGCCTCTGCGGCAAAAGCCATCCCCAACTTACTTGAGCGCAGTTTCGAGTCCTTCATCAGAGGCGGCAGCGCCAGCATGACCACCTCGAATCGGGGTTTTTCCTCTGCTGAAGGCACAAGCCTTCGCGCCAGATCGATGAAAGAGGTGCGGTCGAGAAACCCGTCACTACCAGCATCCGCGACAAATGTGCGATCGAGGATGGTCGCCGTGACCAGACGCTCCCCCTTCACGCCGGGCATCGGACTCATGCCCACAATAGCAGTGACAAGTTCGGGGGTGCCTGCATGCAGGAAACGCATCGCCAGCCGCCCGACCGGCTGCTCACGATCGAAGGCCTCCATGACACGGCGGAGAAAAATGCGATCCTGCGGCGCTATGAGATCGAACAGGGAGAGGCCACGCACTGCCGTCGGTGGGTGTCCGACCAGCTTCGCGATGGCTCCGCCCACATGACGAATGCGGAAAACCCGATCCACCTCGAACAACACGTCAGCCGCCGCAAACGCCAGCGCCGCCAGTTGTTCAAGCCGACGGTCCGCCGAAGCCCCGGCCTTATTCTCTTTGTGGGGGGCCATGGGTCTCCGCACATTTCCACTTTCGACGCCCCAGAGTGCGGGAAAGAGAATAAGGAGAACTTAAAATCGTCGCGAAATCGCAACTGCGTTGTAAAGCGTCGTCGTTCCATGCCAAGGAAAGGCTTCACTCCGCGCTTCGATCAGAGGATGGTTCCGCAACATGGCCGATGGCAGCCAGATTCACTCCGCCACCTCCACGCCCGTCTCGTCAGTGTTGCGCCACGACTGGACGCGCGCAGATGTTCAGGCTCTGCTTGACCTTCCCTTCCCGGAGCTTCTGTACCGGGCGCAGACACTGCACCGCATGTTTTTCGATCCCACCGAGATCCAGATTTCAACCCTGCTCTCGATCAAGACCGGCGGTTGCCCCGAAGACTGCGCCTATTGCCCGCAAAGCTCCCGTCATGAAGAGCGCGTGCAGGCCGAGAAGCTCATGGCCGTGGAGAAGGTTGTGGCGGAAGCCCGCCGTGCGAAAGAGGCGGGCGCCGCACGTTTCTGCATGGGAGCGGCATGGCGCTCACCCAAGGATCATGACCTTGAAACAGTGTGCTCCATGATCAAGGGCGTAAAGACTCTCGGACTGGAAACATGCGTGACTCTGGGAATGCTCGATGACGCGCAGGCGCATCGTCTGAAGGACGCCGGGCTGGATTATTACAACCACAACATCGACACGTCGCCCGAGTTCTACGGTGAGATCATTTCGACGCGCACCTATCAGGAGCGCCTCGATACATTGGCCAATGTCCGTGACGCCGGGATCAATGTCTGCTGCGGCGGTATCGTCGGCATGGGTGAAGGCGAATCGGACCGGGCTGGAATGATTGCGGCCTTGGCTTCCATGCCCAAGCACCCTGAAAGCGTGCCCATCAACCTGTTGGTGAAAGTCGCAGGAACGCCACTTGCCTCGGCTGAAGAGGTCGATCCACTCGATTTCGTGCGCATGATTGCCGTCGCTCGCGTGACAATGCCCGCAAGCCATGTGCGACTGGCGGCTGGCCGCGAAAACATGAGTGACGAGACTCAGGCGCTGTGTTTTCTGGCGGGAGCGAATTCGATTTTCTACGGTGAGCGTTTGCTGACCACGCCCAATCCCGCCGCAACGCGGGACCGGCAATTGCTGGACCGGCTTGGCCTGCGCACCACGGTGGCGACATCTGCTTGAGACGTCGGTTTTCAAGTTGCGAGGCCGTTCTGAGCATATCCACAGCGAGCAGGCCGACTCTTGAACCGGGCCAAAGACAGGGGTCAGCGACCGCTCCCTTTTTACGGGCTCCTGCAACTCTGCTGATGGGCACGAACGTCCGGTTGGGTAGCCAGAGTAACGCAGTCGAAAGATGATGGCGGTCGTCAAATCAGACGGTCTTGGGTTCATTCACAAAGAAGACATTGCACCCGCTCTAATACTTTTTTCAATGCGACATGACAGGAAGCCTCGCCCACAAGCAGGGCAACACCTCTATACACATCATCAAAGCCCATGGAGATCGCGTGATCGAGCCAGAAGGCCGCTTGTTCGAACTGTTTTCTTTCAAGATACAGGCGCCCAAGATTGAGACATCCCCAGCAATCTCCTACCTCAGCCGCCATCTGAAACAATCTGAATGCCATCGCAGTGTCTGGCGTGCCCTCCAGTCCTTCTTCATACAGAAGTCCCAGCATGTTCAAAGCTTTGGTCACACCAAGACGAGCCGCAGAAAAATAAAGTTCGGCCGCCCGATGGATATTTCGTTCAAGTGCTGATTGCTGCATGTACAGATCGGCAAGATTGAACATCGCCCATCCATAGCCCGCCCGAGCCGCCACCTGAAAACATTGCGCTGCCATGACAGGATTTCTGACCGTGCCCCACCCCATGGCAAATGCCCGACCAAGCATGTTGACGGCCCGCACATCTCCGCTGCGAGCCGCCGCCTCAAACATAATAAATGCTTGGCCAAGATTACCTTGATTCAAACTGATCTGTCCCAGAGCGAGAAAACTCTCCACCGAAAGGGACAGGCCAGAAACATCATCCTGAGTTTTCATCTGAAGCATCAAGCAATCAGAAAGTAACACCGATATTGCCCAGGAACGTGCGACCTGACGTCGGAACGGCACGTCCCGTCGAAAATGACGATCCGTAGTTCAGGTGATCAGTGATGTTGTTCGCATTAAAGGACACACGGTAGTGCTTCAGCTCCCACGCCACCATGCCATTAAGCGAAAAATTGTAGGGCATACGGGCTGTGTTGGTAATATCCGGTCCGGCCCAATACCCCGATGAATACTGCGCGCCTCCCGCAACCTTAAGCTGCCCCCAGCCAGGATTGAGAATACGACTGGAGAGATCGTACGATGTCCACACTGAGAAATTGTTGTGCGGCACTTGAGGAGCTTCATTCCCATTGGACGTCGTGCTTTGCGTGACCTTACCGTCCATGTAGGAATAGGATCCGTAAATATCCCAGTTCTTCGTGATCTTTCCCGTAAGGCTTAACTCCACGCCTCGGATGCGACGCCCGCTGCCCTGATCGGCAAATCCCGTAATCAGGTCGCCATTGTCATTGTAATAATGGGAATTGCTTTCATTGATTTGGAAGAATGCCAGTGTAGCACCCAAACGTTTGTCGAAAAAGTCCGCCTTGCTGCCAAATTCGAAGAGATCGCTGCGTTGCGGAGAAAAGTCCTTACCCGTTGCCGGTGTTTCCCCTGTGTTACCACTGAGCGTGACCATTGAAGCCACATCCGTACCAACCGGCTTATACGAACGCGCAAAAGTGAAATAGAACGACACCATTTCGAGCGGCGTATAAACAATACTTCCAGAGGGGCTCCAGCGATCAGATTTCTGGGTCGCGCGGTCTCCGCCTTTCTGGGCGACATAGCTGCTTCGGAACGTATCCCATCGAGCCGCGCCAAAAAGTGCCAACTGCTTGGTCAACTGGATATGATCGGAAAAGAACAGCCCCACATCCGTGGCATCCGCATTACGATATCCAGACCTGGGAAATGTCAGGCTGGTTCCTGAAGTGTGGTAATATGGGTCACGGATTGTCTGTGTGTTGGAGCGGCCGCTCCAGCTTCCGTAATAACGATCGTCATTGACATAATTCACATCCACACCGGCCTTGATGTCATGATGCACAAAGCCGGTCTTGAAACGAAACTGCCCCATCAGGACATTTTGAGCGCCCCATCCATGCTGGTCATAGGCCGCACCACCCCCTGCTCCATACGGCAAGGTGGGATTGCCCCCCGCGAGAAACTGAGACGCGCATGTTCCCGAGCACGGACCAGGGGTTGTGGCGGTGTACTGACGGTCATATTTGGTCCAGCGCGTGTCATTCGTCAGCGTGAACCAGCGTGTGATTTCGGACTTTAGAGCCGATGTCAGGGAATGTACGTCAGACTTGTCGCGGTCGAAATCGCGCACATAGCTGGTGTTTCGCGCAAGACCGTGACTGGTAATGGGACGATAGATGCCATCGCTCATCTGGATCATCGGCACGCCGTAATCCGGTGTGCTGTCACTGTTCAGCCATTGCCACGTCAGATGCCATGAGGTCTTGCTGCGCAGACCCACCCCGAAATCGACTGCCGTGCCATAACGGTTTGATGTCACATGATCCCGGTCCGCCACATCGGACCGATTGTACATGCCGTTGACACGCAAGGCCATGTTGTCATCGATCTGATAATTGATATCGCCCGCTCCCCGGAAAAGGGACGCGCTACCAAAAGCCTGATCGTAATTGTAGCTGTCACCCGCATGAGCATGCTTCATGCTCTGGTTGATCACACCGCCGACATTGCCCGCGCCAAAGTATTCGCCTGTCGCACCCTTGATGACTTGCACGCTGTCCATGTTGAACATGTCGCGTGTATAGGTACCGAAATCTTTCAGGCCATCCGTGTACATATCCTGTCGGGCCTGAAGACCGCGGATACGAAACTGATCGCCATTCAGGCCGCCATTCCCCTCTCCCGTAGAAAGCGTGATCCCGGGCACATTCGCAAGCGCCTGATCCAGCGTATAGGCTCGCTGCTCCTTGAGGATTTCCTTGGGAATGACCGTAATGGCCTGCGGCGTCTCGCGCACCGAGGTTGGCATACGTGAAATGCCCAGAACCTGACTATTGGTATTGCCCGCCGCCACACCGGGGTCTTCCGTACCACGCACTTTTACCGATGGCAGACGAATGGAAGAACTCTCCGTCTCCGAGTTGTTGGGAGCCGCTTCCTGCGCCTCGGCTTCGCCGCCGAGCACCCCCAACCCGGCCGACACACCAAAAATCATGGCCAGTGGCACATGGACGCTCCGCACCACCGACCTGTCAGACCTGCTCATTCCCGTCTCCTACTACGAAATCTTTCGTCTGCTTCGGCCGTTACACATCCGAAGCGAAACATGACGCTGCGCTACATGCTAACGAGAATGATTCGCAACAAATGAGTCGTGAACGCACTGTGTCAAAACATGATTGTGGCTTTTGAGTATCACCTCATAACTCCGCCCACTGGCGAAGAAGATTATGATAGGTCGAGGTCAGGCCAAGCACTCCCGGATGTTCATCCGGCAAGGCTGTGCGGGTGGCAATGATCGAACGGTCAAACTCGTAGAGCAGCGTTCGCTTTGTGTCGTCTCGCACCATCGACTGCGTCCAGAAGAAGGACGCCCAGCGACTGCCTCTCGTCACGGGCGTGACGCTATGCAGACTGCTTGAGGGATAAAGCACCATATCGCCCGCAGGCAGCTTGACGCTGTGTGCTCCATACGTGTCCTGCACAACCAGTTCTCCTCCGTCATAATCTCGCGGATCGGTTAGAAAGAGCGTGCAGGATACATCCGTGCGAATGCGAAATCCCGTGCCCGGCAAGGGACGGATCGCGTTGTCCACATGCGCGTGAAAGTGCATCCCCGCATCGTAACGATTGAAAAGCGGTGGAAACACACGCAGCGGAAGAGCCGCACTGTTAAAAATCGGATTGCGTCCCAATGCGCGCAAAACAAGCTCGGATAATTCCTGACCGGCCGAGGAATCTCCGGGAACCTGGAGGTTTTTTTTGGCTTTGGCTGACTGGTCTCCCGCCGTAACCCGACCGTCCACCCATTGAATGTCTTCCAATACATGAAGGCACCGCGCCAGTTCCTCGGCGTTGAGCACCTCCGGCACATGAATAAGCATGTGACACTCCCGTCCTGTCGATCCACCAACAAAACCAGTCACACTCCCCGCCACATGGCGCGTCAGTCATATTATGCAACCGATTATCAGTTGCACTCATAACCAAGCCCCGTCATAGAACCAACAGGAAGTTTCGCGATGTTACGGATGATGACTCCGAACATACGAACACCCGTAATCCAGTGGCGTTTTCTCCGCTCATCTTCCCCATGCAACGGCGGAAAAGGAGGAAACCCGTTCTCACTGAAAGGCTCCGCTGCGTCATGCCCGTCGATACGCCTGCTTCGGTTCCTCTCACTTTCTCTCCGTGGGACATGTTCCTCGGAGCGGGGCCTGTCGTCCGGGCCGTGATGATCCTTCTGGCTCTTGCCAGCATCGCCACGTGGACGATCTTCATCGCGAAATCCATCGAACTCAGACGGTTGCGCGCCAGACTGATGGCAGCCGACATTCTTCTGGACGATGCGCCCTCCCTTGATGGCGCGGAGGACCTGACACGCAAGTGCCGTGTCGCACACACTCTAGTTCTGGCAGCCGAAGACGAACGCACCCGTTCACACGACATTCCTGAGGACGGCGAAGGGCTGAAGGAGCGCATCGTTCTTCATCTGGAGCGTATCGAAGCCAGTGAAGCCCGGCGCCTCATGCGGGGTACGGGGTTGCTGGCAACCATCGGCGCAACCGCGCCGTTCGTGGGCCTGTTCGGCACGGTATGGGGCATCATGACCTCCTTCACCGGCATCGCGGCCACCAAAGCCACGAGCCTTGCCGTTGTGGCGCCCGGCATCGCCGAGGCCCTTCTGGCCACAGCGCTTGGACTGGTCGCGGCCATTCCTGCCGTGGTGATCTACAATCACCTCGGACGCCAATGCGCCGCCTGCCGTGAAGGCGTGGCCGACCTGACAGCCTCCGTGATGCGCCTCGTGTCCCGTGATCTCGGGCGTCTCCGCCCCACCCTCTCTCGCGCGCAGGTCATTCCTTTCGCCTCGCGCGAGCAGCGCATTCCGGCGGAATGAGAAACACGCCATGGCCATTCGCATCCGTCACAGTTCCGACGACCTGCACGAAGCGCACGAGATCAATGTCACCCCCTTCATCGACGTCATGCTGGTGCTGCTCATCATCTTCATGGTGACCGCGCCATTGACCACGGTGAACGTGCCGGTGGATCTACCCTCTTCCATCGAAAAACCCACACCACGACCCGATGACCCGCTGTTTCTCACCATCAAGGCCGATCATGGTCTGGCGCTGGGCGAAGAGGATATCGCACCCGACGCTCTGGCTGGCGCCATGGAGAAAGCCAGCAAGGGCAACAAGGACGAACGCATCTTTCTGCGGGCTGACAAGACCGTGGATTACGGCACTCTTATGGGCGTGATGGACAAACTGCGCGCAGCCGGTTTTCTCAAGGTCGCGCTGGTCAATCTTCAGGGGCAGGAGGAAGGAGCAGAGCAATGAGCAGCGCTGTTTTCCCGTCTTCCACCTCGTTCCGCGACCGGCGTCATCAGGCGCTGCAACACGAGCGGCAACGGGAACGACGCCTCTGGGGAACAGCGCTAACAGCAGTAGTGATTTTCATAACAGCCAGCGTGGCCCTGAGCACGCTCATTCCGCGCTCCCCACCCGCAGTCTCCCTGCCACCCCCAGCCGCCATTGCCATCGATCTTGCCCCTCTTCCAACAGCTACCCCCACGCCTCCGCAAGACGTGCCGAAAGGCCCAAAACAGACACAGGCCCAGCCGGACCCCACGCCGGAAGAGCCACCTAAAATAGCAGCACCGCCCTCTCCTACGCCGCATCCTCCTGTTCCCGTGCCGAAAACCGAGACGCGCAAGGTCGTGAAAAAGACCGTCGTCAAACCCGTTTCGCATAAGGAAAAACCACTTCCGCTCAAAGAAGCGTCAGCGGAACGCACCACAGCGCCTCCTTCCACCGAAGCTCCTCCTGCCGTTACACAGGCGTCCCCTTCACCGGGAGCGTCCTCTTCGCACGCATCGCGTGCTCCGGCTTCATGGCAGAGCGATCTCGTGGCGAGGCTGGAACGCTTCAAACGCTACCCAACGGAGGCGCAACGCCATCGGGAGGAAGGCACCCCGCTCCTGACCTTCACCATGAATCGCAAGGGACGTGTGCTGTCCGCTCGCCTCACAAAACCATCCGGTTATACCTTGCTCGATCAGGAAACACTGGCTCTTGTTCGGCGCGCCGAACCACTGCCCGAACCACCAGACAGTGTACCGGGAGACACGATCACCCTGACCGTTCCCATTGAATTCTACGTTGAGTAGGAAGGACGAATACACAGCATCCCACAACGAGAGGAATAGTCCGTGTTCTCTGACAATCTCATTTCATAAAAAATACCGCCCCAATGGGGCGGCACGCCATCTCTCACTCTGCAAAGTAAACGAGCAGAACAGGTCATTCCCCGTATTCAGAACTCTTCGTACACCGCCGGATCCTGATTGGCCGTACGACCACCGGGACGCGCCAAGGTGGCAATCGCCTTCATGTCCTCATCCGTAAGCGCAAAATCAAAGATCGACATATTCTCGATCTGATGTTTGCGGCTCGATGCCTTGGGCAACGGCACACACCCAAGCTGGTGATGCCAACGCAGGATCACCTGTGACACCGAACGCTCCACCCGTTTGGCAATTCCTTCCAAGACCGGATTGGTGAGAATATCGTTGCCGCGCCCAAGCGGGCTCCACGATTGCGTGACGATATTATGCTGCTTGTGCCACGCACGCGCCTCGTCCTGCGGAAAATAAGGATGCAGCTCAATCTGATTGATGCAAGGGAGAACGCCCGTTTCGTCCAAAAGACGTTGGAGATGCTCAGGCAGGAAATTGCACACCGCAATCGACTGCACATATCCGCGCTTCTTCGCCTCAATCAGTGCTTTCCAAGCCTCCACATATTTCCCAACCTTCGGATTGGGCCAGTGGATGAAATACACATCGTAATAATCAACGCCGGTCCGGTAGAGAGATTCCTCGATCGTGGCCAGAGCCTCATCATAGGCGTGGTGACGGCCGGGCAGCTTGGACGCGATACGGATGCTCTCTCGCTTGTGGCCGCTCTCACGCAGCGCCTTGCCAAGCGCGCCCTCATTTTCATAGTTGAAGGCGCTGTCGAGACCTGTATAGCCGACGTCGATAGCCCCCTTCATCGCCTCCACGCCCGAAGCGCCGTTGAGCTTGTAGGTGCCGAATACAATGGCTGGAATCTTCGTCCCGTCATTGAGCGTAATCTGCGGCATGGTCATGAAATGATCTCCTTGGTCTCGATGTCAGGGAGCAGTACGTCAGTATTCGGGCTTCTCACCCTTTACCGGCACCGAAGTGGGTTGCCCCACTTCCCCCGCATAGGTCAGCAGCAGCACTGTCTGCGTATCGCCCGACTGGCCCCGATGAATGTCATCCACGGATTCCGCAAACGCCTCTCCCTTGTGGAAAGTGTGCTGCTTACCGCTTTCACGATCCGTGATCGTCAACTGCCCTTCCAGCACATAGCCCGCATTGGGACAGGGATGTGTATGCCACGGCAACGCCGTATGCGCCGGAATGGTCAGACGGATCATCGTCAGCTGCGGCTGCCCTGATGAATACGGTTTGTACGCCACGCCGTTCCATGAATGATCGCTTTGCAGCAGGACGTCCTTATGCGCCGTAGCCACATTCTGGGCATGCAAAGTGCCTGCGGCGATCATCATGCCAACAACGGTGGCTGCAGATAGAAACCTCGCAGCATGCATCTTTTTCGCTCCTCTCCAGCGCTCCTGATCCCGTTCAATCCCGATCAGGAGCCATCACACTTCATTTTCCGGACTGTGTCTTTTCGGACGGCGCCGCAATACCAATCCGCGCAATCAGGTAAGGTGGATGGCGCAGGTCTTTTCCATCATGGAAACGGGGCAGACGCGACCATTGACCGGCCACGACATAAACAGCCCGATCATCGGCAAAGATACCGTCCGGCCAGACAAAGCGTGGGTCGGATGCGATAAGATCGAACGAACCATCCAGATTGCGACGAAAGACCGCGTCATGATCGGCGGCAGTCGTGTAAATCCGCCCCCACGCATCGCTCGCCAGTCCGTCCGCCGCTCCCTTCTCGCCCTCATCGCTCACAGCCGCTGCAAGTTCAGCATCGGATTTCGAAAAATCCGCCAAAAGGGCCGTCGGGAGACTGTAAAGACGACGGCTGGAAAGCGGTGCGTAATAAAGCCGATCCGACGCGCGAGAAAGCGTGATTCCGTCAGCACCTCCGCCGGGAAATGTCGGATGTTCACGGTCAACTTTCAGAACCCGACCGTCCAGAACAGTCTGATAACCAGGGTCCGGCTGCGTGGAGCGGTCATGCTCCAGCACACGACGCTGTCGCCCCGTCGCAATATCCACCACCACGAGTGCGGGATGACCATCGAAGGAACTGTCGGTCACATACACCGTGCCAGCCGCCCCATGAGTCAGATCAATGCGCAGATCGTTCATATGACTGCCGGGCAACAACGCCTCTTTCAGCACGACGGCCGCAATCTGCTTGCCCGAGCGCACATCGAAGCCGACAACTTTGGCTCCGCCCGGTGGGATTGGCTGCCCTTTTATCTTGCCGTCATCAATGCCCCATAGTCGTCCCTGCGTGTCGGTCGTCAGACCATGCACGGAAAGTAGTCGAGAAGAGGGCGGTGCATCTATTGGCGCGGCCGTTGCCGGAAACGGCACGAGGCGCCCATCTTTCCACTCCGCCAGAACTGGCCCCGCATGATCGCCATCGTGCTTGGGGAAGCTGAGAAACATCCGCCCGTCAATTATGGCAATTCCAGAAGGGTCGGGCGCCTGTAACACGCCAACGATCTCGACCTTTCCTTGCGTGCCAAACCCGGGATCATGATTGTCGGTGATTGGAGGAGGGGTGCGCGCCCAAGCTGTCCCGACCCCATGCATCAGCACTCCAAGAAGAATGGCCCCCGCCACCCTCTCCTTCCCGCATAGCCTGAACAGAACCCGCCCTCCCTGTGCCTGCTTGTGAGAGGACCGTCCCCGTCACGTGTGTCGTAATATGTATACGATAGAGCCTTGGCGCAGTTCCAAGGTGTTCACAGGACCGTCATCAGAATGACGGATGGTTCATCCTCGCATAGGCGAGGAACACCGTCCCGGCCTGATTGCAGGCGGAATCATCTGCGGTTCATCCCCGCGTGTGCGGGGAACACTCTTCCCAGAAGTACTGAAAAACAAACAACTATTTTGCTGTCAAAGATTCCACCGAGCAAACCACCGCTCAAGACGCTCTCGATAATCGCCTCAACCCAACCTCAAGGCAACCCATACAAACCGACAGAAACGGCCCGCTCACACGCCCATCGCATGCTTCACGAACGCCTTACGCAGACGCGGCATACGTTGCACGGCGGCAATCCCCACATCACGGGCCAGTCGCAGCACAGGATTGTCATTACTGAACAGCCGATCCAGCGCATCGGTCGCCACGAACATGAGCATGTTGGTGGGGCGGCACCGACGTTGATAGCGCGCCAGAACCGACGGCGCACCGGGATCCTCCCCCTTACGGTGCGTTTCGATCAACAGATCCGCCAGCGCGATCACATCGCGGAAACCCAAGTTGAGTCCTTGCCCGGCAATAGGGTGGATGCCATGCGCGGCATCACCCGCCAGCACCATCCGCGTGGCGGTGTAACGCTGGGCATATTGAGCGGAAAGCGGATAGACCCATCGGCGCCCGACAGGCTTCACGTCACCCAACCGGTCCCCGATGCGCCGCTTGAGTTCCCGCACGAAAAGCTCGTCGGGCAGCGCCGCCAGACGCTGGGCCATGGCGTCCTTTTCACTCCACACAATGGCTGACAGGTTCGGATGCTCCGCCGTGCCGGTCATGGGCAACTGGGCAAACGGACCACCCGGCAGGAAATGCTCCAGCGCACCATTGTCGTGCGGCAGTTCGTGCGCAATCGCACAAACGATTCCGCTCTGACCATAAGGCAGCTTCGTAATGGGGATACCTGCCTGCGAACGTGTCCGGCTGCCTCGACCATCGGCTGCCACAAGCAGGCGCGCCCTGATCTCCCGCCCGTCCTTTGCGCGCACCACCACACCCGCATTGCTTCGCGTGATGACAACTTCCGCAGGCGCCAGCAGTGTGACCGAAGGCGCATCGTGCAATGTCGCGTTCAGAGCCACGCGGAGCGCCCGGGCCTCGGCCATCCAGCCGAACGGCTGGCTCGAGTCCTCACGAGTGAACTCCAGTGAAAGCGGTGACGGCGGCTCGCCGGGACGCCCATCGGTCACAAGAATGTCCTCAATGGGGCATGGAATCTGCGGCAGTCGCTCCCACACACTCGCCTCTTCGAGAAGGTTCTTGGAGCCTGCCGCAATCGCATAGGCCCGCCCGTCAAAATCGGGATCTTCCATGGGCGGAAGTGCCGCGCGATCCACTACGGCCACGGGTACGCCTTCACGCGCCAGACGACAGGCCAGCGTGGCACCGACCGGACCCGCACCGATGATGCAGATATCGACTTCGGTGACAGTGTGTGCGGACATGCTCATGCCGGCGACCTCTTCGCAAAAATTGGCTCTTTTCCGCCATTGAGCACAGAACAGAACCACGCCCGACGGCAAGCGATGAAACTCTTTGCATGCTTTGTGAGTTCATACCATCCCGAAGCGCGTGACAGGGAGCGCCCGATATGCTTTTGTGCGAAAGCCATTACGGTATCGTTGTGAAATTCGGGATGAACAAAGAGGAACTGGGATGAAGCTCGTCACGGCTATTATCAAGCCCTTCAAACTCGACGACGTCCGCGACGCGCTCTCGCCGCTCGGGATTCAGGGGCTGACCGTGTCCGAGGTCAAAGGCTTCGGGCGCCAGAAAGGACAGACCGAGATCTATCGCGGCGCGGAGTATCACGTCAGCTTCCTGCCCAAGATCAAGATCGAGGTCGCCACGTCCGATGCGCTGGTCGATCAGGTGGTGGAGGCCATTCTCCAGTCCGCCCATACCGGCAAGATCGGTGACGGCAAGATCTTCGTAAGTGACCTCAGTCGCGTCATCCGCATCCGCACCCGTGAAAGCGGTGACGAGGCGCTCTGAGCGGCATCACCCCACCCTTCACCTCTCTCTTCCCGCTCTTGTGAAACACGCGCCCTCCTTCCACACACAGGAGGGCGCGTTTCCTCTTTTATTCCGGGCCTCCCGCGCCCATTATCTCCGGTATGACCCAGAGCTTTTCCGTCTCCGACGCCGCCGCACGGCGCATTGCCGAAATCATCGCCTCCAAGGGAGAGGTCAGCCCACCGCCTGCGCTGCGTGTGGCAGTGTCCGCGGGTGGCTGCAATGGCTTCCAGTATGAATTCCGGCTCGACCCCGAAATCGCCCCCGACGATCTCGTAGTGGAAGCCCACGGTATTCGTGTCGCGGTGGATCCCGCCAGCCTCGACCTGATGGACGGCGGGGAACTCGACTATGTGGACAAGCTCATGGGCGCGCATTTCACCGTGAACAACCCCAACGCCGCCTCGGGCTGCGGGTGCGGCACCAGCTTCTCCATATCCGGCTGAACGGCGATGAAAATCGCGACGTGGAACGTCAACTCCATTCGCCAGCGGCAGAATCTCGTGCTGGACTGGCTCAAGCGCAATGAGCCCGATCTCCTGCTTCTTCAGGAGATCAAATGCGAAGCGCATCAGTTCCCGACCGAAGCGTTTGAGGCCATCGGCTACACGACGCATGTGGTCGGCCAGAAGTCGTATAACGGCGTCGCCACCCTCTCGCGCACCCCTGTCGAGGTTCTTGCCCGCAAGCTCCCCGGCCTGAGTGAGGAGGAACCACCCGCACGGTTCATCGAAATCCGTAATGGCTCCCTGACCGTGGGCAACCTCTATTTGCCCAACGGCAACTCCGGCGGCCCCGCAGGCTTTGCGCGCAAGATGGAGTTCTTCGACGCCCTTGCCCGCCACGCCGAAGCCATGCTGGCCGAAGGAACCGACTTCATCCTCGCGGGCGATTACAACGTCTGTCCCACGGACAAGGATCTCGCAACCGGCGCACTGCCCCCCACTGATGCCCTCGTCCACCCGGAAAGCCGCGCGGCCTTCCGGCGCCTTCTCTGGCTGGGTTT
The DNA here is from genome assembly GCF_019083805.1 of Acetobacter estunensis. Lineage (GTDB taxonomy): Bacteria > Pseudomonadota > Alphaproteobacteria > Acetobacterales > Acetobacteraceae > Acetobacter > Acetobacter estunensis_A. Next base: position 163,109 of record NZ_JAHRDV010000001.1, read on the forward strand.
GACGGACGCCGTCCGCGCCCTGCATCCGCAAGAGACGATCTACACCTTCTGGGATTATCAGGCGGGCGCCTTCCGCCGCGATATGGGCCTGCGCATCGACCATATGCTGCTCTCACCCCGTATCGCCGAACGGCTTCTCACCGCCGAGGTGGACCGTGATGAGCGCGGCATGGAGCAGCCCTCCGACCATGTGCCGGTCGTCATCACCCTTTCCTGATCCATTTTCCTGACACGGAGCTTCCCCATGCCCATCACCGGCCTTAACGACCCGTCCCTTTTCCGCGAACAGGCACTTGTCGCTGGTGAATGGATCAACTCGTCATCGGGCAAGACGATGAGTGTGACCAACCCGGCCACCGGCGAGACCATCGGCACCATTCCGGCCTGCACCGCTGAAGAGACGCAGCGCGCCATCGAGGCCGCCGATCGCGCCCAGAAAGAGTGGAAGACCCGCGCCCCTGAGGCTCGCGCCGACATCCTCATGAAGTGGCACGACCTCATCATGGCCAACGCGGATGATCTCGCCCGCATCATGACCGTCGAACAGGGCAAGGTGCTGGCTGAGGCCAAGGGCGAAGTGAAATACGGCGCCTCCTTCCTCAAGTGGTTCGCCGAGGAAGCCCGTCGGATCAACGGCGCGGTCATCACGCCCAACCAGCCCGATCGCCGCGTGCTCACCCTCAAGCAGCCCGTTGGCACCACGGCGGCCATCACCCCGTGGAACTTCCCCAACGCCATGATCACCCGCAAATGCGGGCCTGCTTTCGCAGCCGGGTGCAGCATGGTGCTCAAGCCGTCCGAACTGACGCCCTATTCCGCCCTTGCGCTGGCCGTTCTGGCCGAGCGCGCCGGACTGCCTGCGGGCTTGATGTCATTGGTGACAGGTGAAGCCAAGGAAATCGGTCCCGTGCTGACAGGCAGCGACACCGTGCGCAAGCTGTCCTTCACCGGCTCCACGCAGGTCGGAGCACTGCTCATGCGACAGTCTGCCGACACCATCAAGCGTCTGAGCCTTGAACTCGGCGGCAACGCGCCCTTCCTCGTGTTCGATGATGCCGATCTCGACGCCGCCGTGGCGGGCGCCATCGCCGCCAAGTTCCGCAATGCCGGACAGACCTGCGTGTGCGCCAACCGTATCCTTGTGCAGGCGGGCATCCATGATCGCTTCGTAGCGCGCATCCGCGAGGAAGTGGCCAAATTCAAGGTCGGTAACGGCCTGGAAGACGGCAACACCATGGGGCCGCTGATCAACGAGGCTGCCGTGAAAAAGGTGCGCGATCATGTGGAGGACGCGCTCTCCAAAGGCGCGTCCTATGTCAGCGCTCCGCTGGAGACCAATGGCTGCTTTGCCACGCCCGTCGTGCTGGAAGGCGTTACGACCGCCATGCGGATTTTCCGTGAAGAAACATTCGGCCCCGTCATGCCAATCTTCAAGTTCACGGACGAAGCCGAGGCCGTGCGGATGGCTAACGACACTGAGTTCGGTCTGGCCGCTTATTTCTACACCGAGGACATGAGCCGTGCATGGCGCGTGGGCGAGGCGCTGGAATACGGCATGGTCGGCGTGAACACCGGCTCCGTGTCGATGGAGTGCGCGCCGTTTGGTGGCATGAAGCAGTCCGGGCTTGGCCGTGAAGGCGGCGCGGAAGGGATCGAAGAGTTCCTTGAGACCAAGGCGCTGCATATGGCGGGGCTGAAGTTCTGAGGGGACGGCTTGCGTCTCGGGGCTTTGCCCCGAACCCCACGAGGAGGCGCAGCCTCCTCGACCTCGGTTTGTTTTTGATTACCGAAGCGCAGGAAACGCACGTCGGACCACAGACCAGCGTGTATTTCCAAACAGGCTCTTAGCGGCTAGATTTCTTCACATTATAGCTCTAAAATTAACGGTTCGCCGGATGAGAAGAAACTATCCTATTTACTTAAATTTTTTAGCGTGTGTTTTTATATTGTCTTGGACAATTTTTAATTTCATATCATTCATAACGGCAGGTATTTTTATTCAATCTGAACAAATAAGCAATTACTCAAAAACAACAGCAATAATTCTTGGTTTATACACAGGATTATACTGCCTAAATTGCTTCACGCTGGAAAAAGACAACGTAAAAATTAACATCACATCACTTCTCACCATATCAACTTTAATGTTTTCATCAGCGAGTTTTTCTCAAGATATAACAACAAAACAAAGCATTATTGGTTTTATATTTATTGCGATAGGAAATGCAGCTATATTTATTATTTTTATTTATTTAATAAAAATAATCTTCAAAGACTACTAGTTAAACGCTGTCAGTTAGATTCCATCAAATGGCCACCAGAAGCAGACATTCCGCTCTCCCCTCAATCCAGACATAAAAAAAGCGGGGCAAAAGCCCCGCTTTTTCACACCGCAATCTTCGGAAACCAAGGCTCGTCCTTGGCCCGCTTCGCCTCAAACGCCTCAATCGCCCCTTCCCGCTTAAGCGTCTGGCCAATATCGTCCAGCCCCTCCAGCAACAGATGCTTGCGCAGCGGGTCGATCTCGAAGGGAATCTCTTCTCCATCCGGACGCACCACAACCTGACTTTCCAAATTGACAGTAATGCGACTGTTCGCTCCCTGCGTCGCATCCTTCATCAGTTCATCGCAGACCTCACGCGGCAGACGGATCGGCAGGATGCCGTTCTTGAAGCTGTTGTTGAAGAAAATGTCGGCGAATGTCGGCGCAATCACACAGCGAATACCAAAATCCAGCAACGCCCAAGGCGCGTGCTCACGCGATGAACCGCAGCCGAAGTTCTCATGCGTGATGAGGATCTGTGCCTTGCGATACGGCTCCTTGTTCAGCACGAAGTCCAGGTTCTCAGAACCATCCGGACGGTAACGCATCCCGTCAAAGGCATGGACACCCAGTCCCGTGCGCTTCGTCGTCTTGAGAAAACGCGCGGGAATGATCTTGTCCGTGTCGATATTAGCCTCAGGCAGAGGCGCTGCGATGGCCGTGAGGGTCGTAAACTTTTCCATCGTGGTCGGTCCTTCTGCCGGGATCAGGCGTTCAGTTCGCGGGCGTCGGTCAGCACACCCGTCACAGCGGCGGCGGCGGCCATCGCAGGTGAGAGCAGGTGCGTGCGTCCACCCGGTCCTTGCCGTCCCTCAAAATTGCGGTTGGATGTGGACGCACAGCGCTGACCCGGCGTCAGCTTGTCCGGATTCATGCCCAGACACATGGAGCAGCCAGCCTCACGCCATTCAAAGCCTGCATCGAGGAAGATGCGGTCCAGCCCTTCCTCTTCCGCCTGTGCCTTTACCAGCCCTGAACCCGGCACGATCATCGCCCGCACACCGTCTGCCACCTTGCGACCCGCAGCGATGGATGCAGCAGCGCGCAGATCTTCGATGCGGCTGTTGGTGCAGGAACCGATGAACACTACATCGACCGGCGTGCCCGCGATCTTCGCGCCCGCCTTGAGGTCCATATAGTCCAGCATCCGCTGCAACTGCGCGCGCTTGGCCTCATCCGGCTCATCGGCAGGATCGGGGATCGTGGCATTGATCGACAGCACCGTCTCGGGGCTGGTGCCCCATGTCAGACAAGGCTCGATCTCCTCGGCCCGCAGAGTGACTTCGGTGTCGTACACTGCTCCCTCATCGGCCACCAGCGTCTTCCAATACGCCACAGCAGCGTCGAAATCCGCACCTTTGGGCGCGAACCGGCGTCCCCTCACATACTCAAACGTCGTCTCGTCCGGTGCAATCAGGCCCGCGCGCGCACCGGCCTCAATGGCCATGTTACACACGGTCATGCGCCCGGCCATGTCCAGCCCACGAATGGCCGAACCTGTGAACTCGATCACATGCCCCGTGCCACCCGCCGTGCCGATCTTGCCGATGATGGCCAGTACCACATCCTTGGCCGTCACGCCCGGAGCAAGAGTGCCGTCTACGGCGATCTTCATGTTCTTGGCGGGCTTTTGCAGGATGGTCTGCGTCGCCATCACATGCTCGACCTCGGACGTACCGATACCGAATGCCAGAGCACCCATCGCGCCATGGGTGGAGGTGTGGGAGTCACCGCACACAATGGTCATGCCCGGCAGCGAGATGCCCTGCTCGGGGCCGACCACATGCACGATGCCCTGATTGGCCGAAAGCAGCGGAAAATACGGAACACCGAATTCCTTGACGTTGCGCTCCAGCGTCTCGATCTGATTGCGGCTGTCTGCTTCCTCGATCGGCTTAGTCCGATCGGACGTCGGCACGTTATGGTCCACAACCGCAATAGTGTTTTCCGGATGCCGCAGCTTTCGCCCGGCCAGACGTAGCCCCTCGAAAGCCTGAGGGCTCGTCACCTCATGCACAAGATGCCGGTCGATATAGAGGATCGCCGTGCCGTCCTCGAGGGTATCGACAACGTGGTTGGCCCAGATCTTGTCGAAGAGCGTGCGCGGCGACATGGCGGTTCCTGAACTTCCTGTAATCAATGACACGAGCTTTGCCTGCCTGAAGAGCGGGGCGTCAAGTACGCCGAAGCCCTATGTGCAGGCAAAATCCCTGTCCGGTCACGTAGGAATGAACGACCCGCTTCGCCAGTGGCGAGCAGGCTCCCTTCCCCGCAAAAGAAAAAGGCCGGTGCCCCTGCGGAGCACCGGCCTTCCCAAGCGCGAAGCTTACGCGCTGGCCTTGGCGGCCGGTCCCGTGTCACGGGCGCGCTCGGCAATACGCGCGGACTTGCCGCGACGGCCACGCAGATAATACAGCTTCGCACGACGCACCTTGCCGCGACGCACAACCTTGATCTCCGCGATCGTGGGCGCATAGAGCGGGAACACACGCTCCACACCTTCGCCGTTCGAAATCTTGCGCACTGTGAAATTGCTGTTCAGGCCCTTGTTGGAACGGGCGATCACAACGCCTTCATAGGCCTGAAGACGCTCACGCTCGCCTTCCTTCACGCGGACGGACACGCGCACCGTGTCGCCGGCCTGGAACTCGGGAACCGCGCGGGCGGCGGACAGGCGCGCGATCTCGGCGGCCTCATACTGCTGGATGATGTTCATGACGAATGTCCTTCGTGAACGGATGGTCTTGATGCGTGAGACAGATGAGCTGTCCACAGATCGGGCCTGCGCTCGCGCGTAGCCTTCTCGGATTGTTCGCGCCGCCAGCGGGCGATGGCGGCATGGTTGCCGGACAGGAGAATGTCCGGCACGGCCCGGCCCTTCCACTTGGCCGGGCGGGTATAGAGAGGATATTCAAGCAGACCGTCGGAAAAGCTTTCTTCGACACCGCTCTCCGCCGATCCCATGACGCCCGGCAGAAGCCGCACGCAGGCATCGAGCAGCACCAGTGCCGCCGTTTCGCCACCCGAGAGAACGTAATCGCCGATCGAGACCTGCTCGATCGACCGTTCCTCAAGCACCCGCTCATCCACACCTTCATAGCGTCCGCACAGGAGGGCTACCCCCGGTCCGGATACATAACGGCGGATATCCGCCTGTGAGAGCGGACGACCGCGCGGCGTCAGATAGACACACGGCGCACCATCATGGCGAGACACCGACTCAAGCGCCGCCTCCACCACATCCGGCCGCATCACCATGCCCGCCCCGCCTCCAAACGGCGTGTCGTCCACAGCGTTGTGCCGCCCCAACCCGAACGCGCGCAGATCGCGCACGTCGCAGTTCCACGTTCCGTTTTCCAGCGCCCGACCGGCCAGAGACTGACCGAGCGGACCGGGAAACATGTCCGGAAACAGGGTGAGGATGGAAGCCGTCCAGCTCATGCCACATCGTCCGAGGCAACCCGCTCCCGCTTGGGAACCTGCGCCTCCTCACCGATCACTTCCACGGGCCGCACAATGCTTACGCGCCCAGAAGTCAGATCGACCTCCGGCACGCAGGCTTTCGTGAACGGCACGATCAGACCCGTGTCGAGCTCAAGGCTCACACCCGCACCATAATCGTGGACCGTGACAATCCGCCCCAGAGGCTGCCCATCTTCCACAGCCGCCAGACCAAGTAGGTCGCTGTGATAGAACTCTTCATCCTCTGGCTCGGGAAGCTGATCGCGCGTGACATAGAGCTTCCGATTGACCAGTACCTGCGCCGCCGTCCGATCGGCAAGCGGCTGTCCCTGCGCATCACGCAGTTCCGCCACATCGCCCGAACGCCAACTGAGCGTCCACTTGCCGCCCCGATCGTCCGTCAGCACGCCATAGGAGGCGAGAGCCGCTGCATCGGTCGCGAGGCTGTGCACATGCACAAGCCCGCGCACACCGTGCGGCCTCCCCACAACTCCGATCTGGATGCGTCCGTCCGTCATGGTTGGAAAGCGTCTTTCGATCTACTCTGTCCTCAGGCCGCTGCAGCCGCCGCAGCGTCAGCCGCCGCCTTCGCGCGTTCCTGCGCCTTCTTCTTCGGTGCGGACTTCTTGGGCTGCTCGTTCCATGTCGGCTTCGCGATCACACCAGCCTGACCGAGGAAACGGGCCACGCGGTCCGTCGGCAGGGCACCCTGCGACAGCCAATGCTTGATGCGCTCTTCCGTCAGCTTCACGCGGTCAGCATGATCGGACGGCAGCATCGGGTTGTAAGCACCCACGCGCTCAATGAAGCGACCATCGCGCGGCGAACGGCTGTCAGCCACAACAATGTGGTAGTAAGGACGCTTCTTCGCACCGGCGCGGGCGAGACGGATCTTGAGGCTCATTCAGACTACTCCGGATAGTGCCAGAAAAGAAAAGGAACGGGTCGGGGATGGATCAGCCGAAAGGCGGCCGACCTCCGGGACCACCCGGACGGCCACCCGGCCCTCCCGGCATCCCGCCCCCGGACATGAGCGCGGAAGCCTGCCGCATCAGGCCCTTGAGCCCGAGCTTGTTGACCCGCTTCATCATGGTGGACATGTCATCGAACTGCTTGAGCAGCTTGTTGACTTCCTGAACTGTTGTGCCGGACCCAGCAGCGATACGCTTCTTGCGCGACGCCTTGATGATGCCCGGCGTTTTGCGCTCAGCCTTCGTCATGGACGAAATCATGGCCTGATGGCGCTTGAATACGGTGGTGTCGAGGTTCTTCTCCGCCACCATGTCCTTGAGCTTGCCCATACCGGGCAGCATCCCCAGAATACCCGAGATCGAGCCCATCTTCTGGATCTGCTTGAGCTGCGCGACATAGTCGTCCAGATCGAACTTGCCGGCCATCATCTTCTTGGCCAGCCGCTCGCCTTCTTCCTGATCGAGCGTATCGGCGGCTTTCTCGACCAGCCCGGCAATGTCGCCCAGACCGAGAATGCGTCCGGCAACGCGCTCGGGATGGAACTCCTCCAGCGCGTCGAGCTTCTCGCCCGAACCCGTCAGCTTGATCGGCGCGCCCGTGATCGCGCGCATGGACAGCGCCGCACCACCGCGCGCGTCACCGTCCATACGGGTCATGACCACACCGGACACGCCCACAGCCTCATTGAAAGACTTGGCTGTGTTGACCGCGTCCTGACCGGTCATCGCATCGACGACCAGAAGCGTTTCCGCAGGGTGCGTCACGTCACGGATCTGACGCACCTCATTCATCAACGCTTCGTCGATGGAGAGCCGTCCGGCAGTGTCGAGGATGACGACGTCATACCCCTCACGACGCCCCGTCTCCATCGCCCGCTGCGCGATTTCCACCGGCGTCTGGCCAGCAATGATGGGCAGCGATGCGACACCCGCGCGCTCGGCCAACTGCTGCAACTGGAGCTGAGCCGCCGGACGCTGCGTATCGAGCGATGCCAGCAGCACCCTCTTACGCTCGCGCGTCGCCAGACGCAGGGCGATCTTGCCCGATGTCGTCGTCTTGCCCGAACCCTGAAGACCGACCATCAGGATCGGCACAGGCGGCGTTGCGTTCAGGTTGAGGGGAACAGCGCCTGCACCACCGAGCGCGTCGATCAGCGCGTCGTTGACGATCTTGGCAACGGCCTGACCGGGAGAAACGCTTTCCAGCACTTCTGCGCCGACCGAGCGTTCCTTGACCTTATTGACGAAGTCCTTGACGACTGGAAGCGCCACATCCGCTTCCAGCATGGCTAGCCGGACTTCACGCATGGCCTCGGCAACGTCGGCCTCGCTCAGCGTGCCGCGCTTGCCAAGATCACCGATGACCCCGGAGAACCTGTCTGACAGAGACTCGAACAAGAGGCGTTTCCCCAAAACAATACGCGCCACTGCGCGAACACTCGCGATGTGGCGGGACTCATGTATGGCGATCTGTCTACGCCCCGGCCATTCGCCCTGTCAAACGGAATCAAACGGCCTCTTCAGGGAAAGACAGGTGGATGCATCCACCGGCTCGCTTCACACGGACAGCAGCACCCGCCTGCACGCGTCCTTCAGACTTGCGACGAACAGTCCGACAACCCATCCTGCCATGTCATCCCTGAAATATATATGGAGAACACCCAATGGCTGGCACTCCCACCTCATGGCATGCCGCGCCACTCACATGGGGACACGGACCTCGCCTACTGGAAATGTTTCTCGAACCGACCTGCCCGTTCTCCGTGAAGGCGTTCAACAAGCTTGATGCCCTTCTGGAACAGGCCGGAGAGGACCGGATTACCGTGAAACTGCGCATGCAATCACAGCCATGGCACCTTTTCTCCGGCGTTGTCGTGCGCTGCATCCTCGCAGCCTCCACGCTGCCGGAAGGGAAGGATGCGGCACGTCGCGCAATGCAGGCTGTGGCCGATCACCGCGAGGAGTTTGAGTTCGCACATCATTGCGAAGGCCCGAACCGACACGCCACCCCCGATGACATCATCGAACGGCTGGAACGCTATAGCGGTCTCACCCTCAAACCAGCTTTCGCAATCCCGGACCTGGATCGCGAAATCAAGTGGCACTGCAAATACTCGCGTCAGAACGGCATCCACGCCTCTCCCACCTTCATGATCGACGGACTGGTGCAACCCGATATGAACAGCGGCGATCCGGTCGAAACATGGGTGGCGCGCCTTTTGCCTTCCCGAGACTAACCTCAGTTTCTCCGGGGAGGCCGTGACGCCCAGATGGCCGCCAGAGCCGAACCGGAGATGTTGTGCCAGATAGAGAACACTGCGCCCGGCAGGGCCGCGAGTGGGGAAAAATAAAGCCGCCCCAACGTCGCGGCGAGGCCCGAATTCTGCATGCCGACCTCCAGCGCCAGTGTCCGGCACACGGATTCATCGAAGCCCAGTAATCGTCCGCCCCAATAGCCGCCAAGCAGGCCGACAGCGTTGTGAAGGATGACGCCCACCAGCACGAGCGGCCCGACCGCTCCCAAAGCGGGTGCCGCCGCTGCGACAATGCTGGAAATGATGGTCAGGATCGCCACCATGGCCACAAGTGGCAGCACCGGCTCCATCCGACGCACGGCGCGATGACAGAAGGTGTTGACCAGCACGCCTCCCACAACCGGAACGGCCACAAGTGTCAGAATGCTACGGAACAGCCCCCAACTGTCCACGGCCACATCCGCCGCCACATACAACCTCGTAAGCAGAGGTGTAGCCACAATCCCCACCAGCGTGGAGAGAGTGCTGATACTGACCGAGAGCGCCACATCTCCACGCAACAGATAAATCATCACGTTGGAAGCGGTGCCACTGGCGACACATCCCACCAGAACCATGCCGGTCGTCAGATCGTTGGGCATGGCAAGCGCCTTCGCAATTCCCCACGCCGCCAGCGGCATCACAAGATAATGCAGCGCCACACCCGCGAGCACCGGATAGGGCTTGCGGGCGATACGCCTGAAGTCCGCCACAGTGAGCGTCACGCCCATGGTGAACATAATGAACGCCAGCAGCGGCGTAATGACTGGGGTAATGACCAAAAAGGGGCCGGGCCGTAGCACGGCCATCAGTGAAACAAGCACAGCCCACACCGGGAACAGCCGTGTCAGCATGCGCGCACATCTTCCGCCTTTTTACCCATCCGATCCCCCCTTTTCGCGACATCTGCGCGCCTTATGAAAGGAAGAGGCAATACAGATCAATCATGACGGCGTGTGTGGCTGGAGTTTCACCCCACGCCACCCTCCGCTACACTGAATCCATGATCCTTTTTGAAGCAGACCCCTTCTCATGAGCCGTGTCTCCATCGAACTCGTCCCGCGCGATGCGGACACCATCCAACGCGAAGTGGCCGAACTTCGCGCATGTCTCCCTTTTGTGGACACCATCAACATTCCCGACATCCAGCGCTTTTCGCTGCGAAGCTGGGAGGCCGCCACACTCGTGCGCCCGAACTTTCGGTCCGTGATCCCGCATGTCCGCGCCATCGACATCGACCCGAACGGCCCGCTGCCAGGTCTCGATGTGCCGGACCTGACGGAGATCCTCGTGGTAAAAGGCGATCCACCGGCAGATCTGAGCCGTCGCGTGTTTCCCAACACCTCCGACGCCGTCATTCGCCGTTACCGACGTGAAGCGCCGCACCTCAAGGTTTACGCTGCCTTCGACCCTTACCGCCGCGCGCCCTACAAGGAACTGGAAGATGTGGCCCGCAAGCGCGAAGCCGGAGCCTGTGGTTTTTTCACACAACCTCTCTTCGACATGAAAATGCTCGATCTCTGCCGCGATTGGCTGCACGATCAGCAAGTTTTCTGGGGCTTCTCACCTGTGATCGGCCCCAAGTCACGCTCCTATTGGGAGACGACCAACCACATTGTCTTTCCGCGTGATTTTGAGCCCACGATGGAAGCCAATCTCACCTTTGCCGAACAGGCCATTCGTGAAGTGCGCGACGACGGAGATTCGGTCTATCTCATGCCGCTGCGCGTAAAACTCGCAAACTACCTCCGGCCGCTTGAAGGCGTTCTGCAGGGCTGAACCCTTTCCACACGATGGAGCCGACCATGACCGCAGCCTCTCACAAGGTCCGCATCCACTATTGCACCCAGTGCAACTGGCTCCTCCGTTCCGCGTGGATGGCGCAGGAACTGCTCCAGACGTTCGGCACCGAACTGACGGAAGTGGCCCTGTGTCCAGACACGGGTGGCCGGTTTGAGATCAGCGTGGACGATGTCATCGTGTGGGAACGCAAGCGCGACAACGGCTTTCCCGGCCCCAAGGAACTCAAGCAGCGCGTGCGGGACGTCATCGCCCCCGAACGTGATCTGGGGCACGTGGACCGCTAAAGCAGCCCACGGTGTTCCAGTCCGGGCAGCGAACGAGCCGCCCGGTCATTTTTCAGGAAAGCAGCGAGAAATTGCTGGCTGTCAGGGTGTTCGTGTCATGCACGTCCGCCACAGTCAGTGTCGTGTTGCTGTTAAGATGCAGCGCGAGACCGGCTGAAGAGACGGTGGCATGGTCGAGCACATCGGCAAGACCACTCTGCGTCAAACCAAAACCGGTCAGATCGATCGTGTTGTGCTTTGCCGCTGTAAAGTCAGTGATGACATCGCGCGCGCCAGCAGCCGTCTTCATAATGTCAAACGTATTGCCGCCCCCTGTGCCGCCCGTCATATTCATGCTGCTATTGGCAACAAAAAGATCGGAACCAGAACCACCGACGGCCGTAAAGGCGCCATGGACATTGCTGTCCGCGCTAATGAAAGTCATCTTGCCCGCACCTGTTTCGGTTGCGTGCTGATTACCCGTACCTCCCGTAATGCTCGATCCACTGTCGCCCCATGTATTGACTTCAAGGTCGGCATTCCAGTCACGACTGCCCATGGTGATGTCGACCGACTGAGCATGGATCTGATTAGTGCCGATCAGGGAATCCGTAACGACAAACTGTCCATATCCCGCATTCGCGTAAGCGCCGGTCGCATCATCCTGCGCCGTGTTGACGGATGAGTTCTCGAGGATGCCCACGGATACACCCGTGCCATCGGTGATCAGCTTATCGTCAATCATCTTGCCGACAGTGCTGTCGCGCCCGAGTTCCACGGAAGAGGTATCAATCTCACCCGCAACCGTCTTGATACCGGCCGTGATCGTTCCCTGCAGAAACTTGTCGATATGGGAGTCCGAGCCTGTTGTAATGGAACCACCCGTGCATCCATCAAACGTGGACTTCGCACCCGCAATGATGTTGAGGTTACGGCCATCGACGAATGTGGAATACGCCCCCACCTGTATCAGTGAGGTTGCGCCCGGGATATTGGATAGATCAAGAAACGTATTTCCGGCTACGCTGGCGCCATTTATACTGCCGTTCTGCAAGTCCTTGATCGTGTTGTCGCCAGCGTTCAGTGTGACAGAACTTTCGGCAGCAGTATCGGTGAACGCCACTGTAGTGCCGTAACCGTTTACCGTGACATCAGCCTTCCCTGTCATCACGAGATTATTGTCATACCAGGCCGTCACATCACCAGCGGAAGAAGCCGTATTACCCACGACATATGTCTGACCTGATACCAGTGTAGCAGACGTATCAGCATCTGTGAGGTTGATATGTGTGGTCGAAACCATTGTTCTCTCCTGAAATTCATTAGAACTTCAGCAATTCCCGATCAGGGTTTCCTGAAATCCGAAGAGAACCTAAATGTTGACCTGATTTCTCCCTAAGTAAGTTTTCCGTTAATAAAATAAATTAATGAATTAATAACCAAAGAATTATTATTTATATGATTAAAGAATGAAATATATACAACACACAACCAAAAGATGCCATAAAAGTGATCTAATTCTAGAGCAAGCTGAATGCTGACGGCGGGACTTTCCCCGCCGCACGATACATTTTTCTTTACTTCTCCACGTTCTGCAGAACCTCGAACCCTTCAAACACAGGCGGCCCCATGGTCAGCGGCTTTCCCTGCCCGGCATTCGCGTGCGCCTGTCGAAACTGCTCCGACTGCGTCCAACCCACAAAAGCCTCGTGAGACTCCCAAACCGTGTGAGAAGCATAAAGCACATGATCTTCCCGCACCGGACCGCGTAGAAACTGAAAACTCACAAAGCCGGGAACCGTCTTGAGAAAAACCTCCCTGTCGAGCCAACGCTTCTGGAACGCCTCCTCATTTTCAGGGCTGACACGGAAACGATTCATCGCAATGTACATCAAAGCACTCCTTGAAAAGATCGCTGCAAAACCCAGCATGCCACATTGAAAGCCTGCACGCGGCTCTCTGCTGCATTGATCTTTCTTCACTGTGTAGTCTCTGTCGATATTTTCGCGAGAAAAAGGGGAACAGACATGTGTGGACGCTTCGCCAACGATCTGACAGTCGATCTCATGCGGACCGTGTTCGGAATCACAGGCACTGTGCCGAACTGGCCCCCATCATGGAACATCGCCCCATCCCAGCAGGCTCCTGTCGTCCGCCTGAAACCGGAAACCGAAGAACGTCATCTCGATCTACTCCGCTGGGGCTTCATTCCGCACTGGGCCAAGGATGCCGGACGGCAACCCATCAACGCACGCGCTGAAACCGCCGCCACTTCTTCCCTCTTTCGTTCGGCCTTTGAAAATCGCCGGGCACTTGTGCCGGCAACCGCCTATTACGAGTGGCAGAAAGGTTCATCGCCTCGTCAGCCATGGGCGTTCCGACGCAAGAACGGGCAACCACTGGCTATCGCCGGATTGTGGGAGAACTGGCAACACGATGGAGAGTGGGTGCGCACATTCGTCATCCTTACCACACGCGCCAACGCTCTCATGAATCCGATCCATGATCGGATGCCTGTGACAATTGAAGAGGACGACTGGTCAACATGGCTGGGTGGTGCGGCAGACAGCGCCCGCTCTCTCCTCCACCCCACTCCTGACGATGCTCTGGAATGTTATCCTGTCAGTCGGAACGTCAACACACCTGCAAACAACAGCGCCTCTCTGCTCGCCCCCATCTGACTTCGCGACCGCTCGGCCAGAATCACTTTTCCGTGATGCTTGATACTCACTGCCTTCGGATCGTTCCTTTCACAAGAACGACCTTATTCGAAAACAGACTGCCGAAAACGGCATCAAGCAGCACGAGGATGGCAAAACGATGGCACCTGCGGCGCTGACCCTCTCCCGCCCATTACATTTACTGTCCGTAGCCTCGGAAATGTTCCCGTTCGTGAAGACAGGTGGACTTGGAGATGTCACGGCGTCGCTTCCGTCAGCCCTCACGCCTTATGATGTGCAAACCCGCACACTCCTGCCGGGCTATCCTTCCGTTCTAGCGGCGATGGAGAAAGTGGCCTGCCGTTCTGTTGAGTTCGGTCTCATTCTGGGCCACGCCGCACATCTCAAGATCGGACAAGTTGGAGGGCAGGAGTTACTGGTTCTCGATATTCCCGCTCTCTATGATCGTCCCGGAAATCCCTACGTGACATCAGAAGGCTGCGACTGGCCTGACAACGGCCTACGTTTTGCGGCTCTGGCCCGTGCTGCCGCCACTATCGGTCAGGGCGGACTTGAAGGTTACCATCCCGACATCGTGCAACTGCATGACTGGCAGGCCGGCCTCACGGCGGCCTATCTGCACTATGACGGTGAAGCTCCCCTCCACGCCAATGGCATGAGCCGGCGCCCCCGTATCGTCCAGACGATCCATAATCTCGCCTTTCATGGCAGCTTTCCCCTCACCGATCTGCCCATTTTGGAATTGCCAGCCCAAGCGGCTTTCATCGACGGCTGCGAGTTTCACGGCCGCATCAGCTTCCTCAAGGCCGGTCTGTTTTTCAGTGACTGGATCACCACAGTCTCGCCCACCTATGCACAGGAAATCCAAGGTAGCGAATGGGGAATGGGCTTCGACGGTCTGCTGCGTACACGCACCTCCGACCTCACCGGCATTCTCAATGGCGTGGATATCAACGTATGGAATCCCGCCCATGACCCTGCCGTGCGCTTTCCTTACGTCGTAGGCGACACCATCGGGCGACTGTCCAACAAACTCGCCTTCCAGGCGGAATTCGGCCTGCCGCAGGACCGCAATGCCTTTCTCATAGGCATCGTCAGTCGTCTGACACGGCAAAAAGGCGTCGATCTCCTGCCAGAGATCATGGAGCGGCTGCTTGTCTCCAACACCCAAGTAATCGTCGTGGGCGAAGGGGAACGCCCTCTTCACCGCGCTTTTTCCGCTTTGCAAAGAAGATTCCCCCGCAGTTTCGCCTGCCATATCGGCTACAGCGAAGAACTCGGTCACCGCCTGCCCTCCGCTGTCGATGCTCTACTTGTCCCATCACGCTTCGAGCCTTGCGGCCTGACTCAGCTTTGCGCTCTGCGTTACGGAGCCGTTCCTATCGTCTCGCGCGTGGGAGGATTGGCCGACACAGTAGTTGACGCCAACGATGCGGCCATCGGACGCGGCGTTGGCACAGGTTTTCTGTTTTCACTCATCGACGGTGCGACACTCGCAGTCACGGTTGAGCGGGCACGTCGTCTTTTCCGAGAGAACCGCAAAGCATGGTCACAGCTTCAGAAGAACGGGGCCGCCACAGATGTCTCATGGCATGAAAAATCCATCCAATATGTCAGACTCTTTGCGAAACTCGCGGGAGTTGAAATCGTTGAACCGAAAGAACCCAATATCGTGCGGCTTTCCTCCGCGCACGCGTCGGACAATATGCGAGGACATGCTTTCAGCGGCAAACGGCATATCGCTCGAAAACCCCCCATTCCCCCTTCCACACACCGCAACAGCGCCTGAATTTTCAAAGCCATAAATCACACGAGATCATCACACAGCAAAGGAGCCTGAGGGATGCCAACGAGACAGGATCGAAATGGCGCCCTCTATCATGTTCCCGAAAACACCGATGATCTTCTGGCCGGACGTTGTGGCGATCCTTTTTCTATCCTCGGTCGACACAATGCAGGCTCGCTCGATATCGTGCGTGTCTTCTACCCACATGCCGCCAAAGTCCGACTGCTCGTCGAGCGTCCCCGCTCGCCCCCCATCGAGCGCGCCATGCGTCCGGTGGACGATACCGGCATGTTCATCGGCACCATCCGCAAAGGAGCGTCTTATCGTCTGCGCGTAATCTGGGCAGATGCCACAGAGGAGGTCAGCGATCCCTATTCATTCGGCCCTATCCTGCCGGAAGAGGAATTGCATGCCTTTGCCGAAGGCCGTCATTTTCACGTTCATCACCTTTTGGGCGCACATCTCGTGACACTACACGGCGTAACGGGTGTGCGCTTTGCTGTCTGGGCACCTAACGCCCGTCGCGTGTCCGTAATCGGAGACTTCAACATCTGGGACGGTCGCCGTCATCCCATGCGACTGCGTCATAGAGCTGGCGTGTGGGAACTCTTCATCCCCGGTCTTACAGCTGGAGAGCGCTATAAATTCGAGATCATGGCGCAGGACGGCACGCTTCTTCCACAAAAGGCCGATCCCTTTGCACGTCGGACCGAACTGCCTCCCGCCACAGCCTCCGTCGTGGCACGAAATGATCCATTTCCCTGGACAGATGATGCATGGATGGCAACCCGCTCCGCACGCCACGCGCCGCAGGCACCGCTCTCCATCTATGAAGTTCACACTCTTTCATGGCGTCGCCCCAACGGAGATCCGGACCGCATCGCCACATGGCGGGATCTGACACGCGATCTCATTCCCTATGTGGCGGAAAACGGCTTTACGCACATAGAGCTTCTTCCCATCATGGAATATCCCTTCGG
This sequence comes from Acetobacter estunensis, assembly GCF_019083805.1. Lineage (GTDB taxonomy): Bacteria > Pseudomonadota > Alphaproteobacteria > Acetobacterales > Acetobacteraceae > Acetobacter > Acetobacter estunensis_A. The sequence continues at coordinate 179,672 of NZ_JAHRDV010000001.1, forward strand.
TGGATCATGGGGTTATCAAACGCTCGCGTTGTTTGCTCCCACCGCCCGCCACGGCAGTCCGGAAGATTTCGCTGCGTTTGTAAACGCCTGCCACGAGGCCGGGATCGGTATCATTCTGGATTGGGTGCCTGCTCACTTTCCCAATGATCTGCACGGTCTGGCCTGTTTCGATGGAACTGCCCTCTTTGAACACGCAGATCCACGTGAGGGGATGCATCGTGACTGGAACACGCTGATTTACAATTATGGACGGCACGAGGTGCGTGCCTTCCTCATTTCCAGCGCCTTGATGTGGTGTGAGCATTTTCACGTCGACGGTCTTCGCGTGGATGCGGTCGCCTCCATGCTGTATCGCGACTACAGCCGCCAGAGCGGAGACTGGCTTCCCAACATCCACGGAGGACGCGAAAACCTCGAGGCCGTGTCGTTCCTGCGGGAACTGACCGATACGCTGCAACGCCATGCGCCCGATGTTCAGATCGTCGCTGAAGAATCCACGGCATGGCCCGGTGTCACGCACCCGACGGTCGATGGAGGTCTTGGGTTTTCCTTCAAATGGAACATGGGATGGATGCATGATACTCTGCATTTCATGCAGCGCGACCCATTATGGCGCGGCCACCATCTTTCCGAAATTCTTTTCGGCACACATTATGCATTTTCCGAACGCTTCGCTCTCCCTCTCTCTCATGACGAAGTAACGCACGGCAAAGGCTCGCTGCTTGCCCGCATGCCGGGCGATAGCTGGCAGCAACATGCCAATCTGCGAGCCTATTTTGCTTTCATGTGGACCCATCCGGGCAAGAAACTCCTGTTCATGGGAGGAGAAATCGCACAAATACAGGAATGGAACCATGATGGAGAACTTGACTGGCGCTCACTGTCCGAGCCGTCCAAACTCGGCATGCAGAGGCTAGTTCGCGATCTCAATCACATCCTCCAATCCTACCCTGCCCTGCATGAACTCGACATCGATCCGGCGGGTTTTTCTTGGCTGATCAATGATGACGATGCCAACGTGGTGTTTGCATGGGCGCGTTTCGCGCTCTCTGCCCCTCCCGTTGTCGTGGTGTGGAATGCAACACCCGTTATCCGCCATGCTTACCGCGTGGGCGTGCCAAATGCTGGAGACTGGCACGAGATCATCAATACGGATGCCAGTGTTTATGGCGGCAGTAATGTCGGCAATGGCGGCCGTGTAACCGCGCAGGCAGTCGCCGCCCATGGCTGCGACTGGTCGGTCGAACTGATACTGCCGCCGCTGGCCACTCTCATCCTCTCTCCAGCCCTTGAGGAAGCAGGATGAACGCCGCTTCCGACACTCTCGAATCCGGCGCTCCCTACCCTCTGGGCGCCACCTACGATGGTTGCGGCGTCAATTTTGCCGTCTTTTCCGCCAATGCCACCCGCATCGAACTGTGTCTGTTCGATCGCAAAGGTCGTCGTGAAGTCGCGCGACATCGGCTTCCTGAATACACCGATGAAGTTTGGCATGGTTATCTTCCCGGTGCTTCACCCGGCCTCCTCTACGGATATCGCGCTTTCGGACCGCACGATCCGCATGAAGGTCATCGTTTCAATCCCCACAAACTTCTGGTTGATCCCTATGCCCGTGAACTGACAGGCGATCTCCGCTGGACCGATGCCTTGTTCGGCTACAGGCTCAACTCACCACGGGCGGATCTCTCCTTCGATCGGCGGGACAGCGCCAGCGCCATGCCGAAATGCCGTGTGATTGCCCCTCATGTGCATTGGCCTGACGATCATCGGCCCAGCATTCCACCGGAAGACGTGATCGTGATGGAGGCCCATCTCAAGGGTTTGTCCATGCGTCATCCCGATGTGCCCCAAGCGATACGCGGAACCTTTCAAGCGTTAAGTCATCCCCGCATCGTAGAGCATCTGCAAAAACTCGGCACCACAACACTCGAACTTCTGCCGGTGCAGGCATTCGTCACCGATCGTTTCCTGATCGAACGCGGTGTCACCAATTACTGGGGCTACAACACGCTCGCGTTCTTCGCCCCGCACCCCGCTTATATGGGACGTGGCGAAATCGAGGATTTCCGCGCCGCCATCCGCGCTTTGCATGCCGCCGGCATCGAAGTGGTGATGGACGTCGTGTACAACCACACCTGCGAAGGAAACGAGCTTGGTCCCACCTTGTGTTATCGCGGACTCGACAACGCCAGCTATTACCGCCTCGTGCCCGATGATGAGCGTCATTACATCAACGACACCGGCTGCGGAAACACGCTCAATCTTTCTCATTCTCGCGTGCTCCAGATGGTGCTTGATTCCCTGCGTCATTGGGCCAGCGCGTTCAATATCGACGGTTTCCGCTTCGATCTCGCAACCATTCTTGGTCGCGAGAACTACGGTTATGACCAGAACTCGGGATTTCTCGACGCCCTCATGCAGGATCCAATTCTGCGCACGCGCAAACTGATCGCCGAGCCATGGGATCCGGGACCGGGTGGATATCAGGTGGGTAACTTCCCGCCCGGATTTCACGAATGGAACGACCGTTTTCGTGACACCACACGCCGTTTCTGGCGGCAGGATGAATGTCAGCAGGGGGATATGGCAGCCCGTCTCTCCGGCTCAGGCGACATTTTCGACCATCGCGGACGGCGCCCATGGACCAGCGTCAATTTCGTGACGGCTCATGACGGCTTCACCCTGATGGACACCGTCAGTTACGAAACACGGCACAATGACGCCAACAAGGAAAACAATCACGACGGCGCACAGGACAACCACAGCCGCAACTGGGGCGTGGAAGGACCGACCGATGATGCGACCATAGTGGAAAAACGCGATCATATTCGTCGCGCCATGATGGCGACACTTCTTCTGGCCCATGGAACACCCATGATTCTCGCAGGCGACGAATTCGGGCAAACCCAGAACGGAAACAATAATGCTTATTGTCAGGACAATGATTTGTCCTGGCTGGACTGGTCACTGACACAAACGCCTCGCGGTCAGGACATGCAGGATTTTACAGCACGACTGATCCTCCTGCGGCGTGAACATCCTTCCCTGCGCGCACAACGCTACATGCATGGCCGTCATGCTCCCCTACCGGATATCTCCGACATCGCGTGGTTCAATGCCGCGGGACAGCCCATGTCGGTCGATAACTGGAATGAAAGAGGACAACCTCTTCTTGGTCTGCGACGTGCCATTGAAGATGGTGAATCCTTCGACATCACCTACATGATCCTTAATCCTAGCGATGCAGAAGCACCCTGTGCCCTACCGCCCCCTACTGGCACATGGCGTCTGCTTCTCGACAGCGCACGACTGCACCATACGGAACCGGAAAGCCTCACCGCCGGGTTGCATAGTGTGATCGTCGCCGCACATTCGGTCCTCCTTCTGCAACTCGATCCCGCCACCATGGCCACAAAGTCCACAAACGGCTGAAAGGAGGCAGGCCATGTCCCAGAGTGATCGTTACCTCCGCAAGCAAGGTGCGGTGCTCCTTTCACCGCACCGCACGCGCTTTCACCTTTGGGCGCCTTCCTGCTCCTCCGTCCAACTTGAAGCGGAAGATCATCCACCCGTCCCAATGACAGCGGACGACCACGGAGGGTTCGTATGCGAAACACCCACGGGAGCTGGCCTACGTTATCGCTATCGCGTGGCCCCCGATCTGCTGGTCCCCGATCCAGCCTCCACCCGTCAGCCCGAAGACGTGCATGGCCCCAGTGAGGTGACCGATCCCGAAAGCTATCGTTGGCAGAACCCACGTTGGCAAGGGAGACCTTGGGAAAAAGCCGTTATCTACGAAGTGCATATTGGACTTGCGGGCGGCTATACAAAGCTGGCTGCCGATCTTCCACGCATCGCCGCATTTGGCATTACTGCCATCGAACTCATGCCGATTGCGGAATTTCCCGGCGGTCGCAACTGGGGATATGACGGCGTTCTGCCTTTTGCACCCGAAAGCGCTTACGGCACACCAGATGAACTCAAGGCGCTGATCGACCGCGCCCATACACTCGGTCTCATGATTTTTCTCGATGTTGTCTATAATCACTTCGGACCGGATGGAAACTTCATCGAACAGTATGCGCGCCCCTTTTTCCTCCAGGATCGCCGCACCCCATGGGGTCATGCCATCGACTTCACCCAACGAGCAGTACGTGATTTCTTCATCGACAATGCACTCTACTGGCTCATGGAGTTCCGCTTCGACGGTCTGCGGCTGGACGCCGTGCAGGCCATTACAGAACAGGACTGGCTTACGGAGTTACATGAAACTGTCAGACAAACCGTGGAGCCGGACCGCCACGTTCATTTGATCCTTGAGAACGAAAACAACGACGCCCGTCTGCTGCGCGAGGGCTTTACCGCCCAGTGGAACGATGACGGACACAATGCCCTGCACGTCATCCTCACTGGTGAAACAGACGGCTATTATGGGAATTTCGCATCCAACCCCACAATGGACCTTGCGTGCGTTCTCAAAGAGGGATTTCGGTTTCAGGGGGACAAATCGCCTGTCACGGGCAAACCGCGGGGTTCTCCATCTTCGGATCTGGCGGCTGAGAAATTCATCCTTTTTCTGCAAAACCACGACCAGACCGGCAACCGCGCCATGGGAGAACGACTGACAGTTCTTGCGCAGCCGCACATGCTGGAAACAGCCTACGCACTTCTTCTACTCTCCCCTCAGATCCCCATGATCTTTTTTGGAGACGAGTGGGGAACACGCACGCCGTTCTTCTTTTTCACCAGCCACAACCCGGAACTGGCCCGGATCGTGCGCGATGGACGGCGACAGGAATTCGCCTCTTTCAGCCATTTTCATGACCCCCATCGTCGCGAACTTATCCCGGACCCGAACGATCCGCGGACTTTCGAACATTCACGTCCTGACCGTCGAGAAATGGAACAGCCGGAACATAAGGAATGGCTGGACCGCACACGTGAACTCCTGCGTCTGCGGCACCAATATATCGTGCCGCGCCTGAAGAATGCCCGTGGACTGGACGTTACGCATCTCACGAAGCAAGGCTGTGCGCTGTTCGCCCGGTGGTCGATGGAAGACGGTTCCATTCTGAACATCGCGTTCAATCTGAGCACAATGCTCACTCAACTCCCTTCCGCTCCCCACGGAACCTTTCTCTACGGACTGCGCACGACATTCTCATCCCCGGACTTGCCGCCTGCAAGCCTTCTCGCATGGCTGGAGGGAGACAATCATGTCTGACCAGACCTTGACCCGGCAGGCCACGCGTCTGGGGTTGCAAGTGAATTGGATGGACGCTCAAGGACACAGGCGCCGGGTCTCTGTGGATACTCTGCGCCGTCTTGTACCCTTGCTTGAATCCAAAGCGGGTTCCGGAACACCGTCCCTGCTTGTCACCGAAACAGGTGCTTCCACATCGATCCCCATCAATGGCACAAAGAATACGGACGCCGCGCCTGCTTTCGCGGTCGCTCTTGAAGACGGTCGCCGGATCGAGGGGCGGCTCCGTCGTGCCCGTAACGGCAAGTTCCATCTGCCGCGTATAATAGACGCGGGATATCACACACTGACAGTGGCGAACCGGGAGTTCACCCTCGCAGTAGCACCCCGGCAGGCTCCTCCCATCGTAGGACGCGGCTGGGGCCTTGCCGTTCAGGTCTACAGCCTCAGGAGTCAGGGCGATGGCGGTATCGGCCATCTTGGCGCTGTCGCTGACCTCGCGAAACGCACGGGAACAGCGGAGGCCGACGCACTTCTGCTCAGCCCCACCCATGCCATGTTCGCCAGCAATCCCGCGCAGTACAGCCCCTATTCTCCATCCAGCCGGCAATTTTTCAACGTGTTACTGGCCGATCCAAGTTGCACCTTCGACACCGCCACACTACAAGCCGCCCGCAAACACGCACGCCTGAATCTCGAAGAACTGCATCAACTTGAAACAGCCTCCCTCATCGACTGGCCACGCGCTGGACATCTACGCCTGAAGCTTCTCCGTGCACTCTATGATCTTCATATTGCTCCTGCTCCACCCGCCGATTTTACCGAGTTCATCCACACCGGCGGAATTGAACTTCAACGACACGCCATTTTTGAAACGCTGCACACGCAGAGCACCCAACGCGGACCACGGGGTGGAGACTGGCGGCTCTGGCCCCTCTCCGTTCGCAATCCTACCTCCCCCGAAACGGCCCATTTCGCCCATGAGATGATGAGGGAGATCGACTTTCATCGGTTTCTACAATGGATCGCTTCCCGCAGTCTGCTCGCAGCACAGGATAACGCCCACAAGAGCGGAATGCGGATCGGGCTGATCGCCGATCTCGCCGTAGGCGTCGATCCGGCCGGCAGCGAGTGCTGGGCGCATCAGGGCGAACACCTCACCGAAATCTCGATCGGCGCACCTCCCGATGCCCTCAGCCGCGCCGGACAAAACTGGGGACTGACCACCTTCTCCCCCCATGGTCTGCATGCCAATGGCTATCAGGGCTTTATCGCCATGCTGCGCGCCAATCTCGCCCATGTGGGCGGTCTGCGCATCGATCATGTCATGGGGCTACGGCGGCTCTGGATCATCCCCAAGGGGGAAGGTCCGGAAGAAGGCGCCTATCTCACCTATCCCAGTGCCGATCTCATGAGGCTGGCCACACTGGAAGCCTCTCGCGCCAACGCTGTCCTCATCGGGGAAGCTCTGGGCACTGTCGAACCCGCATTCCGCAAGGACATGATCCGCCATGGCCTGACAGGCATGAACGTCCTTCCATTTCAACGTGATTCAGAGGGTGCCTTTCTCCCTTGCAGGCAATGGTCCCGAACGGCCGTGGCGATGACGACAACCCATGACTTACCCCCATTGGCCCGCTGGTGGCAGGGACTTGATCTTGCCACGACTGACGTCTCCTCCCAGATACAACGCGGTGCCGAAAGGACCGCCTTATGGACGGCCGTGGCGGGTCGAACGGTGCCCGAACCTCCTTCCAGTCCGACAGGAGCTGCCACTTTCGTGGATCGTGCCGTCAGTTTCGTAGCGGACACACCCTGCCCACTCGCTATCGTGCCACTGGAAGACCTCGCGGGGTTAAACGAACAACCCAACGTGCCTGGCACCACCACCAGCCACCCCAACTGGCGTCAACGCTATCCAGTCCCGGCTCGCACGCTTCTGGCACGACGCGGCACGAAGAAGCGTCTGACCCTTCTGAAAACATCTCGTCCTCGTTCTTAACTATTGCGAGAAGCGCTATGCCCTGCCTGCGACCAGCTTTGCGCGCCACCATCCGCCTTCAGTTCCGGCAGGGCTTGACGCTGGATCACGCGGTCGAACTGGTGCCTTACTTCGCACGGTTGGGCATCAGCCATATCTATGCTTCACCTCTCCTGACGGCCACACCGGGCTCGCCCCATGGATACGACGTTCTCGACTGCCATCATATTGATCCGACACTAGGTGGTGAGGCCGCCCTGCGACGCCTTGCCCACACGCTGCACGAACACGATATGGGCCTGATCCTCGATATTGTGCCCAACCACATGGCCGTGGGAGGTGCCGGAAACATCTGGTGGGAAAATCTTCTGGCATGGGGTCAGAACAGCCCCTACGCCGAGTTTTTCGATATCGCCTGGGACGATCCCGACCCTCAACTTGCAGGACGTGTGCTCCTTCCCTTTCTCGATCGTCCTTTCGAGGCGGCGCTGGTCTCAGGCGCTCTGAACCTGAAGCATGATCGCGAAAGTGGACTCTTCTTCATCCACCATCACGACCACCGCTTCCCCATTTCTCCTGCTCATTACAGCAGCCTGCTCAAAGGCATGGATCTCCCCCACGCCCTGTCCGCTGCCCTGACGGTCATGGCGGAACGCAGCACGCCGGACAGGGACTGTGCCCAGACACTCAAGGCGCTTTCCCTATGGCTGAACACAGCAATCGGTGCCGATGTACTGTCCGCCCTGACCATGCGCTTCAATCCCGCCCATCAGCCGGGACGCGAGCAATTGCGCCATCTGATCGACCGCCAGAACTGGGTCTGCGCATGGTGGCGCACAGCGTCCGAACTTCTCAACTGGCGACGTTTCTTCGACAACACATCCCTAGGCGCCATCTGCGTCGAACGTGAGAAAGTCTTCACCGACACCCACCATTATGTGCTGTCGCTCCTCGATGAAGGAATCATCGATGGGCTGCGGATCGACCATATTGATGGCCTTGCCGCTCCCGCCGCCTATTGCCGACGGTTACGTCAGAGGATGTTCCCCTCGGAACAGTCTTCGAGTGGACCTGTATCGATCCATGTGGAAAAAATCCTCGCTCCCGGTGAAAACCTGCCCGCCGAGTGGGACGTGGACGGTACGACGGGTTACGATTTCATGGAACAGGTTTCTCTTCTTTTGCACGATGCCAACGGAAAAGACGTGCTGGATGCCCTGTGGCAGGATACGCGCAGTGACGTGCCGAATACCATGGAGGAAACAGAACGACAGGCTCGTGACGAGATTCTGCACGTTTTATTCCCCGCCGAATGTGAGCGGCTCACCCGTCTGTTGCATGCGTCCTTCGCGTCACTTTCCTGCGAAACGACACCCTCCGCCATCAAGACTGTTCTGACAGTCCTCCTGCGTCACTTTCCGCGCTATCGCTGTTATTATGCCGACGATCTCCCCATGGATCACACCGCCGACCGGGCGGCTTTGTCACAGGCTGTAATCGCAGCGCGCAAGGAGATCCCTTCCTTCCACCATCTTCTTCTTCAACGCATGAGCGCGTTGCTCACTACACCTGTTGAAACCGGTCCCTCCCCCGCAGTGCGCCGCATTCAACGCGCCTTCGAGCATCTCACAGCCCCGCTCACCGCAAAATCTCTTGAAGACACAGCATTCTATCGGAATGTGCGTCTGCCCTCACGCAACGAAGTCGGCAGTGCGCCCGACACACTGGCGCTGCCGGTCGCCGCTTTTCATGAAGCCTGCCAAAAGCGACATGCGACCCATCCCCACTCCCTGCTCGCCACCGCGACACATGATCACAAGCGCGGCGAAGACAGTCGGATGCGGATTGCCATTCTTAGCGAAATGCCCGAACAGTGGCACGCACTCGTTACATCCTGGCTGGAGAAGCACACATCAAACCACGCCCCCGATCGTGTCGATGCACTCATGCTCTACCAAAGCCTCCTTGGTGCATGGCCTGTTCAGGATTACCCCAATGAAGAGTTCGGCCCCCGCATGGCGGATTGGTTGACCAAGGCGCTCCGCGAAGGAAAGCGTCATACAAGCTGGCTCGACCCCAATGAGTCGTATGAAAGCGCGTGCCAGGACTACCTTGCTCACTTGTTGGACACATCCAGCTCATTGGATTTCCAACGCGACATGACCCGGTTCGTCCGACAGATCGCGCCAGCGGCCGCCCTGAACAGCCTGTCCCAAACTCTGCTGCGCCTTACTGCTCCCGGCGTGCCGGATCTTTATCAAGGCTGCGAGTTATGGGATTTCAGTCTGGTCGATCCCGACAACCGGCGACCTGTCGATTTCAAAAGCCGGTCGGAACTGCTCCAAGCCGCTTCCGACATCGACCACGCCGCCGCCACATGGCCCGATGGCGCGATCAAACTCCAGCTCATTGCACGGCTGCTCACCTTTCGTGCTCAGCACCCTAACCTGTTTCGGGACGGCTCCTATCACCCTATCTCCCTGAACACGCAGCATATCGTCGCTTTCCTGCGCACTCTCGGAAACCAGCGGCTACTGGTAATGGCACCTCGTCACACTCATACTCTCGCCCCTGACCCGGCCACTCTTGCTCTCACTCAACCGCCCGCCCCCTTCACCCTGCCCGTGAAATGTCACGGACAATGGCGCAGCCTCCTGCGGGAACGCTCGCTCGACATCGGGTCGCATCCCATCTGGCCGTTCGAAACTGGCATGGTGCCACTGGATTGTCTTGTTTGGGAGACATGAACAGACATTCCCTTCAGGGCTGGACCGTCAGCCCCGAAGGTTGTTTGTTACCGTGCGAGCGTTATCGCAAAACTGAGAAACGAGGACCGTTCCACTCATGGCAAAGATCAGCCCATTGGCCGGAAAACGCCTGCCAGCATCCGATCTTCCCGACATTCCGGCCGTGATCGCCGCCTATTACGAACGCAAGCCCAATCCCTCCATCCCCACGCAGCGTGTGTCGTTTGGCACCTCCGGTCATCGTGGCGCACCGCTGAACACCAGCTTCAACGAGAACCATATCCTCGCCATTTGTGAAGGCATTGCCCGCTATCGAAAGGCACAGGGCATCGACGGCCCTCTTTTCATGGGCATCGACACCCACGCCGTCTCCGCCCCCGCCCAGCGCACGGCCATCGAAGTGCTAGCGGCCCACGGCATTGCCGTCCACATCGCTCATGACGATGGCTACACTCCCACGCCTGTCATCTCCCATGCGATCCTGACCTATAATCGCGGACGCAAAAGCGGTCTGGCCGACGGCATCGTGGTCACGCCCTCGCACAACCCGCCCACGGATGGCGGCTTCAAATACAACCCCCCGCATGGTGGTCCGGCCGATTCCGACATCACCAAAGCCATCCAGGACATGGCAAACGGTTTCCTCGCCAATGGCCTCAAAGAGGTGAAGCGCCTGACATTCGAGCGCGCCATCAACGAGCCGTGCATCACACGCCATGACTTCGTGACGCCCTATGTGGAAGATCTGGGCTCTGTCATCGACATGGCCGCCATCCGTGACGCGGGCGTGAAGATCGGCATAGATCCGCTCGGTGGAGCGGCTGTGCGTTACTGGCAGCCAATCATCGCGCGTTACGGCCTCAACGCCACGGTCGTGAGCGAAGAAGTCGATCCACAGTTCGGCTTCATGACCGCCGACTGGGACGGTCAGATCCGCATGGACTGCTCCTCTCCCTACGCCATGGCCCGACTGATCGAAATGGGAAAAACTTTCGACGTCGCTTTCGCCAACGACACGGATGCGGATCGGCATGGCATCGTGGCCCAACCTGACGGGCTGATGAACCCGAACCACTATCTGGCCGTCGCCATTTCCTATCTTTACCGCAACCGCCCACAGTGGAGCGCTGACACCGGCATTGGCAAAACGCTGGTCAGCAGCGGATTGATCGACCGTGTGGCGGCTGAGCTTGGGCGTAAGTTGGTGGAAGTGCCCGTAGGCTTCAAGTGGTTCGTCCCCGGGCTGCTGGACGGAAGCCTCGGCTTCGGGGGAGAAGAAAGTGCCGGAGCCTCCTTCCTCCGCCGTGACGGCACGGTCTGGACGACCGATAAGGATGGAATCATCCTTGGCCTTCTTGCTGCCGAGATCACGGCGAAAACCGGCAAGAACCCAAGCGCGCATTATCACGACATCGCAAAGCGGCTGGGCACGGCATATTACGCACGCATCGATGCTGCCGCCACACCGGAGCAGAAGGCACGGCTGGCCAACCTCTCACCCGAACAATATCCGGGCGACACACTGGCGGGCGAGACCATCACAGCCAAACTGACCAAGGCGCCGGGAAACAACGCCTCCATCGGCGGACTGAAGGTCACGACGAAGGACGGCTGGTTCGCCGCCCGTCCCTCCGGCACAGAAGATGTTTACAAGATTTACGCTGAAAGTTTCAAAAGCCCGGAGCATCTCAAGGAAATCCAGAACGAAGCACAGGATGTCATTTCCAAGGTTCTGTCCGCCGGTTCCTGAAGCAACACTTTACCCGGTGAGGCTATAACACCTCACCGGGAACATCCGATTTCTCAAAATTACGTATTGCCTCTACCTCGCTCCCCTGCATCCATTGTCGAAATATGGGCGAGCTATCCAACATCGCCTGCTGATAACTGATGTTGAAGAAAGCGGACTCTCTTTGCATGTACCAGAACCCTGTCTTCCGCCTGATGGGCGGCCTCGTTCTGGTCAATCTCACATGCTGGGCTGTAGCCCTTCTCGTGAGTGCCACACATCCTGCGATGCTGGCTCCAGCATTTCTCGCATGGACCTTTGGACTGCGTCACGCAATGGACGCGGATCATATCGCTGCCATCGACACCGTCACGCGCAAACTCATGGCACAGGGACGAAAGCCCTATAGCACAGGACTGTTTTTCTCACTCGGTCACTCAAGCGTCGTCATTCTTGCCACCTGTGCGCTCATCCTGTTGCCCGTATCGGACTGGCTGGAACGTTGGCACCTGACCGGAAATCTGATCGGAACCTCCGTCTCCGTTTCCTTCCTTCTCCTCATGGGCATACTCAACGCAGCACTTGTGCGATCCCTGATCCGCGCGCCCAGCACCTCCGCCCAAACCCAGCCTTTCGGGCCTGTTTCATGGCTTCTGCGTCCCCTGATGAAGATTATCGGCAAGGAATGGCAGATGTTCCCACTGGGGTTTCTCTTCGGACTGGGCTTCGACACCGCTACAGAAGTCGGTCTGCTTGGGCTGACGACCACACAGGCGCGAACCGATCTGCCACCCGCAACGATTTTGCTCTTTCCCCTCCTGTTCACAGCCGGAATGATGCTGGTGGACAGTCTCGATACCGTGCTGATGGTGGAAGCGTGGAGATGGAGCGCGCCTTCCTCTCAGCGCCGCAAACACTATCTTCTGGCGATTGCCTCTGTATCCGCTGCAACGGCTTTTGGCGTCGCCATCATTGAGAGCATCCCTCTTGTGAACCGTGTCATGAATCTACCCCTTCCCTTGACCGGCCTGACGGATTTTCTGAGCGATCATTTCCAGATTCTGGGCACAGGTATTCTGGCGACATTCCTGCTGATATGGAGCTACGTTTCTCTGACCGGATGGAAAAAACCATCCAGAAGGCAAGAAAACTCCTAAAGAGACGTCACAGCACCATCAGATAGCAATGTGCGAGCGTACTTCTTCAGCTACCAGTTCCGCCACCTGCCCGCTGAGCACGACTTTGCCACGGTCCAGAACCGCCACCGTATCGGCCAACTCGAACGCAAAATCGAAATACTGCTCCACCAGCACAATCGCCATATCGCCCCGATCGCGCAGCATGCCAATGATCGTGCCTATATCCTTGATGATGCTCGGCTGGATGCCTTCTGTCGGTTCATCCAGAACCAGCAGCCTTGGGCGGATCACGAGAGCGCGAGCAATCGCAAGCTGCTGCTGCTGCCCCCCCGAGAGGTCCCCGCCCCTACGATCGAGCATTTTTGCCAACACGGGAAAAAGGTCGAAAATCTCATCCGGCACCTTGCGCTGCCCCCGCGACAGCAGACCAAAGCCGGTTTCGAGATTTTCGCGCACAGTGAGAAGCGGAAAGATGTCGCGTCCCTGCGGCACTGTCGCAATGCCCCGGCTTGCGCGGTCATACGCCGCCAGTTTTGTAATATCTTCGCCTTCCCACTCGATGCGCCCAGAACTGACAGCGTGCATGCCCGTCACCGCCCGTATCAGGCTGGTCTTGCCCACGCCATTGCGTCCGAGAATGCAGGTCACGGCCCCTTCACGTGCCTCCAGCGAGACACCGCGCAGAGCAATCGCCGCACCATAATGCAGATGAACGTCCTCAACTCTGAGCATGAGAGCCGTCTCCTTTCGTAATCCCGGCACGGCACTTAGCGGCCAAGATAGACCTCGATCACGCGCGGATCGGCGCTCACCTCATCCAGCGGGCCTTCCGCCAGAACGGAACCTTCGTGCAGCACCGTCACTGTGACGCCAAGCGCCCGCACGAAATCCATGTCATGCTCAACCACCACCACGCTTCGCGTGCGGTTGATCTCGCGCAGCAGATCCGCCGTCGCCATCGTCTCGGCATCCGTCATCCCCGCCACCGGCTCATCCACCAGCAACAGATCAGGCTCCTGCCCCATCAGCATGCCGATTTCCAGCCACTGTTTCTGGCCGTGGCTCATGCCGCCAGCCTGACGGTCGGCGTATTTTTCAAGCCGCGTCAGTTTCAAAAGATGCGCGATCCTTTCACGCTCCCTTGCCGTCGGTCGCGCCATGAGAACAGAGAACGGAGAACGGATGCCCTTGAGAGACAGCATCAGGTTTTCCGTCACCGTCAGCGCCTCGAACACGGTCGGTTTCTGGAACTTCCGTCCAATACCCAGACGGGCAATGGTCGGCTCATCCAGCTTTGTCAGATCGCGTCCCTTGAAACGCACGATGCCAGTGTCCGGGCGCGTCTTGCCCGTGATGATGTCCATCATCGTCGTCTTGCCCGCGCCGTTCGGCCCCACAATGGCCCGCATTTCCCCCGGTTTCAGCGCCAGGCTCAGATTGTTGATGGCACGGAACCCATCGAAGGTGACGCTGACATCGCGCACGTCCAGAAGAAGAGAGTCCGTCATGCCTCGTCTCCCTGCGTGTCCGACACTTCCGGCGTCACCTCTTCCGGTGCAGCCTTTTTCATGGGACGCCACAATCCCATCAGCCCGTTCGGGAGGAACAGTGTCGTCACGAGGAACAGCAGCCCAAGGCCATAAAGCCAGAACTCCGGCAGCCATGCCGTGAACAGTGTCTTGCCCAGATTGACCAGCACCGCGCCCAGCACCGCGCCCGCAAGCGTGCCACGACCGCCGACGGCCACCCAGATCACAGATTCAATCGAATTGGCAGGTGCAAATTCACCCGGATTGATGATGCCGACCTGCGTGACATAAAGCGCACCGCCGACCGCCGCGATCATGGCGGAAAACACCCACACCAGAAGTTTCACCTGATCGGGGCGATAGCCCAGAAAGCGCGTGCGGCTTTCAGCATCCCTTACCGCCACCAGCAGATTACCAAAACGCCCTCCCACCACAAAGCGCGAGACCAGAAGCGCCAGCGCCAGCATCACGCCCGTGACGACCAGCAACACCGCACGGGTCGTGGGGGCATGCAAATCGGCACCCAGAATGTCCTTGAAATCCGTCAGACCGTTGTTACCGCCAAAACCGAGCCCGTTCTGAAAAAATCCAAGCATTAGCGCATAAGTCAGCGCCTGCGTGATGATCGAGAGATACACTCCCGACACACGCGAACGGAACGCCAGCCAACCAAACACTCCCGCCAGTGCGGCCGGAATCACCAGAACCAGCAGCATCGCCCATGCGAAATGATCCGTGCCCCACCAGTACCACGGCAGGCTTTTCCATGAGAGGAAGATCATGAAATCTGGCAGGTTCGAATTGCCATACACACCCCGCGCGCCGATCTCACGCATGAGATACATGCCCATCGCGTAACCACCCAGCGCGAAGAAGGCGGCATGACCAAGCGTCAGGATACCTGCAAACCCCCACACCAGATCGACGGAAAGCGCCAGCATGGCATAGGCCAAATATTTCCCCGCCAGCGACACAACAAAGGCCGAGACATGCAGCGGGCTGCTTTCGGGCAGCATACTCGCACCTGCCAGCACTATTGCCACCACCACGACCACAGCCGCCATACGGACCGCGCCCGGAAAAGACCGCGCGCCCGGCTTCGAGAGCAGGCTCATGATTCAACTCCCCGTCCGCGCACGGGAAACATGCCGCGCGGATGACGCTGGATGTAGAGAATGACCAGCACGAGAATGGCGATCTTGGCCGATACGGCCCCAATAGTCGGCTCCAGAATCTTGCCGCCCATACCAAGCGCCATAGCCGCCGCCAGCGTGCCCCACAGGTTACCCACGCCACCGAACACCACCACCATGAAACTGTCGATGATGTAAGACTGTCCAAGATTGGGGCTGACATTGTCGATCTGGCTAACCGCCACGCCGGCAAGTCCAGCTAATCCCGCACCCAATCCGAAAGCCAGCGCATCGACCCGAGGTGTGCGGATGCCCATGAGCGCGGCCATGCGCCGGTTCTGCGTCACCGCCCGCATCTGGAGACCCAGCGGCGTCCGGCGCAGCACCAGCATGAGGCCGCCCAGCACCAATCCGGAAAAAATGAAGATCGCAAGCCGATTGAGCGTGATGTCCATGCCTCCCAGCGCGAACGACCCCGATAGCCATGAGGGTGTCTCGACCGCAAGATTGGTTGGCCCGAAAATGGAGCGCACGGCCTGCTGCAGAATGAGGGAAAGCCCCCAGGTCGCCAGCAAGGTTTCCAGCGGGCGACCATAGAGAAAGCGGATCAGTCCCCGCTCGATCACTACACCAATCGTGCCACACACGAGAAAAGCCACTGGAATGGCGAGAAGAATGGCCACAGGCTCCAACATGGGCGCCGTTGCGCGAATACCCTGCTGAACCATCCACGTCGTATAGGCCCCGATCATCATCATCTCGCCATGGGCCATATTGATCACGCCCATCACACCGAAAGTGATGGCCAGACCCGTGGCTGCCAGCAACAGAACGGAGCCATAACTCAGACCATAGAACGCATTCTGGAACACGCTCCACATACGCAGATGCCAATCAATGGCGGATACCCCTTCGGATGCCGCCTTGCGCACATCCGGCGCTTCCACGGATGATGCTGCGACCGAAGCCAGAATGCTCCGCGCCTCCAATCCGCCCACGCCGGCCAGTGTATGCACCGCCTCCAGACGCTGGCCCTGAGCATCCTCCCCTGCGGGCTGCCCAAGAATTGTCGCCGCACGCGCTTCCTCAAGCTTCACACGCACGCCGGAATCCTTTTCCACCGACAACGCATGATCGATCGCTGGAAGCAGAGCCGGATCGTGCCGTCCATACAACGCGGTGGCGGCCTTCAGGCGCACATCCCGCTGCGGCGCAACCAACTCCATCTCCGCCTGCGCACCGGCCAGTGCCTTACGCACACGATTGTTTAGCCGCACGGGATGCAGGTCAGGTGGTGTCGCGCTGGCAGGCTGGCCTGTGCGGGCCTCCACATAATTCTCGCCCTGACGGATGAACAGACCACCCTGAGAGGACGCAAAAAGCTGGTGTCCTTCCAGCGCATGCAGAACCGCTGCCGCTTGCGGGTTGCCGGAAGCGGCAAGCGTGGCGATGGCCCCGGCCACATCTTCGAAATGCCCGCTGGCAAGCGCATCGAACTCATCTGCGCGCGCAAGAGGCGAGAAAACGATGGCGGCTCCCATTACGAGAGCCGCCATCACACCGGAAAGCCATCCGGCCTTACGCATGCTTCTTGCCAATGCAGGTCTTTGTCACGGTGTTGTAGTTGCCGCACGCAATCGGCTGGCTCCAGTCTCCGATCAGATCCTTGGTTTCCGGCACCCATGGCGACCACGCCTGCCCCGGCACGAGCGAGGGCGTCTTCCACACCACCGAGAACTGTTCATCATCCTGAATCTCACCGATATAGACAGGCTTCGTCAGATGATGGTCGGGCAGCATCTCGGCCACGCCACCCGTCAGATTGGGCTGACGGATGCCGATCATGGTGTCGATCACCTTGTCATGGTCGGTCGTGCCGGCCTTGGTGACAGCCTGAACCCACATGTTGAAGCCGATATAATGCGCTTCCATCGGATCGTTGGTGGTGCGCTTGGGATTTTTCGTGAACTCATGCCACTGTTTGATGAACGCCTTGTTCGCGGGCGTATCGATGCTCTCGAAATAATTCCACGCCGCGAGCTGACCCACCAGCGGTTTGGTGTCCATGCCCGCCAGCTCTTCCTCACCCACGCTGAAGGCCATCACCGGAATGTCGGTGGAGGAAATGCCCTGATTGCCGAGTTCCTTGTAAAACGGCACGTTGGCATCGCCATTGATGGTAGAGACCACCGCCGTCTTCTTGCCCGCCGAGCCAAAAGCTTTGATCTGGGACACGATGGTCTGCCAGTCGGACTGTCCGAACGGCGTGTAGTTGACCATAATGTCCTCGTCCGCGATCCCCTTTGACTTGAGATAATTCGCGAGAATTTGGTTGGTCGTGCGCGGATAGACATAATCCGTACCCACCAACGCGAACCGTTTCGCGCCACCGCCGTCTTCGCTCAGAAGATAGTCCACGGCGGGAATAGCCTGCTGGTTGGGAGCAGCACCGGTATAGAAGATATTGCGACTGCACTCCTGCGCTTCGTACTGCACCGGATAGAACAGAATGCCGTTGAGTTCCTCGAACACCGGCAGCACCGATTTGCGCGACACGCTGGTCCAGCACCCGAACACAGCCGACACCTTGTCCACCGAGAGAAGCTGGCGCGCCTTCTCGGCAAACAGCGGCCAGTTGGACGCTGGATCCACCACGACTGCCTCCAGAGGACGACCGAGCAGTCCGCCCTTGCGGTTCTGCTCGGCAATCAGCATCAGCATGACATCCTTAAGAGTAGTCTCGCTGATGGCCATCGTGCCCGAAAGCGAATGCAGGATGCCCACCTTAATCGGCTCGCCCTTGGGCGCCGCCGCGTAGGACCGCTCACTGCTCCATGCGGCACCCACGGCCGCCACCGAAGAAGCGAGAGCCAGACGTCCGAACGCGCGACGGGAAAGATTCGGCAGGGTGACGGGCATGATGAACGGTCCTTTTGCTGCTGCCCCTATTCTCGGCCGAAGAGAAAACATCTTCCCATACGCAATCCTGCGTATGGGCCGGAGTTCTTTTCGGTTACGATACTGTCTGCAGCCATCCGGACAGCCGAAAACGTGACCTTGCCGACCGACACCAGCCGTCTGCGCATCGTGCGCACCCGCCGGGCCTACAGCCGCTGGGCCGCCGACCAGACCTTCGAAGACTACGCCCTGCGCTTCACGGCACGGCGTGCCCGTACGGTCACCCCCATGCGGGCCGCCCTGACCGCGCTGGGGTCCATCTCTTTTCTGGCGCTCGAAGCGATGGGCGGCACGCTGACTCTCGCCTTCGGTTTCACCAACACGGCACTGGCCATTCTTCTCGTCACCATCGTCATTTTCTGCGTGAGCCTTCCTCTCTCCGCCACAGCAGCCCGCGCGGGACTGGATATCGACCTCCTTACGCGGGGCACGGGTTTCGGCTATATCGGCTCAACCATTACCTCCCTGCTCTACGCCAGCTTCACTTTCATTTTCTTCGGACTTGAAGCCGCCATATTGGCCGGCACGCTCCACGCTCTGTTGGGTGTTCCGCTCTGGCTGGCCTATCTCCTCTGCGCCGCCATCATCATTCCGCTGGTGACGTGGGGCATCACCTTCATCGCCCGCTTCCAGATCGCGACCCAGCCGCTCTGGCTCTTCCTCAATCTGGTGCCCCTTGCCGTGCTCCTGATCCTTCATCCGGACGCTCTCCCTGCATGGACGCATTTTCCGGGTCTGGAGCCGCTTTTTCCGCACATCGATCCCATCGCCATCGGAAGCGCCGCATCCGTCATGGTCGTGCTGGTCTGCCAGAGCGCGGAACAGATCGACTTTCTGCGTTTTCTTCCTCCACTCACCGCGGCCAATCGACGACAATGGTGGACCGCCCTCGTGCTTGGCGGCCCGGGCTGGGTGCTGTTCGATGCGTTTAAGCTGCTGGCAGGCTCCTTTCTCGCGTGGATGGTCTTGAACGCAGGATTCACGCCGGCACAGGCGGTGCAACCGGGACTGATGTACTGGCTGGCGTGGGGAACCTTCGCACCGACACCCGTCGCAACCTTTCTGACCGTCATGCTGGTCGCGCTGGCACAGGTGAAGATCAACATCACCAACGCCTATGCCGGCTCTTTAGCGTGGTCGAACTTCTTTTCCCGCCTGACACACACGCATCCAGGACGTGTGTTCTACGTTATCTTCAATGTCACCATAGCACTTTTACTGATGGAAGCCGGTCTGGTCAGCACGATCCAGACGGGCCTGACGCTCTATGCCGTACTGGCCTGTGCATGGATCGGGGCCATTCTGGGTGACATCGTCTTTTGCAAGCCGCTGGGCTTCAGTCCCCCTTTCGTGGAGTTCAAACGCGCCCTGTTGCCAGACCTCAACATCGTGGGACTGGGCGCGTGGGGGCTTGCCGCAACCTTGGGCATTGCAGCACTGTGGGGCGCACTTGGCGAACACACCGCAGCCTTCGCGCCTTTCATGACATTGGGAGTGGCCTGTTTGACGGCCCCGATCCTTGCGTGGATCACAGGCGGACGCACCTATCTTGCCCGCCAGCAGCCCGCTGGATGGAATGCGCGTCCCGCCATGGCATGCGTAATCTGCGAACACAGTTTCGAGGCCGAAGACATGGCTGAATGCCCGGCCTATGGCGGCACCATCTGCTCGCTGTGCTGCTCTCTCGACGGGCGCTGCCGGGATCGCTGCAAACCCGTTTCCACGCGCATGGCGTCTCAACTCGCCACGCCGTTGCGTGCATTGCCTACACGCATCCGCCGCCTTCTGCTCACACCCGGAGGCCGCTTTGTGCTCATTATGACGGGTGTCACCGTTGTACTGGCCGTTCTGTCATGGCAAACGGGGCGCGCATGGAACGGTCTGTTCCTGATAGTGTTCCTTGCCTGCGCGGTGGGCGCGTGGCTGCTGGTGATGGCGCAGGAAGGGCGCCGGACCGCCACACGCGAGACGCTGCACCAGACCCGGCTACTGATGAACGAAATCCGCGCTCGCCGCCGCACCGACCGCGCGCTGAAAATCGCCCGTGAGAAGGCTGAAGCCGCAAGTCTTGCCAAGACACGCTACATCAGCGGCATCAGCCACGAAATCCGCTCTCCGCTGAATGCCATCATGGGCTACATCCAGCTTCTCCAGCACGACCCGCGCGTTCCGTCCGAACGACACCGTGCTCTCGACATCATGCGCGAAAGTGGTGAGCACATCACGAGCATTCTCTCCGGTCTGCTCGACATATCCCGCATCGAAGCGGGACGGATCGAACTGCATTCGGACATCGTAGCGCTGCCCATCTTTCTGGAATCCGTCGCTCAGATGATCCGCCCGCAGGCATTGGCCAAAGGGCTACGCTTCGTCTGGAAACCCGGTCATCTGCCCGCCGTCGTCACATGCGACGAGCATCGCCTGCGTCAGATCCTGCTCAACCTGCTCTCCAATGCCGTGAAGTTCACGTCCCGCGGCAGCGTGACTTTCTCAGCACGCTGGCAGGGACAGATCGCCGAATTCGTCATTGAGGACACTGGTGCAGGGATCGCACCGGAAGATCACAACCGTATCTTCGAGCCGTTCGAACGTGCCGCCGCCACATCCAGCGTGCCGGGAACGGGACTGGGACTGACCATTACAAAACTGCTCACCGAAATCCTCGGCGGCGAACTGACATTTACCAGCACACCCGGACAAGGCTCTCGCTTTAGAGTGAGGCTGATGCTGCCGGACCGGCAGGTGGAACTCCTACCGCGTCTGCCCGCCTTTCCCTGTGGATATGAGGGACCACATCGCACAATCCTCGTCGTAGACGACGACAGACAGCACCGTCAGATCATGCGCGAGATTCTGGAACGATGCAGCTTCACCGTCGAAGAAGCCGAAAACGCCGTAACATGTCTCGACACGCTACCTCATGTTCAGCCGGACCTGCTGCTGCTCGATCTTTCAATGCCCGGCATGGACGGGCGCGATCTTGCTTTGCGCATACGACAGGGACCGTTTGCTTATCTACCGCTGATGTTTCTCACAGGAAATCTGGTGGAAAGCGCAAACCGACATGTGCCCTCGCTCGATGACTGCCCGGTTCTGGGAAAACCGGTGAACCTGACGCTTCTGATTGAAGAAATCGGGCGTATACTGAAGTTGGAGTGGGTCTTTCCCGAGACTGTCAGTCCTTCCCTCATCCCAACACCTGTGAGTCCATCCACCGCCGAACTTTCTGCTGCGGAACGGAAGACGCTTCTCTCCTCTCTGAATGGCGGCAACCTCAAACAGCTTCGCGAACACTTGGCGACCATGCAGCAAAACCGGCCGGAACTGGAACCGGCTCTTGCTCCGCTCCTGAAACTGGTCACGTCCTATCAACTTGAAGCCCTGCGCCACCATCTGGAGGCTCCCCTTCCATGACAAACGCTCCCACTCGCAAGACCGTCCTTGTCATTGATGACGACCCCGCTGTTCTTGGCCTGATGGATGAACATCTTACCCATGGCGGTTATGACGTGCTGCTCGCGCAGTCGGGACCGGCCGCGCTTGAAGTTGTGGCCCGATGTGTGCCCGATCTGGTTCTGGTGGACGCGCTGATGCCCGGCATGACAGGGTGGGACGTGTGTGAGGCTCTGCGCCACGACACACGGCTGGTCCACACGCCCATCATTTTCATGACCGGCCTGACCGAGACCGAACACGTGATCCGCGCTTTCGAGCTGGGGGCTGCGGACTACGTCACAAAACCCCTGCGGCTGGAAGAAGTTCTGGCGCGCATCGGCGTGCGGATCGAAGCAGCCTCCCGCATCCGTGCGGCCCATGGCGCTCTGGACAGCGCGGGGCGTTTTCTTCTCGCTGTCAGCCGCGCGGGCGATATGCTGTGGACCACGCCCCATGCCGCACAGCTTTTGGACAAAATCCCCGATGGAGCGCTTGCCGCCCTCCTGCGAGGAACGAGCCTGCCGCCCCCCGGCTCGGTAATGCTACGCGAAAGCACGAGCGAGGACGAACTGACACTCACTTTTGTCGGCGCCATTAATGACGACGAACTGCTCCTGCGTCTGGCCAGTCACTCCCTCCATCCGGAGCGACTGCTTCAGGCGCGACTGGGACTGAGCGGGCGGGAAGCCGAAGTGCTGCTGTGGATCTCACGGGGCAAGACCAGCCGCGACATCGCGGACATCCTCACCGTCAGCCCGCGCACGATCGATAAACACATCGAACAAATCTACAACAAGACCGGTCTTAGCTCGCGGGCCGCAGCAGCGGCCACGGCCTCGCGCCTGCTTGGAGAAAGGTAATTACTGCCCGCGCACCTGATCGTCGAGGATGGTGGTGCGTTTCTCCGCAGGAGAGCCCACTTCCGGGCACAACTTGTTCTGCTCCACATGGCGCACCGAGAGCAACCGCGCCTGCAGGGCGTCGCGTCCCATCTCGTTGGTATCCTGACGGATGGGCTTGCCCGCTGGAGAGAGGGTCATTCCCTTCATGATGCCGACACCCGGCACGGGATCGAACTTTACGTAAAATCCCTGATCTTCCTCAGCCGTGCCGGCCGCCACATCCGCCGCCTCTTTCCGTTTTACCACGTCCAACTGATCGGATAACCGCACGTCCTCGACAAACAGATGGCGGCAATCGAGAGTGTCGAGAGGAGGTTCCACCGCATGCGCCGCGCTTCCGGCGACACCGCAGGTGAGAAAAACCAGTCCGCACATGATCCGGGGCTTCAAGATCAACATTCCAATGTCTCCCGGCGGCTGTCCGCATCAGCACGCCTGTCAAGTGATGTCCTCGGGTCGGTTGGCGTCAGTACTGGAACTGCATGCCCAGAAGAAAGGCGTTCGAGGCCCGCGTGCCCATCGGCTTGTAGCGCACGTAATCGAAGGTAAAGCGCAGATTGTGACCATCCATCACATAGTTCGCGCCGGCATCGAACTGTGTGGTTTTCGGATGCCCCGCCCCGTACATATCCTTCTTGAAACGGAACTGCTGATAACGCACCAGCGGCTGGATGCGCCCCCAGCCAAGCTTGTAGGGGATCAGGTAGGCCGTACTGGCCAGAAACGCCGTGCCGTCGTTAATGCCGCCGACATTGCCATAATCGGGAGAACGCTGCCCGTGGCCCGCCGCGATGTCTTTCACGCCGTCGGTGTAATACTGGTAATACGCACCTTCCAGAGTATAGACACCGTAGCGCGCGTCAGGACCGATTTTCTTCTCGAACAGACCGTCGATGTTCCAGGCTTTGTAGTCACCCTTCTGCTGCGCCGTACCTACGCCATCGGTTTCGTACTGACCGGCCAGACCGATCGCAAGAATGTCGGCTTTTCCGTAATAGGTGCTGGCCGTGTAATAGGCAGGTGACGGTTCGGGATCGAGAAAATTGTATTCCAGACGGGCTGCAAACAAAGGATGCTCGCCTCGGTTGGACGCATCGCGCTGCCAGTTATGGCCCCGATAGACACCCGCAACGTAGCGAAAATGATCCTTCATCAGCTTGCCCCACACCGCAAGACCATCGTCACGGCCGGACCATGCGCCGGGATACTGGGACACGATGGGAAAAGCATAGGTGCTGAGAAAGTATGGCCCGTCGAGATTGGAGCGATCACTCGGAGTCAGCATCCGACCGCCCCAGACATTGAAAGCTTTCCACGGTTCGACCTGAAGGATGCCGTCGAGCACGTTCCAGTTGCCATCGCGCAGCCGCTCGAGATTGAGCGTCGCCTTGACGTATTTGTGGAACTGCGCACCCATATAGACACGAAAATCGCTTGCGCTCGCAGCGCTCGAATTACTCGGCGTCGCGGCCGGATCCTTGCTGAGATACTGGGCTCTCACACCGACACCCAGTGTGAAGAACTGGTCCTTGCCAAAATTGACCGTCACAGCAGCGCGTGACTCTGTGGGAGCCAACGCGCTGAACGCGGCACAAATCGACAGAATACTTCCGCACCTGAGCAGGTTTTCTTTTCGGCTCATCGAGAACCGCGACGCAAGCGCAATCATGAACATCCTCCCGTGGCCGCAGTCACCAGTTGGCGACAGGAGAAACATTACGAAAACGAATCGTAATCGCGGGATGCGTGAAATTACTTAGAGACGGACATTTCTCCGCTGACGTGATGAAAACACCCCATCACTCCAACGAATGTTTCAGAGCCCGCCTTGCTCAATGATGAACTGGGCAATGTCTTCCACGCCCTCACCTGCGCGGATGTTGGAGAACACGAAGGGCCGCTCCCCACGCATGCGGCGGCTGTCACGGTCCATCACGCCAAGATCGGCCCCGACATAGGGCGCAAGATCGATCTTGTTGATGACCAGAAGATCGCTGCGCGTAATCCCCGGTCCACCCTTGCGCGGGATTTTGTCGCCTGCCGAAACATCTATGACATAAATGGTTAGATCGGCAAGTTCGGGGCTGAAAGTGGCCGCAAGATTATCACCGCCGCTCTCCACCAGCACGATATCCAGCCCCTCGAACCGATCCGTCAGTTCCGCAATACCCGCAAGGTTGATGCTTGCATCCTCACGGATCGCCGTGTGCGGACATCCTCCCGTCTCGATGCCCATGATGCGCTCGGGCGGCAGCGACCCGGCGCGTGTGAGGAACTCCGCGTCCTCACGTGTGTAAATATCGTTGGTGATGGCCGCAATATTGTAATCATCGCGGAACCGGCGACACAGCGCATCCATCAGCGCCGTCTTTCCGGTGCCTACTGGTCCCCCAATACCCACACGCAGTGGACCGTGCTTTGCCTTTGTCATGTCCTGAACAGCCTCGTTTCCTGAGTTTCATGATGCATGGCCGCGAGATCGGAACAAAAGCACGCGCTTCCCACGTCTTCCAATGTCCGGGTCAGCGCGTCCTGTGCCGCTTCCAGCAGCACATCTTCCAACCGCGCAAGTGCGCGCAATCCATCCGTCTGCCCCAGCGGCACCAGTCGCACGGCGGCAGAAACAAGGGCCGCCACTGCGGCATACCCACCCGACAGCAGCGCCTGCTTACACGCCACCGCCCCACGACGAAACACGAGCCCCTGCACGACCGGCAACGGCCACCGTACACCGGCAAGTTCGGCTTTTGTCGGGACTACGTCCCACACATCCGACGCCTTCAGAAAAGCCTCACCCTGATAAACCGTCTCTTCATAGCGTTCCCGCGAAGACGCACAGGCGCAGGCAAAATCGGCAATAGGACGCAACGCCGTCATGTCATGCGCCGCCTCCCACGCCACACGCAGGAAAATCAGGTCATTACCGATACTTCCATGCCGAAGCAGCGCACTCACCCACGCAATCAGCGTGTCCACATCGCGCACATCGCCCTGCTCAACCGCCCATTCCAGCCCATGGCTATAGGCATACCCCCCTGTGGGAAAAGCAGGAGAAACCCATGACAGAAGACGCAGGAAATCCGCCCCGTCCGTCGAACCGGTCCCGCCATGTCTGTCAGTCATGGGAATGCGAATGACCGTGCCCATGATGGTGATAATGCTCTCCACCATGAGTGTGATCGTGGGAAGCCGCACGCGCCGTATAAGCCCCGCTTTCTGGATCGAACGGCGCCTCGACCTCATGCACATGGCCACCCAGTCCACGGATCATGTCGGCGATCACATGATCCTGCCGCACGAGGATACGATGCGCATAGATCGCCGCCGGAAGATGCCGGTTTCCCAGATGCCATGCCAATCGCATCAGATGCAGCGGATCATGCGCCGTCACTTCCATCAGCTTTTCCGGCAACGCTTCCACCCGCACGATGCGTCCATCGTCGAGCTTCAATCCGTCACCGGCCTGAAGCAGGCGCGCATGTTCAAGCTCCAGCAGCACCTTCTCGCCTGAACGCAAACCCAGCATCATGCGCCTACGATGCCGTCCTTCGTAATCGGCGGCGAACACATCCACCGCCTGCGCAACATCCCAGCTTCCTGCTGGTAGAATCTCGATCACACGGGTCATCAAAACAGGAAATACCTCTGGGCCATGGGCAGGATTTCGGCAGGTTCGCAGGTCAGCAGCACGCCGTCCGCACGGACTTCGTACGTCTCGGGATCGACCTCGATATGCGGCATCGCGTCGTTGTGGATCATGCTGCGTTTGCCAATGCCGCCACGCACGTTGGACACGGCCGACAGAGGCTTTCTCAGCCCAAGCTTCTGCCCAATGTCATCTTCAAGTGCCGCCTGTGAGACAAAAGTCAGACTGGTGTGCGTCAGCGCCCCGCCATAACCCCCGAACATCATGCGCCCATGCACAGGCTGCGGCGTCGGAATGGAGGCGTTCGGATCGCCCATCATGGCATAGACAATAGCCCCTCCCTTGATGACCAGATCGGGCTTTACACCGAAAAACGCGGGTTCCCACAAGACAAGATCAGCAAGCTTGCCCACTTCGATCGAACCGACCTCATGCGACAGGCCATGCGAGATGGCCGGATTGATCGTGTATTTCGCGATGTAGCGTTTCACGCGGGCGTTATCCGCCGCGCCATCGCCCGGCAACGCGCCGCGCTGAAGCTTCATCTTGTGCGCCGTCTGCCACGTTCGCAACGGCACCTCACCCACACGCCCCATGGCCTGACTGTCTGAGGACATCATCGACAGCACGCCCATGTCGTGAAAGATGTCCTCCGCCGCGATGGTCTCGCGCCGGATGCGGCTCTCCGCAAACGCAATGTCCTCAGGCACCTGTGGGTCAAGATGATGACACACCATGAGCATGTCGAGATGCTCATCCAGCGTGTTGATCGTATAGGGCCGCGTCGGGTTGGTGGAGGACGGCAGCACGTTCGGTAGCCCCGCCACACGGATGATGTCGGGCGCATGACCACCGCCCGCGCCCTCCGTGTGAAACGCATGGATTGTGCGCCCCTTGAACGCGGCGATGGTGTCCTCCACGAAGCCACTCTCGTTGAGCGTGTCGGTGTGGATCATCACCTGCACATCCATGCGATCCGCCACGCTCAGACAATTGTCGATGGCCGCAGGGGTCGAGCCCCAGTCCTCATGCAGTTTCAGGCAGCACGCTCCCGCGCGCACCATTTCCTCCAGCCCATCCGGGCGCGAAGCATTGCCCTTGCCCGCAAACGCCAGATTGACCGGAAACGCCTCCACTGCCTGCAACATCCGCGCCAAATGCCAAGGGCCCGGCGTGCAGGTGGTCGCCGCCGTGCCGGTGGCCGGCCCCGTGCCGCCGCCCAGCATGGTGGTGACGCCTGAAGCCAGCGCCTCCTCGATCTGTTGAGGGCAGATGAAATGAATGTGGCTGTCGATACCCCCCGCCGTAAGGATCTTCCCCTCACCCGCGATGATTTCCGTGCCCGGCCCGATGATGATGTCCACACCCGGCTGAATATCCGGATTGCCCGCCTTGCCAATGGCCGCGATCCGCCCGTCCCGCAACGCCACGTCCGCCTTGACGATACCCCAGTGGTCAATGATCAGCGCATTGGTGACGACAGTGTCCGCCGCCCCATCCGCGCGCGTGACCTGCGATTGCCCCATGCCGTCACGGATGGTCTTTCCGCCACCAAAGCGCACTTCTTCTCCATAAATGGTGAAATCTTTCTCCACCTCCACCAGAAGCGCCGTATCGGCCAGACGCACCCGATCTCCGGTCGTGGGGCCGAACTGGCCTGCGTAATCATGCCGGGAAAGCCGCGTCATTTATCCACACTCCCCATGACATCACCCCGAAAGCCGACCGCCCGCCGCAAGCCCCGGAACGGCACCAGCGTGACCTCACGTTCCTGTCCCGGCTCGAAACGAATGGCCCCACCGGAGGGCACATCCAGACGCCAGCCCAGCGCCTGCTCACGGTCGAACAGAAGCGCTGGATTCACCTCGGCGAAATGATAGTGGCTGCCCACCTGCACAGGCCGGTCACCCGAATTGACCACGCGCAACGTGCGGCGTGGCTGGCCTTCGTTGAGAGCGATATCGCCCTCTGCCACGAGGATTTCCCCCGGCACCGCGCCATCGGGAAGAGGATCAGCGTATCGGGTCATGCACCGTCACCAGCTTTGTGCCATCGGGAAACGTCGCTTCCACCTGCACATCGTGAATCATCTCGGCCACACCGGCCATGACCTGCTCGCGTGTCAGCACACGACCACCGCTGGCCATGAGTTCCGCCACGCTCAATCCGTCACGCGCACCTTCCACAACATGATCGGTGATGAGCGCCACGGCTTCGGGGTAGTTCAGGCGGACACCGCGCTCCAGTCTCCGACGCGCCACCATCGCCGCCATGGAGATAAGCAGCTTGTCCTTTTCCCGGGGAGTAAGCTTCATGACCCGATACAATCCCTTCCGCTCAGTTTCATTGTGCCTATACCCTCACGACCGCCATGTGGAAGGCGGGGCGCGTCCTTCCCGCAAAAGCGGCAGAATATGACGCAACGCCACGTCCAACGCCCAGCCACCGGCCGCAAGTCCGCGCAGCACCAGCATCCCGTTCCAGGCGGAGGCCGCGAAACCGGCACATTCCGGTTCGCGAAGTCGCGCGCGTACGGCATCAAGAAGCGTCATGGCGTCTGGCGCGATTAGCACGACCGTCGCCACGGCCACATTACCGCCCGCGACCGCCGCCTGCTTCAGCAGCGCGGTGACATCATCACTCTCCAGCTTGAGCGTATCTTCAAGAATCAACCGCCCATCTCTGCGCACGGAAAGACGGTCACGCACCGACAGTCGCGTGAGATGCTCACCCGAACCCGTACGACCAAAAATGCGGCTTTCCAGAAAGAGGAATGAGGAAGAGGGCGCCATCTCCACCGTCATGTGGCGGTGCAACTGGCTGCCATCGAAAAAGATGGTACCATGCGGCAGCCATTCCAGCCGCGCGTCCGGCGCGATGCGACAGGCAACCTCAACTTCCGAAGACCCGTCATCGGGGCGGGCGCGATAAATCCGCTCTGCTGCCTGTGATGTGACCAGAAGGTCCGTCCCCTCACCACATATGAGACGACCTTCAATGCGATCCCCCGCCGCCATGCCGCCGGAAATGTTGACGGTGGCGGCTTCCATGCCCGCGCCCGTGATGCGCGGAAACAGCAGGCGACAGCAGCCTCTCTGCTCCAGATCGGCCATGCGCGTACGGCTGCCGTCAGCCTTGACCTCCAGCCCGAACCGTCCTCGTGCGCGCTGGAGTGTTGTCGTCACTGGTTCAGATGTCCTGTCTGCGGTGGCCGCACCCAGCCTACAACCGGAAGCGGCTGCCACCGTTGCGTAAAATCACGTAGTGGGCGCGTGATCCCTACGGGCCGCCGGGAAACGTCCGGCAACCAGGCTGAAGAGTTCAAACAGCACCTGCGCGCCCGCCTGCGCTGTGTTCGTTGTGGTGTCGTATTGCGGTGCGACTTCCACCACATCTCCACCCACAATGTTCAGCCCATCCAGACCGCGCAGAAGCTCCAGCGCCTCCCGGGTGGTGAGGCCGCCCACTTCCGGCGTGCCTGTACCGGGCGCGAAAGCGGGGTCCAGACAGTCTACATCGAAGGTGACATAGACCGGCCCTTCGCCCACCACGCGACGCACCGTCTCAATGATCGCCTTTGGCCCGAGATGCGGCACCTCTTCGCCATGGATCACGGTCATGCCGGAATCTTTGGAAAACTCCCATAGATATTCCGAAGACCCGCGTATGCCGATCTGCACACATCGCGCCGGATCCAGCACACCTTCCAGCACGGCATGACGGAACGGGCCGCCATGATGGAATTTCGCGCCTTCGTAATCTCCACTCGTGTCGCAATGGGCATCGAAATGCACCATGCCAACCGGACGCTCTGCGCCCACAGCCCTGAGAATGGAATAGCTGATGGAATGATCGCCACCGACGGACAGCGGAATGACGCCCGCCTGCACAAGCGGCTTATAGAACGCCTGAATATCCTCATGGGACTGTTCCAGACTGAAGCGGCTGCGGAATGGCACATCGCCAATATCCGCCGCCTTGCACAGCGCGGCAGGCTGGCGGTGCAGCACATGCTCGTACGGACCGATCCGCTCGATATCGCGAACAGCGCGTGGTCCGAAGCGTGAACCGGAACGGTTGGTCACGCCCAGATCCATCGGCACACCCACCACGGCCACATCCAACCCGTCGAAGTCCGGCGAGGACGCAGCGTTGGGCATATAAGGCAACCCAAGAAAGGTCTGCACGCCGGAATAGGGCTTGGAGCGCCCGCGGCCAGCAGAGAACTGCCCTTCCGCTACGGCGCGGAACTCGGGATCGAAGATCTGGCTACCGGACGCTCCACCATACTTCCTGCGCAGTTCGGCAAGTTTCGTCTCGTTCATAGCACCGTATCTCCAGATGAGAGGTGAGCGGATGAGCGTCGGGAAACGCCCTCATTCTTATTCATTCCACCACAGCAACACATCGGGAAAAATCCGCACGTATGGAAGTTCAGTTCGATTCCGATCAACGTATCAGGCGGAAACCACAGGTGGGGTCTCTAGATGCACCATGGCGAGATCATCCAGAAAGGCACGCGCGATCTCGCTGACATGTCGCCTCTGACGAGTCACCACCGAAAACGTCACTTCATAATGCAACTGCCGAGGTGCCAGAGGCGCCATCAATCCCTGCCGAACATAGGTCTGCGCGAAATGCTGAGGCAGGAACGCAAGATGATGCCCTGAGAGCACCAGCATCGCCAGTGCCTCCATATTGTCCGCAATCGCCGTGACGTGACGCGGAGGCGCGGAAAACAATGAGTCTGGCAATGGGTAACTGCGCCAGGCCCACTCACACTCCCACGCTTCGTCCATTGTCACGCTGTCTGCCCGCCCAAACAGTGGGTGCTTACTGCCGCAATAGGCCACCTGCCGCTCCAAAAACAGCGGCGTGAAATGCAGATTGGCGCTCCGGTTCCAGAAATAGCCGATGGCGATGTCCAGTTCGCCATTCATCAATTGCTCTTCCATCGCACCGGGTGAGCACACGGTCACGATCATCCGCACAGCCTGATCGCGCTTGCGGAAACGGGCGATGGCATGGCTGATGCGGCTGTTTTCACTGAACGGCGTGTGCCCGATCATGCCGATGCGCAGATTGCCCACCAGCTTGCGGTCCATGTTGCGGGCCTGCATCCCGAACTCTTCCACCGCACCGATCAGATCCCGCGCCAGCGCCTCGAACCGCTCCCCCTTGGCAGTAAGTCGAAAGCCGCTGCGCCCCCGCTCGCACAACCGGAATCCCAGCCGTGTTTCCAGCGTGGCAAGCTGAGTGCTGATTGTGGATTGCCCAACATTGAGTGTGCCTTGCGCCATGGAGATGCCACCAGCGTCCACAATGGCCAGAAAAACGCGGATCAGCCGCAGATCAAGATCGCTCAGAGCGCCCAGCATTGGCCTTCAACATCGATTGAGATCAATGCAAGGATCATAGATTCGACATTCTTTCTGTCAACGCGAAGCCCCTACCGTCGCACGACACAAGGAACACGTTCTCGGATTATGACACATCAGCGCCAGTATGCCCGATTTGTCGTTGCGACATCGCAATATGGTGAGGCATCATGATGCTTTCTCCACGGACATGTCATGACACGGGAGATGACCATGGGCCGCCCGCTCGCTTTTCACATGACACAGCGCAACCTGGGCACCCCCGCACGCCCCGAAACATCGATCCGGGTCGATCCGTTGTCACCCGATGCGGGTGATCCGTTCCTTTTTCATGACGCGCCAACCGCGGAGACCCTTAGTATGACCACCGCCAGCGCAGAGCGTGACCGCAGCGCTTCCCTCGGATTGAGCAGCATAGAAGCCCGCTCCATCGATTATGTCCCCGAAAGCGAGCGGCATGGTCGTGTCGCCGATCAGGGGCCTTTCTGGTTTCTCGGCAACTTTCAGTTCTTCACCATTGCCATCGGTTTTGTCGGTCCCAGCATGGGCCTATCACTGGGCTACACCGCACTGGCGGCGGTCATCGGCATTTTGTTCGGCACGCTGTTCATGGCGTTCCATGCCTCGCAGGGCGCGGAACTCGGCCTGCCCCAGATGATCCAGTCCCGCGCCCAGTTCGGCTATCGTGGTGTGACGCTGGTGCTTTTGGGCACACTCGTCACGTTCCTTGGCTTCAACGTGGTGGATGTCGTGCTCGTTTCAGGCGGGCTGCACGGCATTTTCGGATGGAACGCAACCGTTGTGGGTCTTGTCCTGACCGTGACCGCCACACTTCTCGCCATCTACGGTCATGACTGGCTGCACCGGATCTTCAAGCTCTGCTTCATCGCCTGTCTGCCGCTCTACACCATTCTTACCATCGCCATCCTCACCGGCCACGCAGGCGGCACGACACCCACTCTGGGCGGATTTTCATGGGTGGCGTTCGTCGGCCAGATCGCCGCCAGTGCAAGCTACAACATCACCTACGCGCCCTATGTTTCGGACTATTCGCGTTATCTCCCACGCAACACACGGCCTGCTTCCATCATCATGGCGGTGATGTTCGGCGCTTCCAGTTCCGCCATCTGGCTCATCATTCTTGGCGCTTGGCTGGCCACCCGCATGGGCGCGTCCGACGGTCTGGTGGCTCTGCACGATGCCGGAAACGCCATCCTGCCCGGTTTTGGCGCACTCATGGCGCTCGGCTCCATCAGTGCAATGATCGCAACGATGGGCCTGAACGCCTATAGCTGCATGCTGACCGTGCTGACGGGCGTGGATGCCTTTTTCCCGCTGCGCCCCACACGCAGCGCGCGCATCGTCACCCTTGTGATCCTTGCCGTGGCATGGACGTGGATTTCGCTGCTCTGTCCGGACAATGCCATCGACCTTCTCTTCGCCACACTGACCATCATGCTCTACCTGCTGGTGCCGTGGACAGCCGTGAATCTCGTGGACTATTTCCTGGTCCGTCGCGGGCATTACGCCATCACCAACCTGTTCATTCCCGGCGGCATTTACGGAAACTGGGAATGGCGCGGGATTGCGGCCTATGTGCTCGGCTTTCTCGCCACTGTGCCGTTCTTTGTGCTGCCCGGTCTCTACACAGGTCCAATCGCCAAAGCCCTTGGGGACGTGGATATCGGCTGGCTGGTCGGACTGGTCGTGGCGGGCACCGCCTATGCGCTGATGAGCCGCTCCATTGACTTGCAAGCCGAGAAAACTGCCATCGTCCAAAGTGAGGCCGATCTACGCACTCTGCCATTACACGAGGCTCTTCCCGAAGAGATGGCTCTACCTGTCGGGTAAACCGGACACGAGATCTGTGGCGCTTTACCTTATGAAGAGCGTCACAGATGCTTTGCTTCTTTTTGTCTAAGACAATCAGCGTGGCTCGGTGAGGCTTGTGCCAACCAGTCGGTCGCTCCCACCATCTCTTTCCGACTAACCGTCAATGCGTGGCACGTTACTCACCTGCGGGTTGGAAGCGCGTCTTGCACTTCCGCCCGTGGCCTCATGTTTTTCATCGGCACATGGTCATGAAGGAAGACGTATTATCTTCCCTCTGCTCACAAATTTTCAGAAAAATCTGAAATCCAGTGATGCGACATTTTCACCTAAATGATCCCCCCATCCCTCACCACACAGGGAGCTTACTCTCTCCCAACCTGTGACAGGTTGCTGTCGAGCATGATGGAAGCATCCGCAGCCTCCTCATCGGTCCCGTCCATATTCTCCGGATCGGGTTCCTTTTCCTCCGCCTGAAAACGCAGCTTTTGCAGGTTTGCGCGGACAACCGGATAATCCTCGATCAATCGGGCAAAGCGCGCCGCCGAGATCACCAGCATATGGCTGAAACGCAGAGCGCGCACGCTCCCCGGCATGGGACGATTTTCCATCGCCTCGGTCGCACCGATCAGATCGCCCGCCCCATATCGGATGTCCTGTTCGGGCAGATGCATCTCCGCCAGACCGGCGCTCACAAAAAAGACCGAATGAACTTTGTGCCCGCGTTTGAGAATGACCTGCCCCGGCGAAGGAAAACGCAACGAGGTGGTCATCGCAAGATCGTGCAGGGCCGCAGTCGGCAGCCCCTCGAAAACCGCAGCATGGCGAAGACGTGCCTCGACATTGTTGCGCAGATTGAACGTCATCGGGCGATCCAGCCGCTGACGACGACGCTCCACATCACGATGCAGTTCTCGGAACAACTCATCACTGATGAGAGATTCCGAGTGCAACGTGTCGAACTCCTGATTCTCCAGCCGCAGCACAATCTGGCGAAAAATCCGGTTCTCAAGCGCTTCGGCATAACCCGGATAATGCAGACGCAAGGTGGACAGTGCCTCGTTGAGCATCTTGCGCTGCCGAGCTAGAATCTCAACCACGATCTCGCTCACACGGGAACCGAGCATCGGCTCCATCCGTTCCTGCAGAAAACGGTTGAGCGAGATGGACACGAGATGCGCCACCATCAGCATTTCGAACCGTTCCGCCATGCAACTCATCAGCGGACGGTCGTAATGGAAGCGATTGTGGATTTCCTGCGCGATACGGAACTTCAGCGACGGCTGAAGGCGGCGACGCAAAGCCTTCGTGTAACCGAACCGCCCTTCCAGCCGCGCGCCATCTACCATCGCATCCGCCGTGCGCAGAAGGTTTTCCATCACCGCTCGCGACAGTCCCTGAATCCGGAACAGATCCAGCAGGATCGAGCGCTCCTGATTGGCAATCGTGATGAGCGCGAGCGTGATGCGCTGGCGGTCCCCCAGATCGGTGTCGAAGGTGTTGACCGACTGCTCCTCGTGACTGCGCACTTCCAGCGCATCCACCACCGAGCGCGTCGCATCCGCAGAAAAGCCGAGTTCCTCACCCGCTTCCTTCGCCTTTCCCGCCACCTTCTCAAGCGCGATGCTGAGAATCTGATGACGCTGGGCCTGATCCATGGGCGAAAGCTGGTCGAGCCGGAAGAACAGAACCACCGAGCGCAGCGTCGTGCCGTTGACCAGCAGCGTGATGAGCACGAATCCCGTCGCGATGATGCCGATGAAGTGCGCGACCGGGGTGGAAACGTGCTGGTTCTCGGTCACGGCCAGAGCCAGAGCGAGCGTGATCGCGCCGCGCAAACCACCCCACACCATTGTCACCTTGAAGGGCGTGGGCACCGGCGGGGCAAGCCGCGTCATGGCGAGGATAGGAAGCAGGCCGAACACGACCATGCCACGCGCCACAAGCCCGGCCACGCTGGCGATCAAGATCAGCACGATGTCCCAGCGCGTCATGCCCACCAGCAGACGCGGAATCAGCATCGACGCCAACACGAACACCAGCGACCCGGCCCAGAACACCAGTTGCTGCCACAGTTCATTGAGGAACCGCCATGTTTGCGGCCGAAACGTGGAGGGGCCGTAAAGAGACAGCGTCAGACCGGCCGCTGCTGTCGCCACGACGCCGGAAATGCCGATCACCTCGTCACAGAGAATGTACACAATGTAGGGCAGCGCCACTGTCAGCGTGGTTTCGGCGGCGGGAGCATTTCCCAGCACAGCGATCATGTAGAGCATCAGCCGCGCGCCTGCGATGCCCACCAGAATCGCACCCACGAAGGAAATGACGAAAGACAACGCCACGCTGCCGACATGGATGGTCTGGTGCGATGTCACCGCATCCAGCAGCACCGCGAAAATGGAAATGGCAGCGGCATCGTTCAGAAGGGCTTCGCCTTCCACCAGACGGGTCAGGCGAGCCGACGCCCCGATATCGCGGAAGATGCCCGCCACCGCGGACGGATCGGTCGTCGCCACGATGGAGCCGAGAAGCAGACATACGATCAGCGGCATCTGGGCAAAGGGCAGCAGCGCCAGCCCGATAGTGGCGGTCGAGACAATGACCGCCACGACTGCGAGCAGAAGCACGGTTGCCGCCTCATCCGCCAGACGGCGCACGTCAATGACCAGCGCCCCCTGAAAGACAAGGACAGGCAGGAACACCAGAAGGAAGACTTCGCTGCTGACAGGAAAATCGAGCAGCGTCTCCGCTACACCGTTGATTGCGCTGCCTGCCACCCCGGCCAGCCGATCCGTGTAGGTGCTGCGGATGACAAGATCCGCGCCGCCGCCGATCACGATGCCGACAAGCGCCAGAAGAACCGTTTCCGAGACCTCCAGCCGGCGGGCCACCGGCTGGACAGCACTGACGATCACCAGCAGCAGCGCTGTCGCAAGCAGTACTGCCGCCAGACCCGTCACTTCCATTCGGTCGCCCCTTTCCGTCTCCCACCGCGATTCGCCATTACGAAACCGCAACGCCCGCCTTTGAGCATATCATTCTGAAGATATGGATTCATTCAGGCAGTCTTGTGGCATTTCCCCCTTTGAGAAACCAGCCCGGAAAGCCGGAAAACCCCGCTTTCATGCCATTCTCAAAAGTCAGAAATGGGTGACCGCTCTCCTCACCGCTCCAATGCCCGAACGTCACCCCCATGCGACAAAACAGACAGCACCGACGTCCCGCAAAAACAGCATTCGCTGCATATCCGATGGCTTACCGGACGGAAGGAAGAGCGGGATAAGCCTGAGAAGGATAATACAGCGCCCCGTGATAGGAATTGCTTCCAGCGACCGGTTTCGGAGCGACTGTGGGTGACTGCGCAGGCAGACTGCCGATCGAAGCCGGTTGCCCCTGATTTTCCAGTTGCACGGGATGAGCTGGAGGAATGGGCTGCCCCGGATAATACACCGGCCCCTTATAGGCAGTGCCGATCTGGGCGGTATTCAGACGATCGACTTCCGCTTCCTCTGCGTCCTGAGCGGCAACAGTGTGCACCGAAAACGGCGGAGCCGCCTGTGCAGAGGTCGTCTGGACAAAAAAGCCTCCCAAGACCGCCACAGTTGGCATCAAGCTCTTGATCCACCCGCGCATTCCACTTTCTCCCACACCGTCCACTCCTTCATTCAAAAAATGGCTGAGCGGAAGCGTTAAGCCCCTCAGTGCGTCGAACTACCTGTGGCATTCGAAATACCCTGCTGCGTCGCCGTTGCGCCACGCGACACGTTATGACCGACGGAACTCACATCCCGTCCGGCTCCGGCGACAGTGTTGCAGCCCGCCAACCCCAGCATCATGGCGGATGCCAGCATCGCTCCTGCAACCCGCTTGATGCCACGCATACCTGAACCGTTCCCCATGTCACTCTTACCTTTTACAAACTCGATACGCAGTCCAAACGCATGTATCTGTTCAGAGTTTCACGCCTCACACCCTTCTGGCCGCGCGTTCAGGAAGCAATTGCGCCGAGCATGCTGGCAGTCCTGCCGCGGGTGTTATAAGAACCGCCTCCACTGATGACATGTTTCGGAGCGGCTCTCCCAACGCCGCCCTCTCACACGGGAATCTGGAATGCCGCCCGCCGGTGACGACCGCACAGCCCAAGACCGCACCCATTCGCCTTCCCTGACGCCTGCGGCCGAAGCTGCACTGCAACAGAGACGAGCGGATGAGGCCGCCGCTCTGCGGGCCAACCTGAAACGCCGCAAGGAACAGGCCCGCGCGCGTCAAGCCGACACAGCACCTTCCCCTACGCCAGCCTCTCACGCCCCGGAGACACCCTGATGCCCATCATGCCTGACACATGGATCCGTGAGAGAGCACTCAAAGACAACATGATCGAACCGTTTGTGGAGTGCCAGAAACGCGACGGCGTAATCTCCTATGGCCTGTCTTCTTATGGCTACGACGCCCGCGTGGCGGATGATTTCCGCATCTTCACCGACGTCAACGGCGCGATCGTGGACCCCAAATGCTTCAGTCCCGACAGCTTCGTGTCGCGCAAGGGCGATGTCTGCGTCATCCCACCCAACAGCTTCGTACTGGCACACACCATCGAATATTTCCGCATTCCGCGCGATACGCTGGTCGTCTGCCTTGGCAAGTCCACCTATGCCCGCTGCGGCATCATCGTGAACGTGACGCCGCTGGAGCCGGAATGGGAAGGACAGGTGACGATCGAAATCAGCAACACCACTCCTTTGCCCGCGCGCATTTACGCAAATGAAGGTATCTGTCAGTTCCTCTTCTTTCAGGGCGCATCGCCCTGCGAAACCAGCTACGCCGACCGCGCGGGCAAATATATGCGCCAGCACGGCGTGACGACACCGAGGCTCTGACGCATGGACCGTTTCATCATTCGGGGTGGAAAGCCCCTTCACGGCGAGATCACCATTGGCGGCGCGAAGAACGCGGGCCTAAAGCTCATGGTGGCGGGCCTGCTCACCAATGACCGCCTGATCCTGACCAACGTCCCACGCATTGCCGACATTGTCACCATGCGGGCCCTGCTCCTCAAGCTCGGCATAAACGTGGAAGACCTCAACGGCGACGGCAGCGCCTATGCCATTGGCGGCTCTATCACCAGTACGGAGGCGCCCTACGACATCGTCTCCAAGATGCGTGCGTCCATCCTCGTCCTCGGCCCCTTGCTCGCCCGATGCGGAGAAGCTCGCGTCTCGCTGCCCGGAGGCTGCGCCATCGGCACGCGCCCGGTGGACATGCACCTCAAGGGGCTGGAGGCTCTGGGAGCGAAAATCCGGCTGGAAGGTGGCTACATCAACGCCACAGCCCCCAAGGGGCTGACAGGCGATCGCATTGTCCTGCCATTCGCGTCCGTGGGCGCCACTGAAAATCTGCTCATGGCCGCGACACTGGCCAAGGGGCGCACCGAGATCGTCAACGCGGCCCGCGAACCGGAAATCGGTGATCTGGTGGCGTGTCTCAACAGCATGGGCGCACGCATTACAGGCTCGGGCACCGGTACCCTCGTCATCGATGGCGTGGAAGCGCTGCACGGTGCGGAACACCGGATCATGCCGGACCGCATCGAATGCGGCACCTATGCCTGCGCCGCCGGCATCACGGGGGGCGACCTGAAACTCCTCGGCGGCCGCGTGGACGATCTGGGCGCCGTGGTGCGCGCGCTGGAGGAAACCGGCGTGGAAGTCACGCAGGAATCCTACGGCATGCGTGTGCGCCGTACGGGTGCGCTGCGCGGTATCGACATCATGACCGAGCCGTATCCGGGTTTCCCAACCGACATGCAGGCACAGTTCATGGCGCTTCTTGCCGTGGCCGAAGGCGCGTCGATGATCACCGAGACCATCTTCGAGAACCGCTTCATGCACGTGCCGGAACTCAACCGCATGGGCGCACGCATCAATGTTCATGGCTCGTCGGCCATCATTCGTGGTGTGCACACTCTGTCCGGTGCCCCCGTCATGGCGACCGATCTGCGCGCCTCCTTCTCGCTCATTCTCGCAGGCCTTGCCGCCCGGGGCGAGACGATCCTCAGCCGCGTCTATCACCTCGACCGTGGTTATGAAGCCGTCGAAAAGAAGCTTGCGGCCTGTGGCGCGAACATCGAACGTGTGAAGGACTGAGCTTCACACGAGATTACGGCAGGAGGACTTCCATGACGATCAGCACGCGCTCTCTCGTGGACCCGGACCTTCTGCCGCTTCTGGACCGGCTCGACCCGCCGGAAATCCTGAACGATGACACGCTTGAGGCCGCGCGTGCCCGCCGTGTTCCGCCGCCCATGCAACGGGACACTCTTTCCGTCACAACCGAAGTGCGGCAGGCTCCGGGACTGGCCGATGACCCGGCTGTGCGCGTGCTGGTGTCTCGCCCAACCGCCCCCCCCGCGCTTTCTCCACGACCGGCCATCCTTCACATTCATGGTGGCGGTTTTGTCATGGGCACGCCGGAGGCCATGCTGCCTTTGCTGCGTCGCTGGGCACACGAACTCGATTGCGTGGTGATCTCGGTCGATTACCGGCTTGCCCCTGAAGCCGCTTTTCCCGCGCCGCTGGATGACTGCTATGCTGCCCTGAAATGGGCTGCAGACAACGCCGAGACGCTTGGCATCGATCCCGCCCGCATTGGCGTGGCCGGGGAAAGTGCTGGCGGTGGATTGGCTGCGGGGATGACCCTTCTGGTCCGTCAGCGCGGCGGCCCAACACTGGCCTTCCAGAACCTGCAATACCCCATGTTGGATGACCGCACGGTCACAGCCACCTCCCCAAATCCCGTGACCGGCGAGTTTCTCTGGACACGGGAGAAAAACCATTTCGGGTGGCGCTGTTATCTTGGGCAGGAACCGGGAGGTACGGCTCTCTCGCCTTTCGCCGCTCCTTCACGCGCCAGCAGTCTGGCCGATCTGCCGCCTGCCTATATCGGTGTGGGCACGCTCGATCTGTTCCTCGATGAAGACCTCGATTACGCGCTGCGGCTGATCCGGGCGCGCGTTTCGGTGGAACTGGATGTCTTTCCCGGCGCGTTTCACGCCTTCGAGCTTCAAACCGGAGCGGCCATCACCAAGCGCTCGATGAGCCGCCGCATCGAGGCGATGCGGCAGGCCATGTATCCCTGACGAACGCCGGTGCTGCTCAGTGACCTTTGGTCGAACTTTTATGAGCTGACTTCTGTTCCTGGAACTGCTCGATCTCTCCGCGGAGATTGCCGATCGGCGCGGCCCCGATCGTGTCCTGATAGGTCGAGCCGTCCCAGACCCACTTGTCCGTGCCATCGATCATCAGGTCATGCATGCCCCGATGACTGGTGGGTAGCACGGAAATCTCGCCACTCACGGAATCAAGTATCTTCACCCACTCCCCCTTCTGGCGAAGATAGACATCCGCCGAACAACCGGCCGAGCCGCACAGTGCTGCCGACTGCAATTCCACAAACAGGGCAGCGGATTCCCCCTTGCGCGTGGAAAGAGAGGCCGAGCCGATCAGGACCAGCGGCTCTTCCTTGTGACGACGTGACGTCGCGATATCCTCGGCATTGAGCAGACGCGCCTGCTTGTCGAGTTCCGTGCCCGGTTGGGAGGTCAGGATCACCGGATTACCGGACGCCGAAGCCGCCGTCGTCGCATGCCGATGCGTGGCGCGATGATGCGTGGTCGCTGTCGCGGCCTGCGCGGGCGGCAGCGTGAATGTCACCAGTCCGAGCATTCCCATGATGGCACAGGCGGCACGCGATACCGGAGTGGACGGCAGGACGGCAGAACGGGAAATGAACGGGGACAGAGACAAAACCGGAAAACTCCTGTGCATTCATTGGCCAATGCGCGAAAAGAACGCGCCATCCAGCGAAAGGACCACCATGACATCCGATGCTCCCCCTGCCCTGCCACCGGGTCTGTACCGGCATTACAAGGGCGGGCTGTATACGGTCCTGCATCTGGCCCGTCACAGCGAGACGGAAGAATGGCTGGTCGTTTATCGCAGCGAAACCCATCAGACGCTATGGGTGCGCCCACTTTCCATGTGGCTGGAAAGCGTCGGAGACCAACAGCGATTTGCCCCTGTGGCCGAATAGCCGCAGTTTCCGGCCAGACAAAAAGGCCCCGGAACGACTGCTCCGGAGCCTTTTCACACAGATTGAAATCCGAACTTACTGGATCGTCTTCGCGCGTGTCAGCACGGCGCCACAGACACGGCCCTGCGCGTCGGGCTCAAGTGACGTGATGGTGGAGCGCTGGCCATTGATTTCGAACTGCCCCGATGAGCCGACAGCGTAGTCCATGTTGCCACGCTGGTCGGTGGGCACGGCATTGGTCTTCTCGTTGACCGTCGTCTGCAATGCATCGCCATCTTCATGCGAAATATGGTCCGTCATGATGCAGTAATTCAGCAGACCAGCCAGATTGGCGGGCGAGACAGCCGCCACATCACTTGCCGAAGCCACGGCCGACGGCGGGTTGCCAGCCGTCGGAGCCGGCGGCTCGGCAGCATTGGCCGCCGTGAACGAGAAAGACGACGCACCAGCAATCGCTGTGGCAACGGCAAGGGCGCGAAGGGAAAAACGGATCATCGAAAGCTCCTGATTGCTTTGCCCGCATGTTGCTCCAAGCAATCCCGCCACGCAACGCACTGCAGGGCATGGAGCCATTCCACAGGGGATGAACAGGAGGTCACAATTTAGAGAGGACTTCGTAATAAGGCGCTGGAGCGGGTGAAGGGAATCGAACCCTTGTATGCAGCTTGGGAAGCTGCCGTTCTACCATTGAACTACACCCGCATGGCTTCGCTTATAAGCCTCCCGGCTCAAGCTGACAATCGGCCCCCTCTCTCCTTCTGTGCGTCCTCAACTTCAAAGTTTCGCGGGAACACGAGGCGAGCGGAGGGTTTTCTCGCTCCATCCGCCTCCGAGTGCCCGATAGAAAGTGACAAGATTTTCATAGCGCGCCACCAGCACCGCGACACGGGATTGCTCCGCCTGAAGCAGCGTCCTCTGCGCAACGAGCTGATTGAGATAGGAATCCGTTCCCGCCTCATAGCGCATCCGCGAAAGTCGGTAGGACTCCGAGGAAGCATGAACCAGATCGTCCATGCGATGCGCTTCTTCCATATAGGTCGGGCGCGCCACCAAGGTATCGGACACTTCCTTGAACGCTGTCTGAATGGCCTTTTCGTAAGCCGCCACCCTCACGTCACGCTCGGCTTTCGCGACTTCAAGATTCCCGCGGTTTTGTCCCCAAGTGAAAATCGGGATCGTGATGTTGGGCTGAAGCCCCCATGTGGTCGCAGGCGCGGTAAACAGCCGATGCCACATCAGACTGCTCAGGCCATCGGTTGCCGTAAGCGTGAATTTCGGAAAGAATGCCGCCCGCGCCGCACCGATATTGGCATTGGCGGATAACAGGTCGTGTTCTGCCGCGATGATATCGGGCCTGCGATACAACAGATCGGAGGGAAGACCTTCCGGCACATCGGCCATCAGCGTCTGTTCACCCAACGGACGCGGTGGCGGGAGAGTGTCGGGAATGGGCGCGCCGATCAACAGCGTGATCGCGTTTTCGTCCTGCGCCACCAAACGCATCTGCTGCGCCCGGAGTTGAGCAGCCTGATCCACCTGAGTCTGCGCCTGCTGCACGGTCAGGAGATTTTCTTCTCCATGGTCGTAACGCAGACGAATCAAGCGCAGATTTTCTTCAAGATTGGCTACAGCCTCATTGGCGATCTGCAACACTTCCCGATCACCCAGCCACGCCAGATAGGCATTCGCCACCTGTGAGACGATGCTGATCCGCAACGCGCGCTCGGTTGCCACCTGCTTGAGAGCAGCTTCCGCAGACGCATGCGAGAGACTGCGGATGCGACCGAACACATCGATCTCATAGGACGAAAAACCGATACCGGCCGTGTAATAACGGAAAGTCGAGATGTTTTCACCGACACCCGGCGCAAAGCTGAAACCGGCAGTCTGCGATGGCTGCATGTACATCGCCGCTCCCGTCGCCCCAATCGCGGGGAACAGAGAGGCATGTTGCACATCGTACTGGCCAGCCGCCTGCGCGATACTGGCGACGGCCGAGCGCAGATCACGGTTCTCCCGCATCGCGATCCCAATCAACGCCTTCAGGCGCGGATCCGTGAAAAAATCCTGCCAGCCGATATCGGAAGCGGGCGTCTGCAGCGCAGCGTCTGTCTTGGCGCTCGCATCCTTGGTGCCCATGTCGGGCGCCTTGGGAAAGGTCTTTGCCAGCGGTGGTGCCGGACGATGATAGGTGGGCTCCATCGTGCAACCCGCCAGCAGGACGCCCGCGAGCGCCACCATCGCCCCGCATCCCGGACGACGGTGCTTCTTCATGACCACGTTCATCAACTCGCCTCCGGGGCCGCAACGGGCGGATGTCCGCCACCATCTCCACGCTCCGACATCCGCGTCACACGGAACAGGCGCAGCACCAGCACGAAGAACAGCGGCACGAAATAGACGGCCAGAAAAGTGGCCGTGAGCATGCCGCCCACAACGGCCGTGCCGATGGCTTCACGCGCCGCCGATCCGGCGCCGCTGGCAATGGCGAGC
Source organism: Acetobacter estunensis (assembly GCF_019083805.1). Taxonomy (GTDB): domain Bacteria; phylum Pseudomonadota; class Alphaproteobacteria; order Acetobacterales; family Acetobacteraceae; genus Acetobacter; species Acetobacter estunensis_A. The sequence continues at coordinate 223,863 of NZ_JAHRDV010000001.1, forward strand.
GGAAAGACACCCAGCACGAAGGCGATGGACGTCATGAGGATCGGTCGCAGACGCTCACGACCGGCATTGAGCACTGCCTCTTCCAGCGATTGTCCACCCTCGAAATTGGCCTTGGCGAACTCCACGATCAGGATCGCGTTTTTCACCGCCAGTCCCACGGTGGTGAGCAGCCCGACCTGGAAATACACGTCGTTGTCCATGTCGCGCCACAGGGTTGCGGCAATAGCACCGAGGACGCCCAACGGAATGACGAGAATCACCGCAATGGGAATGGCCCAGCTTTCATAAAGAGCGGCGAGACAGAGCAGAATGACCGTTGCTGCCAGCGCATAGAGCGGACCGGTTGAAGAACCGGATGCCATCTGTTCGAAGGACAGACCCGTCCATTCATACCCGATCCCCTCCGGCAGTTTTGCCAGAATGCTCTCGATCGCTGTGATGGAATCGCCCGAACTGTAACCGCTGGACGGCTGTCCAAGGATCTCGAAGGCGTTGAGGCCGTTATAATCCTCCACCTTCTGCGGACCCGTGATCCAGTGACCGCTCGCAATGGCGTTGAAGGGCACCATCGTGCCGCTGGTATTGCGCAGATACCATGCGTTGAGATCGATCGGCAGCATACGCGCCGATGGCTCACCCTGAATGTAGACCTGCTTTACACGGTCGTCGCGCATGAACTGGTTCACATAAATCGAGCCAAGCGCCCCTTCGACGAGTGTGTTGATGTCCGCCACCGACACGCCCAGCGCATTGGCCTTTTCGCGGTCGATATCGAGGTGATATTGCGGCGCGTCTTCCATGCCATTCGGACGCACCGCCATCAGGCGCTTGTCCTTGGCGGCCAGACCGAGAACCATGTTGCGCGCGGCAAGTAGCTTCTCATGACCGACATGCCCGCGATCTTCCAGTTCGAGATCGAAACCCGTGGCATTGCCCAGTTCGAGCACGGCGGGCGGATTGATGGCGAAAATCTGCGCCTCCGGGTCTCCCCAGAAATGCATCATGACGCGGTTGGCAATGGCAGTTGACGCCTGACTCGCCTTCGGACGCACCTCCCAATCCTTGAGCTTGACGAAGAACGCGCCCGCGCTCTGTCCCTGCCCGGCGAAGTTGAACCCGTTCATCACATAGACGGACTCGACGTTGTCGCCTTCGGTCTTGAGAATGTAGTCGGAGACCTTCTTCGTGACCTTCGCCGTCTGCTCCTGCGTCGATCCGGGCGGCAACGTCACCTGACCGAAGATCAGCCCCTGATCCTCATCGGGCAGAAATCCACCCGGCAGTCGCATGAACAGGAACACCACGCATCCTGTCAGCGCGGCGAACGCCACCAATGACACGAGCCTGTGGCCAATGACGAACTGCACGCCATGCAGATAGCCTTTCGTCAGGCGTGTGAACTGCCGGTTGAACCATCCGGGCAGCCCCTTGGTCTTTTCGTGCTGTCCCGGCTTGAGCATCGTCGCGCACAACGCTGGTGTCATCACCATGGCCACCAGCACCGATAGCCACATGGCTGCGACAATGGTGATGGAGAACTGGCGATAAATCACGCCTGTGGAGCCTGAGAACGCTGCCATAGGCAGGAACACGGCGGTCAGCACCAGCACGATCCCCACCAGTGCGCCCGATATCTCGTCCATCGAGACGCGCGCCGCTTCATGCGGAGACAATCCCTTTTCCGTCATCACACGTTCGACGTTTTCCACCACCACGATGGCGTCATCGACCAGAAGGCCCACGGCCAGCACCATGGCCAGCATGGTCAAAGTGTTGATGGAGAACCCGAGTGCGGAAAGGATGCCGAACGTGCCCAACAGAACCACCGGCACGGCGATGGTCGGAATGAGTGTTGCACGAAAATTCTGCAGGAAGATCAGCATCACGAGAAAGACGAGACCGATCGCCTCTGCCAGCGTGATGACCACTTCCTCAATTGACAGCACGATGAACGGCTTGGTGTCGAGCGGATAGACCGTCTTGAGCCCTGGTGGGTAGAACTTCTCAAGCTGCGCGATTTCCGCGCGCACCGCCGCTTCCGTGGTCAACTGGTTGGCGCCCGGCGTCAGTTTGAGCGCCATACCCGCGGCTGGCTGACCATTATAAAGTGAGCTGAAGTTGTAGCTCTGCGCCCCGAACTCGATCTTGCCGACATCACGCACACGCACCTGCGCACCATCGGGCATGACTTTCAGTAGGATATTGCCGAATTCCTCGGGCGAAGTCAGACGTGTGGGACCGATAATGGTCGCATCCAGACGCGCTCCAGCCTTGGCTGGTAGACCACCGAGTTCACCCGATGACACCTGAAGATTCTGCGCCTCGATGGCGGTCTGCACATCCCCTACCGCCAGGCCGTAGCTGTACAGTTTCTGCGGGCTGAGCCAGATACGCATGGCGTATTCGGAGCCAAACAGCGTGTGGTCGCCCACACCCGACACACGCGAGAGCGGATCGGACACGTTGGACGCCACGTAATCCGCAATGTCCTGCGCCGTCATGGACCCATCGGTTGAGATGAAGGCCACGACCATCATGAAGTTTTTCACGGCCTTGGCCACCGTGATGCCCTGCGCCGTCACTTCAGTGGGCAGACGTGGCTCGGCAAGCTGGAGCTTGTTCTGCACCTGTACCTGCGCGATGTCGGGATCGGTGCCCTGCGCAAAAGTGAGATCGATCTCCATCTGCCCGGACGCATAAGACTGCGCCGAGATGTATTCGAGGTGATCGAGCCCGAACATCTGCTGGAGGATCGGACGGACCACCGTGTTGTTGACCGTCTCGGCCGACGCTCCCGGATAGGTCACCGAAATGGCAACCTGCGGCGGTGCAATGGACGGATACTGGGCAATGGGCATCCGGAAGATGGCCACACCGCCGACGAGCATGATGATCAGGCCGATCACCCATGCGAAAACCGGCCTGTCGATGAAAAAGCGCGAGAGAGACATGGGCCTTACTTCGCTCCGCTGGCCGGAGCCGCATCAGAGAAAGGCACGGGCGACACTTTCTGGCCCGGATGAATCTTTTGCAGACCCACGACCACGACGCGATCACCGGCCTTCAGCCCGGATGTCACCACCCAGTCCGTCCCCTGTGTCGCCCCTGTCGTGATGGGACGCTGTGCCACCTTGTCGTCCGCATCCAGCACCACGACCTGCGGATCCCCGTGACTGTTGCGGGTCACAGCCTGCTGGGGAACCAGAATGGCCGCCGGGTCCGTGCCCTCATCGAGCGTGGCATGCACATACATGCCCGGCAGCAACAGTCGGTCAGGATTGGGGAAGAGGGCGCGCACAACGACCGTGGAGGTGTCCTGATCCACGTTCACTTCGCTGAACTGCATCTTGCCGGGAGATTCGTAGGTTGAACCGTCCTCCATCTGGAGCGTCACCGGCACGGAATGATCGGGATTCGTGTGAATCCGCCCCGAGGCCACCTCACGGCGGATGCGCAGCAGCGAAATCGCCGGCAGGTTCACGTCCACGTAAATCGGGTCCAGCTTTGTGACGACTGCCAGATTGGACGTCTGCCCCACCGTCGCCAACGCGCCAACCGTCAGCAGAGAGCGACCGATACGCCCGTCGATGGGAGAATTGACGCGCGTGTAGCGCAGATTGACGGCGGCGGCCTCTACCTGCCCTTTCGCGACGAGAATCTGAGCGTCGGCTGCGCGGGAAGACGCCAGCGCGTCATCATATTCCTGCTTACTGACGGCATGCGCCTTCATGAGCGGCCCATAACGTTCCAGCTTGGCCCGCGCCGTCACGGCATTGGCTTTCGCCTGCGCAAGCTGTCCGGTCGCACTGTCATAGACAGCCTGATAAGCACTGGGATCGATCTGGTAGAGCTGCTGCCCCGCCTTCACATCCGTGCCTTCGACGAAATAGCGCTTGAGGATCACGCCGTTGACCTGCGGGCGCACCATGGCGATCTCGAAGGCCGAGATACGACCGGGCAACTGGGTGTGAACCTGCACCGATTGCGGTTGCAGGGTTAGCACCTCCACCTTCTGCGGCGGAGCGGCGGCTGGTGGAGGTGCCTTGCGCCCGCAGGCTCCCAGCAAAAACAGGCTCGCGATCGAAACACATGTGGCCGAAGCGCGAAGACAGACAGGTCTTTTCACGAGCACATCCCGGGCAACCAAAGGAGAGAAAAGCCGAACCCGCGCCGGATTCTCCGACACGTCTGAGAACCTCGCCACGAATCCGGCTGCATGATGAAATTAAAACTACATAGTTTCCAAAACTACGGTCAAGATGGCAGCGTCGCATTGTCTCATCTGGACAGGGTCATTCCGATGGCGCACACGAAAGATGACATGAACGCGCGCATCCCTCATGAAACCGACTGCTGCGCCGCCGCACGCGGGCCGGGGCGTCCGCCCGAGATGGCGGAATGCGAACGTCGCGAGAAGATTCTCGGCGCGGCCGACAAAGTGTTGCAGACATATGGTTACCAGGCCGCTTCCATGGACAAGGTGGCCCAATGTTCGGGTATGTCCAAGCGCACGCTCTATCAGCTTTTCCCTTCCAAACAGGAACTCTTTCACGCCCTTATCGGAGCCCGCCTGTTCTGCTTTTCTCCTTGCGTGCGTGTCGATGCGGCCACACCCGAGGATGAACTGATCGGACTTTTACAGGATATCGCCGCACGGCTGATCCGTCCCGAGGCCATTGAGCTGATTCGCGCCATCATCGCCAGTGCCTCCGAGTCCGAAGATATCCGTCACATCATGCTGTCGCTCAAGGATGGCGGGGAGACGAATGTCTTCAAACGCTGGCTGCGTGACTATTGCGCCGCTCAGGGACACCCTGAAACCGACATTGAACAGCGTGCGCGTCAGTTGTTTGGCATGACCGTGGGCGAACTCATGCTCAACGCACTGGTCATCAAGAACATCAATGAAGACGACTCACGCGCCTATATCACTTCCGGCGCCCAGCTCTTCCTGAGCGCACTCCACGCCGAATGGAACACTCGGCAATCTGTCTGACAGGGGTTTCGTGTTTTGCCGTCTGACGGCAAGAAGCACATCCCTTTAACAGGCAGGTAGTCGCCGTGCGCCGATCCACTCGTATCGCTCTCATTACTCTCGGCCTCGGCCTTGCCGCCGCGACAACAACCACGCTCGCCCTATGGCAGGTGGACCTGAGGACATTTGCGACACGCAAACTTGCCGCAGCAACAGGACGTGCGGTGCATATCGGCGCGCTCCATGTCACCCCCGGGCAATGGCTGACAGTGGACATGGACGACGTCTCCATCGGCAACATTCCCCACGGCAGCCGCCCCGAAATGATCACGCTCGGTCATCTGCACGGGCATATCCGCCTGACCTCACTGCTGCATGGTCCGATCGAAACACGCGACCTCATCATCACGCGCTTCTCGGGCCTGTTCGAGCGCACGCCCGACCGCACGCCCAACTGGCGTTTCGGCCCGCCTTCTTCTCACCCTGATACGGCTTCCAAATCCTCGGGCATGAGCGGATTTCCCGGCCTGCGTCAGGCCACCATTCATGAGAGCGAGGTCATCTACCGTTCCGCGAAAGGACACTCCTATCGCATCGGACTGGACAACGTGACGCTCGTATCGTCTGACGATCACGCGCCGCTGCGGATGAACGTATCCGGTTCTTACAACGCCGCCCCCATCGTCCTGACTGCGCAACTCGGGCCTATAACGACGCTGCGACAGAGCAATCGCCCCGCCACACTCGATCTACACGCCACGTCCGGCGATCTGACGCTCGATCTCAACGGCACCGCCACAGATCTGCTCAATTTCGACGGCGTGGATGGCGCGCTCAGGCTGAACACCCCCACATCGGCGCCCCTGATGGCGTTTGCGGGAGAAAAGCCTGATACCTTTCCCCTCGCCCTCGCTCTGGACGGCCACTTCATCCACACGGGCGATGACTGGAAGCTGAGCCATACGCATGGTCATCTGGGTGACAGTCCGATCACGGATGCCGATGTGACCTTCTCGGAAGGCAGCAAAGGTGCACCCGACCGCATCAGCGGCACGATGGATTTTTCCCGGCTGGATCTCAACGCTCTCATTTCGCCCACGAAGTCGGCGCAACCGTCTCGCCCGGACACGGACATTCCTTTTCTTGCGCCCGCCAAACCCGATCCCCTGCTGAACGTGCGGCTCTCCGCCAAGAATGTGCGTTACAATGCCCTCACCTTCACCGATGCGTCCGTCGCACTCGTGCAGAAACCCGGACTGGTGGACGTTCCTTCCCTCGTCTTTGACTGGCTGGGTGGTCACATCGCGGCTTCGGGCATCATCCGCACGGCCGCGCGCGGATCGGACATTCAGGCCAATGTGGATGTCACCCGCGCGGACATCGACCGTTTCCGCAAGCAGGCCGGTTTTGCGCCCATACCCATCAACGGGAGCCTTTCCCTGCGCGCCGCAGTCACCGCGCAAGGCGTGCGCACACTCAATCAGGCCACCCGGATCGCCGATCTTCAGGCGGTTGCCGGAATGAACGAAGGTGCCATCGCGCAGGAAGTCATCGGCGTCGCCTCCACCGATATCGGCCTGCTTTTCCGCCGCAAGGGTGGCACGACACCCGTTACCTGTCTGCTCGGCGCCCTCACCCTACATCAGGGGAACGGCACGGTGATGCCCCTGCGTATCCGCACGGGTATCGGCTCCATTGTGGGCGCGGCCCGCTTCGACCTTGTCGCCCGTCGCTTCGATCTTGCGTTTCAGAGTCGGGCAGCGGCAGCACTCGCACTCGATATTCCCATTCGGGTCAGCGGTCCGTTCGATCGTCCCGCCATTGGACTGGCCGGCTGGTCAGACGGCGGACGGGCGCTGCTCAAATCGGCAAACACGATCACAACGCTGCCTCCCGCGCTCGTCAGCTTCTCAACCGGCCGCGCCTGTCTGCGCCCTGTGCCCTGAGCACGCAACCGCCCCGACCGTCGCGCAGTTGACGCCGACCCCGCTCTTCCGCGATAACGCCTTTTCCGTCGCCCGAAAGGGACGGACCTCGTGATTTGTATGGCCGGCTTGCGGCGAGGTTAAAGAAACGCGCTAAAGAGGCTCTGGCATGGATCGGCGCATCCGCCAGGTTTCCACGGTCGATTACCCTCGCACGGGGGCGCGCTTCGATCCGTCACATCCGGGTCACGTGCTTCCTGCGGGCAGAACGGAACCGAGATCATCCATGACTGACACGACCGTCCCGTCCAATACGTCCGACATCTCCCGTTCATGGCGTTCCGCCACCCGCCTAATCCATGGTGGGGTCGAGCGCACGCCTTACGGCGAGACGAGTGAGGCCATTTTCCTCACCTCCGGCTTTGCTTATGACAGCGCCGAGCAGGCCGCCGCCACCTTCACCGGCGAAGCCACGCATTATCAATATTCCCGTTTCGGCAATCCTACGGTGGACGCTCTTCAGCGTCGTCTGGCCGAAATCGAGGGCGCGGAAGCCTGCGTTGCCACGGCCACGGGCATGGGCGCCGTCTCATCCGCCCTGCTCGCGCAGGTAAAAGCGGGAGACCGTGTCGTCGCATCCCGCGCGCTGTTCGGCTCATGCCACTGGATCATCGCCAACCTGCTCCCCCGCTACGGTGTGGAGACAGTGTTCGTGGACGGCGGCGATCTGAACGCATGGGCTGAAGCTCTGAGCAAGCTCACAGCCGCCGTACTGCTGGAAAGCCCGTCAAACCCCATGCTCGATGTGCTCGATCTGCGCGCCATCAGCGATCTTGCGCATAAGGCCGGCGCCATCGTCGTGGTGGACAACGCCTTTGCGTCTCCCGTCTATCAGAAGCCCCTCGAACTGGGGGCGGATGTGGTGGTGTATTCCTGCACCAAACACATCGACGGTCAGGGCCGCGTGCTTGGCGGGGCCATCCTTGGCCGCAAGGAATGGATCGACGAGACCGTGCTGCCGTTCACACGCAACACTGGCAATGCACTCTCCCCCTTCAATGCGTGGGTGATGCTCAAAGGGCTGGAAACGCTGAACCTGCGCGTGGACGCCATGACCCGCAACGCCGCCATCGTGGCCGACTGGCTGGCGCAGGCGCCGGGCATCGTCAGCGTCCGCTATCCGGGCCGGGCCGACCATCCCCAGCACGAACTGGCCAAAAAGCAGATGAGCGGCTTCGGTTCGCTGGTTGCGTTCGAGGTCGCGGGCGGCCAAGCGGGTGCGTTCGCGTTTCTCGATGCGCTGCGCGTGATCCTGATCTCCAATAATCTTGGAGACGCGCGTTCATTGGCCACACACCCCGCCACCACCACCCATATGAAGATCGGCCCTGAGGAACGCGCCCGTCTGGGCATTTCCGATGGCGCGATCCGCCTGTCCGTGGGACTGGAAGATTCCGCCGATCTGATAGACGATCTGGCGCGTGGCGCGGCCGCTCTCACGGCGCGCGGTTTCGCGCCCGCGCGCTGACACATCCGTTTACGGAAAAGGAAACGATCCGACATGTCCTCACGGCCACCAATGCCGCCGAAACTCTTCACCGATCCTGAAGAGGCGCTGAACGAAGCGATCGCGGCGCTGCCGGCCTATGAGGACACCACGGAGAACATCCATGTCGTCGTCCGGCCGTTCTGGCTGGATGACCAGTCCCAGCCGGACGAACAGTCCTATTGCTGGGGCTACCGCATCCGCATCGAGAATCTGGGCGACCACCCCGTTCAGCTTCTCGAGCGCATGTGGGAAATCATCGACGCGCAGGGACAAATCGAACGTATCCGTGGTGAAGGCGTGGTGGGCGAACAGCCCCTGATCGAACCGGGGAACGCCTTCGAATACACCTCCGGCGCCTCCCTCGACACACCCAGCGGCATCATGCGCGGCAGCTACCGCATGGAGGACGCGACGACCGGACGCCATTTCGACATCCGCATTCCGCCCTTCAGCCTCGACTGCCCTTATCACGCCGGTCTCGTGCACTGAGCGCGCCCCGGATTCCAGTTCCGATCAGCCAGAGAGCTTTCATGACCACATCCGTCCCGCCGTCCCGCCCCTCCCGTGAGGAGGCCGAGGAAGCCGTTCGCGTTCTCCTCAGTTGGGCCGGTGAGGATCCCCAACGAGAGGGTCTTCTGGACACGCCCTCTCGTGTGGTGCGTTCCTATGATGAGTTCTTCGAGGGCTACCAGATCAATCCCGAAGAGTTGCTGGCGCGCACCTTCTCGGAAGTGGAGGATTACGACGAGATCGTCCTCCTGCGCGATATCCGCATCGAGAGCCACTGCGAACACCACATGGTGCCCATCATCGGACGCGCGCATGTGGCCTATCTGCCGCGCCGTCGCGTGGTGGGCATCTCCAAACTGGCCCGCGTGGTGGACGCCTATTCCCGGCGCTTCCAGATTCAGGAGCGCCTGACGGCCCAGATCGCCAACACGATCAACACGGTGCTGGAACCTTATGGCACCGCCGTCATCATCGAGGCCGGACACCAGTGCATGACCACACGCGGCGTGCATCGTCCCGGTGTGTCGATGGTGACAAGCCGGATGCTCGGCGTTTTCCGCGAAAACTCCGACACACGGCGCGAACTTCTCTCGATGCTCAACCGTCCCGCACTGGGCGATCAGTTCACCTGAGCGCCACGCTCACCGCTTCTTAAACCGGTCGTGCCACCGTCAGAACATGACACGCACGACCGCCGATTCCACCGTCTCAGAACACCCTCCCGAAACCGGAGAAGCGCTTCAGCTTGCCGGACGTTTTCCTGAAGCCGAGGCGGATTACCGGGCCCGTCTCTCAGCCAATCCCGACGACGCGCGAACACTCAGTAATTACGGTGGCCTCCTCTGCTCTCTCGGCGTCTTCGAACCGGCCCTGCAAAAGCTGACCCGTGCCGTGACACTGGATCCGAAGTTAGCGGATGCGTGGTCCAATCTCGGCAATGCGCTTCAGTCGCTCCAGCGTCATGACGAGGCGATCACCGCCTATTCCAACTGTCTGCGCCTTAATCCGGGACAAGCGTTGGCCCTGAGCAACCTCGGTGTCGCGCTGGATTGTCGTGGGCAACATGAACTGGCCCAGAAGTTTCACAAGGCTGCCGTCAATCTTGCCCCCGAGAACGCCGAAAATCGCACGAACCATGCCATCTCGCTGCTTGCCAGCGGAAATTACAAAGATGGGTTCGAGGAATACGAATGGCGCTGGAAAACCCGAACCACGAAGTGGCACGGGATCGAGGGGCCGTTGTGGAATGGGGAAGCCTTTCCTGACAAGACGCTTCTCATTCACACCGAGGGCGGCTTTGGAGACATGATCCAGTTTGCCCGGTTCCTTCCTCTGGCGGCCAAACGCGGTGGCCATGTGATCGTGCGCATGCGCCCGGAACTGCATACCCTGTTGTCACATTCCTTTCCCGCTCTCACATTCGTGACGGAAAACGACCCAATTCCTCCGCACGATCTACAATGCCCGATCCTGTCTCTCCCACGCGCTCTGGGAATCACATTGGACACATTGCCTTCTTCCGAAGGCTTTCTTCATTCCGATCCAGAGAAGGTCCGTTTCTGGGCAGAGCGGTTGACACAGGACACGCCCGGTCAACGCCCTCTGCGCATCGGTCTCGTGTGGGCTGGTGCGCCGCACAGGGAAATTCGTGAAGCAGAAATCGCCGATCGCAGGCGTTCCACCACACTCGCCACACTCGCACCTCTGGTCCGGAGTGCCCCGGAAGCCGTGTTTTACAGCCTGCAGATCGGTGAACAGGCGTTTCAGGCCAAAACACCGCCTGTCGGCATGCGGCTTATCGATCACACAGCCGATCTGCACGATTTTGAAGACACGGCGGCCCTGATCTCCAACCTTGATCTCGTGATTGCCGTGGACACCTCCACAGCCCATGTAGCGGCGGGACTTGGTAAACCCGTCTGGCTCCTGTCGCGCTACGACCAGTGCTGGCGCTGGCTCTCCGGCCGAACCGACTCACCTTGGTATGACACGGTAAAAATCTATCAGCAGGATCGACCGCTGGACTGGTCGGGACCACTGAAAATTTTAAAAAATAATTTAGAAATTTTATATAAATCTTTCAAATAAAATGAATTAAAGGGATAATAAAGTGAAATATCAACAAGCAAATACAGACCTTTTTGGGCTAAAAGTAATAGACGAAGAGCCAGAAACAAATATATATAGAAATATTTTATACATACCAAGATCAAAACTAAACACAGATAAAGACGTGGAATATGGAATATATGATCAATTTGGAAGATTGATAACCAATGCTTCTACAAGAAGGGGATGGCCAAACCATTCTGTTGGACAATCCACTTCTTCTTGCATCAATCCATTAGGAGATCATAATCGAGCTGAAGATTATATTTATTTTTATGGAGGCCACATATCAAACCATTTTGGACATTTTATTACAGAGACATTGCCTAGATTTTGGTGTCAACCACACATATATCAAAATAAAAAAATTTTAATACATAGCGCTTTTGACTTAAATTATCTTTTTTCATTAGCTTGGGTTAAAAAATTTTTTCCTTTTTAGATCTAAAGAAGGAAAATTTCATTATTTTCAATCACGCAACAAAGATACATAATTTAATTGTTTCTGCCGCGTCTTTTGAAGAAAATCATTTTTCTCACAAAATTTTTGCAACTTTTTGCAATTCTCTTGGGCATCTTCATGGTCAATCTTATGAAACAACAAAACCGATTTATCTTTCTAGATCTCGTTTTTCAGGTATGCGCAAATTTAAAAACGAAGAAAAAATTGAAGAGCACCTCTCAAAAATGGGATTTGATATTGTTCACCCACAAGAACATAGCATTGAAATTCAATTAGGCATTTTTAATCCCGCAAGACCCGTCTGCGGATTTATTGGCTCTGCGTTTCACAATAGCATTTTTTCCTACTCACCAAAAGGAATCGCTCTTTGTCATGGTGATCGGTATTCTTCCAATTTTTATTTAATGGACAAAATAAATAATGCAAAAATATCCTATGTACAAACACCAAGTTTACAGAAAAATAGCGATCATTATGGTGATATGGTTATCAAAGATCCAGAACACTTAAGTCTTTTCATTTATGATTTAATAAAATCTAGAATATGGGAAAACTCAAATTCTCAAAAAACAGAACATAACCACGGTGTTATTGAGAAATATAAATTAATTAGTATCCATAATAAATTTCTTCTAGTAGAAAAACGCACTGGAATCGTAACATCCAAGAATGAAAAAACAGATGACTATGAATATTTATACGTAAATTTCACAGATAAAAACAATGCGTTTATAGAATCAGAAAGCAAAATATGCTTAACACTACAAGGTGAATCACGATGCCTTCGGAAAATTAAATATGATATTTACAGAGATGGTAATTTTGTATCATTTTTAAATAAAACTCAAAATAGATTTCTCTCATCATCACCGGACGGAAAATTAATGTGTGACAGAAAAGAATTGCACGAATGGGAATTATTTAAATTGGTAAAGTAAAAATTAATTATGTAAACAGAAAGAACTACATAATGACATAAATATATAAATTATTGATATGTCATATGAAAAAACGCATCACCCCGGTTAGCTCTCAAAATCTTTTTGGAAATTCAAGGATGAGCGTTTCGGCGTAGCATGATGTTTCCCATAGCAATGTGGAGCATGGCTTCTGCGACATCGATTCACTGTTCGTAGTCCTTTACCAGGCGACGCCAGCGGATAACATCAAGGATCATCTGACCGCCTGCGCTGTCTGAAATATCGGCAGGAGTGAGCCTGACCAGAAGAAGCCGGCCATCCGTATCAACCGCGATGTGGCACTTGCGACCAACGATCTTCTTGCCTGCGTCAGAACCCCGGCCTGCCACATGGGCGCCTTGATGCTTTGGCTGTCGATAACACCGCCTGAGGGACTGGCCTCGCGTTCAGCTGCCTCCCGATCCAGCATTAGACAGACATCATGAATGGTCTGAAACAGAAAACGGCGCATCAACCTGCAGAACCACCAGTAAACCGTCTGCCATGGACCGAAGTGAACCGGCAGCATCTCCCACCCGCAGCCTGGACGAACACGATAACGTAGCGCATTGATGATCTCACGGAAATCCGTTGTCCGCTTCCGGCCACGCCGGTGCACAGGCGACATCAGAAGTGTTACGCTCTCCCATTCCTTATCGGTCAGGTTAGACGAATAGCGTCTCGTTTTGCGCGTGATCCCGGCCACCCCGCCTCGCTACTCTGGCGTCCACATTCGTAGCTTGAATCACGCGCCGCACTTCTTAAAAACCCGGTATATCAAATTTCCAAAAAAGGCTCTTACAATCTCCCCCCTTCACAGGGCAACCCAATCCGACAGGCTGCTAATGGCCTGTACAATATAATAGAGTTTCACGGCAGGATCTCCATTTTCTTCGAACCGAATATGAATAGTGCTTCAATCACCATTCCCTTAGCAAAGGTCGACCTCCCCTTGCATGATGGGGCAACTTCCTGTTCGAGAAGCTTTACTTAATCTTCTTATCTATTCCCGCCTTTAATATGTTTTATTCTCTATGTTAAATAAAAACCCTTCTTTACTACTACTATTATAAAATAAAATGAATTACCCATAGATTTCAGATATCCAGCGTGTCCACAGACTGAGACTGGGCGTGCTCCTGAATGAACGCGAACCGCAGTTCGGGTTTGCGCCCCATCAGGCTCTCCACCCGCTCGCGCGTTTCCATCCGGTCTTCAGGCCGCGCCACGACACGCAAAAGCGTGCGCCGTGACGGGTCCATGGTTGTTTCCTTCAGATCCTTGGGCGGCATCTCGCCCAACCCTTTGAAGCGCGAAACTTCAACCTTGGCGTTGGCCTTGAACCCTGAACGTATCTTTCGCTCACGATCGGCGTCATCCATCGCATAGATCGTCTTCGCTCCTTGCGTGAGACGGTAGAGCGGCGGTTGCGCGAGGTAGAGGCGTCCGGCCCGGATCAACTCAGGCAGTTCGCGATAGAAAAAGGTCATAAGCAACGACGCGATATGGGCACCATCCACATCGGCATCCGTCATGATGATGACGCGACCGTAGCGCAGCTTGGTGAGTTCGAAGCGATCTCCCACTCCACACCCCAGAGCCTCGACCAGATCGCTCAGTTCCTGATTACCTCGTAGCTTTTCTGCCGACGCGCTGGCCACGTTCAGTATCTTTCCTCGCAGTGGCAACACTGCTTGAGTCTCACGGTTGCGGGCCTGCTTGGCGGAGCCGCCAGCGGAATCGCCCTCCACCAGAAATATCTCGGTTTCCGCTGCCCGCTCGCGCGTGCAGTCCGTCAGCTTGCCCGGCAAACGCAAGCGCCGGGTCGCGCTCTTGCGCGGCGTCTCTTTCTGCTCACGACGACGCAGACGATCTTCCGCTCGCTCAACCACGAAGGCCAGTAGAGAATCGGCCTGCGTCGGGTTGGCCGAGAGCCAGTGATCGAAACGATCCCGCAATGCGGTCTCGACCAGTTTTGAAGCTCCCGCGCTGGTCAGCTTTTCCTTGGTCTGCCCCTGAAACTGCGGGTCACGAATGAATACGGAGAGCTGCGCTGCGACAACACCAAGAATGTCCTCCGCCGTGACGATGCTCGCCCGCTTGTTAGAGCGTTGCTCACCCCACACACGGAAACCCTTCACGAGAGCCGTGCGGCACCCTGCCTCGTGCGTTCCTCCCTGCGGCGTGGGGATGGTGTTGCAGAACGAGAGGAAACTAGAGGTACCGGATTCGAGGAAGGCGATAGCCCATTCCACCCGACCGCCGTCATCCGGCAACGCCGCCTCACCAGCCCATAGCGGTGCCAGAAGCAGCGCATTGGGACCAAGTTCGTCCGAGAGACTATCCGCCAGACCACCCGGGAAATGAAGGACTGCCTCGACGGGCGTCGTGTCTCCCGCCTTGATCAGCGTAGGATCGCAGGCCCAGCGGATCGTCACCCCACGAAACAGGAACGCCTTGGAGCGGCACAGACGGTACAGGCGAGCAGGTTGAAAAACGTGGGAGCCGAAGATTTCGGGATCCGGCCGAAAGCGGATCTGGGTGCCACGCCTGTTGGGCACGGCTCCTACCTTTTCCAGCGGTGTCTGCGGGATTCCGCGTGCATAAGTCTGACGCCACAACACCCGGTCTCTCGCCACCTCCACCTCAAAGCCTGAGGTCAATGCGTTGACTACGGACGATCCCACACCATGCAGACCACCCGATGTGGCGTAGGACTTTCCGGAGAACTTGCCGCCCGCATGAAGCGTGGTGAGAATGACTTCCAGCGCCGAACGGTCGGGAAAACGCGGGTGCGCATCGACAGGAATGCCGCGTCCATTGTCGCGGATGGTCAGCCAGTTGTCGCGCTCAAGCGTGACGTCGATGGTCGTCGCATGGCCCGCGACAGCCTCATCCATCGAATTGTCCAGAACTTCGGCGGCGAGATGATGCAGGGACGTTTCATCGGTGCCACCGATATACATGCCCGGACGACGCCGTACAGGCTCCAGCCCTTCCAGCACCTCAATGGCGCTGGCATCGTAGTTCCCACCGGACGAAGCCAGCGACTGGGAAGGAGAAGCGGAAGGCTCGGTCTTCTTGGGCGAGGAAGAACCGGCACTCGAGAAGAGATCGCTCATGCCGGGTCTGTCCCTCTTCACGTCTGATTCGTCAAGAACGCCCACACACGGATCGTGACCCGGGCGACGAAATCTCGATCAGATCTTGCGCACCGCGCGGCGGGTTGTACGGCGTGTCCGCGTACTCTTCTCGACAGCAGGAGCCGCACAGGTCTCATAGACCGCTGGCTGCATGATGTCTTTGGCCTGCGCGTAATTGGACAGATCGTGCGCATTATCGAGTGCTGCGACTTCATCGAACATGCCCAGACGCTGCTCACAGAAGATCGTGCCTGACTGTAATCCCCGCTCGGATTGAACATTGGCAAGCTGGGTGATGTAATCGTCATGCTCACGCTGGGCGCTTTTTCCATACATCTTGCGGAAATAGCTATTCAGCTCGGACTCTTCCGCCAGAAGCGTGCTGCGAAACTTGCCAACAAAAGCGTTGTAACGGTCCTGCACCTTGCATGAGAGCGCCGTCACCATCAGCTCGCTCTTGAGACCCTGCACATCGAAGGCTTCGCGCGCCGGGGAACGGCCACAACTGGCGGCCGAGGCTGCGGAACCGAACGAAAGGCCGAGAAAAACCGTTCCGGCAACGGCAAGACGAAGAAAGGCAGAGGCCATGATCGAAGTCTCTCCAGAGAATGAGCGCGGCCGAGATATGCACACGTGGCGCGCCGGTGGCGAGTGTCTTTGTGAAAGTGTGATATCAGGTAATTCTGTCAGATGGCTGTTTTATCGGAGAAATGGCCATACACAAGGGGCCAGCATGCCAGTCATGCAGCCCGAAAGCCGTTTTCGTGCCTGCTTTCCGCCCGCTGACGGAAATACGCGCCTCTTGCATGTGCGGACGGTGGCTTTCAACCACTGCGCGGATGCTCTAGAGCGTGTCGCGATAGCGTTGGATGGCGGAGTCGCCGCCAGACAGCGTGCAGGAAACGATATTCGGCAACCAAGGCGGAGTCTCCGACGTGCGATTGCGAATTCTGGCCATGCCCGTCATGGCCGCCGGCTTTCTGGCCGGATGTACTCATGGTCCCGCTCCGGTCGGTGTTCACGGCACGCCCGATCCTTACCGCAACGTCCGCAATTCGGCCGTTTGCCAGACCACGCCTCCGGTCGCGGGACCGAATGGTGCGCTGGTCAGCACCATGACCGTCCGCAGTGACGATGGACGCTGCGTGCTCTCGGTCACACCGCCCGATGGAGGAGCTTACGCTTCCTTCGGCGTGTCGCCCGAGCCCGAACATGGCAAAGCTTTTCTGTATGGTCTCGATGGACACACACAGATCGCCTACACACCGACACTCGGCTATGCGGGCAACGACACCTTCACGACCATCCTGATCCGTGGCCCCGGTCAGAAGCGTGATACTCTCATCGTGAACGCTACGGTGGACGCCACAGGTGTCGCCGTTCCCAAGCCGGCCGTCACAGCGCCGGAGACCAAGAAGGTCGAAACCAAGGCGAAGACCACCACTCGTCGCCGGGTCACGAGCGCCGCGCGCCGTCGCCGCTAAAGCACAACGACGGGACATTGTGGTCACGACAAACGGGAGGGCTTCGAGCCCTCCCGTTTTGTATTCTCAGATCGAAAACATAATCGGCTCGGCCATCGGCCGGCGCAGCCCCGCGGCTTCTGCCTTGCGCACCAGATCATCCAGCGTCAGGTCTCTGAAGCGCTCCACAATCTTCTGATCTTCTTCACGCCAGAAAGGATCCAGAACCTTGGTGAACAGATCACCGGTTGATCCTTCTTCTCCTTCGCTGTCGGGAGCAATGATCGTGGAGACGATATCCGCAAGACTGATGTCCCGACGGGGCCTGCCCAGCCGATAGCCACCACGTGGTCCGCGCACACTTTCCAGCAAGGAGGACCTCGAAAGAGTTTGAAGCAGCGGCTCGATCCCACGGCGCGCAAGCCCGGCTCGGGTAGCGATGTCTGCCGCATTCACAGTCCCGCTTCGACCAGCATGAAATGCCACATCCAGCATGATCAATATCCCGGTCATCGCGCGATCACGTCGCAGCAGCATGCCGCCTCTCCTCTCTCGGTCTTTTTCACGATGATACCCGACAAAATGACGTCTTGCGACATATGCCGTCCAAGAAAGTGAAAAATCCCCTCCCAGACATTATCCACGTCAATCCGCCGTGCTATCGTCCCTGTCTTTGAGGGGGAAATCCCCATTTTCCTTTTCCACCCAGAAACAGGAAGGCTCCCGCATGGCCGCACATGACCTTTCCCCCGACATGATTTTCTCACTCGCGCCCCCACGCGGACGCGTATTCGACTCCATTGTCGATGTGGTGGGAGGAACGCCCCTTGTCGCCCTGCCCCGTATGACAGCGGAAGATGGTCTTACAGCCCGCGTTCTGCTCAAGCTGGAGTTTTTCAATCCACTCGGCTCGGTGAAGGATCGCATCGGCGCCGCCATGGTTCTGGCGGCTGAGCGCGAAGGCATCATCACACCGGGACGCAGCGTTCTGGTGGAGCCAACCTCCGGCAACACAGGCATCTCCCTCGCCTTTGTGGCGGCCTCCCGAGGATACCGCCTGATTGTGACGATGCCCGAAGGCGCTTCCATCGAACGACGCAAAATGCTGCGTCTGATGGACGCACAGGTGGAGCTCACTCCTTCGCGGCTCGGCATGGCTGGCGCCATTGCCCGGGCGCGCGAGATTCTGGACACCACGCCCGACGCATGGATGCCGGGCCAGTTCGACAATCCGGCCAATCCTCTGGTGCATGAGGAAACCACGGCCGAGGAAATCTGGCAGGACACAGCAGGCAGCGTGGACATCGTCGTCGCCGGGGTCGGGACTGGCGGCACGGCCTCGGGTGTGGCGCATGCGCTCAAACGTCGGAAAAAAGGGGTGGAAGTCTTTGCTGTCGAGCCGGTCGAAAGCGCTGTTCTAAACGGCGACGAGCCGGGACCGCACGGCATTCAGGGCATTGGGCCGGGTTTCTGCCCCGCCACGCTGGACGTGCAGGCGCTGGACGGCGTGATCGCCGTTTCGGAACGTGAAGCTATTGCCGCCGCGCGCCGCTGTGCCCGCATGGATGGCATCCCTATCGGCATTTCCTCGGGCGCTGCACTGCATGCCGCCACGCAGTTGGCGAAACGTCCCGAAAATGCGGGCAAGACGATCGTGAGCATCGCTCCATCATTTGCAGAGCGCTATCTGTCCACGCCGTTGTTCAACGGTCTGTAGGAAAAGAAAGGCCCGACCAGCATTCCTGCGGTCGGGCCTCGCCCCTCATCAATGAAACCGTAACGCTTCTCAGCGCAGTATGATTTCCACACGTCGGTTCTGCGGCTCCCGCGTGTTGTCACCCGTCGGCACCAGAGGATGCGTCTGTCCGAACCCCTGAACCTGAATCAGCGATCCCGCCACGCCGTCGCGCACCAGTTCCGCCTTCACCACGTTCGCACGCCGCAGCGACAGTTCCATGTTGTAGCGCTCGCCCCGCTTGCCGGGATGAGCGGCGGAAGTGTCGGTGTAGCCTGACACCTCGATCCGCGTGAGCGCCGTGTGGGACGTGGCCTGCGCGGCTACGGCCACGATCGCACGCGCACGATCGGTCAAATCACTATGATCCCAGTCAAAGAAAACGAGATAGGTCCGGGCGCTGGCAGGCACCGGCACCAGCGGCTCCGTCTGAGGCGGTGGCGGAGGAGGAGCCGGATTGAACTCGTAACGCAGGCCCAGCATCAGTGAATGGTTGAAGTCGGTCTTGGTGTCGTGATGTCCACCCGCCAGACCTTCTTCCTTGGGCAGATTGGTGCTTCCTCCGACATTGCCATATGCAACGGCATTGTAGGATTGCGGCGCGAGCATGGTCCAGAAGCGATATTCCGCCGTGGCGGACAGACCCACAACCCACGGCACCGGGAACGACAGCCCGAACATGCCCTGATAGGTGAAGCCGCCAAAGGTGCCGCGCATGCTCTCCTGAATGTTCCGCCCCGGCGACATGGAGCGGAAACTCGCATCCATATGACTCCACCCATAGCCAATGCCAGCACCGAAATAGGGGAACAGCCAAGGCTTACCGATATCGAGATCGAACAGCGCATTGGCCATGAAACCATAGGTCTGACGTCGCCCGTCGCCTTTGGTTTTCATCGTGGCCGTGCCCAGATCGCGATAATCCGAATTGCGGTAGTTGCCTTCCATCTCGACACGGAAACCGTTGCCGAGACCATACCCAACCGAACCCAGTCCGACCGCGCCGGTTTTCCAGCGGTCACGACCATAAGGCAGAGAGCGACTCATACGAACCTGCTGGTCCTGATTGAACGTCGCACCGCCTTCGCCTGCGATGTACCATCCCTGCACAGGCTGTGCATGGGCTGCGGAAGCAAGAAGACCGAGGATGAGCGGCGCCGACAGGACAGACCCTGCAAGAAACCCTTTACGCAGCTTCATCACCTTCTCCTCATGTCCGCTTCGCCGATCCATTTCCTGCGGATCGTAAGCGACGCGACCGGCACCCATACCCATTCGTCCCGCCCTGTTTTGCTGAAACCCGTTGTTCGTGCAACTCGCAAAGAGATGTATCCGCCCTGCACACACGCCTGCGCGCCGCTCCGTTACGTGACAATCAGCCCCTAAAAGGTCGGACAGTTCCGCTTCGCCAAAGCAAAGCCACGCAAGGTGTAACTTTTCCGCAACATGTATTGTCAATCCTGTAGCACCTGTGCCTCAAAAGGCGGTTCAAGATCCTCTGTCTCGAACTCCAGCACCCACAAATCCGGATCGCGCCGGACTTGTCGGTCCACATAAGCTGCGGCCTCTTCTTCAGAAACGGGAGCGATTCCCGTGCCTCTTATCCATGCGCGGCGACCTTCTCCCGTGATCGTGCGCGTCAACACCACGGCCTGTCGCGCACGGTTCACGAGGATCGCAAGCACCCCGCCCGCATCCTCGTCTCCCTTGCGCAGACGCACGGCTCCCCGCCCGCTCATGTTCGCCTGACGTAACACAGCGGACACCCACAGCCCTGTCTTCAGACGTGGCTCGTCATGCTCTCTCATTCTGCGGCAGCTTCTTCCAATCCGGTGTCTTCGGGCATCATGGCCAGCGCCGCGGAATAAGCCGTATGATTTTCGATAAGGGAACGCGCCAGTTCGAGATCGAGATCGCTGCCAAGGGCCGCAGGACACGCCTTGCGAATGTCGAGAATACGCGACACCCCCACCGGATAGCGCACATTGCGGGACGCGAGAACAGCGGAAGAATCGGCCGCCTTGCCCGCCTCCAGCGCTTTGAGCTGCCGCTCTGAGTCCAGCGCCCCCCGACTCGTACACAATTGCGGCATCACGCCCAATCCCTGCAAAGGCCACCCCAAAGGCGCGATCACCCGGCTCCACGTCACAAACAGTTCTCCGCGATCCGGCAACTGCGCCACAGTCTGCACCAGCCCCTTGCCCAGAGTGGAACTCCCCACCACCACCGCACGCCGGTGATCGGCCAGAGCTGCCGCCAGAATCTCGGCGGCACTTGCGGTCCGCCCGTCCACCAGCACCACGACAGGCAGATGATTGAGCATGTCACCGCCCTGCACAGCCCAGACATGATTGGCTTGCGGATCCCGTCCCTTCGTGATGGCGGCCACGCCATTGTCGAGAAGAAGAGCCGCAGCCGTAACCGCCTGTTGTAGAACCCCACCCCGGTTACCGCGCAGATCCAGCACCACGCCACGTAGATGCCGGTCCTGTGTCGCCTGATCGAGATATTGGCTCATCTCCTCCGCCGTTTCGGATGAAAAGGACGTCAGGCGAAGAATAACCATGGAACCGGAACTGAACGCGAAAACCGTCTCGGGCGGCACACGGGCGCGTTGAAACGTCAATGTCCGCATTCTGTGAGACACAGGAGAGAAGAAGCGCACGGATACCCGGCTGCCTTCTTCTCCCTCCAGCATGTCGCGAACTTCCGTCGCACTGCGCCCCGTCACACTACGTCCGTTCACCGCCAGGATATGGTCTCCCACATCCACGCCTGCGGGCCATGCCGGCCCGTTGGTGTTGACAGCACTGACCACGAACGCACGTCCGCTTCGGGTCCGTCCCCCGGAATGAGACGGCATTTCTACGGTGCTTTCGGTCACCGCCAGTCCAAGGCCAGCCTGTGCGCCGCTGCGCCGCGTCCGATCCGTCTCGGCAGGTGCCGGTGCTACATACCGGGAATAGGGGTCGAGATGATTGAAGATTTCATCGAAGACACTCTGCGTAAGCCCTGTTTGTCCGGCCGTCCTGAGAGTGTCCGAATGTTGCCATGCCGCGGCAAGCAGATCGGTCACGACATCCGCCCATGCCCCGACATCCGTCTCCAGCGGCACAGGGCGACGGATGAGAACATCCTGTCCCTGCATGAGCACAAGACCGTCCGGTCCTTCCGCCACATGCAGCGCTGGATCCAGCGCACCGATCCCCCCCAGTCCCCACAGCGAAAACTGCCGGGCTGTGTGGGGTTGAAGCGTACGGGGAGAGAGAAACTCCATGGCCGTCATAAACACAGAATGCAAAAGTGTCGTGTCCGGCCCCATACCTACCGCCACAGGCGCATCAGTCGTGGCAGATGCGGAACCCTGTGTTGCGGGAGCAATGCTCTCCGTGGCGGGCGCAACAGCAGCTTGCGCACAGGCAGCCGTCACCAGCAACCAGACCACCAGAAGAAGAACCGATGAGGTCAATCGGGCGTAACCACGCCGCAAGCGGACGCAGGCAGACATAAAACTCTGCCGCCGAAGGCGTTCCACCATCCTCAATGCGTGACGACCAGGCGGACAGTTCCTTACAGAAGGATCAAGCCGTCTCGGACGTCTCCGAAAAACGGGCGACATCGTACTGTCAGCTTCTCGGGAGAAGACGCTATTGCGGCCGAACACGCCCACTCTCCCTCACCCGATTCCCCGTTGATCCACTTTCGAAAAACAGCAGACCGGTTGTTCTCTCATCCGTCAACGCGACCTGCTGCCGGACGGGGTCGCATTCGTAACATGGCCGCCACGTTCTGCAACCTCGCCACACCATGTCAGCAGTCGCGCGGATGACACAGCCGCCACGCAAGCCGCCCGCCCCTCCGTTGCCGCCAGATGGACGGCAAGCGCTGCGCGATCCTCTTCGAGCTCTTCCACACCATCGAACAGGCTGCGATGACACAGCAGATCGGCGTACCGGCGGATAGGACTGGTGACATGCGTATACACATCCAGCGCCAGTGCGTGATGGGGAGCCGGGCATGGAGATGCAAACGCAGGCAGGCGACTGGGGTTCACTCCCTGTCCTTTGGGATGGACACGGAACAGCCCCGCATGAGGCGCATTGCGCATGAGTCGAGCCGCCGCATGATTGGCCATCACCATGAACCGCTCGATCATCCGGTGACTGGCCAAAGACACATCGCAGTAAGGAATGGGCTGCCCGTTTTCCCAACGGAATTGCGGAACCGCTTGCGTATCCTCACAGCGGGTTACGCCGCGCCGCACCTCTACTGCAGCAAGAGCCCGATCGACCGCACGTAACGCCCCGATCATGGCAGGCGGAATACGTTGCGGAGGTTTCTCCTTCCCGTCGAGCACGGCCTGCATCCGCTCATAGGTCAGGCGCGCGTGACTGCGCATGAATCCACGGCGCAGTTCAGCACCTTCCAACTCTCCACCTGCCGAGAGGCGTAGATCGAAGAGAACACAGGGCCGGCCCTCATTCGGGCGCAAAGAACACAGATCTTCGGACAGGCGTGGCGGCAGCATCGGCACCACCCGGTCCGGCAGATAAACCGAATGCCCACGACGCCGCGCCTCACGATCGAGGGCCGAATCTTTGGTGACATAATGCGCGACATCGGCAATGGCGACGACGAGGCGCAATCCTGTCTCCATCTCTCCGGCCCAGACCGCATCGTCAAAGTCACGAGCGTCCACGCCATCGATGGTCAGCAGTGGTAACTCACGCACATCCAGACGACTCTGTTTTCTGGCCGTCGCCTCATCCATCGGCTGGCAGGCTGCGGCTTCGCGCAACACCTCATCGGGAAAAACTTCAGGAAGTCCGGCTTCAAGCTGACATGCCAGCATGAGCGTTGCAGGCTGGTCCTGAGTGCCCAGAACGCGACGGATACGCCCATCGGGCGCGCGCATCACCACACTGCCCGTGCCCTCCATCGCGGATGGATCGGTCAAATCCACCCCTTCCGGGGCGCAACAACCATCCACCGTGCGCAAGACGCCTATGGTTTCGCCCCCATCCGCATCCAGAAGGCGCAGCACACGCCCGGCAAAGCGCCCCGGCCCCAAGGAAGTAAGGCGGGCCAGCACCCGGCTTGCCAGACGCGGGCGCACAAAATGGACAGCATCTGTACGCAAAAAGACGACTGGCGGAATCGCGCCTGCCAAGGGTGGAGCTTTTGCAAACCACGCGATCAATCCACCGTGGCGGTCCTGCCCCGTCACCACCAACTCCGCCACGCGCGGAAGATCACGCATCCCGCGCAACTGCCCGGCCAGTGCGGGATCGCAGAACACACCCTCCAGCGTCATTTCCCGCAGCAGCGCCTTCAATGCGCCCTTGGCGGAAGGAGCAAGTCCCAGACGCCGCAGGATTTCTAGAGGCGTGAGGGGTTCCTCAGCCTGACGCAAAAGACAAAGAAGCGCATCCCGGTCCAGAGACATGCGCTTCCTGTCCCCCCGTCATTCAGCCTCGGGAGCGGCCTTCTTCTTCGCCGGAGACTTGCGGGCTGCGGGCTTCTTGGCAGCCGTGGTTTTCTTTGCTGGTGTCTTACGCGGTGCCGCTTTCTTCGTAGGCTTCTCCTCATCTCCCTCCGCTGCAACCTTCTTGGAAGACGCTTTTTTCGTCGTCGCCTTCTTCTTGGTGGCCGCTTTACCCTTTGCCTTGAGCGGCTTGCCCTTCTCGGCCAGCAGCGCGAGCGCGCCGTCGAGTGTCACATCGTCCATGCTCTCGCCGCGCGGCAGGTTGGCCACCACCTGACCGTGCTGCACATACGGTCCGAACCGCCCCTTGCGCACCATCACCGGCTCACCATCCTTGGGATGCGCCCCCAGCGTGCGGATGGAGGCCATCTTCTTGGCCAGAGCATCAACTGCGCGGTTCAGGCCCACGGTCAGAACGTCGTCGTCCTTATCTAGGGAGCCGTAAATCGCTCCCATCTTCACATACGGCCCGAAACGTCCGAGACCGGCCTCGATCGGCTCCTTGAACTCAGGGTGAATGCCCACGATGCGCGGCAGGCTGAGCAGCCCCACGGCTTGATCCAGCGTCAAACTCTCAGCGGTGAGACCACGCGGCAGGGAGGCTCGCTTGGGTTTGGCTTTCTTGTCCTCAGGGTTGGGTTCTCCCTGCTGAACATAAAGCCCCCACGGCCCACGCTTGAGTGTGATGTCCTCGCCCGTCACCGGATGCTGGCCCAACAGCTTCATGCCATCCTTGAGGCCATCCGCGCCATCGCCCTCTCCGCCTTCGACGGCCAGTTTGCGGGTGTACTGGCACTCCGGATAGTTCGAACAACCGATAAACGCGCCAAACCGCCCAAGCTTCAGCCCGAGCCGACCGGTGCCGCAGGACGTACACCGACGCGGATCGGAGCCGTCATCGGTCGGCGGGAAGAAGTGCGAACCGAGATCCTGATCCAGCGCGTCGATCACCTCCGTGATCGTCAGATCCTTTGTCTGCGCGACAGCAGCCGAGAATGCCTGCCAGAACGCGCTCATCACCGCGCGCCAGTCGGCCCGGCCACCCGAGATGTCATCGAGCTGTTCTTCAAGGCCGGCCGTAAACTGCGTGTCCACATAGCGCTCGAAGAACGAGACGAGGAACGCCGTCACCAGTCGCCCGCGATCCTCGGGAACGAAACGCCGACTCTCGAGCCGCACGTAATTGCGATCCCGCAGCACACCGAGAATGGAGGCATAGGTGGAAGGACGACCGATGCCGATCTCTTCCATCTTCTTGACGAGCGAAGCTTCAGAATAACGCGGCGGCGGCTGGGTGAAATGCTGCTCCGTGTCCACTTTCTCGCGCTTGAGCGGGTCGCGCTCGTTCATCGGCGGCAACATGCGGCTCTCATCGTCCGCTGCCTTGTCGGTTTCGTCACGCCCCTCAGAATAGAGCTTGAGAAAACCGTCGAATGCGATGATCGAGCCATTGGCTCGCAGCACGGTGCGACCCGGCTGATCGGCGACATCGACCGCCACCTGATCCAGTTCCGCCGACTGCATCTGACTGGCCACTGCGCGCTTCCACACCAGTTCATAAAGCCGACGCTGATCGTCCGTCAGATGGCGCGCAACAGACGCGGGCGTGCGGCTGACATCCGTAGGCCGGATCGCTTCATGCGCTTCCTGTGCGTTCTTGGCTTTGGTGGTGTAGATTCGCGGCTGCGGCGGCACGTAATTCGCACCGAAATCCTTACCGATGTGACGGCGGATATCGGTAATCGCCTCTCCCGCCATCGTGACGCCATCGGTTCGCATATAGGTGATGAGACCGACTGTCTCGCCACCCAAATCGATACCTTCGTAAAGCTGCTGCGCCGTACGCATCGTGTTCTGCGCGCCCATGCCCAGCTTGCGCGAAGCTTCCTGCTGCATGGTGGACGTCGTGAACGGTGGCGGCGGATTGCGCTTGACCTTCTTGCGCTCGACCGACTTGACCGCGAACGTACCGCCGAGCACGGCGTCGCGGGCGGCGTGCGCCCGTTCCTCATTGTTCAGGTCGAACTGATCAAGCTTCTTGCCGTCCAGATGCGTCAGACGTGCAGTAAAAGGCGCGTTGCTTGGCGTCAGGAACGTCGCGGTGACAGTCCAGTATTCACGCGGCTTGAAAACCTCAATCTCGGCTTCCCGCTCACAGATCAGGCGCAGCGCCACCGACTGCACGCGCCCCGCGCTCTTCGAGCCGGGCAGCTTGCGCCACAGCACCGGCGAGAGCGTGAAGCCCACCAGGTAGTCCAGCGCACGACGGGCGAGATACGCCTCGATCAGCGGCATATCGAGATCGCGCGGGTGCGCCATCGCCTCGCGGATCGCGCCCTTGGTGATCTCATTGAAGGTGACACGCCGGACTTCGACGCCCTTGAGCGCCTTCTTCTCTTCCAGCATGGCGCGGACATGCCACGAGATCGCCTCACCTTCACGATCCGGGTCAGTGGCGAGGTAGAGCGTATGTGCGCCCTTGAGCGCCTTTATTATGGCCGCTACCTGCTTCTGGCCACGCTCGTCGGACTGCCACTTCATGGCGAATCCCTCGTCGGGCAGCACGGAACCATCCTTGGGGGGCAGGTCACGCACATGCCCGAAGGAGGCCAGCACGGTGTAGCCATCACCAAGGTACTTGTTGATCGTTTTTGCCTTGGCAGGCGACTCAACCACGACGACGTCAGTCATGTTCTCTCCGGGCCCGCGTCGATCCGAAGCGTACGATCACTCCATTTCGGCAGGCAGCAACTGGACAACGGCTCCTCCGGGCAGCATCTCCACCCGGCCGGCAAGCTCCAGCTCGGTCAACACCGCAAGAACCGCCGAGACCGAGAACTGGCAGCGCCGAACCAGATCGTCAACCGGCACAGGTGTGAAGGACAGCAGCTCCTTCATTCGTGTCCGCACGATTTCCACGTCCTGCGCCGCCAAGCTGGGCGGTCCCCGCCATGCCGCCTGCTCCTCGGAAAAACCCTTTCCGAACAGATACCCTCCCGTCGTTTCAAGCCGAAGATAGGGCACAATATCGCTGATGTCCTCCACCAGATGCGCGTGCTTGCGCAACAGGTCATTGCTGCCCCGGCATCGCGGATCGAGCGGCGATCCCGGAACAGCAAACACAGCCCGACTGTAGCGATCCGCCAACTCCGCCGTGATGAGACTGCCCGAACGCAGCGCGGCTTCAACCACCACCGTGCCAAGTGTCAGCCCTGCGATCAGCCGGTTGCGACGGGGAAAATGCCGCGCCTGCGGCTGGGTGCCCAAAGGCGCTTCCGTGACGATGACACCCTTTCGGGCAATCAGCTCCTGCAGAGACGCGTGCTCAGGCGGATACACCACATCCAGACCACCCGCGATGGCCGCCACCGTGCTGCCCCACTGAGGAAAATCACCATGCAGCGCCCCCTTGTGCGCGGCACCATCAATCCCACGGGCAAGCCCCGAGACAACCGTGATTCCGGCATGAGACAATTCGGTCGCCAGACTTTCGGCCAGACGCATCCCTGCCGCTGAAGCGTTTCGCGCCCCCACCATGCCAATGCTGCGCTCAGCGTTCAGGCACGCCACATTGCCAAGCACGGAAATAATGGGGGGCGAATCCGGAACTTCCGCCAGAAGCGCGGGATAATCCGGGTCATGCAGCGTGAGTATCCGGCCACCGAGAGCCTGCGTTGCCTCGATCTCGCGCAGGATATCGGCCTCGTCCGCTATTTTCAGCGGCCCTTTCCGGCCACCACGCCGAGCCCGTTCCGGCACGGCGTCCAGCGCGCGCTCCGGACAACCATGCTCGGCCATCAGCCGCCGCCACGTCACCGGTCCGACATTCTCTGTGCGGGCCAGACGCAGCAGCGCTGGCAGATCAGGATTCACGCGAGACCTGTCTTGCGCGCGGTAATCATTTACCGGACTGCCCGATCCGCGGCTCGGTGCCCTTCAGAAGCCGCGCAATATTGGCGCCATGCCGAAGAATGACGACCAACGCGATGAACAGGCCCGCCAGAGGTTTCTGAGACTGAGTGAAGGAGTGCCCATACAGAAAGAACAGCATCAGCGGCATGCACGCGAACGCCAGCAACGCCCCGGCGGACGAAATACGCGTGATCTTTGCACCGACCAGCCAGATCAGGCAGCAGGCCAGCCCCACTACAGGGGACATCGCCAGCACCACACCCAGACCCGTCGCCACACCTTTGCCGCCGCGAAACCCCAGCCATACTGGATAACAGTGGCCCATTACCGCGAAAATCGCTGCGACCGCCATGGCTCGGTCGCCCAGTTCCGGTGGCGTCATCACCCACGCCACCAGCACCGCGAACGCGCCTTTGAAGCCGTCTAGAAACAGCGTCAACGCCGCAAGTTTCTTGTTGCCCGTGCGCAGAACATTGGTCGCGCCAATATTGCCAGACCCGATCTGGCGAATATCGCCCTGACCGGAAAGCGCTGTCAGCACCAGCCCGAACGGCACGCTGCCAAGAAGGTAGGACAGGAAAGCAACACCGATCAGCAGCGTGACGGGCGATTCGATCAGATTCACGCCACGCCTCCGAACACGCGCCGCCCACGCTTCCACGTCCCGAGCACCTTGCCTTCCAGCGCGCGACCATCGAACGGTGTGTTCTGCGCATGACCGGGCAGTTCGCCCGCCACCACACGCCACGCGCGATCGGGCTCGAATAGGCAAAGGTCCGCAGCCGCCCCCTTTGCCAGCGTCCCCACCCCTTTCACACCCAGCAACACGGCCGGACGGCAGGTGAGATAGGCCAGAGCGTCCAGTAGTGACAGCGTGCCATCGTGATAGCGTGTGAGCGTGACGCCCAGCAGCGTAGCCAGCCCCGTACCACCGGCCGAAGCCTGAGCAAAAGGCAGACGCTTGTCGTCGGCGTCACGCGGCGCATGATCGGACGCGATGGCATCGATGGTGCCATCCGCCAGTGCCGCACAGATCGCCAAGCGGTCTTCCTCACGACGTAGCGGCGGAGAGAACTTGGCGTAGGTACGGAAGTCTCCGATCGCGGTCTCGTTCAGATCGAAATACTGCGGTGCCGTGTCGCAGGTGATGCGCAGACCGCGCGCCTTGGCCTGTCGGATCAGTTCCACGCCCTCACCCGTCGAGACATGGCCGAAATGCAGTCGTCCACCCGTCATCTCGGCAATACGGACATCGCGCGCGATCATGATCGCTTCTGCCGCCGTCGGAATGGCGGGCAGGCCCAGACGCAGCGCAAGCTGCCCTTCCGTGGCGCAACCGGACCCGGCCAGCGTCGGCTCTTCGGGATGCTGCACGACCATCGCGTCAAACGCGGAAGCATAGGTCAGAGCCTGTTTCATCAACCGTGCGGTCTCAATCGCCCGTGAGCCGTCTGTGAACGCCACAGCGCCCGCTTCCGCCAGCAGGCCGATCTCCGCCAGTTCACCGCCCTGACAACCCTTGGTCAGCGCGCCATAGGGCAGGATCGAAACATGTTCTGGCTCTTCACCGCGCCAGCGCAGCATCCGTACCATGGCCGGATCGTCGATGGCGGGAGAACCGGTGGGAAGAACGGCCACCGTTGTCACGCCGCCAGCAAAGGCCGCACGGGAAGCGGACTTCACGGTCTCACGATATTCGTGCCCCGGTTCACCGATCTCAACGCGCATGTCCACAAGGCCGGGACACAGCACAGCGCCCTGCCCATCCACAACGTGGACACCCTCTGGCGTGCCTTCGGCTTCGGGCAGATCATGCCCCGCAATAACGCCGTCACGCACCAGCAAACGACCCGGCCGGTCCAGTTTGGTCGCCGGATCGATCAGGCGCACGTTCTCGAAAAGAATGTCCGCGCTCATGATCGGCTGCTCCGCTTGCTGCGCGAAAGAAGGTCCAGCACCGCCATGCGGACGGCCACGCCCATTTCGACCTGCTCACGGATCACGCTCTGATCGGAATCCGCAATCTGGCTATCGATCTCCACACCGCGATTCATCGGCCCCGGATGCATCACCAATGCGCCGGGCTTCGCCAGTTCAAGACGGCGGCGATCAAGGCCGTAGAAACGGAAATATTCACGTGCGCTGGGCACAAGACCGCCCGACATGCGCTCGCGTTGCAGACGCAGCATCATCACCACATCGACGTCGCGCAGACCGTCCTCCATGCGGTGATGCACCTCCACTCCAAGGCTTGCGAGAGAGCGCGGCACCAGCGTCGGCGGCCCGACCACGCGCACGCGGCAGGCCATGGAGGTCAGAAGATGGATATTGGAGCGGGCCACGCGCGAATGGGCCACGTCACCGCAGATCGCGACTGTCAGTCCCTCGATCCGCCCGAGATGACGACGGATGGTGAGCGCATCGAGCAGCGCCTGCGTGGGATGCTCGTGCGTGCCATCACCCGCATTAATGACGGACGCATCCACCTTCTGCGCCAGCAACGCGGGCGCACCGGACTGCGCATGGCGCACCACCAGAAGATCGGTCCGCATGGCGTTCAGTGTGGCGGCCGTGTCGAGCAGGGTCTCGCCTTTGTTCACGGAGGACTGGGCGACCGACATGTTCACCACGTCCGCGCCAAGCCGCTTGCCCGCAAGTTCAAAAGACGTGCGCGTGCGCGTGCTGTCCTCAAAGAACAGATTGATGATAGTCCGCCCACGCAGAAGGTCGCGCGGCGTCTTGCGCGAGCGGTTCATCAGGACATAGCTCTCCGCGAGATCGAGGATCGGCTCGATCCGGGAGGGGTGCATGCCCTGAATCCCGAGAAGATGGCGGTCCGAGGGACCGAAGAAACGGGAGCCCCCGGACTGCCCTTCAGCCATTCTGAACGGCTCCTATCCGCGCCAGAACCTCATCGCGTCCCAAAGCCGCCACGGTCGCATCGATACCGGGCGATGTCGTTGTGCCGCACAGGGCCGCGCGAAGAGGCTGCGCCACTTTACCTAGCTTCAGCTCATGCTTTTCCGCGAACACACGTAGCGCCGCATCCACATGCTCGGCGTCGAACGGATCGACCACAGCAAGATCACGCGCCAGTTCACCCAGCATGGCGCGGTTCTCAGGTGTGAGCTGCTTCTCGGCCTTGGCATCGAAGGACAGCGGCACCTGCCGTCCAAGGAACGCAGCGTTGTCGGCCAGTTCCACCAGCGTGCGGGCGCGCTCTTTCAGACCCGGCATCAGCGCACGGACGCGGGCACGGGTGATCTCGCCCGTATCCACGCCTTCGCGTCCATTGAGGCGTTCCATCACGTCATTGGTCAGACGGTCATCGTCCGCCTCACGCAGATAGACGGCATTGACGTGCTCAAGCTTGGTGTAATCCATCCGCGAGGCCGAACGCCCGACGCCCGAGAGATCGAACAGACGGATCTGCTCATCACGCGAGAGAATCTCGGCATCGCCATGGCCCCAGCCAAGACGCAGCAGATAGTTGCACAACGCTTCCGGCAGATAGCCCATTTCGCGGAACTCCACGACGGACTGCGCGCCATGGCGCTTGGAGAGCTTCGCGCCATCGGGACCATGGATGAGCGGCAGATGCGCGAAACGCGGAGCCTCCCAGCCCATCGCGCGGTAGATCATGAGCTGACGGAAGGTGTTGGTCAGGTGATCGTCGCCACGGATCACATGCGTGATCTCCATGTCGTGATCGTCCACCACCACGGCGTGCTGATAGGTCGGCGTGCCGTCGGAGCGCAGGATGATCATGTCATCCAGCTCTGCGTTGGCCACACGGACTTCACCCTGCACCAGATCCTCAATCACCGCCTCGCCTTCACGCGGGGCCTTGATGCGAATGGCATAAGGCGCGCCAGCGGGCGCTTCGGATGGATCGCGATCACGCCACATGCCGTTATAACGCGGCGGGCGGCCTTCAGCCTGCGCCGTCTCGCGCATCTCTTTCAGTTCTTCGGGGGTACAGAAGCACTTATAGGCCTTGCCCTCGGCCAGAAGCTGAAGGGCGACCTCACGATGACGCTCTTCCCGCGCGGACTGGAAAACGGGTTCTCCGTCCCAGGTGAGACCCATCCATTTCAGGCCGTCAAAGATCACGTCCACCGCTTTTTGCGTGGAGCGTTCCTTGTCCGTGTCCTCGATGCGCAGGACGAATTGTCCGCCACAATGGCGCGCATAGAGGAAATTGAAGAGGGCGGCCCGAGCGTTGCCGATATGCAGCAAGCCGGTCGGAGAAGGGGCAAAGCGCGTACGAACGGTCATGGACGGCTCCATATCACGGAGCCCGAAGGGCTGCCATGGGGAAGGAGATGAGGCAGGATTTCGATCCTGACACAACACGAAAACGTCCGCCCCCAAAGTTAAGGGCGGACGCTCAAGCAAACTCGGATGCTGTGAGAGTGGCTTACTCTGCCGCGACAGTCCGGGAGCGACCGAAGGCGAACACCGAACAGGCGCACACTACGACAATATTCACTACCAGCGCGATCAGCCCCGTGGACACCAGCATGGAATGCTCACCCATACCCAGCGCATGCACCGGCTTGAGACCATCCGCCCAGCACATGCTCAGCCCCACGATGTTGCCAACCACCCATCCCGCCAGCATGGCCGCCGATGAGAAACGCACCTTGAGCAACCCAAGGATCAGCGCCGGGAAAGTCTGTAGAATGATGACACCCCCAAGAAGCTGAAGATCGATGGCGAATTTCGCGTTGAGAAACAGCACGCACAAAAGTGCGCCCAGCTTCACACCGAAGGCCGCGATCTGAGACGTCCGCACCGATTCCAACCGCTTGGGCAGGATGTTATGCGTGAGCAGATTGGCCGCACCGATGGCCATGACCGCCGCAGGCACCAGCGCGCCGATGGCAATCGCCGCGAACGCGAAACCCGCAAACCAGTCCGGGAACAGCTTGAGAAAGAGATACGGCACGACCATCGAGCTGACTTTCGTGTCGATCCCCGCCACATGCGCCATCATGCCCAGCATGGCGATCAGGCCCAGCACGATCGTGTAGATCGGCAGAAACACCGCGTTCTGTTTCACCGTATCGGCGGACTTGGCGGCAAGAATGCCCGTCAACGTGTGCGGATAAAGGAACGCCGCGAGTGCCGAGGATAGAGCCAGAGTGGCATATGGCACCATCTGACCGGACGGCAGCACATGCGTGGCGTCGGGCAGAGGCACGAAGCTGTCCATGACCTCGAACATATGGCCATAGCCGCCAAGATGCATCGGGATCAGTGTCACAGCGGCGATGACGGCGATGTAGATCATCACGTCCTTGATAAAGGCCGTGAGCGCCGGGGCATGCAGACCACCAAGCCATGTGTAGGCTGCGAGCGAGAAGAACGCGATGATGAGCGGAGCATCGCCGGGCAGGCCGAGCGCCTGCACCACCGTGCGGATGCCGATCAGCTGAAGCGCGATATAGGGCATGACCGCAATCAGCCCCGAAAACGCCACCGCCAGTTCAAGCGTGCGGCTGCTGAACCGCGCGCGGATGATGTCCGCCGCCGTCGCATGACCGCCCTCATTGGCGATTTTCCATAGCTTGGGCATCACCAGAAAAATGAACGGATAGACGATGATGGTGTAGGGCAGCGCAAAGAAGCCGTAAGCCCCCACAGCATAGACCAGCGCTGGCACGGCGATGACGGTATAGGCCGTGTAGAAGTCACCGCCCACAAGGAACCACGTCACCCACGCACCGAAGCCGCGGCCGCCAAGACCCCAGTCCTCGGTGCCGTGATGCGCGTCCGCACTCTTTTTGGCGCTGCTGGAAAACCATTTTTTCCAGTGCGTGACCGTCGTGCCCGCGACGATCGTCACGCCGAAAAAGAGAACGAAGACAACCAGCGCCACCGTATCGGCCGAAGGAACGCCGTTCATGACTGCGCTCCTTTCTTCCAGGCCAGCCAGATCAACACCGACGTCACCGGCACCCAAGCGAACTGGTACCAGTAGAAGAACGGGAAGCCCAGCAGCACGGGCGTGCGGAAATTATAGAACGGCACCCACAGCAGGCCGACGAACGGCGCCAGCAGCAACACGTTGAAGATTTTCATGTAGCGCCCAGTTTTTATTATTTTGGTTTGGCGGACAGCTCCAGAGTGTGAAATGACCACACCGAAGTCAACAACACATGAGCGGGAGGAATGAGTCTGATGTCATTTTCGCCACAGTACAGCCCCGCCACCGATCACACCCGTCTAGGTGATCTGTTCTACGACGTCGTGGAGCCCGCCCGGTTCCCGCAGCACATCCTGCGCTATCGCAACCAGCGCGCCGCCGCGTCCGTGGGATTGGACACGCTGACAGATGAGGAATGGATCGAGCATTTCGGACGGTTCTCTCCCCTTCCCGGCTCGCTCCCTCATCCGCTGGCCCTGCGCTATCACGGCCACCAGTTCCGCCAGTACAACCCTGACCTAGGGGATGGGCGCGGCTTCCTGTTCGCACAACTGCGTGACACGAGCGGACGGCTGCTCGACCTTGGCACCAAAGGCAGCGGCCGCACCCCATGGTCACGCGGCGGTGACGGGCGGCTGACCCTCAAGGGCGGCGTCCGGGAAGTTCTCGCGGCGTCCATGCTGGAAGCTCTGGGCGCGGACACTTCCCGTGCCTTCAGCCTGATCGAGACGGGCGAAAAACTGGACCGACACGATGAACCCTCTCCCACCCGCTCGGCCGTTTTGGTCCGACTCGGGCATTCCCATATCCGCATCGGCACATTTCAGCGCCTCGCCGCCCATGCGGAGACAGCGGCCATCGGCAGGCTCATCACCTATGTTCTGGAAACCTATTATCCCGAACTGACCGTGCCGGAAGGCGACAGCGGGGCGCTCATGCTGTTCGAGGCGGTGTGCGAACGAGTGGCGCGCACCGGAGCGCAATGGATGGCCGCAGGCTTCGTCCACGGCGTTCTGAACACAGACAACATTGCCATCACGGGCGAGAGTTTCGATTACGGTCCATGGCGTTTCCTTCCGCGCTTCGAGCCGGGTTTCACCGCCGCCTATTTCGATCATCAGGGTCTTTACGCCTATGGCCGCCAGCCAGCGGCACTGGGATGGAATCTCGCCCGACTTGCGGAATGTCTGCTCGAATTCGCGCCCCATGCCGGATTGACGGAGATTCTTTCGCGTTTTCCAGCCCGTTACGAAGCGGAACTCGACGCGGCATGGATACGGCGACTGGGCGTTGCTCCGTGCGATGAACACTCCGATCGCACTCTGCGGCAGGCTGTCACATTGTTCATGGAGGAAAGCGGCATCCCCTTCGATGCGCTGCCGTTCGACTGGTTCGGCGGCGGCGCAAGCACGGAACGGGTAGCGGCCAGCCCGCGTGCGCCTTTTTACCAGCGTTCGGATTTTGCCCCCGTTCGGACAGTCCTCGAAAAGCGCACCCCTGCCGCAGGTGTCACGCTGGATCATCGCTATTTTGCCGGGAATACGCCCTGCACCATGCTGATCGACACAGTGGAATCCCTATGGACGCAACTGGCCGAGCACGACGACTGGGGCACATTGGAGGCGAAACTCGCCCAGATCGACGAGATGGCCGTCGCTCTTGGAAACCGCTCGCCTGCCCCATCTTCGCCCTGAAGCCGTCATCACTTCGCCTCCGCAGCCCGGGATTCAGACAGGAAATCTTTGCTTTCCGCCATTATTGACAGGCTTCGGGGCCGTTCCTGACCTTCAAGGAACGGGCGGTTCAGGCTATGGTCGCGCATCGCGGCCCGCGCCGCACTCCCCGAACACGAAACCGTAACGTCAGGACCAGTTACTTGGCGCGTCTCAGCCGCTTCCTTCCCGACACCCTGTCCTCTCCCGACACCCGCTCCACTCTGCGACGACGGGGAGATGAGCTTGGGGGCATCCTTCTGTGGATATTCGCGCTCACCTTCCTTCTCGCCTTCGGGAGCTACAACCCTCTCGATCCATCGCCTGACGTGTCCACGTCACGGGCCGCCACCAACCTTCTGGGGGCGCCCGGCGCATGGGTCGCGGATGTGCTGATTCAGGGGATTGGCCTCGCGACGGGTCTGCTGGTCATAGCGCTGGTGGCGTGGGGGTGGCGCATTTTCCGCCATCGCGGATTGAGCGTGTTCGTTCTGCGCGCGGTCGCGCTGATCTGCCTGCTGCTCGTCGCGGCGGCACTGTTGGCGGCCGTTCCCATCCTCGTCACGGCCATCCATCCGCCCGCATGGCCGTCCGACGCCGGGATCGGTGGTGGTATCGGCGCCAGTATCGCGCGGGAAGCCGTAGCGGCTGGCATGTCGGCCATCGGGCCGGCAGGCGGCGTCATCATCTGGGTTCTGGGGCTGATTCTGGCCCTGCTTCTCGGCGCCCTCGCCTTCGGTCTCGATCGCCGGGAATGGCATGTGATCGGCCGCACGACCGGACGCGGCCTGCTCATCGTCGGACGCCAGCCCGGACGTCTCGCCCGCATCATCATCGCGCGTCAGCGGCGCGGTCTGCCATCCGATGGCAGCACTGCGACCACGCCGCAAAATTACGAACCCGCCTCCGACAACGCATTCTCCAGCCCGGTCGCTGCGATCCGGCGCTCATGGATTCCACGCAGGGCGAAAGCTCCGGCTTCTCCGCAGCCCCCTATAGCCACCCGTCGCTATGAGGCTCCTGTCGCGCCTGCGAACATGTCGCCCATGCACCCCAATCCGCAGCCCACGGGACAGGAAGTGGCCCTGTCCGCTCCTTCTCCCCAGTCGCTGCCGGCAAATCGACCAATGGGGCGTCGCCCCTCACACTCCGGACAGGAAGAAGAAGACAAGCCCGTTATTTCCCTGCCGGGACCAGCACCCGATCAACCCGTGCGCGCCATGACCGCGATGGACACGGCACCTGCTTCCTCTGCGGTGCCATCGCGAGTGGAGCCGACACCGGAACCCGAGCCAGCCGCGCAGGTTCATCTCGCACCGCAGAGCGATCCTGCCCCCCACCCGCTGCAGGACACCGTGCCGCCCCACGCGCCTCGCGAACCTGTGGCCGACACCGGTCGCAAATCCTTTCTTTCGCGGCTTTTCCCCGGCAAGGACGAAAGCGCTGCTTCCGGCAAAGGAAATGCCAGCGCCCGGGCGGATGCGTCCGGCAATGGGCAGGGGTGGGTTTTGCCCCCCATCTCTCTTTTACGCGCACCGCCGCCTTCGCGCGCCGAGCAGATGCCCACGCGCGAACTGCTGGAAGCCAATGCCCGTCTTCTTGAGACGGTTCTGGCCGATTTCGGCGTGCAGGGACGCATCGTGGACCTTCACCCCGGTCCCGTCGTGACACTGTATGAACTGGAACCGGCGCCCGGCATCCGCTCCGCGCGGGTGATCGGGCTTGCCGATGACATCGCGCGCTCACTCTCTGTGCTCAGCGTGCGCATCGCCACTGTGCCCGGCCGCAACGTAATCGGCATCGAAGTGCCGAACGCCACGCGCCAGACGGTCTATCTTTCGGAACTGTTCAACCAGCCGGAATGGATCAACACCACAGGCAAGCTTGAACTGGCTCTCGGCAAGGACATCGCGGGCGAGGCCGTGTTCAGCGATCTGGCCCGTATGCCGCATCTGCTCGTAGCCGGCACCACAGGCTCGGGTAAGTCGGTGGGCATCAACGCCATGATTCTCTCGCTGCTCTTCCGTCATTCGCCGGATGAGTGCCGCCTGATCATGATCGATCCGAAGGTGCTGGAGCTTTCGATCTATGACGGCATCCCACATCTGCTGACGCCGGTGGTGACGGAACCCAACAAGGCCGTGACCGCCCTCAAATGGGTCGTGCGTGAGATGGACCGTCGCTATCGCGCGATGGCCCATCTTCAGGTGCGTAACATTGGCGGCTACAACGAACGCGCCGCACAGGTGCGCGAGCGCGGCGAGGAAATCACCCGCCGCGTCCAGACCGGCTACGATCCCGAAACCGGCAACCCGATCTTCGAGGAGCAGTCTCTCACGCTGGAGCCGCTGCCCTACATCGTCGTCATCATCGATGAGATGGCCGACCTGATGATGATGGCAGGCAAGGAAATCGACGCCGCTGTCCAGCGTCTGGCTCAGAAAGCGCGTGCGGCAGGCATTCACGTCATTATGGCCACCCAGCGCCCATCGGTGGATGTCATCACCGGCACCATCAAAGCCAACTTCCCTACACGTATTTCCTTTCAGGTCATCAGCAAGTTCGACAGCCGCACCATCCTTGGCGAACAGGGAGCGGAACAACTTCTGGGTCAGGGCGACATGCTGTTCATGCAGGGCGGTGGGCGCATCACCCGTGTCCACGGTCCCTTCGTGGCGGACGCGGAGGTGGAAGCCGTCACCGAGTTCCTGCGTGAACAGGGTGAACCGATCTATGACGAAGACGTCATTTCCGAACGTGAGGAAGAAGGTCCCGGTGCTGCTTTCGACACGGGAAGCGGCGATGGGGATTCGAGCCTCTACGACAAGGCCGTGGCCATCGTCATCCGAGAGGGCAAAGCCTCGACCTCTTTCGTGCAGCGCAACCTCTCCATTGGTTACAACCGCGCCGCTAAGCTGATCGAACAGATGGAGAAAAGCGGCATCGTCAGCGCCGCCGATCATGTGGGACGCCGCAAGATCCTCATCGGACGCGGTGCGGGAGAGGAATAGACGGGCATGAAACCCCGCTTCCCCCGCGCTCAGCCGAAAGAGAGGGTTGTGCCCTCCGGTGCCATCCTCCCCTTCCCCATCCTGTTTTCAAGCCCGCAGGCGCTTGTCATCGACAAACCCGCCGGATTGCCCGTGCATCCGGGACCGCGAGACGGTCCAAGCGTAGAGGACTGGTTTCCGCTCATGAGTCGCCGTCGGGACGGACCTTGGCTGGCACACCGACTGGACACGGACACCGCAGGCTGCCTCGCCATCGCCCTGCGCAAACAGACGCTGCTCGCGATGCAAACGTGCTTTGCCTCCGGTCAGGCGCGCAAGACGTACTGGGCTGTGGTGGAAGGCGTGCCGGATGAGAGCGGCGAAATCGACCAGCCACTGCGCAAGGTCAGTTCCCCGACCTCAGGCTGGAAAATGGAATTACACCCTTCCGGACAGGCCGCCCGCACAAGCTGGCGGCGGCTGGGAACGGATGGGCATATCTCATGGCTGGAGCTGACCCTGCACACCGGCCGCACCCATCAAGCCCGAGTGCACTGCGCGGCTCTCGGCACACCGATTCTGGGCGACCCGGTTTATGGAACCCGCACGCCCGACCTCAGCATGCTGCATCTTTTCAGCCGTCGGCTCGAACTGCCTCTGGCGGTTCCGATCGCAGCGACGGCTTCTCCACCTGCTCACATGCTGACGGCGCTGGCACGCTGCGGCTTCAGGGAAACACTGCAGCCTCAGAACGGAAGCCTTCTGGCTCCCTCCTGACAACTGCCGGGCGTCAGTTGCTGACGCCGTGCCAGGACTTGCCCTGGAATTTGTATTCTACATGCAGCTCTTCGATCACTTCCGAGAACACGTGGTTGTCGTAGGTAATCATGGAAGGAAGCGCGCGGGTGCGGTTGAAGTCCGCGTGGAAGGTGCGATTCAGGCCACGCTCAAAGGGGCCGGGACCGGTCTTGTAGGGAATGTACAGGCTGGGGAACAGGTAGCAGTTGCGGTACAGCGACAGCAGCACATCCCCCAAGATCGGACTGTTGGCCACGGAGCCGAAGAAATCGTTATGCACCACGCAATCATGCGTGAGCAGGAACACATGCGAATGATGCTGTGAGAGACGCCCGAAGAACACCTCTTCCGAACGAATGCGGATATCTGCGTCCAGCCACCAGCCACCCAGCGCCTGAATCACATGCACGCGCAGGAAATCTGCTGCTTCCGCCGGATGGCGCATCCCCATGAAAAGGTTCCGTGCCTCGACGCCATACACCTCGTAAAGCCACTGGGCGGCCTCGGCCTGATTGAAGGTCTTGACCTCCAGCCCCTTGAGAGAGCGGTGATATTCGAAATTGCGCTCAACCTCTTCGGGGGTCTCGTTATCCCAGTACATGTAGATTTTGCGTGGGATTAACGCGCTCGGCACGCGGACGTCCGCCACGCCATTGTGCATCTGCTCCTGATAGAGGCGGTTCACCACCTCCAGATAGAGCCGGTCGCACTCCTCGCCCGTATGGAACTCATCGTAGCAGTTACCCATCATGCGGGTCGCCTTGACGAGATCGCCCGTATTCCATGCGGTGCGAATGCCCGCGATGTAGTTGTAGAGGGGAATGGACAGTCCCTTAAGCGCTTCCATGTCCTCATCGCTCAGCGGCAGGCCCGCCTTGAGCTGGCAGAGCAGACTGACATGCAAGAGGATATGAGCGCCGGGATGCTGATCGGGCGACTTCGAATGAAGTTCATAGCCGATATGATAAACGCGCGCCGCTTCCGCCACACAGCGGTCGGTGTGCAGGATGTTGGCGAGATGAAACGCCGCCTCCACCGTCCCACAACCATGCTCATTGTAATAAGCTATGGCGCGCTCGTTATTTGCGAGATCGGAGGGGCTCAGTTGCGGTGACTGCACCGTGTCGGACATTCCATTCTCTCCGAAGTCGCTATGTTTTCACGTTTTCTCTACCAAATCCTGCCGTCATGACAACCTGCCATCTGACAGGATAGCCGGTGGAACGTAACTCTTAACAAAACGTCCGCCTGCCGCCATCGTGCGCCACGTTCAAGAAGGATGGGAGAAAGAGATGGCCAGCCCCCCGAAAGTTCTGGTCCGCGGCGCAGGTGTCGCCGGGCTGGTGACGGCCGTTACTCTCGCACTCCGGGGCGCGAAGGTCACGCTTATCGAGTCGGGGCCAAAAGTGGGATCGGGGGCGTCATGGATGGCGGGCGGAATGCTCACCCCATGGTGCGAGGCCGAATCCGCTCCTGCCGAAGTCACAGAACGCTCCGTCGATTCGCTCGGCTGGTGGCAGGCCAACGTGCCCGATGTGCAGGCTAATGGCAGCCTTGTTCTGGCCCCTCCCCGTGACACGGCGGAGATTGCCCGCTTTGGGCGACGCACCAGTCATTTCGAGACCATCGGTCCAGACGAGATTGCCAGACTGGAACCCGACCTCCAAGGACGGTTCGCCAAAGCCCTCTTCTTCCCCACGGAAGGCCACCTGGACCCACGCGAAGCTCTCCCAGCCCTCGCCAGCCGCCTCGTTGCCCTTGGTGGCATGCTGCTGACCGACAGTCTCGCTCCGCCGGATGAGAGTTTCGATTGGGATGTGGACTGCACCGGCCTCAACGCCCGCGCGCACCTCGACCATCTCCGTGGCGTGCGGGGAGAGATGATCCTGCTCCGCTGCGCTGACGTGACGCTTCATCGCCCTGTCCGCCTGCTGCATCCCCGTATTCCCATCTACATCGTCCCGCGCAGGAACCATCTCTTCATGGTGGGCGCCACAATGATCGAGAGCGAGAACGATGGTCCCATGACCCTGCGTTCCATGAGTGAACTTCTGAACGCCGCGTGGGTTCTTCATCCGGGCTTTGCGGAAGCCGAAATCCTTGACATGGGAACCGGGCTACGGCCGTCCTATCCCGACAACATGCCGCTCGTCACACAGGAAGGACGCCACATCTTCGTTAACGGCATGTATCGACATGGCTATCTGCTCTCGCCTTGGCTGGCCCAGCAGGTGGAACACATCGTCTTTGCGTGACATGCCTCCAGCTTGCGTCCCGGCCACGAACACCCCAAGTGTGGCGGGAACCAACCCAATCCTTCAAAGGGCGATGAGGTCAGCATGAACATTGTGGTCAATGACGAACCCAAGGTCGTGGCCGCCCGCACGCTCGCGACGCTGATCGGTGAACTCGGTCTGGCCGATGCTCGGATTGCAACGGCTGTGGATGGTGCATTCGTCCCCGCCTCCGGACGGGAGAATCTGGCACTGACGGACGGCATGAAGATCGAGATCGTGGCGCCAAGGCAGGGAGGCTGATCCTTCGATGCTCTTTTATGGCGTCTCGCTCGCCTCTCCCCTGATGCTGGGCACCGCCCAGTATCCTTCCCCAGAGATTCTGGCTTCCGCCGTGCGGGAGGCGCAGGCGGGCGTCATCACGGTCTCGCTTCGCCGCGAATCGGCCGGACAGAAAGCCGGGCAGGCATTCTGGTCTCTCATCCGCGAACTGAACGTGCCTGTTTTGCCCAACACGGCCGGCTGCCACACCGTCAAAGAAGCCGTAACGACGGCGCATATGGCGCGCGAAGTCTTCGAGACGGACTGGATCAAACTCGAAGTGATCGGGGATTCCGACACGCTTCAGCCAGATGTGTTCGGACTGGTGGAAGCGGCTCGCATTCTCTCGGAAGATGGGTTCAAGGTTTTTCCCTACACCACGGAAGATCTCGTCGTGGCCGAAAGGCTTCTGGCGGCGGG
Organism: Acetobacter estunensis; assembly: GCF_019083805.1. Classification (GTDB taxonomy): domain Bacteria; phylum Pseudomonadota; class Alphaproteobacteria; order Acetobacterales; family Acetobacteraceae; genus Acetobacter; species Acetobacter estunensis_A. The sequence continues at coordinate 266,498 of NZ_JAHRDV010000001.1, forward strand.
ATGCGAAGTGCTGATGCCATGGGGGGCACCCATCGGCTCGGGACGCGGCCTGAACAACGTCTTCGGACTGCGGACTTTGCGTGCTCATTTTCCCGAGGTTCCGCTGGTGGTCGATGCGGGTATCGGTGTGCCCTCTCACGCCGCACAAGCTATGGAACTGGGCTATGACGCGGTGCTCATCAACACCGCCGTTGCCAAAGCCGGTGATCCGGCGGTCATGGCGCGGGCTTTCCGTCTGGCCGTGGAGGCCGGAAAGGCCGCCTTCGAAGCCGATCCGATGGAAGCGCGCGACATGGCCGCCCCCTCAACACCTCTTCTTGGAAGGCCCATGCTGGCATGACCACTTCCCGCCATTTGCCGCAACGTATCTACCCGGTTGTCGATCGCGCATCCTGGATTGACCGTCTTGGAAAGGCGGGCGCGCGCTTCATCCAGCTTCGCATCAAGGACAAAGCGGGCCCCGAATTGCTGGAAGAAATCCGCGAAGGGCTGAAAGCTGCGAAGACGCATGATGTCACGCTCGTCATCAATGATTTCTGGCGCGAAGCGCTCGAATGTGGCGCGACACATGTTCATCTCGGTCAGGAAGATCTCGATACGGCGGACATGAAGGCTCTGCGTGCGGCCGGGATTGGCGTGGGAATCAGCACTCATGATGTGCCTGAACTGGAACGCGCCCTCTCCTTCGCTCCGTGGTACGTAGCGCTTGGGCCGATCTGGCCCACAACGACCAAGGAAATGGCGTTCGGTCCGCAAGGAACGCAGCGTCTGACCGAATGGCGCGAGCGCATTGGTCCCGACATGCCGCTGGTGGCCATTGGCGGCATCACGCTGGAGCGTGCCCCCGCGTGTCTCACGGCTGGGGCCGATTCCGTTTCCGCCATTTCGGACTTCATCCGCCACGCCGATCCCGAAGGACAGGTCCGGAAATGGCTTGCTGCGACCCATTCCTGAACTTTTTGTTCCGGATTTAAATCTTCTTCAATCGCTGTCACCGATCATCCAATGCAGGTGATCGGATCGGGGTTCGGTGTCGGCAGTCCATGTCATTTCGAGAGCAGCACGGCTGTTGGCTGCCTTATGTATCGGCTACACCGTAACGGGAGACCTGCGGGTCGCGCGTGCGGAAGGTGCATTCAACACTCACGATCTCACCATCCTTGGAGAAACGCTGCATTTCATCGTGCCGCCACCTTCCGGCGTGGTTAAGGTCGCTATTGCCTTCGACCCCAATGTGCCCCAGTCCCGTCAGGAAGCGGAGCAGATCAAGGAGGCTTTTGGCGGAGACCTCTCGATTGCGGGGATGTCTCTTCAGCCTTTTTCCGTCAGTTTGTCCGCTCTCGAAGCCACACCTTTCGCTGTCGTCATCGCGACCGAGGGCACAGGAACCGCCATTCTTCAGCATGCCGTCGTCACCCATCACGCTGTGTGCGTGACCGGGCATCTCAGCGATGTGACGAATGGCACCTGCCAGATTTATCTGACGTCCCAACCCAGCGTGGACATCCGTCTCAATGAGGCCGCAACGGAAGCGGCTGACGTGCATTTCGCAACCGCTTTCCGCATCATGGTCCACACCCTCTGATTAGCTCCCACGCAGGCGATGACGCACTTCCTGTGCCGTTGCGGCAATGACACGATCCACACTGTCTACGATGCGGACATTGAGCCCGAACCCGCCACCGTTGCGTGGGTGCATGTAGAGCGTCCGGCAGATTTCCAATTGGATGGCCTGCATGCCTTCTCGGGGACGACCGTAATGCGTGGTGATGTACCCCCCCGCAAACGGATGATTACGTGCCACCTGAAACTTCTGCTCCCGCAAGACTGCAGCAATGACACGAGACATTTCCCGGTCGCAGGACGTTCCGTAACGATCCCCGATCACACAATCGGCACGCGATCCCTCCACACCGGGGGGCATGGAGTGAACATCCAGCAGGACACAAAAGCCGTAACGCTGCCTTTTGCTTTCAATAAGTTCGGAAAGCGTCTCATGATAGGGCCGCCAAAAACGCTGCAAGCGCTCGGTGACCTCTTCCATCGATAGTCGTGTCGCATAGAGCAACTGCCCTCCCGACACGACGCCAGGCACACTTCCCAGCCCCGCCAACCCACGAGACGTCGGCGCACATCCTGATTTGGACACATCACTGATCATGCGCGGGTCGATGTCCATACACGCCCGGTTCACATCGCAGACCACGCGAGGAAAGTTGGCGTGCAGCAGCGTCGCACCATGAGATGGCGCTGACGCCACCAAGGTATCGACGTGAAAATCTTCACTCGTCCGCAGAACATTTAGAGGAAGACGACACCGCTCAAGAAAAGCCGCTTCATAATCCCGCCCGGAATGAGGAGAGGACACAATGAGAGGCAGATCGCGGTCTGCAGGAGGCGACACGACAGAAACCGCCGATCGTCCTCCCCTTTCCACACTTTGGGCATCAGTAGAAAATGCTGGTTCTACGCCCTGCGCAGAAAGAATCGTCTCGCTCATGAATGCAGGATACACATCCTGCATCAAATGGGCTTGCACTCTCCAAAAAGCCGCTGTAGAAGCCACCTCACCGAGCAGATGGGCGCATAGCTCAGCGGTAGAGCACTACCTTGACATGGTAGGGGTCACAGGTTCAATCCCTGTTGCGCCCACCATCTGCTCGTTTTTATTCCCTAAAATTAAATAATGCCTCAAATAGAATTCTATCGATCCTTACTGCTGTTGTCTTGCGCGCGCTTCCCTTGGCACGAACCGACATGATGCGCAGCGGCATGATCCGTGCAAAATCTGTTCCGTCCTTTATGTTCCCCCTCGCGATAAGCGCGACTCCGCCGCAAATCCGCACGCCCCTTTCCACAAAGGTGGCCCTCCGTTTTTCGGCCAGAGGCGCAAGCTATAATCCGACCCAAAAGAGGGCGGACTTCTGGGCAAGGTTACGCGGAAACGGTATTCGGTGAGTTCAAATTGTGCATCGCGTTGGAGGCGATCCGGGGTGAGCAGGCGCTAGCGGAACTGGCGTCGAAGCACTGCGTGCATCAGACGATGGTTGCCCAATGGAAGCGCTAGGCGATCAAGGGTATGGCGAGAATGGGCTTGCGGGCGATCTGCTGGAAGCCGCGCATGACCGCGCCACACCCGGAGCATCGGAAATATCCGTATCTTTTGCAGGAACTGGTCATCAACCGGTCCAACTAAATGTGATGTTCCGACATCATTATATATCCCGATACGGAAGGGCTTTCTCTATCTGGTGGCGGTCATGGGTTGGCCCGTGTGCGAGGTGCTGTCCTGACGTCTGTCGAACAACACGATGGATACGGAGTTCTGTGTCGAGGTGTTCTGGGATGCGTGGGTGCGCTACAGCACCCCGGAGATTTTCAATACGGACCAGGAAGCACAATTCCCGACGCTCCGGTTCACTGAAATCCTGAAACGACGTCAGGACAGCACCTCGCACACGGGCCAACCCATGACCGCCACCAGATAGAGAAAGCCCTTCCGTATCGGGATATATAATGATGTCGGAACATCACATTTAGTTGGACCGGTTGATGACCAGTTCCTGCAAAAGATACGGATATTTCCGATGCTCCGGGTGTGGCGCGGTCATGCGCGGCTTCCAGCAGATCGCCCGCAAGCCCATTCTCGCCATACCCTTGATCGCCTAGCGCTTCCATTGGGCAACCATCGTCTGATGCACGCAGTGCTTCGACGCCAGTTCCGCTAGCGCCTGCTCACCCCGGATCGCCTCCAACGCGATGCACAATTTGAACTCACCGAATACCGTTTCCGCGTAACCTTGCCCAGAAGTCCGCCCTCTTTTGGGTCGGATTATAGCTTGCGCCTCTGGCCGAAAAACGGAGGGCCACCTTTGTGGAAAGGGGCGTGCGGATTTGCGGCGGAGTCGCGCTTATCGCGAGGGGGAACATAAAGGACGGAACAGATTTTGCACGGATCATGCCGCTGCGCATCATGTCGGTTCGTGCCAAGGGAAGCGCGCGCAAGACAACAGCAGTAAGGATCGATAGAATTCTATTTGAGGCATTATTTAATTTTAGGGAATAAAAACGAGCAGATGGTGGGCGCAACAGGGATTGAACCTGTGACCCCTACCATGTCAAGGTAGTGCTCTACCGCTGAGCTATGCGCCCATCTGCTCGGTGAGGTGGCTTCTACAGCGGCTTTTTGGAGAGTGCAAGCCCATTTGATGCAGGATGTGTATCCTGCATTCATGAGCGAGACGATTCTTTCTGCGCAGGGCGTAGAACCAGCATTTTCTACTGATGCCCAAAGTGTGGAAAGGGGAGGACGATCGGCGGTTTCTGTCGTGTCGCCTCCTGCAGACCGCGATCTGCCTCTCATTGTGTCCTCTCCTCATTCCGGGCGGGATTATGAAGCGGCTTTTCTTGAGCGGTGTCGTCTTCCTCTAAATGTTCTGCGGACGAGTGAAGATTTTCACGTCGATACCTTGGTGGCGTCAGCGCCATCTCATGGTGCGACGCTGCTGCACGCCAACTTTCCTCGCGTGGTCTGCGATGTGAACCGGGCGTGTATGGACATCGACCCGCGCATGATCAGTGATGTGTCCAAATCAGGATGTGCGCCGACGTCTCGTGGGTTGGCGGGGCTGGGAAGTGTGCCTGGCGTCGTGTCGGGAGGGCAGTTGCTCTATGCGACACGACTATCGATGGAAGAGGTCACCGAGCGCTTGCAGCGTTTTTGGCGGCCCTATCATGAGACGCTTTCCGAACTTATTGAAAGCAAAAGGCAGCGTTACGGCTTTTGTGTCCTGCTGGATGTTCACTCCATGCCCCCCGGTGTGGAGGGATCGCGTGCCGATTGTGTGATCGGGGATCGTTACGGAACGTCCTGCGACCGGGAAATGTCTCGTGTCATTGCTGCAGTCTTGCGGGAGCAGAAGTTTCAGGTGGCACGTAATCATCCGTTTGCGGGGGGGTACATCACCACGCATTACGGTCGTCCCCGAGAAGGCATGCAGGCCATCCAATTGGAAATCTGCCGGACGCTCTACATGCACCCACGCAACGGTGGCGGGTTCGGGCTCAATGTCCGCATCGTAGACAGTGTGGATCGTGTCATTGCCGCAACGGCACAGGAAGTGCGTCATCGCCTGCGTGGGAGCTAATCAGAGGGTGTGGACCATGATGCGGAAAGCGGTTGCGAAATGCACGTCAGCCGCTTCCGTTGCGGCCTCATTGAGACGGATGTCCACGCTGGGTTGGGACGTCAGATAAATCTGGCAGGTGCCATTCGTCACATCGCTGAGATGCCCGGTCACGCACACAGCGTGATGGGTGACGACGGCATGCTGAAGAATGGCGGTTCCTGTGCCCTCGGTCGCGATGACGACAGCGAAAGGTGTGGCTTCGAGAGCGGACAAACTGACGGAAAAAGGCTGAAGAGACATCCCCGCAATCGAGAGGTCTCCGCCAAAAGCCTCCTTGATCTGCTCCGCTTCCTGACGGGACTGGGGCACATTGGGGTCGAAGGCAATAGCGACCTTAACCACGCCGGAAGGTGGCGGCACGATGAAATGCAGCGTTTCTCCAAGGATGGTGAGATCGTGAGTGTTGAATGCACCTTCCGCACGCGCGACCCGCAGGTCTCCCGTTACGGTGTAGCCGATACATAAGGCAGCCAACAGCCGTGCTGCTCTCGAAATGACATGGACTGCCGACACCGAACCCCGATCCGATCACCTGCATTGGATGATCGGTGACAGCGATTGAAGAAGATTTAAATCCGGAACAAAAAGTTCAGGAATGGGTCGCAGCAAGCCATTTCCGGACCTGTCCTTCGGGATCGGCGTGGCGGATGAAGTCCGAAATGGCGGAAACGGAATCGGCCCCAGCCGTGAGACACGCGGGGGCACGCTCCAGCGTGATGCCGCCAATGGCCACCAGCGGCATGTCGGGACCAATGCGCTCGCGCCATTCGGTCAGACGCTGCGTTCCTTGCGGACCGAACGCCATTTCCTTGGTCGTTGTGGGCCAGATCGGCCCAAGCGCTACGTACCACGGAGCGAAGGAGAGGGCGCGTTCCAGTTCAGGCACATCATGAGTGCTGATTCCCACGCCAATCCCGGCCGCACGCAGAGCCTTCATGTCCGCCGTATCGAGATCTTCCTGACCGAGATGAACATGTGTCGCGCCACATTCGAGCGCTTCGCGCCAGAAATCATTGATGACGAGCGTGACATCATGCGTCTTCGCAGCTTTCAGCCCTTCGCGGATTTCTTCCAGCAATTCGGGGCCCGCTTTGTCCTTGATGCGAAGCTGGATGAAGCGCGCGCCCGCCTTTCCAAGACGGTCAATCCAGGATGCGCGATCGACAACCGGGTAGATACGTTGCGGCAAATGGCGGGAAGTGGTCATGCCAGCATGGGCCTTCCAAGAAGAGGTGTTGAGGGGGCGGCCATGTCGCGCGCTTCCATCGGATCGGCTTCGAAGGCGGCCTTTCCGGCCTCCACGGCCAGACGGAAAGCCCGCGCCATGACCGCCGGATCACCGGCTTTGGCAACGGCGGTGTTGATGAGCACCGCGTCATAGCCCAGTTCCATAGCTTGTGCGGCGTGAGAGGGCACACCGATACCCGCATCGACCACCAGCGGAACCTCGGGAAAATGAGCACGCAAAGTCCGCAGTCCGAAGACGTTGTTCAGGCCGCGTCCCGAGCCGATGGGTGCCCCCCATGGCATCAGCACTTCGCATCCCGCCGCCAGAAGCCTTTCGGCCACGACGAGATCTTCCGTGGTGTAGGGAAAAACCTTGAACCCATCTTCCGAGAGAATGCGAGCCGCTTCCACCAGTCCGAACACATCTGGCTGAAGCGTGTCGGAATCCCCGATCACTTCGAGTTTGATCCAGTCCGTCTCGAAGACTTCGCGCGCCATATGCGCCGTCGTTACGGCTTCTTTGACGGTGTGGCAGCCGGCCGTGTTGGGCAAAACAGGCACGTTCAGTTCGCGGATGAGAGACCAGAATGCCTGCCCGGCTTTCTGTCCGGCCGATTCGCGGCGAAGCGAGACCGTGATGACGCCCGCCTGCGCCTCCCGCACGGCGGAAGCCAGAATCTCTGGGGAAGGATACTGGGCGGTGCCCAGCATCAGGGGAGAGGCGAGCGAGACGCCATAAAAGAGCATCGAAGGATCAGCCTCCCTGCCTTGGCGCCACGATCTCGATCTTCATGCCGTCCGTCAGTGCCAGATTCTCCCGTCCGGAGGCGGGGACGAATGCACCATCCACAGCCGTTGCAATCCGAGCATCGGCCAGACCGAGTTCACCGATCAGCGTCGCGAGCGTGCGGGCGGCCACGACCTTGGGTTCGTCATTGACCACAATGTTCATGCTGACCTCATCGCCCTTTGAAGGATTGGGTTGGTTCCCGCCACACTTGGGGTGTTCGTGGCCGGGACGCAAGCTGGAGGCATGTCACGCAAAGACGATGTGTTCCACCTGCTGGGCCAGCCAAGGCGAGAGCAGATAGCCATGTCGATACATGCCGTTAACGAAGATGTGGCGTCCTTCCTGTGTGACGAGCGGCATGTTGTCGGGATAGGACGGCCGTAGCCCGGTTCCCATGTCAAGGATTTCGGCTTCCGCAAAGCCCGGATGAAGAACCCACGCGGCGTTCAGAAGTTCACTCATGGAACGCAGGGTCATGGGACCATCGTTCTCGCTCTCGATCATTGTGGCGCCCACCATGAAGAGATGGTTCCTGCGCGGGACGATGTAGATGGGAATACGGGGATGCAGCAGGCGGACAGGGCGATGAAGCGTCACGTCAGCGCAGCGGAGCAGGATCATCTCTCCCCGCACGCCACGGAGATGGTCGAGGTGCGCGCGGGCGTTGAGGCCGGTGCAGTCCACATCCCAATCGAAACTCTCATCCGGCGGAGCGAGACTGTCGGTCAGCAGCATGCCACCAAGGGCAACGAGGCGGCTGGCGAGGGCTGGGAGAGCTTCGCGTGGGTCCAGGTGGCCTTCCGTGGGGAAGAAGAGGGCTTTGGCGAACCGTCCTTGGAGGTCGGGTTCCAGTCTGGCAATCTCGTCTGGACCGATGGTCTCGAAATGACTGGTGCGTCGCCCAAAGCGGGCAATCTCCGCCGTGTCACGGGGAGGGGCCAGAACAAGGCTGCCATTAGCCTGCACATCGGGCACGTTGGCCTGCCACCAGCCGAGCGAATCGACGGAGCGTTCTGTGACTTCGGCAGGAGCGGATTCGGCCTCGCACCATGGGGTGAGCATTCCGCCCGCCATCCATGACGCCCCCGATCCCACTTTTGGCCCCGACTCGATAAGCGTGACCTTCGCGCCCCGGAGTGCGAGAGTAACGGCCGTCACCAGCCCGGCGACACCTGCGCCGCGGACCAGAACTTTCGGGGGGCTGGCCATCTCTTTCTCCCATCCTTCTTGAACGTGGCGCACGATGGCGGCAGGCGGACGTTTTGTTAAGAGTTACGTTCCACCGGCTATCCTGTCAGATGGCAGGTTGTCATGACGGCAGGATTTGGTAGAGAAAACGTGAAAACATAGCGACTTCGGAGAGAATGGAATGTCCGACACGGTGCAGTCACCGCAACTGAGCCCCTCCGATCTCGCAAATAACGAGCGCGCCATAGCTTATTACAATGAGCATGGTTGTGGGACGGTGGAGGCGGCGTTTCATCTCGCCAACATCCTGCACACCGACCGCTGTGTGGCGGAAGCGGCGCGCGTTTATCATATCGGCTATGAACTTCATTCGAAGTCGCCCGATCAGCATCCCGGCGCTCATATCCTCTTGCATGTCAGTCTGCTCTGCCAGCTCAAGGCGGGCCTGCCGCTGAGCGATGAGGACATGGAAGCGCTTAAGGGACTGTCCATTCCCCTCTACAACTACATCGCGGGCATTCGCACCGCATGGAATACGGGCGATCTCGTCAAGGCGACCCGCATGATGGGTAACTGCTACGATGAGTTCCATACGGGCGAGGAGTGCGACCGGCTCTATCTGGAGGTGGTGAACCGCCTCTATCAGGAGCAGATGCACAATGGCGTGGCGGACGTCCGCGTGCCGAGCGCGTTAATCCCACGCAAAATCTACATGTACTGGGATAACGAGACCCCCGAAGAGGTTGAGCGCAATTTCGAATATCACCGCTCTCTCAAGGGGCTGGAGGTCAAGACCTTCAATCAGGCCGAGGCCGCCCAGTGGCTTTACGAGGTGTATGGCGTCGAGGCACGGAACCTTTTCATGGGGATGCGCCATCCGGCGGAAGCAGCAGATTTCCTGCGCGTGCATGTGATTCAGGCGCTGGGTGGCTGGTGGCTGGACGCAGATATCCGCATTCGTTCGGAAGAGGTGTTCTTCGGGCGTCTCTCACAGCATCATTCGCATGTGTTCCTGCTCACGCATGATTGCGTGGTGCATAACGATTTCTTCGGCTCCGTGGCCAACAGTCCGATCTTGGGGGATGTGCTGCTGTCGCTGTACCGCAACTGCTACCTGTTCCCCAGCCTGTACATTCCCTACAAGACCGGTCCCGGCCCCTTTGAGCGTGGCCTGAATCGCACCTTCCACGCGGACTTCAACCGCACCCGCGCGCTTCCTTCCATGATTACCTACGACAACCACGTGTTCTCGGAAGTGATCGAAGAGCTGCATGTAGAATACAAATTCCAGGGCAAGTCCTGGCACGGCGTCAGCAACTGACGCCCGGCAGTTGTCAGGAGGGAGCCAGAAGGCTTCCGTTCTGAGGCTGCAGTGTTTCCCTGAAGCCGCAGCGTGCCAGCGCCGTCAGCATGTGAGCAGGTGGAGAAGCCGTCGCTGCGATCGGAACCGCCAGAGGCAGTTCGAGCCGACGGCTGAAAAGATGCAGCATGCTGAGGTCGGGCGTGCGGGTTCCATAAACCGGGTCGCCCAGAATCGGTGTGCCGAGAGCCGCGCAGTGCACTCGGGCTTGATGGGTGCGGCCGGTGTGCAGGGTCAGCTCCAGCCATGAGATATGCCCATCCGTTCCCAGCCGCCGCCAGCTTGTGCGGGCGGCCTGTCCGGAAGGGTGTAATTCCATTTTCCAGCCTGAGGTCGGGGAACTGACCTTGCGCAGTGGCTGGTCGATTTCGCCGCTCTCATCCGGCACGCCTTCCACCACAGCCCAGTACGTCTTGCGCGCCTGACCGGAGGCAAAGCACGTTTGCATCGCGAGCAGCGTCTGTTTGCGCAGGGCGATGGCGAGGCAGCCTGCGGTGTCCGTGTCCAGTCGGTGTGCCAGCCAAGGTCCGTCCCGACGGCGACTCATGAGCGGAAACCAGTCCTCTACGCTTGGACCGTCTCGCGGTCCCGGATGCACGGGCAATCCGGCGGGTTTGTCGATGACAAGCGCCTGCGGGCTTGAAAACAGGATGGGGAAGGGGAGGATGGCACCGGAGGGCACAACCCTCTCTTTCGGCTGAGCGCGGGGGAAGCGGGGTTTCATGCCCGTCTATTCCTCTCCCGCACCGCGTCCGATGAGGATCTTGCGGCGTCCCACATGATCGGCGGCGCTGACGATGCCGCTTTTCTCCATCTGTTCGATCAGCTTAGCGGCGCGGTTGTAACCAATGGAGAGGTTGCGCTGCACGAAAGAGGTCGAGGCTTTGCCCTCTCGGATGACGATGGCCACGGCCTTGTCGTAGAGGCTCGAATCCCCATCGCCGCTTCCCGTGTCGAAAGCAGCACCGGGACCTTCTTCCTCACGTTCGGAAATGACGTCTTCGTCATAGATCGGTTCACCCTGTTCACGCAGGAACTCGGTGACGGCTTCCACCTCCGCGTCCGCCACGAAGGGACCGTGGACACGGGTGATGCGCCCACCGCCCTGCATGAACAGCATGTCGCCCTGACCCAGAAGTTGTTCCGCTCCCTGTTCGCCAAGGATGGTGCGGCTGTCGAACTTGCTGATGACCTGAAAGGAAATACGTGTAGGGAAGTTGGCTTTGATGGTGCCGGTGATGACATCCACCGATGGGCGCTGGGTGGCCATAATGACGTGAATGCCTGCCGCACGCGCTTTCTGAGCCAGACGCTGGACAGCGGCGTCGATTTCCTTGCCTGCCATCATCATCAGGTCGGCCATCTCATCGATGATGACGACGATGTAGGGCAGCGGCTCCAGCGTGAGAGACTGCTCCTCGAAGATCGGGTTGCCGGTTTCGGGATCGTAGCCGGTCTGGACGCGGCGGGTGATTTCCTCGCCGCGCTCGCGCACCTGTGCGGCGCGTTCGTTGTAGCCGCCAATGTTACGCACCTGAAGATGGGCCATCGCGCGATAGCGACGGTCCATCTCACGCACGACCCATTTGAGGGCGGTCACGGCCTTGTTGGGTTCCGTCACCACCGGCGTCAGCAGATGTGGGATGCCGTCATAGATCGAAAGCTCCAGCACCTTCGGATCGATCATGATCAGGCGGCACTCATCCGGCGAATGACGGAAGAGCAGCGAGAGAATCATGGCGTTGATGCCCACCGACTTACCCGAGCCTGTGGTGCCGGCTACGAGCAGATGCGGCATACGGGCCAGATCGCTGAACACGGCCTCGCCCGCGATGTCCTTGCCGAGAGCCAGTTCAAGCTTGCCTGTGGTGTTGATCCATTCCGGCTGGTTGAACAGTTCCGAAAGATAGACCGTCTGGCGCGTGGCGTTCGGCACTTCGATGCCGATTACGTTGCGGCCGGGCACAGTGGCGATGCGCACGCTGAGCACAGAGAGTGAGCGCGCGATGTCATCGGCAAGCCCGATCACCCGCGCGGAGCGGATGCCGGGCGCCGGTTCCAGTTCATACAGTGTCACGACGGGACCGGGGTGAAGGTCCACGATGCGTCCCTGCACGCCGAAATCGGCCAGAACCGTCTCAAGAAGACGGGCATTGGCTTCCAGCAGTTCGCGCGTGGGCATCTGCTCGGCGCGCGAAGGCGGCGGTGCGCGTAAAAGAGAGATGGGGGGCAAAACCCACCCCTGCCCATTGCCGGACGCATCCGCCCGGGCGCTGGCATTTCCTTTGCCGGAAGCAGCGCTTTCGTCCTTGCCGGGGAAAAGCCGCGAAAGAAAGGATTTGCGACCGGTGTCGGCCACAGGTTCGCGAGGCGCGTGGGGCGGCACGGTGTCCTGCAGCGGGTGGGGGGCAGGATCGCTCTGCGGTGCGAGATGAACCTGCGCGGCTGGCTCGGGTTCCGGTGTCGGCTCCACTCGCGATGGCACCGCAGAGGAAGCAGGTGCCGTGTCCATCGCGGTCATGGCGCGCACGGGTTGATCGGGTGCTGGTCCCGGCAGGGAAATAACGGGCTTGTCTTCTTCTTCCTGTCCGGAGTGTGAGGGGCGACGCCCCATTGGTCGATTTGCCGGCAGCGACTGGGGAGAAGGAGCGGACAGGGCCACTTCCTGTCCCGTGGGCTGCGGATTGGGGTGCATGGGCGACATGTTCGCAGGCGCGACAGGAGCCTCATAGCGACGGGTGGCTATAGGGGGCTGCGGAGAAGCCGGAGCTTTCGCCCTGCGTGGAATCCATGAGCGCCGGATCGCAGCGACCGGGCTGGAGAATGCGTTGTCGGAGGCGGGTTCGTAATTTTGCGGCGTGGTCGCAGTGCTGCCATCGGATGGCAGACCGCGCCGCTGACGCGCGATGATGATGCGGGCGAGACGTCCGGGCTGGCGTCCGACGATGAGCAGGCCGCGTCCGGTCGTGCGGCCGATCACATGCCATTCCCGGCGATCGAGACCGAAGGCGAGGGCGCCGAGAAGCAGGGCCAGAATCAGCCCCAGAACCCAGATGATGACGCCGCCTGCCGGCCCGATGGCCGACATGCCAGCCGCTACGGCTTCCCGCGCGATACTGGCGCCGATACCACCACCGATCCCGGCGTCGGACGGCCATGCGGGCGGATGGATGGCCGTGACGAGGATGGGAACGGCCGCCAACAGTGCCGCCGCGACGAGCAGCAGGCAGATCAGCGCGACCGCGCGCAGAACGAACACGCTCAATCCGCGATGGCGGAAAATGCGCCACCCCCACGCCACCAGCGCTATGACCAGCAGACCCGTCGCGAGGCCAATCCCCTGAATCAGCACATCCGCGACCCATGCGCCGGGCGCCCCCAGAAGGTTGGTGGCGGCCCGTGACGTGGACACGTCAGGCGATGGATCGAGAGGGTTGTAGCTCCCGAAGGCGAGAAGGAAGGTGAGCGCGAATATCCACAGAAGGATGCCCCCAAGCTCATCTCCCCGTCGTCGCAGAGTGGAGCGGGTGTCGGGAGAGGACAGGGTGTCGGGAAGGAAGCGGCTGAGACGCGCCAAGTAACTGGTCCTGACGTTACGGTTTCGTGTTCGGGGAGTGCGGCGCGGGCCGCGATGCGCGACCATAGCCTGAACCGCCCGTTCCTTGAAGGTCAGGAACGGCCCCGAAGCCTGTCAATAATGGCGGAAAGCAAAGATTTCCTGTCTGAATCCCGGGCTGCGGAGGCGAAGTGATGACGGCTTCAGGGCGAAGATGGGGCAGGCGAGCGGTTTCCAAGAGCGACGGCCATCTCGTCGATCTGGGCGAGTTTCGCCTCCAATGTGCCCCAGTCGTCGTGCTCGGCCAGTTGCGTCCATAGGGATTCCACTGTGTCGATCAGCATGGTGCAGGGCGTATTCCCGGCAAAATAGCGATGATCCAGCGTGACACCTGCGGCAGGGGTGCGCTTTTCGAGGACTGTCCGAACGGGGGCAAAATCCGAACGCTGGTAAAAAGGCGCACGCGGGCTGGCCGCTACCCGTTCCGTGCTTGCGCCGCCGCCGAACCAGTCGAACGGCAGCGCATCGAAGGGGATGCCGCTTTCCTCCATGAACAATGTGACAGCCTGCCGCAGAGTGCGATCGGAGTGTTCATCGCACGGAGCAACGCCCAGTCGCCGTATCCATGCCGCGTCGAGTTCCGCTTCGTAACGGGCTGGAAAACGCGAAAGAATCTCCGTCAATCCGGCATGGGGCGCGAATTCGAGCAGACATTCCGCAAGTCGGGCGAGATTCCATCCCAGTGCCGCTGGCTGGCGGCCATAGGCGTAAAGACCCTGATGATCGAAATAGGCGGCGGTGAAACCCGGCTCGAAGCGCGGAAGGAAACGCCATGGACCGTAATCGAAACTCTCGCCCGTGATGGCAATGTTGTCTGTGTTCAGAACGCCGTGGACGAAGCCTGCGGCCATCCATTGCGCTCCGGTGCGCGCCACTCGTTCGCACACCGCCTCGAACAGCATGAGCGCCCCGCTGTCGCCTTCCGGCACGGTCAGTTCGGGATAATAGGTTTCCAGAACATAGGTGATGAGCCTGCCGATGGCCGCTGTCTCCGCATGGGCGGCGAGGCGCTGAAATGTGCCGATGCGGATATGGGAATGCCCGAGTCGGACCAAAACGGCCGAGCGGGTGGGAGAGGGTTCATCGTGTCGGTCCAGTTTTTCGCCCGTCTCGATCAGGCTGAAGGCACGGGAAGTGTCCGCGCCCAGAGCTTCCAGCATGGACGCCGCGAGAACTTCCCGGACGCCGCCCTTGAGGGTCAGCCGCCCGTCACCGCCGCGTGACCATGGGGTGCGGCCGCTGCCTTTGGTGCCAAGGTCGAGCAGCCGTCCGCTCGTGTCACGCAGTTGTGCGAACAGGAAGCCGCGCCCATCCCCTAGGTCAGGGTTGTACTGGCGGAACTGGTGGCCGTGATAGCGCAGGGCCAGCGGATGAGGGAGCGAGCCGGGAAGGGGAGAGAACCGTCCGAAATGCTCGATCCATTCCTCATCTGTCAGCGTGTCCAATCCCACGGACGCGGCGGCGCGCTGGTTGCGATAGCGCAGGATGTGCTGCGGGAACCGGGCGGGCTCCACGACGTCGTAGAACAGATCACCTAGACGGGTGTGATCGGTGGCGGGGCTGTACTGTGGCGAAAATGACATCAGACTCATTCCTCCCGCTCATGTGTTGTTGACTTCGGTGTGGTCATTTCACACTCTGGAGCTGTCCGCCAAACCAAAATAATAAAAACTGGGCGCTACATGAAAATCTTCAACGTGTTGCTGCTGGCGCCGTTCGTCGGCCTGCTGTGGGTGCCGTTCTATAATTTCCGCACGCCCGTGCTGCTGGGCTTCCCGTTCTTCTACTGGTACCAGTTCGCTTGGGTGCCGGTGACGTCGGTGTTGATCTGGCTGGCCTGGAAGAAAGGAGCGCAGTCATGAACGGCGTTCCTTCGGCCGATACGGTGGCGCTGGTTGTCTTCGTTCTCTTTTTCGGCGTGACGATCGTCGCGGGCACGACGGTCACGCACTGGAAAAAATGGTTTTCCAGCAGCGCCAAAAAGAGTGCGGACGCGCATCACGGCACCGAGGACTGGGGTCTTGGCGGCCGCGGCTTCGGTGCGTGGGTGACGTGGTTCCTTGTGGGCGGTGACTTCTACACGGCCTATACCGTCATCGCCGTGCCAGCGCTGGTCTATGCTGTGGGGGCTTACGGCTTCTTTGCGCTGCCCTACACCATCATCGTCTATCCGTTCATTTTTCTGGTGATGCCCAAGCTATGGAAAATCGCCAATGAGGGCGGTCATGCGACGGCGGCGGACATCATCCGCGCGCGGTTCAGCAGCCGCACGCTTGAACTGGCGGTGGCGTTTTCGGGGCTGATTGCGGTCATGCCCTATATCGCGCTTCAGCTGATCGGCATCCGCACGGTGGTGCAGGCGCTCGGCCTGCCCGGCGATGCTCCGCTCATCATCGCGTTCTTCTCGCTCGCAGCCTACACATGGCTTGGTGGTCTGCATGCCCCGGCGCTCACGGCCTTTATCAAGGACGTGATGATCTACATCGCCGTCATCGCCGCTGTGACACTGATCCCGATGCATCTTGGCGGCTATGGCCATATGTTCGAGGTCATGGACAGCTTCGTGCCTCTGCCCGACGCCACGCATGTGCTGCCGTCCGGTCAGATGGTGCCATATGCCACTCTGGCTCTATCCTCGGCACTCGCGGCGTTCCTTTATCCGCACACGTTGACGGGCATTCTTGCCGCCAAGTCCGCCGATACGGTGAAACAGAACGCGGTGTTTCTGCCGATCTACACGATCGTGCTGGGCCTGATCGCCATGCTGGGCATGATGGCGCATGTGGCGGGGATCGACACGAAAGTCAGCTCGATGGTCGTGCCGTATCTCTTTCTCAAGCTGTTCCCGGACTGGTTTGCGGGTTTCGCGTTCGCGGCGATTGCCATCGGCGCGCTGGTGCCTGCGGCGGTCATGGCCATCGGTGCGGCCAATCTGCTCACGCATAACATCCTGCCCAAGCGGTTGGAATCGGTGCGGACGTCTCAGATCGCGGCCTTCGGTGTGAAGCTGGGCGCACTTTTGTGCGTGCTGTTTCTCAACGCGAAATTCGCCATCGATCTTCAGCTTCTTGGGGGTGTCATCATTCTACAGACTTTCCCGGCGCTGATCCTTGGGTTGCTCAAGGTGCGTTTCTCATCGGCGGCCATGCTGGCGGGATGGGTGGTTGGCAACATCGTGGGGCTGAGCATGTGCTGGGCGGATGGTCTCAAGCCGGTGCATGCGCTGGGTATGGGTGAGCATTCCATGCTGGTGTCCACGGGGCTGATCGCGCTGGTAGTGAATATTGTCGTAGTGTGCGCCTGTTCGGTGTTCGCCTTCGGTCGCTCCCGGACTGTCGCGGCAGAGTAAGCCACTCTCACAGCATCCGAGTTTGCTTGAGCGTCCGCCCTTAACTTTGGGGGCGGACGTTTTCGTGTTGTGTCAGGATCGAAATCCTGCCTCATCTCCTTCCCCATGGCAGCCCTTCGGGCTCCGTGATATGGAGCCGTCCATGACCGTTCGTACGCGCTTTGCCCCTTCTCCGACCGGCTTGCTGCATATCGGCAACGCTCGGGCCGCCCTCTTCAATTTCCTCTATGCGCGCCATTGTGGCGGACAATTCGTCCTGCGCATCGAGGACACGGACAAGGAACGCTCCACGCAAAAAGCGGTGGACGTGATCTTTGACGGCCTGAAATGGATGGGTCTCACCTGGGACGGAGAACCCGTTTTCCAGTCCGCGCGGGAAGAGCGTCATCGTGAGGTCGCCCTTCAGCTTCTGGCCGAGGGCAAGGCCTATAAGTGCTTCTGTACCCCCGAAGAACTGAAAGAGATGCGCGAGACGGCGCAGGCTGAAGGCCGCCCGCCGCGTTATAACGGCATGTGGCGTGATCGCGATCCATCCGAAGCGCCCGCTGGCGCGCCTTATGCCATTCGCATCAAGGCCCCGCGTGAAGGCGAGGCGGTGATTGAGGATCTGGTGCAGGGTGAAGTCCGTGTGGCCAACGCAGAGCTGGATGACATGATCATCCTGCGCTCCGACGGCACGCCGACCTATCAGCACGCCGTGGTGGTGGACGATCACGACATGGAGATCACGCATGTGATCCGTGGCGACGATCACCTGACCAACACCTTCCGTCAGCTCATGATCTACCGCGCGATGGGCTGGGAGGCTCCGCGTTTCGCGCATCTGCCGCTCATCCATGGTCCCGATGGCGCGAAGCTCTCCAAGCGCCATGGCGCGCAGTCCGTCGTGGAGTTCCGCGAAATGGGCTATCTGCCGGAAGCGTTGTGCAACTATCTGCTGCGTCTTGGCTGGGGCCATGGCGATGCCGAGATTCTCTCGCGTGATGAGCAGATCCGTCTGTTCGATCTCTCGGGCGTCGGGCGTTCGGCCTCGCGGATGGATTACACCAAGCTTGAGCACGTCAATGCCGTCTATCTGCGTGAGGCGGACGATGACCGTCTGACCAATGACGTGATGGAACGCCTCAATGGACGCGAAGGCGTGGATACGGGCGAGATCACCCGTGCCCGCGTCCGTGCGCTGATGCCGGGTCTGAAAGAGCGCGCCCGCACGCTGGTGGAACTGGCCGACAACGCTGCGTTCCTTGGACGGCAGGTGCCGCTGTCCTTCGATGCCAAGGCCGAGAAGCAGCTCACACCTGAGAACCGCGCCATGCTGGGTGAACTGGCGCGTGATCTTGCTGTGGTCGATCCGTTCGACGCCGAGCATGTGGATGCGGCGCTACGTGTGTTCGCGGAAAAGCATGAGCTGAAGCTAGGTAAAGTGGCGCAGCCTCTTCGCGCGGCCCTGTGCGGCACAACGACATCGCCCGGTATCGATGCGACCGTGGCGGCTTTGGGACGCGATGAGGTTCTGGCGCGGATAGGAGCCGTTCAGAATGGCTGAAGGGCAGTCCGGGGGCTCCCGTTTCTTCGGTCCCTCGGACCGCCATCTTCTCGGGATTCAGGGCATGCACCCCTCCCGGATCGAGCCGATCCTCGATCTCGCGGAGAGCTATGTCCTGATGAACCGCTCGCGCAAGACGCCGCGCGACCTTCTGCGTGGGCGGACTATCATCAATCTGTTCTTTGAGGACAGCACGCGCACGCGCACGTCTTTTGAACTTGCGGGCAAGCGGCTTGGCGCGGACGTGGTGAACATGTCGGTCGCCCAGTCCTCCGTGAACAAAGGCGAGACCCTGCTCGACACGGCCGCCACACTGAACGCCATGCGGACCGATCTTCTGGTGGTGCGCCATGCGCAGTCCGGTGCGCCCGCGTTGCTGGCGCAGAAGGTGGATGCGTCCGTCATTAATGCGGGTGATGGCACGCACGAGCATCCCACGCAGGCGCTGCTCGATGCGCTCACCATCCGTCGTCATCTCGGGCGGATCGAGGGACTGACAGTCGCGATCTGCGGTGACGTGGCCCATTCGCGCGTGGCCCGCTCCAATATCCATCTTCTGACCTCCATGGCCTGCCGCGTGCGCGTGGTCGGGCCGCCGACGCTGGTGCCGCGCTCTCTCGCAAGCCTTGGAGTGGAGGTGCATCACCGCATGGAGGACGGTCTGCGCGACGTCGATGTGGTGATGATGCTGCGTCTGCAACGCGAGCGCATGTCGGGCGGTCTTGTGCCCAGCGCACGTGAATATTTCCGTTTCTACGGCCTTGATCGCCGCCGTCTTGAACTGGCGAAGCCCGGCGCATTGGTGATGCATCCGGGGCCGATGAATCGCGGTGTGGAGATCGATAGCCAGATTGCGGATTCCGATCAGAGCGTGATCCGTGAGCAGGTCGAAATGGGCGTGGCCGTCCGCATGGCGGTGCTGGACCTTCTTTCGCGCAGCAAGCGGAGCAGCCGATCATGAGCGCGGACATTCTTTTCGAGAACGTGCGCCTGATCGATCCGGCGACCAAACTGGACCGGCCGGGTCGTTTGCTGGTGCGTGACGGCGTTATTGCGGGGCATGATCTGCCCGAAGCCGAAGGCACGCCAGAGGGTGTCCACGTTGTGGATGGGCAGGGCGCTGTGCTGTGTCCCGGCCTTGTGGACATGCGCGTTGAGATCGGTGAACCGGGGCACGAATATCGTGAGACCGTGAAGTCCGCTTCCCGTGCGGCCTTTGCTGGCGGCGTGACAACGGTGGCCGTTCTTCCCACCGGTTCTCCCGCCATCGACGATCCGGCCATGGTACGGATGCTGCGCTGGCGCGGTGAAGAGCCAGAACATGTTTCGATCCTGCCCTATGGCGCGCTGACCAAGGGTTGTCAGGGCGGTGAACTGGCGGAGATCGGCCTGCTGGCGGAAGCGGGCGCTGTGGCGTTCACAGACGGCTCACGGGCGATTGAGACCGCACGGTTGATGAAACAGGCTCTGACCTATGCTTCCGCGTTTGACGCGATGGTCGTGCAGCATCCCGAAGAGCCGACGCTGGCCGGGTCCGGTTGCGCCACGGAAGGGCAGCTTGCGCTGCGTCTGGGCCTGCCCGCCATTCCGACGGCGGCAGAAGCGATCATGATCGCGCGCGATGTCCGTATTGCCGAGATGACGGGTGGACGACTGCATTTCGGCCATGTCTCGACGGGTGAGGGCGTGGAACTGATCCGACAGGCCAAGGCGCGCGGTCTGCGCATCACCTGCGACACGGCACCGCAGTATTTCGATCTGAACGAGACCGCGATCGGAGACTTCCGTACCTACGCCAAGTTCTCTCCGCCGCTACGTCGTGAGGAAGACCGCTTGGCGATCTGTGCGGCACTGGCGGATGGCACCATCGATGCCATCGCGTCCGATCATGCGCCGCGTGACGCCGACGACAAGCGTCTGCCTTTTGCTCAGGCTTCGGCCGGTGGTACGGGGCTGGCTACGCTGCTGGGCGTCACGCTCACACGCTATCACGATGGCACGCTGTCACTACTGGACGCTCTGGCCTATCTCACCTGCCGTCCGGCCGTGTTGCTGGGTGTGAAAGGGGTGGGGACGCTGGCAAAGGGGGCGGCTGCGGACCTTTGCCTATTCGAGCCCGATCGCGCGTGGCGTGTGGTGGCGGGCGAACTGCCCGGTCATGCGCAGAACACACCGTTCGATGGTCGCGCGCTGGAAGGCAAGGTGCTCGGGACGTGGAAGCGTGGGCGGCGCGTGTTCGGAGGCGTGGCGTGAATCTGATCGAATCGCCCGTCACGCTGCTGATCGGTGTTGCTTTCCTGTCCTACCTTCTTGGCAGCGTGCCGTTCGGGCTGGTGCTGACAGCGCTTTCCGGTCAGGGCGATATTCGCCAGATCGGGTCTGGCAATATTGGCGCGACCAATGTTCTGCGCACGGGCAACAAGAAACTTGCGGCGTTGACGCTGTTTCTAGACGGCTTCAAAGGCGCGTTCGCGGTGCTGGTGGCGTGGGTGATGACGCCACCGGAACTGGGCGACCGAGCCATGGCGGTCGCAGCGATTTTCGCGGTAATGGGCCACTGTTATCCAGTATGGCTGGGGTTTCGCGGCGGCAAAGGTGTGGCGACGGGTCTGGGTGTGGTGCTGGCGATGTCCCCTGTAGTGGGGCTGGCCTGCTGCCTGATCTGGCTGGTCGGTGCAAAGATCACGCGTATTTCGTCCGCCGGGGCGTTGCTGGCGTTCGCGTGCATGCCGCTGATGCTGTTCTTTCTGTATGGGCACTCCTTCACTCAGTCTCAGAAACCTCTGGCGGGCCTGTTCATCGCGTTGGTCGTCATTCTTCGGCATGGCGCCAATATTGCGCGGCTTCTGAAGGGCACCGAGCCGCGGATCGGGCAGTCCGGTAAATGATTACCGCGCGCAAGACAGGTCTCGCGTGAATCCTGATCTGCCAGCGCTGCTGCGTCTGGCCCGCACAGAGAATGTCGGACCGGTGACGTGGCGGCGGCTGATGGCCGAGCATGGTTGTCCGGAGCGCGCGCTGGACGCCGTGCCGGAACGGGCTCGGCGTGGTGGCCGGAAAGGGCCGCTGAAAATAGCGGACGAGGCCGATATCCTGCGCGAGATCGAGGCAACGCAGGCTCTCGGTGGCCGGATACTCACGCTGCATGACCCGGATTATCCCGCGCTTCTGGCGGAAGTTCCGGATTCGCCCCCCATTATTTCCGTGCTTGGCAATGTGGCGTGCCTGAACGCTGAGCGCAGCATTGGCATGGTGGGGGCGCGAAACGCTTCAGCGGCAGGGATGCGTCTGGCCGAAAGTCTGGCGACCGAATTGTCTCATGCCGGAATCACGGTTGTCTCGGGGCTTGCCCGTGGGATTGATGGTGCCGCGCACAAGGGGGCGCTGCATGGTGATTTTCCTCAGTGGGGCAGCACGGTGGCGGCCATCGCGGGTGGTCTGGATGTGGTGTATCCGCCTGAGCACGCGTCTCTGCAGGAGCTGATTGCCCGAAAGGGTGTCATCGTCACGGAAGCGCCTTTGGGCACCCAGCCGCAGGCGCGGCATTTTCCCCGTCGCAACCGGCTGATCGCAGGGCTGACACTTGGCACGGTGGTGGTTGAAGCCGCGCTGCGTTCGGGCAGTCTCATCACGGCGGAGTTGGCGGATCGCTACAGTCGGGCTGTGTTTGCTGTTCCGGGATCGCCGCTCGATCCGCGATGCCGGGGCAGCAATGACCTGTTGCGCAAGCACGCGCATCTGGTGGAGGACATCAGCGATATTGTGCCCTATCTTCGGCTTGAAACGACGGGAGGGTATCTGTTCGGAAAGGGTTTTTCCGAGGAGCAGGCGGCATGGCGGGGACCGCCCAGCTTGGCGGCGCAGGACGTGGAAATCGTGCGGACACGAATGAAGGAGCTGCTGTCCTTCACACCTGTGCCGGTTGACGATCTGGTTCGGCGCTGCCAGTTCTCGGTCTCGGCGGTTCTTGCGGTGTTGACCGAGCTGGAGCTTGCCGGCCGGGTGGAGATGCTGCCCGGAGGAGCCGTTGTCCAGTTGCTGCCTGCCGAAATGGAGTGATCGTACGCTTCGGATCGACGCGGGCCCGGAGAGAACATGACTGACGTCGTCGTGGTTGAGTCGCCTGCCAAGGCAAAAACGATCAACAAGTACCTTGGTGATGGCTACACCGTGCTGGCCTCCTTCGGGCATGTGCGTGACCTGCCCCCCAAGGATGGTTCCGTGCTGCCCGACGAGGGATTCGCCATGAAGTGGCAGTCCGACGAGCGTGGCCAGAAGCAGGTAGCGGCCATAATAAAGGCGCTCAAGGGCGCACATACGCTCTACCTCGCCACTGACCCGGATCGTGAAGGTGAGGCGATCTCGTGGCATGTCCGCGCCATGCTGGAAGAGAAGAAGGCGCTCAAGGGCGTCGAAGTCCGGCGTGTCACCTTCAATGAGATCACCAAGGGCGCGATCCGCGAGGCGATGGCGCACCCGCGCGATCTCGATATGCCGCTGATCGAGGCGTATCTCGCCCGTCGTGCGCTGGACTACCTGGTGGGCTTCACGCTCTCGCCGGTGCTGTGGCGCAAGCTGCCCGGCTCGAAGAGCGCGGGGCGCGTGCAGTCGGTGGCGCTGCGCCTGATCTGTGAGCGGGAAGCCGAGATTGAGGTTTTCAAGCCGCGTGAATACTGGACTGTCACCGCGACGTTCCTGACGCCAAGCAACGCGCCTTTTACTGCACGTCTGACGCATCTGGACGGCAAGAAGCTTGATCAGTTCGACCTGAACAATGAGGAACGGGCGCACGCCGCCCGCGACGCCGTGCTCGGCGGTACGTTCGCGGTCAAGTCGGTCGAGCGCAAGAAGGTCAAGCGCAATCCGCCGCCACCGTTCACGACGTCCACCATGCAGCAGGAAGCTTCGCGCAAGCTGGGCATGGGCGCGCAGAACACGATGCGTACGGCGCAGCAGCTTTACGAAGGTATCGATTTGGGTGGCGAGACAGTCGGTCTCATCACCTATATGCGAACCGATGGCGTCACGATGGCGGGAGAGGCGATTACCGATATCCGCCGTCACATCGGTAAGGATTTCGGTGCGAATTACGTGCCGCCGCAGCCGCGAATCTACACCACCAAAGCCAAGAACGCACAGGAAGCGCATGAAGCGATCCGGCCTACGGATGTCAGCCGCACGCCCGCGTCTGTTGCGCGCCATCTGACGGACGATCAGCGTCGGCTTTATGAACTGGTGTGGAAGCGCGCAGTGGCCAGTCAGATGCAGTCGGCGGAACTGGATCAGGTGGCGGTCGATGTCGCCGATCAGCCGGGTCGCACCGTGCTGCGAGCCAATGGCTCGATCATCGCATTCGACGGTTTTCTCAAGCTCTATTCTGAGGGGCGTGACGAAACCGACAAGGCAGCGGACGATGAGAGCCGCATGTTGCCGCCGATGAACGAGCGCGACCCGCTCAAGCGCGAGAAAGTGGACACGGAGCAGCATTTCACCCAGCCGCCGCCGCGTTATTCTGAAGCTTCGCTCGTCAAGAAGATGGAAGAGATCGGCATCGGTCGTCCTTCCACCTATGCCTCCATTCTCGGTGTGCTGCGGGATCGCAATTACGTGCGGCTCGAGAGTCGGCGTTTCGTTCCCGAGGATCGCGGGCGACTGGTGACGGCGTTCCTCGTCTCGTTCTTCGAGCGCTATGTGGACACGCAGTTTACGGCCGGCCTTGAAGAACAGCTCGATGACATCTCGGGTGGCCGGGCCGACTGGCGCGCGGTGATGAGCGCGTTCTGGCAGGCATTCTCGGCTGCTGTCGCGCAGACAAAGGATCTGACGATCACGGAGGTGATCGACGCGCTGGATCAGGATCTCGGTTCGCACTTCTTCCCGCCGACCGATGACGGCTCCGATCCGCGTCGGTGTACGTCCTGCGGCACCGGTCGGCTCGGGCTGAAGCTTGGGCGGTTTGGCGCGTTTATCGGTTGTTCGAACTATCCGGAGTGCCAGTACACCCGCAAACTGGCCGTCGAAGGCGGAGAGGGCGATGGCGCGGATGGCCTCAAGGATGGCATGAAGCTGTTGGGCCAGCATCCGGTGACGGGCGAGGACATCACACTCAAGCGTGGGCCGTGGGGGCTTTATGTTCAGCAGGGAGAACCCAACCCTGAGGACAAGAAAGCCAAACCCAAGCGAGCCTCCCTGCCGCGTGGTCTCACCGCTGAGAGTTTGACGCTGGATCAAGCCGTGGGGCTGCTCAGCCTGCCGCGCATCGTGGGCATTCACCCTGAGTTCAAGGAGCCGATCGAGGCCGGTCTCGGACGTTTCGGGCCGTATGTGAAGATGGGAGCGATTTACGGCTCCCTAGATAAGGACGACGACGTTCTGACCGTGGGCCTGAACCGCGCAGTTGATGCTCTGGCCAAGAAGATGGCCTCCATCCGCACGCTGGGGGCGCATCCCAAGGATGGTGAGCCGGTGATGGTGCGCAAGGGGCGGTTCGGACCGTATGTGCAGCACGGTCAGGTGGTGGCCAACCTGCCGCGCGGCGAGAGCATGGACGATGTGACACTCGACGGCGCGCTCGCGCTGCTGGCCGAGAAGGGCAAGCCGCTCAAGGCAAAGGGTAAAGCGGCCACCAAGAAGAAGGCGACGACGAAAAAAGCGTCTTCCAAGAAGGTTGCAGCGGAGGGAGATGAGGAGAAGCCTACGAAGAAAGCGGCACCGCGTAAGACACCAGCAAAGAAAACCACGGCTGCCAAGAAGCCCGCAGCCCGCAAGTCTCCGGCGAAGAAGAAGGCCGCTCCCGAGGCTGAATGACGGGGGGACAGGAAGCGCATGTCTCTGGACCGGGATGCGCTTCTTTGTCTTTTGCGTCAGGCTGAGGAACCCCTCACGCCTCTAGAAATCCTGCGGCGTCTGGGACTTGCTCCTTCCGCCAAGGGCGCATTGAAGGCGCTGCTGCGGGAAATGACGCTGGAGGGTGTGTTCTGCGATCCCGCACTGGCCGGGCAGTTGCGCGGGATGCGTGATCTTCCGCGCGTGGCGGAGTTGGTGGTGACGGGGCAGGACCGCCACGGTGGATTGATCGCGTGGTTTGCAAAAGCTCCACCCTTGGCAGGCGCGATTCCGCCAGTCGTCTTTTTGCGTACAGATGCTGTCCATTTTGTGCGCCCGCGTCTGGCAAGCCGGGTGCTGGCCCGCCTTACTTCCTTGGGGCCGGGGCGCTTTGCCGGGCGTGTGCTGCGCCTTCTGGATGCGGATGGGGGCGAAACCATAGGCGTCTTGCGCACGGTGGATGGTTGTTGCGCCCCGGAAGGGGTGGATTTGACCGATCCATCCGCGATGGAGGGCACGGGCAGTGTGGTGATGCGCGCGCCCGATGGGCGTATCCGTCGCGTTCTGGGCACTCAGGACCAGCCTGCAACGCTCATGCTGGCATGTCAGCTTGAAGCCGGACTTCCTGAAGTTTTTCCCGATGAGGTGTTGCGCGAAGCCGCAGCCTGCCAGCCGATGGATGAGGCGACGGCCAGAAAACAGAGTCGTCTGGATGTGCGTGAGTTACCACTGCTGACCATCGATGGCGTGGACGCTCGTGACTTTGACGATGCGGTCTGGGCCGGAGAGATGGAGACAGGATTGCGCCTCGTCGTCGCCATTGCCGATGTCGCGCATTATGTCACCAAAGATTCGGCCCTCGATCGTGAGGCGCGGCGTCGTGGGCATTCGGTTTATCTGCCGGACCGGGTGGTGCCGATGCTGCCGCCACGCCTGTCCGAAGATCTGTGTTCTTTGCGCCCGAATGAGGGCCGGCCCTGTGTTCTCTTCGATCTACGCCTCTCGGCAGGTGGAGAGTTGGAAGGTGCTGAACTGCGCCGTGGATTCATGCGCAGTCACGCGCGCCTGACCTATGAGCGGATGCAGGCCGTGCTCGACGGGAAGGAGAAACCTCCGCAACGTATTCCGCCTGCCATGATCGGGGCGTTACGTGCGGTCGATCGGGCTCTTGCTGCAGTAGAGGTGCGGCGCGGCGTAACCCGCTGTGAGGATACGCAAGCGGTTCCGCAATTCCGTTGGGAAAACGGGCAGCCCATTCCTTACTGCGATGTGTCTTTGGCCAGTCACCGGATGATCGAGCGGTTCATGGTGATGGCCAATCATGCGGCGGCTCGACTCATGCGCAATGCGCCTCATGCGGGGCTGTTCCGTGTCCATCCCAAAGGACAGGGAGTGAACCCCAGTCGCCTGCCTGCGTTTGCATCTCCATGCCCGGCTCCCCATCACGCACTGGCGCTGGATGTGTATACGCATGTCACCAGTCCTATCCGCCGGTACGCCGATCTGCTGTGTCATCGCAGCCTGTTCGATGGTGTGGAAGAGCTCGAAGAGGATCGCGCAGCGCTTGCCGTCCATCTGGCGGCAACGGAGGGGCGGGCGGCTTGCGTGGCGGCTGTGTCATCCGCGCGACTGCTGACATGGTGTGGCGAGGTTGCAGAACGTGGCGGCCATGTTACGAATGCGACCCCGTCCGGCAGCAGGTCGCGTTGACGGATGAGAGAACAACCGGTCTGCTGTTTTTCGAAAGTGGATCAACGGGGAATCGGGTGAGGGAGAGTGGGCGTGTTCGGCCGCAATAGCGTCTTCTCCCGAGAAGCTGACAGTACGATGTCGCCCGTTTTTCGGAGACGTCCGAGACGGCTTGATCCTTCTGTAAGGAACTGTCCGCCTGGTCGTCACGCATTGAGGATGGTGGAACGCCTTCGGCGGCAGAGTTTTATGTCTGCCTGCGTCCGCTTGCGGCGTGGTTACGCCCGATTGACCTCATCGGTTCTTCTTCTGGTGGTCTGGTTGCTGGTGACGGCTGCCTGTGCGCAAGCTGCTGTTGCGCCCGCCACGGAGAGCATTGCTCCCGCAACACAGGGTTCCGCATCTGCCACGACTGATGCGCCTGTGGCGGTAGGTATGGGGCCGGACACGACACTTTTGCATTCTGTGTTTATGACGGCCATGGAGTTTCTCTCTCCCCGTACGCTTCAACCCCACACAGCCCGGCAGTTTTCGCTGTGGGGACTGGGGGGGATCGGTGCGCTGGATCCAGCGCTGCATGTGGCGGAAGGACCGGACGGTCTTGTGCTCATGCAGGGACAGGATGTTCTCATCCGTCGCCCTGTGCCGCTGGAGACGGATGTCGGGGCATGGGCGGATGTCGTGACCGATCTGCTTGCCGCGGCATGGCAACATTCGGACACTCTCAGGACGGCCGGACAAACAGGGCTTACGCAGAGTGTCTTCGATGAAATCTTCAATCATCTCGACCCCTATTCCCGGTATGTAGCACCGGCACCTGCCGAGACGGATCGGACGCGGCGCAGCGGCGCACAGGCTGGCCTTGGACTGGCGGTGACCGAAAGCACCGTAGAAATGCCGTCTCATTCCGGGGGACGGACCCGAAGCGGACGTGCGTTCGTGGTCAGTGCTGTCAACACCAACGGGCCGGCATGGCCCGCAGGCGTGGATGTGGGAGACCATATCCTGGCGGTGAACGGACGTAGTGTGACGGGGCGCAGTGCGACGGAAGTTCGCGACATGCTGGAGGGAGAAGAAGGCAGCCGGGTATCCGTGCGCTTCTTCTCTCCTGTGTCTCACAGAATGCGGACATTGACGTTTCAACGCGCCCGTGTGCCGCCCGAGACGGTTTTCGCGTTCAGTTCCGGTTCCATGGTTATTCTTCGCCTGACGTCCTTTTCATCCGAAACGGCGGAGGAGATGAGCCAATATCTCGATCAGGCGACACAGGACCGGCATCTACGTGGCGTGGTGCTGGATCTGCGCGGTAACCGGGGTGGGGTTCTACAACAGGCGGTTACGGCTGCGGCTCTTCTTCTCGACAATGGCGTGGCCGCCATCACGAAGGGACGGGATCCGCAAGCCAATCATGTCTGGGCTGTGCAGGGCGGTGACATGCTCAATCATCTGCCTGTCGTGGTGCTGGTGGACGGGCGGACCGCAAGTGCCGCCGAGATTCTGGCGGCAGCTCTGGCCGATCACCGGCGTGCGGTGGTGGTGGGGAGTTCCACTCTGGGCAAGGGGCTGGTGCAGACTGTGGCGCAGTTGCCGGATCGCGGAGAACTGTTTGTGACGTGGAGCCGGGTGATCGCGCCTTTGGGGTGGCCTTTGCAGGGATTGGGCGTGATGCCGCAATTGTGTACGAGTCGGGGGGCGCTGGACTCAGAGCGGCAGCTCAAAGCGCTGGAGGCGGGCAAGGCGGCCGATTCTTCCGCTGTTCTCGCGTCCCGCAATGTGCGCTATCCGGTGGGGGTGTCGCGTATTCTCGACATTCGCAAGGCGTGTCCTGCGGCCCTTGGCAGCGATCTCGATCTCGAACTGGCGCGTTCCCTTATCGAAAATCATACGGCTTATTCCGCGGCGCTGGCCATGATGCCCGAAGACACCGGATTGGAAGAAGCTGCCGCAGAATGAGAGAGCATGACGAGCCACGTCTGAAGACAGGGCTGTGGGTGTCCGCTGTGTTACGTCAGGCGAACATGAGCGGGCGGGGAGCCGTGCGTCTGCGCAAGGGAGACGAGGATGCGGGCGGGGTGCTTGCGATCCTCGTGAACCGTGCGCGACAGGCCGTGGTGTTGACGCGCACGATCACGGGAGAAGGTCGCCGCGCATGGATAAGAGGCACGGGAATCGCTCCCGTTTCTGAAGAAGAGGCCGCAGCTTATGTGGACCGACAAGTCCGGCGCGATCCGGATTTGTGGGTGCTGGAGTTCGAGACAGAGGATCTTGAACCGCCTTTTGAGGCACAGGTGCTACAGGATTGACAATACATGTTGCGGAAAAGTTACACCTTGCGTGGCTTTGCTTTGGCGAAGCGGAACTGTCCGACCTTTTAGGGGCTGATTGTCACGTAACGGAGCGGCGCGCAGGCGTGTGTGCAGGGCGGATACATCTCTTTGCGAGTTGCACGAACAACGGGTTTCAGCAAAACAGGGCGGGACGAATGGGTATGGGTGCCGGTCGCGTCGCTTACGATCCGCAGGAAATGGATCGGCGAAGCGGACATGAGGAGAAGGTGATGAAGCTGCGTAAAGGGTTTCTTGCAGGGTCTGTCCTGTCGGCGCCGCTCATCCTCGGTCTTCTTGCTTCCGCAGCCCATGCACAGCCTGTGCAGGGATGGTACATCGCAGGCGAAGGCGGTGCGACGTTCAATCAGGACCAGCAGGTTCGTATGAGTCGCTCTCTGCCTTATGGTCGTGACCGCTGGAAAACCGGCGCGGTCGGACTGGGTTCGGTTGGGTATGGTCTCGGCAACGGTTTCCGTGTCGAGATGGAAGGCAACTACCGCAATTCGGATTATCGCGATCTGGGCACGGCCACGATGAAAACCAAAGGCGACGGGCGACGTCAGACCTATGGTTTCATGGCCAATGCGCTGTTCGATCTCGATATCGGTAAGCCTTGGCTGTTCCCCTATTTCGGTGCTGGCATTGGCTATGGGTGGAGTCATATGGATGCGAGTTTCCGCTCCATGTCGCCGGGGCGGAACATTCAGGAGAGCATGCGCGGCACCTTTGGCGGCTTCACCTATCAGGGCATGTTCGGGCTGTCGTTCCCGGTGCCGTGGGTTGTGGGTCTGTCCGCCACGGCGGAATATCGCTTCTGGACCATGCTCGCGCCGCAATCCTACAATGCCGTTGCATATGGCAATGTCGGAGGAAGCACCAATCTGCCCAAGGAAGAAGGTCTGGCGGGTGGACATCACGACACCAAGACCGACTTCAACCATTCACTGATGCTGGGCCTGCGTTACGAGTTCAATCCGGCTCCTCCTCCGCCACCGCCTCAGACGGAGCCGCTGGTGCCGGTGCCTGCCAGCGCCCGGACCTATCTCGTTTTCTTTGACTGGGATCATAGTGATTTGACCGATCGTGCGCGTGCGATCGTGGCCGTAGCCGCGCAGGCCACGTCCCACACGGCGCTCACGCGGATCGAGGTGTCAGGCTACACCGACACTTCCGCCGCTCATCCCGGCAAGCGGGGCGAGCGCTACAACATGGAACTGTCGCTGCGGCGTGCGAACGTGGTGAAGGCGGAACTGGTGCGCGACGGCGTGGCGGGATCGCTGATTCAGGTTCAGGGGTTCGGACAGACGCATCCTCTGGTGCCGACGGGTGACAACACGCGGGAGCCGCAGAACCGACGTGTGGAAATCATACTGCGCTGAGAAGCGTTACGGTTTCATTGATGAGGGGCGAGGCCCGACCGCAGGAATGCTGGTCGGGCCTTTCTTTTCCTACAGACCGTTGAACAACGGCGTGGACAGATAGCGCTCTGCAAATGATGGAGCGATGCTCACGATCGTCTTGCCCGCATTTTCGGGACGTTTCGCCAACTGCGTGGCGGCATGCAGTGCAGCGCCCGAGGAAATGCCGATAGGGATGCCATCCATGCGGGCACAGCGGCGCGCGGCGGCAATAGCTTCACGTTCCGAAACGGCGATCACGCCGTCCAGCGCCTGCACGTCCAGCGTGGCGGGGCAGAAACCCGGCCCAATGCCCTGAATGCCGTGCGGTCCCGGCTCGTCGCCGTTTAGAACAGCGCTTTCGACCGGCTCGACAGCAAAGACTTCCACCCCTTTTTTCCGACGTTTGAGCGCATGCGCCACACCCGAGGCCGTGCCGCCAGTCCCGACCCCGGCGACGACGATGTCCACGCTGCCTGCTGTGTCCTGCCAGATTTCCTCGGCCGTGGTTTCCTCATGCACCAGAGGATTGGCCGGATTGTCGAACTGGCCCGGCATCCATGCGTCGGGCGTGGTGTCCAGAATCTCGCGCGCCCGGGCAATGGCGCCAGCCATGCCGAGCCGCGAAGGAGTGAGCTCCACCTGTGCGTCCATCAGACGCAGCATTTTGCGTCGTTCGATGGAAGCGCCTTCGGGCATCGTCACAATCAGGCGGTATCCTCGGGAGGCCGCCACAAAGGCGAGGGAGATGCCTGTGTTGCCGGAGGTTGGCTCCACCAGAACGCTGCGTCCCGGTGTGATGATGCCTTCGCGCTCAGCCGCCAGAACCATGGCGGCGCCGATGCGATCCTTCACCGAGCCGAGTGGATTGAAAAACTCCAGCTTGAGCAGAACGCGGGCTGTAAGACCATCTTCCGCTGTCATACGGGGCAGGGCGACAAGGGGCGTTCCTCCCACCACATCGACAATGGAGTCGAATACGCGTCCGCGTGGGGGCGCGAGTGAGAAAATCATGTCGGGGGAAAGGTCATGTGCGGCCATGCGGGAGCCTTCCTGTTTCTGGGTGGAAAAGGAAAATGGGGATTTCCCCCTCAAAGACAGGGACGATAGCACGGCGGATTGACGTGGATAATGTCTGGGAGGGGATTTTTCACTTTCTTGGACGGCATATGTCGCAAGACGTCATTTTGTCGGGTATCATCGTGAAAAAGACCGAGAGAGGAGAGGCGGCATGCTGCTGCGACGTGATCGCGCGATGACCGGGATATTGATCATGCTGGATGTGGCATTTCATGCTGGTCGAAGCGGGACTGTGAATGCGGCAGACATCGCTACCCGAGCCGGGCTTGCGCGCCGTGGGATCGAGCCGCTGCTTCAAACTCTTTCGAGGTCCTCCTTGCTGGAAAGTGTGCGCGGACCACGTGGTGGCTATCGGCTGGGCAGGCCCCGTCGGGACATCAGTCTTGCGGATATCGTCTCCACGATCATTGCTCCCGACAGCGAAGGAGAAGAAGGATCAACCGGTGATCTGTTCACCAAGGTTCTGGATCCTTTCTGGCGTGAAGAAGATCAGAAGATTGTGGAGCGCTTCAGAGACCTGACGCTGGATGATCTGGTGCGCAAGGCAGAAGCCGCGGGGCTGCGCCGGCCGATGGCCGAGCCGATTATGTTTTCGATCTGAGAATACAAAACGGGAGGGCTCGAAGCCCTCCCGTTTGTCGTGACCACAATGTCCCGTCGTTGTGCTTTAGCGGCGACGGCGCGCGGCGCTCGTGACCCGGCGACGAGTGGTGGTCTTCGCCTTGGTTTCGACCTTCTTGGTCTCCGGCGCTGTGACGGCCGGCTTGGGAACGGCGACACCTGTGGCGTCCACCGTAGCGTTCACGATGAGAGTATCACGCTTCTGACCGGGGCCACGGATCAGGATGGTCGTGAAGGTGTCGTTGCCCGCATAGCCGAGTGTCGGTGTGTAGGCGATCTGTGTGTGTCCATCGAGACCATACAGAAAAGCTTTGCCATGTTCGGGCTCGGGCGACACGCCGAAGGAAGCGTAAGCTCCTCCATCGGGCGGTGTGACCGAGAGCACGCAGCGTCCATCGTCACTGCGGACGGTCATGGTGCTGACCAGCGCACCATTCGGTCCCGCGACCGGAGGCGTGGTCTGGCAAACGGCCGAATTGCGGACGTTGCGGTAAGGATCGGGCGTGCCGTGAACACCGACCGGAGCGGGACCATGAGTACATCCGGCCAGAAAGCCGGCGGCCATGACGGGCATGGCCAGAATTCGCAATCGCACGTCGGAGACTCCGCCTTGGTTGCCGAATATCGTTTCCTGCACGCTGTCTGGCGGCGACTCCGCCATCCAACGCTATCGCGACACGCTCTAGAGCATCCGCGCAGTGGTTGAAAGCCACCGTCCGCACATGCAAGAGGCGCGTATTTCCGTCAGCGGGCGGAAAGCAGGCACGAAAACGGCTTTCGGGCTGCATGACTGGCATGCTGGCCCCTTGTGTATGGCCATTTCTCCGATAAAACAGCCATCTGACAGAATTACCTGATATCACACTTTCACAAAGACACTCGCCACCGGCGCGCCACGTGTGCATATCTCGGCCGCGCTCATTCTCTGGAGAGACTTCGATCATGGCCTCTGCCTTTCTTCGTCTTGCCGTTGCCGGAACGGTTTTTCTCGGCCTTTCGTTCGGTTCCGCAGCCTCGGCCGCCAGTTGTGGCCGTTCCCCGGCGCGCGAAGCCTTCGATGTGCAGGGTCTCAAGAGCGAGCTGATGGTGACGGCGCTCTCATGCAAGGTGCAGGACCGTTACAACGCTTTTGTTGGCAAGTTTCGCAGCACGCTTCTGGCGGAAGAGTCCGAGCTGAATAGCTATTTCCGCAAGATGTATGGAAAAAGCGCCCAGCGTGAGCATGACGATTACATCACCCAGCTTGCCAATGTTCAATCCGAGCGGGGATTACAGTCAGGCACGATCTTCTGTGAGCAGCGTCTGGGCATGTTCGATGAAGTCGCAGCACTCGATAATGCGCACGATCTGTCCAATTACGCGCAGGCCAAAGACATCATGCAGCCAGCGGTCTATGAGACCTGTGCGGCTCCTGCTGTCGAGAAGAGTACGCGGACACGCCGTACAACCCGCCGCGCGGTGCGCAAGATCTGATCGAGATTTCGTCGCCCGGGTCACGATCCGTGTGTGGGCGTTCTTGACGAATCAGACGTGAAGAGGGACAGACCCGGCATGAGCGATCTCTTCTCGAGTGCCGGTTCTTCCTCGCCCAAGAAGACCGAGCCTTCCGCTTCTCCTTCCCAGTCGCTGGCTTCGTCCGGTGGGAACTACGATGCCAGCGCCATTGAGGTGCTGGAAGGGCTGGAGCCTGTACGGCGTCGTCCGGGCATGTATATCGGTGGCACCGATGAAACGTCCCTGCATCATCTCGCCGCCGAAGTTCTGGACAATTCGATGGATGAGGCTGTCGCGGGCCATGCGACGACCATCGACGTCACGCTTGAGCGCGACAACTGGCTGACCATCCGCGACAATGGACGCGGCATTCCTGTCGATGCGCACCCGCGTTTTCCCGACCGTTCGGCGCTGGAAGTCATTCTCACCACGCTTCATGCGGGCGGCAAGTTCTCCGGAAAGTCCTACGCCACATCGGGTGGTCTGCATGGTGTGGGATCGTCCGTAGTCAACGCATTGACCTCAGGCTTTGAGGTGGAGGTGGCGAGAGACCGGGTGTTGTGGCGTCAGACTTATGCACGCGGAATCCCGCAGACACCGCTGGAAAAGGTAGGAGCCGTGCCCAACAGGCGTGGCACCCAGATCCGCTTTCGGCCGGATCCCGAAATCTTCGGCTCCCACGTTTTTCAACCTGCTCGCCTGTACCGTCTGTGCCGCTCCAAGGCGTTCCTGTTTCGTGGGGTGACGATCCGCTGGGCCTGCGATCCTACGCTGATCAAGGCGGGAGACACGACGCCCGTCGAGGCAGTCCTTCATTTCCCGGGTGGTCTGGCGGATAGTCTCTCGGACGAACTTGGTCCCAATGCGCTGCTTCTGGCACCGCTATGGGCTGGTGAGGCGGCGTTGCCGGATGACGGCGGTCGGGTGGAATGGGCTATCGCCTTCCTCGAATCCGGTACCTCTAGTTTCCTCTCGTTCTGCAACACCATCCCCACGCCGCAGGGAGGAACGCACGAGGCAGGGTGCCGCACGGCTCTCGTGAAGGGTTTCCGTGTGTGGGGTGAGCAACGCTCTAACAAGCGGGCGAGCATCGTCACGGCGGAGGACATTCTTGGTGTTGTCGCAGCGCAGCTCTCCGTATTCATTCGTGACCCGCAGTTTCAGGGGCAGACCAAGGAAAAGCTGACCAGCGCGGGAGCTTCAAAACTGGTCGAGACCGCATTGCGGGATCGTTTCGATCACTGGCTCTCGGCCAACCCGACGCAGGCCGATTCTCTACTGGCCTTCGTGGTTGAGCGAGCGGAAGATCGTCTGCGTCGTCGTGAGCAGAAAGAGACGCCGCGCAAGAGCGCGACCCGGCGCTTGCGTTTGCCGGGCAAGCTGACGGACTGCACGCGCGAGCGGGCAGCGGAAACCGAGATATTTCTGGTGGAGGGCGATTCCGCTGGCGGCTCCGCCAAGCAGGCCCGCAACCGTGAGACTCAAGCAGTGTTGCCACTGCGAGGAAAGATACTGAACGTGGCCAGCGCGTCGGCAGAAAAGCTACGAGGTAATCAGGAACTGAGCGATCTGGTCGAGGCTCTGGGGTGTGGAGTGGGAGATCGCTTCGAACTCACCAAGCTGCGCTACGGTCGCGTCATCATCATGACGGATGCCGATGTGGATGGTGCCCATATCGCGTCGTTGCTTATGACCTTTTTCTATCGCGAACTGCCTGAGTTGATCCGGGCCGGACGCCTCTACCTCGCGCAACCGCCGCTCTACCGTCTCACGCAAGGAGCGAAGACGATCTATGCGATGGATGACGCCGATCGTGAGCGAAAGATACGTTCAGGGTTCAAGGCCAACGCCAAGGTTGAAGTTTCGCGCTTCAAAGGGTTGGGCGAGATGCCGCCCAAGGATCTGAAGGAAACAACCATGGACCCGTCACGGCGCACGCTTTTGCGTGTCGTGGCGCGGCCTGAAGACCGGATGGAAACGCGCGAGCGGGTGGAGAGCCTGATGGGGCGCAAACCCGAACTGCGGTTCGCGTTCATTCAGGAGCACGCCCAGTCTCAGTCTGTGGACACGCTGGATATCTGAAATCTATGGGTAATTCATTTTATTTTATAATAGTAGTAGTAAAGAAGGGTTTTTATTTAACATAGAGAATAAAACATATTAAAGGCGGGAATAGATAAGAAGATTAAGTAAAGCTTCTCGAACAGGAAGTTGCCCCATCATGCAAGGGGAGGTCGACCTTTGCTAAGGGAATGGTGATTGAAGCACTATTCATATTCGGTTCGAAGAAAATGGAGATCCTGCCGTGAAACTCTATTATATTGTACAGGCCATTAGCAGCCTGTCGGATTGGGTTGCCCTGTGAAGGGGGGAGATTGTAAGAGCCTTTTTTGGAAATTTGATATACCGGGTTTTTAAGAAGTGCGGCGCGTGATTCAAGCTACGAATGTGGACGCCAGAGTAGCGAGGCGGGGTGGCCGGGATCACGCGCAAAACGAGACGCTATTCGTCTAACCTGACCGATAAGGAATGGGAGAGCGTAACACTTCTGATGTCGCCTGTGCACCGGCGTGGCCGGAAGCGGACAACGGATTTCCGTGAGATCATCAATGCGCTACGTTATCGTGTTCGTCCAGGCTGCGGGTGGGAGATGCTGCCGGTTCACTTCGGTCCATGGCAGACGGTTTACTGGTGGTTCTGCAGGTTGATGCGCCGTTTTCTGTTTCAGACCATTCATGATGTCTGTCTAATGCTGGATCGGGAGGCAGCTGAACGCGAGGCCAGTCCCTCAGGCGGTGTTATCGACAGCCAAAGCATCAAGGCGCCCATGTGGCAGGCCGGGGTTCTGACGCAGGCAAGAAGATCGTTGGTCGCAAGTGCCACATCGCGGTTGATACGGATGGCCGGCTTCTTCTGGTCAGGCTCACTCCTGCCGATATTTCAGACAGCGCAGGCGGTCAGATGATCCTTGATGTTATCCGCTGGCGTCGCCTGGTAAAGGACTACGAACAGTGAATCGATGTCGCAGAAGCCATGCTCCACATTGCTATGGGAAACATCATGCTACGCCGAAACGCTCATCCTTGAATTTCCAAAAAGATTTTGAGAGCTAACCGGGGTGATGCGTTTTTTCATATGACATATCAATAATTTATATATTTATGTCATTATGTAGTTCTTTCTGTTTACATAATTAATTTTTACTTTACCAATTTAAATAATTCCCATTCGTGCAATTCTTTTCTGTCACACATTAATTTTCCGTCCGGTGATGATGAGAGAAATCTATTTTGAGTTTTATTTAAAAATGATACAAAATTACCATCTCTGTAAATATCATATTTAATTTTCCGAAGGCATCGTGATTCACCTTGTAGTGTTAAGCATATTTTGCTTTCTGATTCTATAAACGCATTGTTTTTATCTGTGAAATTTACGTATAAATATTCATAGTCATCTGTTTTTTCATTCTTGGATGTTACGATTCCAGTGCGTTTTTCTACTAGAAGAAATTTATTATGGATACTAATTAATTTATATTTCTCAATAACACCGTGGTTATGTTCTGTTTTTTGAGAATTTGAGTTTTCCCATATTCTAGATTTTATTAAATCATAAATGAAAAGACTTAAGTGTTCTGGATCTTTGATAACCATATCACCATAATGATCGCTATTTTTCTGTAAACTTGGTGTTTGTACATAGGATATTTTTGCATTATTTATTTTGTCCATTAAATAAAAATTGGAAGAATACCGATCACCATGACAAAGAGCGATTCCTTTTGGTGAGTAGGAAAAAATGCTATTGTGAAACGCAGAGCCAATAAATCCGCAGACGGGTCTTGCGGGATTAAAAATGCCTAATTGAATTTCAATGCTATGTTCTTGTGGGTGAACAATATCAAATCCCATTTTTGAGAGGTGCTCTTCAATTTTTTCTTCGTTTTTAAATTTGCGCATACCTGAAAAACGAGATCTAGAAAGATAAATCGGTTTTGTTGTTTCATAAGATTGACCATGAAGATGCCCAAGAGAATTGCAAAAAGTTGCAAAAATTTTGTGAGAAAAATGATTTTCTTCAAAAGACGCGGCAGAAACAATTAAATTATGTATCTTTGTTGCGTGATTGAAAATAATGAAATTTTCCTTCTTTAGATCTAAAAAGGAAAAAATTTTTTAACCCAAGCTAATGAAAAAAGATAATTTAAGTCAAAAGCGCTATGTATTAAAATTTTTTTATTTTGATATATGTGTGGTTGACACCAAAATCTAGGCAATGTCTCTGTAATAAAATGTCCAAAATGGTTTGATATGTGGCCTCCATAAAAATAAATATAATCTTCAGCTCGATTATGATCTCCTAATGGATTGATGCAAGAAGAAGTGGATTGTCCAACAGAATGGTTTGGCCATCCCCTTCTTGTAGAAGCATTGGTTATCAATCTTCCAAATTGATCATATATTCCATATTCCACGTCTTTATCTGTGTTTAGTTTTGATCTTGGTATGTATAAAATATTTCTATATATATTTGTTTCTGGCTCTTCGTCTATTACTTTTAGCCCAAAAAGGTCTGTATTTGCTTGTTGATATTTCACTTTATTATCCCTTTAATTCATTTTATTTGAAAGATTTATATAAAATTTCTAAATTATTTTTTAAAATTTTCAGTGGTCCCGACCAGTCCAGCGGTCGATCCTGCTGATAGATTTTTACCGTGTCATACCAAGGTGAGTCGGTTCGGCCGGAGAGCCAGCGCCAGCACTGGTCGTAGCGCGACAGGAGCCAGACGGGTTTACCAAGTCCCGCCGCTACATGGGCTGTGGAGGTGTCCACGGCAATCACGAGATCAAGGTTGGAGATCAGGGCCGCCGTGTCTTCAAAATCGTGCAGATCGGCTGTGTGATCGATAAGCCGCATGCCGACAGGCGGTGTTTTGGCCTGAAACGCCTGTTCACCGATCTGCAGGCTGTAAAACACGGCTTCCGGGGCACTCCGGACCAGAGGTGCGAGTGTGGCGAGTGTGGTGGAACGCCTGCGATCGGCGATTTCTGCTTCACGAATTTCCCTGTGCGGCGCACCAGCCCACACGAGACCGATGCGCAGAGGGCGTTGACCGGGCGTGTCCTGTGTCAACCGCTCTGCCCAGAAACGGACCTTCTCTGGATCGGAATGAAGAAAGCCTTCGGAAGAAGGCAATGTGTCCAATGTGATTCCCAGAGCGCGTGGGAGAGACAGGATCGGGCATTGTAGATCGTGCGGAGGAATTGGGTCGTTTTCCGTCACGAATGTGAGAGCGGGAAAGGAATGTGACAACAGGGTATGCAGTTCCGGGCGCATGCGCACGATCACATGGCCACCGCGTTTGGCCGCCAGAGGAAGGAACCGGGCAAACTGGATCATGTCTCCAAAGCCGCCCTCGGTGTGAATGAGAAGCGTCTTGTCAGGAAAGGCTTCCCCATTCCACAACGGCCCCTCGATCCCGTGCCACTTCGTGGTTCGGGTTTTCCAGCGCCATTCGTATTCCTCGAACCCATCTTTGTAATTTCCGCTGGCAAGCAGCGAGATGGCATGGTTCGTGCGATTTTCGGCGTTCTCGGGGGCAAGATTGACGGCAGCCTTGTGAAACTTCTGGGCCAGTTCATGTTGCCCACGACAATCCAGCGCGACACCGAGGTTGCTCAGGGCCAACGCTTGTCCCGGATTAAGGCGCAGACAGTTGGAATAGGCGGTGATCGCCTCGTCATGACGCTGGAGCGACTGAAGCGCATTGCCGAGATTGGACCACGCATCCGCTAACTTCGGATCCAGTGTCACGGCACGGGTCAGCTTTTGCAGGGCCGGTTCGAAGACGCCGAGAGAGCAGAGGAGGCCACCGTAATTACTGAGTGTTCGCGCGTCGTCGGGATTGGCTGAGAGACGGGCCCGGTAATCCGCCTCGGCTTCAGGAAAACGTCCGGCAAGCTGAAGCGCTTCTCCGGTTTCGGGAGGGTGTTCTGAGACGGTGGAATCGGCGGTCGTGCGTGTCATGTTCTGACGGTGGCACGACCGGTTTAAGAAGCGGTGAGCGTGGCGCTCAGGTGAACTGATCGCCCAGTGCGGGACGGTTGAGCATCGAGAGAAGTTCGCGCCGTGTGTCGGAGTTTTCGCGGAAAACGCCGAGCATCCGGCTTGTCACCATCGACACACCGGGACGATGCACGCCGCGTGTGGTCATGCACTGGTGTCCGGCCTCGATGATGACGGCGGTGCCATAAGGTTCCAGCACCGTGTTGATCGTGTTGGCGATCTGGGCCGTCAGGCGCTCCTGAATCTGGAAGCGCCGGGAATAGGCGTCCACCACGCGGGCCAGTTTGGAGATGCCCACCACGCGACGGCGCGGCAGATAGGCCACATGCGCGCGTCCGATGATGGGCACCATGTGGTGTTCGCAGTGGCTCTCGATGCGGATATCGCGCAGGAGGACGATCTCGTCGTAATCCTCCACTTCCGAGAAGGTGCGCGCCAGCAACTCTTCGGGATTGATCTGGTAGCCCTCGAAGAACTCATCATAGGAACGCACCACACGAGAGGGCGTGTCCAGAAGACCCTCTCGTTGGGGATCCTCACCGGCCCAACTGAGGAGAACGCGAACGGCTTCCTCGGCCTCCTCACGGGAGGGGCGGGACGGCGGGACGGATGTGGTCATGAAAGCTCTCTGGCTGATCGGAACTGGAATCCGGGGCGCGCTCAGTGCACGAGACCGGCGTGATAAGGGCAGTCGAGGCTGAAGGGCGGAATGCGGATGTCGAAATGGCGTCCGGTCGTCGCGTCCTCCATGCGGTAGCTGCCGCGCATGATGCCGCTGGGTGTGTCGAGGGAGGCGCCGGAGGTGTATTCGAAGGCGTTCCCCGGTTCGATCAGGGGCTGTTCGCCCACCACGCCTTCACCACGGATACGTTCGATTTGTCCCTGCGCGTCGATGATTTCCCACATGCGCTCGAGAAGCTGAACGGGGTGGTCGCCCAGATTCTCGATGCGGATGCGGTAGCCCCAGCAATAGGACTGTTCGTCCGGCTGGGACTGGTCATCCAGCCAGAACGGCCGGACGACGACATGGATGTTCTCCGTGGTGTCCTCATAGGCCGGCAGCGCCGCGATCGCTTCGTTCAGCGCCTCTTCAGGATCGGTGAAGAGTTTCGGCGGCATTGGTGGCCGTGAGGACATGTCGGATCGTTTCCTTTTCCGTAAACGGATGTGTCAGCGCGCGGGCGCGAAACCGCGCGCCGTGAGAGCGGCCGCGCCACGCGCCAGATCGTCTATCAGATCGGCGGAATCTTCCAGTCCCACGGACAGGCGGATCGCGCCATCGGAAATGCCCAGACGGGCGCGTTCCTCAGGGCCGATCTTCATATGGGTGGTGG
This sequence comes from Acetobacter estunensis, assembly GCF_019083805.1. Classification (GTDB taxonomy): domain Bacteria; phylum Pseudomonadota; class Alphaproteobacteria; order Acetobacterales; family Acetobacteraceae; genus Acetobacter; species Acetobacter estunensis_A. The sequence continues at coordinate 307,601 of NZ_JAHRDV010000001.1, forward strand.
TGGCGGGGTGTGTGGCCAATGAACGCGCGTCTCCAAGATTATTGGAGATCAGGATCACGCGCAGCGCATCGAGAAACGCGAACGCACCCGCTTGGCCGCCCGCGACCTCGAACGCAACCAGCGAACCGAAGCCGCTCATCTGCTTTTTGGCCAGTTCGTGCTGGGGATGGTCGGCCCGGCCCGGATAGCGGACGCTGACGATGCCCGGCGCCTGCGCCAGCCAGTCGGCCACGATGGCGGCGTTGCGGGTCATGGCGTCCACGCGCAGGTTCAGCGTTTCCAGCCCTTTGAGCATCACCCACGCATTGAAGGGGGAGAGTGCATTGCCAGTGTTGCGTGTGAACGGCAGCACGGTCTCGTCGATCCATTCCTTGCGGCCAAGGATGGCCCCGCCAAGCACGCGGCCCTGACCGTCGATGTGTTTGGTGCAGGAATACACCACCACATCCGCCCCCAGTTCGAGGGGCTTCTGATAGACGGGAGACGCAAAGGCGTTGTCCACCACGACGATGGCGCCGGCCTTATGCGCAAGATCGCTGATGGCGCGCAGATCGAGCACATCGAGCATGGGGTTTGACGGGCTTTCCAGCAGTACGGCGGCTGTGAGCTTGCTCAGAGCTTCAGCCCATGCGTTCAGATCGCCGCCGTCCACGAACACTGTCTCCACACCGTAGCGGGGGAGCAGGTTGGCGATGATCCAGTGGCATGAGCCGAACAGCGCGCGGGATGCGACGACACGGTCTCCCGCTTTTACCTGCGCGAGCAGGGCGGATGAGACGGCGCCCATGCCCGTGGCCGTGGCAACGCAGGCTTCCGCGCCCTCGATTTCGGCCAGACGACGCTGAAGAGCGTCCACCGTAGGATTGCCGAAACGGGAATATTGATAATGCGTGGCTTCGCCGGTGAAGGTGGCGGCGGCCTGCTCGGCGCTGTCATAAGCAAAGCCGGAGGTGAGGAAAATGGCCTCACTCGTCTCGCCGTAAGGCGTGCGCTCGACCCCACCATGGATTAGGCGGGTGGCGGAACGCCATGAACGGGAGATGTCGGACGTATTGGACGGGACGGTCGTGTCAGTCATGGATGATCTCGGTTCCGTTCTGCCCGCAGGAAGCACGTGACCCGGATGTGACGGATCGAAGCGCGCCCCCGTGCGAGGGTAATCGACCGTGGAAACCTGGCGGATGCGCCGATCCATGCCAGAGCCTCTTTAGCGCGTTTCTTTAACCTCGCCGCAAGCCGGCCATACAAATCACGAGGTCCGTCCCTTTCGGGCGACGGAAAAGGCGTTATCGCGGAAGAGCGGGGTCGGCGTCAACTGCGCGACGGTCGGGGCGGTTGCGTGCTCAGGGCACAGGGCGCAGACAGGCGCGGCCGGTTGAGAAGCTGACGAGCGCGGGAGGCAGCGTTGTGATCGTGTTTGCCGATTTGAGCAGCGCCCGTCCGCCGTCTGACCAGCCGGCCAGTCCAATGGCGGGACGATCGAACGGACCGCTGACCCGAATGGGAATATCGAGTGCGAGTGCTGCCGCTGCCCGACTCTGAAACGCAAGATCGAAGCGACGGGCGACAAGGTCGAAGCGGGCCGCGCCCACAATGGAGCCGATACCCGTGCGGATACGCAGGGGCATCACCGTGCCGTTCCCCTGATGTAGGGTGAGGGCGCCGAGCAGACAGGTAACGGGTGTCGTGCCACCCTTGCGGCGGAAAAGCAGGCCGATATCGGTGGAGGCGACGCCGATGACTTCCTGCGCGATGGCACCTTCGTTCATTCCGGCAACCGCCTGAAGATCGGCGATCCGGGTGGCCTGATTGAGTGTGCGCACGCCTTGCGCGGTGACTGCGGCGCGCAGGGAAAGGCTCCCGTTGATGGGTATGGGCGCAAAACCGGCCTGCTTGCGGAAACGGTCGATGTCCGCGCGGGTGACATCCACATTGGCCTGAATGTCCGATCCGCGCGCGGCCGTGCGGATGATGCCCGAAGCCGCGATGTGACCACCCAGCCAGTCAAAGACGAGGGAAGGAACGTCCACCAGTCCGGGTTTCTGCACGAGTGCGACGGACGCATCGGTGAAGGTGAGGGCATTGTAACGCACATTCTTGGCGGAGAGCCGCACGTTCAGCAGGGGATCGGGTTTGGCGGGCGCAAGAAAAGGAATGTCCGTGTCCGGGCGAGACGGTTGCGCCGACTTCGTGGGCGAAATGAGAGCGTTGAGATCCAGCCGGGAAAAATCCATCGTGCCGCTGATGCGGTCGGGTGCACCTTTGCTGCCTTCCGAGAAGGTCACATCGGCATCCGTGATCGGACTGTCACCCAGATGACCATGCGTATGGCTCAGCTTCCAGTCATCGCCCGTGTGGATGAAGTGGCCGTCCAGAGCGAGGGCGAGGGGAAAGGTATCAGGCTTTTCTCCCGCAAACGCCATCAGGGGCGCCGATGTGGGGGTGTTCAGCCTGAGCGCGCCATCCACGCCGTCGAAATTGAGCAGATCTGTGGCGGTGCCGTTGAGATCGAGCGTCAGATCGCCGGACGTGGCGTGTAGATCGAGTGTGGCGGGGCGATTGCTCTGTCGCAGCGTCGTTATAGGCCCGAGTTGCGCAGTCAGGACGATGGGGGCGGCGTTGTAAGAACCGGATACGTTCATCCGCAGCGGCGCGTGATCGTCAGACGATACGAGCGTCACGTTGTCCAGTCCGATGCGATAGGAGTGTCCTTTCGCGGAACGGTAGATGACCTCGCTCTCATGAATGGTGGCCTGACGCAGGCCGGGAAATCCGCTCATGCCCGAGGATTTGGAAGCCGTATCAGGGTGAGAAGAAGGCGGGCCGAAACGCCAGTTGGGCGTGCGGTCGGGCGTGCGCTCGAACAGGCCCGAGAAGCGCGTGATGATGAGGTCGCGTGTTTCGATCGGACCATGCAGCAGTGAGGTCAGGCGGATATGCCCGTGCAGATGACCGAGCGTGATCATTTCGGGGCGGCTGCCGTGGGGAATGTTGCCGATGGAGACGTCGTCCATGTCCACTGTCAGCCATTGCCCGGGGGTGACATGGAGCGCGCCGATATGCACCGCACGTCCTGTTGCTGCGGCAAGTTTGCGTGTCGCAAATGTCCTCAGGTCCACCTGCCATAGGGCGAGCGTGGTTGTTGTCGCGGCGGCAAGGCCGAGGCCGAGAGTAATGAGAGCGATACGAGTGGATCGGCGCACGGCGACTACCTGCCTGTTAAAGGGATGTGCTTCTTGCCGTCAGACGGCAAAACACGAAACCCCTGTCAGACAGATTGCCGAGTGTTCCATTCGGCGTGGAGTGCGCTCAGGAAGAGCTGGGCGCCGGAAGTGATATAGGCGCGTGAGTCGTCTTCATTGATGTTCTTGATGACCAGTGCGTTGAGCATGAGTTCGCCCACGGTCATGCCAAACAACTGACGCGCACGCTGTTCAATGTCGGTTTCAGGGTGTCCCTGAGCGGCGCAATAGTCACGCAGCCAGCGTTTGAAGACATTCGTCTCCCCGCCATCCTTGAGCGACAGCATGATGTGACGGATATCTTCGGACTCGGAGGCACTGGCGATGATGGCGCGAATCAGCTCAATGGCCTCGGGACGGATCAGCCGTGCGGCGATATCCTGTAAAAGTCCGATCAGTTCATCCTCGGGTGTGGCCGCATCGACACGCACGCAAGGAGAAAAGCAGAACAGGCGGGCTCCGATAAGGGCGTGAAAGAGTTCCTGTTTGGAAGGGAAAAGCTGATAGAGCGTGCGCTTGGACATACCCGAACATTGGGCCACCTTGTCCATGGAAGCGGCCTGGTAACCATATGTCTGCAACACTTTGTCGGCCGCGCCGAGAATCTTCTCGCGACGTTCGCATTCCGCCATCTCGGGCGGACGCCCCGGCCCGCGTGCGGCGGCGCAGCAGTCGGTTTCATGAGGGATGCGCGCGTTCATGTCATCTTTCGTGTGCGCCATCGGAATGACCCTGTCCAGATGAGACAATGCGACGCTGCCATCTTGACCGTAGTTTTGGAAACTATGTAGTTTTAATTTCATCATGCAGCCGGATTCGTGGCGAGGTTCTCAGACGTGTCGGAGAATCCGGCGCGGGTTCGGCTTTTCTCTCCTTTGGTTGCCCGGGATGTGCTCGTGAAAAGACCTGTCTGTCTTCGCGCTTCGGCCACATGTGTTTCGATCGCGAGCCTGTTTTTGCTGGGAGCCTGCGGGCGCAAGGCACCTCCACCAGCCGCCGCTCCGCCGCAGAAGGTGGAGGTGCTAACCCTGCAACCGCAATCGGTGCAGGTTCACACCCAGTTGCCCGGTCGTATCTCGGCCTTCGAGATCGCCATGGTGCGCCCGCAGGTCAACGGCGTGATCCTCAAGCGCTATTTCGTCGAAGGCACGGATGTGAAGGCGGGGCAGCAGCTCTACCAGATCGATCCCAGTGCTTATCAGGCTGTCTATGACAGTGCGACCGGACAGCTTGCGCAGGCGAAAGCCAATGCCGTGACGGCGCGGGCCAAGCTGGAACGTTATGGGCCGCTCATGAAGGCGCATGCCGTCAGTAAGCAGGAATATGATGACGCGCTGGCGTCTTCCCGCGCAGCCGACGCTCAGATTCTCGTCGCGAAAGGGCAGGTAGAGGCCGCCGCCGTCAATCTGCGCTACACGCGCGTCAATTCTCCCATCGACGGGCGTATCGGTCGCTCTCTGCTGACGGTTGGCGCGTTGGCGACGGTGGGGCAGACGTCCAATCTGGCAGTCGTCACAAAGCTGGACCCGATTTACGTGGACGTGAACCTGCCGGCGATTTCGCTGCTGCGCATCCGCCGTGAGGTGGCCTCGGGGCGGATTCACACGAATCCCGATCATTCCGTGCCGGTGACGCTCCAGATGGAGGACGGTTCAACCTACGAATCTCCCGGCAAGATGCAGTTCAGCGAAGTGAACGTGGATCAGGACACCTCCACGGTCGTTGTGCGCGCCCTCTTCCCCAATCCTGACCGACTGTTGCTGCCGGGCATGTATGTGCATGCCACGCTCGATGAGGGCACGGACCCGGCGGCCATTCTGGTTCCCCAGCAGGCTGTGACCCGCAACAGTCACGGGGATCCGCAGGTCGTGGTGCTGGATGCGGACGACAAGGTGGCACAGCGTCCCATCACGACAGGGGCGACACAGGGGACGGACTGGGTGGTGACATCCGGGCTGAAGGCCGGTGATCGCGTCGTGGTCGTGGGTCTGCAAAAGATTCATCCGGGCCAGAAAGTGTCGCCCGTGCCTTTCTCTGATGCGGCTCCGGCCAGCGGAGCGAAGTAAGGCCCATGTCTCTCTCGCGCTTTTTCATCGACAGGCCGGTTTTCGCATGGGTGATCGGCCTGATCATCATGCTCGTCGGCGGTGTGGCCATCTTCCGGATGCCCATTGCCCAGTATCCGTCCATTGCACCGCCGCAGGTTGCCATTTCGGTGACCTATCCGGGAGCGTCGGCCGAGACGGTCAACAACACGGTGGTCCGTCCGATCCTCCAGCAGATGTTCGGGCTCGATCACCTCGAATACATCTCGGCGCAGTCTTATGCGTCCGGGCAGATGGAGATCGATCTCACTTTTGCGCAGGGCACCGATCCCGACATCGCGCAGGTACAGGTGCAGAACAAGCTCCAGCTTGCCGAGCCACGTCTGCCCACTGAAGTGACGGCGCAGGGCATCACGGTGGCCAAGGCCGTGAAAAACTTCATGATGGTCGTGGCCTTCATCTCAACCGATGGGTCCATGACGGCGCAGGACATTGCGGATTACGTGGCGTCCAACGTGTCCGATCCGCTCTCGCGTGTGTCGGGTGTGGGCGACCACACGCTGTTTGGCTCCGAATACGCCATGCGTATCTGGCTCAGCCCGCAGAAACTGTACAGCTACGGCCTGGCGGTAGGGGATGTGCAGACCGCCATCGAGGCGCAGAATCTTCAGGTGTCATCGGGTGAACTCGGTGGTCTACCAGCCAAGGCTGGAGCGCGTCTGGATGCGACCATTATCGGTCCCACACGTCTGACTTCGCCCGAGGAATTCGGCAATATCCTACTGAAAGTCATGCCCGATGGTGCGCAGGTGCGTGTGCGTGATGTCGGCAAGATCGAGTTCGGGGCGCAGAGCTACAACTTCAGCTCACTTTATAATGGTCAGCCAGCCGCGGGTATGGCGCTCAAACTGACGCCGGGCGCCAACCAGTTGACCACGGAAGCGGCGGTGCGCGCGGAAATCGCGCAGCTTGAGAAGTTCTACCCACCAGGGCTCAAGACGGTCTATCCGCTCGACACCAAGCCGTTCATCGTGCTGTCAATTGAGGAAGTGGTCATCACGCTGGCAGAGGCGATCGGTCTCGTCTTTCTCGTGATGCTGATCTTCCTGCAGAATTTTCGTGCAACACTCATTCCGACCATCGCCGTGCCGGTGGTTCTGTTGGGCACGTTCGGCATCCTTTCCGCACTCGGGTTCTCCATCAACACTTTGACCATGCTGGCCATGGTGCTGGCCGTGGGCCTTCTGGTCGATGACGCCATCGTGGTGGTGGAAAACGTCGAACGTGTGATGACGGAAAAGGGATTGTCTCCGCATGAAGCGGCGCGCGTCTCGATGGACGAGATATCGGGCGCACTGGTGGGGATCGTGCTGGTGCTGACCGCCGTGTTCCTGCCTATGGCAGCGTTCTCAGGCTCCACAGGCGTGATTTATCGCCAGTTCTCCATCACCATTGTCGCAGCCATGTGGCTATCGGTGCTGGTGGCCATGGTGATGACACCAGCGTTGTGCGCGACGATGCTCAAGCCGGGACAGCACGAAAAGACCAAGGGGCTGCCCGGATGGTTCAACCGGCAGTTCACACGCCTGACGAAAGGCTATCTGCATGGCGTGCAGTTCGTCATTGGCCACAGGCTCGTGTCATTGGTGGCGTTCGCCGCGCTGACAGGATGCGTGGTGTTCCTGTTCATGCGACTGCCGGGTGGATTTCTGCCCGATGAGGATCAGGGGCTGATCTTCGGTCAGGTGACGTTGCCGCCCGGATCGACGCAGGAGCAGACGGCGAAGGTCACGAAGAAGGTCTCCGACTACATTCTCAAGACCGAAGGCGACAACGTCGAGTCCGTCTATGTGATGAACGGGTTCAACTTCGCCGGGCAGGGACAGAGCGCGGGCGCGTTCTTCGTCAAGCTCAAGGATTGGGAGGTGCGTCCGAAGGCGAGTCAGGCGTCAACTGCCATTGCCAACCGCGTCATGATGCATTTCTGGGGAGACCCGGAGGCGCAGATTTTCGCCATCAATCCGCCCGCCGTGCTCGAACTGGGCAATGCCACGGGTTTCGATCTCGAACTGGAAGATCGCGGGCATGTCGGTCATGAGAAGCTACTTGCCGCGCGCAACATGGTTCTCGGTCTGGCCGCCAAGGACAAGCGCCTGATGGCGGTGCGTCCGAATGGCATGGAAGACGCGCCGCAATATCACCTCGATATCGACCGCGAAAAGGCCAATGCGCTGGGCGTGTCGGTGGCGGACATCAACACACTCGTCGAAGGGGCGCTTGGCTCGATTTATGTGAACCAGTTCATGCGCGACGACCGTGTAAAGCAGGTCTACATTCAGGGTGAGCCATCGGCGCGTATGCTGCCGATCGATCTCAACGCATGGTATCTGCGCAATACCAGCGGCACGATGGTGCCCTTCAACGCCATTGCGAGCGGTCACTGGATCACGGGTCCGCAGAAGGTGGAGGATTATAACGGCCTCAACGCCTTCGAGATCCTTGGACAGCCGTCCAGCGGTTACAGTTCGGGCGATTCCATCACAGCGATCGAGAGCATTCTGGCAAAACTGCCGGAGGGGATCGGGTATGAATGGACGGGTCTGTCCTTCGAACAGATGGCATCCGGTTCTTCAACCGGTCCGCTCTATGCGCTGGCAGCAACGGTCATTCTGCTCTGTCTCGCCGCTCTTTATGAAAGCTGGGCCATTCCCATTGCGGTGATTCTCGTCATTCCGTTGGGCGTCCTCGGTGCTATTGCCGCAACCCTGTGGCGCGACATGGACAACGACGTGTATTTCCAGGTCGGGCTGCTCACCACCGTGGGACTGGCGGTGAAAAACGCGATCCTGATCGTGGAGTTCGCCAAGGCCAATTTCGAGGGTGGACAATCGCTGGAAGAGGCAGTGCTCAATGCCGGTCGTGAGCGTCTGCGACCGATCCTCATGACGTCCATCGCCTTCGTGCTGGGTGTCTTTCCGCTCGCCATTGCCAGCGGCGCCGGATCGGCGGCGCGTGAAGCCATCGGCACGGCCGTTGTGGGCGGCATGCTCACGGCCACTTTTCTGGCCGTCTATTTCGTGCCGCTGTTCTTCGTGCTGGTGCTGCGCCTGTTCCGTGTGACGCGGATGTCGGAGCGTGGAGATGGTGGCGGACATCCGCCCGTTGCGGCCCCGGAGGCGAGTTGATGAACGTGGTCATGAAGAAGCACCGTCGTCCGGGATGCGGGGCGATGGTGGCGCTCGCGGGCGTCCTGCTGGCGGGTTGCACGATGGAGCCCACCTATCATCGTCCGGCACCACCGCTGGCAAAGACCTTTCCCAAGGCGCCCGACATGGGCACCAAGGATGCGAGCGCCAAGACAGACGCTGCGCTGCAGACGCCCGCTTCCGATATCGGCTGGCAGGATTTTTTCACGGATCCGCGCCTGAAGGCGTTGATTGGGATCGCGATGCGGGAGAACCGTGATCTGCGCTCGGCCGTCGCCAGTATCGCGCAGGCGGCTGGCCAGTACGATGTGCAACATGCCTCTCTGTTCCCCGCGATTGGGGCGACGGGAGCGGCGATGTACATGCAGCCATCGCAGACTGCCGGTTTCAGCTTTGCGCCGGGTGTCGGTGAAAACATCTCGACTTTCCGTTATTACACGGCCGGTATCGGTTTTTCGTCCTATGAGATCGATGTGTTCGGTCGCATCCGCAGTCTCTCGCATGCGTCTGCGGAAGCTGCTCTCAAGCAGGTGGCAACCGAGCGCGCGTTGCGGATCAGCATCGTCTCACAGGTGGCGAATGCCTATCTGGCGTGGCTGGGTGATCGGGAAGTGTTGCAGATCGCCAATGAGGCTGTAGCCAATCTTGAAGAAAATCTGCGCTTGATTCGTCTGCGTTACGACCATGGAGAAGAAAATCTCCTGACCGTGCAGCAGGCGCAGACTCAGGTGGATCAGGCTGCTCAACTCCGGGCGCAGCAGATGCGTTTGGTGGCGCAGGACGAAAACGCGATCACGCTGTTGATCGGCGCGCCCATTCCCGACACTCTCCCGCCACCGCGTCCGTTGGGTGAACAGACGCTGATGGCCGATGTGCCGGAAGGTCTTCCCTCCGATCTGTTGTATCGCAGGCCCGATATCATCGCGGCAGAACACGACCTGTTATCCGCCAATGCCAATATCGGTGCGGCGCGGGCGGCATTCTTTCCGAAATTCACGCTTACGGCAACCGATGGCCTGAGCAGTCTGATGTGGCATCGGCTGTTTACCGCGCCTGCGACCACATGGGGGCTTCAGCCCAACATCACGATCCCGATTTTCACTTGGGGACAAAACCGCGGGAATCTTGAAGTCGCGAAAGCCGAGCGTGACGTGAGGGTGGCGGCTTACGAAAAGGCCATTCAGACAGCGTTCAAGGAAGTGTCCGATACCTTGGTGGCGCGCCCGACCTATATGGAAGAAGCGCATCGCATGGACGATCTGGTTCATGCTTCCTCGGAGTCCTACCGACTTTCGCGGATGCGCTATGAGGCGGGAACGGATTCCTATCTCAATCAGCTCGTTGCGCAGAGGACGCTGCTTCAGGCGGAGCAATCCCGTGTCGCGGTGCTGGTGGCGCGCTATGAAAATCTTGTCACTTTCTATCGGGCACTCGGAGGCGGATGGAGCGAGAAAACCCTCCGCTCGCCTCGTGTTCCCGCGAAACTTTGAAGTTGAGGACGCACAGAAGGAGAGAGGGGGCCGATTGTCAGCTTGAGCCGGGAGGCTTATAAGCGAAGCCATGCGGGTGTAGTTCAATGGTAGAACGGCAGCTTCCCAAGCTGCATACAAGGGTTCGATTCCCTTCACCCGCTCCAGCGCCTTATTACGAAGTCCTCTCTAAATTGTGACCTCCTGTTCATCCCCTGTGGAATGGCTCCATGCCCTGCAGTGCGTTGCGTGGCGGGATTGCTTGGAGCAACATGCGGGCAAAGCAATCAGGAGCTTTCGATGATCCGTTTTTCCCTTCGCGCCCTTGCCGTTGCCACAGCGATTGCTGGTGCGTCGTCTTTCTCGTTCACGGCGGCCAATGCTGCCGAGCCGCCGGCTCCGACGGCTGGCAACCCGCCGTCGGCCGTGGCTTCGGCAAGTGATGTGGCGGCTGTCTCGCCCGCCAATCTGGCTGGTCTGCTGAATTACTGCATCATGACGGACCATATTTCGCATGAAGATGGCGATGCATTGCAGACGACGGTCAACGAGAAGACCAATGCCGTGCCCACCGACCAGCGTGGCAACATGGACTACGCTGTCGGCTCATCGGGGCAGTTCGAAATCAATGGCCAGCGCTCCACCATCACGTCACTTGAGCCCGACGCGCAGGGCCGTGTCTGTGGCGCCGTGCTGACACGCGCGAAGACGATCCAGTAAGTTCGGATTTCAATCTGTGTGAAAAGGCTCCGGAGCAGTCGTTCCGGGGCCTTTTTGTCTGGCCGGAAACTGCGGCTATTCGGCCACAGGGGCAAATCGCTGTTGGTCTCCGACGCTTTCCAGCCACATGGAAAGTGGGCGCACCCATAGCGTCTGATGGGTTTCGCTGCGATAAACGACCAGCCATTCTTCCGTCTCGCTGTGACGGGCCAGATGCAGGACCGTATACAGCCCGCCCTTGTAATGCCGGTACAGACCCGGTGGCAGGGCAGGGGGAGCATCGGATGTCATGGTGGTCCTTTCGCTGGATGGCGCGTTCTTTTCGCGCATTGGCCAATGAATGCACAGGAGTTTTCCGGTTTTGTCTCTGTCCCCGTTCATTTCCCGTTCTGCCGTCCTGCCGTCCACTCCGGTATCGCGTGCCGCCTGTGCCATCATGGGAATGCTCGGACTGGTGACATTCACGCTGCCGCCCGCGCAGGCCGCGACAGCGACCACGCATCATCGCGCCACGCATCGGCATGCGACGACGGCGGCTTCGGCGTCCGGTAATCCGGTGATCCTGACCTCCCAACCGGGCACGGAACTCGACAAGCAGGCGCGTCTGCTCAATGCCGAGGATATCGCGACGTCACGTCGTCACAAGGAAGAGCCGCTGGTCCTGATCGGCTCGGCCTCTCTTTCCACGCGCAAGGGGGAATCCGCTGCCCTGTTTGTGGAATTGCAGTCGGCAGCACTGTGCGGCTCGGCCGGTTGTTCGGCGGATGTCTATCTTCGCCAGAAGGGGGAGTGGGTGAAGATACTTGATTCCGTGAGTGGCGAGATTTCCGTGCTACCCACCAGTCATCGGGGCATGCATGACCTGATGATCGATGGCACGGACAAGTGGGTCTGGGACGGCTCGACCTATCAGGACACGATCGGGGCCGCGCCGATCGGCAATCTCCGCGGAGAGATCGAGCAGTTCCAGGAACAGAAGTCAGCTCATAAAAGTTCGACCAAAGGTCACTGAGCAGCACCGGCGTTCGTCAGGGATACATGGCCTGCCGCATCGCCTCGATGCGGCGGCTCATCGAGCGCTTGGTGATGGCCGCTCCGGTTTGAAGCTCGAAGGCGTGAAACGCGCCGGGAAAGACATCCAGTTCCACCGAAACGCGCGCCCGGATCAGCCGCAGCGCGTAATCGAGGTCTTCATCGAGGAACAGATCGAGCGTGCCCACACCGATATAGGCAGGCGGCAGATCGGCCAGACTGCTGGCGCGTGAAGGAGCGGCGAAAGGCGAGAGAGCCGTACCTCCCGGTTCCTGCCCAAGATAACAGCGCCACCCGAAATGGTTTTTCTCCCGTGTCCAGAGAAACTCGCCGGTCACGGGATTTGGGGAGGTGGCTGTGACCGTGCGGTCATCCAACATGGGGTATTGCAGGTTCTGGAAGGCCAGTGTTGGGCCGCCGCGCTGACGGACCAGAAGGGTCATCCCCGCAGCCAATCCACCGCCAGCACTTTCCCCGGCCACGCCAATGCGGGCGGGATCGATGCCAAGCGTCTCGGCGTTGTCTGCAGCCCATTTCAGGGCAGCATAGCAGTCATCCAGCGGCGCGGGAAAAGCGGCTTCAGGGGCAAGCCGGTAATCGACCGAGATCACCACGCAATCGAGTTCGTGTGCCCAGCGACGCAGCAAAGGCAGCATGGCCTCCGGCGTGCCCATGACAAAACCGCCACCATGAATGTGAAGGATGGCCGGTCGTGGAGAAAGCGCGGGGGGGGCGGTTGGGCGAGACACCAGCACGCGCACAGCCGGGTCATCGGCCAGTCCCGGAGCCTGCCGCACTTCGGTTGTGACGGAAAGAGTGTCCCGTTGCATGGGCGGCGGAACACGGCGGGCACGCGCGGCCTCAAGCGTGTCATCGTTCAGGATTTCCGGCGGGTCGAGCCGGTCCAGAAGCGGCAGAAGGTCCGGGTCCACGAGAGAGCGCGTGCTGATCGTCATGGAAGTCCTCCTGCCGTAATCTCGTGTGAAGCTCAGTCCTTCACACGTTCGATGTTCGCGCCACAGGCCGCAAGCTTCTTTTCGACGGCTTCATAACCACGGTCGAGGTGATAGACGCGGCTGAGGATCGTCTCGCCCCGGGCGGCAAGGCCTGCGAGAATGAGCGAGAAGGAGGCGCGCAGATCGGTCGCCATGACGGGGGCACCGGACAGAGTGTGCACACCACGAATGATGGCCGACGAGCCATGAACATTGATGCGTGCGCCCATGCGGTTGAGTTCCGGCACGTGCATGAAGCGGTTCTCGAAGATGGTCTCGGTGATCATCGACGCGCCTTCGGCCACGGCAAGAAGCGCCATGAACTGTGCCTGCATGTCGGTTGGGAAACCCGGATACGGCTCGGTCATGATGTCGATACCGCGCAGCGCACCCGTACGGCGCACACGCATGCCGTAGGATTCCTGCGTGACTTCCACGCCGGTTTCCTCCAGCGCGCGCACCACGGCGCCCAGATCGTCCACGCGGCCGCCGAGGAGTTTCAGGTCGCCCCCCGTGATGCCGGCGGCGCAGGCATAGGTGCCGCATTCGATGCGGTCCGGCATGATCCGGTGTTCCGCACCGTGCAGCGCTTCCACGCCATCGATGACGAGGGTACCGGTGCCCGAGCCTGTAATGCGTGCGCCCATGCTGTTGAGACACGCCACCAGATCACCGATTTCCGGTTCGCGGGCCGCGTTGACGATCTCGGTGCGCCCCTTGGCCAGTGTCGCGGCCATGAGCAGATTTTCAGTGGCGCCCACGGACGCGAATGGCAGGACAATGCGATCGCCTGTCAGCCCCTTGGGGGCTGTGGCGTTGATGTAGCCACCTTCCAGCCGGATTTTCGCTCCCAGAGCCTCCAGCCCCTTGAGGTGCATGTCCACCGGGCGCGTGCCGATGGCGCAGCCTCCGGGCAGCGAGACGCGAGCTTCTCCGCATCGGGCGAGCAAGGGGCCGAGGACGAGGATGGACGCACGCATCTTGGAGACGATGTCGTAGGGCGCCTCCGTACTGGTGATAGAGCCGCCAATGGCATAGGCGCTGCCGTCGCCGTTGAGGTCTTCCACGTTTATGCCGAGCTTGAGGAGCAGGGCCCGCATGGTGACAATGTCGGCAATGCGTGGGACGTTGGTCAGGATCAGGCGGTCATTGGTGAGCAGGCCCGCCACCATGAGCTTTAGGCCCGCGTTCTTCGCGCCGCCAATGGTGATCTCGCCGTGAAGGGGCTTTCCACCCCGAATGATGAAACGGTCCATGCGTCAGAGCCTCGGTGTCGTCACGCCGTGCTGGCGCATATATTTGCCCGCGCGGTCGGCGTAGCTGGTTTCGCAGGGCGATGCGCCCTGAAAGAAGAGGAACTGACAGATACCTTCATTTGCGTAAATGCGCGCGGGCAAAGGAGTGGTGTTGCTGATTTCGATCGTCACCTGTCCTTCCCATTCCGGCTCCAGCGGCGTCACGTTCACGATGATGCCGCAGCGGGCATAGGTGGACTTGCCAAGGCAGACGACCAGCGTATCGCGCGGAATGCGGAAATATTCGATGGTGTGTGCCAGTACGAAGCTGTTGGGTGGGATGACGCAGACATCGCCCTTGCGCGACACGAAGCTGTCGGGACTGAAGCATTTGGGGTCCACGATCGCGCCGTTGACGTCGGTGAAGATGCGGAAATCATCCGCCACGCGGGCGTCGTAGCCATAAGAAGACAGGCCATAGGAGATTACGCCGTCGCGTTTCTGGCACTCCACAAACGGTTCGATCATGTTGTCTTTGAGTGCTCTCTCACGGATCCATGTGTCAGGCATGATGGGCATCAGGGTGTCTCCGGGGCGTGAGAGGCTGGCGTAGGGGAAGGTGCTGTGTCGGCTTGACGCGCGCGGGCCTGTTCCTTGCGGCGTTTCAGGTTGGCCCGCAGAGCGGCGGCCTCATCCGCTCGTCTCTGTTGCAGTGCAGCTTCGGCCGCAGGCGTCAGGGAAGGCGAATGGGTGCGGTCTTGGGCTGTGCGGTCGTCACCGGCGGGCGGCATTCCAGATTCCCGTGTGAGAGGGCGGCGTTGGGAGAGCCGCTCCGAAACATGTCATCAGTGGAGGCGGTTCTTATAACACCCGCGGCAGGACTGCCAGCATGCTCGGCGCAATTGCTTCCTGAACGCGCGGCCAGAAGGGTGTGAGGCGTGAAACTCTGAACAGATACATGCGTTTGGACTGCGTATCGAGTTTGTAAAAGGTAAGAGTGACATGGGGAACGGTTCAGGTATGCGTGGCATCAAGCGGGTTGCAGGAGCGATGCTGGCATCCGCCATGATGCTGGGGTTGGCGGGCTGCAACACTGTCGCCGGAGCCGGACGGGATGTGAGTTCCGTCGGTCATAACGTGTCGCGTGGCGCAACGGCGACGCAGCAGGGTATTTCGAATGCCACAGGTAGTTCGACGCACTGAGGGGCTTAACGCTTCCGCTCAGCCATTTTTTGAATGAAGGAGTGGACGGTGTGGGAGAAAGTGGAATGCGCGGGTGGATCAAGAGCTTGATGCCAACTGTGGCGGTCTTGGGAGGCTTTTTTGTCCAGACGACCTCTGCACAGGCGGCTCCGCCGTTTTCGGTGCACACTGTTGCCGCTCAGGACGCAGAGGAAGCGGAAGTCGATCGTCTGAATACCGCCCAGATCGGCACTGCCTATAAGGGGCCGGTGTATTATCCGGGGCAGCCCATTCCTCCAGCTCATCCCGTGCAACTGGAAAATCAGGGGCAACCGGCTTCGATCGGCAGTCTGCCTGCGCAGTCACCCACAGTCGCTCCGAAACCGGTCGCTGGAAGCAATTCCTATCACGGGGCGCTGTATTATCCTTCTCAGGCTTATCCCGCTCTTCCTTCCGTCCGGTAAGCCATCGGATATGCAGCGAATGCTGTTTTTGCGGGACGTCGGTGCTGTCTGTTTTGTCGCATGGGGGTGACGTTCGGGCATTGGAGCGGTGAGGAGAGCGGTCACCCATTTCTGACTTTTGAGAATGGCATGAAAGCGGGGTTTTCCGGCTTTCCGGGCTGGTTTCTCAAAGGGGGAAATGCCACAAGACTGCCTGAATGAATCCATATCTTCAGAATGATATGCTCAAAGGCGGGCGTTGCGGTTTCGTAATGGCGAATCGCGGTGGGAGACGGAAAGGGGCGACCGAATGGAAGTGACGGGTCTGGCGGCAGTACTGCTTGCGACAGCGCTGCTGCTGGTGATCGTCAGTGCTGTCCAGCCGGTGGCCCGCCGGCTGGAGGTCTCGGAAACGGTTCTTCTGGCGCTTGTCGGCATCGTGATCGGCGGCGGCGCGGATCTTGTCATCCGCAGCACCTACACGGATCGGCTGGCCGGGGTGGCAGGCAGCGCAATCAACGGTGTAGCGGAGACGCTGCTCGATTTTCCTGTCAGCAGCGAAGTCTTCCTTCTGGTGTTCCTGCCTGTCCTTGTCTTTCAGGGGGCGCTGGTCATTGACGTGCGCCGTCTGGCGGATGAGGCGGCAACCGTGCTTCTGCTCGCAGTCGTGGCGGTCATTGTCTCGACCGCCACTATCGGGCTGGCGCTGCTGCCCTTTGCCCAGATGCCGCTGATCGTATGTCTGCTTCTCGGCTCCATCGTGGCGACGACCGATCCGTCCGCGGTGGCGGGCATCTTCCGCGATATCGGGGCGTCGGCTCGCCTGACCCGTCTGGTGGAAGGCGAAGCCCTTCTGAACGATGCCGCTGCCATTTCCATTTTCGCGGTGCTGCTGGATGCGGTGACATCGCACCAGACCATCCATGTCGGCAGCGTGGCGTTGTCTTTCGTCATTTCCTTCGTGGGTGCGATTCTGGTGGGCATCGCAGGCGCGCGGCTGATGCTCTACATGATCGCTGTGCTGGGAAATGCTCCCGCCGCCGAAACCACGCTGACAGTGGCGCTGCCCTACATTGTGTACATTCTCTGTGACGAGGTGATCGGCATTTCCGGCGTCGTGGCGACAGCAGCGGCCGGTCTGACGCTGTCTCTTTACGGCCCCTCCACGTTTCGGCCGCAAACATGGCGGTTCCTCAATGAACTGTGGCAGCAACTGGTGTTCTGGGCCGGGTCGCTGGTGTTCGTGTTGGCGTCGATGCTGATTCCGCGTCTGCTGGTGGGCATGACGCGCTGGGACATCGTGCTGATCTTGATCGCCAGCGTGGCCGGGCTTGTGGCGCGTGGCATGGTCGTGTTCGGCCTGCTTCCTATCCTCGCCATGACGCGGCTTGCCCCGCCGGTGCCCACGCCCTTCAAGGTGACAATGGTGTGGGGTGGTTTGCGCGGCGCGATCACGCTCGCTCTGGCTCTGGCCGTGACCGAGAACCAGCACGTTTCCACCCCGGTCGCGCACTTCATCGGCATCATCGCGACGGGATTCGTGCTCATCACGCTGCTGGTCAACGGCACGACGCTGCGCTCGGTGGTTCTGTTCTTCCGGCTCGACCAGCTTTCGCCCATGGATCAGGCCCAGCGTCATCAGATTCTCAGCATCGCGCTTGAGAAGGTGGCGGGAAAGGCGAAGGAAGCGGGTGAGGAACTCGGCTTTTCTGCGGATGCGACGCGCTCGGTGGTGGATGCGCTGGAAGTGCGCAGTCACGAGGAGCAGTCGGTCAACACCTTCGACACCGATCTGGGGGACCGCCAGCGCATCACGCTCGCGCTCATCACGATTGCCAATCAGGAGCGCTCGATCCTGCTGGATCTGTTCCGGATTCAGGGACTGTCGCGAGCGGTGATGGAAAACCTTCTGCGCACGGCGGATGCGATGGTAGATGGCGCGCGGCTGGAAGGGCGGTTCGGTTACACGAAGGCTTTGCGTCGCCGCCTTCAGCCGTCGCTGAAGTTCCGTATCGCGCAGGAAATCCACAATCGCTTCCATTACGACCGTCCGCTGATGAGTTGCATGGCGGAACGGTTCGAAATGCTGATGGTGGCGCATCTCGTGTCCATCTCGCTCAACCGTTTTCTGCAGGAACGGATGGAGCCGATGCTCGGTTCCCGTGTGAGCGAGATCGTGGTTGAGATTCTAGCTCGGCAGCGCAAGATGCTCAACGAGGCACTGTCCACCTTGCGTCTGCATTATCCGGGTTATGCCGAAGCGCTTGAGAACCGGATTTTTCGCCAGATTGTGCTGCGGCTGGAGAATCAGGAGTTCGACACGTTGCACTCGGAATCTCTCATCAGTGATGAGTTGTTCCGAGAACTGCATCGTGATGTGGAGCGTCGTCGTCAGCGGCTGGATCGCCCGATGACGTTCAATCTGCGCAACAATGTCGAGGCACGTCTTCGCCATGCTGCGGTTTTCGAGGGGCTGCCGACTGCGGCCCTGCACGATCTTGCGATGACCACCTCGTTGCGTTTTCCTTCGCCGGGGCAGGTCATTCTCAAACGCGGGCACAAAGTTCATTCGGTCTTTTTTGTGAGCGCCGGTCTGGCGGAGATGCATCTGCCCGAACAGGACATCCGATATGGGGCGGGCGATCTGATCGGTGCGACCGAGGCGATGGAAAATCGTCCCATGCCGGGGAGCGTGCGCGCTCTGCGTTTCAGCCATATGCTGGTGATCTCGGCGGCGCGCTTTGCCCGATTGATCGAGGATTATCCGGTTGTCCGCGCAAACCTGCAAAAGCTGCGTTTTCAGGCGGAGGAAAAGGAACCCGATCCGGAGAATATGGACGGGACCGATGAGGAGGCTGCGGATGCTTCCATCATGCTCGACAGCAACCTGTCACAGGTTGGGAGAGAGTAAGCTCCCTGTGTGGTGAGGGATGGGGGGATCATTTAGGTGAAAATGTCGCATCACTGGATTTCAGATTTTTCTGAAAATTTGTGAGCAGAGGGAAGATAATACGTCTTCCTTCATGACCATGTGCCGATGAAAAACATGAGGCCACGGGCGGAAGTGCAAGACGCGCTTCCAACCCGCAGGTGAGTAACGTGCCACGCATTGACGGTTAGTCGGAAAGAGATGGTGGGAGCGACCGACTGGTTGGCACAAGCCTCACCGAGCCACGCTGATTGTCTTAGACAAAAAGAAGCAAAGCATCTGTGACGCTCTTCATAAGGTAAAGCGCCACAGATCTCGTGTCCGGTTTACCCGACAGGTAGAGCCATCTCTTCGGGAAGAGCCTCGTGTAATGGCAGAGTGCGTAGATCGGCCTCACTTTGGACGATGGCAGTTTTCTCGGCTTGCAAGTCAATGGAGCGGCTCATCAGCGCATAGGCGGTGCCCGCCACGACCAGTCCGACCAGCCAGCCGATATCCACGTCCCCAAGGGCTTTGGCGATTGGACCTGTGTAGAGACCGGGCAGCACAAAGAACGGCACAGTGGCGAGAAAGCCGAGCACATAGGCCGCAATCCCGCGCCATTCCCAGTTTCCGTAAATGCCGCCGGGAATGAACAGGTTGGTGATGGCGTAATGCCCGCGACGGACCAGGAAATAGTCCACGAGATTCACGGCTGTCCACGGCACCAGCAGGTAGAGCATGATGGTCAGTGTGGCGAAGAGAAGGTCGATGGCATTGTCCGGACAGAGCAGCGAAATCCACGTCCATGCCACGGCAAGGATCACAAGGGTGACGATGCGCGCGCTGCGTGTGGGGCGCAGCGGGAAAAAGGCATCCACGCCCGTCAGCACGGTCAGCATGCAGCTATAGGCGTTCAGGCCCATCGTTGCGATCATTGCACTGATGGAGCCGAGCGCCATGAGTGCGCCAAAACCGGGCAGGATGGCGTTTCCGGCATCGTGCAGAGCCACCAGACCGTCGGACGCGCCCATGCGGGTGGCCAGCCAAGCGCCAAGAATGATGAGCCAGATGGCGGAACTGGAAGCGCCGAACATCACCGCCATGATGATGGAAGCAGGCCGTGTGTTGCGTGGGAGATAACGCGAATAGTCCGAAACATAGGGCGCGTAGGTGATGTTGTAGCTTGCACTGGCGGCGATCTGGCCGACGAACGCCACCCATGAAAATCCGCCCAGAGTGGGTGTCGTGCCGCCTGCGTGGCCGGTGAGGATGGCGATGGTAAGAATGGTGTAGAGCGGCAGACAGGCGATGAAGCAGAGCTTGAAGATCCGGTGCAGCCAGTCATGACCGTAGATGGCGAGAAGTGTGGCGGTCACGGTCAGGACAAGACCCACAACGGTTGCGTTCCATCCGAAAATGCCGTGCAGCCCGCCTGAAACGAGCACGACATCCACCACGTTGAAGCCAAGGAACGTGACGAGTGTGCCCAAAAGCACCAGCGTCACACCACGATAGCCGAACTGGGCGCGGGACTGGATCATCTGGGGCAGGCCGAGTTCCGCGCCCTGCGAGGCATGGAACGCCATGAACAGCGTGCCGAACAAAATGCCGATGACCGCCGCCAGTGCGGTGTAGCCCAGTGATAGGCCCATGCTGGGACCGACAAAACCGATGGCAATGGTGAAGAACTGAAAGTTGCCGAGAAACCAGAAAGGCCCCTGATCGGCGACACGACCATGCCGCTCGCTTTCGGGGACATAATCGATGGAGCGGGCTTCTATGCTGCTCAATCCGAGGGAAGCGCTGCGGTCACGCTCTGCGCTGGCGGTGGTCATACTAAGGGTCTCCGCGGTTGGCGCGTCATGAAAAAGGAACGGATCACCCGCATCGGGTGACAACGGATCGACCCGGATCGATGTTTCGGGGCGTGCGGGGGTGCCCAGGTTGCGCTGTGTCATGTGAAAAGCGAGCGGGCGGCCCATGGTCATCTCCCGTGTCATGACATGTCCGTGGAGAAAGCATCATGATGCCTCACCATATTGCGATGTCGCAACGACAAATCGGGCATACTGGCGCTGATGTGTCATAATCCGAGAACGTGTTCCTTGTGTCGTGCGACGGTAGGGGCTTCGCGTTGACAGAAAGAATGTCGAATCTATGATCCTTGCATTGATCTCAATCGATGTTGAAGGCCAATGCTGGGCGCTCTGAGCGATCTTGATCTGCGGCTGATCCGCGTTTTTCTGGCCATTGTGGACGCTGGTGGCATCTCCATGGCGCAAGGCACACTCAATGTTGGGCAATCCACAATCAGCACTCAGCTTGCCACGCTGGAAACACGGCTGGGATTCCGGTTGTGCGAGCGGGGGCGCAGCGGCTTTCGACTTACTGCCAAGGGGGAGCGGTTCGAGGCGCTGGCGCGGGATCTGATCGGTGCGGTGGAAGAGTTCGGGATGCAGGCCCGCAACATGGACCGCAAGCTGGTGGGCAATCTGCGCATCGGCATGATCGGGCACACGCCGTTCAGTGAAAACAGCCGCATCAGCCATGCCATCGCCCGTTTCCGCAAGCGCGATCAGGCTGTGCGGATGATCGTGACCGTGTGCTCACCCGGTGCGATGGAAGAGCAATTGATGAATGGCGAACTGGACATCGCCATCGGCTATTTCTGGAACCGGAGCGCCAATCTGCATTTCACGCCGCTGTTTTTGGAGCGGCAGGTGGCCTATTGCGGCAGTAAGCACCCACTGTTTGGGCGGGCAGACAGCGTGACAATGGACGAAGCGTGGGAGTGTGAGTGGGCCTGGCGCAGTTACCCATTGCCAGACTCATTGTTTTCCGCGCCTCCGCGTCACGTCACGGCGATTGCGGACAATATGGAGGCACTGGCGATGCTGGTGCTCTCAGGGCATCATCTTGCGTTCCTGCCTCAGCATTTCGCGCAGACCTATGTTCGGCAGGGATTGATGGCGCCTCTGGCACCTCGGCAGTTGCATTATGAAGTGACGTTTTCGGTGGTGACTCGTCAGAGGCGACATGTCAGCGAGATCGCGCGTGCCTTTCTGGATGATCTCGCCATGGTGCATCTAGAGACCCCACCTGTGGTTTCCGCCTGATACGTTGATCGGAATCGAACTGAACTTCCATACGTGCGGATTTTTCCCGATGTGTTGCTGTGGTGGAATGAATAAGAATGAGGGCGTTTCCCGACGCTCATCCGCTCACCTCTCATCTGGAGATACGGTGCTATGAACGAGACGAAACTTGCCGAACTGCGCAGGAAGTATGGTGGAGCGTCCGGTAGCCAGATCTTCGATCCCGAGTTCCGCGCCGTAGCGGAAGGGCAGTTCTCTGCTGGCCGCGGGCGCTCCAAGCCCTATTCCGGCGTGCAGACCTTTCTTGGGTTGCCTTATATGCCCAACGCTGCGTCCTCGCCGGACTTCGACGGGTTGGATGTGGCCGTGGTGGGTGTGCCGATGGATCTGGGCGTGACCAACCGTTCCGGTTCACGCTTCGGACCACGCGCTGTTCGCGATATCGAGCGGATCGGTCCGTACGAGCATGTGCTGCACCGCCAGCCTGCCGCGCTGTGCAAGGCGGCGGATATTGGCGATGTGCCATTCCGCAGCCGCTTCAGTCTGGAACAGTCCCATGAGGATATTCAGGCGTTCTATAAGCCGCTTGTGCAGGCGGGCGTCATTCCGCTGTCCGTCGGTGGCGATCATTCCATCAGCTATTCCATTCTCAGGGCTGTGGGCGCAGAGCGTCCGGTTGGCATGGTGCATTTCGATGCCCATTGCGACACGAGTGGAGATTACGAAGGCGCGAAATTCCATCATGGCGGCCCGTTCCGTCATGCCGTGCTGGAAGGTGTGCTGGATCCGGCGCGATGTGTGCAGATCGGCATACGCGGGTCTTCGGAATATCTATGGGAGTTTTCCAAAGATTCCGGCATGACCGTGATCCATGGCGAAGAGGTGCCGCATCTCGGGCCAAAGGCGATCATTGAGACGGTGCGTCGCGTGGTGGGCGAAGGGCCGGTCTATGTCACCTTCGATGTAGACTGTCTGGACCCCGCTTTCGCGCCCGGTACAGGCACGCCGGAAGTGGGCGGCCTCACCACCCGGGAGGCGCTGGAGCTTCTGCGCGGTCTGGATGGGCTGAACATTGTGGGTGGAGATGTGGTGGAAGTCGCACCGCAATACGACACCACAACGAACACAGCGCAGGCGGGCGCGCAGGTGCTGTTTGAACTCTTCAGCCTGGTTGCCGGACGTTTCCCGGCGGCCCGTAGGGATCACGCGCCCACTACGTGATTTTACGCAACGGTGGCAGCCGCTTCCGGTTGTAGGCTGGGTGCGGCCACCGCAGACAGGACATCTGAACCAGTGACGACAACACTCCAGCGCGCACGAGGACGGTTCGGGCTGGAGGTCAAGGCTGACGGCAGCCGTACGCGCATGGCCGATCTGGAGCAGAGAGGCTGCTGTCGCCTGCTGTTTCCGCGCATCACGGGCGCGGGCATGGAAGCCGCCACCGTCAACATTTCCGGCGGCATGGCGGCGGGGGATCGCATTGAAGGTCGTCTCATATGTGGTGAGGGGACGGACCTTCTGGTCACATCACAGGCAGCAGAGCGGATTTATCGCGCCCGCCCCGATGACGGGTCTTCGGAAGTTGAGGTTGCCTGTCGCATCGCGCCGGACGCGCGGCTGGAATGGCTGCCGCATGGTACCATCTTTTTCGATGGCAGCCAGTTGCACCGCCACATGACGGTGGAGATGGCGCCCTCTTCCTCATTCCTCTTTCTGGAAAGCCGCATTTTTGGTCGTACGGGTTCGGGTGAGCATCTCACGCGACTGTCGGTGCGTGACCGTCTTTCCGTGCGCAGAGATGGGCGGTTGATTCTTGAAGATACGCTCAAGCTGGAGAGTGATGATGTCACCGCGCTGCTGAAGCAGGCGGCGGTCGCGGGCGGTAATGTGGCCGTGGCGACGGTCGTGCTAATCGCGCCAGACGCCATGACGCTTCTTGATGCCGTACGCGCGCGACTTCGCGAACCGGAATGTGCCGGTTTCGCGGCCTCCGCCTGGAACGGGATGCTGGTGCTGCGCGGACTTGCGGCCGGTGGCTGGGCGTTGGACGTGGCGTTGCGTCATATTCTGCCGCTTTTGCGGGAAGGACGCGCCCCGCCTTCCACATGGCGGTCGTGAGGGTATAGGCACAATGAAACTGAGCGGAAGGGATTGTATCGGGTCATGAAGCTTACTCCCCGGGAAAAGGACAAGCTGCTTATCTCCATGGCGGCGATGGTGGCGCGTCGGAGACTGGAGCGCGGTGTCCGCCTGAACTACCCCGAAGCCGTGGCGCTCATCACCGATCATGTTGTGGAAGGTGCGCGTGACGGATTGAGCGTGGCGGAACTCATGGCCAGCGGTGGTCGTGTGCTGACACGCGAGCAGGTCATGGCCGGTGTGGCCGAGATGATTCACGATGTGCAGGTGGAAGCGACGTTTCCCGATGGCACAAAGCTGGTGACGGTGCATGACCCGATACGCTGATCCTCTTCCCGATGGCGCGGTGCCGGGGGAAATCCTCGTGGCAGAGGGCGATATCGCTCTCAACGAAGGCCAGCCACGCCGCACGTTGCGCGTGGTCAATTCGGGTGACCGGCCTGTGCAGGTGGGCAGCCACTATCATTTCGCCGAGGTGAATCCAGCGCTTCTGTTCGACCGTGAGCAGGCGCTGGGCTGGCGTCTGGATGTGCCCTCCGGTGGGGCCATTCGTTTCGAGCCGGGACAGGAACGTGAGGTCACGCTGGTGCCGTTCCGGGGCTTGCGGCGGGCGGTCGGCTTTCGGGGTGATGTCATGGGGAGTGTGGATAAATGACGCGGCTTTCCCGGCATGATTACGCAGGCCAGTTCGGCCCCACGACCGGAGATCGGGTGCGTCTGGCCGATACGGCGCTTCTGGTGGAGGTGGAGAAAGATTTCACCATTTATGGAGAAGAAGTGCGCTTTGGTGGCGGAAAGACCATCCGTGACGGCATGGGGCAATCGCAGGTCACGCGCGCGGATGGGGCGGCGGACACTGTCGTCACCAATGCGCTGATCATTGACCACTGGGGTATCGTCAAGGCGGACGTGGCGTTGCGGGACGGGCGGATCGCGGCCATTGGCAAGGCGGGCAATCCGGATATTCAGCCGGGTGTGGACATCATCATCGGGCCGGGCACGGAAATCATCGCGGGTGAGGGGAAGATCCTTACGGCGGGGGGTATCGACAGCCACATTCATTTCATCTGCCCTCAACAGATCGAGGAGGCGCTGGCTTCAGGCGTCACCACCATGCTGGGCGGCGGCACGGGGCCGGCCACCGGCACGGCGGCGACCACCTGCACGCCGGGCCCTTGGCATTTGGCGCGGATGTTGCAGGCAGTGGAGGCGTTTCCGGTCAATCTGGCGTTTGCGGGCAAGGGCAATGCTTCGCGCCCGGATGGGCTGGAGGAAATGGTGCGCGCGGGAGCGTGCTGCCTGAAACTGCATGAGGACTGGGGCTCGACCCCTGCGGCCATCGACAATTGTCTGAGCGTGGCGGATCGCATGGATGTGCAGGTGATGATCCACACCGACACGCTCAACGAGAGTGGCTTCGTGGAGGACACCATCGCCGCGTTCAAGGGGCGCACAATCCATGCGTTTCACACGGAGGGCGCGGGCGGTGGTCATGCGCCCGACATCATCCGTGTGGCGGGGCTACCGAACGTGCTGCCGTCCTCCACCAACCCGACGCGGCCCTATACGATCAACACGCTGGATGAGCATCTCGACATGCTCATGGTGTGTCATCATCTTGACCCACAGGTGCCTGAGGACATTGCGTTTGCGGAGAGCCGCATCCGGCGCGAGACCATCGCGGCGGAGGACATCTTTCACGACATGGGCGTGCTGTCGATGATGTCCTCAGACAGTCAGGCCATGGGGCGTGTGGGTGAGGTGCCGTTGCGAACGTGGCAGACGGCGCACAAGATGAAGCTTCAGCGCGGCGCGTTGCCGGGCGATGGCGCGGCGGATAACGCCCGCGTGAAACGCTACATCGCGAAATACACGATCAATCCGGCCATCTCGCATGGCCTGTCGCATGAGGTCGGTTCGATCGAAGTGGGCAAGCTTGCTGATCTTGTCTTGTGGGAACCCGCGTTTTTCGGTGTAAAGCCCGATCTGGTCATCAAGGGAGGGGCTATTGTCTATGCCATGATGGGCGATCCGAACGCCTCCATTCCGACGCCGCAGCCTGTGCATGGGCGCATGATGTTCGGGGGTTATGGCGGGGCGCTGACGCACACCAGTCTGACTTTTGTCTCACAGGCGGCACTTGAAGATGACATTGGGCAGAAGCTTGGGCTGAGAAAGCCTCTGTCGGCCGTGTCCAACGTGCGTGGCGGCATTGGCAAACGCAGCATGATCCACAACGACGCGATGCCGCATATCGAGGTCGATCCCGAGACGTACGAAGTCCGTGCGGACGGCGTGCTGCTGACCTGCGAACCTGCCGAAATCCTGCCCATGGCCCAGAGGTATTTCCTGTTTTGATGACCCGTGTGATCGAGATTCTACCAGCAGGAAGCTGGGATGTTGCGCAGGCGGTGGATGTGTTCGCCGCCGATTACGAAGGACGGCATCGTAGGCGCATGATGCTGGGTTTGCGTTCAGGCGAGAAGGTGCTGCTGGAGCTTGAACATGCGCGCCTGCTTCAGGCCGGTGACGGATTGAAGCTCGACGATGGACGCATCGTGCGGGTGGAAGCGTTGCCGGAAAAGCTGATGGAAGTGACGGCGCATGATCCGCTGCATCTGATGCGATTGGCATGGCATCTGGGAAACCGGCATCTTCCGGCGGCGATCTATGCGCATCGTATCCTCGTGCGGCAGGATCATGTGATCGCCGACATGATCCGTGGACTGGGTGGCCATGTGCATGAGGTCGAGGCGCCGTTCGATCCAGAAAGCGGGGCTTATACGGCGCGTGCGGCTTCCCACGATCACACTCATGGTGGAGAGCATTATCACCATCATGGGCACGGTCATTCGCATTCCCATGACTGACAGACATGGCGGGACCGGTTCGACGGACGGGGCGGATTTCCTGCGTCTTCTGTCATGGGTTTCTCCTGCTTTTCCCACAGGGGGGTATGCCTATAGCCATGGGCTGGAATGGGCGGTTGAGCAGGGCGATGTGCGCGATGTGGACACGCTGATTGCGTGGGTGAGTGCGCTGCTTCGGCATGGAAGTATCGGTAATGACCTGATTTTCCTGCGTGTGGCGTGGGAGGCGGCGCATGACATGACGGCGTTGCGTCCTATTGCCGATTTTGCCTGCGCCTGTGCGTCTTCGCGGGAACGCTATGAAGAGACGGTTTATCAGGGTGAGGCTTTTCTGAAGGCGTCGGATGTGTGGGACGTAGTCCCGACAAAAGCCGAACTTGCCGGTGTACGGTGGCCGTTGCCGGTCGTGCAGGGGCTCGTGTTTCGTCGTGGGGCGGTGGCGTGTAAGCAGGCGCTGCTGTCGGGTGGGTATGCCGCAGTGGCGGCCCTTGTTTCTGCCGCCGTGCGACTGGTGCCGCTGGGGCAGACGGATGGATTGCGCGCACTTGCGCGGTTGGAAGATGTGCTGCTGGAAGCGGCACAGGACGCGCTGACCCGGACATTGGAAGACGTGGGAAGCGCGTGCTTTTGTTCCGATCTCGCGGCCATGCATCATGAAACTCAGGAAACGAGGCTGTTCAGGACATGACAAAGGCAAAGCACGGTCCACTGCGTGTGGGTATTGGGGGACCAGTAGGCACCGGAAAGACGGCGCTGATGGATGCGCTGTGTCGCCGGTTCCGCGATGATTACAATATTGCGGCCATCACCAACGATATTTACACACGTGAGGACGCGGAGTTCCTCACACGCGCCGGGTCGCTGCCGCCCGAGCGCATCATGGGCATCGAGACGGGAGGATGTCCGCACACGGCGATCCGTGAGGATGCAAGCATCAACCTTGCGGGTATTGCGGAACTGACGGATCGGTTCGAGGGGCTGGATATCGTGCTGGTGGAGAGCGGCGGTGATAATCTTGCGGCCACTTTCAGCCCCGAACTTGCCGATCTAACCATTTATGTCATAGATGTTTCGGCAGGCGACAAAATCCCGCGCAAGGGTGGACCGGGGATTACGCGCAGCGATCTTCTGGTCATCAACAAGATCGATCTTGCGCCCTATGTCGGGGCCGATCTTGGCGTGATGGACCGTGACAGCCGCCGCATGCGTGGGGAGCGGCCCTTCGTGTTCTCCAACATCCGCGCAGGTGAGGGCGTGGAAGACATTGCCCAGTTCATCATTGAGCAAGGCGGGCTCTGAAACATTCGTTGGAGTGATGGGGTGTTTTCATCACGTCAGCGGAGAAATGTCCGTCTCTAAGTAATTTCACGCATCCCGCGATTACGATTCGTTTTCGTAATGTTTCTCCTGTCGCCAACTGGTGACTGCGGCCACGGGAGGATGTTCATGATTGCGCTTGCGTCGCGGTTCTCGATGAGCCGAAAAGAAAACCTGCTCAGGTGCGGAAGTATTCTGTCGATTTGTGCCGCGTTCAGCGCGTTGGCTCCCACAGAGTCACGCGCTGCTGTGACGGTCAATTTTGGCAAGGACCAGTTCTTCACACTGGGTGTCGGTGTGAGAGCCCAGTATCTCAGCAAGGATCCGGCCGCGACGCCGAGTAATTCGAGCGCTGCGAGCGCAAGCGATTTTCGTGTCTATATGGGTGCGCAGTTCCACAAATACGTCAAGGCGACGCTCAATCTCGAGCGGCTGCGCGATGGCAACTGGAACGTGCTCGACGGCATCCTTCAGGTCGAACCGTGGAAAGCTTTCAATGTCTGGGGCGGTCGGATGCTGACTCCGAGTGATCGCTCCAATCTCGACGGGCCATACTTTCTCAGCACCTATGCTTTTCCCATCGTGTCCCAGTATCCCGGCGCATGGTCCGGCCGTGACGATGGTCTTGCGGTGTGGGGCAAGCTGATGAAGGATCATTTTCGCTACGTTGCGGGTGTCTATCGGGGCCATAACTGGCAGCGCGATGCGTCCAACCGAGGCGAGCATCCTTTGTTTGCAGCCCGTCTGGAATACAATTTTCTCGATCCCGAACCGTCACCTGCCTATTACACGGCCAGCACCTATTACGGAAAAGCCGACATTCTTGCGATCGGTCTGGCCGGTCAGTACGAAACCGATGGCGTAGGTACGGCGCAGCAGAAGGGTGACTACAAAGCCTGGAACATCGACGGTCTGTTCGAGAAGAAAATCGGTCCTGACGCGCGCTACGGTGTCTATACTCTGGAAGGTGCGTATTACCAGTATTACACCGACGGCGTGAAAGACATCGCGGCGGGCCACGGGCAGCGTTCTCCCGATTATGGCAATGTCGGCGGCATTAACGACGGCACGGCGTTTCTGGCCAGTACGGCCTACCTGATCCCCTACAAGCTTGGCTGGGGGCGCATCCAGCCGCTGGTGCGTTATCAGCAGTTCCGTTTCAAGAAGGATATGTACGGGGCGGGGCATCCGAAAACCACACAGTTCGATGCCGGCGCGAACTATGTGATGGATGGTCACAATCTGCGCTTTACCTTCGATTACGTGCGCTACAAGCCGATGGGCACGCGGGCCTCGAACGCCTTTCTTCTGGGCATGCAGTTCCAGTACTGACGCCAACCGACCCGAGGACATCACTTGACAGGCGTGCTGATGCGGACAGCCGCCGGGAGACATTGGAATGTTGATCTTGAAGCCCCGGATCATGTGCGGACTGGTTTTTCTCACCTGCGGTGTCGCCGGAAGCGCGGCGCATGCGGTGGAACCTCCTCTCGACACTCTCGATTGCCGCCATCTGTTTGTCGAGGACGTGCGGTTATCCGATCAGTTGGACGTGGTAAAACGGAAAGAGGCGGCGGATGTGGCGGCCGGCACGGCTGAGGAAGATCAGGGATTTTACGTAAAGTTCGATCCCGTGCCGGGTGTCGGCATCATGAAGGGAATGACCCTCTCTCCAGCGGGCAAGCCCATCCGTCAGGATACCAACGAGATGGGACGCGACGCCCTGCAGGCGCGGTTGCTCTCGGTGCGCCATGTGGAGCAGAACAAGTTGTGCCCGGAAGTGGGCTCTCCTGCGGAGAAACGCACCACCATCCTCGACGATCAGGTGCGCGGGCAGTAATTACCTTTCTCCAAGCAGGCGCGAGGCCGTGGCCGCTGCTGCGGCCCGCGAGCTAAGACCGGTCTTGTTGTAGATTTGTTCGATGTGTTTATCGATCGTGCGCGGGCTGACGGTGAGGATGTCCGCGATGTCGCGGCTGGTCTTGCCCCGTGAGATCCACAGCAGCACTTCGGCTTCCCGCCCGCTCAGTCCCAGTCGCGCCTGAAGCAGTCGCTCCGGATGGAGGGAGTGACTGGCCAGACGCAGGAGCAGTTCGTCGTCATTAATGGCGCCGACAAAAGTGAGTGTCAGTTCGTCCTCGCTCGTGCTTTCGCGTAGCATTACCGAGCCGGGGGGCGGCAGGCTCGTTCCTCGCAGGAGGGCGGCAAGCGCTCCATCGGGGATTTTGTCCAAAAGCTGTGCGGCATGGGGCGTGGTCCACAGCATATCGCCCGCGCGGCTGACAGCGAGAAGAAAACGCCCCGCGCTGTCCAGAGCGCCATGGGCCGCACGGATGCGGGAGGCTGCTTCGATCCGCACGCCGATGCGCGCCAGAACTTCTTCCAGCCGCAGGGGTTTTGTGACGTAGTCCGCAGCCCCCAGCTCGAAAGCGCGGATCACGTGTTCGGTCTCGGTCAGGCCGGTCATGAAAATGATGGGCGTGTGGACCAGCCGTGTGTCGTGGCGCAGAGCCTCACACACGTCCCACCCTGTCATGCCGGGCATCAGCGCGTCCACCAGAACCAGATCGGGCACACATCGGGCCACAACTTCAAGCGCGGCCGGTCCCGACTGCGCGAGCAGCACGTCATAACCGCCATGGGTAAGATGTTCATCCATCAGGCCAAGAACAGCGGGGTCGTCATCAATGACAAGGACGGTCTTGCGAGTGGGAGCGTTTGTCATGGAAGGGGAGCCTCCAGATGGTGGCGCAGGGCTTCAAGTTGATAGGACGTGACCAGTTTCAGGAGCGGAGCAAGAGCCGGTTCCAGTTCCGGCCGGTTTTGCTGCATGGTCGCCAAGTGTTCGCGAAGCTGTTTGAGGTTGCCGCCATTCAGAGAGGAGAGAAGCGTCTTCCGTTCCGCAGCAGAAAGTTCGGCGGTGGATGGACTCACAGGTGTTGGGATGAGGGAAGGACTGACAGTCTCGGGAAAGACCCACTCCAACTTCAGTATACGCCCGATTTCTTCAATCAGAAGCGTCAGGTTCACCGGTTTTCCCAGAACCGGGCAGTCATCGAGCGAGGGCACATGTCGGTTTGCGCTTTCCACCAGATTTCCTGTGAGAAACATCAGCGGTAGATAAGCAAACGGTCCCTGTCGTATGCGCAAAGCAAGATCGCGCCCGTCCATGCCGGGCATTGAAAGATCGAGCAGCAGCAGGTCCGGCTGAACATGAGGTAGCGTGTCGAGACATGTTACGGCGTTTTCGGCTTCTTCGACGGTGAAGCTGCATCGTTCCAGAATCTCGCGCATGATCTGACGGTGCTGTCTGTCGTCGTCTACGACGAGGATTGTGCGATGTGGTCCCTCATATCCACAGGGAAAGGCGGGCAGACGCGGTAGGAGTTCCACCTGCCGGTCCGGCAGCATCAGCCTCACTCTAAAGCGAGAGCCTTGTCCGGGTGTGCTGGTAAATGTCAGTTCGCCGCCGAGGATTTCGGTGAGCAGTTTTGTAATGGTCAGTCCCAGTCCCGTTCCCGGCACGCTGGATGTGGCGGCGGCACGTTCGAACGGCTCGAAGATACGGTTGTGATCTTCCGGTGCGATCCCTGCACCAGTGTCCTCAATGACGAATTCGGCGATCTGTCCCTGCCAGCGTGCTGAGAAAGTCACGCTGCCGCGGGACGTGAACTTCACGGCATTGGAGAGCAGGTTGAGCAGGATCTGACGCAGGCGATGCTCGTCGCATGTGACGACGGCGGGCAGATGACCGGGTTTCCAGACGAAGCGTAGCCCTTTGGCCAATGCCTGCGGGCGGATCATCTGAGCGACGGATTCCAGAAAGATGGGCAGCGCTACGATGTCCGAATGCAGTTCGATCCGTCCCGCTTCGATGCGGGATATGTCGAGCAGACCGGAGAGAATGCTCGTGATGTGCTCACCACTTTCGCGCATGATGTCGAGAGCACGGTGTCGTTCGGACGGAACGCGCGGGTCGTGCTGGAGAAGCTGGATGTAGCCCATGATGGCATTCAGCGGAGAGCGGATTTCGTGGCTGATGCCGCTGATGTAGCGTGTCTTGGCAAGACTTGCGGCTTCAGCCTTCTCACGGGCGATTTTCAGCGCGCGGTCGGTGCGGCGGCGAGCGCGGATTTCGTTCATCAGTAGCCGGGTCTGGTGCAGCGTCTCGCGTGTGGCGGTCCGGCGCCCTTCCTGCGCCATCACCAGCAGCCACGCGCCCACCGCGCAGGCAAGGAACACTATCAGGAACAGACCGTTCCATGCGCGCCCCGTTTGCCATGACAGAACGGCCAGTACAACGGTGACACCCGTCATAATGAGCACAAAGCGGCCTCCGGGTGTGAGCAGAAGGCGGCGGATGCGTGTAGGCAATGCACGCAACGGCGTGGCGAGTTGAGACGCCATGCGCGTGGAAACGGGTTTGCAGCGATCCCGGCAGCGCCCGTCGAGAGAGCAGCACAGCGAGCAGATGGTGCCGCCATAGGCCGGGCATTCAGCCATGTCTTCGGCCTCGAAACTGTGTTCGCAGATTACGCATGCCATGGCGGGACGCGCATTCCATCCAGCGGGCTGCTGGCGGGCAAGATAGGTGCGTCCGCCTGTGATCCACGCAAGGATCGGGGCCGTCAAACAGGCCACTCCCAATGTCATGAAAGGCGCGAAGGCTGCGGTGTGTTCGCCAAGTGCGCCCCACAGTGCTGCAATGCCCAAGGTTGCGGCAAGCCCCCACGCGCCCAGTCCCACGATGTTGAGGTCTGGCAACAGGGCGCGTTTGAACTCCACGAAAGGGGGACTGAAGCCCAGCGGCTTGCAAAAGACGATGTCACCCAGAATGGCCCCGATCCATGCACAGGCCAGTACGGCATAGAGCGTCAGGCCCGTCTGGATCGTGCTGACCAGACCGGCTTCCATCAGTA
Source organism: Acetobacter estunensis (assembly GCF_019083805.1). Lineage (GTDB taxonomy): Bacteria > Pseudomonadota > Alphaproteobacteria > Acetobacterales > Acetobacteraceae > Acetobacter > Acetobacter estunensis_A. The sequence goes on from NZ_JAHRDV010000001.1 coordinate 340,421, forward strand.
AAAGTGCTATGGTGACATTGAAGATAACGTAGAACACACGTCCTGGATGCGTGTGTGTCAGGCGGGAAAAGAAGTTCGACCACGCTAAAGAGCCGGCATAGGCGTTGGTGATGTTGATCTTCACCTGTGCCAGCGCGACCAGCATGACGGTCAGAAAGGTTGCGACGGGTGTCGGTGCGAAGGTTCCCCACGCCAGCCAGTACATCAGTCCCGGTTGCACCGCCTGTGCCGGCGTGAATCCTGCGTTCAAGACCATCCACGCGAGAAAGGAGCCTGCCAGCAGCTTAAACGCATCGAACAGCACCCAGCCCGGGCCGCCAAGCACGAGGGCGGTCCACCATTGTCGTCGATTGGCCGCGGTGAGTGGAGGAAGAAAACGCAGAAAGTCGATCTGTTCCGCGCTCTGGCAGACCAGCACGACCATGACGGATGCGGCGCTTCCGATGGCGATGGGATCGATGTGCGGAAAAAGCGGCTCCAGACCCGGAAAATGCGTCCATGCAGGGAGAGCGTCCGGATGAAGGATCAGGAGCACGGCAAGGGGCACCAGATTGAGGAAGAGCCAGAGCGGCTGGGTCGCGATCTGGAAGCGGGCGATGAAGGTGATGCCCCACGTCACCAGCGGAATGATGATGGCGGCGCAGAGGAGATAGGCCAGCCAGAGCGGAACACCCAACAGAGCGTGGAGCGTGCCGGCCAATATGGCGGCTTCAAGTCCGAAGAAAATGAAAGTGAAGCTGGCGTAGAGCAGGGAGGTAATGGTTGAGCCGATATAGCCGAAACCCGTGCCCCGCGTAAGGAGGTCGATATCCAGTCCCGCGCGGGCTGCTGTGGCGGAGAGAGGAAGGCTCACGCAGAAAATGACGATGGTGACGAGAAGAATGGCCAGTGCCGTGTTGGTGAAACCGAAGGCGAGAGTCAGCGTGCCGCCCATCGCTTCGAGCGCCAGAAAAGAGATGGACCCCAGCGCGGTCAGGGCGGCCCGCATGGGGGTGACCGTACGGGCACGCCGTGCCGTGAAGCGCAGGGCGTAGTCTTCGAAGGTCTGGTCGGCGGCCCAGCGGCTGTAGGCCCGGCGGGTGCGCACGATGCGCAGACGGCTGGTGTCGGTCGGCAAGGTCACGTTTTCGGCTGTCCGGATGGCTGCAGACAGTATCGTAACCGAAAAGAACTCCGGCCCATACGCAGGATTGCGTATGGGAAGATGTTTTCTCTTCGGCCGAGAATAGGGGCAGCAGCAAAAGGACCGTTCATCATGCCCGTCACCCTGCCGAATCTTTCCCGTCGCGCGTTCGGACGTCTGGCTCTCGCTTCTTCGGTGGCGGCCGTGGGTGCCGCATGGAGCAGTGAGCGGTCCTACGCGGCGGCGCCCAAGGGCGAGCCGATTAAGGTGGGCATCCTGCATTCGCTTTCGGGCACGATGGCCATCAGCGAGACTACTCTTAAGGATGTCATGCTGATGCTGATTGCCGAGCAGAACCGCAAGGGCGGACTGCTCGGTCGTCCTCTGGAGGCAGTCGTGGTGGATCCAGCGTCCAACTGGCCGCTGTTTGCCGAGAAGGCGCGCCAGCTTCTCTCGGTGGACAAGGTGTCGGCTGTGTTCGGGTGCTGGACCAGCGTGTCGCGCAAATCGGTGCTGCCGGTGTTCGAGGAACTCAACGGCATTCTGTTCTATCCGGTGCAGTACGAAGCGCAGGAGTGCAGTCGCAATATCTTCTATACCGGTGCTGCTCCCAACCAGCAGGCTATTCCCGCCGTGGACTATCTTCTGAGCGAAGACGGCGGTGGCGCGAAACGGTTCGCGTTGGTGGGTACGGATTATGTCTATCCGCGCACGACCAACCAAATTCTCGCGAATTATCTCAAGTCAAAGGGGATCGCGGACGAGGACATTATGGTCAACTACACGCCGTTCGGACAGTCCGACTGGCAGACCATCGTGTCCCAGATCAAAGCTTTTGGCTCGGCGGGCAAGAAGACGGCGGTGGTCTCTACCATCAATGGCGATGCCAACGTGCCGTTTTACAAGGAACTCGGCAATCAGGGCATTTCCTCCACCGACATTCCGGTGATGGCCTTCAGCGTGGGTGAGGAAGAGCTGGCGGGCATGGACACCAAACCGCTGGTGGGTCAGCTCGCGGCGTGGAATTATTTCGAGAGCATCGATACGCCCGCGAACAAGGCGTTCATCAAACAGTGGCATGAGTTCACGAAAAATCCCAAGCGCACCACCAACGATCCGATGGAAGCGCATTATATCGGCTTCAACATGTGGGTTCAGGCTGTCACCAAGGCCGGCACGACCGACCATGACAAGGTGATCGACACCATGATCGGCATCCGTCAGCCCAATCTGACGGGTGGCGTGGCCGAGATGCTGCCCGACCATCATCTGACGAAGCCTGTCTATATCGGTGAGATTCAGGATGATGAACAGTTCTCGGTGGTGTGGAAGACGCCCTCGCTCGTGCCGGGGCAGGCGTGGTCGCCATGGGTGCCGGAAACCAAGGATCTGATCGGAGACTGGAGCCAGCCGATTGCGTGCGGCAACTACAACACCGTGACAAAGACCTGCATTGGCAAGAAGCATGCGTAAGGCCGGATGGCTTTCCGGTGTGATGGCGGCTCTCGTAATGGGAGCCGCCATCGTTTTCTCGCCTCTTGCGCGCGCAGATGAGTTCGATGCGCTTGCCAGCGGGCATTTCGAAGATGTGGCCGGGGCCATCGCCACGCTTGCCGCTTCCGGCAACCCGCAAGCGGCAGCGGTTCTGCATGCGCTGGAAGGACACCAGCTTTTTGCGTCCTCTCAGGGTGGTCTGTTCATCCGTCAGGGCGAGAATTATGTGGAGGCCCGCACAGGCCAGCCTGCCAGCGCGACACCACCTGACCTGCATCCCGTGCGGCTAAACAATCGTGTGCGTAAGGCACTGGCCGGTGCGCAGGCGGAGATGGAGTTGGTTGCGCCGCAGCGGGATGTGCGCCTGAAGGCCGCCACCGCGTTGTATGGACGGCACGATCCGGCTCTGCTTCCAGCGATCGATCATGCGTTGTCGGTGGAAAAGGATTCCGGCGTGCGTGTGAAGCTTGAGGAAGCGCGTGCGGCGACAATTCTTGGGCAGCCCGCAGGGGAGGATGCTCAGGGCCAGCGTCTGGAGGCGGTGCATACACTGGCCGGCGTGGGCGGATTGGAGGCGCGGAGCATTCTGGCTTCGGTCGCAGCATCATCCGTGGAAGCGCCGGATGTGCGCAAGGCGGCATCCGAAGGGGTATCCGCCATTGATTGGCATCTGCGTATGTGGAGCGTGTTCCAGAATGCGTTCTATGGTCTGAGTTATGGCTCCGTTCTGTTGCTGGCAGCCACGGGTCTGGCCATCACTTTCGGTGTGATGGGCGTGATCAATATGGCCCATGGCGAGATGATGATGATCGGGGCCTATACGACGTGGATGGTTCAGCAGGGTATTCGCGCAACGGCGCCCATGTTGGAGCCTGTGGCCATTCTTCTCGCCATTCCAGTGGCTTTTCTCGTGTGTGGCACGATTGGTGTAGTGATCGAGCGGGGACTGATCCGCTTTCTCTATGGTCGCCCGCTGGAAACCTTGCTGGCGACCTGGGGGCTTTCCCTCATTCTGCAGCAGGCCGTGCGCTCCATTTTCGGGCCAACCAATCTTGCGGTCGAGACACCCTCATGGCTATCGGGGTCGTTCGCGCTGGGAGGCATGGACATCACGCTCAATCGGCTTGCGATCTTCATTTTTTCCGGATTGGTGCTGGGCGGCCTCATGCTGGTGCTGCGCCGGACGCCGCTGGGTCTCCAGATGCGGGCGGTGACGCAGAACCGGCGCATGGCCGCGCTCATGGGCATCCGCACACCTCGGGTCGATGCGCTGGCTTTCGGATTGGGTGCGGGATTAGCTGGACTTGCCGGCGTGGCGGTTAGCCAGATCGACAATGTCAGCCCCAATCTTGGACAGTCTTACATCATCGACAGTTTCATGGTGGTGGTGTTCGGTGGCGTGGGTAACCTGTGGGGCACGCTGGCGGCGGCTATGGCGCTTGGTATGGGCGGCAAGATTCTGGAGCCGACTATTGGGGCCGTATCGGCCAAGATCGCCATTCTCGTGCTGGTCATTCTCTACATCCAGCGTCATCCGCGCGGCATGTTTCCCGTGCGCGGACGGGGAGTTGAATCATGAGCCTGCTCTCGAAGCCGGGCGCGCGGTCTTTTCCGGGCGCGGTCCGTATGGCGGCTGTGGTCGTGGTGGTGGCAATAGTGCTGGCAGGTGCGAGTATGCTGCCCGAAAGCAGCCCGCTGCATGTCTCGGCCTTTGTTGTGTCGCTGGCGGGGAAATATTTGGCCTATGCCATGCTGGCGCTTTCCGTCGATCTGGTGTGGGGGTTTGCAGGTATCCTGACGCTTGGTCATGCCGCCTTCTTCGCGCTGGGTGGTTACGCGATGGGCATGTATCTCATGCGTGAGATCGGCGCGCGGGGTGTGTATGGCAATTCGAACCTGCCAGATTTCATGATCTTCCTCTCATGGAAAAGCCTGCCGTGGTACTGGTGGGGCACGGATCATTTCGCATGGGCGATGCTGCTGGTTCTGGTGATTCCGGCCGCACTGGCGGGAGTGTTTGGTTGGCTGGCGTTCCGTTCGCGTGTGTCGGGAGTGTATCTCTCGATCATCACGCAGGCGCTGACTTATGCGCTAATGCTTGGATTTTTTCAGAACGGGCTCGGTTTTGGCGGTAACAACGGTCTGACGGATTTCAAGGACATTCTGGGTGCCGATTTGCATGCCCCCACGACCCGTGCGGTGTTGCTGGTCGTCACGGGCGTGATGCTGGCGCTGGCGCTTCTGGTCTCGCGCTTTGTGGTGGGAGGGCGTTTTGGTAATCTGCTGGTGGCGGTAAGGGATGCTGAAAGCCGCACGCGCTTTCTGGGCTATCGCCCCGATCAGGTGAAACTTCTGGTGTGGGTGTTTTCCGCCATGATCGCGGCGGTCGGCGGTGCGCTTTATGTCACGCAGGTCGGCATCATCAATCCGGGTGAATTTGCACCTGCCAATTCGATTGAATCTGTGATCTGGGTGGCCGTCGGCGGTCGTGGCACGCTTGCGGGCGCGGTGCTGGGCGCGGTGCTGGTCAATCTGGGCAAGACACTGTTCACGGCATGGCTGCCGGAGTTCTGGCTTTATGGCCTTGGGCTGCTGTTCCTCGTGACGACACTGTTCCTCCCGAACGGGCTGATGGGATTGTGGCGTCCCATGAAAAAGGCTGCACCGGAAGAGGTGACGCCGGAAGTGTCGGACACGCAGGGAGACGAGGCATGACGGACTCTCTTCTTCTGGACGTGCGCGATGTCAGCGTCACCTTCGATGGGTTCCGTGCCATCAACAATCTGAGCCTGGCGCTGAAACCGGGGGAAATGCGGGCCATTGTGGGGCCGAACGGCGCGGGCAAGACGACGATGATGGACATCATCACGGGCAAGACGCGCCCGGACACTGGCATCGTGCGTTTCAAGGGACGCGATCTGACAAAGCTGGATGAGCCGACCATTGCCCGTCTGGGTATTGGACGGAAGTTCCAGAAACCGACCGTGTTCGAGGCGCTGACGGTGACGGAAAACCTGATGCTGTCTCTCAAGGGCATCCGTTCTCCGTTCTCTGTTCTCATGGCGCGACCGACGGCAAGGGAGCGTGAAAGGATCGCGCATCTTTTGAAACTGACGCGGCTTGAAAAATACGCCGACCGTCAGGCTGGCGGCATGAGCCACGGCCAGAAACAGTGGCTGGAAATCGGCATGCTGATGGGGCAGGAGCCTGATCTGTTGCTGGTGGATGAGCCGGTGGCGGGGATGACGGATGCCGAGACGATGGCGACGGCGGATCTGCTGCGCGAGATCAACCGCACGCGAAGCGTGGTGGTGGTTGAGCATGACATGGATTTCGTGCGGGCGCTTGGCGTCACAGTGACGGTGCTGCACGAAGGTTCCGTTCTGGCGGAAGGCCCGCTGGATGAGGTGAGCGCCGATCCGCGCGTGATCGAGGTCTATCTTGGCCGCTAAGTGCCGTGCCGGGATTACGAAAGGAGACGGCTCTCATGCTCAGAGTTGAGGACGTTCATCTGCATTATGGTGCGGCGATTGCTCTGCGCGGTGTCTCGCTGGAGGCACGTGAAGGGGCCGTGACCTGCATTCTCGGACGCAATGGCGTGGGCAAGACCAGCCTGATACGGGCGGTGACGGGCATGCACGCTGTCAGTTCTGGGCGCATCGAGTGGGAAGGCGAAGATATTACAAAACTGGCGGCGTATGACCGCGCAAGCCGGGGCATTGCGACAGTGCCGCAGGGACGCGACATCTTTCCGCTTCTCACTGTGCGCGAAAATCTCGAAACCGGCTTTGGTCTGCTGTCGCGGGGGCAGCGCAAGGTGCCGGATGAGATTTTCGACCTTTTTCCCGTGTTGGCAAAAATGCTCGATCGTAGGGGCGGGGACCTCTCGGGGGGGCAGCAGCAGCAGCTTGCGATTGCTCGCGCTCTCGTGATCCGCCCAAGGCTGCTGGTTCTGGATGAACCGACAGAAGGCATCCAGCCGAGCATCATCAAGGATATAGGCACGATCATTGGCATGCTGCGCGATCGGGGCGATATGGCGATTGTGCTGGTGGAGCAGTATTTCGATTTTGCGTTCGAGTTGGCCGATACGGTGGCGGTTCTGGACCGTGGCAAAGTCGTGCTCAGCGGGCAGGTGGCGGAACTGGTAGCTGAAGAAGTACGCTCGCACATTGCTATCTGATGGTGCTGTGACGTCTCTTTAGGAGTTTTCTTGCCTTCTGGATGGTTTTTTCCATCCGGTCAGAGAAACGTAGCTCCATATCAGCAGGAATGTCGCCAGAATACCTGTGCCCAGAATCTGGAAATGATCGCTCAGAAAATCCGTCAGGCCGGTCAAGGGAAGGGGTAGATTCATGACACGGTTCACAAGAGGGATGCTCTCAATGATGGCGACGCCAAAAGCCGTTGCAGCGGATACAGAGGCAATCGCCAGAAGATAGTGTTTGCGGCGCTGAGAGGAAGGCGCGCTCCATCTCCACGCTTCCACCATCAGCACGGTATCGAGACTGTCCACCAGCATCATTCCGGCTGTGAACAGGAGGGGAAAGAGCAAAATCGTTGCGGGTGGCAGATCGGTTCGCGCCTGTGTGGTCGTCAGCCCAAGCAGACCGACTTCTGTAGCGGTGTCGAAGCCCAGTCCGAAGAGAAACCCCAGTGGGAACATCTGCCATTCCTTGCCGATAATCTTCATCAGGGGACGCAGAAGCCATGAAACAGGCCCGAAAGGCTGGGTTTGGGCGGAGGTGCTGGGCGCGCGGATCAGGGATCGCACAAGTGCTGCGTTGAGTATGCCCATGAGGAGAAGGAAGGAAACGGAGACGGAGGTTCCGATCAGATTTCCGGTCAGGTGCCAACGTTCCAGCCAGTCCGATACGGGCAACAGGATGAGCGCACAGGTGGCAAGAATGACGACGCTTGAGTGACCGAGTGAGAAAAACAGTCCTGTGCTATAGGGCTTTCGTCCCTGTGCCATGAGTTTGCGCGTGACGGTGTCGATGGCAGCGATATGATCCGCGTCCATTGCGTGACGCAGTCCAAAGGTCCATGCGAGAAATGCTGGAGCCAGCATCGCAGGATGTGTGGCACTCACGAGAAGGGCTACAGCCCAGCATGTGAGATTGACCAGAACGAGGCCGCCCATCAGGCGGAAGACAGGGTTCTGGTACATGCAAAGAGAGTCCGCTTTCTTCAACATCAGTTATCAGCAGGCGATGTTGGATAGCTCGCCCATATTTCGACAATGGATGCAGGGGAGCGAGGTAGAGGCAATACGTAATTTTGAGAAATCGGATGTTCCCGGTGAGGTGTTATAGCCTCACCGGGTAAAGTGTTGCTTCAGGAACCGGCGGACAGAACCTTGGAAATGACATCCTGTGCTTCGTTCTGGATTTCCTTGAGATGCTCCGGGCTTTTGAAACTTTCAGCGTAAATCTTGTAAACATCTTCTGTGCCGGAGGGACGGGCGGCGAACCAGCCGTCCTTCGTCGTGACCTTCAGTCCGCCGATGGAGGCGTTGTTTCCCGGCGCCTTGGTCAGTTTGGCTGTGATGGTCTCGCCCGCCAGTGTGTCGCCCGGATATTGTTCGGGTGAGAGGTTGGCCAGCCGTGCCTTCTGCTCCGGTGTGGCGGCAGCATCGATGCGTGCGTAATATGCCGTGCCCAGCCGCTTTGCGATGTCGTGATAATGCGCGCTTGGGTTCTTGCCGGTTTTCGCCGTGATCTCGGCAGCAAGAAGGCCAAGGATGATTCCATCCTTATCGGTCGTCCAGACCGTGCCGTCACGGCGGAGGAAGGAGGCTCCGGCACTTTCTTCTCCCCCGAAGCCGAGGCTTCCGTCCAGCAGCCCGGGGACGAACCACTTGAAGCCTACGGGCACTTCCACCAACTTACGCCCAAGCTCAGCCGCCACACGGTCGATCAATCCGCTGCTGACCAGCGTTTTGCCAATGCCGGTGTCAGCGCTCCACTGTGGGCGGTTGCGGTAAAGATAGGAAATGGCGACGGCCAGATAGTGGTTCGGGTTCATCAGCCCGTCAGGTTGGGCCACGATGCCATGCCGATCCGCATCCGTGTCGTTGGCGAAAGCGACGTCGAAAGTTTTTCCCATTTCGATCAGTCGGGCCATGGCGTAGGGAGAGGAGCAGTCCATGCGGATCTGACCGTCCCAGTCGGCGGTCATGAAGCCGAACTGTGGATCGACTTCTTCGCTCACGACCGTGGCGTTGAGGCCGTAACGCGCGATGATTGGCTGCCAGTAACGCACAGCCGCTCCACCGAGCGGATCTATGCCGATCTTCACGCCCGCGTCACGGATGGCGGCCATGTCGATGACAGAGCCCAGATCTTCCACATAGGGCGTCACGAAGTCATGGCGTGTGATGCACGGCTCGTTGATGGCGCGCTCGAATGTCAGGCGCTTCACCTCTTTGAGGCCATTGGCGAGGAAACCGTTTGCCATGTCCTGGATGGCTTTGGTGATGTCGGAATCGGCCGGACCACCATGCGGGGGGTTGTATTTGAAGCCGCCATCCGTGGGCGGGTTGTGCGAGGGCGTGACCACGATGCCGTCGGCCAGACCGCTTTTGCGTCCGCGATTATAGGTCAGGATCGCATGGGAGATGACAGGCGTGGGAGTGTAGCCATCGTCATGAGCGATGTGGACGGCAATGCCGTGGGCCGCTAGCACTTCGATGGCCGTGCGCTGGGCGGGGGCGGAGACGGCGTGGGTGTCGATGCCCATGAAAAGAGGGCCGTCGATGCCCTGTGCCTTTCGATAGCGGGCAATGCCTTCACAAATGGCGAGGATATGGTTCTCGTTGAAGCTGGTGTTCAGCGGTGCGCCACGATGACCGGAGGTGCCAAACGACACACGCTGCGTGGGGATGGAGGGATTGGGCTTGCGTTCGTAATAGGCGGCGATCACGGCCGGAATGTCGGGAAGATCGGATGCTGGCAGGCGTTTTCCGGCCAATGGGCTGATCTTTGCCATGAGTGGAACGGTCCTCGTTTCTCAGTTTTGCGATAACGCTCGCACGGTAACAAACAACCTTCGGGGCTGACGGTCCAGCCCTGAAGGGAATGTCTGTTCATGTCTCCCAAACAAGACAATCCAGTGGCACCATGCCAGTTTCGAACGGCCAGATGGGATGCGACCCGATGTCGAGCGAGCGTTCCCGCAGGAGGCTGCGCCATTGTCCGTGACATTTCACGGGCAGGGTGAAGGGGGCGGGCGGTTGAGTGAGAGCAAGAGTGGCCGGGTCAGGGGCGAGAGTATGAGTGTGACGAGGTGCCATTACCAGTAGCCGCTGGTTTCCGAGAGTGCGCAGGAAAGCGACGATATGCTGCGTGTTCAGGGAGATAGGGTGATAGGAGCCGTCCCGAAACAGGTTAGGGTGCTGAGCACGAAAGGTGAGCAGCCGTGCAATGAGCTGGAGTTTGATCGCGCCATCGGGCCATGTGGCGGCGGCGTGGTCGATGTCGGAAGCGGCTTGGAGCAGTTCCGACCGGCTTTTGAAATCGACAGGTCGCCGGTTGTCGGGATCGACCAGACTGAAATCCCATAACTCGCAGCCTTGATAAAGATCCGGCACGCCGGGAGCAGTAAGGCGCAGCAGAGTTTGGGACAGGCTGTTCAGGGCGGCCGCTGGCGCGATCTGTCGGACGAACCGGGTCATGTCGCGTTGGAAATCCAATGAGCTGGATGTGTCCAACAAGTGAGCAAGGTAGTCCTGGCACGCGCTTTCATACGACTCATTGGGGTCGAGCCAGCTTGTATGACGCTTTCCTTCGCGGAGCGCCTTGGTCAACCAATCCGCCATGCGGGGGCCGAACTCTTCATTGGGGTAATCCTGAACAGGCCATGCACCAAGGAGGCTTTGGTAGAGCATGAGTGCATCGACACGATCGGGGGCGTGGTTTGATGTGTGCTTCTCCAGCCAGGATGTAACGAGTGCGTGCCACTGTTCGGGCATTTCGCTAAGAATGGCAATCCGCATCCGACTGTCTTCGCCGCGCTTGTGATCATGTGTCGCGGTGGCGAGCAGGGAGTGGGGATGGGTCGCATGTCGCTTTTGGCAGGCTTCATGAAAAGCGGCGACCGGCAGCGCCAGTGTGTCGGGCGCACTGCCGACTTCGTTGCGTGAGGGCAGACGCACATTCCGATAGAATGCTGTGTCTTCAAGAGATTTTGCGGTGAGCGGGGCTGTGAGATGCTCGAAGGCGCGTTGAATGCGGCGCACTGCGGGGGAGGGACCGGTTTCAACAGGTGTAGTGAGCAACGCGCTCATGCGTTGAAGAAGAAGATGGTGGAAGGAAGGGATCTCCTTGCGCGCTGCGATTACAGCCTGTGACAAAGCCGCCCGGTCGGCGGTGTGATCCATGGGGAGATCGTCGGCATAATAACAGCGATAGCGCGGAAAGTGACGCAGGAGGACTGTCAGAACAGTCTTGATGGCGGAGGGTGTCGTTTCGCAGGAAAGTGACGCGAAGGACGCATGCAACAGACGGGTGAGCCGCTCACATTCGGCGGGGAATAAAACGTGCAGAATCTCGTCACGAGCCTGTCGTTCTGTTTCCTCCATGGTATTCGGCACGTCACTGCGCGTATCCTGCCACAGGGCATCCAGCACGTCTTTTCCGTTGGCATCGTGCAAAAGAAGAGAAACCTGTTCCATGAAATCGTAACCCGTCGTACCGTCCACGTCCCACTCGGCGGGCAGGTTTTCACCGGGAGCGAGGATTTTTTCCACATGGATCGATACAGGTCCACTCGAAGACTGTTCCGAGGGGAACATCCTCTGACGTAACCGTCGGCAATAGGCGGCGGGAGCGGCAAGGCCATCAATATGGTCGATCCGCAGCCCATCGATGATTCCTTCATCGAGGAGCGACAGCACATAATGGTGGGTGTCGGTGAAGACTTTCTCACGTTCGACGCAGATGGCGCCTAGGGATGTGTTGTCGAAGAAACGTCGCCAGTTGAGAAGTTCGGACGCTGTGCGCCACCATGCGCAGACCCAGTTCTGGCGGTCGATCAGATGGCGCAATTGCTCGCGTCCCGGCTGATGGGCGGGATTGAAGCGCATGGTCAGGGCGGACAGTACATCGGCACCGATTGCTGTGTTCAGCCATAGGGAAAGCGCCTTGAGTGTCTGGGCACAGTCCCTGTCCGGCGTGCTGCGTTCCGCCATGACCGTCAGGGCAGCGGACAGGGCGTGGGGGAGATCCATGCCTTTGAGCAGGCTGCTGTAATGAGCAGGAGAAATGGGGAAGCGGTGGTCGTGATGGTGGATGAAGAAGAGTCCACTTTCGCGATCATGCTTCAGGTTCAGAGCGCCTGAGACCAGCGCCGCCTCGAAAGGACGATCGAGAAAGGGAAGGAGCACACGTCCTGCAAGTTGAGGGTCGGGATCGTCCCAGGCGATATCGAAAAACTCGGCGTAGGGGCTGTTCTGACCCCATGCCAGAAGATTTTCCCACCAGATGTTTCCGGCACCTCCCACGGCCATGTGGTTGGGCACAATATCGAGGATCAGGCCCATATCGTGTTCGTGCAGCGTGTGGGCAAGGCGTCGCAGGGCGGCCTCACCACCTAGTGTCGGATCAATATGATGGCAGTCGAGAACGTCGTATCCATGGGGCGAGCCCGGTGTGGCCGTCAGGAGAGGTGAAGCATAGATATGGCTGATGCCCAACCGTGCGAAGTAAGGCACCAGTTCGACCGCGTGATCCAGCGTCAAGCCCTGCCGGAACTGAAGGCGGATGGTGGCGCGCAAAGCTGGTCGCAGGCAGGGCATAGCGCTTCTCGCAATAGTTAAGAACGAGGACGAGATGTTTTCAGAAGGGTCAGACGCTTCTTCGTGCCGCGTCGTGCCAGAAGCGTGCGAGCCGGGACTGGATAGCGTTGACGCCAGTTGGGGTGGCTGGTGGTGGTGCCAGGCACGTTGGGTTGTTCGTTTAACCCCGCGAGGTCTTCCAGTGGCACGATAGCGAGTGGGCAGGGTGTGTCCGCTACGAAACTGACGGCACGATCCACGAAAGTGGCAGCTCCTGTCGGACTGGAAGGAGGTTCGGGCACCGTTCGACCCGCCACGGCCGTCCATAAGGCGGTCCTTTCGGCACCGCGTTGTATCTGGGAGGAGACGTCAGTCGTGGCAAGATCAAGTCCCTGCCACCAGCGGGCCAATGGGGGTAAGTCATGGGTTGTCGTCATCGCCACGGCCGTTCGGGACCATTGCCTGCAAGGGAGAAAGGCACCCTCTGAATCACGTTGAAATGGAAGGACGTTCATGCCTGTCAGGCCATGGCGGATCATGTCCTTGCGGAATGCGGGTTCGACAGTGCCCAGAGCTTCCCCGATGAGGACAGCGTTGGCGCGAGAGGCTTCCAGTGTGGCCAGCCTCATGAGATCGGCACTGGGATAGGTGAGATAGGCGCCTTCTTCCGGACCTTCCCCCTTGGGGATGATCCAGAGCCGCCGTAGCCCCATGACATGATCGATGCGCAGACCGCCCACATGGGCGAGATTGGCGCGCAGCATGGCGATAAAGCCCTGATAGCCATTGGCATGCAGACCATGGGGGGAGAAGGTGGTCAGTCCCCAGTTTTGTCCGGCGCGGCTGAGGGCATCGGGAGGTGCGCCGATCGAGATTTCGGTGAGGTGTTCGCCCTGATGCGCCCAGCACTCGCTGCCGGCCGGATCGACGCCTACGGCGAGATCGGCGATCAGCCCGATCCGCATTCCGCTCTTGTGGGCGTTATCCTGTGCTGCGAGCAGACTGCGGGAAGCGATCCATTGTAGAAACCGATGAAAGTCGATCTCCCTCATCATCTCATGGGCGAAATGGGCCGTTTCGGGGGAGGTAGGATTGCGAACGGAGAGGGGCCAGAGCCGCCAGTCTCCACCCCGTGGTCCGCGTTGGGTGCTCTGCGTGTGCAGCGTTTCAAAAATGGCGTGTCGTTGAAGTTCAATTCCGCCGGTGTGGATGAACTCGGTAAAATCGGCGGGTGGAGCAGGAGCAATATGAAGATCATAGAGTGCACGGAGAAGCTTCAGGCGTAGATGTCCAGCGCGTGGCCAGTCGATGAGGGAGGCTGTTTCAAGTTGATGCAGTTCTTCGAGATTCAGGCGTGCGTGTTTGCGGGCGGCTTGTAGTGTGGCGGTGTCGAAGGTGCAACTTGGATCGGCCAGTAACACGTTGAAAAATTGCCGGCTGGATGGAGAATAGGGGCTGTACTGCGCGGGATTGCTGGCGAACATGGCATGGGTGGGGCTGAGCAGAAGTGCGTCGGCCTCCGCTGTTCCCGTGCGTTTCGCGAGGTCAGCGACAGCGCCAAGATGGCCGATACCGCCATCGCCCTGACTCCTGAGGCTGTAGACCTGAACGGCAAGGCCCCAGCCGCGTCCTACGATGGGAGGAGCCTGCCGGGGTGCTACTGCGAGGGTGAACTCCCGGTTCGCCACTGTCAGTGTGTGATATCCCGCGTCTATTATACGCGGCAGATGGAACTTGCCGTTACGGGCACGACGGAGCCGCCCCTCGATCCGGCGACCGTCTTCAAGAGCGACCGCGAAAGCAGGCGCGGCGTCCGTATTCTTTGTGCCATTGATGGGGATCGATGTGGAAGCACCTGTTTCGGTGACAAGCAGGGACGGTGTTCCGGAACCCGCTTTGGATTCAAGCAAGGGTACAAGACGGCGCAGAGTATCCACAGAGACCCGGCGCCTGTGTCCTTGAGCGTCCATCCAATTCACTTGCAACCCCAGACGCGTGGCCTGCCGGGTCAAGGTCTGGTCAGACATGATTGTCTCCCTCCAGCCATGCGAGAAGGCTTGCAGGCGGCAAGTCCGGGGATGAGAATGTCGTGCGCAGTCCGTAGAGAAAGGTTCCGTGGGGAGCGGAAGGGAGTTGAGTGAGCATTGTGCTCAGATTGAACGCGATGTTCAGAATGGAACCGTCTTCCATCGACCACCGGGCGAACAGCGCACAGCCTTGCTTCGTGAGATGCGTAACGTCCAGTCCACGGGCATTCTTCAGGCGCGGCACGATATATTGGTGCCGCAGACGCAGGAGTTCACGTGTGCGGTCCAGCCATTCCTTATGTTCCGGCTGTTCCATTTCTCGACGGTCAGGACGTGAATGTTCGAAAGTCCGCGGATCGTTCGGGTCCGGGATAAGTTCGCGACGATGGGGGTCATGAAAATGGCTGAAAGAGGCGAATTCCTGTCGCCGTCCATCGCGCACGATCCGGGCCAGTTCCGGGTTGTGGCTGGTGAAAAAGAAGAACGGCGTGCGTGTTCCCCACTCGTCTCCAAAAAAGATCATGGGGATCTGAGGGGAGAGTAGAAGAAGTGCGTAGGCTGTTTCCAGCATGTGCGGCTGCGCAAGAACTGTCAGTCGTTCTCCCATGGCGCGGTTGCCGGTCTGGTCGTGGTTTTGCAGAAAAAGGATGAATTTCTCAGCCGCCAGATCCGAAGATGGAGAACCCCGCGGTTTGCCCGTGACAGGCGATTTGTCCCCCTGAAACCGAAATCCCTCTTTGAGAACGCACGCAAGGTCCATTGTGGGGTTGGATGCGAAATTCCCATAATAGCCGTCTGTTTCACCAGTGAGGATGACGTGCAGGGCATTGTGTCCGTCATCGTTCCACTGGGCGGTAAAGCCCTCGCGCAGCAGACGGGCGTCGTTGTTTTCGTTCTCAAGGATCAAATGAACGTGGCGGTCCGGCTCCACGGTTTGTCTGACAGTTTCATGTAACTCCGTAAGCCAGTCCTGTTCTGTAATGGCCTGCACGGCGTCCAGCCGCAGACCGTCGAAGCGGAACTCCATGAGCCAGTAGAGTGCATTGTCGATGAAGAAATCACGTACTGCTCGTTGGGTGAAGTCGATGGCATGACCCCATGGGGTGCGGCGATCCTGGAGGAAAAAGGGGCGCGCATACTGTTCGATGAAGTTTCCATCCGGTCCGAAGTGATTATAGACAACATCGAGAAAAATCATGAGACCGAGTGTATGGGCGCGGTCGATCAGCGCCTTGAGTTCATCTGGTGTGCCGTAAGCGCTTTCGGGTGCAAAAGGCAGAACGCCGTCATATCCCCAGTTGCGACCGCCGGGAAATTCCGCAATCGGCATGAGTTCGATGGCAGTAATGCCAAATGCGGCGATGCGTGGAAGATCGGCAGCCAGCTTTGTATAGCCGCCCGCAAGTCCAATATGCACTTCGTAGATAACGGCTTTTTCCCAAGGTCTCCCTTGCCAACGTGGGTTCTGCCAACGATAGCTTTCGGGATCGGTCACCTCACTGGGGCCATGCACGTCTTCGGGCTGACGGGTGGAGGCTGGATCGGGGACCAGCAGATCGGGGGCCACGCGATAGCGATAACGTAGGCCAGCTCCCGTGGGTGTTTCGCATACGAACCCTCCGTGGTCGTCCGCTGTCATTGGGACGGGTGGATGATCTTCCGCTTCAAGTTGGACGGAGGAGCAGGAAGGCGCCCAAAGGTGAAAGCGCGTGCGGTGCGGTGAAAGGAGCACCGCACCTTGCTTGCGGAGGTAACGATCACTCTGGGACATGGCCTGCCTCCTTTCAGCCGTTTGTGGACTTTGTGGCCATGGTGGCGGGATCGAGTTGCAGAAGGAGGACCGAATGTGCGGCGACGATCACACTATGCAACCCGGCGGTGAGGCTTTCCGGTTCCGTATGGTGCAGTCGTGCGCTGTCGAGAAGCAGACGCCATGTGCCAGTAGGGGGCGGTAGGGCACAGGGTGCTTCTGCATCGCTAGGATTAAGGATCATGTAGGTGATGTCGAAGGATTCACCATCTTCAATGGCACGTCGCAGACCAAGAAGAGGTTGTCCTCTTTCATTCCAGTTATCGACCGACATGGGCTGTCCCGCGGCATTGAACCACGCGATGTCGGAGATATCCGGTAGGGGAGCATGACGGCCATGCATGTAGCGTTGTGCGCGCAGGGAAGGATGTTCACGCCGCAGGAGGATCAGTCGTGCTGTAAAATCCTGCATGTCCTGACCGCGAGGCGTTTGTGTCAGTGACCAGTCCAGCCAGGACAAATCATTGTCCTGACAATAAGCATTATTGTTTCCGTTCTGGGTTTGCCCGAATTCGTCGCCTGCGAGAATCATGGGTGTTCCATGGGCCAGAAGAAGTGTCGCCATCATGGCGCGACGAATATGATCGCGTTTTTCCACTATGGTCGCATCATCGGTCGGTCCTTCCACGCCCCAGTTGCGGCTGTGGTTGTCCTGTGCGCCGTCGTGATTGTTTTCCTTGTTGGCGTCATTGTGCCGTGTTTCGTAACTGACGGTGTCCATCAGGGTGAAGCCGTCATGAGCCGTCACGAAATTGACGCTGGTCCATGGGCGCCGTCCGCGATGGTCGAAAATGTCGCCTGAGCCGGAGAGACGGGCTGCCATATCCCCCTGCTGACATTCATCCTGCCGCCAGAAACGGCGTGTGGTGTCACGAAAACGGTCGTTCCATTCGTGAAATCCGGGCGGGAAGTTACCCACCTGATATCCACCCGGTCCCGGATCCCATGGCTCGGCGATCAGTTTGCGCGTGCGCAGAATTGGATCCTGCATGAGGGCGTCGAGAAATCCCGAGTTCTGGTCATAACCGTAGTTCTCGCGACCAAGAATGGTTGCGAGATCGAAGCGGAAACCGTCGATATTGAACGCGCTGGCCCAATGACGCAGGGAATCAAGCACCATCTGGAGCACGCGAGAATGAGAAAGATTGAGCGTGTTTCCGCAGCCGGTGTCGTTGATGTAATGACGCTCATCATCGGGCACGAGGCGGTAATAGCTGGCGTTGTCGAGTCCGCGATAACACAAGGTGGGACCAAGCTCGTTTCCTTCGCAGGTGTGGTTGTACACGACGTCCATCACCACTTCGATGCCGGCGGCATGCAAAGCGCGGATGGCGGCGCGGAAATCCTCGATTTCGCCACGTCCCATATAAGCGGGGTGCGGGGCGAAGAACGCGAGCGTGTTGTAGCCCCAGTAATTGGTGACACCGCGTTCGATCAGGAAACGATCGGTGACGAATGCCTGCACCGGCAGAAGTTCGAGTGTTGTGGTGCCGAGTTTTTGCAGATGCTCTACGATGCGGGGATGACTTAACGCTTGAAAGGTTCCGCGTATCGCTTGGGGCACATCGGGATGACGCATGGACAAACCCTTGAGATGGGCCTCCATCACGATCACGTCTTCCGGTGGAATGCTGGGCCGATGATCGTCAGGCCAATGCACATGAGGGGCAATCACACGGCATTTCGGCATGGCGCTGGCGCTGTCCCGCCGATCGAAGGAGAGATCCGCCCGTGGTGAGTTGAGCCTGTAGCCGAACAAGGCATCGGTCCAGCGGAGATCGCCTGTCAGTTCACGGGCATAGGGATCAACCAGAAGTTTGTGGGGATTGAAACGATGACCTTCATGCGGATCGTGCGGTCCGAAAGCGCGATATCCGTAGAGGAGGCCGGGTGAAGCACCGGGAAGATAACCATGCCAAACTTCATCGGTGTATTCAGGAAGCCGATGTCGCGCGACTTCACGACGACCTTTGCGATCGAACAGACACAGTTCGATGCGGGTGGCATTGGCGGAAAAGACGGCAAAATTGACGCCGCAACCATCGTAGGTGGCGCCCAGAGGGTAGGGAGCGCCGGATTCGAGAGTGTCGGAAGCGGCGTTCATCCTGCTTCCTCAAGGGCTGGAGAGAGGATGAGAGTGGCCAGCGGCGGCAGTATCAGTTCGACCGACCAGTCGCAGCCATGGGCGGCGACTGCCTGCGCGGTTACACGGCCGCCATTGCCGACATTACTGCCGCCATAAACACTGGCATCCGTATTGATGATCTCGTGCCAGTCTCCAGCATTTGGCACGCCCACGCGGTAAGCATGGCGGATAACGGGTGTTGCATTCCACACCACGACAACGGGAGGGGCAGAGAGCGCGAAACGCGCCCATGCAAACACCACGTTGGCATCGTCATCATTGATCAGCCAAGAAAAACCCGCCGGATCGATGTCGAGTTCATGCAGGGCAGGGTAGGATTGGAGGATGTGATTGAGATCGCGAACTAGCCTCTGCATGCCGAGTTTGGACGGCTCGGACAGTGAGCGCCAGTCAAGTTCTCCATCATGGTTCCATTCCTGTATTTGTGCGATTTCTCCTCCCATGAACAGGAGTTTCTTGCCCGGATGGGTCCACATGAAAGCAAAATAGGCTCGCAGATTGGCATGTTGCTGCCAGCTATCGCCCGGCATGCGGGCAAGCAGCGAGCCTTTGCCGTGCGTTACTTCGTCATGAGAGAGAGGGAGAGCGAAGCGTTCGGAAAATGCATAATGTGTGCCGAAAAGAATTTCGGAAAGATGGTGGCCGCGCCATAATGGGTCGCGCTGCATGAAATGCAGAGTATCATGCATCCATCCCATGTTCCATTTGAAGGAAAACCCAAGACCTCCATCGACCGTCGGGTGCGTGACACCGGGCCATGCCGTGGATTCTTCAGCGACGATCTGAACATCGGGCGCATGGCGTTGCAGCGTATCGGTCAGTTCCCGCAGGAACGACACGGCCTCGAGGTTTTCGCGTCCTCCGTGGATGTTGGGAAGCCAGTCTCCGCTCTGGCGGCTGTAGTCGCGATACAGCATGGAGGCGACCGCATCCACGCGAAGACCGTCGACGTGAAAATGCTCACACCACATCAAGGCGCTGGAAATGAGGAAGGCACGCACCTCGTGCCGTCCATAATTGTAAATCAGCGTGTTCCAGTCACGATGCATCCCCTCACGTGGATCTGCGTGTTCAAAGAGGGCAGTTCCATCGAAACAGGCCAGACCGTGCAGATCATTGGGAAAGTGAGCAGGCACCCAATCCAGAATGATACCGATCCCGGCCTCGTGGCAGGCGTTTACAAACGCAGCGAAATCTTCCGGACTGCCGTGGCGGGCGGTGGGAGCAAACAACGCGAGCGTTTGATAACCCCATGATCCACCGAAGGGATATTCCATGATGGGAAGAAGCTCTATGTGCGTAAAGCCGTTTTCCGCCACATAGGGAATGAGATCGCGTGTCAGATCCCGCCATGTGGCGATGCGGTCCGGATCTCCGTTGGGGCGACGCCATGAAAGAGTGTGAACTTCATAGATGGAGAGCGGTGCCTGCGGCGCGTGGCGTGCGGAGCGGGTTGCCATCCATGCATCATCTGTCCAGGGAAATGGATCATTTCGTGCCACGACGGAGGCTGTGGCGGGAGGCAGTTCGGTCCGACGTGCAAAGGGATCGGCCTTTTGTGGAAGAAGCGTGCCGTCCTGCGCCATGATCTCGAATTTATAGCGCTCTCCAGCTGTAAGACCGGGGATGAAGAGTTCCCACACGCCAGCTCTATGACGCAGTCGCATGGGATGACGGCGACCGTCCCAGATGTTGAAGTCTCCGATTACGGACACGCGACGGGCGTTAGGTGCCCAGACAGCAAAGCGCACACCCGTTACGCCGTGTAGTGTCACGAGATGTGCGCCCAAAAGGTGATGAACGTGAAAATGACGGCCTTCGGCAAAGGCATGCAATTCCTCTTCCGGCAGGATAGGGCCGAATGAATAGGGATCGCTGACCTCCTCTGTGGCATCTGCCCAGATTACGCGCAGACGATAAGACGCTCCTTTGCGGATGGTGCCGATGAACATGCCGGTATCGTCCACCGGACGCATGGCGCGCTCGATGGGGGGCGAGCGGGGACGCTCGACGAGCAGTCGGACTTTGGCGGCATGTGGGTAGAAGACACGCACGATATCGAGCGAGCCTGCATTGTGTCGACCGAGGATAGAAAAAGGATCGCCACAACGTCCGGCCAGAAGATCATCGGTGTTTTCGGGAACATGATAGAGGGCGCCATTTCGATCCTGTCTCGTTGGCATCCCTCAGGCTCCTTTGCTGTGTGATGATCTCGTGTGATTTATGGCTTTGAAAATTCAGGCGCTGTTGCGGTGTGTGGAAGGGGGAATGGGGGGTTTTCGAGCGATATGCCGTTTGCCGCTGAAAGCATGTCCTCGCATATTGTCCGACGCGTGCGCGGAGGAAAGCCGCACGATATTGGGTTCTTTCGGTTCAACGATTTCAACTCCCGCGAGTTTCGCAAAGAGTCTGACATATTGGATGGATTTTTCATGCCATGAGACATCTGTGGCGGCCCCGTTCTTCTGAAGCTGTGACCATGCTTTGCGGTTCTCTCGGAAAAGACGACGTGCCCGCTCAACCGTGACTGCGAGTGTCGCACCGTCGATGAGTGAAAACAGAAAACCTGTGCCAACGCCGCGTCCGATGGCCGCATCGTTGGCGTCAACTACTGTGTCGGCCAATCCTCCCACGCGCGAGACGATAGGAACGGCTCCGTAACGCAGAGCGCAAAGCTGAGTCAGGCCGCAAGGCTCGAAGCGTGATGGGACAAGTAGAGCATCGACAGCGGAGGGCAGGCGGTGACCGAGTTCTTCGCTGTAGCCGATATGGCAGGCGAAACTGCGGGGGAATCTTCTTTGCAAAGCGGAAAAAGCGCGGTGAAGAGGGCGTTCCCCTTCGCCCACGACGATTACTTGGGTGTTGGAGACAAGCAGCCGCTCCATGATCTCTGGCAGGAGATCGACGCCTTTTTGCCGTGTCAGACGACTGACGATGCCTATGAGAAAGGCATTGCGGTCCTGCGGCAGGCCGAATTCCGCCTGGAAGGCGAGTTTGTTGGACAGTCGCCCGATGGTGTCGCCTACGACGTAAGGAAAGCGCACGGCAGGGTCATGGGCGGGATTCCATACGTTGATATCCACGCCATTGAGAATGCCGGTGAGGTCGGAGGTGCGTGTACGCAGCAGACCGTCGAAGCCCATTCCCCATTCGCTACCTTGGATTTCCTGTGCATAGGTGGGCGAGACTGTGGTGATCCAGTCACTGAAAAACAGACCGGCCTTGAGGAAGCTGATGCGGCCGTGAAACTCGCAGCCGTCGATGAAAGCCGCTTGGGCTGGCAATTCCAAAATGGGCAGATCGGTGAGGGGAAAGCTGCCATGAAAGGCGAGATTATGGATCGTCTGGACGATACGGGGGCGCCGGCTCATGCCATTGGCGTGGAGGGGAGCTTCACCGTCATAGTGCAGATAGGCCGCCGTGAGGCCGGCCTGCCAGTCATGCAGTTGCACGATGTCGGGATGGTAACCTTCAAGTCCGCCCTGACCGATAGTGGCGGCAGCACGGGCCAGAGCCGCAAAACGTAGGCCGTTGTCAGGCCAGTCGCAGCCTTCTGATGTCACGTAGGGATTTCCGGGACGATCATAGAGAGCGGGAATATCGAGAACCAGTAACTCCTGCCCTCCAACTTGTCCGATCTTGAGATGTGCGGCGTGGCCCAGAATGAGACCGAACTCAACAGAACGGCAGGCCACTTTCTCCATCGCCGCTAGAACGGAAGGATAGCCCGGCAGGAGTGTGCGGGTTTGCACATCATAAGGCGTGAGGGCTGACGGAAGCGACGCCGTGACATCTCCAAGTCCACCTGTCTTCACGAACGGGAACATTTCCGAGGCTACGGACAGTAAATGTAATGGGCGGGAGAGGGTCAGCGCCGCAGGTGCCATCGTTTTGCCATCCTCGTGCTGCTTGATGCCGTTTTCGGCAGTCTGTTTTCGAATAAGGTCGTTCTTGTGAAAGGAACGATCCGAAGGCAGTGAGTATCAAGCATCACGGAAAAGTGATTCTGGCCGAGCGGTCGCGAAGTCAGATGGGGGCGAGCAGAGAGGCGCTGTTGTTTGCAGGTGTGTTGACGTTCCGACTGACAGGATAACATTCCAGAGCATCGTCAGGAGTGGGGTGGAGGAGAGAGCGGGCGCTGTCTGCCGCACCACCCAGCCATGTTGACCAGTCGTCCTCTTCAATTGTCACAGGCATCCGATCATGGATCGGATTCATGAGAGCGTTGGCGCGTGTGGTAAGGATGACGAATGTGCGCACCCACTCTCCATCGTGTTGCCAGTTCTCCCACAATCCGGCGATAGCCAGTGGTTGCCCGTTCTTGCGTCGGAACGCCCATGGCTGACGAGGCGATGAACCTTTCTGCCACTCGTAATAGGCGGTTGCCGGCACAAGTGCCCGGCGATTTTCAAAGGCCGAACGAAAGAGGGAAGAAGTGGCGGCGGTTTCAGCGCGTGCGTTGATGGGTTGCCGTCCGGCATCCTTGGCCCAGTGCGGAATGAAGCCCCAGCGGAGTAGATCGAGATGACGTTCTTCGGTTTCCGGTTTCAGGCGGACGACAGGAGCCTGCTGGGATGGGGCGATGTTCCATGATGGGGGCCAGTTCGGCACAGTGCCTGTGATTCCGAACACGGTCCGCATGAGATCGACTGTCAGATCGTTGGCGAAGCGTCCACACATGTCTGTTCCCCTTTTTCTCGCGAAAATATCGACAGAGACTACACAGTGAAGAAAGATCAATGCAGCAGAGAGCCGCGTGCAGGCTTTCAATGTGGCATGCTGGGTTTTGCAGCGATCTTTTCAAGGAGTGCTTTGATGTACATTGCGATGAATCGTTTCCGTGTCAGCCCTGAAAATGAGGAGGCGTTCCAGAAGCGTTGGCTCGACAGGGAGGTTTTTCTCAAGACGGTTCCCGGCTTTGTGAGTTTTCAGTTTCTACGCGGTCCGGTGCGGGAAGATCATGTGCTTTATGCTTCTCACACGGTTTGGGAGTCTCACGAGGCTTTTGTGGGTTGGACGCAGTCGGAGCAGTTTCGACAGGCGCACGCGAATGCCGGGCAGGGAAAGCCGCTGACCATGGGGCCGCCTGTGTTTGAAGGGTTCGAGGTTCTGCAGAACGTGGAGAAGTAAAGAAAAATGTATCGTGCGGCGGGGAAAGTCCCGCCGTCAGCATTCAGCTTGCTCTAGAATTAGATCACTTTTATGGCATCTTTTGGTTGTGTGTTGTATATATTTCATTCTTTAATCATATAAATAATAATTCTTTGGTTATTAATTCATTAATTTATTTTATTAACGGAAAACTTACTTAGGGAGAAATCAGGTCAACATTTAGGTTCTCTTCGGATTTCAGGAAACCCTGATCGGGAATTGCTGAAGTTCTAATGAATTTCAGGAGAGAACAATGGTTTCGACCACACATATCAACCTCACAGATGCTGATACGTCTGCTACACTGGTATCAGGTCAGACATATGTCGTGGGTAATACGGCTTCTTCCGCTGGTGATGTGACGGCCTGGTATGACAATAATCTCGTGATGACAGGGAAGGCTGATGTCACGGTAAACGGTTACGGCACTACAGTGGCGTTCACCGATACTGCTGCCGAAAGTTCTGTCACACTGAACGCTGGCGACAACACGATCAAGGACTTGCAGAACGGCAGTATAAATGGCGCCAGCGTAGCCGGAAATACGTTTCTTGATCTATCCAATATCCCGGGCGCAACCTCACTGATACAGGTGGGGGCGTATTCCACATTCGTCGATGGCCGTAACCTCAACATCATTGCGGGTGCGAAGTCCACGTTTGATGGATGCACGGGTGGTTCCATTACAACAGGCTCGGACTCCCATATCGACAAGTTTCTGCAGGGAACGATCACGGCCGGTATCAAGACGGTTGCGGGTGAGATTGATACCTCTTCCGTGGAACTCGGGCGCGACAGCACTGTCGGCAAGATGATTGACGATAAGCTGATCACCGATGGCACGGGTGTATCCGTGGGCATCCTCGAGAACTCATCCGTCAACACGGCGCAGGATGATGCGACCGGCGCTTACGCGAATGCGGGATATGGACAGTTTGTCGTTACGGATTCCCTGATCGGCACTAATCAGATCCATGCTCAGTCGGTCGACATCACCATGGGCAGTCGTGACTGGAATGCCGACCTTGAAGTCAATACATGGGGCGACAGTGGATCGAGCATTACGGGAGGTACGGGTAATCAGCACGCAACCGAAACAGGTGCGGGCAAGATGACTTTCATTAGCGCGGACAGCAATGTCCATGGCGCCTTTACGGCCGTCGGTGGTTCTGGTTCCGATCTTTTTGTTGCCAATAGCAGCATGAATATGACGGGCGGCACAGGGGGCGGCAATACGTTTGACATTATGAAGACGGCTGCTGGCGCGCGCGATGTCATCACTGACTTTACAGCGGCAAAGCACAACACGATCGATCTGACCGGTTTTGGTTTGACGCAGAGTGGTCTTGCCGATGTGCTCGACCATGCCACCGTCTCTTCAGCCGGTCTCGCGCTGCATCTTAACAGCAACACGACACTGACTGTGGCGGACGTGCATGACACGAACACCCTGACAGCCAGCAATTTCTCGCTGCTTTCCTGAAAAATGACCGGGCGGCTCGTTCGCTGCCCGGACTGGAACACCGTGGGCTGCTTTAGCGGTCCACGTGCCCCAGATCACGTTCGGGGGCGATGACGTCCCGCACGCGCTGCTTGAGTTCCTTGGGGCCGGGAAAGCCGTTGTCGCGCTTGCGTTCCCACACGATGACATCGTCCACGCTGATCTCAAACCGGCCACCCGTGTCTGGACACAGGGCCACTTCCGTCAGTTCGGTGCCGAACGTCTGGAGCAGTTCCTGCGCCATCCACGCGGAACGGAGGAGCCAGTTGCACTGGGTGCAATAGTGGATGCGGACCTTGTGAGAGGCTGCGGTCATGGTCGGCTCCATCGTGTGGAAAGGGTTCAGCCCTGCAGAACGCCTTCAAGCGGCCGGAGGTAGTTTGCGAGTTTTACGCGCAGCGGCATGAGATAGACCGAATCTCCGTCGTCGCGCACTTCACGAATGGCCTGTTCGGCAAAGGTGAGATTGGCTTCCATCGTGGGCTCAAAATCACGCGGAAAGACAATGTGGTTGGTCGTCTCCCAATAGGAGCGTGACTTGGGGCCGATCACAGGTGAGAAGCCCCAGAAAACTTGCTGATCGTGCAGCCAATCGCGGCAGAGATCGAGCATTTTCATGTCGAAGAGAGGTTGTGTGAAAAAACCACAGGCTCCGGCTTCGCGCTTGCGGGCCACATCTTCCAGTTCCTTGTAGGGCGCGCGGCGGTAAGGGTCGAAGGCAGCGTAAACCTTGAGGTGCGGCGCTTCACGTCGGTAACGGCGAATGACGGCGTCGGAGGTGTTGGGAAACACGCGACGGCTCAGATCTGCCGGTGGATCGCCTTTTACCACGAGGATCTCCGTCAGGTCCGGCACATCGAGACCTGGCAGCGGGCCGTTCGGGTCGATGTCGATGGCGCGGACATGCGGGATCACGGACCGAAAGTTCGGGCGCACGAGTGTGGCGGCCTCCCAGCTTCGCAGCGAAAAGCGCTGGATGTCGGGAATGTTGATGGTGTCCACAAAAGGGAGACATGCGCGAAGTTCGGCCACTTCGCGTTGGATGGTGTCCGCATCGCGCGGGACGAGTTCGATGGAGACACGGCTCATGAGAAGGGGTCTGCTTCAAAAAGGATCATGGATTCAGTGTAGCGGAGGGTGGCGTGGGGTGAAACTCCAGCCACACACGCCGTCATGATTGATCTGTATTGCCTCTTCCTTTCATAAGGCGCGCAGATGTCGCGAAAAGGGGGGATCGGATGGGTAAAAAGGCGGAAGATGTGCGCGCATGCTGACACGGCTGTTCCCGGTGTGGGCTGTGCTTGTTTCACTGATGGCCGTGCTACGGCCCGGCCCCTTTTTGGTCATTACCCCAGTCATTACGCCGCTGCTGGCGTTCATTATGTTCACCATGGGCGTGACGCTCACTGTGGCGGACTTCAGGCGTATCGCCCGCAAGCCCTATCCGGTGCTCGCGGGTGTGGCGCTGCATTATCTTGTGATGCCGCTGGCGGCGTGGGGAATTGCGAAGGCGCTTGCCATGCCCAACGATCTGACGACCGGCATGGTTCTGGTGGGATGTGTCGCCAGTGGCACCGCTTCCAACGTGATGATTTATCTGTTGCGTGGAGATGTGGCGCTCTCGGTCAGTATCAGCACTCTCTCCACGCTGGTGGGGATTGTGGCTACACCTCTGCTTACGAGGTTGTATGTGGCGGCGGATGTGGCCGTGGACAGTTGGGGGCTGTTCCGTAGCATTCTGACACTTGTGGCCGTTCCGGTTGTGGGAGGCGTGCTGGTCAACACCTTCTGTCATCGCGCCGTGCGTCGGATGGAGCCGGTGCTGCCACTTGTGGCCATGGTGGCGATCCTGACCATCATTTCCAGCATTGTCGCAGCGGCGGCACCCGCTTTGGGAGCGGTCGGGCCGCTCGTGCTGGTGGGCGTCATCCTTCACAACGCTGTCGGCCTGCTTGGCGGCTATTGGGGCGGACGATTACTGGGCTTCGATGAATCCGTGTGCCGGACACTGGCGCTGGAGGTCGGCATGCAGAATTCGGGCCTCGCCGCGACGTTGGGGCGGCTTTATTTTTCCCCACTCGCGGCCCTGCCGGGCGCAGTGTTCTCTATCTGGCACAACATCTCCGGTTCGGCTCTGGCGGCCATCTGGGCGTCACGGCCTCCCCGGAGAAACTGAGGTTAGTCTCGGGAAGGCAAAAGGCGCGCCACCCATGTTTCGACCGGATCGCCGCTGTTCATATCGGGTTGCACCAGTCCGTCGATCATGAAGGTGGGAGAGGCGTGGATGCCGTTCTGACGCGAGTATTTGCAGTGCCACTTGATTTCGCGATCCAGGTCCGGGATTGCGAAAGCTGGTTTGAGGGTGAGACCGCTATAGCGTTCCAGCCGTTCGATGATGTCATCGGGGGTGGCGTGTCGGTTCGGGCCTTCGCAATGATGTGCGAACTCAAACTCCTCGCGGTGATCGGCCACAGCCTGCATTGCGCGACGTGCCGCATCCTTCCCTTCCGGCAGCGTGGAGGCTGCGAGGATGCAGCGCACGACAACGCCGGAGAAAAGGTGCCATGGCTGTGATTGCATGCGCAGTTTCACGGTAATCCGGTCCTCTCCGGCCTGTTCCAGAAGGGCATCAAGCTTGTTGAACGCCTTCACGGAGAACGGGCAGGTCGGTTCGAGAAACATTTCCAGTAGGCGAGGTCCGTGTCCCCATGTGAGTGGCGCGGCATGCCATGAGGTGGGAGTGCCAGCCATTGGGTGTTCTCCATATATATTTCAGGGATGACATGGCAGGATGGGTTGTCGGACTGTTCGTCGCAAGTCTGAAGGACGCGTGCAGGCGGGTGCTGCTGTCCGTGTGAAGCGAGCCGGTGGATGCATCCACCTGTCTTTCCCTGAAGAGGCCGTTTGATTCCGTTTGACAGGGCGAATGGCCGGGGCGTAGACAGATCGCCATACATGAGTCCCGCCACATCGCGAGTGTTCGCGCAGTGGCGCGTATTGTTTTGGGGAAACGCCTCTTGTTCGAGTCTCTGTCAGACAGGTTCTCCGGGGTCATCGGTGATCTTGGCAAGCGCGGCACGCTGAGCGAGGCCGACGTTGCCGAGGCCATGCGTGAAGTCCGGCTAGCCATGCTGGAAGCGGATGTGGCGCTTCCAGTCGTCAAGGACTTCGTCAATAAGGTCAAGGAACGCTCGGTCGGCGCAGAAGTGCTGGAAAGCGTTTCTCCCGGTCAGGCCGTTGCCAAGATCGTCAACGACGCGCTGATCGACGCGCTCGGTGGTGCAGGCGCTGTTCCCCTCAACCTGAACGCAACGCCGCCTGTGCCGATCCTGATGGTCGGTCTTCAGGGTTCGGGCAAGACGACGACATCGGGCAAGATCGCCCTGCGTCTGGCGACGCGCGAGCGTAAGAGGGTGCTGCTGGCATCGCTCGATACGCAGCGTCCGGCGGCTCAGCTCCAGTTGCAGCAGTTGGCCGAGCGCGCGGGTGTCGCATCGCTGCCCATCATTGCTGGCCAGACGCCGGTGGAAATCGCGCAGCGGGCGATGGAGACGGGGCGTCGTGAGGGGTATGACGTCGTCATCCTCGACACTGCCGGACGGCTCTCCATCGACGAAGCGTTGATGAATGAGGTGCGTCAGATCCGTGACGTGACGCACCCTGCGGAAACGCTTCTGGTCGTCGATGCGATGACCGGTCAGGACGCGGTCAACACAGCCAAGTCTTTCAATGAGGCTGTGGGCGTGTCCGGTGTGGTCATGACCCGTATGGACGGTGACGCGCGCGGTGGTGCGGCGCTGTCCATGCGCGCGATCACGGGCGCGCCGATCAAGCTGACGGGTTCGGGCGAGAAGCTCGACGCGCTGGAGGAGTTCCATCCCGAGCGCGTTGCCGGACGCATTCTCGGTCTGGGCGACATTGCCGGGCTGGTCGAGAAAGCCGCCGATACGCTCGATCAGGAAGAAGGCGAGCGGCTGGCCAAGAAGATGATGGCCGGCAAGTTCGATC
This sequence comes from Acetobacter estunensis, assembly GCF_019083805.1. Taxonomy (GTDB): domain Bacteria; phylum Pseudomonadota; class Alphaproteobacteria; order Acetobacterales; family Acetobacteraceae; genus Acetobacter; species Acetobacter estunensis_A. The sequence continues at coordinate 369,456 of NZ_JAHRDV010000001.1, forward strand.
TGGACGACTATGTCGCGCAGCTCAAGCAGATCCAGAAGATGGGCTCGATCTCGGGTATTCTGGGGATGCTGCCCGGTATGGGCAAGCTCAAGGACATGGTGGCGGAGAAGAACCTCGACACCACCGTATTCAAGCGCCATCAGGCCATGATTTCGTCCATGACGAAGGCTGAGCGCAAAACGCCGGGCATCATCAAGGCGTCGCGCAAGAAGCGTATCGCTGCTGGGTCCGGCACAACAGTTCAGGAAGTCAACAAGCTGCTCAAGCAGTTCGATGACATGTCCACCATGATGAAGCGGGTCAACAAGCTCGGGCTCAAGGGCCTGATGCGGCAGGCTTCCGCGCTCATGTCCGGGGGCGGGATGCCGGGAGGGCCGGGTGGCCGTCCGGGTGGTCCCGGAGGTCGGCCGCCTTTCGGCTGATCCATCCCCGACCCGTTCCTTTTCTTTTCTGGCACTATCCGGAGTAGTCTGAATGAGCCTCAAGATCCGTCTCGCCCGCGCCGGTGCGAAGAAGCGTCCTTACTACCACATTGTTGTGGCTGACAGCCGTTCGCCGCGCGATGGTCGCTTCATTGAGCGCGTGGGTGCTTACAACCCGATGCTGCCGTCCGATCATGCTGACCGCGTGAAGCTGACGGAAGAGCGCATCAAGCATTGGCTGTCGCAGGGTGCCCTGCCGACGGACCGCGTGGCCCGTTTCCTCGGTCAGGCTGGTGTGATCGCGAAGCCGACATGGAACGAGCAGCCCAAGAAGTCCGCACCGAAGAAGAAGGCGCAGGAACGCGCGAAGGCGGCGGCTGACGCTGCGGCGGCTGCAGCGGCCTGAGGACAGAGTAGATCGAAAGACGCTTTCCAACCATGACGGACGGACGCATCCAGATCGGAGTTGTGGGGAGGCCGCACGGTGTGCGCGGGCTTGTGCATGTGCACAGCCTCGCGACCGATGCAGCGGCTCTCGCCTCCTATGGCGTGCTGACGGACGATCGGGGCGGCAAGTGGACGCTCAGTTGGCGTTCGGGCGATGTGGCGGAACTGCGTGATGCGCAGGGACAGCCGCTTGCCGATCGGACGGCGGCGCAGGTACTGGTCAATCGGAAGCTCTATGTCACGCGCGATCAGCTTCCCGAGCCAGAGGATGAAGAGTTCTATCACAGCGACCTACTTGGTCTGGCGGCTGTGGAAGATGGGCAGCCTCTGGGGCGGATTGTCACGGTCCACGATTATGGTGCGGGTGTGAGCCTTGAGCTCGACACGGGTCTGATCGTGCCGTTCACGAAAGCCTGCGTGCCGGAGGTCGATCTGACTTCTGGGCGCGTAAGCATTGTGCGGCCCGTGGAAGTGATCGGTGAGGAGGCGCAGGTTCCCAAGCGGGAGCGGGTTGCCTCGGACGATGTGGCATGAGCTGGACGGCTTCCATCCTCACCCTGTTTCCGGACATGTTTCCCGGTCCGCTCGGTCAGTCTCTGGCCGGTCGGGCGCTGGAAAACGGAACGTGGAACTGCGACGTGCGCGATCTGCGCGCGTTCGGGTTGGGGCGGCACAACGCTGTGGACGACACGCCGTTTGGAGGCGGGGCGGGCATGGTGATGCGGCCGGATGTGGTGGAGGCGGCGCTTGAGTCGGTGTCTCGCCATGATGGTGCGCCGTGTGTCTATCTGACGCCGCGCGGTCGTCCGCTCTCACAGGCGGATATCCGCCGTTATGTATCCGGACCGGGGGTAGCCCTCCTGTGCGGACGCTATGAAGGTGTGGATGAGCGGGTGCTTGAGGAACGGTCGATCGAGCAGGTCTCGATCGGCGATTACGTTCTCTCGGGTGGCGAAACGGCGGCACTGGTGCTGCTCGATGCCTGCGTGCGGCTTCTGCCGGGCGTCATGGGATCGGCGGAGAGCGGTGTCGAAGAAAGCTTTTCCGACGGTCTGCTTGAATATCCTCTCTATACCCGCCCGGCCAAGTGGAAGGGCCGGGCCGTGCCGGACATTCTCCTGTCCGGCAACCATGCCGCCATCGCCCGCTGGCGGCGCGAACAATCCGAGAAGGCTACGCGCGAGCGCAGGCCCGATCTGTGGACAGCTCATCTGTCTCACGCATCAAGACCATCCGTTCACGAAGGACATTCGTCATGAACATCATCCAGCAGTATGAGGCCGCCGAGATCGCGCGCCTGTCCGCCGCCCGCGCGGTTCCCGAGTTCCAGGCCGGCGACACGGTGCGCGTGTCCGTCCGCGTGAAGGAAGGCGAGCGTGAGCGTCTTCAGGCCTATGAAGGCGTTGTGATCGCCCGTTCCAACAAGGGCCTGAACAGCAATTTCACAGTGCGCAAGATTTCGAACGGCGAAGGTGTGGAGCGTGTGTTCCCGCTCTATGCGCCCACGATCGCGGAGATCAAGGTTGTGCGTCGCGGCAAGGTGCGTCGTGCGAAGCTGTATTATCTGCGTGGCCGTCGCGGCAAGTCCGCGCGTATTGCCGAGCGCGCCCGTGACACGGGACCGGCCGCCAAGGCCAGCGCGTAAGCTTCGCGCTTGGGAAGGCCGGTGCTCCGCAGGGGCACCGGCCTTTTTCTTTTGCGGGGAAGGGAGCCTGCTCGCCACTGGCGAAGCGGGTCGTTCATTCCTACGTGACCGGACAGGGATTTTGCCTGCACATAGGGCTTCGGCGTACTTGACGCCCCGCTCTTCAGGCAGGCAAAGCTCGTGTCATTGATTACAGGAAGTTCAGGAACCGCCATGTCGCCGCGCACGCTCTTCGACAAGATCTGGGCCAACCACGTTGTCGATACCCTCGAGGACGGCACGGCGATCCTCTATATCGACCGGCATCTTGTGCATGAGGTGACGAGCCCTCAGGCTTTCGAGGGGCTACGTCTGGCCGGGCGAAAGCTGCGGCATCCGGAAAACACTATTGCGGTTGTGGACCATAACGTGCCGACGTCCGATCGGACTAAGCCGATCGAGGAAGCAGACAGCCGCAATCAGATCGAGACGCTGGAGCGCAACGTCAAGGAATTCGGTGTTCCGTATTTTCCGCTGCTTTCGGCCAATCAGGGCATCGTGCATGTGGTCGGCCCCGAGCAGGGCATCTCGCTGCCGGGCATGACCATTGTGTGCGGTGACTCCCACACCTCCACCCATGGCGCGATGGGTGCTCTGGCATTCGGTATCGGTACGTCCGAGGTCGAGCATGTGATGGCGACGCAGACCATCCTGCAAAAGCCCGCCAAGAACATGAAGATCGCCGTAGACGGCACTCTTGCTCCGGGCGTGACGGCCAAGGATGTGGTACTGGCCATCATCGGCAAGATCGGCACGGCGGGTGGCACGGGGCATGTGATCGAGTTCACAGGTTCGGCCATTCGTGGGCTGGACATGGCCGGGCGCATGACCGTGTGTAACATGGCCATTGAGGCCGGTGCGCGCGCGGGCCTGATTGCACCGGACGAGACGACGTTTGAGTATGTGAGGGGACGCCGGTTCGCGCCCAAAGGTGCGGATTTCGACGCTGCTGTGGCGTATTGGAAGACGCTGGTGGCCGATGAGGGAGCAGTGTACGACACCGAAGTCACTCTGCGGGCCGAGGAGATCGAGCCTTGTCTGACATGGGGCACCAGCCCCGAGACGGTGCTGTCGATCAATGCCACGATCCCCGATCCTGCCGATGAGCCGGATGAGGCCAAGCGCGCGCAGTTGCAGCGGATGCTGGACTATATGGACCTCAAGGCGGGCGCGAAGATCGCGGGCACGCCGGTCGATGTAGTGTTCATCGGTTCCTGCACCAACAGCCGCATCGAAGATCTGCGCGCTGCTGCATCCATCGCTGCGGGTCGCAAGGTGGCAGACGGTGTGCGGGCGATGATCGTGCCGGGTTCAGGGCTGGTAAAGGCACAGGCGGAAGAGGAAGGGCTGGACCGCATCTTCCTCGATGCAGGCTTTGAATGGCGTGAGGCTGGCTGCTCCATGTGTCTGGGCATGAATCCGGACAAGCTGACGCCGGGTCAGCGCTGTGCGTCCACATCCAACCGCAATTTTGAGGGACGGCAAGGACCGGGTGGACGCACGCACCTGCTCTCACCTGCGATGGCCGCCGCCGCCGCTGTGACGGGTGTGCTGACCGACGCCCGCGAACTGAACGCCTGATCCCGGCAGAAGGACCGACCACGATGGAAAAGTTTACGACCCTCACGGCCATCGCAGCGCCTCTGCCTGAGGCTAATATCGACACGGACAAGATCATTCCCGCGCGTTTTCTCAAGACGACGAAGCGCACGGGACTGGGTGTCCATGCCTTTGACGGGATGCGTTACCGTCCGGATGGTTCTGAGAACCTGGACTTCGTGCTGAACAAGGAGCCGTATCGCAAGGCACAGATCCTCATCACGCATGAGAACTTCGGCTGCGGTTCATCGCGTGAGCACGCGCCTTGGGCGTTGCTGGATTTTGGTATTCGCTGTGTGATTGCGCCGACATTCGCCGACATTTTCTTCAACAACAGCTTCAAGAACGGCATCCTGCCGATCCGTCTGCCGCGTGAGGTCTGCGATGAACTGATGAAGGATGCGACGCAGGGAGCGAACAGTCGCATTACTGTCAATTTGGAAAGTCAGGTTGTGGTGCGTCCGGATGGAGAAGAGATTCCCTTCGAGATCGACCCGCTGCGCAAGCATCTGTTGCTGGAGGGGCTGGACGATATTGGCCAGACGCTTAAGCGGGAAGGGGCGATTGAGGCGTTTGAGGCGAAGCGGGCCAAGGACGAGCCTTGGTTTCCGAAGATTGCGGTGTGAAAAAGCGGGGCTTTTGCCCCGCTTTTTTTATGTCTGGATTGAGGGGAGAGCGGAATGTCTGCTTCTGGTGGCCATTTGATGGAATCTAACTGACAGCGTTTAACTAGTAGTCTTTGAAGATTATTTTTATTAAATAAATAAAAATAATAAATATAGCTGCATTTCCTATCGCAATAAATATAAAACCAATAATGCTTTGTTTTGTTGTTATATCTTGAGAAAAACTCGCTGATGAAAACATTAAAGTTGATATGGTGAGAAGTGATGTGATGTTAATTTTTACGTTGTCTTTTTCCAGCGTGAAGCAATTTAGGCAGTATAATCCTGTGTATAAACCAAGAATTATTGCTGTTGTTTTTGAGTAATTGCTTATTTGTTCAGATTGAATAAAAATACCTGCCGTTATGAATGATATGAAATTAAAAATTGTCCAAGACAATATAAAAACACACGCTAAAAAATTTAAGTAAATAGGATAGTTTCTTCTCATCCGGCGAACCGTTAATTTTAGAGCTATAATGTGAAGAAATCTAGCCGCTAAGAGCCTGTTTGGAAATACACGCTGGTCTGTGGTCCGACGTGCGTTTCCTGCGCTTCGGTAATCAAAAACAAACCGAGGTCGAGGAGGCTGCGCCTCCTCGTGGGGTTCGGGGCAAAGCCCCGAGACGCAAGCCGTCCCCTCAGAACTTCAGCCCCGCCATATGCAGCGCCTTGGTCTCAAGGAACTCTTCGATCCCTTCCGCGCCGCCTTCACGGCCAAGCCCGGACTGCTTCATGCCACCAAACGGCGCGCACTCCATCGACACGGAGCCGGTGTTCACGCCGACCATGCCGTATTCCAGCGCCTCGCCCACGCGCCATGCACGGCTCATGTCCTCGGTGTAGAAATAAGCGGCCAGACCGAACTCAGTGTCGTTAGCCATCCGCACGGCCTCGGCTTCGTCCGTGAACTTGAAGATTGGCATGACGGGGCCGAATGTTTCTTCACGGAAAATCCGCATGGCGGTCGTAACGCCTTCCAGCACGACGGGCGTGGCAAAGCAGCCATTGGTCTCCAGCGGAGCGCTGACATAGGACGCGCCTTTGGAGAGCGCGTCCTCCACATGATCGCGCACCTTTTTCACGGCAGCCTCGTTGATCAGCGGCCCCATGGTGTTGCCGTCTTCCAGGCCGTTACCGACCTTGAATTTGGCCACTTCCTCGCGGATGCGCGCTACGAAGCGATCATGGATGCCCGCCTGCACAAGGATACGGTTGGCGCACACGCAGGTCTGTCCGGCATTGCGGAACTTGGCGGCGATGGCGCCCGCCACGGCGGCGTCGAGATCGGCATCATCGAACACGAGGAAGGGCGCGTTGCCGCCGAGTTCAAGGCTCAGACGCTTGATGGTGTCGGCAGACTGTCGCATGAGCAGTGCTCCGACCTGCGTGGAGCCGGTGAAGGACAGCTTGCGCACGGTGTCGCTGCCTGTCAGCACGGGACCGATTTCCTTGGCTTCACCTGTCACCAATGACATCAAGCCCGCAGGCAGTCCGGCGCGCTCGGCCAGAACGGCCAGCGCAAGGGCGGAATAGGGCGTCAGTTCGGACGGCTTGAGCACCATGCTGCACCCGGCTGCGAAAGCAGGCCCGCATTTGCGGGTGATCATGGCGTTGGGGAAGTTCCACGGGGTGATGGCCGCCGTGGTGCCAACGGGCTGCTTGAGGGTGAGCACGCGGCGATCGGGCTGGTTGGGCGTGATGACCGCGCCGTTGATCCGACGGGCTTCCTCGGCGAACCACTTGAGGAAGGAGGCGCCGTATTTCACTTCGCCCTTGGCCTCAGCCAGCACCTTGCCCTGTTCGACGGTCATGATGCGGGCGAGATCATCCGCGTTGGCCATGATGAGGTCGTGCCACTTCATGAGGATGTCGGCGCGAGCCTCAGGGGCGCGGGTCTTCCACTCTTTCTGGGCGCGATCGGCGGCCTCGATGGCGCGCTGCGTCTCTTCAGCGGTGCAGGCCGGAATGGTGCCGATGGTCTCGCCGGTGGCCGGGTTGGTCACACTCATCGTCTTGCCCGATGACGAGTTGATCCATTCACCAGCGACAAGTGCCTGTTCGCGGAAAAGGGACGGGTCGTTAAGGCCGGTGATGGGCATGGGGAAGCTCCGTGTCAGGAAAATGGATCAGGAAAGGGTGATGACGACCGGCACATGGTCGGAGGGCTGCTCCATGCCGCGCTCATCACGGTCCACCTCGGCGGTGAGAAGCCGTTCGGCGATACGGGGTGAGAGCAGCATATGGTCGATGCGCAGGCCCATATCGCGGCGGAAGGCGCCCGCCTGATAATCCCAGAAGGTGTAGATCGTCTCTTGCGGATGCAGGGCGCGGACGGCGTCCGTCAAACCCAGCCAGAGAAGGCGCCGGAAGGCCGCGCGGCTTTCCGGGTGGACGAGGGCATCAGTGGGGGGCAGTGCGCCGGTTGCGAGATCCTTGTCCGTGGGACAGACGTTGTAATCGCCCGCGAGGATGAAGTCGGTTCCTTCGGCCAGCATGGCTTCGGCGTGGCGGGCAAGGGCGTCGAAGAACTCCATCTTGCGCGCAAAGCCTGCGGGGCCGCCGGAGTTGCCGTTGGGCAAATAGAGGTTGCCCACGGTCAGGGAGCCATTACGGATTTCGATGAACCGTGCGGGTGGTTCCTCCTCACTCAGGCCGGGGAGCTTGCGGGCAAGAACCTCGACAGGGGTGCGCGAGAGGGTGGCGACGCCGTTATACGACTTCTGGCCGACCACATGCGTCGTGTAGCCGATGGCCTCAAACGCTTCGGTCGGGAACTGATGCGCTTCGCATTTGATCTCCTGAAGAAGCAGGAGATCGGGCTCATTGCGCTTGAGCCAGTCCAGCACGAGATTCTGCCGCTGGCGAATGGAGTTGACGTTCCACGTCGCGATTTTCATCGCCGTTCAGCCGGATATGGAGAAGCTGGTGCCGCACCCGCAGCCCGAGGCGGCGTTGGGGTTGTTCACGGTGAAATGCGCGCCCATGAGCTTGTCCACATAGTCGAGTTCCCCGCCGTCCATCAGGTCGAGGCTGGCGGGATCCACCGCGACACGAATACCGTGGGCTTCCACTACGAGATCGTCGGGGGCGATTTCGGGGTCGAGCCGGAATTCATACTGGAAGCCATTGCAGCCACCCGCGGACACTGCCACACGCAGCGCAGGCGGTGGGCTGACCTCTCCCTTGGAGGCGATGATTTCGGCAATGCGCCGTGCGGCGGCGTCGGAGACGGAAAAGCTCTGGGTCATACCGGAGATAATGGGCGCGGGAGGCCCGGAATAAAAGAGGAAACGCGCCCTCCTGTGTGTGGAAGGAGGGCGCGTGTTTCACAAGAGCGGGAAGAGAGAGGTGAAGGGTGGGGTGATGCCGCTCAGAGCGCCTCGTCACCGCTTTCACGGGTGCGGATGCGGATGACGCGACTGAGGTCACTTACGAAGATCTTGCCGTCACCGATCTTGCCGGTATGGGCGGACTGGAGAATGGCCTCCACCACCTGATCGACCAGCGCATCGGACGTGGCGACCTCGATCTTGATCTTGGGCAGGAAGCTGACGTGATACTCCGCGCCGCGATAGATCTCGGTCTGTCCTTTCTGGCGCCCGAAGCCTTTGACCTCGGACACGGTCAGCCCCTGAATCCCGAGCGGCGAGAGCGCGTCGCGGACGTCGTCGAGTTTGAAGGGCTTGATAATAGCCGTGACGAGCTTCATCCCAGTTCCTCTTTGTTCATCCCGAATTTCACAACGATACCGTAATGGCTTTCGCACAAAAGCATATCGGGCGCTCCCTGTCACGCGCTTCGGGATGGTATGAACTCACAAAGCATGCAAAGAGTTTCATCGCTTGCCGTCGGGCGTGGTTCTGTTCTGTGCTCAATGGCGGAAAAGAGCCAATTTTTGCGAAGAGGTCGCCGGCATGAGCATGTCCGCACACACTGTCACCGAAGTCGATATCTGCATCATCGGTGCGGGTCCGGTCGGTGCCACGCTGGCCTGTCGTCTGGCGCGTGAAGGCGTACCCGTGGCCGTAGTGGATCGCGCGGCACTTCCGCCCATGGAAGATCCCGATTTTGACGGGCGGGCCTATGCGATTGCGGCAGGCTCCAAGAACCTTCTCGAAGAGGCGAGTGTGTGGGAGCGACTGCCGCAGATTCCATGCCCCATTGAGGACATTCTTGTGACCGATGGGCGTCCCGGCGAGCCGCCGTCACCGCTTTCACTGGAGTTCACTCGTGAGGACTCGAGCCAGCCGTTCGGCTGGATGGCCGAGGCCCGGGCGCTCCGCGTGGCTCTGAACGCGACATTGCACGATGCGCCTTCGGTCACACTGCTGGCGCCTGCGGAAGTTGTCATCACGCGAAGCAATGCGGGTGTGGTGGTGCGCGCAAAGGACGGGCGGGAGATCAGGGCGCGCCTGCTTGTGGCAGCCGATGGTCGAGGCAGCCGGACACGTTCGCAGGCAGGTATCCCCATTACGAAGCTGCCTTATGGTCAGAGCGGAATCGTTTGTGCGATTGCGCACGAACTGCCGCACGACAATGGTGCGCTGGAGCATTTCCTGCCGGGTGGTCCGTTTGCCCAGTTGCCCATGACCGGCACGGCGGAGCATCCGAACCTGTCAGCCATTGTGTGGAGTGAAAAGGACGCCATGGCCCAGCGTCTGGCGGCGCTGCCCGACGAGCTTTTCGTGCGGGAACTCAAGCGGCGCATCGGGGACCGGTTGGGTGACGTGAAGCCTGTCGGGCGCCGATGGGTCTATCCGCTTTCCGCTCAATATGCCCAGCGTTACACCGCCACGCGGATGGTGCTGGCGGGTGATGCCGCGCATGGCATCCACCCTATTGCCGGGCAAGGACTCAACTTGGGTTTCCGCGATGTGATCGCGCTGGCGGATCTGTTGATCGAAACGCACCGTAAGGGGGAGGATCCCGGTGCGCCGTCGGTTCTGGCGCGCTATCAACGTCGGTGCCGCCCCACCAACATGCTCATGTTCGTGGCGACCGATGCGCTGGATCGGCTGTTCAGTAATGACAATCCTGTGCTGCGACTGGCCCGTGATGTGGGGATTGCCGCCGTGCAACGTATGCCGCGTCTGCGTAAGGCGTTCGTGAAGCATGCGATGGGCGTGTGAGCGGGCCGTTTCTGTCGGTTTGTATGGGTTGCCTTGAGGTTGGGTTGAGGCGATTATCGAGAGCGTCTTGAGCGGTGGTTTGCTCGGTGGAATCTTTGACAGCAAAATAGTTGTTTGTTTTTCAGTACTTCTGGGAAGAGTGTTCCCCGCACACGCGGGGATGAACCGCAGATGATTCCGCCTGCAATCAGGCCGGGACGGTGTTCCTCGCCTATGCGAGGATGAACCATCCGTCATTCTGATGACGGTCCTGTGAACACCTTGGAACTGCGCCAAGGCTCTATCGTATACATATTACGACACACGTGACGGGGACGGTCCTCTCACAAGCAGGCACAGGGAGGGCGGGTTCTGTTCAGGCTATGCGGGAAGGAGAGGGTGGCGGGGGCCATTCTTCTTGGAGTGCTGATGCATGGGGTCGGGACAGCTTGGGCGCGCACCCCTCCTCCAATCACCGACAATCATGATCCCGGGTTTGGCACGCAAGGAAAGGTCGAGATCGTTGGCGTGTTACAGGCGCCCGACCCTTCTGGAATTGCCATAATTGACGGGCGGATGTTTCTCAGCTTCCCCAAGCACGATGGCGATCATGCGGGGCCAGTTCTGGCGGAGTGGAAAGATGGGCGCCTCGTGCCGTTTCCGGCAACGGCCGCGCCAATAGATGCACCGCCCTCTTCTCGACTACTTTCCGTGCATGGTCTGACGACCGACACGCAGGGACGACTATGGGGCATTGATGACGGCAAGATAAAAGGGCAGCCAATCCCACCGGGCGGAGCCAAAGTTGTCGGCTTCGATGTGCGCTCGGGCAAGCAGATTGCGGCCGTCGTGCTGAAAGAGGCGTTGTTGCCCGGCAGTCATATGAACGATCTGCGCATTGATCTGACTCATGGGGCGGCTGGCACGGTGTATGTGACCGACAGTTCCTTCGATGGTCATCCCGCACTCGTGGTGGTGGATATTGCGACGGGGCGACAGCGTCGTGTGCTGGAGCATGACCGCTCCACGCAGCCGGACCCTGGTTATCAGACTGTTCTGGACGGTCGGGTTCTGAAAGTTGACCGTGAACATCCGACATTTCCCGGCGGAGGTGCTGACGGAATCACGCTTTCTCGCGCGTCGGATCGGCTTTATTACGCACCGCTTTCCAGCCGTCGTCTTTACAGTCTCCCGACGGCCCTTTTGGCGGATTTTTCGAAATCCGATGCTGAACTTGCAGCGGCTGTGAGCGATGAGGGCGAGAAGGGAGCGGCGGACGGACTGGCGAGCGATGCGTGGGGGCGGATTTACACGACTGCCGCCGATCATGACGCGGTCTTTCGTCGCAATCTGGATGGTTCGTTCGATCTTATCGCATCCGACCCACGCTTTGTCTGGCCGGACGGTATCTTTGCCGATGATCGGGCTGTTTATGTCGTGGCCGGTCAATGGTCGCGTCTGCCCCGTTTCCATGATGGAAAAGACCTGCGCCATCCACCTTACCTGATTGCGCGGATTGGTATTGCGGCGCCGTCCGAAAAGACACAGTCCGGAAAATGAAGTGTGATGGCTCCTGATCGGGATTGAACGGGATCAGGAGCGCTGGAGAGGAGCGAAAAAGATGCATGCTGCGAGGTTTCTATCTGCAGCCACCGTTGTTGGCATGATGATCGCCGCAGGCACTTTGCATGCCCAGAATGTGGCTACGGCGCATAAGGACGTCCTGCTGCAAAGCGATCATTCATGGAACGGCGTGGCGTACAAACCGTATTCATCAGGGCAGCCGCAGCTGACGATGATCCGTCTGACCATTCCGGCGCATACGGCGTTGCCGTGGCATACACATCCCTGTCCCAATGCGGGCTATGTGCTGGAAGGGCAGTTGACGATCACGGATCGTGAAAGCGGTAAGCAGCACACTTTCCACAAGGGAGAGGCGTTTGCGGAATCCGTGGATGACATTCATCGGGGCCAGTCGGGCGATACGCAGACAGTGCTGCTGCTGACCTATGCGGGGGAAGTGGGGCAACCCACTTCGGTGCCGGTAAAGGGTGAGAAGCCCGAATACTGACGTACTGCTCCCTGACATCGAGACCAAGGAGATCATTTCATGACCATGCCGCAGATTACGCTCAATGACGGGACGAAGATTCCAGCCATTGTATTCGGCACCTACAAGCTCAACGGCGCTTCGGGCGTGGAGGCGATGAAGGGGGCTATCGACGTCGGCTATACAGGTCTCGACAGCGCCTTCAACTATGAAAATGAGGGCGCGCTTGGCAAGGCGCTGCGTGAGAGCGGCCACAAGCGAGAGAGCATCCGTATCGCGTCCAAGCTGCCCGGCCGTCACCACGCCTATGATGAGGCTCTGGCCACGATCGAGGAATCTCTCTACCGGACCGGCGTTGATTATTACGATGTGTATTTCATCCACTGGCCCAATCCGAAGGTTGGGAAATATGTGGAGGCTTGGAAAGCACTGATTGAGGCGAAGAAGCGCGGATATGTGCAGTCGATTGCGGTGTGCAATTTCCTGCCTGAGCATCTCCAACGTCTTTTGGACGAAACGGGCGTTCTCCCTTGCATCAATCAGATTGAGCTGCATCCTTATTTTCCGCAGGACGAGGCGCGTGCGTGGCACAAGCAGCATAATATCGTCACGCAATCGTGGAGCCCGCTTGGGCGCGGCAACGATATTCTCACCAATCCGGTCTTGGAAGGAATTGCCAAACGGGTGGAGCGTTCGGTGTCACAGGTGATCCTGCGTTGGCATCACCAGCTTGGGTGTGTGCCGTTGCCCAAGGCATCGAGCCGCAAACATCAGATCGAGAATATGTCGATCTTTGATTTTGCGCTTACGGATGAGGACATGAAGGCGATTGCCACCTTGGCGCGTCCCGGTGGTCGTACGGCCAATCAGGATCCGGCGGTGTACGAAGAGTTCTGAATACGGGGAATGACCTGTTCTGCTCGTTTACTTTGCAGAGTGAGAGATGGCGTGCCGCCCCATTGGGGCGGTATTTTTTATGAAATGAGATTGTCAGAGAACACGGACTATTCCTCTCGTTGTGGGATGCTGTGTATTCGTCCTTCCTACTCAACGTAGAATTCAATGGGAACGGTCAGGGTGATCGTGTCTCCCGGTACACTGTCTGGTGGTTCGGGCAGTGGTTCGGCGCGCCGAACAAGAGCCAGTGTTTCCTGATCGAGCAAGGTATAACCGGATGGTTTTGTGAGGCGAGCGGACAGCACACGTCCCTTGCGATTCATGGTGAAGGTCAGGAGCGGGGTGCCTTCCTCCCGATGGCGTTGCGCCTCCGTTGGGTAGCGTTTGAAGCGTTCCAGCCTCGCCACGAGATCGCTCTGCCATGAAGCCGGAGCACGCGATGCGTGCGAAGAGGACGCTCCCGGTGAAGGGGACGCCTGTGTAACGGCAGGAGGAGCTTCGGTGGAAGGAGGCGCTGTGGTGCGTTCCGCTGACGCTTCTTTGAGCGGAAGTGGTTTTTCCTTATGCGAAACGGGTTTGACGACGGTCTTTTTCACGACCTTGCGCGTCTCGGTTTTCGGCACGGGAACAGGAGGATGCGGCGTAGGAGAGGGCGGTGCTGCTATTTTAGGTGGCTCTTCCGGCGTGGGGTCCGGCTGGGCCTGTGTCTGTTTTGGGCCTTTCGGCACGTCTTGCGGAGGCGTGGGGGTAGCTGTTGGAAGAGGGGCAAGATCGATGGCAATGGCGGCTGGGGGTGGCAGGGAGACTGCGGGTGGGGAGCGCGGAATGAGCGTGCTCAGGGCCACGCTGGCTGTTATGAAAATCACTACTGCTGTTAGCGCTGTTCCCCAGAGGCGTCGTTCCCGTTGCCGCTCGTGTTGCAGCGCCTGATGACGCCGGTCGCGGAACGAGGTGGAAGACGGGAAAACAGCGCTGCTCATTGCTCTGCTCCTTCCTCCTGCCCCTGAAGATTGACCAGCGCGACCTTGAGAAAACCGGCTGCGCGCAGTTTGTCCATCACGCCCATAAGAGTGCCGTAATCCACGGTCTTGTCAGCCCGCAGAAAGATGCGTTCGTCCTTGTTGCCCTTGCTGGCTTTCTCCATGGCGCCAGCCAGAGCGTCGGGTGCGATATCCTCTTCGCCCAGCGCCAGACCATGATCGGCCTTGATGGTGAGAAACAGCGGGTCATCGGGTCGTGGTGTGGGTTTTTCGATGGAAGAGGGTAGATCCACCGGCACGTTCACCGTGGTCAATGGCGCGGTCACCATGAAGATGATGAGCAGCACCAGCATGACGTCGATGAAGGGGGTGACATTGATCTCGTGCGCTTCGTGCAGGTCGTCGGAACTGTGACGGATGCGAATGGCCATGGCGTGTTTCTCATTCCGCCGGAATGCGCTGCTCGCGCGAGGCGAAAGGAATGACCTGCGCGCGAGAGAGGGTGGGGCGGAGACGCCCGAGATCACGGGACACGAGGCGCATCACGGAGGCTGTCAGGTCGGCCACGCCTTCACGGCAGGCGGCGCATTGGCGTCCGAGGTGATTGTAGATCACCACGGCAGGAATGGCCGCGACCAGTCCAAGCGCTGTGGCCAGAAGGGCCTCGGCGATGCCGGGCGCCACAACGGCAAGGCTCGTGGCTTTGGTGGCCGCGATGCCGGTGAAGGAGGTCATGATGCCCCATACCGTGCCGAACAGGCCCACGAACGGCGCGGTTGCGCCGATGGTTGCCAGCAACCCCGTACCCCGCATGAGGCGCCGGGCTTCACTGGCTTCGATACGCTCCAGATGAAGAACGATGCGCTCCTTCAGCCCTTCGCCGTCCTCAGGAATGTCGTGTGAACGGGTGCGTTCGTCTTCGGCTGCCAGAACTAGAGTGTGTGCGACACGGCACTTGCGTGTCAGGTCCTCCGCGCCATCAAGGGAGGGCGCATCGTCCAGAAGAATGTCGGCTGCCATCAGTCTGGCGCGCAACCGTCTGAGTTCGATGGATTTCGCGATGAAGATCGTCCACGTGGCGATGCTGGCAAGAGCCAGAAGGATCATCACGGCCCGGACGACAGGCCCCGCTCCGAGGAACATGTCCCACGGAGAGAAAGTGAGAGGAACCGAAGCAGGCGTATCGACGGGCATGACGCAGCGGAGCCTTTCAGTGAGAACGGGTTTCCTCCTTTTCCGCCGTTGCATGGGGAAGATGAGCGGAGAAAACGCCACTGGATTACGGGTGTTCGTATGTTCGGAGTCATCATCCGTAACATCGCGAAACTTCCTGTTGGTTCTATGACGGGGCTTGGTTATGAGTGCAACTGATAATCGGTTGCATAATATGACTGACGCGCCATGTGGCGGGGAGTGTGACTGGTTTTGTTGGTGGATCGACAGGACGGGAGTGTCACATGCTTATTCATGTGCCGGAGGTGCTCAACGCCGAGGAACTGGCGCGGTGCCTTCATGTATTGGAAGACATTCAATGGGTGGACGGTCGGGTTACGGCGGGAGACCAGTCAGCCAAAGCCAAAAAAAACCTCCAGGTTCCCGGAGATTCCTCGGCCGGTCAGGAATTATCCGAGCTTGTTTTGCGCGCATTGGGACGCAATCCGATTTTTAACAGTGCGGCTCTTCCGCTGCGTGTGTTTCCACCGCTTTTCAATCGTTACGATGCGGGGATGCACTTTCACGCGCATGTGGACAACGCGATCCGTCCCTTGCCGGGCACGGGATTTCGCATTCGCACGGATGTATCCTGCACGCTCTTTCTAACCGATCCGCGAGATTATGACGGAGGAGAACTGGTTGTGCAGGACACGTATGGAGCACACAGCGTCAAGCTGCCTGCGGGCGATATGGTGCTTTATCCCTCAAGCAGTCTGCATAGCGTCACGCCCGTGACGAGAGGCAGTCGCTGGGCGTCCTTCTTCTGGACGCAGTCGATGGTGCGAGACGACACAAAGCGAACGCTGCTCTACGAGTTTGACCGTTCGATCATTGCCACCCGCACAGCCTTGCCGGATGAACATCCGGGAGTGCTTGGCCTGACCTCGACCTATCATAATCTTCTTCGCCAGTGGGCGGAGTTATGAGGTGATACTCAAAAGCCACAATCATGTTTTGACACAGTGCGTTCACGACTCATTTGTTGCGAATCATTCTCGTTAGCATGTAGCGCAGCGTCATGTTTCGCTTCGGATGTGTAACGGCCGAAGCAGACGAAAGATTTCGTAGTAGGAGACGGGAATGAGCAGGTCTGACAGGTCGGTGGTGCGGAGCGTCCATGTGCCACTGGCCATGATTTTTGGTGTGTCGGCCGGGTTGGGGGTGCTCGGCGGCGAAGCCGAGGCGCAGGAAGCGGCTCCCAACAACTCGGAGACGGAGAGTTCTTCCATTCGTCTGCCATCGGTAAAAGTGCGTGGTACGGAAGACCCCGGTGTGGCGGCGGGCAATACCAATAGTCAGGTTCTGGGCATTTCACGTATGCCAACCTCGGTGCGCGAGACGCCGCAGGCCATTACGGTCATTCCCAAGGAAATCCTCAAGGAGCAGCGAGCCTATACGCTGGATCAGGCGCTTGCGAATGTGCCCGGGATCACGCTTTCTACGGGAGAGGGGAATGGCGGCCTGAATGGCGATCAGTTTCGTATCCGCGGTCTTCAGGCCCGACAGGATATGTACACGGATGGCCTGAAAGATTTCGGTACCTATACACGCGACATGTTCAACATGGACAGCGTGCAAGTCATCAAGGGTGCGACAGGCGAATACTTTGGCGCGGGCAATGTCGGCGGTGTGATCAACCAGAGCATGAAGCATGCTCATGCGGGTGACAGCTACAATTACGATCAGGCTTTTGGTAGCGCGTCCCTTTTCCGGGGAGCGGGCGATATCAATTATCAGATCGATGACAACATGGCCTTGCGTGTCAACGGCATGTACAATCGGTCCGATGTGGCGGACCGGGATCATGTGACATCAAACCGTTATGGCACGGCAGTCGATTTCGGGGTGGGTCTGCGCAGCAAGACCTCATGGCATCTGACGTGGCAATGGCTGAACAGTGACAGCACACCGGATTACGGCGTGCCGATGATCCAGATGAGCGATGGCATCTATCGTCCCATTACCAGTCACGGTCTTGCGCGAAACACCAGCTATGTGCGCGATTTCGACCGCGACAAGTCTGACGTACATTCCCTGACATCGGCTCTAAAGTCCGAAATCACACGCTGGTTCACGCTGACGAATGACACGCGCTGGACCAAATATGACCGTCAGTACACCGCCACAACCCCTGGTCCGTGCTCGGGAACATGCGCGTCTCAGTTTCTCGCGGGGGGCAATCCCACCTTGCCGTATGGAGCAGGGGGTGGTGCGGCCTATGACCAGCATGGATGGGGCGCTCAAAATGTCCTGATGGGGCAGTTTCGTTTCAAGACCGGCTTTGTGCATCATGACATCAAGGCCGGTGTGGATGTGAATTATGTCAATGACGATCGTTATTACGGAAGCTGGAGCGGCCGCTCCAACACACAGACAATCCGTGACCCATATTACCACACTTCAGGAACCAGCCTGACATTTCCCAGGTCTGGATATCGTAATGCGGATGCCACGGATGTGGGGCTGTTCTTTTCCGATCATATCCAGTTGACCAAGCAGTTGGCACTTTTTGGCGCGGCTCGATGGGATACGTTCCGAAGCAGCTATGTCGCCCAGAAAGGCGGAGACCGCGCGACCCAGAAATCTGATCGCTGGAGCCCCTCTGGAAGTATTGTTTATACGCCGCTCGAAATGGTGTCGTTCTATTTCACTTTTGCGCGTTCGTATAAGCCGGTTGGTACGGATGTGGCTTCAATGGTCACGCTCAGTGGTAACACAGGGGAAACACCGGCAACGGGTAAGGACTTTTCTCCGCAACGCAGCGATCTCTTCGAATTTGGCAGCAAGGCGGACTTTTTCGACAAACGTTTGGGTGCTACACTGGCATTCTTCCAAATCAATGAAAGCAATTCCCATTATTACAATGACAATGGCGACCTGATTACGGGATTTGCCGATCAGGGCAGCGGGCGTCGCATCCGAGGCGTGGAGTTAAGCCTTACGGGAAAGATCACGAAGAACTGGGATATTTACGGATCCTATTCCTACATGGACGGTAAGGTCACGCAAAGCACGACGTCCAATGGGAATGAAGCTCCTCAAGTGCCGCACAACAATTTCTCAGTGTGGACATCGTACGATCTCTCCAGTCGTATTCTCAATCCTGGCTGGGGGCAGCTTAAGGTTGCGGGAGGCGCGCAGTATTCATCGGGGTATTGGGCCGGACCGGATATTACCAACACAGCCCGTATGCCCTACAATTTTTCGCTTAATGGCATGGTGGCGTGGGAGCTGAAGCACTACCGTGTGTCCTTTAATGCGAACAACATCACTGATCACCTGAACTACGGATCGTCATTTTCGACGGGACGTGCCGTTCCGACGTCAGGTCGCACGTTCCTGGGCAATATCGGTGTTACTTTCTGATTGCTTGATGCTTCAGATGAAAACTCAGGATGATGTTTCTGGCCTGTCCCTTTCGGTGGAGAGTTTTCTCGCTCTGGGACAGATCAGTTTGAATCAAGGTAATCTTGGCCAAGCATTTATTATGTTTGAGGCGGCGGCTCGCAGCGGAGATGTGCGGGCCGTCAACATGCTTGGTCGGGCATTTGCCATGGGGTGGGGCACGGTCAGAAATCCTGTCATGGCAGCGCAATGTTTTCAGGTGGCGGCTCGGGCGGGCTATGGATGGGCGATGTTCAATCTTGCCGATCTGTACATGCAGCAATCAGCACTTGAACGAAATATCCATCGGGCGGCCGAACTTTATTTTTCTGCGGCTCGTCTTGGTGTGACCAAAGCTTTGAACATGCTGGGACTTCTGTATGAAGAAGGACTGGAGGGCACGCCAGACACTGCGATGGCATTCAGATTGTTTCAGATGGCGGCTGAGGTAGGAGATTGCTGGGGATGTCTCAATCTTGGGCGCCTGTATCTTGAAAGAAAACAGTTCGAACAAGCGGCCTTCTGGCTCGATCACGCGATCTCCATGGGCTTTGATGATGTGTATAGAGGTGTTGCCCTGCTTGTGGGCGAGGCTTCCTGTCATGTCGCATTGAAAAAAGTATTAGAGCGGGTGCAATGTCTTCTTTGTGAATGAACCCAAGACCGTCTGATTTGACGACCGCCATCATCTTTCGACTGCGTTACTCTGGCTACCCAACCGGACGTTCGTGCCCATCAGCAGAGTTGCAGGAGCCCGTAAAAAGGGAGCGGTCGCTGACCCCTGTCTTTGGCCCGGTTCAAGAGTCGGCCTGCTCGCTGTGGATATGCTCAGAACGGCCTCGCAACTTGAAAACCGACGTCTCAAGCAGATGTCGCCACCGTGGTGCGCAGGCCAAGCCGGTCCAGCAATTGCCGGTCCCGCGTTGCGGCGGGATTGGGCGTGGTCAGCAAACGCTCACCGTAGAAAATCGAATTCGCTCCCGCCAGAAAACACAGCGCCTGAGTCTCGTCACTCATGTTTTCGCGGCCAGCCGCCAGTCGCACATGGCTTGCGGGCATTGTCACGCGAGCGACGGCAATCATGCGCACGAAATCGAGTGGATCGACCTCTTCAGCCGAGGCAAGTGGCGTTCCTGCGACTTTCACCAACAGGTTGATGGGCACGCTTTCAGGGTGCTTGGGCATGGAAGCCAAGGCCGCAATCATTCCAGCCCGGTCCGATTCGCCTTCACCCATGCCGACGATACCGCCGCAGCAGACATTGATCCCGGCGTCACGGACATTGGCCAATGTATCGAGGCGCTCCTGATAGGTGCGCGTCGAAATGATCTCACCGTAGAACTCGGGCGACGTGTCGATGTTGTGGTTGTAATAATCCAGCCCGGCGTCCTTCAGACGATGCGCCTGCGCGTCATCGAGCATTCCCAGAGTCACGCATGTTTCCAGTCCGAGAGTCTTTACGCCCTTGATCATGGAGCACACTGTTTCAAGGTCATGATCCTTGGGTGAGCGCCATGCCGCTCCCATGCAGAAACGTGCGGCGCCCGCCTCTTTCGCACGGCGGGCTTCCGCCACAACCTTCTCCACGGCCATGAGCTTCTCGGCCTGCACGCGCTCTTCATGACGGGAGCTTTGCGGGCAATAGGCGCAGTCTTCGGGGCAACCGCCGGTCTTGATCGAGAGCAGGGTTGAAATCTGGATCTCGGTGGGATCGAAAAACATGCGGTGCAGTGTCTGCGCCCGGTACAGAAGCTCCGGGAAGGGAAGGTCAAGCAGAGCCTGAACATCTGCGCGCGTCCAGTCGTGGCGCAACACTGACGAGACGGGCGTGGAGGTGGCGGAGTGAATCTGGCTGCCATCGGCCATGTTGCGGAACCATCCTCTGATCGAAGCGCGGAGTGAAGCCTTTCCTTGGCATGGAACGACGACGCTTTACAACGCAGTTGCGATTTCGCGACGATTTTAAGTTCTCCTTATTCTCTTTCCCGCACTCTGGGGCGTCGAAAGTGGAAATGTGCGGAGACCCATGGCCCCCCACAAAGAGAATAAGGCCGGGGCTTCGGCGGACCGTCGGCTTGAACAACTGGCGGCGCTGGCGTTTGCGGCGGCTGACGTGTTGTTCGAGGTGGATCGGGTTTTCCGCATTCGTCATGTGGGCGGAGCCATCGCGAAGCTGGTCGGACACCCACCGACGGCAGTGCGTGGCCTCTCCCTGTTCGATCTCATAGCGCCGCAGGATCGCATTTTTCTCCGCCGTGTCATGGAGGCCTTCGATCGTGAGCAGCCGGTCGGGCGGCTGGCGATGCGTTTCCTGCATGCAGGCACCCCCGAACTTGTCACTGCTATTGTGGGCATGAGTCCGATGCCCGGCGTGAAGGGGGAGCGTCTGGTCACGGCGACCATCCTCGATCGCACATTTGTCGCGGATGCTGGTAGTGACGGGTTTCTCGACCGCACCTCTTTCATCGATCTGGCGCGAAGGCTTGTGCCTTCAGCAGAGGAAAAACCCCGATTCGAGGTGGTCATGCTGGCGCTGCCGCCTCTGATGAAGGACTCGAAACTGCGCTCAAGTAAGTTGGGGATGGCTTTTGCCGCAGAGGCCGAAGCTATCCTTCGTCTGAACAGCGAGGGAGGCGCCGTGACGCGACTGGGGGAAGACAGTTTTGCCTTCATCCAGAAGGCCGGCGAAGACCCATCCGTTGTGGAGCAAAAAATTATCGAGGCCACGGATGTTTTGTTGGCCCATCCACGCAGTCAGACCCTGCCGCTTGACGCCTCCCTGATGGAACAGGAAGAAGTGGAGGCGGCCCTTGAGCACGCCCTTGCGACCTTTGCGAGACATTCCGCCGATTGTGCACCCGTCACGAACCTGCCTGACTGTCTGGCGGCATCTGCCCGTCAGGACCGGGAACTTGTGGCGTCCTGTCGCAGCATCATTGAGGATGCGACGTTCTTTCAGGTTCTTCAGCCGATCTTGACGCTCAAGACCGGGATCATTCAGCATTACGAAGTGCTTACGCGGTTCGCTCAGGGCGTTGCACGAGGTATTTCCAACACATCCGAGTTCATTCAGATCGCCGAACAGGTTGGTATGATCAACACATTCGATCTCGTGAACTGCGTGAAGACGATCAAGCTGCTTCAGAAACTGCCCGCCAGCGTCCGTCTGGCGTTGAATGTTTCGGGACGGTCGGTGCAGTCAGCGGAATTTGCCGAGCGTCTGCGGGGGGTGCTCGAAGGAAGCGACACACAAGTTGCGCCTTCCCGACTTCTGATCGAAATCACCGAAACGCGTGGAATCACCGAATTCGAACAGCCATGTGCTCTGTTGCAATATCTTTTCCAACGCGGTCATCGCATCTGCCTCGATGATTTCGGCGCAGGCGCCATGAGCTTCGAGTATCTGCGGCGTTTTCCTGTAAGCTATGTGAAGATCGACGGTCCGTTTTTCCGTAATGCCATGATAAGCGGGCGTGATCGTATCCTTGTGCGCACCATCGCACGCTGTGCGTTCGAACTGGGATGCCGGACCGTGGCGGAGATGATTGAAACCGAAGCGGAATCTGCGCTGGCGCGGGAGTTGGGCATCGAATGCGGGCAGGGGTGGCTGTTCGGTAAGCCGGTCACCGCCGACGTTCTCATGGCGACATTTAGCGATCATCCGCCACGACAGCCGGCACCCTCACGTATGGTCAGTCCGGCTCCAACGCCTCCTCCTGCCCGTCGCGTGGCGGCAATGCGGAGTGGCGGAGTGGTGTTTCCGGCCGCAGGATAAAGCCGCCGCCGACAGGCAGCCTTTCTTGACGTCAGGTGTTTTTGAGGGCAGGCGAGGGCGAAGCAGGCGCGGCGCTCCACGCGCGTTCAGGAACGGGGATGGCATGAAGCACTGGCATATCGATCAACTGGACTGGGGCAGTTTCGAGCCGTCGCGTGTGGATCCCGATATTATTGCCGTCGTGAAGGCGGCCGCCGTTGTCGAACGCAACGGCGTCGATTACGCAGTCTATCTTAACCATGTTTTCTCGGACGATGCCGATTTCAGGGCCGCTGCGGACAATTGGGCCATCGAAGAGGTTCAGCACGGTGACGCGCTTGGTCGCTGGGCGATGCTGGCCGATCCGTCATGGGACTATCCTGCCGCTTTTGAACGGTATCGTTCGACCTTTCACATCGATCTGGACACCACGACCTCCGTACGCGGTTCACGAACGGGCGAACTGATCGCTCGCTGCATGGTGGAAACCGGCACATCGTCTTTCTATTCCGCGCTTGCGGATGCCACGGACGAACCGCTTCTGCGCCAGATATGCAAACTGATCGCAGCGGATGAGTACCGCCATTTCAAGCTCTTCTATGACCATATGCGGCGTTATCTCGATCGGGAAAAATTGAGCGGATGGGCGCGCGCGCGTATCGCTCTGGGGCGCATCACGGAAAGCGAGGACGACGAACTGGCGTCCGCCTACTACACGACCAATGAACCCGAGAGCGTGCCGTATGATCGCAAACGGTGCATTGCCGGTTACATGTCGCGTGCGCTCATGTCCTATCGCCAGAAGCATATCGACCGTGTGACCGGCATGGTTTTCAAAACCATAGGCTTCAAGCCTCATAGCCGCCTGCATGCTTGGGCGGCCCGTGGGGTCTATGCCCTGATCCGTCAGCGTCAGCGCAGTTTTGCAAAGATTGCAGCCTCTACAGGAACTTGAGGACGCGGTTCTTTACCCGTGTTCGCTGTCCGGCCTACCATGGCGCCGAACAATTCATCGCAAGGAAAGGCCGACCGTGCGCGCTTTCCGCAAGGCAGGTAGTGCATCCGGTATGTCGCGTTCCAGCAAGATCGTCCGTCCGTCTTTCGCCGCAGCTCTGATGCTGGCGGGTAGCTTCACCACGGTTTCCGGAGCCGTTGCGGCCTCTGCTCCCGAAGCGACGGCGAGCATCGCTCCATGGGGGTTCGACCTTGCCGGTCGCGAGACGACCATCATGCCCGGCGATGATTTTTTCGATTATGCCAACGGTCGCGCCGTCCGCTCTCTGGTCATTCCGCCGGACCGCACCTCGTTTGGGGCATTCGATCAACTGCGCGAACTTTCACGTCAGCGCGTGCGCGACATCCTTGTGGAACTTTCGCAGCGTCCTGCCGCCATTCCGGTCACGACAGTGGAAAAGCTGGGAACATATTACGCCGCGCTGATGGACGAAAAGACCATCGAGACGCTGAGTGCGTCGCCGTTGACGGCCGATCTTACGGCCATTCGCACCGTAGCCAATCCGGCTGATCTGGCCCGTGTGATTGGCAGCGGGCAGACCACCTTCCAGTATTCTGCCTTTGCGCTGTCTATCCAGCCCGATGCGAAAGATCCGACGCGATTTACCCTGACACTGGATCAGGGTGGGTTGGGGATGCCCGACCGGGATTATTATCTCAAGCCAGAGTTTGCCGCGAAGAAAACCGCCTATCAGGCCTATGTCGCGAAAATGCTTTCTCTCGTGGGATGGCCGGAGGCAAGCCGTCGTGCGGCCGATATCGTGGCGTTGGAAAGTCAGATCGCAAAGGCGCATTGGGCGCGCGCCGACATGCGCGATCCGGAGAAGACCTACAATCCTCGGACCGTGGCCGAATTGATCGCGGAAGCGCCGGGTTTTGACTGGATCGCGTGGCTGAAAGGGGCGGGCATCACGCCGCCACAGGCGGACAAGGCCCGTATCGTCGTGGGGGAGCCTTCCGCGATTGTGGGTGAGGCCGCTGCGCTCGGAGCAGCGTCAATGCCTGTGCTCAAGGCGTGGCTGGCTTTTCATCTGGCCAACAATGCAGCGCCGGTTCTGTCCTCGTCCTTTGTGAACGCCTCTTATGCCTTCAATCGCAAGACCATTGCCGGTCAGCCGCAATTGGCGGAACGCTGGAAGCGGATGACCGACGCGACAGATGACGCGATGGGCTGGGCGATTGGCCGGATTTATGTGGAGCGCTTTTTCCCAGTCGAAAGCAAGGCCGCCATGGAGCAGCTTACGGCGCGTCTGAAAGCGGCTTTTCGCGTCCGTCTGCAGAACAATGACTGGATGGCCGCCGAGACCAAGAAGCAGGCGCTGGTCAAACTGGATCACTTCGACATTCAGGTGGGGTATCCCAAAAAGTGGCGGGATTACGAGAGCCTCACCATCCGGGCGGGGGATGCGTATGGCAACGCAGAGCGTGCCGTCGCGTTCGAGTGGCGTTACTGGCTCGCGCATCTCGGCAAGCCAGTGGACCGCGATGAGTGGGACATGACTCCACAGACGGTCAACGCATACAACAATCCCGTCTTCAACGAGGTGGTCTTTCCGGCCTCCATCCTTCAGCCGCCGTTCTTTGATCCCAAAGCCGATCCCGCCGTTAACTATGGTGGCATTGGCGGTGTCATCGGCCATGAGATGACGCATGGTTTCGACGATGAGGGACGTAAGTTCGATGAGCAGGGCCGGCTGCGCGACTGGTGGACGAAGGAGGACGCCGAGCGGTTCGAGCAGCGTGGCGCGCGTCTCGGAGCGCAGTACGATGCGTTTCAGGTGCTGCCGGGCGTCCATCTCAATGGCAAACTCACCATGGGCGAGAATATCGCTGATCTGGGTGGCCTGACCCTTGGCCTCGATGCCTATCGGGCGTCTCTCGAGGGCAAGGAGGCTCCCGTTCTGGATGGCCTGACCGGAGAGCAGCGTGTATTTCTCGGCTGGGCGCAGGTCTGGCGGATGAAAGTGCGCGACGAACGGGCGCGCCAGCTTGCCGTCATCGACCCGCATTCAGCGCCTGCCGCGCGGGTTAATCTGCCTGCTCATAATATCGATGCCTGGTATCGGGCTTGGAATGTCCAGCCCGGCCAGAAGCTTTATCTTGCTCCGGATGACCGTGTGAAAATCTGGTAAGACCGGATTCCCCAAGGAAAGAACTGTTTCATCATGACCACCACACCAACGCTCGCCTACCGTAACACTCCCCTGCATGCCGCAGTGGCCGCCGCGGTTGCACGCGTTCTGGAAGCCTATGATCTTGAACCGGATTATCTCACGGGTGACGGTCCCTCGCTGGCGCAGATGATGGGGCAGGGCGAGATCGATATTTTTGCCACGGTCTGGCTGCCGGGAGAGGATGAGAAATTTCTCTCGGCTGCCGTGGAGCCTCTGGGGTGCCTCTATCGCCCTGCCTTCGCTTTTTTTGTGGCTGAACGGGCGGATAGCCCTTTGAACGGTTTGACCTCTGTGGCCGATGTGGCGGCGTCCGGAGCGGCGCGTCATCTCATCACCCCCGAAAGCCTGCTTTCGCATGTGCGTCAGATGGTGGCGGCTTATGGCCTGACCGAAGCAGGGTTCACCATTGAGACCCAGCCGGACGAGCAGGCGTTTTCAGCCATTGCGGCCGCCGTAAAGAGTGGTGAACCCGTCATTGCTCCGCTGTTCTCGCCCTGCCATCTGATCCATTCGTTGCCCCTGCGTCCGTTGGACGATCCGAAAAAGGCGGGTGGTAACGAGTTGGAAGCGCGACTGCTCATAAGTCAGGCGTTCAGGGAGACTGCAGATCAGGATCTGGTCGATGAATTGGATGAGCTGACGCTGGGCAACAAGGTCGTCAGTGCATTGGATGAAGCCGTGCGTCATCTGGATATGTCACCGGACGAGGCCGCCGAGGAATGGCAGCGCGGCAAACTTCTGCCTCGTTGATCCCAATGAACGTGCCGCCCGATCCGATGCAGCCCGATATCGTGCCCCATCTACGGGGCGTTGACGGCGTCCGTCTGGCAATGGCCATGACGGATACGCATCAACTCACCATTGGAGAGGGGAGGCAGGCCGTGGTGGTGCAACTGCCGCCACAGGCGCGTGGTATTTTCCCACTTATAGATGGGCGCAATACCGTAGCGAATCTGGCCGCCAGACTTGCCACGCGCGGAGTCGAGGCACGCCAGTTCGAAGACGTATGGCGCAAGACCGTGACAGCTCTTGCACCGTTTGGAGTGCTCGAATTGTCGGCTCCGACCACCGGCTGAACGCGCCCATGCTTCCCGTCATCGTCTTTGGTGCGGCACTCGAGCCGGACGGCACGCCCCGTCCTGTGCTGCGTGCGCGTCTGGATGCCGCTCTGCGATTCGGTCGTGAGCGGGCGGACACTGTTTATCTCCTGACAGGCGGTGTTCCCTGTGCCGGACGCACGGAAGCGGCTGTGATGGCAGATATCCTTCGCGAACAGGGTGTACCGAAAGATGCCCTCCTGCTGGAGGCGCGTTCACGCGATACCTGCGAGTCCACCATCGCCTGCACTCGTCTGCTTTGGAAGAAAGGCTATGCAGGGCCGGTGGTGCTCGTTACCAGCGATTTCCACATGATGCGTTGCACCGCAATGATGCGGGCGCTGGGATGGAAGACGCAGGCCGTTCCGGCTCCCGCCTGTCTGGGACGCTCGCGGTCATGGCGGGCGTGGGTCTGGTTGCGCGAGTTTCCGGCCATGCTGTGGGATGTGTTTCTCGTCGCTCGCTGGAGGCTGTGTCAGCGCGGGGTGTGAGTCCGTGCAGGTCGCCCTGTCATTGACTTTCTGCCGTGATTTCCTTTCATCAGGCCGCTCATGCGCGCGCATCGTGTGCTGATGTCATGTCTGTCGAGGAGAGGCCCATGCCTGTTTACGCCTTCGTTTTCCCCGGACAGGGAAGTCAGTCCCCCGGCATGGGACAGGATCTTGCCGACGCCTTTTCCTCTGCCCGCGAAGTCTTTCAGGAAGTCGATGACGCGCTGGGCGAGCATCTCTCGAAAATCATTTTCGAAGGACCGGCCGAATCCCTGACCAGCACGGAGAATGCCCAGCCGGCGTTGATGGCAGTTTCCATGGCGGTCGTGCGCGTGTTGGAACGTGAAGGTGGAATAGACTTTAGCCAGCGCGCCACGCTCATGGCAGGGCATTCGCTGGGTGAATATTCCGCACTCGCGGCCGCCCGGTCCTTCGGCATCGCCCAGGCAGCGCGTCTGCTGCGTCTGCGTGGACAGGCCATGCAACGGGCCGTCCCGGCCGGGGAAGGTGGCATGGCGGCGCTGATCGGCGTGACGCCGGAGCAGGCCCGTGAAGTGTGTGCGGAAGCGGCCATTGTGAAGGTTGAGGGCGAACCGGAGCGGCATGAAATCATCGAGATCGCCAATGACAATGGAGGCGGTCAGATCGTGGTGTCGGGTCAGATCGGAGCCATTGACCGCGCTATCGTTATTGCCAAGGAAAAAGGCATCAAGCGTGCGGTGAAGTTGCCTGTGTCTGCGGCGTTTCACAGTTCGCTCATGCGTCCGGCCGCCGAGGAAATGGCGGAGGCGCTTGCGCAGGCGGATATCCGTGCTCCCATCGTGCCGATTGTCGCCAACGTCACGGCGGAAAAGGTGACATCGCCGGATACGATCCGCGACCTTCTGGTGAAGCAGGTGACGGGCACCGTGCGCTGGCGTGAGAGCGTGGACGCCATGGTCGGCATGGGCATCGATCATTTCGTGGAGCTTGGCGCGGGAAAGGTGCTGTCGGGCCTCATCCGGCGCATTGCCCCGGATGCCAAGACACAGTCCGTCGGCAGTGTGACCGACATCGACAGTTTTCTTCAGAGCTTCTGAAGTTTCCTCAACCATGAGCACACAGGACATTTCCATGTTCAATCTTACCGGCAAGGTCGCTCTTGTCACCGGCGCTTCCGGCGGAATCGGCGCGGCCATTGCCCGGACTCTTCACAAGCAGGGAGCGACGGTCGTGCTCTCGGGCACACGGGAGGCCGTTCTTGCCGAGAGGGCCGCGGAACTGGGTGGCGAGCGTGTCCATATCGTGACGGCCGATCTGTCCGATCCAGCGGCGGCGGATCAGCTTGTCGCGCGTGCGGAAGAGATGGCGGGTGCACCGTTGGACATTCTCGTCAACAATGCGGGCCTCACACGTGACACACTGGCCATCCGCATGAAGGACGAGGACTGGAACAAGGTGCTGGAGGTCGATTTGGCTTCCCCCTTCCGTCTGTGTCGTGCGGCACTCAAGGGCATGCTTCGCAGGCGTGCGGGCCGTATCATCAACATCGCCTCCGTGGTTGGGGCGACGGGCAACGCCGGGCAGGCGAACTATTCGGCCGCCAAGGCCGGTATGGTGGGCATGACCAAGTCTCTGGCGCAGGAAGCGGGGTCACGTGGCGTGACGCTCAATGTCGTGGCGCCCGGCTTTATCGCGACGGCCATGACCGATGTGCTGCCGGAGGCCCAGAAGGAAAAACTGGTCGGGTCCATCCCGCTCGGTCGCATGGGCACGCCGGACGATGTCGCATCAGCCGTGGTCTATCTGGCGTCTGACGAGGCGGCATGGGTTACGGGGGCCACCTTGCACGTCAACGGCGGCATGGCGATGATCTGAGGAGATTTTCCTCGTAACATGTTGGAAAACCATTTGGTTTTTTATTGGTGCAGAGACGGGGCGGCCGAGTTTTGGGGATGTGGACACAGATGAAACAATCGGTGTTTTACGCATCCGCTTGGCGAGCGGAAGATTTCCGTGCTAATCGCCCCGGCAGCCTCGTCGGGCATACCCCGGTTGCCCTGTACGAATGTCCTGGTCTGGCGGATGTCCGGACAGGGCGTGAGCAACTCATTCGCCCGTAGTGCCTGGGCAGACAGGAAGCAGAGACAGATGAGCGAAATCGCTGATAAGGTTAAGAAGATCGTTGTCGAGCACCTCGGTGTGGAAGAGAGCAAGGTGACACCGGAAGCGTCGTTCATCGACGATCTGGGCGCTGACAGCCTCGACACGGTTGAGCTGGTGATGGCGTTCGAAGAGGCGTTCAACGTCGAAATCCCCGAGGACGCGGCTGAGAAGATCGCCACCGTCAAGGACGCGATCGACTACATCGAAGCTCAGAAGGCCGCCTGAGGTCTTTTTCGCGTCCGGGCGAGCGCGGCTTTCGGGCGGCGCCGTCTTTTTGTTTTGACGAACTGAGGAGCAGGCGAGCTTGCTGCAGTCGGCCGCATCTGATTTGGGTCGGAGACGCGTTGTCGTCACCGGCATGGGGATGGTAACCCCGCTCGGGCTCGGCACCGAGAATGTCTGGAAGCGTCTTGTCGCGGGTGAAAGCGGCATTGATCGCATCCAGGCTTTCGATCCGAGCGAACTTGCCGCCCATATCGGTGGAGAGGTTCCCGATGGGCCGACAGCGGAGGGAAAGCTCACCATCTCCGACTGGATTCCTGTCAAGGACCAGAAGAAGATGGATCGGTTCATCCAGCTTGGGATGATCGCGGCGATCGAAGCCGTGGAAGATTCCGGCTGGAAGCCCGAGTCTGAAGAAGACCGGTGTGCGACAGGTGTGCAGATCGGATCGGGGATCGGTGGTCTTCAGACCATCTACGATGCGTCGATCACGGTTTACGAGGGGCGGGCCAAGCGTCTTTCTCCTTTCTTCATCCCTTCTGCGCTGGGCAATCTCGTCTCGGGGAATGTCTCCATTCGCTACGGCTTCAAGGGGCCGAATCATTCGGCTGTGACGGCGTGTGCGACAGGTGTGCATGCCATCGGTGACGCCGCTCGTACCATCATGTTCGGCGATGCCGATGTGATGGTGGCCGGCGGAGCTGAGGCGACGGTCTGCAAACTCGGCATTGCCGGATTCTGCTCGGCGCGCGCTCTGTCAACCGGTTTCAATGACCGACCCAAGCAGGCGTCGCGTCCCTGGGACCGTGACCGTGATGGATTCGTCATGGGCGAGGGGGCCGGTATCGTGGTGCTTGAGGAATACGAGCACGCGAAGAAGCGTGGTGCCAAGATCTATGGTGAGGTCATCGGTTACGGAATGTCGGGCGATGCTTACCACATTACGGCACCCGCCGAAGGCCATGATGGTGCTTATCGGGCCATGTTCGCGGCTGTCCGCAGTGCGGGAATCACACCGGGCGATATCGGCTACGTGAACGCGCACGGCACCTCCACTATGGCAGACGATCTTGAACTTTCTGCCGTGGAGCGCCTGTTCGGCGATGACGGTCGCAAGGTTGCCATGTCGTCCACCAAATCCGCCATCGGGCACCTTCTTGGAGCGGCGGGCGCGGTTGAAGCCATGTTCTCCATGCTGGCGATCCGCGATGGTGTGGTGCCGCCGACGCTCAACCTCGACAATCCTTCCCGCGAGAGCATCATCGACCGCGTGCCGCATCAGGCACAGGAGCGGAAGGTGAACATCGCGCTGTCCAACAGTTTCGGATTTGGCGGAACCAATGCCAGTGTGATTGTGCGGGGCGTCTGATCGTGCCCATAGGGCCGCCTTCGGGCGGCCCTTTTTATATCCGAAGCCAGCTTTCAGGTGTTTCTTATGAGCGATTCCCTTCCCGACCGTCTTTCTGCTGATCCGGAAAGCCCATTTTTCAATGAAGCCCTTCTTGCGCGTGGTGTAGGTGTGCGTTTCAAGGGCGTGGAAAAGACCAACATCGAAGAATACTGCGTCAGCGAAGGCTGGGTGCGGGTGGCTGTCAGCAAGACGCTCGATCGGCGTGGGCGCCCCATGACAATGAAGCTTCAGGGGCCGGTCGAAGTCTGGGTCAAGGACGAGGCCTGACGGCGTAGCGCGGCGCATGCGCCTTTGCTCGCTTGAGCGTGCCATTTCTTTTTGCCAGTGAACCTCTGTCCGCCAGTGGTGTTCTTTGCTTCGAAAGCAAAGGATTCCAGCCTGACGAATGGAATCCTGTTATGCGCAAACGACAGCCATGGAGTGCTTGCTCCCCACTTTCAGGAAGCGCAGGCTGACATTCATGTGAATGACATCGTCTTTCAGACAGTAGGGAGTGGCGCGACATGAGTGAAACAACGCCAGCGCAACAGCCGGACAAGCAATTCACCATTTTGATCGTGGGTGGCGGTGCGGCCGGTATTGCCGTAGCTGCCCGTCTGCGCCGCGAGCGGCCTTCGCTTTCAGTCGGTGTCATTGATCCGTCCACCACACATGCCTATCAACCCGGCTGGACGCTGGTGGGGGCAGGCGTGATGACTCTACGGGAGACGCTGCGTCAGGAAGGCGGATTGATCCCCAATGGCGTGACATGGCTTCGTGCTTCCGCCCAATCCTTTCAGCCTGATGAACATGTCGTGACGCTCGATGATGGGCAGCGCATCGGGTATCGGCGTCTCATCCTTTGCCCTGGATTGCAGCTTGACTGGGACAAGATTGAGGGGCTGAGCGAGACGCTTGGTTCCAACGGCGTGTGCAGCAATTATTCCATGCAGCATGTGGAATACACATGGACCTGTATCCAGACACTTAACGGCGGGAAAGCACTGTTCACACAGCCCCCCATGCCCATTAAGTGTGCCGGCGCTCCGCAGAAAATTGTCTATCTGGCCTCGGATTACTGGCGCAAAGAAGGCACGCTCAACCGCACGGAAGTCAATTTCTTCCTAGCTGGAGACGCTCTCTTTGGTGTGGCGTATTTCCGACCGTCCTTGCAGTATGCCGTCGATTATTACGGCGTAAATCTGAACTACAAGCACAATCTCGTGGCTGTTGACGGACCGGCACGTCTGGCGACATTTGAAGTGACGGCGGGCGACGGGACAAAAACCCGCGAAACGCATCCTTTCGACATGCTTCATGTGACGCCTCCACAGAGTGCGCCGAATTTCATCAAGGCCAGCCCGTTCGCGGATGAAAATGGGTGGGTGAATGTCGATCCGTCCACTCTGCAGCATAAGACATTCGACACGGTGTTCGGACTTGGTGACGTGATCGGCACCAGCAATGCCAAGACGGCAGCGGCCGTCCGGGCTCAGACGCCGGTCGTTGTGGGGAACGTGCTGGCTTCGCTGGAAGGTAAACCTCTCCAGATGCGCTACGATGGCTACGGTGCCTGTCCGCTGACGGTGAGCTACGGCAAGGTCGTGCTGGCGGAGTTCCTTTATGGTGGCAAGCCGGCCCCCAGCTTTCCCTATGACCAACGCAAGCCAAGCCGCTTTGCATGGTTCCTCAAGACGCAAGTTTTCCCGCGCGTTTACTGGGACATGATGCTCACGGGGCGGGACATTAACGTGCCGCATCATCCGGATTGGGTAAAAAACGCCGGTTGATAGGAGGCGGCTCGGCTTGGCTTGGCTGATTTCAGCCAGCCGAGCCGCTTGTCGCTCTAAGCAGAGCGCGGCTCAGAGCGTAATGTAGAGTTGCCATGGAATGTGCGGTGACGGTTTTCTAAGGCCGCCAGTCTCATAAGATCAAAGCTGGCGGCCAATAGAGAGGCTTCTTCTCTTCTTTTCCAGTTCTATCTCCGACGGAAAAAGCACTCAGTCGCCATAGCGCCGATAGACAAAGGTTTCCGTCGCAGTTGCCGCCTCTGTAATGGCGGCATCCACGAGTTTACGGTCTGCGGAACGCTGGCAGACCGGATCGGCGGATTCGGCATGGCCGGTCAGAGCCAGCGCCTGACAGCGACAACCACCCCAGTCTATCTCGCGTCGGTCACAACCTCGGCAGGGTTCAGGCATCCAATCTGTGCCGCGGAATAGGCCGAACAGTTCGGATTTTTCCCAGATATCCCCTAGTGAGGCGTCGTGAACGGTGGGAAACGTTACATCCGGAATCGTCTCGGCGGCATGACAGGGCAATACCCGGCCGGATGGTGTCACGTTGAGAAAGCGTTGGCCCCAGCCGCCCATGCAGGGTTTGGGCTCATCGGCGTAATAATCCGGTGTCACGAAGTCGATAGCCATGCGGTTGCCAAACCGGGTCCGAGCGGCCGTGACGGCGCGTTCGGTGTCTTCGAGTTGCTGACGTGTGGGGAGAAGGGCGGAGCGGTTTTTGAGGCCCCATCCATAATATTGCGTGTGCGCGATTTCCACGCGGCGCGCTCCCAGTTCCTCGGCCAGATCGAACATGGCGGGCACACGTTCGGCGTTGAGGCGATGGATCACGAAGTTCAGGGTCAGCGGCATGCCATCTTCGGCGATCAGTCGCGCGGCCGCGATCTTGCGACTTTGGGCACCTTTCATCCCACCTATGATTTCGGCCTGCTGTGGATCAACATCCTGAAAGGAGAGCTGGACATGATCCAGCCCGGCATCCGTCAGCCTTTCAAGGGAATCCCGATCCAGCAATACACCTGAGGTGATGAGATTGGTGTAGAGACCAGCGCGTGACGCCTGTCGCACGAGGTCGGGCAGATCCTTGCGCGCCATCGGCTCGCCGCCCGAGAAATGGGCCTGAAGCACGCCAAGAACGGCAGCCTCGTCCAGCACGCGCTGCCAGTCCTCGGTAGAGAGTTCGTGGGCTTTTGGTTCCAGCGCCAGCGGGTTGGAGCAATAGGGACACTGAAGCGGGCAGCGATGTGTCAGCTCGGCCAACAGGCTCATCGGGGGAGGAGGGGTCACGCCTTCCATGTCAGCACCTGCCGCTCGGCCAGATCCTGCACCATTGCCTGCACATCGCGCGCAATCAGGTCGCGTGGGGCGGTAAAGGCAGTGGCAAGATCGTCGATGATGGCCCGTAACGTGGTGTGCCCATCGACCCGGCGCAATATCTCGGCCGCGATTGGATCGGCCAGAAAGGCTTTTTCTGGAGCCTGCACCACCCACTGATCCCGCACTCGGTCATGTTGCAGGCGTGTGCCGCGGACAAAGGTGGGAATCCGCTCTTCAGTGAGGAGAGAAGCGTCCGTCATGCCGGGCGGAAACAGCCAGGTGGGATGCGGCCCGGTGTTACATAGGCATAATCCAGCGCATCGAGCATCGACCAGAGCACGCCGCATTTGAACTTCAGTGCCCGGAGCACGGCCTGCTGCTGCTCGACTGTACTGGCGTGTTCTTTCACATAGGCCAGTGCAAAATCGGAATCGCGGGGAGCCTGTGTCAGACGCGGTGTGAAATAGGCCAGCGTATCCTCGGTGATGAAGCTGTAATTGCGGAGCATTCCCGCCACGCGCTCGGAGATGATGGTGGGGGAGAACAGTTCTGTCAGCGAGGAGGCAATGGCTTCCAGAATCGATTTCTCACCCACGAAATGCACATAAGCATCCACGGCAAAAAGCGTGCCGGGAAGCAGCCCTTCGAGCGATTCCACATAATTCCGGTCGAGCCCAAGCCCATCCGTCAGATGCAGCCAGCGGGCGATGCCACCTGTACCCGGAGCATCGCCGTCATGATCCTCGATACGCCGCCGCCATTCGCGCCGCAGTTCGGCTGTGGGCAGACGGGCGAGAAGAGTGGCGTCCTTCGCGGGGATGCGGGCCTGATAGTAGTAGCGGTTCAGCGCCCAGGCCTGCACCTGAGCTTTGCTCAGCTTGCCGTCATGTAGCGCCCGGTGGAACGGGTGACGATTGTGGTAGCGTTCGGCGCCGATGGCGCGCAATGCGGATTCGAGTTCATCGGGTGTCAGAAGCTTGTCACTCATAATGTGATCCTCATGCCGTCATGGGACACTTCCCATCCAGCGGCTTCGGCTTCAGCCCGTTCGGGCGAATCCTCCAGCAGGATGGGGTTGGAATTGTTGATGTGGATAAAGACCTTGCGCTTCACGCCAAGATCGCGGAACGCGGCAATGGTGCCATCTGGGTCATTGACGGACATATGGCCCATCCGTTTGCCGGTTTTCTCACCCAGCCCGGCGCGAAGCATTTCATCGTCCGTCCAGAGCGTGCCGTCGAACAGGACAAGATCCGCGCCGCGCAGACGGTCACGCAGGCGATCCGTCATGCGGGCACAGCCGGGAATGAAGACGATCCGTGCGCGACCGTCCGTAACCTCAAGACCGACCGTTTCGCCGTTTTCAACAATCGCTGCGGGGTCCGGCCCTTTTTCCGCATAAAGCGGCACTTTTCCGGGCACGGCGAACAGCTTCATCGACAGACCGGTTGGCCGGCTCTCCAGTGTGGTGAGCGTATGGGGCTCGTCGAGCTTGACTTCGCTGCGTGTGACGACCGCACGATTCAGAGCCTCAAAAATCGGGTTGGCATCCAGTTGATCCAGCACTTGCCGGGTCGCGAGAATCTCGAAGGGTTGCCGTTCGCGAAGAGTGAGAAGGCCCGTGATGGTGTCCACTTCCGCGCCCGTGAGGACAACGCCGGTGATGGGAGTCGAGCGCAGGTCCGTCTTGGGATGCAGGACGGGCGTCTGGTTGATCTGTTGACGCAGATCGGGAGACGCATTGATCACAAACCAGTGTTCACCATCGCCGCTGAGGGCAATGGACGCCTGTGTGCGGGAAGGAGCGAGAGGGTCGCCGGAGCGTGCCCGTTGGCACCCCGGGGCGTTGGAGTTCCATTGTGGGAAGCCTCCACCAGCGGCGGCGCCCAGAACGACAAGATCAATCATGACTCAAGCCCAATAAACGCAAAACGCCGCCAGCGCGAGGCGGGCGGCGTTTTCAGCGGATCTGCGGATCCTTATTTCTTCTGACCGCAGACGTAGCTGTTGATCTCGGCACCCAAGGGCACCTCAGTGATCTTCGGCGTATTCCAAGCCATATCTCGTCTCCTTC
Organism: Acetobacter estunensis; assembly: GCF_019083805.1. Classification (GTDB taxonomy): domain Bacteria; phylum Pseudomonadota; class Alphaproteobacteria; order Acetobacterales; family Acetobacteraceae; genus Acetobacter; species Acetobacter estunensis_A. The sequence continues at coordinate 405,384 of NZ_JAHRDV010000001.1, forward strand.
TTTGAAGCGGTGAGTGCCGTCACGATACCGATGAATGGAACGGACGACCAGCATGAGGATGCATGGCAGAGCATCATCTATGGTCTGTGAATAAACACAGGATTTCTTCGAGTTGTTTTTTGAAATGCTATTTTGAGAAAAGGAATTTTTTATATGTTGTGTGCGCCATTGAGGCGTGAAAAACAGGCACGTGGCGTTATCCTCACATTCTTGTGAATATTCTGTGAGAGTTGTTAACTTCTGTGGGTGATTTCCTCGGTCTTGCGGATTTCGGTTGGCTTGGGAAAAAGAGACGAAGAAGAGGCTTGCGCGGGTTTTATACCTGCGCTAGAAGCCTGCCACCGCAAGGCGGGCCGGTTTAGCTCAGTTGGTAGAGCACGTCATTCGTAATGATGGGGCCAGGGGTTCGAATCCTCTAACCGGCACCACTAGCCTCGCGGTTTTCCAAGACAATTTGTTTTCATGTTGAGGCGGGCAGGCGAGGGCCTTTCTCCCCGGACTCAATCCGGACTCATTGGCCACTGATCGCGCCATCAGGTCACGTCGGCGCGGGCAGGTGTCCAGTTGCTGGGCGATTCTCTTCATGCCCCGGATCCTGCTGCTTGCTCTTCCTGGACGCCTCTGTGATGCTCTCTCGGATCGCTTCATGCCGGCACGTCGCCGCGATCGATCATGGATCACTCATCAGACCCGTCAGTCGGACGACAACAACAACAACACCAAGTGGTTTTTTCTTTGCTCAAAGGGTGCCTCTAACCGGGGCGCGAATAACCCCCGGAGCACGACCCTCCCAGGAAGGACCCGTAGAAAATGCATAGGGTGGTCTCCATCCATGCGTATCACGCATGGTTTTCCATTCTGCCAAGCTATGCGTCTATCGCATGACATTCCGCATTTTCTCCCTCTCACTTTCCGTCCTCTTTCTCTCCCTTGTTCTCAAAACGGTGTAACAGGTGTAACGGTGTAACAAGTGCAAATAAGATACGGATTTCATTGTATAAAAACGTGTTACACCTTTTTGGGTGCCCTGTTACACCTTCAAAAAATGTGTAACACCACCCGGCACTGATTGGCTGTTTTCCGCCATTTTGCGCGTTGTGCTCCAATGAGCAAAGTATATTATCCACAGGCAGGCCGATCATTTTGCGCTGCGATAGGCATGCGTTTTTCGCATGAATAGAGGTGCAATTCAGGCGGTCAGAGCAAAAAACGGGAAGAAAGCCACCGCGCTGCCCGCGCGCCCCGACGCTCATCCTGATGACAAGAAAGGATGCTCATGGAGTATTGCTGACGACGAAAAAAGGGCCGGAACATCGTTCCGACCCCCAGTTTTGTCTTCGCATGTTTCCGAAGGATTTTTAGGCCGCCGCTTTCTGCAGGGTAATGTGTGCCCGTAAACCTGCTCGCGTCGCCATGGCGAGCAGGCTATCCAGAGAAAACCGGTCGAACTTACGTCGCATGAGGTCGGACACCCGCGGCTGTGTCACGCCAAAAGCTGCCGCCGCACGCACCTGCGTAAGGCCGTTATCCTTCACGAATCGTTCTAATGCCGCCATGACCTCAGTGCGAAGCTTCATGTTCTCAGCTTCTTCGGTCGTGTCGCAGATTGCATCCCACACGCTATCGAAGCACTGCGGAGCCGCGAACTTCTCTGCTTGTTTGGTCATCCCTGCTTCCCTTTCTGCACTGGCGCCTTCTTCGTGGCTTTTCGAAGACCGCTACAGACTGTCCCCAATCGCTTTGAAGCCAAATCGATATCCCGTTGGGGAGTTTTTTGGCTTTTCTTCTGGAAACAGTGCAAAACGTAGACCTTGTCCCCGAAGTTCGCCACGTACAGAGAACGATAGATACCGTCCTCACCGCTGACGCGAATCTCTTTCACTCCTGGGCCGACAATAGCCATTGGCTTCCAATCGGATGGGTCACATCCTTCTTGCACCAAGGCTAATTCGTAACCCATTTCTCTCATGATTTCGGGAGGAAATTCCCGCAGATCTGCAAGAGCTGTGCCTACGAATTCAATCGGCTTTCGGGTCGACGCCATGACTCTATATATACACCTACTTATATATCGTTAAACCCATCAAGACGCACATAAACGTGTAAAACCGCACCGAAGCCCCTCATCACTGCGAAAGTGACCGTGCAAAATGGTTCATCCTGCCGCATCCCCAGCATCCGAACCAAGGATGGATGGCTTTACCTGGTAGGCTCGTGTTGGTGGCAATCCGGGCGGTCGTATGACGGTTGCGGCCTTGCCACTCTTGCCTGGCACTAGAAATCCACGCTCGATCAGAACACGCTGGGCATCGCCCCGGTTCAGGCCCACGAGCGCTTCCTTCATGCCGGCTGGCGTCAGGTAGAACATCCAACCGTCACGTCCGTCTTCCAGTTTTTCCCAGCGCTTCCAGCCGGCACGCATCTGGGTGCGGAATCGCTCGCCGGGTGGCTCGGCCTGCTCACCGCTCTGAGGCAATTCATCTGCCTTGGGTTCAATCCATCGCTCAAACCGGCCTTCGCCGTTCTTGGAAATGAAGTCGCGCAGCTGCTCGACAGCCTGCTCATCCTCGCGCCGTCCCGAAGTGCCACGCATCTTCAGCCAGTCATTAAAGCAGACGCGTACTAACTCACGCGCCGTGTCCTCGGCCCAGCCCGTCAGTTTGAAATCCGTTGCTAGTTCTCCACCCAGCGCGACCATGGCAAACCGTCGCGCGACCGATCGGACCTGTCCGGACGCTTCAGGCCAGTTCTGAAGATAATAGTCCGTCAGTTCGACGATGCGTGCTCGCAGGACCTCGCGCAACATGAGCAGTCCTTCATCGGAGATCCGGTCGGACAGTCCGGCCAGAAAGGCGCGAAAAGGCGTGCCATAAAGTCGGCCGGTTTCTGCCCGCAGGTATTCCGCCAGTTCTCCGGCCGCATCGACATGGTGAAGAGTCTCGAACAGACCGAACGGGCCGCCAGCGTCCGCGGGGACGTCCACAAAGCGCACTTCCTGTCCTGCTTTGGTTGCGCGTCCAGCTTCCGCATTCATGTCTGCTAAGCCGCGCTCGCCGCTGGAGAGGAACAGCACGCGCCAGCGCGCCACGGCTCTGGCACCGCCTGTACGGCTGGCCCGCGCCTTACCGGTGCCGTTGGCCAGCATATAGGAGATGTCGCCCGCCTCTTTTGGATCGAGTTGCCCGAGTTCATCCAAGACCAAAAGAGCATCGCACGCGGAGAGGGCCACGCTTTCCAGAGCGTTGCCCGTGGCACGCCAGCTGCGGACGAACCCTTCGGCGCCGAGTTGCAGCGTTCCGCCGCAAACTGAGGCAGCGACGCGCAAAGCGGTCGATTTGCCCAGGCGCGATGCCCCCAGAAGGTTGAAACCGCCGCCATCCTCGCCGAGCAGAGTGAGAAGAGGTGAGGCGAATGCCGTTGCGGCCGCCAGCACGAGACGCGAGTTGCCACGGCACAGGTAACCGATGCGCTCACGCCACTCATCGACCGTGCCAGCCATGTTGAACAGATCCGGCTCGACTGTTTCCTGCTGCAACACCACTCGTTCATACGTATGGCCAAAGGTTTCGGTCGGCAGCACGTAGACCGGACCGTCGCGGAAAGTGTGCCAGCCAATCCGGCTCACGCTTCGTGCCCGCTGATCGGTTGAAATCGTGGCCAGCCATTCGGAAAAGCCATTCTTGGCGGCTGGTCCGCTGGCCAATGTGAGACCGCCACTGGCGAGACGGCTCCGTAACTCGCCGCAGTCGCCGGAAAACAGGGCGCGAGCAAACGCCTCTTCATGTCGCACGCCGTCACGGTCGGTCCAGCCGAGCAGCAGGCCCCAACCGTTTCCTTCCGCATCCCGCGTTTCGGCCAGGCACTCGATTGGTCCGCAGATAAAAGTATTTGGCTTGTCTGGATCGCCGGAATTCCGAAACAGGCCTTCCGCCTGCATCACAAACCGACGTGACACGCCTGGTGGCGGTCTACTGAACTCAGTTTGCTGCGATGATACCGGCAGTTTCACGACCTTGGCGTCCTCGAGCGCCGCTCGCACACGATTACGTCCGCGCCCCGTCTTTTGGTCCATTTTCTTCCCGGATGACATCGTTCCAGTCCCGGCCTTTCGTTTCCGGCATGGCCACACGCACAATGCGGCCCTGCTCGATGAATTTCTGACAGGCAGCGTCCAAGGCTTTCCGGGCACTTTCGTTGCCGGCGTCATTGTCCGCTGCGATGATGATGTCCGTGATGGCTTCAGGCAGTTCGAGACGGCCCATGTTGGAGAGGCTCACGGCGCAAAGGGTGCGGTATTCCGGACAGGCGAGCGCAACAGACAGACCGGTTTCGATCCCTTCCGCCACAATCACGCTTTCTCCGGGTTCGGCCATGCCCAGACTCTTGCCGGTCGCCCCGCGCCATAGGCGGATCGAACCACCTGCAAAACTTCCCAGAACTTTCTTGCTTGCCCGCAGATCCGCCTTGGTCCACATGCCCGACGCTGTCTGCACCAGCCATGTCCGGTGGACGGCTACCTGTTTGCCATTGGCACCGCAGATGGCGGCCAGCATGGCTGGCAACGGACGTTCGACCTCAGCGCACCAGACGGCGGGATTGAATCGCAGCGAGCCCGGCGCGCGTCCCATTTCGCGCAGATCGATGCCACGACCGCGCAGATACAGCTCGACCGGCGTATCCGCGATGCCTGCTGGCGTCTGGTGCCACAGCTCGCGGGCTTTGGCGCGCCGCCTTTGCTCATCGCGGTCCAGTTCCTGGTTATTCGTTTTTTCGGAAATCTGCTGTCGCGTCGGTTGCGGCACTGGGCCATCACCTATGCCGAGCCAATTCTTCGCCCAGGCCATGGCGTCACGGCGGCTGCCTGCAAACAGAACGGCCGCCACCAGATCCAGAGCATCTCCTTTTTGGCCGCCGCTGAAATCGCACCACACTCCCCGGCGTGGGCCGGTCAGCCGTACGGCCAGAGACTGACCTTTCTCGCCTGCCAAGGATCCGCAGCGCCATTCGCAGCCTTCCCGATGGCCGGCACGCAGCAACTCGGGGGCGAGCGCGACGATGCGCTCCGCCAGAAGGTGCGAAAGGGTTCTGGCGTCAGGCCCGCGCACAGTCCGTATCCTTGGCAAAGATCACGCCGCTTTCATCCAGCAAAGCGCGACCGGCACAGAACTCTTGCACGGCATGATCCATGCGCCGGGCGTCCGACAGGATCTCGGACCATGGAAGAGTGTCCAGCCATTCCAGTGTCGCCTCAGATCCCGCATCGCTCTGGAGCACACGGCGGAACTGGATTAAGCCGCCTTCCACGGACCACAATGGATCTTTCAGCACTTCACAGCTCAGGAAATCGACCACGGAATCATAACCGGTCAGGAACTCCCTTAGTGCGGTTTCGCGCCGCGCGAGACCTGCAAGTTCGCTCACTCCAGGAGCAGGGGTGAAAGCGCGTGCCGCAGCCATCATCGCCTCAAAGGCCGCGGTATCATGCCCCGATCCGAGGTAATCTCGAGAGCGCAGCATCAGGTCCAGGAGGTGATTGAGCGGCGTGTGGTTGCCGAACTGCGAGAAACCACCCCACAGCAGGCCCTGCGGCGTCTCGATCGCACTCATGCTACGGCCCCCGCGCTTTCGATCTGCATTGCTGTTACAGCATCAGAGGCAGATTCCTCCTTGTGGACGCGGATGCATCCAGCCGTCCGATCAATGACCGCACATTCTTCCTGGATGGATCGGATGGCCATGTCGCGCCACGAAGCGTTCCACAACAATTCGACCATCAAGGGACGGTGCAGCCAGTTCCGCAGGGCTTTGGAACTTGCCTGCTCGCACACGCGCCACCACCATTCCACAAAAAGCGGATAAAGCTCTGGCATCTCTCCAAACGTCCCAGAGGCAATGCCTGCCGCAAAAGCTTTTTGCAGATCCGCTATCGCTTGCTGTCCGGCTGTGTAGCGCATGAGACCGATCAGCACGGGTGGGCTGGCTCCCAGCCGCTTTCCCGCACGTTGGCGCTCCTCGGTCAGGGGTTTGCCCACTTCGGACTGTTCACCAAAGAGGCTCAACACGGTTTCGAGAAGTGAGGGCATGCCGCGCCAGTCCGCAAAACGATAGAGCGCACCATCCTTGTCCGCGAAAAATGCATAAGTTTCTGCGGCGCTCATGCTTTTGCTCCCAGACGCATCGTGGCATCGGCCGTGGAACGGACAGCGTGTGCTTCGACCCAGGCATCAAGATCGCATTGCCTGTAAGCGATACGTCGACCAAGCTTGATAAATGTAGGGCCAGAACCATCCTGTCGGCCCTTTTGCAAAGTGCGCGTGTGCAGGCCGAGATAATTGGCGGCGCTTCTTTCGTTCAGAAGCGCGGACTGGACGGGAGTGTGGGCCGCTCGAACAACCTTCGGGCGGACGAAAGCAACGGGATTCATTTCGTTTCTCCGCGATTAGAGGCGAATTAGTTCATCTCTATGTGCGGCTCTCTATTGGTGCGTTTTTTATGCAAGAGACAACAGCAAAAAATCAGGCGTTTTTTGTTGTCTCTCTCCAGCGCTGCACTTCGGCACGCAGAAAATTCGTGCAGTCTTTTTTCCATTGGTAGGCGACTGACACCGGTAACTCTTCCGGGATTATATCACTGAAGGCTTCGAAAAAGGCATTATCACGTATTGCGTTCCGCTTAGCCTCTTTTCTTCTTCGATATTCATCTATTGAGTTTTCATATATTTCCAATGTTTTGGCAATTAGTCCAAATGTATTTGTTTTGCATCTTTTTTGGAAATTTAAGCGAGAATCAATTATTTTTAATTCCTTCGATATATATGAATACAAGTCTCTTGCGCTGCAATCACGGCGGATATGGTTTTCATGGATTGCCAAACTAAGTTCAATTTTCGTCAGGAGATCAGGCATTGAAAGACGCTCTTTCAGTTCGGCAACTGTCAGCAATTCCGCCTCAGCTTCACGCTTTCTGACTGTCTTCCTAAGAGCGCTTTCTAATGCTCTGATGCGGCCCTGACGTTCGTTTTCATGAATTGCCTTGTCAGCAGAAATGACTTGTTCAGCTATTTTTTTGAAAGAGGCATTTTCGGAAAGCAGCCAAAGGCGATACCCTTCGGCGATCCAGTCCTCATGTAGTTTTTTGGGTGGTGCACCTCGTTTTGCGCCGACCGAGACGTAGGCCCGCGCTATGCGTGTAAACGCACTCTCGCCGATGTCCTGCAAAAGACGTTCCGCAGTGCGCCGGTCAACCGGTTGTAAACTGTCCAGCCAGTTCTTTTTGTCGGAATCCGCCATAGAAGCCCCACGCCAGCCATCCCCACGCGCAAGAGTTGATGGCGCGGCCGGCCAGACGTGGGGTTCCGGCGTTCGGCGGCCAAACCTAGCCGCGCCGTCCAGCAGCATCGGATGCAAACCGGGAACAGGCAACGTCTGGTGTACTGTCCCCACCATGGGGCAAGTGAAGATCATCATGACAACTCTCCTGTCAGAGCCCGTGCGCCAGCGCGCATCGCCTGCTCGTCACTGAAGAAAATGGGGTCAATCGCCCGTGTCAGGTCACGTCCTGCGACCCGAAACGGCATCTTGATACTGTTGATCATGCTGTCCGTTCTCCAAGGTATTTCACCACATCGTGAGCTAGACTGATAGCAATCTGAATATCTGGATTGGTCTTTTCAGATTCAAATACGTGTAGATACTCAGGTAGACGCTCCATTACGATTAGAGATTTTGCCACGAGATCATCAGATGTATTTCCCGATATTTCACCAAGACGACCGAGAAGGAGATATTTCTGATCTAAAAGATCATTAAATTCCCGGTCTGAGCAGGCAGGAAGACGTTCGAGGGCCTTGGATACTTCATGATATGCATGGGAAAGCCCGATAAAGCTGGTATCGGCTATGGCTTTCGCTCCAGCTCGTGCGTAAGCGCATATGGTTACCGCATCGGGTGAGCCTATCTCGCGTATAGGCTGGTCGCGCCGGACGCTCCATCGTTTCTCTGGTTGATAACTCATCGGATCTCCTGTCAGGGCCTGTGCGCCAGCGCGCATTGCCTGCTCGTCACTGAAGAAAATGGGGTCAATCGCCCGTGTCAGGTCACGTCCTGCGACCCGAACAAGCGTCGGGAGAGTGCTTGCAAGCGCCAGATAGGCCGCTCGGATGCTCGCTGGATCCGTCTCTTCCAAGGAGATTGCTTCGTCGAGTAATTCCAGAGCGATACCAACCTGGGCGCCTACATCCGAAAGCGTCTCGCACCTTGTAAACGGAGCCAGCTTGATGAGAGCGGCCGCCAAGTCGGCCGCGACATCGGCTTGTCGATTGGCTTCAATCTTGCCCATTCCGCTCGCTGTCCGTGCGCGTCCCTGAGCGGCGTCCACGTCCTCAAAAGCAGCGCGGCGTCGGCAGGCCAGTTCGTAAGCGTGAAACGCACCGGCAGGTCCCAGACGGCTTGGTGGATAATCTTCGCTTACTTCTTGGTTATCCGGTGCTGCAGCTTCCGTGCTCTCAGCCAGTGAGCGCACCAGCGTCTCCACCAGTTCGGACATGTACAGGCGCCGAGGGTTCTTCGGCAGACTACCGTCCGTGTCTTCAATCAGCCGTGCCAGGGCGCGTGCGCCGTCGATGGTCATCGCCCGTCGCGCACGGATACGCTTCACCTCATCCCAGAAGCGGTCCGCGTAGCGCTCAGCTTCATCGTCCGGGATGGTGTGATCGTCTTCCTTCTGTCGCAGTTCCGCTGCCTGCTGGCAGATGTCGATCAGCTCGGCATCCGCCAGTGGCGGGGGATTGGCCAGCATGGTCATGGCATCACGGCCAGAGGCAAATTCGGCCCATTCAGATGCGGAATCCGCGCATGGCTTGCTCGCTCCGGTCCATACTGAAAAGGCGACCTGCCGGGCGAACCAGCCATCCCATGTGGCCGGCTTGATATCCGCCATGGCGCGTATGCCATCCGTTGTCTCGGCAAAGAGCGGATCCGCTTCAGTGTCATCCACCGTTGCCCGTGCTCTCAGTTCTTTGGCCGTGACGTCGCGGGCCTGTTGGATCAGCCCGTGGTCCGCCGCGTTCAGCGCGTGCGTGCGGATAGGGAATGCCTGGGCGAGATCGGCCGTGCTTTCGTGAGCCGGGACCGTGCCGGTTTCACCATTCATCGGATAGCCTCCACCGCATAGGCGCGGCCAGACGTGACTGGATCGGGCGAGCCGAGCCCGAATACAGACAGGGCGATCAGGAAGGAGACAAAGAGGGCCACCGCGATATTGGCGCGTGACTCCGCTGCCCGCACGGATGCGGGTGTGCTATGGGCATTCTCAGCCATTGCCGAACCTCAGCTTCGGTTGTGGTTAGGTCGGGCAAAGGACTCTCACCTCCTACGCCCGGCCGCCTTGTCACCACGTGACAAGGTAGGCTCAATGTGTCACTCTTTGGGCAGAAGTCAATAACTTTGTCACAGGGTAACACTTTGAACGCCGCTCAATGCCGAATGGCACGTGCAGCCTTGCAGCTTGGAGTACGCGAGCTGGCGGCTGCGGCTGACGTTTCACCGACGACTGTCACCCGCTTTGAGCGAGGCGAAGCGCTTTATCCTCGGACTGTGAACGCCATCCGCGTCGCCCTAGAAGCCGCAGGCGTGGAGTTCATCGCAGAGAACGGCGGAGGTGCCGGAGTACGGCTGAAGAAACTGCAAGCGGAAAGAATTGAGCAATAAAGGTGGACCTCGGTTGATCACTCTCGCCGATACGATTTGGGATTTTTATTAAAGGGGGCCATTGTGGGCCAGAGAAGTTCGAAACCATTCTGGATGCGAGATTATAAAAAAGCCGCATACAACCGCCGTTATTATCGACGCAAGAAGGCGGAAAAACAGGCGGGATCACTTCTCGGCGGAGCGGTAATGCTTGGCATTGCGGTAGCAATATTTGGCCATTCCACCAGTAGTCCTAAAAAAGCAGCGGCCCAGCCTCTCGCATCCAATGCAGTCATCAACACGGCTGCACCCCATATCGTCTCTTACCATCCCGATTTTGACTGCTCGCGTGTCAGTCAAAGTGACACTATTGCCGTCATGCTGTGCCAGAACAGTGATGCAGCCAAGCACGAACTGATGTTCGATCAGACCTATTACGCCCTACGCCAAGTTGTAGGAAAATCAGGGTGGAAATCCCTCAAGCGTGAGGCGATTGCTGACCAAGAATTCGCAGATTGTCTGAATAACGTCGGGCAAGTAAATGTCAGCCAGCCTACGGCAGACCCGGCTTGCTATATCGAGAAAATAGACTCAATTACGGCAAAATACCAAAAACGCTTGCACGGTGGGGCTCTCGAAGAGGCGCAAAGGCCAATCGACGAACATATATTCCTCCAACAACGCCTTGTTGATCTTCACTATCTTCCTGCGGGAACCGTCGCAGACGGCGTCTACGGGGAGGCAACGCGCAAAGCTATCATTGCGTGGGAGCAGGATCACAATATCTCGCCGGCCGATGGCTTTCTTTCGAACGCTGCCGCTGCTCTTTTGATCACGGGAGTCCCAGCTACAGATAATGCATCGACATTTCCCCCAGCGCCTTCGCCCATTGACGGGGCAGCCTCTCCTTTGTCGACGACCTACAATTCTACTACATCGGCATCAGACACGAGTGGTGGCGGCTTTATATTGCTTATTTTTATTATTGTCTGCGCCTGCATTGGAGGACTATTCTTCTGGATCAAAACAAAAAACACGAAAATGGCGTGGAATTTTGTTTCCAGTGAAATCAACTCACAGAAGAAGAATCTTCAAATACAATACGCTCAGAAAACACTACCTGATAGGTATGGTACGATCAGTTATGATGCTTGGTCAAAGGAAGTCGCTTTTTTCGCATCAACGCGACTTATGCCTATTCTGGATAACCGAGGCCTTTCAAAATATTGGAAGTCGATTGCAAGTCGTGCAGTCACCCTCATAAATCAGCTAGCACGAGAGCCGCTGCCCATATCTGCAGTGCAGGACACTTATGTTAGCGATCCAAGCATATACGATCCCCGTATGGATCCATTCGACTACGAGCAATACTGCGCCCTGCTTCTTCGGGCGGATGGATGGGAGGCACACGCCACCCAAAAGAGCGGCGATCAAGGCGCAGATGTCATCGCCACAAAGGAAGGATGCAAGATTGTCGTACAGTGCAAGCTGTATTCAAAATCAGTCGGCAATGACGCTGTCCAGCAAGCCTTTACGGCACGCACACACACCGGATCAGCCGCTGCTATCGTCGCCACAAATTCGACCTTCACAAAAGCTGCATATGAAGCCTCTGCAACAACGGGTGTGTTCCTGATTCACCACGCCCAGCTTGTAGAAACGTGTGATCGGATTTTGTCACATTACAAAATGCAGCACGTATCATGAAAGCACCAAGGACCGTTCCATGCCGTCGCCGAAACGGTATTCGACGAATATGACATCGACGGATGTTTCCCCGAACAAGGCGATGATGCTGGCCGATATAGGGATCCCATTATGGCGACGCGCTTTGCCAAGTCGCGGCACGCTATCCCCCCATGACCAACCAATGGAGAGCATCGCCTTCACGCGGCAAAGGTCAAAGCTACGAACAGACGAGCATTGTGTTCGGGACGCATGGGTGCGATGTGCGTCCCGCGAGCGTAGAGTTCGTTGCTGAGAATGAAAACCGAAATGAGGCGAGAATGAAACGGGCTCCGATACTGGCTGCAATGACGATGCTCGCCTCTTTCCGTGTCATGGTCGCGCTCTGTGTGGCACTGGTTCTCGCGCCTCTCCCTGCCACGGCACGTGGGCCATAACCTCCCGCTCTCCCGCCGACAAGTGAGACTACCCCTTATGTCGAGCCGGACGAAGGTCAGCTTCTGGAGCATAGGCACTACACGAACCGCGCGATGGCCGAGTGATTCATTCTCCTGCTCACACGCGCAACGGAGCATCGCCTCCGGGCGCGTCCGCCAAGTGTGGCGACGGGTCGTTCAGCTTCAGTCAGCATCACCGCGGCACATGCTCACGGCACGGTGGGGTAGATCAGTGGCTCTAGGTGGATCAGTGCGCGGAAGCACTCTCCCGCACCACATCCAGTATCTGCTGCGCAACGAGAGCATGAGCACGTCGTGTCGGATGATATTCGTCCCACCAGAGATGGGCGTCTGGATCGCCGCAAACCTTGCCGGGTGCAGGAAGCGTGGGCTGACATGGATGGACAACATCTGACAGACGTTCTGGCTGGGTATTTGCGAGAAGCTTCTCGGTCGCGTTGCTCCATGAGAACCAGATGATGCGTGATCCCGCAGATGCTGTGATCGGCTCGATAGCGGTCTGCGCACGCCGATCGTATTCGGCCTGAAAAGCGCGCGCTTCCGCCGCAGCATGAGGGTCTTTCGCAACCGCCGGCACGCGGTCGAGACTGTAGGCACCGAAGATCAGGAAATGCCGCGCCCCGTGCTGCTGGAGAAGTTCGATAGCTCCCTTCATCTCCTGGGCGCATTGCTCAGCGATTGCCGGGAGCGGCTGCGGCGTAGCCATATCTTCGTGGAGAAAGATATCGTTGGCGGAGGCGCCGAGAACGTACAGGGCGGCTGGATCAAGACGGGGTCTGGCGTAAATGAATGACAACACCTGCCCCCGTAGACCGGTGTCCCGCCAGCCGTCCAGCCATGTGTAATAATTCCCGCTACCACATCGTGCACCACCGACCGCTACATTCTCGATGGGAGTCCCCATCTTGTTGGCCAAGTCCTCAACCGCAGTCGGGCCATTGCTCCACCGTCCTCTCCAATAGAGCCCCGTTTTATCATCCGCAGGGAGCATCACCGCCTGGGGAATCTTGGCATTAACGGCTTCATTGGAAACGGTGCGTGAGGCGCCACTGTCGCTATAGCTGTCACCGAAAACATAGAGCCGACTGAATGGGGTTTCGGCCGCACTAGTTGGCATCGCCAGTATCGTTGAAACCATGGCCGAGACCGCACTGAAGAGAGCAAGACTGCGACGCATGACGGTGGCTCCATACCGGTTCTATTTTACCAGGACAGGCTGGGCTCATTGCCGCTGCTGGAGATAGAACAAAAACGTCATCCAACGATGGTGACTGAGGTTATTCACGTCGCAATATCGTCTCCAAAAATCGTACCGTTTTCGGTCCGGACGATGGCGAATAAATCGCTCACATTGTGGAACGAGAGGGACGTGTCAAAACCCACTTGAGACCTGTCCCGAGAGAGACGTCAGAGGAGACTTGCACCACTGTGCGCCATTCACTTGAGACATGCTCCGAGAGGGGCTGTTTCAACCGATGCGCCATTTTGCGCCATCCACTTGAGACATGATCTGGACGGGTCGTTTTCGACGTTGCGCCATTTTGCGCCATCCACTTGAGACATGGTCTGGACGGGTCGTTTTCGACGTTGCGCCAAATTGCGCCATCCACTTGAGACATAGATCTGTCGGCTCTTTAGCCACGCCAGAAAGCTGGAGAAGAGGCGGTGATTCAGGGAGCGATTACGCCTCAAAATGTCGGGTCAAGCCAGGACATTGATTTTTATATGTAATTTCTCGCGAGAGACATTTGTCTTGCTGTCGTCAAGCGTAACCACTTTGCGATATTTCTGTGAAATGTCAGCCAGTTAGGTGGAGACAGTAGAGGGCGCCATTTCCGAAAAAGTGCAACGCTTGCGAACAGTATCAATGACGGGAGAATATCGCGCACAAGCTCGCATTTATGGCTGTTTCAGAGCCAGCTAGATCCGTAACACCCACTTGCGCCAAGCGTAACATTTTGTCGGAAGTTATGGGGGGAGTGCTCCAAGCACGCAATTGAGGTCGCCTGCTGCAGGCTCCTCTAGTGTGAGGGGTGACCCCGAAAACCGTGTCACCCCTGATGCTCGGGGGTCGCGAGGCAGAAATACGGAGAGCACTCCGACCGAGAGCGAACAAACGGCCGCATTGGGTAGACCTTGTCCGATATGTGCCCAGGCGAAGAACGGTGCGGCCGCGTCAAGACTGGATGCTCATCCGCGAAAGACGCCTCAGTTGTGCGACGTCACCTTGGACGCTTTGGTGCTGCCTGTAGGTAGACGTGGCAGCATTTTGCTTCGACGGCCAATTCCTGAGGGGGGGAGCTTTAGCAGGGCGTCCCGCACTCTCGGACAATAGGCGATACACTCGGTACCAATGGTCCACGACATCAGTGAGGCCAAGCTGGTGTGCTCGCTCCAGCCGGTCAGCAGCCACACTTCGGGCAGACAAGCCATGTAGTCCGACGAGACGGCCGGCTTCATCTTCTGGCGAGAGATTTTCCTTTTTCGAGTCTTTCATCTTCACCTCCAAAACCAATCGTGCGGAGTGATGGTGAATGAAGGGTTAATTGTGTGTGCGTCTCACAGTCCGTTTACCGATGTTGGTTATCGCTTATTTCGATGTTCGTTAAACGCGATCACGTGAGGATTTCCGGCAGAGCGGCATTGCATGCCGTCCCTTCCGTGATTTTCACAAGGGCGGTCAAAGTCGAGTTGGATCAACCATTTTCTCTCGCGCAGTGAAGTGTTCTGGCGGTAACGCTGCCACCATCTGCACATCATTTTCCGCTATCAAAGATTTGAGGCGCATCAGGATTGCTGCGTCAGCTGTTCAAAGCGTCCAGAAACTCTTGGGTGCTGAACTGTTTTTGCTCGCACACCCAAGATCCGCTCAATCTGACTTAACAGTTCCAGACACTCATGACGCCGTAATCTATTGGACAAATAGGCGAGATGCGGGTCTGGGGGAATTTCCCAAGACTTCGTAGGGAGAGTTCAGGCAGCAGAAGAGATGTCCGGCAGATCCCGACATAGATCGCTGCAATCCGCACAAGCATCATCCCTCAGGCGCTTGATAACCTGATGCCATTTCTCTTGATCGGCGGCCAAACGGCCAAGATGCTGACTCGCAATTATTCCCATATCGAGCTGGAAGCCCTGCGAAGCCGCCAAGACGTGATTCGAGACGGTTAGATTTTTCTCAGCGTAGACTGGCTTCTCTGAAATAGAGGAAGCAGCGTAATCACATTGGTGGAACTGCTGGCGTGTCAGAGCCAATAAAGACACCGCGGCTTCGACGTACTGTGCAAATATATTTCGGATGCGGGAAGCTTCAATTTCCGCGACATAGGACATCACTCGTTGAAGTGCATCCTCTCGGCTTTGCGCCAATCCTTCCAACTCATGACGCACAGCACGAGCCTCTTCGCGTCGTCGCTCAGCACAGCTTTCTGCCACGATAATCTGGCGCTCTAGCCCATCCAATTCACGCTTGCGAGTTGCTAGATGTTCCGGGAGTTCAGAGAGTGCCGTATGCCCGTCAGTGGTAAGGCTGGCTTCAATCTCCTGCTGGTAGAACGCATCGATCTCATCGTTCACGCCAGAGAGGGCTCCCCGACGTTCCTTGAGATCGGCGGCAATACGCTCAGCCTTGTCCGCAGTTTCCTGCTTGGCATGGTAGTCCGCCAGTAGCCCTGCACGCGCGTCCTGAAGGTGCTTCAGTGCGATCCGCTTTTCCGTAAGCGGATCGGAAGCCGTCCCAGTCTGCAACTCGGACTTCATGGGGACGATAGAGGGCAACTCCTCGCCAAACTGACGCGGCTCAGCGGTTTGCGACTCATCTTGCTTCCCGCGTAGCAGGGATGGAAGACCGGAAATCTTGATCATATTGAGGCTCCATGAGGAGGGTTTTTGCCGCGCAGGGACAAACCCCATCGGTGAGAGTGGCGAAGTGCTGAATTTCAGGATCCGTGGCGGCGCTTGGCCAAGGCGAGCATTCGTTCGCCAGGTGAGGCAGCGGCTAACTGGGAGCGTCCAGAGCATTCCTTTGCCTCAGCTTGGCGCACATGAGCAGCGACAAGCCGGTGGCCTGGCGAATGATCATTTTTCGTCACGACCGTAGATATTGCTGGCGCTTCTCGTGCCTGATCCCGGATCGGTCTTGCGGCTTCATGGGCAGCGACAAGCCGCGCACCGGCGGACGGCTGTCTTTCGTTCAGGTGCAGGAAGCGACTGCTGAAGCCTTTATTGTCGGCAGCAGCTTGATGCTTTCGGGCCGCAGTCGCCTTACGCTTCCGCAAGTAGGAAAATGGACTGTTCATGCGTGGATGGTTCCGGTCTGCGGAACGACGCTACGGCGAAGCCAAGCACGGAAGTGATCTTCGCGGATGAACACGCGGCCCCCAATGCGCGTCATGTCCGGTCCGATATTGTCCGCCAGGTAACGACGCATTGTGCGGGGATGAACCCGTGCAAGACGCGCCGTTTCATCGACCGAAAGCAGGCTTGGGTTCTTCACCGAAATCGCTCCCTTGTGTGGTGGTGAAAGCGATATTCGATGGGCGCAGAATGATGACAAGAGAGGGCGAAACGGGGCGTTTCTGGTTAGAAATGCACCGAAACGCATGGCGACGAATCAAGCCGCATGGTGCCGCATTGCCGCTTTAGATTAAGTTTTTGTAATCAATCGAATCAGCGCCGCAGCGGAACGACTTTGCCATCCGAAGGCTCATTCCCATGTTTTTCCGCCACATTCAGCACGTGCCGAGCCCATGTATCCAGCGCCACTGCCCGTTCCGTCAGAAACTCGTGACGCTGATAAACGGCAGCGACGCCTTTGATGGCTCCCTGGACATGGTTTAGCACCCGATCGGCGACATGATGCCCGATCCCGAGCCGTGCCATGACTGTTACGCCGGTGCGCCGAAGATCATGGAGCCGCCAGTCTGTGGTGGCCAAGGACGAAGCATTTTTTCTGAGTGAACGAGCGGCTTCCGTCATCAGCTCTTCCAGCTTGGTTTTGGTCTTGGAAAACCCCGAGATGGGCGTGCGACCATTGCTGGTGAAGACGAAAGGCGAGGGGCCGTTGCTCTCCGGATCCAGCTGCCTGGGCAGATTGGTGAGGATCTGTCGGGTCGGCTCGGAAAGGTGGACGATATGCGCGCGTCCATTTTTTGCTCTCTCAGCTGGAATCGTCCAGTGAGTCATCTCCGCATCCAACTCCGCCCATTTCATGCCGGCCACCTCGTCCCGCCGTTGTAGCGTCAGGGTAAGCAACTGGATGAAGGGGCCGAACGGATAAGCAAGCCGACCGGCTGCGGTCCAAAGCTCGCGAAGCTCGACATCTGTCAGCACGCGATCTCGCGAGGTATCGCGACCCTCCATGGTAACCGAGGTGAAGGGGTTGGTCGGAACGAGATTGCGCTTTTCAGCCCAGCCGAACATGGCGCGTCCGAGCGCATGAAGCCGTCGTGCTGCCACGGGATGGCGGGAAGTCAGATCATCGAGTTGCACCTGTAGCTCGGTCGTAGAGATGGAGCGGGCTGGACGCTCCAATAGGACAGACAGGCCGGAGCGCAGGCGAGCAGGAGCTTCCTTACGATAGGAGGGGCTTCGATCAGACAGAGGGCCGGTCTGCCACCGATCGATCAGCACATCCAGCGTCAGGGCGTCGGCAGCAGCTTCCGCCGTACGTCGCACCATTTCGGCCTGGGCGGCCAGCGCGCGGGCTTTTCTTTCCCCGAGCGGATCACCGCCAGCCAGCACTCGTCCACGAGCCTCCTCGGCCAGTCTACGAGCTTGAGCAGGTGTCAGGTCGCCATAAGGCCCCAGAACCAGTCGTCGCACGCGACCGGCAAAGCGATATTGAAACAGGAACACCTTGCTCCCTGCCTCGGTCACTCGGATCCCGAAGCCTCGAAGTTCCTCATCCATGAACATGGCGTCCCGCTTCCCTGGCGGGCAGGCGAGAGCGTCTATTTCCCGTTTTGTGAGCTTCATCGGCAAGCCGTCGTTACACCTGTTACACCTTCGAAAACGCAAGGTGTAACGCTGTGGGTGACAAAAAACACAATAAAATCAATATAATATATATGTGTGTTACACAAGTTACACAGTTACACCTACATTAGTGTAACTCCCTGAATTTTCCCATGCTCCGGGCTTATCTTGGAGCATGTCATTGGATTTTCCGGACTCAATCCGGACTCATCTGAAAGTGCAATCGGGGCGTTTCTGTGCGGCTGGGTTCGTAACCGCGACATTCACTGTCCACCGTAACCATTTGATATTGCGACTGTATGCGGTTCGGTGCGTTTCAGTGTGTATTTAGAGCACGAGTTTCGTAATGATGGGGCCAGGGGTTCGAATCCTCTAACCGGCACCATTAACCTCGCGGTTTTCCTGTAAAATCAAATCTCCTTCAAAAGGTCGACACAAGCCGACACTCTTTGGCATGGCTGAAATATCTCCATCGCCTTTCGGGAATGTGAGCTTCGCGGTAAGATGACATCATGCCGTCGTCTCTTCCTTTGCGTCTGTATCGTGGCGCCATCCAACTGGCCCGCAGGCCGAGGCGTCAGGCATCGCATGTGACGGTCGTTGACGGTCTGGTCGAGTGTCCCTGTTGTGGGGAGTTTCAAGAACTTGACAGGGTACAGCCCGGAACAGCCGCCCGCTGCGTAAGGTGCGGGCAAGTGCTTGAGCGCCGTAATAAAACGGCCCCGTTGGCCGCTCCGCTAGCGTTTTGCATCACCTCGGCCGCTCTCTATCTCGCCACGCTGGCTTCATCCTTGATGACGCTCGATCTCTATGGTCGGGAGCGTACGGTCAATCTGCTGACCGGACCGATGGAGCTTTTGCACGAGGGATGGGGAGAGGTCGGGATGCTTGTGGGCATTGTGACCGTTCTCGCACCCGGCATCGTCATCGCCATCATGGGATTGATCCTCACCGCCGGGTTCTTCGAAGAACTGCCGGACTGGGCGCCCAATCTGATGGCCTGGTACGACAAGCTGCGTCCATGGTCGATGATGGAGGTGTACATCCTCGGGATTTTCGTGGCTTACACGAAGCTCGTGGATCTGGCGCATGTGGAGGTTGGGACGGCGTGCTATCTCATCGCGGCGCTGATGATCAGCATGGCGGCAACCGACCAGACGTTGGATCAGGAGTGGATCTGGCAGCGACGCCGGGTTGAGGGGACATTGCAGCTTCCCGATGGACGGCGGATGAAGGTCGATCGGGTTTCTGTGCATGATCTCGACGGTCTGCCGCCCCATGAAAACATGTTGTCGTGTCATTCCTGCGGTCTTGTCGGCGTTTTCCCGCAGCCGGTTCCCCAGACGGATTCGGTCGGGGTGTGTCCACGTTGCGGCCACGATCTGCGACGTCGCAAGGTGAACAGTATCTCGCGGACCGTCGCCCTTCTTCTTTCAGCCTTTATTTTCTATTTTCCCGCCAATCTCTTTCCGGTCATGACCGTCATCAAGGTGGGAAACGGAACGGGCCACACCATTATCGAAGGCGCAATCGAGTTGTGGGAAGATGGGATGATCCCGCTGTCCCTGCTGGTTCTGTTCGCAAGTGTGACGGTGCCGGTCGCCAAGATCGTGGGGCTGACTTACATGATCTGGACAACGAAACGCCGCTCAGCAAAGAAACTGCTCTTTCGTTCCAAGCTTTTCCGGATGATCGATATTATCGGTCGTTGGTCCATGATCGACGTGTTCATGATTTCCATTCTCGTGGCCGTCGTGCGGTTCAGTTCCCTTGCCAATATTCGTGCCAATGCGGGCGTGGTGTCGTTTGCTGCGGTTGTGGTGCTGACCATTTTCGCTGCCCATTGCTTCGATCCCCGTCTGATGTGGGATGCGGCGGGGCGTAATGGGAAACTGCGGGCGGATGCCCCTCCGCGCAGTGACAACACAATGGGTCAGTCGTGCCTTGCGCACGAGGACGAGGCCCTCGAACGGGGCGACATGGAGCCGGTGCAAGCGTGACTTCGGATCAGAATTCTTCTCCCCCGCGTGGTCAGGACGACGATGACGACGCGCTGCCGGTGGCGACTGTCAACAAGACCCGCTTCTCCATCATCTGGATCATCCCGATCCTCTCGGTGCTGATTGCCGTCTTTTTGTTGTGGCGCAGCCTGTATGATCGTGGCCCCGAGATTCTCATCAGTTTCGACACCGCCGATGGTCTGACCAGCGGTCAGACACAGGTGAAGAACAAGGCTGTGACACTGGGCACCGTCGACTCCATCACGCTGTCCAAGGACAAGCACCACGTTGATGTGCGGGTGCAGATGACCGCCAGCGCGTCCGGATTGCTGACGGACAAGTCACGCTTCTGGGTGGTGCGTCCGCGCATCAATGGCGCGAGCGTGACAGGTTTGGAGACGCTGCTCTCAGGTGCGTATATCGCCTTCGATCCCGGGCCGCCGGGTGGACAGCGCACTACGGTGTTCACGGGACTTGAATCGCCCCCCGGCATCCAGTCCGATCAGCCGGGCCGGACCTATACTCTCGTGGCACCGGCCATCGGTTCCATCGGACCGGGCGCGCCCGTGTTCTTCCGTGACGTGGATGTGGGAGAAGTGCTTGGTTATACGCTGCCGCCCGGCGGCGTGGGGCCCGTGCTGATCCAGTTCTTTGTGCGCGAGCCATACGATCATTATCTGCGCACCAACACGCGCTTTTGGAATGTCTCCGGTGTGAAAGTCGGGTTCGGAGCGGGCGGCCTGAAGGTGCAGATGCAGTCCATTCAGGCGCTGTTCTCGGGTGGTGTGGCGTTCTCCCTCAATCGCTCCGCCAACTCTGTCGAAGAGGCAGAAGAAGCGCCCGCCAATACGATTTTCCAGCTCTACGATGACAAGGATACGGCGGATGACGCCGGATATCATGAGCGTCTGCCCGTCGTGACCTATCTTTCGTCTTCTGTTGCCGGTCTGACCTCGGGAAGTTCTGTCACCATGTTTGGCATCCAGATCGGCTCGGTGACGGATGTGAAATTGCAGCTTGATCAGAAAACCGGTCATGCACGGGTTCGCGTTGCCATGGATGTGCAGCCCGAGCGCATTCTGCCGCCCTCCCAGATCCGTCACGATGGCATGTTGCAGACCATGCAGGCGCTTGTGGACAACGGAATGCGCGCTTCCGCCAGCAGCCTGAGTATGCTGACGGGCGAGACCAACATTTCCTTCGACTTCGTGAAGAAAGCGACCCCTGCCAAGACATGGATGGAAGGCGATGCGCTGGTCATCCCGAGTCAGGCGGGTGGCATGAGTGGCATCATGCAGTCGCTCTCCACCGTGTCCGATAAGCTGGCGGCCATGCCGTTCGAGCAGATTGGTGACAACGCCAACAACCTTCTCGCTCACGCGGATCAGCGCGTGAACAGCTCGGAAGTGAAGGAGGCTCTTGTCCAGTTGCGTGATTCGCTGCGCAGTCTGCATCGTCTGGCCGACAACGCCGACAAGGGCATGCAGCCACTCATGAAGCGTCTGCCGGAAATGAGCGATCAGCTCGACCAGACGCTGAAGAACGCCAATAAGCTGCTGGGAAGCTATGGCGGTGACACGGACTTCCACAGAAGCCTGCAAGCCATGGTCGTGCAACTGGGAGAGACGGCGCGTTCGCTGCGTTTCATGACCGATTTCCTGACCAATCATCCCTCGTCGATCGTTACGGGACGCTAAGCCATGGCTCACTTTCTTCCGATTTCCTCTGCCGTTCGCGTGCGCCGTGCCGTTCTCGGAACCCTCCTGCTGGGCGTGACAGGTGTGACACTGGCGGCGTGCAGTTCTTCAACGCCAAGCCTGTATTCGTTGCAGCCATCAGTTGCGCGTGCTGGCGGCGCAACGGGATATGGTCTTACTTCGACGACCGTTCCGACTTTGGTGGAAGTCCGCAAGCCGACCATTCCCGAGACGCTGGATCGCGATCGGATCGTGCTGGATGACAGCGGTTACAAGCTCGATGTTGCGACAACGGACGCATGGAGCGCGCCACTTTCCGCCCAGATTCCGCATGTAGTGGTGGCGGATCTGCGCCAGCGCCTGCCGGGCACGACATTCTTTGTGCAGGACGATGCGACGGCCAGCGATCCCCAGGCTTTTGTCGAACTGGTCGTGACCCGTTTCTCGCGTGAGGGTGCTGGTGGCCCAGCCGTGCTGGATATGCAGGTGGTGGTGCATCGCGCCGACAGCGATACGGCGCGGGTCGCGCAGTCGCTGCATCTGACGGCTCCAGCGGCGACGGGGACGGAAGCGCTGGTGGGGGCGCTGAGCACATTGCTCGGGCAGGCGTCCGATCAGATTGCCGCGGCGTTGCGTTCTTTGCCGCCTGAGCCGTCGTCTTCCACGCCCTAAATCCTGAAGGCCGAGCTTCAATCCCGGCCTACCGTTTCAGATTCCGAAGCCTTCAAGAGCGATTTTGCCCTTGACCGTGCCGCTTTCCAGCAGGGCATGGGCACGCCGCAGGTTAGCGGCGTTGATCGGGCCGAGCACGTCGGTCAGGGTGGTGCGCAGTACGCCCGCATCCACGAGATTTGACGCCTCTTCCAATATCTCTGCCTGACGGATCATGTCGCTCGTCCCGAAGGTGGTGCGGGTGAACATCAACTCCCAATGGGTGGACACGCTCTTGGCCTTGAAAGTCATGACATCGAGCGATGGCG
This sequence comes from Acetobacter estunensis, assembly GCF_019083805.1. GTDB lineage: Bacteria > Pseudomonadota > Alphaproteobacteria > Acetobacterales > Acetobacteraceae > Acetobacter > Acetobacter estunensis_A. The sequence continues at coordinate 427,867 of NZ_JAHRDV010000001.1, forward strand.
GATCGTCGATAAGCCCGAAACGACCTTGCGGTGCGATCAGCTTCACGACATCGGGGAAATGCTGGTCGGTGCGTGTGGTGGAAAATACGAAGCCCGGAGCGCCAAGTCCCAAAGCTTCAATCTGAGGGGCGAGCGGGCTTGCGTGATCGATGACATGATTCGCGCCAAGAGCGCGCGCCCACTCCGTCGTTTCGGGACGTGATGCCGTGCCGATGACGAGGACGTTTCCGGGTCGTTTGGCAAGCTGGACCGCCATCGAACCGACACCTCCGCCTGCTCCGATGATGAGCAGGGCAGAGGCTACGCCCGGAATGGGGCGGCTGATGTCGAGCCGGTCGAACAACATCTCCCATGCGGTGATGGTTGTCAGCGGCATGGCGGCGGCTTGTGCCCAGTTCAGCGATTTCGGCTTGTGGCCGACGATGCGTTCATCGACCAGATGAAACTGACTGTTGGTGCCGGGACGGGTTACGGCTCCGGAATACCAGACCTCGTCACCGGGGCGAAACCGTGTCACGCCGGGACCGGTCTGTCGCACGATGCCGGCGGCGTCCCAGCCCAGTATTTTCCATTCACCCGGAGGAGGTTCGGCCCGCTTGCGGACCTTGGTGTCAATCGGATTGACCGACACGGCTTTGATCTCGACCAGCAGATCGCGCCCCGTAGCCTGAGGCGTGGGAAGATCGATATCGACGAGCGCATTCTCGTCCGTGATGGGAAGCGACTTCTGATAGCCGACGGCGCGCATGGCCTGTCTCCGTTTCTGCAAGGAGGGACGAAGGAGAAGGCCCGCAGCAGAGACCGAACGGCGACGGGATGCAAGCATCCGTCGTTCATGTCAGATGGATGCGTGCCGTCGTAATTTCATGAAGTTCAGATGAGAGCGATCAGTAATATTGCAGGCCGCTCAGTTCGATCTCGGGATTGAGGTAATAGGGAATGTAGAAAGTGGGAAGTGGCTGGGCACCTTGGCCGCGCGCCACACCTGACGGGGTGAGCATGGGCTTGAAGTGATGTGCCGAGAGGCAGCTATAGAGGGTGGAACGCAGCGCGCCGTCTTCCAGTCCCGTGGTGTGCGTCTGGTGAAAGAGGTCTTCGGCGTAGGGTTTGCACTGCGTCGGTGTGCGGGCAATCTTTTCGCTGATCTGTCGCTCTTTGAAGGCGCTCATGCGTTCATCCGACAGCCATGCGCGCATGTAGTCGGGTGAGGCAGGGTCAAGCCACAGATCGCGCCAGCCCGTATTGCCGTCCTTGCGGCTGGCAACGGCGATGCCTTTTTCCTGCGTGCCATCGGCACGGGTCAGTGTGCCCTGACAGGCGAGAACCTGATAATGCGAGCCGAACAGCGAGTCCCGTATGATCCCGTTCGTGAATGTCGTGGCAGCGCTTGAGGCGGGCGGATTGGTGATGTCTGGCAGTGGTGAGGGCGCATTGGCCGTCTTCACGATAGCGGCGGCGATGTCCGGCTCCGCGCAGTAGTTCTTGAGCGGATCGATCGTGTAGGAACAACCGGTAGCGGCAAGGAGGACAAGAAGAGCCGGAAGGCGCGTGTTCATCGGGTGGGGCTCACTGCAATTGCGCCCGATCGGGGTGGTCGGACAATGTTTCGGCTCCACACATCGCACATCGGGAAAAACAGTAAAAGCCGCAGGTGATTCAGGCTTCCTGATGAGAGGCTGTTTTGAGGGTGCGCTTTGACGTGTTTGCCCCGACCGGAAACAGCGTGTCGTACGCCATGTTGAAGAAAAACGCATACACCAGATAGAACAGCGCGATGCTCATGCTCATGGAAAAAGCCTGCATGAGCGAGACACCGAGATACAGCGCAATGGCGGGCAGAAGCACGACCTGAAGTCCGGCCTCGAACAGCACTGTGTGGAGCACGCGCACGGCGATGGTCTTGTGGGTAGAGCCGGTCAGGCGTCCCATGAACCGATCGAACAGCACGTTGTAGACATAATTCCAGATAGTCGCGGTGATGGCACTTCCGACGCCAATCGCTCCCATGTGGGAGGTAGGCACGCCAAACAGCACGCTGCCGGAAGGGATGACGAGAGCCAGCGCGAGGCACTCGAAAAGAAGTGCCTGACGCAGTCGGTCGAGGCCGTTCCGCATGGCGGGGGAGGATTGGGTTTCGGTTGACATGCGCGGCAACCTATCTCCCTTTTGTCGAATATAAAGTTGGCATCCATCTAAAAAGGAGATGGGTCTGTGGAGGTGTCTTTCGATCAGCTTCAGGCCTTCGTGGCCGCCGTGGAGGCAGGATCGTTTTCGGCTGCCGGGCGGCAGCTTGGTCGCGCTCAATCAGCAATCAGTACGCAGATCGGCAATCTTGAAGCCGATCTGGGACTGACACTGTTCTCACGGGATGGACGCGAAGCGGTCCTGACAGCGGAGGGGCAGCGCCTGCTGGAAGAAGCGCGCGTGGTGCTCGAGCGCCGTGACCACATGATCGGTGTCGCGCGTTCTCTCGAGGAAGGGGTGGAAAACCGTCTCGTCGTGGCGATTGACGAGCTTTATCCAGAGCGCGCGATGGCGCATGTCTTCGCGGAATTTGCTGCGCGGTTCCCACATGTGGAACTGGAGATCCTGTTGCCACTGATGGAAGACGTGGGGACGCTGGTGCAGAGCGGTGCTGCCGATATCGGGGTGATGTATCAGCAGGATGTGCCGCCGACCTCCCTTGCGTTTCACAGCATCGGGCATGTGCTGTTGCGTCTGGTCTGCGGTCGTGACCATCCGCTCGCCGATAAGCCGGTGGCGTGGGAAGACCTCAAACGCTACCGTCAGATTCTCGTGGCTACCCGGGACCGAACGCGTGAACGCAAGCAATTACGTGTGGCGTCCGATGTCTGGTGGGTGGAGAGCAACTGGGTCATTCTTGAACTGGTCGGGGCGGGAGTGGGATGGGCCTTTGTTTGTGACCATGTGTTGGCGTCGTCCACGGTTTCACCCCGTATTGTCACGCCGGAATTGTTGTTTGACCCATCTCCCAGACAAGCACCTCTGGCCGTTGTGTGGAGCAAGACCCGGCCGCATGGTCCGGCTGCGCGATGGTTGCGGCAGCGGCTGGGCGAAGAAAAAGGACATTTCATTCTTGCGGGTGCTGATGCTCTCACATGAACGAAACCGGGTCCACGTCCACATCCACACGTACGCTGCTTGTCAGGGGCACCTGAGCCAGCCAGCGGCGCAGGATCGGTTGCACGGCAATGTTGCGATGCGTGCGAAGCAGCAATCTGCGTCGATGTCGTCCCCGTAGAACGGCCAGTGGCGCAGGAACGGGGCCAAGCACTTCAACGCCTTCTCCATGAGGGGCGGCGGCTCCAAGATCGCGGGCGGCGTGATCGGCGGCGTCCGCGTATTCCGAACTGACGATCAGTGCGGCCAGTCGGCCAAAAGGCGGCCAGAATCCGGGTCGTCGCTGCTCGGCTTCCTCTGTCATGAACGCGGCGAAATCGCCTGATACCAGCGCCTGCATGACCGGATGCAGTGGCGAGAAACTCTGCAACAAAACCTCGCCCGGAGCTTCGGCGCGTCCCGCGCGTCCGGCCACCTGATGCAGGAGTTGCATCGTCCGTTCGCCCGCCCGCAGATCGGCGCCGCCAAGGCCAAGATCCGCATCGACCACCCCCACCAATGTGAGGTGAGGGAAATGCCAGCCTTTGGCGACAATCTGCGTGCCGATGATGAGATCCACCTCGCGACGACTGATTTTCTCCACTGCTTCGGCCGTGGCGCTCGGACCACTGATTGTGTCACTGGCCATGACGAGGATACGGGCGTCGGGAAATTCGCTGCGAGCTTCTTCGGTGATCCGTTCGATGCCGGGACCGATGGCGGTCAGGCTGTCGGTTTCACCGCAACTCGGGCAGGCCTGTGGAACGGGTTCCACATGTTCGCAATAATGACAGGCCAGTACATGTTTGCGGCGATGTTCCACCAGCCATGACGTGCAGTGCGGGCATTCCATTCGGTGTCCGCATGTGCGGCACAGGGTCAGAGGCGCGTAACCACGGCGGTTGAGAAACAGCATGGCCTGTTCGCCACGCTCCAGCCGCGCCTTGATGCCGTCCACGAGAACGGGCGAGAGAAACAGTCCACGGGGCGGCGGTGTTTCGCGCATGTCGATCACGCGCGTGTCCGGCATGGAGGCGCCCCCGTGCCGTGCTACGAGCACCAGATGGCGATAACGCCCGGTTTCTACATTGTTGAGCGTTTCCAGACTGGGCGTGGCGGAGGCCAGAATGACGGGACTGCCCGCGAGACGCGCCCGTACGATGGCCATGTCGCGGGCGTTGTAGGTGACGCCGTCTTCCTGCTTGAACGTGCCTTCGTGCTCTTCGTCCACGATCACGAGGCCCAGATCGGAAAAAGGCAGGAACAGAGCCGATCTTGCGCCAACCACGACCTTCGCCGTGCCGTCTTCGCAGGCGGCCCATGTCAAGCGGCGCGCTTTTTGTCCGATCTCGGAATGCCACACGGCCGGTCGCACACCGAAGCGCCGGGTGAAACGGTCCATCCATTGAGCGGATAACGAGATTTCGGGAAGCAGGACCAACGCCTGTCGGCCCATCTGTACACATTCCGCCACGGCTTCGAGATAGATCTCGGTTTTGCCGGAACCCGTGACACCTTCGAGCAATGTTACGGAAAAGGCGCGTTCCTGCACGCGATTACGCAATTCGCTTGCAGCAATCGCCTGTGCGTCTTCGAGAACCGGAAGCCTGTGCAGAGGATCGGGCAGCGCAAAAGGCGGTGGCGGCGGCATCACCACACTTCGCAGCACACCTGCATCTGCCAGTCCGCGCACCACGGACGCGCCGACATCGGCCTTTTCTGCAAGTTCTGTCGTGGTGAGAGGCTCTGCACCCGCGGGTAGGGCTTCCAGCACGGCTTTTCGCGCGGGGGTCAGGCGCAGGCCTGTGGGGAGATCGCCCTGTCGTACCCAGCCTGCAGCGGGGGCGCTTCCTTGTATGCTGCGAAGGTGAGAGCGCAGGCACATGGCCAGAACCATGCCGGGAGGTGCCAGTGTATAGGCCGCCACCCAGTCGATGAAGCGGCGCAATTCGCGTGACAGCGGCGGCAGGTCCAGCCGTTCACGAATGGGGCGCAGGCGGGACGCCGCCACTTCCGGTGACACTGGAAAGGCAAGGTCGGTGGGCAGAGGGGTTGGCTCCCACACCACGCCGGTTTCCCGGCGCCCTCCCAGCGGCACGGCCACCACGTCTCCGGGTGAAAGATGCTCGGCCAGAGCCTCTGGCACGGCGTAATCGAGCGGGCCGGGAAAAGGCAGAGGCAGCAGCACGGAGACGCGCTTTCGCGGGGCGATCGGTTCCAGTAAGCTGCTCTGCACCATGACGGCTCTCTCTACCCCCATCGTCCGGTTCTGTCTCGCTTCATCGGGGAGACGCGCGACGTGACGGCCGAGGACGCGTTGCGTCAGTTTCTGGCGTGGATGGTGGCCGAGAAAGGGGCGTCGCTGCACACCATCGACGCCTATCGAGGCGATCTGACGCGTTTCCTCGCTTTTCTCACCCGCCATCATGGAGGCGAGCCATCCCTCGACACATTGCGCACGACCGCTCTTGCGGATTTGCGCGCATGGCTCGCTCACGAGCAGACCGAGGCTCTCGCACCACGGATCGGCGGCCGTCCCACCACACGCGACAAGGCCGCTCGCACGCGAGCGCGGCGTGTCTCGGCGTTGCGCTCGTTCTACCGCTTTCTTGCCCGTCATCTTGGCGTCGAAAACCCGGCTCCAAGCCTGCTGACTACGCCCCGCACCAAACGCCCGCTGCCCCGCCCGCTGCCCGTGGAAGCGGCGATGGAGGTGGGAGAGGAAGTCGCCGCGCATGAGAGCGACGCCATGGCGCAGGAACGTGACCGGGCACTGTTCCTGCTTTTGTATGGCTGTGGCCTGCGTATTTCCGAGGCGCTTTCACTCGACGTGGGCGATCTGGACATCGCACTAGGGAGTGGCGCACTGCTTATTCGCGGCAAAGGCGGCAAGGAGCGTCTGACTCCTCTTGTGCCGCGGGTGGAGGAAGCGCTGCGGCGCTGGCGTGGCTTTCACCCATCACCGGCAAAAGACGAGCCGCTTTTTGTGGGAATCCGGGGTGGGCGGTTGAACGCGGCCATCGCCCAACGCGCTATGCGGACATGGCGCAAGGGAGAGGGGTTGCCGGATCATGCGACACCGCATGCCCTGCGTCATTCCTTCGCGACCCACATGATGGAAGGTGGCGCGGATCTTCGGGCCATTCAGGAACTTCTGGGCCATGCCAGCCTCTCCACAACCCAGCGCTATACGCTGGCGGACGAAGCCCGACTTCTGGAAGTCTGGCAAAAGGCGCATCCTCGGGCCACAAAGGGAGCAGGAGACAAACCATGACCGAGACAGCCCGCACGCTCTATCCACCCATCGAACCCTATGCCCACGGTCATCTCGACACGGACGACGGGCACCTTGTCTATTGGGAGCGATGCGGCACACCCGGCGGCCTGCCCGTAGTGTTCCTGCACGGAGGACCGGGGGGCGGCTGCTCGCCCATGCAGCGCCGCATGTTCGATCCGGCACGCTATGACATCCTGCTGTTCGATCAGCGTGGCTGCGGGCGCTCGTTGCCCCACGCTTCGCTTGAGAACAACACGACATGGCATCTCGTGGCGGACATCGAACGGTTGCGTGAAATGGTGGGTGTGGACCGATGGGTCGTGTTCGGTGGCTCATGGGGATCCACGTTGGCGCTGGCTTATGCCGAGACGCATCCCGAGCGGACGGCGGGACTGGTTCTGCGCGGCATTTTCACGCTGAGACGCGAGGAGCTGCTGTGGTACTATCAGGGCGGTGGAGCGTGGCTGTTTCCCGACAAGTGGGAGGCATTTCTTGCTCCCATTCCCGAGGCAGAGCGCGGTGACCTCATGGCGGCCTATAATCGTCGCCTGACAGGCGACGATGCGGCGGAACGTGAGCGCGCGGCCATTGCGTGGTCCGTGTGGGAAGGGTCCACGCTCACGCTGCTTCCTTCGCCGGGAATGGTAAAGCAGCATGAAGACCCGACCTATGCACTGGCGTTCTCGCGCATCGAAAACCACTATTTTGTACATGGCGGCTGGCTGGCGGAAGGTCAGCTTATCCGCGACGTGGATCGTATCCGCCATATTCCGGCATTCATCGTGCAGGGACGCTACGACATCGCCACGCCTGTTCGCACGGCATGGGATCTGCACCGGGCATGGCCGGAGGCCGAGTTTCGGCTGATCGACGATGCCGGACACGCCATGTCGGAGCCGGGCATTCTCTCCGCTCTCATCGAGGCCACGGATCGGTTTGCCCGTGACCTTGGCTGAAAAAGGGGACAGGCACAGCCACGCCTTTTTCTCTATGGCAAAGTTGGGCGCAGCGTGTGTCGCTGTCCTGCTGGGTGCATCCATTGCACAGGCGGCGCCGCGTCCGTCCTGCGCCATGACCCATCTCGCGGACGTGCCTCTTCGGAACGATATGGGGTTCCTGTCCACTCCCGGCACCATTCATGGACACACGGCCAGCTTCATTGTGGACACAGGTTCGCAAGGGAGTCTGCTGTCGCCGTGGTTCGCGCGGTTTCTGCAACTGTCCGCCGATTCCGGTGCCCAGACGCATGTCAGCGGCACCGGGGGATCGGGCGGAATCGTGCCCAATGTGATCGTCCCCCAGCTTCGTCTGGGCGATCTGAGTTTCGGCCCGTTGTCCATGCCCTTGGGTATTTTGCCCAGCCGCCCAAACATTCATCCGCCCATTGAGGGGCTTCTGGGGGGAGATGTTGTGGGGCAGGACGTCCTGGAGTTCGATGCCCCGGATGGACGGCTGGGTTTCTGGATGTCCTCGGCGCGTGAAAGCGCCGCCTGCGATCTGGCGCCGCCGGCTGTCAAAGGACTGCGCTGGCAGGAAATACGTGGCGAAATGCAGGCGCATCGTATCCTGCTTCATGTGCAACTGGACGGTCATGAACTTGTAGCGTTGCTGGATAGTGGGGCACGCTCGCGCATCATCTCGCGTCGGGCGGCCGAGGCAATCGGTGTGACGGAATCGGACCTCGCCACGGACCCGGGAGGCACCTCAACCGGTGTGGACGGGCGCGAGTCTGTCTATCGCTGGCACCGCTTCCATACGCTGACCATCGGCGGTGAGACCGAGACCAATCCCGTTCTGACCGTGGCACCCATTGCCGAACCCGTGGATATGCTTCTGGGATCGGACTGGTTTGCGACGCACCGCGTCTGGGTGTTTTACCGGCAGGGCCGTATCTTTGCGGCCAGAGTGCAGCCGACAGGAAAACATTCCGGCGGATGAACGCCAGATGCCGATGCACATGTCCATAAGGAAAATTTATTACCGATCTGGAGAGAGCGGTTCGTAGCATTGGCTGGTCCATGCTTTGCTTGTCGAGGACCGTAGTGCATGTCTGACCGCTCACAATGGCTCACTGATATTAACGGCGAACGGCCGCAGTTCGGTTCTCTCGACCATGATGTTTCGACGGATATCGCCATCATCGGAGGCGGATTTGTCGGGCTTTGGACTGCCATTGCCCTGAAAACGCTCGAATCGGCCCGACGGGTGACGCTGCTCGAAGCCGAGGAATGTGGGGGCGGGGCATCGGGCCTTAACGGTGGCTTCGTGATGTCATGGTGGCCCAAGATCGCCAGTCTCATGCGGGTCTGTGGCACGGACGACGCCGTCTGGCTTGCCGACGAGACGACGCGGGCAGCGGGGGAATTGGGCGACTATCTCGCCGCGCATGGGGTTGATGCTGAATATCGCGGTGCCGGCTGGCTCTGGACCGCCACTGCTCCAGCGCATGTTGGAAGCTGGCTGCCTGTGGTGGAAGCGGCCGAAAGGCTTGGACGAAGCGATATTTTTTGCGCTGTTACCCGCGAAGAACTGGCTAAGCGTACCGGTTCCTCCTCTCACATCGCAGGGGTGTGCGAGACGATCAACGGAACTGTCCATCCGGGACGTCTGGGCGTGGCCCTCACTCGAATCGCTAAAAAGCTCGGTGTGGAGATTTATGAGCACACCCGGGTCATGGCGCTGGAACGAACCCGTCCGGCGGTGCTCAGGACAAAGCGCGGCAGCGTCACGGCGGATCGTGTGGTGATTGCCACAAACGCATGGGCCGCCAGCGTGCCGGAGTTGCGGCGTGAATTTGTCTGCGTTGGCAGCGCGATTGTGGCGACGCCGCCTATTCCTGATCGTCTTGCGGACATCGGCTGGACCGGAGGGGAAAGCATCACGGATTCACAGGCGACCGTTACGTATTACCGTACGACGCGAGACGGACGCATCATCTTCGGGAAGGGCGGAGGTCGGCTTTATTACACGGGAGAGCCGTCTGAATCTGTGTTCCACGATCCTGTGGGCATTCGGGAGGCGACGGCGGATTTCCGCAGGGTCTACCCCATGCTGGCAGATGTGCCGTTGGCCAGAACGTGGTCCGGTCCGATCGATCGTACTTATGACAGCCTGCCGTTGCTGGGGACGATGCCGGATGCGCCGCATATCATTTACGGCATCGGCTGGAGTGGAAACGGTGTCAGTCCCAGTCGGATTGGCGGGCGTATTCTCGCCGGACTTGCGCTTGGGCGGCGTGAGCGATGGACGGAGAACGGTCTCGTAAACCGTCATGCCCGACGCTTCCCACCTGAGCCCTTGCGTTATTTGGGTGGCTCACTCGTGCGGGCTGCCATGATGCGCAAGGATCGGAGCGAAATTGCCAACCGTCCGACGTCCTGGGTGGATCGTGGGCTTGCCAGCCTTGCTCCGGCCGGGCTGGAAGACAAGAAATAGCAGGGCGTTTTCAAGGCGCGGTGTTCAGCCTGAATGTGCGGTGTCTTCCTTGTGGAGCGTCCGTGGAAATGCGGCCGGACTGCACATGGCCAGCACAACGCCTGTAAGTGTGATGCATACGGCTGCTGGCACAAGCACGTTGAATCCGCAGGACGTGAGCAGTTGTCCCCCGACGGCGGAACCGAGCAGGATGCCCACATTGCTGCCGCCATTGATGGCCGCTCCCGCCACATCGGCGCTCGTGGCGCGGGCACGAATGGCACCCGACATCAGGAAGGGGATGATCCCGGCATAGCCCGCGCACCAGAGACCGACCGCTCCAACGCTGGGCCAGCCGGGGAGAAACTGCCCATACAGCAGTCCCATGCCCAGCAGCATGGCCAGTCCACCCCCGACCAGTCCCGCAGAAGGTTTGTGATCGACGACCTGGCCGGCACACCATAGCCCTACAATGCTCATGCCTCCGGTGATGACTAGAGCGATGCTCAGATATTTCTCTGGCAGACCATGATGCAGCAGGAGCGGAGAGACATAGGTGTAGAGCAGGTTGTGCGCGAAAAAGAGCACGATGTTGACCGCCACGACCACGCCGAGGATATGCAATGCACGCCGGGAGCGGAGCGAGGGCAGGGTAGGTGTGCCACCGACGGGAGCCTGCACGCGAGGCAGATAGAGTGCGATAAAGAGGGTGAGCAGAAGCGCCAGCCCTGCCATCACGTAAAGTGCCGCGCGCCAGCCCAGACTCAGCCCGATGGCTGCGGCGCCCGGAACACCCAGCACGGAGCCGAGCGATGTGCCGCCCCACACAAAGGAGATGGCGCGGCCTGTCATTTTTTCAGGGACGAGATAGGCGGCATACGCTGCGGCGATGGACATGAGCAGCGCGTGCGCCGCGCCGCCGATGGCGCGACCGAAGCACACGAGGGCAAAGGTTGGCGCCATGGCGGAGATGAGATTGGACAGCACATAGGCCGCAAGCGACAGCAGCATCAGCAGCTTGCGGTCCATACGCGCGGTGATGATGGTCAGCGGCACCGCTCCCAGCGCCACCAGCAAGGCATAGGCGCTGACGGCAAGACCGGCATGGCCTTCACTGATTCCAAAGGTGTGGGCTACATCGATCAGAAGGCCAACGGGCGCCACTTCAGTCGTGACGGCAATGAAGGTCGAGGCAAACAGGGCGCACAGGCCCGCAACGGACGCGCCGGGGAGTGATCTGAACAGCATGGACTTCCTGACTGACTCGACGATCCGAATAAGCGATGACTGTGACACGATTGGACATGAAACGGGAGGCCGCCCCTCACGGTTCCGCACACAAAACGCGATGACAGGTTTCTGTTTTGTGAATGTGACGTCATGAACACCTCCGCACAGGACGAAATGGTCCGTCAGGGTATCGCGGCACTGACTTCTCCGAAGCCGCATGGCGGCCTTTACAGCTTCCATCGTTACTGGGGGAAAAAGCCCGCCGAACCGGTGCGTTTCCTGATTGAACTGTTGAGCGAACCGGGAGATGTGGTGTGCGATCCCTTCCTCGGCTCGGGTGTGACCGCGCGGGAGGCGACCTCCCTGGGGCGACGGTTCGTTGGCGGTGATCTCAATCCGTTTTCCGTAAAACTCTCATCGTTTCTTGTAAGCCCCTGTGCGCGGGAGGCTTATCGTGCGGAACTGGCGCAGATGGAGGCGCGTCTGCGCCCGGTCATCGAGGCGTCTTATGGCGTGACACCGAAAGGCGCGGTGAGTCATCTGTTGTGGGAAGACGGGATGCTTTCCCGCATATGGATGCGCCCCGCTAGCACGGTCCGTCGGGTTGAGCGTGTGCTCGTGGCGGAGGATGTTCTGCTGGCAGTTCGCTATGAGGGTGTGACCGATCCCGGTGCGCGCACGCTCCGTATGTTCGATAATGCCCGCATCAACGCCCATTCTTCTCTGCAATGGTCCGATCTGTTCACGGGACGTGCTCTTCACAATATCCGTCTGCTGCGTGAAGCCGTCGCTGACATAGCTCCGCCGCTGCGCGAAGCGTTCGAACTGACACTGACGGCCGCCATCGGTCAGATGTCGCGTATGGTGTTCGCCATCAGTGGGCGGAAGGGCACGACTGGCAAAACCCCTGATCGGCTGGAGGTGGGAAGCTGGACTGTGGGCTACTGGCGGCCACGGCGGCATTTCGAGATCAATGTCTGGAACTGTTTTGCTTCCCGCGCCGCGCGGTTGCTGCGGGTGCTTCCGCACAAGGTGGAACCGGTCGTGGAAGCGCCTCTCATCCGGCAGACCGATGCGCTTGATCTGATGAAAGCTCTGCCGCACAGCAGTATCGATCTTTTGATCACCGATCCACCGCATGGGGATCGCATCCCCTATTTCGAGCTTTCGGAATTGTGGAACGCAACGCTCGGGCTGGAAGCCGAGATGGAGCGAGAAATCGTGGTGTCCAATGCCAGAACACGCGGCAAGACCACGGCGGCCTATGTGACGGATATGAGTGCCGTTCTGGAGACGGCGGCAGGCCGCCTGAAACCGGGCGGCGCTATGGTGTTGTTTTTCAATTCGCTCAAAAAAGCGGAGTGGGAGTTTCTCCATAGGATATGCGCGCACACCTCACTGAACTTCGTCGGTATCTGTCCCATGCGTTATTCTGCAGGTTCTCTTGCGCAGGACAGTCGGGCCGGGAGCATGAAAGGCGATCAGGTTCTCATTCTTTCGCGTGGTCCGCTTCGGGCAAACAAGGTGGCCTGCCTTCAAGTCATGCCCGGGTGGCGAGACGGTCAGCCGCCGGAATGAAGACGGCCTGCCCATGGATCAGAACGCGTAGACCGCTCCAAGATGCAGCGTGAGGCCGTTTGTCCAACTGCTCGCTATGTACATCGAATTCCGACCGCCATCTCTTGGACTAAATCGACTGCGGCCCAAAGAGGAGTGGGTATAGAGAGCGCCTCCGATCAAATGGATCTGGCGTGTCAGGCGGTAATCCAGATCGAGACCACCTTCCCATAAAGGACGATCAGCCTGATGAAAGGTGGCGTAGGGCGCTTGCATTTCCGAACCAAGCAGTTCCGCCCACCCCAGACGACCTCTCAGCACAAGATCATCTGTCACGGCGTAATCCAAATGCAGTTTCACGCCGACCATGAACTGATGATAGGCCTCAAATTTTTCGCGGGTCCATGTGTGATAGCCACCCTGAATAGCGGGCGTGACCATGAATCGATCGGTCAAAAGAAAGCCTTTGCCGAATTCGATCCGTGTATCGGTGGTTAGTCTTTTTGACTGTGTGGTGTAAGATGCGGCTCCACCGGGAAACTATGGACCGTAGAAATGGGCATGGTCCTCGACGTTTCCATCGCCAAAGGAAAAGTGCAGGGCGACGAGGAGATGACGGATGTTCTGGATATGGAACATGGTCGAGGCATCCATCTGGAAGCGCGGAGTCCAGCCCATTTCCTTGTCTTTCCACATCGTACTATCGAGAGGTTTTGCCTTATAGTGGCTCCATGAGCAGGTGACAGAGAGACCGATCTCCCGATAGACCTACACAACGGCAGGGATCGTCTTGTCTTGCTGTTCGAATGAGGAGAGCGAGGTCTGTGTCGCCGCCTCGGCCAATGGTGTGGCAGCAAGACACAAGCCGATAAACAGAACTCCCTTCAAGGTCAGAGAAAGGCCCAAGGAAGCTCGAGGCGTCATGAAGGTCTCCGAAACGATACGTTTCGTTACTCCATAGCGCTTTCTGTTACGTTGAGTATCACGGAAACGTAACTACACACGAAAAACGCGGGAGCCATCTGGCTTCCGCGTTTTCTATCGCTCGCCCAAAAGGGGGAAACTACGCCTCGTCGATGGGACGTTTCGGCAAAAGTGCGGGCACGAACACCAGTGTAGCCACCAGCGTACAGCCCAGCGAGAGCAGCAGCAGCCGTCCCATGCTGGCGGTTCCGGGGTGGTGCGACAGAGCCAGCGAACCAAAAGCCGTGCCGGTTGTCAGGGCCGAGAACAGAACCGCCCGCGCGGTGGGGGAAGCGAGTGGGAATTTCACACCGGCCCGCCAGTTCATCACGAAATAGATGTTGAACGAGACGCCCACACCCAGAAGCAGCGGCAGGGCAATGATGTTGGCGAAGTTCAATGTCTCGGGCACGCACACGATCAGGATCACGGTCATCAGCGCTGACATCAGCAACGGCGCGAGGACCAGCCCCATGTCCAGCACCTTGCGCAGGGCCACAAGGAGAATGATGGCGATCATCACGATGGCTGACAGTGCCGCCGTAGTGAAAGCATGCACGATGGTCCGGCCGCTCTCCACGATGTCCACCGCAGAACCCGCCATATCGGGCGATAGCGGCTGGACCGTCTTTACGAACCGATGCAGCGCATCATTGTTCGACATCAGTCCGGAGGGATGGATCTCCACGAGCGCCCGCCCATCGGGAAGCAGATAGTCGCGCCGGATGATGTCGGGCACTTCCTTGATGGAGACAGGTGTGGCCGAAAGAACTGTCTTGAGGGTGTCGAGCTGCATCGGCAGGAAGCGGACCAGTGCCGTATTCGTATTCAGAACCACATCATCGGATGCGGTGGCCAGACGGCTCAGGGCCGCCTGAATACGGCGCAGAGGATCTTTCGCATCCAGGCCTGTGAGCACACTGCCCAGAGCCGTCGCCGTGGCCGAAGCCGAGGCCTTGATGGCAGCGGCGTCAGGCGCGGGCTTTACGGACGGGACGATGAGAGTGGGCAGCAGGATCTGGGCGGCGTCCTGAATCAGGGCGAGCTTGGTGTCCTGATCGGTCGGCACGTAGGAGCCAAGCCACATTGCGTCATGCACGCCCGGAAGCTTGGCGGCCTTGTCCGCCATGACTTTCGCCGCATCGAGATTGGGGGCCAGATATTCCGCGCTGTAAGGCGAGGAGACCGGATTAGCCATCAGCAGATGCAGCGTCCGCATGCCTTCGGATTTGGGATCCTTGGTGTGCAGCGGATCTCCATCGAATTTCAGACTGGGAATGAGAGCCATGCCTGCGATGGCGATCAGTGCGAACAGGCCGAGCAGCGGCTTGCGCCAACGGCGAATGGTCTGATCCACTGGCTTCATGAACAGATAGCCCGTGCGAGGGTGATCGACCGCAGGGCGGAAAATCCGAAGCAGGGCAGGGAGCAGGGCAATGGTGCAGACGAACGCCACCATCATGCCAATGCCCGCGATTTCACCCAGTTCGGCCACGCCGAGGAAGGCCGTTGGCGTGAAGGCCAGAAAGCCCGCGGCTGTGGCGAGAGCCGCGACCAGAATCTGATGGCCCGTCTCTTCTCCCGTCTGGAAGAGAGCCTCTTCCAGTCCGGCCTCACCGATTTGCGTGGGATGCTGGCCGAGAAAGCGGACCGAGAACTGGATGGCGAAATCCACGGCAATGCCAACGAACAGAATGGCAAACGCAACCGAGATGAGGTTGAGCGTACCCACCGCAATGGCGGCGAAGCCCGTGGTGAACAGCAGGCCGGTGACGAGCGTGATCACGATGGGAATAATAACGCGCCACGTGTGGACGGCCAGCGTCAGCCAGACCGTCACAAGAACCAGAGAGCCCAGAAGGCCCGTCACCATGCCATCGGCAACGGTGGCGAACTCTTCGTCAGCGATCTTGACTTCACCCGTCAGGTAGACGTGCGCGTTGCCGGATTTCACGAATTCCAGATCTTTTGACGCGGCCTGCATCGCGCTCGTGGCCGCGCCACCCGGCTGGAAAGAGCCGTAATCCAGCTTGGGCTGCGTCATGACATACTGGTAGCGCCCGGCGAGGTCCGTCAGGCTGCCGGCCAGAAGCCGCTGCCATGAAAGAGGTGTCGGGTGCCCGTTGGCCGCTGCTTCCAGATTATCGGCAAAACCGTTCAGGGCTGTCTGAAAACCGCTCAGATTGGCCTGACCGTGCTGGATCCCCTGAGCAATCAATCCCAGTGAATCGAACAGTCCGCGCGCGGATGGGTCCGCCGCCAGTGCGCCGAGGAAAGGCTGGGCGGCCACCGTGTCATCGAGCACCTTGGCCAGCAGCTTCGGATCGAGGAACATCAATCCATTGCGGTTGAGATAAGGGTCATCATCGGGGAGGCGGACGTAGTTGAAATGTTCGTGATCGGCTGAGAGCTTGGCCGCCAGAGCACGGGCGGTCGCGCGGCCTTCCTCAGGCAGGTCCGCCTCGATCACGGCCACGAGAAGGTTGTCCTTCTGCGGAAAAAGCCGCCCCATCATGTCGGAGCGCTGCTTCCAGGCCAGCTTGTCGGACAGCATCTTGTCTGTGTCCGTGGTCACGCCAAGATGCGTCGAACTTACCCATACGGCGGCGGCGGCCAGAGTCATGAAAATGGCAACAACCAGCCACGCGCGCTTGGCGCACAGGACGATGAACCGACCGATGATCGTGGAAATCATGAGAGAATCTTCAGACCCCTGCCGTTGGCGGCATCAGGAGCGACGGGTCCGTCAGTGCGGGCATTTCCCGTCGCTCGGAAGGAAAGGCTCGGTTTGGCGCAAGCCGCCTTTTGGCGCAAGAGCGCGAACGGGTTGAGATCCTCCAGATCAGAGGCGTTCGAAGGGATCGGGGTCATAATCCACTCCCACAAGATACAGCCCTTCGGCGGGTGCCGTGGGACCTCCCGCGCGCCGGTCTCGCGCTTCAAGGGCCGCTTGCACCTGTTCGGGTGTCCATCGGCCGCATCCCACGAGTTGAAGCGTTCCCACGAGGTTGCGCACCTGATGGTGCAGGAAGGAGCGGGCTTCCACCTCGACATGGATCAGTTCTCCCTCGCGCACCAGTTCCAGCCGGTCCAGTGTGCGAATGGGGCTGTTTGCCTGACATGCGGCCGCGCGGAAGGTTGAAAAATCGTGCTGTCCCAGCAGCAGGCGGGCCGCTTCGTTCATGGCTGCGATATCCAGCGGATACCGGACATGCCAGACCCGATCGGCCTCCAGACCTGGGCGGCTGGCGCGATTCAGAATGCGATAGCGGTAACGGCGACGCACGGCGGAGAAACGCGCGCTCCATGTGGGGGCGACGGGCGCGGCCGAAAGCACCACCACGGGATGCGGTTTGAGGTGATAGCCTAGACCGTCGCGGACAGAACGCCCGTTCAGCGGCATGTCCGCCGGAAAATCGAGATGAGCGACCTGTCCGGTAGCATGCACGCGGGCATCCGTGCGTCCCGCCGTGATACTGGGCACTTTCCGCCCACCTGCAAGGCGTTGGGCCGCGTCTTCGAGCAGTTCCTGAACCGAGAGACCGTTTTTCTGGCGTTGCCAGCCGACCAGGCCGCGCCCGTCATATTCGATCTTTACCGCCCAACGCTGCCGGTCCTCGGCCGCGTGGCTGTCGGCATGCCACGGATAAGCCTCGCTCATGATCCCAGACGAGTGCCCGGCGCAATGGGCTGACCGCGCAGGAAAGCGTTCGTGTCCATCATGCCGCGTCCGGGACGCTGGAGTCGGGTGATCCGCAGCGCTGAGCCGCTTCCACAGGCAATGGTCAAAGCATCGTCCAGCACCTGTCCGGGCGTGCCGGAGAGTTCACTGGCCACGATCTCGACGCCGCCAATCTTGAGTGTCACGCCATCCAGTGTCGTGAAGGTGCCGGGCCACGGTGTGAGCGCGCGGACCTGCCGGTCTATGTGGTTCGCTGGCTGGCTCCAGTCGATGTGGCCATCCTCTTTCGTCAGGCGTTCGGCATAGGTGACCCCGGTTTCCGGTTGCGGCACCGCAGGCGGCCGCTGTTCCAGCACGTCCACGATCATTTTTGCACCCAAAGCTGCAAGTTCGTCATGAAGGGTGCTGGCCGTGGTGACGGGCGTGATGGGAATGTTGACGGATGCCAGCATCGCACCGGTGTCCAGCCCCACATCCATCTGCATGATGGTTACGCCGCTTTCCGTATCACCGGCCAGAATGGCGCTCTGGATAGGAGACGCGCCACGCCAGCGGGGAAGAAGGCTGGCGTGAATGTTCAGGCATCCCATGCGCGGGGCTTCCAGCATGGGGGCGGGCAGGATCAGCCCATAAGCCGCGACTACGGCCGCATCGAGATCGAGTGCGCGGAAGGCCGCCTGTTCTTGCGCGTTGTTGCGCAGTTTGATGGGACAGCGGACCTCGATTCCCAGAGATTCGGCCGCCTGCTGGACGGCGGAAGGGCGCACGGCCTTGCCGCGTCCGGCGGGACGAGGCGGTTGCGTATAGACAGCCACAATCTCGTGGCCCGCTTCGTGCAGGGCGAAGAGGGCCGGCACGGCGAAATCGGGCGTCCCCATGAAGGCTAGGCGCATAGGTCCGGCTCTCCGGCAGATCAGAATACGGACAGGCAGAAAAGACCGGGCTTAATGCCGTTTCAGTTTCTGCTCTTTCGCAAGACGGCGCATGATCATATTGCGCCGCAATGTGGAGAGATGATCCACGAACAGAATGCCGTCCAGATGGTCGATCTCGTGCTGGATGCAGGTGGCGAGTAGCCCATCGACCTCCCGTTCACAGGTTTCACCCGTTACACTGGTGTAGCGCACGCGCACGGCTTCGGGGCGCACCACTTCCGCATACTGGTTGGGCAGCGACAGGCAACCTTCCTCACGCGGGGTCAGCACTTCGCTTTCCGTGAGGATTTCGGGGTTGATGAGCACCATGGGCTGGCGCTCCTCTTCCTCACCCAGATCGACCAGAACATAGCGCTGGCTGATGCCCACCTGCGGCGCGGCCAGACCGATGCCGGGCGCCTGATACATGGCCGCGAACATGCCGGGCAGGGTGGCCTGAAGCGCCTTCATGTCCTCGGGCTTTACGAGCCGTGCCGTCTGGCGAAGCACCGGCTGCGGAGCGATCACGATCGGAGTGGGGGCGGCCTCAGCCGAGGCGCGGGAATAGTCGAGGTCGTTCATAGGGGAGCATTTAGCGTTCACGATCGGGTTTTGCCAGTGTTGCGAGGGCTCGGTGATGACACATTTCACCAGTTGCGCGGATCATGGGTCCGCGCATCGTCGGCATCCTGCACAAGACTCGTGCGGTTCATGCCCGATCCGGCATAGCGGCAGACCGCTTCTGTCGTGGTGATGGTGGGTGTGCCGGTTGGGGAGGAGGCTGACACAAGTTTGGGCACTGGCATGCAGAGATACCACACGCGGCCATGCGCGCCGCCCGGTTCGCTCACGGCGAAGGCCGCATTGGCTTCGACGGGAATTGTGCCGTCTCCTCGGGGCGGCAGATAGTGCAGATGCACCTTTCCACTGGCGTCAGCGTAGTTTGTCAGGCCACATTGCGCCATGAAATCGGCCATGTCCGACTGGCGCAAAAGATATGGATCTGGCGTTCTGCGCGCACACATTCGCTTCTCGGCCTTATTGTAAAAAGAACAGCCGGAAAGAACGGACAGAGCAGCGAGCAGGCAGGCCCACCGCTTGCGGGTGCGCGATTTAGATACGTTCATCATCATCCAGTTTCGGGGTCAGGCGGTCTCCCACGGCAAGCAGCATGGCTGTGAGCGGAGATGCAAGGATCAGCCCCGGCGCACCGAAGATGCCGCCGAAGAACGTCTGGGAGAGGACGGTCACACCCGGCGGCATGGACACGGCCTTGCGCTGGATGAGGGGAGCCATGACGTTGCCCTCGAAGAACTGCACCACTGTGTAGAGGGCCGCCACCATCGCGGTTTCGCGCAATCCTAGTGAGAGTGCCAGAAGACATGCGGGAATGGCTCCGAGAATGGCGCCGATATAGGGAATGAAATTGCAGAGCGCGGCAAGGAAGCCGAGCGAAAGCGCGAGCGGCACACCGATGATCCACAGGCCCACGCCCGAGAGGATGCCGACCACGGCCATATCCAAAGCCTGTCCCACGACCCATGCCCAGAGCGTATCGGCGGCCACCAGCATCACTTCACGCCCTTTGCCCCGCCATTTGTGCGGGACGAGGCGAAGCATGCCGTTGGCGTAAAGCGCCGGGGAAGCCGCAAAATACAGCCCCGCGATCAGTACCACGGCCATGGTGCCCAGCACGCCGAAGGCCGAACCAAGGAATCCGGTCATGGACCCCGCAATGCGTGAACCCAGTGACATCAGCCCGCCGCTGTTGCTCGAACCGCCGCCATTTCCACCGAGGGAAGCGGGCAGGTAGTCCAGCAGGATTTTCCCCTGTGGCCATGCTTCGAGCTGGTTGCGCAGGGCTATGACCTGTGTCGTCAGCGCATCCTTCAGGCGGGCGGCCTGCGCTACGATGTCCGATCCACTCGTCCAACTGATGCCCACCACGATGGCGACCAGAAGCACGCAGACGATGACCAGCGCGATGCCGTTGGAAATGCCGGTGCGACGGTGAACCGCCCGTGCCATGCCATGCAGGATGACGGCGAACAGGGCGGCGGCAAACACGACCATGATGACATCGCCGATCAGCCAGATCGACAGCATGGTGATGGCAACGAGAAGCGTAAGGCGAAGAAGGCGGGCAATACTGCCGATGGAGGAGTCGGTGGTCTCCGCTGTTGCAGGGAGGATTACACGGGGAACGCGTTCTGACGACATGCGGGGGTCCGGACGAAAGGGCAAAAGAGGTGGAACATCGTTCCATGAAGAAAGAACGCATCCGATGGTCTTTCGTCGTAGGACGGGTCCGTTTTTTTTCCAAGTGGGACGGTGGGTTGGCAGCGCTCTCATCTTCGCGAAGGATTTACCGGATTGTGCAATCTGTTTGGAGAAGATGAGACGAACGAAAATATTGGGTCTTATGGCGCTGACGGTCACGCTGGTCTGGCTGGCGCCCTCTCCTGGTCAGGCTCAGTCTGCGGTTAATCTGGAAAGGCTGCATGTTCCTTTCGATGGACCATGTGAAAACGTCGCTCGTGCCCTTAAGGATTATCCTCCGAGCACTTTTGAAGCGGCACTTGCCAACCAACGCTGGTGGAATGGGCTAATGGCGGCGGGAGATATTCCTCCGTTTCATATCCAGTACGACCATTACCCGATCATCGATGAATTTTTCGAAGGATGTGACGCAGCGCCGCATACGAAAAGCAGCGACATCATGCACGCCATCGGTCTCACGCATCGCTGGATCGTGCCATGAGCCAGGAAGCTTCTCACGATGCAACTGCTCTGCCGGCTCAACCGTTTCCTGCACAGGCACAGCAAGGAGACAGCCAACATGCGGGGAGGAAAGCTCCTGACAGGCTTACTTCTGGCTGTGGCTTTTGTTCGGCCGGTCTGGGCCGCAACACAGGACAAGACTTGCCGCCCGGCCGATCTTTCCCTGCACCTCAATGGGGGACAAGGGGAATTCGACGGCATGTCACACAGTGGAACATGGCTTGTTTTTACCAATCATGGAGACGCACCGTGTTCCTTGCTCCGTTATCCCGTCATCCGTCTTGAGGACGCGCAAGGGCGCTTGCTTGCCAAGGGAGAGCGTAAGGCCCGCGTCGATCTTTCCCAGACTGTCGTGATGGCTCCGCATTCCACATGGCGAGCTTCGCTTTACTGGGTTTCCGGTGATGTTTACGGGCGCGGTCGATGCGTCTCACCGTCGCGGGCGGTTGTGGGCTGGGGGCAGAGCCGCCTGCGTGTGGGGTTTGATGGGCATACGCTCTGCGGGCCGGCTCAGGAAATGGTTTCGTTTGAGGAAGGTGGTCTGGAGTTGAGCCCATAAATACGATGGGACAAACATCTTGAGTCTTTTGTGGCCACGATGACTGTCGTCTTGTCGTTGTCCATGGAATGACTCAATGGAAGAACGTCAGAAGGCAGTAACGGCTCCCCCGTGTAACCGGCGTTGCTTCATGCAGAAGGGATGCCGAGAATATAATGGCTGCTCCGGTCTGTGGTTTATAATAATGATCGTTATATTCAGGGAATGTCAGGGATCCTCCATCGTATTCAGATGTATTGAGATTCAATGAGAGGGCAAACTTCCTGAACATGACCGCTGGCGCCAGATTGTCACGATGGCGGAGGAAATGGCCGCCGGGAGCGTCATAACGCGCCAACACGAGACGATCGACATGCTGTGCCTCGAACTGAAAGGCCTTTTTGATTTCCGGCACACAGGAGGCATCGAGACGTTCAAGGATTTGCCCCGCCAGATCGCTATCGGGTGGCACGAGGAAATCGGTGCGTTTCTTCTTGTTCTCATCGATACGATGTACCGGTTTGCCATCCATTCCGGTACTGGCCATTCCGCCTTGTGTGTGCGGTGAGCGTTCGAAAATATCGATCAGATCACGGCAGAAAGCCGTATCGAATACATGCGGGACCAGAAGAAGAGGGGCAGGGAGTCCGACTTCACGTCGCTCTTCACTGATAAGCGCGGCCAATACATTCTCAGCATGGGTGACGCATGTTGCTGGGGACGTCATATCGAGTGCGGTGATGATTCTCCCTGCACGGTCCATCACGAAAGATTCGGGCATATCATTGGAGAAACCATAATGCGCGAAGAACTCTTCCATACAGAAAACAGTCGTGACACCAAGGAAGCTTAGAGCAAGAAATTCCGGAACATGCGGACTTGTGCTCCCAACGAGCAGCACGATGTCGGTGTCATGCCGAGCAAACAGGGAAGAGGCATCGGAGAATGCTTCGCAGAACGGAGTGATCGTGCTGGCCGAGAGGTGGCCTGCAAGGAGGACGACCGCATTGCGTCCCGCTTGGGCATCGAAGGAATAAAAACTGTTGTCCTGAGCCATCCCATAACAGAATGGTGCATGGCGTCCTGTCATCAGTCGCATTTCTCCACAGTTGGCAATAATCCATCGTGCTGAGTGGATGCCATGTGGGGGTTTATGGAGCGTGAAGGCCTCGGTGTCGCGCGGGGTTCTGGTCCGCGATACGGTCCGGGTTTATTGGTGGCGATGGGTATTGATGTCGTTTTCTCTTATCCCATCCCGCATCAGGTCTGTGCCATAAACTTCGTGTTTGCAAAGAGCGTGGAGCCATAAAAAAGGAGGCCGAAGCCTCCTTTTTTGCGCAAGGTAAAGGGCGTTCAGCCTGCTTGTGGTGCGCAGAATAGCACACGCAATGAACGCACGCCCTGTGCGCCGTGAATCAGCACACCTTCAATATCCGCCGTGGCAGACGGGCCGGTCTGGAACACAGCGTAGTTGTGTTCGCGGAACTCCGGTTGACGATACGCGTGATGGAGATTCGGCACGATGCGGGCGGGATCGAGCAGAACGATCAGGTGCTGTGGCAGATAGCCCAGCGTATTCACCTGAAGTTCCGTGTCCGTCAGGCAGACGGAGCCGGTTTCCGCCACGCCGAACGCCGCGCGGACAACGCCAATCTCCACATCCGCCAGAGAATGTGGATCCATGTCGGGCAAAACCTGCCGGATCTGGAGCGAAGGATCGCCGTGTAGTTCCGGCACCGCTGTAGCGATGATGCCCTTATTGGCAACGGCGGCGCGCAGAGCGTTGATCGGATCCTGCCCCTGCGGATCCAGCACGGAGCCGCCCATCTTGCCCAGCATGTCGGAGAAGGCTGCCGCCAGATCGGCGGGAGCCTTGGCGTCAAAAAGCGGTACGTCCGGCAGGGGCGGCTGAATATTGGGCCGGTTGGCGCGGATGGCGGCGAAGATGGCCGCGCGGCTGTCTGTGCTGCTCATGACTTCTTCTTTCCGTCCTTGCCACGGGTTCGCTTGAACCATTGGTGGAAGGTTTCTTTTGGCACCGACGGCATCTCGCGTCCGCGCGTCCACGTGTTCATGCGGTTGTAGAGCATGAAGCGCGGAATATGACGCAGCGCGCTGTCGGCCATGGGCAGGCTCGCCCGATAGAGGCGCGGGGACGCCAGCAGCGCACCGGCCGCCTTCATCATGGATTTCTTGAAGGCCGGGATCTCGTGATTTTCGGCCAGAACCTGACGCCAGTCCGCAATCTGCTCATGGATGTTGATCTTCACCGGACAAACATTCGTGCAGCTTCCATTCATCGTGGAGGAGAACGGAAGTGTCGAATATTTGTGACGATTGAAGGTCGGATCGATAATCAGTCCGATCGGCCCGGCATAGGTCGCGCCGTAGCTCAGACCGCCCGAGCGGCGGAACACCGGGCAGGTGTTCATACATGCGCCGCAACGAATGCATTTGAGCGAGGTCCAGAACTTTTCTAGCCCCAGACGGTCAGTGCGTCCGTTATCCACGATGATGATGTGCATTTCCGCCCCGCGACGAGGACCACGGAAATGCGAGGTGTACTGTGTAATGGGTGAGCCGAGCGCACTGCGCGAAAGCATCCGCACGAACACGGCCAGCGAGTTCAGATTGGGGATGATCTTCTCGATACCCATCGAGACGATGTGCAGTCCCGTCGTGTTGGCCGACAGATCCGCGTTGCCCTCATTGGTGCAGACTACAACCGAGCCGGTCTCAGCCACGGCGAAGTTGCAGCCGGTCATGCCCGCATCCGCCGTCAGGATGAGCGGGCGCGTGTGCTCACGCTGCTGCTCCGTCAGGTAGCTGACATCGGAATCGTTGGGGTCGGAGCCAAGAGTGCGGGCGAAGACTTCCGCGACGTCCGTGCGCAGCTTGTGAACGGCTGGCACGACGACGTGGCTTGGTGCTTCGTCATCCAACTGCTGGATGCGCTCACCAAGGTCGGTTTCCACGACCTCGATACCCTGATCGCCCGCATATTCACGGAAGCCACATTCCTCCGTAAGCATGGATTTGCTCTTGATAAGGCGCTTGGCGTTCTTGGACTTCAGAATATCGACGGCAATGCGGTTATGCTCATCAGCATCCTTGGCCCAATGGACGATCACGCCATTGGCTTTTGCATTGCGCTCGAACTGCTCGAGATAGGTGTCGAGATGCGTGAGCGTGTGCGTCTTTATATCGGACGCGAGCTGACGCAGGTCTTCCCATTCCTCGATCGTGTCTTTCTGCTTGTCGCGCTTCTGGCGCAGATCCCACAAGCGCTGGTCATGCATGGCCAGATGCTGGGGCGCTGCCATGAAGCGGCGGGCGGCTTCCTGCTGGTCGATCGGGTGATTGCCACGAATGATCGCGCCACGCGGCTGCGGCTCGGGACCGCGCGGTGGCATGGTAACGGATGCGCCCGCGCCGTGGGTGAGATTGGCCGGAGCGCCGTCGCTGGTGCGACCGGCGGGCGTCGTGGGCGGCGCCTGATTCTCGATGCTCATGCCCGTGCCCCATTCAGGATCTGTGCAATGTGGATGTATTTTGTCGGAAGTCCGAGACGCCGTGCGCAGCCTTCCTGATGCATCATGCATGAACTGTCGGAAGACGTGACGTATTCCGCGCCCGACTTGGCCTGATCGCGGGCCTTGTCCTGCCCCATGCGGGCGGAGGTGGCTTCCTCGAACACCGAGAATGTGCCGCCGAAGCCGCAACATTCATCTGGGCGCGTAATGTCCACCAGTTCCAGTCCTTTTACCTTGGACAGCAGGTCGCGCGGCTTGGAGAATTTCTTCTCACGCAGTTCGGTCATGCTGGCGATATTGAGGCCGCGCAGGGCGTTGCAGTTGTTGTGCAGTGTGACCTTGTGCGGGAACTCGGCCCACGGAAAGGCGTCCACTTTCAGCACGTCATGCAGGAACTCCACCAGTTCGTAGGTGTGTTCGCGCACATGCTTGACTTCGTCCGTCTGCTCCACGGCATCGAAGTTGTTGCGGACATGATTCACGCAGCTTCCCGATGGTCCGACGATGTAGTCAAAATCCTTGAAGTTGCGGACGAAAAGCTCTTCCGTCGCTTTCGACTCCTTGTGGCAGCCCGTGTTGGTCATGGGCTGACCGCAGCAGGTCTGATCGAACGGGTAGTCCACGTCGCAGCCGAAACGTTCCAGCAACTCAAGCGTCGCCTGTCCGACCTCGGGGTGGAACGCATCGACGTAACACGGAACAAACAACCCTACGCGCATGAACATTTCCTCATTGTGGGCGCGAGTCGACCTCGGAGGGACCCATCGCCGTCGTCTGACGCCGGAATTGCCCGCGTCTCGATATCTTGTCGAGTATGGGCGCGGCTGGCATCGGCCGCCATGTCCCTGATCATAGAACGAATCATGTTCATGTGACCTGAAGGACACATGTGGGTGAAACACATCATTTCATACGACACCGCCCCGGCAATGGCCGGGGCGGGCGCAAACACGAAGTCTGAGAAATCTCAGTTCTTCTGCGGCGGGCGGCTGTTGGCCGCGGCCACTTTCTTGCCCCACTGGACGAGCGTGTCGGTGCAGTCCTCGGTGGCGATATGACACTCGATGAAGGTCGGGCCTTTCTTGTTGGCCTTGGCCTTCTCGATGGCATCGGCCAGTTCCGCACCCGTGCGAGCATGGAGGCCCAGACCCTGACCGTCCTCGGCGTTGAACGCCTTGATGAGACCAGCGTAGTCCCAGTTCTTGATGTAGTTGTAATTGCCGTCGTGAATCTTGATCTCGATGACATAACCACGGTTGTTCACAAGGAACACGATGACCGGCACTTCGTAGCGGATCATCTGGCCGACTTCCTGAGCCGTCAGCTGGAAGGAGCCATCACCCACCATGAGGATGTGCTGGCGATCCGGTGAGCCAATGGCATTGCCCAAGGCCGCCGGCACGGACCAGCCGATGGAACCCCACTGCATTTCCGTCTCGACGCGCGCGCCTTCGGGCAGATGCATGCGGATGGCGTTGAACCAGCTGTCGCCCGTCTCGGCCGTGATTGTGGTCTTGCCATCGACCAGCGCATTGATCTGACGTGCCATTTCATCGTTGGTCAGCGGCACGCCCGGTGCGGAGGAGGGAATGGCAACCGGCGTGTATTTCGTGTTTTCGACCGTGGCCGGACGGCTCGGAGCCTTCTCGGACAGCGCGGCGAGGAACGCACCAAGATGGAACCCGGCGAAGCTTTTGCCATCGACCGTGACCTCGGCCAGATCGGCGATCAGGGCCTGTGACGCAGGCGGCTTGGACTGCCAGCCGACCGTTGCGTAGTCATTGAAGATCGGGGCAAGACAGATCACGCCATCGGCCTTCTCGACCAGTTCCTGTGCGCCCGGAGAGCTGACTTCGCCCCAGTAAACGCCGCGGAATGCCTTGTGCGTCTCGGGGAAGAAGCTCTTGGCGGCACCCATCACGGTCACGGCGCAACCGATGCGATCAGCAAGAGCCACGATCGGCTCCAGCGAACCCAGTGTGCGCACGCGGCTACCAACGAGAATGACAAGGTTTTTGCGGGTCTCAATGAAGTCGCATGCAGCTTTGACAGCGGCATCGAGGCTGACCTTGTCGGGGGTCGTCTCAGCCAGAAGGCTGCCCACAGGACCGGGACGCACACACTCGGCGCCGGCAAGGTTGCAGGGGATCTCGATGTAGCAGGGCTTGCGGGTGCGCAGCGCCGTGCGGATGGCGTTGTCGATCTGGGCCGGAGCGTTCTCTGCGGACAGGATCACTTCCGTGGCGCACGTGACGTGGCGGAACATCTCGGCCTGATAGCCGTAGTTCGAGTTGCCGATCGTGTGGTGCAGGATGTGGCCGGAGCCCTGATCGTTGGTGTTGGGACCGCCGGAGACGAAAATCACCGGCAGGCTCTCGGCATAGGCGGAGCCGATGGCGTTGATGGCCGACAGCGCACCGACGTTGAACGTCACGATCATGGCCGCAGCGCCATTGGCACGGGCATAGCCTTCAGCCGTGTAGCCGCAGTTCAGTTCGTTGCAGCTATAAAGCTGCTTGGTGGAGCCTTCTTCAAGAAGCTGGTCAAGCAGGACGAGGTTAAAGTCGCCCGCGACAGCGAAATGATCTTTCAAACCAATCTGACCCAGACGTTCGGACAGGTAATGACCGACAGTGTAGGTCTTGGGCATTTTGTAATCGAATGTCTTGAGCATATGCAGTTCCTCCAGAGAGTAGGGCCGACACGATCAGCCGACTCTGTGCGTGGAGGGAGTGTGACGCCTGCCCGTTGCGATAACCACTATATGGAAACACACCGATCCATATCTTGTCGATATGGATCGGTGTGCTGTCGTTGCGTTCAGATTTTGTTGACGGAAGCGTCGTAGATCTTGTCGATGGTCTTGGAGAGGGTCGCATCGAACTCCGCGTCCGACATGCCGTGCTGAAGGCCGCCAAGCAGCGCACGTGAGAAGCTGGCGATCATGCCATGGTTCTTCTTCAGGCGCTCACACGCCTCATCCAGTGGATAACCGCCTGAGAGAGCCACAACACGCTCGACACGCGGGTGTTTCACGAGATCGGCGTAAAGATCGGCCTGCTCAGGAATCGTGACCTTGAGCATGATCTTGTAATCGCCCGGCATGGCGTTGGTCGCCTTGACGAGTTCGTCATGCAGGATGGCTTCGGCGCCCTTTTTGTCCGGGCTTTTTACCAGCACTTCCGGTTCGATGATGGGCACAAGTCCGTGGGAAGCGACCTGATGGGCGAGTTCATACTGCTGTTTCACAACGGCGGCGATGCCCTCGCGATCCGGCAGGTTGATGACGGAGCGTTCCTTCGTACCATAGACGCCCAGCTTCACCGCACGGGCCAGCAGCGTGTCCAGTCCCGGAATCGGCTTCATCAGGCGCACGCCTTTCGCCTCGTCCTCAAGGCCCTTGTCGATCTTGAGGAAGGGCACCACGCCACGCTCTTCCCACAGATAGGTGGGGACGGGTTTGCCGTTGGCCTCTCCATCCATCGTGCGTTCGAACAGAATCGCGCCGATGACCTTCTCGCCCGTAAAGCTGGGGGCCGTAATAATGCGCACGCGCATCTCATGGATGAGGCGGAACATTTCCTCATCGTTGGAATAGGCCGTCTCGGGAATACCATAGGCCTTGAGCGCGCCGGGAGTGGATCCACCGCTCTGGTCGAGGGCGGCGATGAACCCCGCTTTCGTGGACATCTGGCTTTTCATCCGGTCGTTGGACATTCTTCTCGATCCCTTTTTTCTCAACACGTGATGCGTGCCTGGGACTGCACGCTAAGCCGATCCCCAACCATGCTCCCGTGCCCCGAGCGAAGCGCACTGGTCTGTCTGGTCCGGTTCAAGCCGCGACACAATTACACGACCGAAGGCGCTTCGCCACCTCTGTCCTGCATCCGGGATATGAAAACTATAAGGCGATTTTTCTCATTTGGAGGAGGCAGTCCGTGACGGAAGCACCCGGTCCGTCAGTTCGGCCGAAGGGACCGTTTCGGGCATGAGCATGGGGGGCTTTTTGGGGATACGATACCAGCCGATGACCAGCAGCAGCATGATGACGGGTGTGGCGCCGACGGTCCATGTGCCCGCTGGATAGTCAAAGGCCATCAGGACGACCACGCCCGCGAGGAAGGCCAATGTCAGCCACGATGTGAAGGGCGCGCCCGGCATACGGAACGTCGGAGGCGGTAGTTCGCCGCGACCGACTGCGCGGCGATACGCTATCTGACTGAGCAGGATCATGCTCCAGGTGACGATGATGCCGATGGCGGCGAAGCTGATTCCAATTTCGAAGACTTGCTGTGGCACGACGTAGTTGAGGGCAACGCCAACAAGATAGAGCGAGACGGTCAGCAATATTCCGCCATAGGGCACGGACTGCCGATTCATGGCGGCCAGAAAGGAGGGGGCGGCGCCCCCCAGCGCCATGGCCCGCATGACACGACTGGTGGAATAAAGACCGGAGTTGAGGCTGGAGAGAGCAGCGGTCAACACAACCAGATTCATCACGCTGTCGGCGTAAGGCACGCCAAGCGCGTTGAAGAATGTGACGAAGGGGCTGGTGCCCGCATGATAGGCTTTCCATGGCAGAAGACACACCAGAAGGACGACAGAGCCGACATAGAAGATGGCAATACGCCAGATGACGCTGTTGATGGCGCGTGGAATGACGGTCCGGGCATCTGCACATTCGCCTGCGGCGGTTCCTATGAGCTCGATGCCTGAATAGGCGAAGACCACGCCCTGTGTCAGTGCAAGCGCTGCAAATAGTCCATGAGGAAAAAAGCCACCGTTCTCCGTAATGAGATGAAAGCCGGTGTCATGACCGCCCACAGGCATGCCTGAAGCCAGAATAATGGTGCCGACGACAAGAAACAGAACGAGCGCTACGACTTTGATGAGGGAGAACCAGAACTCCATTTCGCCGAAATATTTCACACCCAGCAGGTTCATGCCGGTGACGAGACACAGGGCGAGCAAGGCGAAAACCCACTGTGGAACAGATGAGAAACTGCTCCAGAACTGCATGTAGAGGGCGACGGCCGTAATGTCAGCGATGCCGGTCATCACCCAGTTGAGGAATGAGGTCCAGCCCGCGACATAAGCGGCTTTTTCTCCGAGAAACTCCTGAGCGTAAGACACAAAGCTGCCGCTGCTGGGGCGGTGCATAACCAGTTCACCCAGCGCGCGGAGGATGAGGAAGCCGAAAAAGCCGCAGACGGCGTAAACGAGAGCGAGTGAAGGGCCGCCGCTCTCCAGTCGGCTTCCGGCTCCAAGGAAAAGACCCGTTCCGATGGCACCTCCGACGGCGATCATCTGGATCTGGCGACGGCCAAGATTCTTTTTGTAGCCTTCGGAAGACAGGGAGGGGGAGTTGGTCATAGACGGTTCGACCTATTTGGTTCGATGGAGATCATTCTGGAGGAAGAGAATGAAACGATACCGAAACGGTGTCGAGTGGCAGCTAGGTAAAGGTTTATTCGTGAACTTTTTTCATTGGCCGACCAAGGCACCCTTGGCAGGGGAATGGCTCTGGGTTACATAGACAATGGTATGGACCCGTAGCTCAGCTGGATAGAGCGTCGCCCTCCGAAGGCGAAGGTCGAAGGTTCGAATCCTTTCGGGTCCGCCAGTATTATCGAGAAATCGCAGAATAACGCCGTTCTCGCCGGCTATTAGACAGCCAGCGTAATTTATCGATCCCTGATTTCGTCTCTGGCGGCACTATGTGCTGTAGCTATCTATCTTAGTTGCGGTTTTGCCATTGTGATGAATAGCTTTGTGGGTGCAGCCAAATCGTAGTTACTTTTTGGTGCGGCTGCGTCCATTAATTTGAGAGAGAAATCTTGGTTGCGACGGGTGCGGTGTTCTTCGAGGTCGTGAGACGGCTTTCGAAGCGACGGAGTTGTCGCCGCCCCGGAACCTCAATCAATCGATGACAAAGCCATGCTGCCCCGAGCAAGGCGCACCAGAATAGGATTTCGGATGCGATCTGTGCCGATGCAGGCATGAACGATGGCTGCAGCCGCGCCAGAAGGGCGTCATGCAATGGCATAAGCAGTTTATGGCACAGATAGACTGCAAACGAGACTTCCCCGAGAAACAGGAGTGGAGAAGAACTGAGCATGCGCGCAGCGAAACGGTCCTGCGAGAGAAGAGTAAGGAGGAATGGCGGGATAAACAGGACAAATGCGATATCGGTACCTGTCATGAAGGACAGGATCACAAGAGCCGCCAGAACGGCAAAAGCCGGTAGTGGCTGGCTGAAAAATGGACGCAGTCGAAGTGCGGATCGGCATGTGATCAGGCCGAGCGTAAACTCCGCAAGGCACCGAATGGCTGGCCAGAGGGAGCCGACCCAATATACATCCAGCGGACCGCTTTTAGGGAAAGACGTGGGGTAATAGGCAGCCGCAATAAGCGCGCTGGCAGCAAGAATAACCGACAGCATGACACGTCGTTTTTCCAGCGTCAGCCATAGCAGGAGCGGGAAGACGAGATAGGCGGCAAACTCGGCGCCAATAGACCATGATGTGTCGACAATGCGCTCTCCGATTCCCAGTCCGTGTACTGGAAAAAGGTTTATGGGTAATTTTGTCTGCAGCCAGCCAATATCTTGATGGTGCTGAAGGTTATGACGGACCTCCTGAATGGTCGCCAATATCAGTACAAAAAAATAGAGAGGATAAATGCGGGCCATTCGTCGCAGAAGAAAGACAGCGTATGCTTCCTGTAGCGGCCGTTTTGTGAATAGATGGGTGGAGGATAACCCCATCACAAAGCCGCTCAACACAAAGAATACATCGACAGAGAGATAGCCGCGAGCAACGACAGGACCAATCAATGGCAGAGTGGGCAATGATCCCGCTTCGACCTGATGGTAGAGAACCACCAGACAGGCGGCCAGTCCTCGAAGACCGGTCAGAGCACGTATTTCTTGGCCAGATTGCATGACATCTCGACGTAGTTCACTTTTGTTAAAATCTCATATCGTTAAATTTACGTCAAAGGGGAACTTTTTAAGTTTTTGGCTTTCGTTATTTATTTCAAAATATGTCAGAGGCCAAAAAAGAAAAGCATCCATTCAATGCATTGCTGAAGTGGGGGCCGTTATTCTCTTTATATAGAATGACGAGGATGTAGTTGGAGCGTCCAAAAAATGAGCCGACGTGATAATTTAGTTATAGAGAAATGGGCCGATTGCTGCTGTATTCATCAACAGGAGCCTGGATTTTCGGCCAGGACTCTTCGACTACAGGTAATGTTCAAACAGGTTGGAAGGGTCCTTGCATGGATCGGGAAACTCGCCTGCGAGAAACAAGAATGGCGCTTATGTGGTGGAGGCTGTAACGTCCCGCCATCTGTACCACGATGAGTTTGACGGAAACCATGAAGATCAGAAGTTCGTTCCGGCGGATGGCGCCTGCGTCTAGTTCCCTGTTTGTCTTCCTGGCGCTTGCCGGAATGACGCCGCTTCCCATTATGGAGGATGCGCGGGCTCAAGGTGTGATTACGACCACCGAAACCACGACAGCGACCGTTGAGACCATCGATGCCAGCAATGGAGAGGTGCTGTTGCGCGATGTCGACGGCGATCTGTTTACAATCGACGTCCCCCGCAAGGCGCATGCGCTACCTCATCTTCAGCCGGGGGATCGTGTGCGCATGCATGTTGTGAAAACATTGGATGCGGCACTGGCGGCTCCGGGGTCTGAAGCGCCTGAATCGACGGTTTCAACCGCGCGTAGCTATGTCAATCGTCATCCTCGCGGGATGCTCGTTTCGTTCCGACGCAAGCGCGACCGCGTCGTGGCTGTGGATCTTCCCCACAATAGGGTGACGGTTCAGGATCCATCTGGAACGACACGGGATGTTGTTGTGCATCGGCAGGTTTTTCTGCCTCTGCTGGCTCAGCTCAAGCCGAACGACAACGTGGATGTCACCACGATGGAGGCCGTATCGTTCATTGTCCTGAACCGGGAAGCTACGCCGTCAGTGGTGGTTCATGATGGTGCTGCGGGCAGTGGTGTTCCTTCATCGCCAGCAACACCTGCTCCCTGATGACAGGAGGGAAGGGAAGTAGCGCTTCCCTTCCTTTGACGCACGAGAAAGTTCATGTCCCTAGAAGACCGTTTTTCTGATGTTTCCAGAGCGGTTTAGAGAATAAAGACGAAAACCCCTGTCTGCATGAGCGGAATTTCAGGCAGGCTTTGAATGTATCCGGTGAGTCCGGATGGTTTTGTCGCCATTTCTGCGGATCGAAAATCTCTTCGTGGATATATCCATTGGAACCAATATCAAGCAGGTGAACTGTATCTCCTGAATGGGAAGCGGGTTTGTCGCATCCAAAATAGGCAGACCGAATTCCAAGCGCCTGCATGTGCGTAATGAACGACGGAATGCCGAAAAGGTGCTCCTTCCTGAGCTTCTCCTGCCATGTTTGTTCATCTGTCAGGAGGTAGGGAGCGAGATGGTGGCCTGGTCCACGATATGTGCTCAGAGCCTTATGATCTGTTACGTCAACATAATAGGCCAGTTTACGTCGCGCATGTTCGCAGAGCAGCGCAAAAGGCTTGTTGTGCATGTGTATGTAGACAAAATCGGTTTCCCGCCAGCCGGTCTCTGCGTGTGAAGTGGCGGCATGAAAACCATGATCGAGTGTCTGCAAGGTTCGTGCTGCGACAAAAGTCTTGGTGAAATGACATGCGCGAAACCCGGCGGGAATATCGGGTATATTGAAAAGGCAGGGAGATATTTTCAACGCGCGACGCTCTCCCAGCAAAGCATTGAAATGTGCGTGAATAGCTGACCGGGAAAAGCTTGCGCCGGTCTTTGTGCAAACGCCCAAGAATTCATCGCAGTCCAATGGAAGAACAAAGTCGTAATCTCCTCGAGCGTCCCAATTGGAAATCACATTGCGGAAATGATCGTTTTTTCCGTGAAAGTCTTCAATCCGGTTGTGTTCCCGCAGAACGGAAACCCCAGCGGTTTCATACTGTGTGAGAGTATCCAGAACAGCCGGATCGGTGGAGCCATTGTCGAATATCAGGAGATTTTCAAATCCGAACAGATAGGCATAGTGACGAACCCATGCGTCGAGGAGAAGATGCTCATCGCGCTGCATCATGATGCATCTGACACGCGCCATAGATACCGGCTCTATCTTTCCTATTGTTGAGTTGCTCCCGCCTTAGTTCTTAGCGCGTGTTTTCAAGGTATTGCGTAGCTTGCGAGCTGGCTTGGGCTGGGTGCTTGACTGAAGTTCTGCGGAAACAAGTGGGGTGAAGGTTTCTTCGTCTTCCGCTGTCCGTACTCGGCGTCCTTCAGCATGTCCGTGACTGAGATAATGACGCAGAGGAGGCGTGCCGACAGCCGCAACATCAGGATT
The DNA here is from genome assembly GCF_019083805.1 of Acetobacter estunensis. Lineage (GTDB taxonomy): Bacteria > Pseudomonadota > Alphaproteobacteria > Acetobacterales > Acetobacteraceae > Acetobacter > Acetobacter estunensis_A. Next base: position 462,255 of record NZ_JAHRDV010000001.1, read on the forward strand.
ATGCTCTGTGTAGATGTTTCCATCGAAGGGCGTGAACCGGTCTTTTCGGCGTGGAGCCACTTGCCACAAACCGAATGTGGACTCTGTAGGGAGTGCCGCATCGCCCACCAGAAAAGGCGTGGTAATTCCGAGTGCGCGAAGCTGGGCGACAAAAGCAGGGAACTGGACAAACACGCCCTTTGAAAAAGCGGCAAGCTGACGAGCAGCCGTCATCGTGAGATGCCGGTTTTCACGTGCATAAGGATCGAGTTGGGCAAGCGTGCGACGGGAATCGGCAGGCGCTTTTTCGGCCACTCCAAGGCGTTGACGTGCCTGTTCGGCTCTTGCTTCGATGGGCCGGTTGCTCATGTGCAGGCAGGTGAAGGGCGTATCACACCATTCTTCGGATTTGCCCGACATTGTGCCAGCCAGTCCCTGATCGATGTGCCCCAGCGTTCCTGCGGCAATAAAATTCCTGCGGCGATCCTCCAGCATGAAACAACCTGGTCGTTCCGGAACGTTCATCAGACTTGTCGGCATGACAAGAGTGCTCTTTTCGCCAAGAAAAGCGTCGAATGCCTTGTCGATGGCGCTGCGTGCGCAGGAAAGGCCCGCATCTGTGAACGTTGCGAGAAAATCATCGCAATTGAGCATCAGGGCGAAATCGTAATCTCCCTCGGCATCCCAATGACGGATCACATTTTCGAAGTGCTGGGCCCGGCCAATGAAATCATCAGGGCGATCATGACCACGGTGGATTGTCGCGCCTGCGCGCTCATAGGTGTCGAGAATGCCCGGAATCGCGGGATCGATGGACCCGTTGTCGAAAACAGTCAGATTCTCGAAACCGAACAGATAGCCGTGATGACGGAACCATGCTTCCAGCAGCAGGGGTTCGTCGCGCTGCATCATCAGACATCGGACACGTGCCATAGGTCTGTCGGTCTCCTGTTTTCGCGGACATGAAGAATACGCGTTTCGAGAGCCTCTAGCACGATTGGGTTAAAGTGATCTTTCGGAGTTCGGGCTGCGGATAGTGTGGGTGCGGGCCCACGCCTCTGGCGCTTCCAACATCCAGCAGGTAAGAACGAAACATGATCGAACGCACCCGCCTGATTGGTATCGACCCTGGCCTTCGCTTTACTGGCTGGGGGGTCATCGACGTAGAGGGAAATCGTCTGATGCATGTGGCGGACGGCGTGATTGCGACCGATGGAGACGAGCCGGTTCCCGCTCGTCTGTGCGCTTTGTACGATGCGCTGACGGCTCTCATCCAGACTCACAAGCCTACGGAGGCCGCTGTTGAGGAGACCTATGTAAACCGCAACGGCTCTTCCACGCTGAAACTGGGATATGCCCGTGGCGTGGCTTTGCTTGCTCCCGCGTTGGAAAACCTCACCGTCGCGGAATATGGCGCGATGGCTGTCAAACGCGCGGTCGTGGGAACGGGAGCGGCCACGAAAGATCAGGTCGAGATGATGGTCCGTCGTCTGCTGCCCACCGCGACAATCTCTCGAGCGGACGCTTCCGATGCGCTGGCGGTTGTCATCTGCCATGCCCATCACCGCGCCAGCACGCTTCGCGTGGCGCAGGGGCAGCGTAGCGCTTCCGCTCGTGCACGGGGAGGGCGCTGATGATTGCCTCTCTTGCCGGGTTGCTGGCGCAGGTCGAGGCGGATCGCTGCGTCATCGACGTGAATGGCGTGGGATATCTGGTTCAGGCTTCCACACGCACGCTTTCCGCATTGCCGCAGCCACCGGAGCTTGCGCGCGTTCTCGTGGAAACCGTGGTGCGCGAGGACGCAATTCTCCTTTACGGCTTTGCGGATGGAGCCGAGCGGGAATGGTTTCGGGTGCTCACTTCCATTCAGGGCGTTGGGGCGAAAGTGGCTCTTGGCTTACTGTCCACCTTGTCGCCTGGAGAGTTGATCGCGGCAGTCGCAAGTGGAGACAAGGCGAGTCTTACGCGTGCGCCCGGTGTGGGGGCGCGGCTGGCCGACCGGTTGTTGACCGAACTGCGCGACAGGGCCGCAAAAATGCCGGGCGGAGGGAGTGGCACGGCTGCTGCGGCTATCATTGCCTCGGCTGATTCGGCAGGATCCATCGAGGGGGATGCTCTTCTGGCGCTTGCCGGGTTGGGGTTCCGGCGCGCGGAGGCTTGGCCTGTGGTGTCGCGTCTGATCGCTGATGCGGGGAAGGCAGCTTCTCTTGATGTCATCATCCGCGATGCGCTGAAGGAATTGGCCCAATGACGGAGCGTGGGGCGCTCGATCCTGCCCGCATGGAGGAGGATCTTGGCGAAGGTGCGTTGCGGCCGCAGACTCTTGCCGATTTCACAGGTCAGAAGACCAGTCGTGAGAATCTTTCCATTTTCATTGAAGCCGCCCGCAATCGTGACGAGGCTCTGGATCATGTCCTGCTGCATGGGCCACCGGGTTTGGGCAAGACCACGTTGGCGCAGATTGTGGCACGTGAACTGGGGGTGGGGTTTCGGGCGACGTCTGGTCCGGTCATCCAGCGCGCCGGTGATCTCGCGGCCATTCTGACCAATCTTCAGCCGCGTGATGTGCTGTTCATCGATGAGATTCATCGCCTTCAGCCGGCCATTGAGGAAATTCTCTATCCGGCCATGGAGGATTTCCAGCTCGATCTTATTATAGGAGAAGGGCCGGCGGCCCGTTCCGTGCGGATCGATCTCGCGCCGTTTACCCTTGTCGCTGCCACCACGCGCGCTGGTCTGCTCGCCACACCTTTGCGGGATCGTTTCGGGATTCCGCTGAGACTCGTTTTCTACACGCCGGAGGAACTTCAGCTCATTGTCGCACGCGGCGCGCGCAAGCTGGGTTTCGCTCTTACGGATGCCGGAGCTGGAGAAATCGCGCGGCGTTCGCGCGGCACTCCCCGTATCGCTGGGCGTCTTTTGCGACGGGTGCGGGATTTTGCGTCAGTAGGCAATCCAGACAGCGCACCTGTTGGAGCCGAACTGGCGGATGCGGCTTTGACCCGTCTGGAAGTGGACAGTCTGGGACTGGATGCAATGGATCGCCGCTATCTGCGACGGATTGCGGAGTTTCACAATGGTGGGCCGGTCGGTGTCGAGACACTTGCGGCCGCCTTGGCCGAGGCACGCGATACGCTTGAAGACGTGATCGAGCCGTATCTCATTCAGGAAGGACTGGTTCTGCGCACCAGCCGGGGGCGTGTTCTCGGGGAGCGAGGTTGGCGTCACCTCGGGCTTGTGCCACCACCATCAGCACAGGGTGGGCAGTACGATCTGCTTGCCGAGGACTGAGGCAGGAGGGCAGGGCGATGATCACGCACAGCATCGATTTCCGGGTGTATTACGAGGATACCGATGCTGGAGGAGTGGTTTATCACGCTCGTTACCTCGCGTTCGCCGAGCGCGCCCGGACGGAGGCCATCCGCAGTCAGGGCATGGCTCCCATCGAATTGCTCAACGATCATGGGTTGGCCTTTGTCGTGCGGCAGGCGTCGATGGATTTCCATGTGCCGGCCCGGCTTGACGATATTCTGACCGTGCGCACGCACCTTGCTGAGCAGGGCGGGGCAAGCTGTCGGCTGGTGCAGGATATTTTTCGAGGTGAGACGCTGTGCGTGCATGTCGATGTGCGACTGGCCTGCATCCGTGTGACGGATGGACGTCCTGCCCGATTTCCGCCTTTGTGGCGTGCTCTTCTCGATCGGCTCGCGGTTAACCGGTTGTCGTGATCTCAAGGCATCTTCTGCTTTGGTCGGGAAGTCATTAAGGATCGCGGCGTGATTCGATGATGGATCGAGTCGGGATCGTTGCTGTCCTCCATTGCGGTGGATGAGGGTCCCGCTGGGACGAGACATAAGTACGTCCGCAAGGACAGGAGGCATTTTTGGATCATGCGGTAGACGCGGCAAATCTCGGCGCGGCGGCGGCCGGGAATTTGTCCCTATGGGGTCTGTTCGTGCAGGCGTCCCTGGTCGTCAAGCTGGTGATGCTTGGCCTGATCGGGTGCAGCATCTGGGTGTGGGCGATCATCTTCGACAAGATTGTGACTCTTCGCCGCGTGGAGCGTCAGGCAACGGCTTTTGAAGACCGTTTCTGGTCCGGTGGGAGTCTTGACGATCTATATGAAAGCGAAGGTGCCAAGCCCACTCATCCGATGGCAGCCATTTTTGGCGCAGCTATGGGCGAATGGCGCCGGTCTTCGCGGATTCCGGGCGTGGATCTCGTGCATGGCGGCGTGCAGGAGCGCGTTGACAGGGCCATGTCGATCACCATCACCCGCGAGATGGACCGTCTGGAACGCTGGATGATCTTTCTGGCCACCATTGGTCCGGTTGCGCCGTTCATCGGTCTCTTCGGCACCGTGTGGGGTATCATGCATTCGTTCAGCTCGATTGCCGCAATGCACAACACCAATCTCAGTGTTGTGGCGCCGGGCATTTCAGAAGCGCTGTTCGCGACCGCCATCGGTCTCGTGACCGCCATTCCCGCTGTGATTGGCTATAACGTCATCAGTAATTCGCTGGCGCATTTTCAGGACCGCCTGGAAGGTTTCGGCACCGAGTTTGCCGCGATCCTGTCACGTCAGTCCGAGGAAAGGGCGTAAGTCATGGGCGTGTCGCTCGGAGGAGGGAGAGGTCCGCGCAGGCGTCGTCGGCCGATGTCGGACATCAACGTCACGCCGTTGGTAGACGTGATGCTCGTCCTGCTCATCATCTTCATGGTCACATCGCCCATGATGACGAGCGGCGTGAATGTCGATCTGCCCAAGACCGATGCCAAGCCGGTGAACACCGACACCAAGCCGATCACCGTCTCCATCAAGGCGGACGGTTCGATCTATCTTGGGGACAATCCGGTTTCGTCCGATCAACTGGTGGAGCAGCTCAAGGCTGCGGCCCAGAACGATTCGGAGCATCGCATCTTCGTGCGCGGCGATGCTCATATCGACTACGGCAAGGTGATGCAGGTGATGGGGCAGATCACGGCCGGTGGCTTTACGCATGTTGCGCTTCTGGCGCAGCAGCCCGCTGCTTCGGGGCAGTGAGTCCGCCCCGATGATCCGCTTTTTCACTTCTTTCCTGTTCCAGCGCTCCGGCAGTCGCATGGCGGCTGGCCGGAGTGCTGGCTGACGTCGGGAATCTTTCGCATGGTACGGCCTCGCCGTTCCGAAACAATTCTCATGCGGCGCTCGACCATAGCGTCTGCCATGCTGCATTTTCTTGGGCTGGCGGCGTTCCTGATCGTCATTCCTCAGCCGAAACCGCCTGAGGAGCCGAAAGAACCCCCTCCGGTCGAGATGGAGTTCGAAGAGGCGTCAGGGGAGACTGGCTCACCCGCCAAAGCCGACAAGGCTGCGAGCGAACCTGCGCCCGCAGCCCCGGAGAAGTCTGAGGCTCCGCCAACGCCGGAACCGCCCAAGCCGTTGCCGCCTGAGGAGACGCCTCCACCACCTCCACCGCCACCACCCGTGCCACCTCCGCCCGCGCAGGAAGCGCCTCCGCTGCCTGACACGCCGATTCCGCCCAAAGTGGAAGAGCCGTCACCGGATGCGGAAAAGACCCCGCCCACGCCACCGGTGAAGGCGCAGCCGAGTCACGCTGAAGTGCCTCCGTCGCTCTCCAAGCCGTTGGAAACGTCGCATGTTGTGGCACCTCCGACGCCGTCACCGCAGCCGACGGACACACTGCCGGACCTGCCTGTGCCCTCGCACATCACGCAGCCCAATCCGGCAAAGAAGACGCAGGCGGATTCGCATTCGCTTCTGGAAACCTTGGATTCGTTCCGGGCTGACACGAAGCAGACGCATGCCCCCAAGTCTGAGGCGAGTGCCCATTCCGGAGGATCTCCCAAGGGCGGTGGCACCCCGAACGGCGACATTACGGGCAAGATGAGTTCGGGGGAGCAGAAGGCCATCGGGGCTTCCGTGCGTCGCTGCTACACCGAGGACACAGCGGCCAAGGATTACGCCAGTTTCGTCGCTCATTTGATTGTCACGGTGGACGCGACTGGCGAGGCCCGCATGGTCAGCTTCGCGCCGGAGACGCAGGCACGGATGAATTCCGATGCGTCCTATCGCGCCCTTGCCGAACGCGCGCGGGCAGCGGTGCTCAGTCCCACCTGCGCCAAGCTGCCGATTCCGAAAAACCTGCTGGGTCAGACCCATCAGTTAAAATTCATCTTCCGGCCATAGGCCACACAACCGAGAGGACAGGAACCATGGTTTCGACTCATGAGCATTACATCGGAGACCGTGCGGCGGAAGCGCTCGCAGAGGCCTACGTTCCGCGTCGTCTCAACCGTCGCGCCTTGCTGGAAGGCGGCGTGGTGGCTGGTGCCGGACTGGTGGGCGGTCTGTCGGTGGCGCCACTTGCCGCACGGGCGGCCGATGCTCCCGCAGCCGAAATTACGGTCGATCAGGCGCGCACGGCTCCGATCCCCATAGCCATCCCGTCCTTTGGCGGCGGTGTGGGGCAGAACATCACCCAAGTCCTGACCAACGATCTGTCGGGCACCGGTCTGTTCAAGGTGTTGCCGGGTTCTTCCATGTCGGGCACGCCCGATTTTGCGCCTTACAAGGCGATGGGCGCACATGCGGCTGTGACGGGCACGGCTTCGGGGAGTGGCACCATCCGGCTGGAATTCCGTTTGTGGGATGTTCTGGCGGGCAAGCAGATTCAGGGTACGGCTTACACCACCAGTGAAGCCAACTGGCGCCGCATCGCGCATATCATCGGCGACGTGATCTACCAGCGGATGTTGGGTGAGAAGGGCTATTTCGACACGCGCATCGGGTTTATTTCCCGTTCCGGCTCGGTTCACCAGCCGCGCATGCGTCTGGCGGTCATGGATCAGGATGGGGCGAACTGCCGCATTCTGAGCAGCAGCCAGACGAAGCTGCCAGCGTTCAGTCCGGTGCGCGATCAGATCGCGTTCCTGTCTTACAGCTCAACCGTGCCGCGTATTTATGTGTTCGATCTTGCTACGGGTCGTCAGCATATTATCAGCGATTTCAACGGCGTGCCGCTTGGTCCGCATTATTCGCCGGATGGAAACACATTGCTGGTGCCGGTCGCGCGTGGCAGCGGGTCTGAACTCTACAGCGTCAATATCGCTTCCGGCGCCAAGCGGCAGCTTACCTCCAGCGGTGGGGCCATTAACGTCAGTCCGAGCTTCAGCCCGGATGGATCGCAGATCGTCTTCAACTCTGATCGCGGCGGTGCTCCGGAACTTTATATCATGAGCGCAGGCGGCGGGAACGCACGGCGTCTGTCCTACGGCAGTGGGCATTATGGAGATTCGGTCTGGTCGCCGCGCGGTGACCTGATCGGGTTCACCCGTATCTCGGGTGGCGCGTTCTCGCTGGGTGTCATGAATCCGGATGGCACCGGCGAGCGGATCATGACGCAGGGCTACACTGTCGAGTCGCCCAGTTTTTGTCCGAACGGTCGCGTGCTGGCCTTCTGCCGTAGCGCCAGTGGTGGGGCTGCCTATGGAATCCGGACCATCGATATCACCGGGTTCCATGAGCGCGGAATCCCCACGCCTGAAGGCGGTTCCAGCCCGACATGGTCACCGCTGAACGTCTGATTGCAGTCTGTCGCGATCCTGCAACAGTGCAGGTTTGCAATGTTGTGATTGGAAAAACACTTCTGCCGAAGGGAGGGCGCTTGACCTTCTTTCGGCGTTATGGCTTACGAGATGGTAACCTCTGGTTGCCGGACGCTACCTCGTCCAGTCGCCGGAAGTGGTGAAAAACCGGCCTGTTTTCCGCGTATCATTCACTTTTCAGTGTTCCGCACAGCGGGACTGATCTCAGGATCAAGACAATGCGACTGAAGCTTCTCGGTGCACTCGGCGTAGCAGCCCTTCTGGCTGGCTGTGCCAACGATCATCCCAATACAGGCATCGCGACAGGCGAAGGTGCAGCGGTGCAGCCGAGCGGTCCGGTTCCGGGCAGTGAGGCAGATCTGGTTGCCAATGTTGGCGATCGCGTCTTTTTTGCTCTGAACCAGAGCGGCCTGACGAGCGATGCGAAAGCGACTCTGGACAAGCAGTCTGACTGGCTTGCCAAGTATCCGCAGGTTTCCGTTCAGATCGCCGGTAACTGCGATGATCGTGGCACGGAAGAATACAACCTTGCACTCGGCCAGCGTCGTGCGAATGCGGCTCGCGATTATCTCGCAGCCAAAGGCACGACCAGCTCGCGCATGACCACGATCTCTTATGGCAAGGATCGTCCGACGGCGACGGGTGAAGGCGAAGATGTCTGGGCCCAGAACCGTAACGCGATCACGTCGGTTCAGTAATTTTTTCGGGACGGCTTGTTTCATCAGGTTGATGGCCGGACGGATGCGAAAGCGTCCGTCCGGCCTTTCCTTTTTGTGGGATGGCGTTCATCCCTCACATGTTTGACGCCTTTGCTGGATGGGCTAAACCCGAGAGATCGCAGATGGATGCAGTTCAATGCTGACATCCTGTTGGCCGGAACAATGCCAGAGGAGACGGCTTAAAGGCCGCACAATGCTCGTGATGACAGCACTCGTTCAGTCTTTTTGTCGTTTCCGCCGCATGTCCGGTCTGTTGGCCGCTACAGCCCTTCTCGGGTTGCTTCCTCTGACGGCACACGCCCAGATGACGAGCCGCGAAGGGATCGAACTGCAGAATCAGATCATGGATCTGAAGCAGCAGCTTTCTCAGGTCCAGAGCGGGGGAGGCTCGTCTTCGGTTCTGGCGCCTCCCGTGGCGCAGGGTGCGTCCCAGACAAGTGGTGCGAGTGGTGATCTGGTCGCTCAGCTTGTGGATCGTGTGAATACGCTGGAGGAGCAGCAGCGTGAAATGCGGGGACAGATTGAAGATCTGACCAATCAGCTCAAGGAAAAGAGCGCGTCTCTTTCCAAGCAAATGAGCGACATGCAGTTCGCGGCACAGAATGGCGGTGGTGCTGTCGCTGGAGGCGCTGCTGCTGCGGCAGCTTCTTCACACGCGGCGTCTTCTTCGTCGTCTCATGATGAAGCGGCTGCCAGCACGCCTGCGAATTATCTCAAGGCCGGCCACGATGCGCTGCTCAAGCGCGATTACGCTGGCGCGCAGGAGAATGCGGAATCCGCGATTGCGCATGGCAAGGGAGCCACGAAAGTCGAAGGTCAGTATCTGCTGGGACAGTCCCTTGCGGGCCAGAAGCAGTATCGGCAGTCCGCTGTTGCTTATTACGATGCCTATCGCTCCTCTCCCAAAGGCAGCAAGGCACCGTTCGCGCTGCTTGGCGTGAGCGCTTCTCTGATATCGCTTGGCGACAAGAAAGCAGCCTGTCAGGCGCTGGACAAGCTGAAGACGGAGTTTCCGTCGGCCAGCGAGCAGGTGTCTCATTCAGCCAGCGTCTTTCGCAAGAAGGCGTCCTGTTCCTGATATGTGTGGGAGATGTGTGACGGGGTGACAGAGCAACCTGTTACTCCCGAACAGTTTCGTGATGTCATGCGCGGCCTTGGGCCGTGGCTTCCCGACACGTCGGATGCGCCTCCCGTTGCTCTCGCCGTGTCCGGTGGAAGCGATTCCCTCGCGATGGCATGGTTGGCCAGCCATTGGCGCAGGCATTTGCTTGCGCTGGTGGTGGATCATGGCCTGCGTGAAGAATCGGCTCGTGAAGCTGAAATTGCGCGTCAGACGCTTGAAGGATTCGGGATTACGACATGCGTCTTGCAACTGACAGACCTGCAAGCTGGCCCCGGAATCGCGAAGCGGGCGCGGGATGCACGATATGAGGCTCTGATCGCGGCGTGCCGGAAAGCAGGGTGCGTCGATCTTCTCGTTGCGCATCAGGAAGACGACCAGGCTGAAACGGTTGTCATGCGGCAAAGACGCGGCGAGGGACTGGGACTGGCGGGTATGGCCCGCATTACGGAACTGGCGGATATTCGGCTGGTGCGCCCGTTGCTGGGAGTCTCTCGCATGGCTCTACGTGCTACATTGAGGCGTGCCGGGGTCAACTGGTGCGAGGATCCTTCGAACGCCAACCGCAAGGCCGAGCGAGTAAGGGTAAGGCAGAATCTGACGGAGCAGGCACGGACTGAGGCCATCGGACTTTCCAGAAAAATCGCGATCAGACGGATGCAGCAGGCCGGAGAGAGTGCGGCATGGCTTGCTGCAACTGGGTGTTTGCCGTTCCCCGGATGGGTGGCGCTTGGGGAGATCTTGCCGTCTTTTTCTACGCTGGCGGCCCTTATCCGCACGATCGGGGCGCGTCCCTATGCGCCTTCCCGTGCGTCGGTGGAGGCTGCGATTGCTGCAAACCGACCGGTAACCCTAGCGGGGATAAGATTGCTCCGCGCACGTCCTCTGCCGGGATTGGAGGAGGAATGGCTTATGGTGCGCGAAGAGGCCGCCATGGAGGCTGCTCTACCTGCCCGGGATGGTGTTTGCTGGGATCGGCGGTTTACGTTGCGCGCAGGGGCCATACCGTCAGATCTATTTGTGGCGGCAGCAGGATGGGGACTGCCTCGGTCGTTGCGTAGGGGGTGGCCCGCAGTGGCCTGTGCGACGCTTCCGGCATTATGGCGGGAGGGGCGGCGCGTGTGTGTGCCGCATCTGGGGGTGTGCGAGGAGGAGAGTCTGAAAAACGTGACATTCGACCTCGTTCCGCCTGTGCCAGTGACCGTGACAACGCGCTGGGATTGATGGCGGACAAGGGCGCATGAACACATATTTAATACCCGCGCCACTTCCATGCAGGACGTGCGCCCCCAATCTCTAAGGCACGGGATTGCAATCGCCGCCCGAAACCGGTCTGATAAAGGCTTTCAGGGGCGTTCTCCTCACGCAGGAACAATATGGAACGGACAAAGTGATCAACAATTTCGGACGCAATCTCGCCCTGTGGGTGTGCATCATCGTTCTCCTGCTGTTCCTGTTCAACATGTTCCAGCCGGGCAACGTTCAGCATGCGGCTCAGCAACTTGCCTATTCCGACTTCGTAGCGGACGTGGATCATGGACGTGTGCGTTCCGTGACCATTCAGGAGCACAACATTTCCGGCACGTTGTCTGACGGCACGTCGTTCGACACCTATGCTCCGCAGGATCCGGGTCTCGTGTCCCGTCTGACGGGCAAGGGCGTGGAGGTTGTGGCCAAACCGCTGGAGGCCGAGGGCAATCCTTTCCTGCGCTATGCACTGAACTGGTTCCCGTTCATCCTCATCGGTGCGGTGTGGATCTTCATGATGCGGCAGATGCAGTCGGGTGGCGGCCGAGCCATGGGCTTTGGCAAATCCCGTGCCCGTATGCTGACCGAGAAGCAGGGACGTGTGACCTTCGCCGATGTTGCGGGCATTGATGAAGCCAAGGGCGAACTCGAAGAAATCGTTGAGTTCCTCAAGGATCCGCAGAAATTCACCCGTCTGGGCGGCAAGATTCCCAAGGGCGTGCTGCTCGTCGGTCCTCCCGGTACCGGTAAGACGCTGCTTGCGCGTGCCATTGCAGGTGAGGCGAACGTCCCGTTCTTCACTATTTCCGGTTCGGATTTTGTTGAGATGTTCGTTGGTGTGGGTGCGTCCCGTGTCCGCGACATGTTTGAGCAGGGCAAGAAGGCTGCGCCATGCATCATTTTCATTGACGAGATCGACGCGGTGGGCCGCCATCGTGGCGCCGGCCTGGGTGGTGGCAACGATGAGCGTGAGCAGACGCTCAACCAGATGCTGGTGGAGATGGACGGCTTCGAGAGCAATGAAGGCGTGATCCTTATTGCCGCGACCAACCGTCCTGACGTGCTCGATCCTGCTTTGCTGCGTCCGGGTCGTTTCGATCGTCAGGTCGTGGTGCCGAACCCGGATGTGAATGGGCGTGAGCAGATTCTGCGTGTCCACATGCGCAAGGTGCCGTTGGCGTCTGATGTTGATCCGAAGGTGATTGCGCGCGGCACACCGGGTTTCTCGGGTGCGGATCTGGCCAACCTCGTCAATGAGGCCGCTTTGCTGGCGGCGCGTGCAGGCAAGCGTACGGTGGCCATGAGCGAGTTCGAGAACGCCAAGGACAAGGTGCTGATGGGCACCGAGCGTCGCTCACTGGTGATGAGCGATTCCGAGAAGAAGATGACCGCTTATCACGAAGGCGGTCATGCGCTGGTCTCGATCCTGACGCACGGCACGGACCCGGTCCATAAGGCCACGATCATTCCGCGCGGTCGTGCGCTGGGTATGGTGATGAGCCTGCCGGAAGGGGACCGTTACTCCAAGAGTCGTGCCAAATGCGTGGCCGAACTTGATCTCGCCATGGGCGGTCGCGCCGCGGAAGAAATCATCTTTGGCCCTGACAATGTAACCAGTGGTGCTTCCGGCGACATCAAGATGGCGACCGATCAGGCCCGCCGGATGGTGACGGAATGGGGCATGAGCGAGAAGATGGGCATGATCGCCTATGGCGATAATGGTCAGGAAGTGTTCCTTGGACATTCGGTCACGCAGAACAAGAACATCTCGGAAGAGACGGCGCGAGAGATCGATGCCGAGGTCAAGAAGTTGATCGACGCCGCCTATGATCGGGCACGTAATCTGTTGATTGAGCATATTGAGGAATTGCACCGCCTGGCGGAAGCACTCCTTGAATACGAGACGCTGAGCGGCGAGGAAATCCGTCAGATTCTGCGTGGCGAGGCGATCGAGCGTGTCGAGGTGGATGACACCATGCCGGAAAATCGGCGCGCTTCGGTGCCGCCGGTTATCAATCAGCCGGGAGCGGGCGGTGCGCCTCCGGCTTCGGTCGGGGATGCATCTCCCCAGCCGGGTTAAAGGGGCAGTTTCTGAAAAGGCCGGAGTGGGATGTGTCCCGTTCCGGCCTTTTTTCGTTTCCGTGTCGCTTGGTTGGGATGAACAGGAATGAACGATCTGCGTCTGGTGGAACCGGCTGGGCTGCTAAGGGGGACGGAGGCGGCCGAGGCAATCACCGCAGGTGTGGCCTTACCGCTGGCGGGTGGAAAGACAGCTTTCTCGCTGGTGTCCCTGATCGAGCGGGATGGAACAAAAAGCGCACCGAGGCCGGTGGACCGGATTCCCGCTTCGTGGTTGCCGGAACTGGAGATCGTAACAGCGCCTCCTTCGCAGGCGGGATTGCCTTCAGGGGCGATGGTGATGGGGATCCTTAATGTCACGCCGGACAGTTTCAGCGATGGAGATCAGCATCGCACTCCGGAACGGGCCGTAGCACGGGCGCAGCAGATGCAGCAGGCCGGTGTGGCCATTCTCGATGTGGGGGCGGAAAGCACACGGCCGGGCGCTGTGGTCGTGTCTCCCTCCGAAGAATGGTCGCGGCTGGAACCTGTGCTGGCCGAACTGGTCGGTAAAGGGATTCTTGTTTCAGTGGACACCCGTAACGCCCGCACCATGGAAGCGGCGCTGGATATGGGGGTGATGCTTATCAACGATGTGAGTGCGTTGGCTCATGATCCCGAGGCGTTGCCGCTGTTGGCGCGACGCACCTGCCCGGTCGTGCTGATGCATATGCGGGGTACTCCGGAGACGATGAAGGCGCTGACGGACTACAGGGACGTAGCCGTAGATGTGGTACGGGAACTGCGCGATCGAATTGCACAGGCGGAGCAGGCAGGAATTGAGCGCTCCCGTATCCTGATCGACCCGGGGATCGGGTTTGCCAAGACGGCCGAGCAGAATGCGGAGCTTCTGCGGCGGTTGCCTATCCTTGCCAATCTTGGCTGTCGCGTCGTTCTGGGTACCTCACGCAAGCGCATGATCGGCACTTGGGCTGGCGTGGCTGAGCCGATGGCGCGCGATCCGGGCACCATCGTTACATCTTTGCCCGGGCTTGATCTGCCCGGGACGCTGCTCCGGGTCCATGACGGAGCGGGGATGGTGCAGGCCATGCGTGTGTGGGAAGCAATGGCTGGTGGTGCTGTTCAGATGATGTAGTCGATCGGTGGGAGCGTCTGATCCATTGTCAGCGACGGCATGCCTTTCAGGCGGGTGCCGACCTTGCGGGCAGGATTGCCGACCACGGTGGTATAAGGAGGCACCGCTTCCAAAACGATCGAACCTGCGCCGATCTTCGCGCCTTCACCCACCTCGATTGCCCCAAGTACCTTGGCGCCAGCTCCAATCAGCACCCCGCGGCGGATCTTCGGATGACGGTCTCCGGCATGTTTGCCAGTTCCACCAAGGGTCACGCCCTGAAGCAGGGAGACGTCGTTCTCAATGATGCTTGTTTCGCCCACGACGATTCCGGTTCCGTGATCGAACAGCAGACGTCGGCCGAGGCAGGCGGCGGGGTGGATGTCCACGGCAAACAGTTCTGAGGCCCGGCTTTGGAGATGGAGAGCCAGATGGCGACGGTCGCAGTTCCAGAGCCAATGCGCCACCCGATAGCACTGGATGGAAAGAAAGCCTTTGAAAAACAGGAACGGCGTCACGTAGTCGGGGCAGGCGGGATCGCGCTCGCGAATGGCGACGAGATCGGCCGCACCTGCTGCGAGGGCATCGGGTGTATCCGCATAACAGGCCAGCACCAGATCGGTGAGATTTTGTGACGACACGTAATGATCGCCCAGCTTGCGTCCGATCAGTGCGGAGAGCGCATCAGCGAAACTGGCGTGATTGGAAATTCCGGTGGCCAGCAGCCCCATGACCAGCGGATCGCAGCAAACGCGAGCCTCGACGATCATCCGTTCCCAAAGAGTGGTCAGATTCACGGCTGACGTGGTGAGGTCAGGCTGTGTCATGCGGGCGTGTTTCCTGGCGATGAGGACAAAAACCCCATCCGCGGGGTAGGTGGGGTAATCAACAAATGTGTGTCTAGATCGTTTCTCTGAAAGAGCGCAATTACCGGTTCGGATTGGGTGCCGTCCGGATGTTGCGTGGGTTTCCTTCGTTTCCGTGTGTCAGACGGGATGCACTGAGGGCCGCCGCAAAGGCTGCGCAGAGAGCGGCGATGTTGAGGCAATCCTGTGTTCCGTTGGCGGTGAGACGCAACGTAAGGGCGGTTCCGATACCCCCGAGCGTCTGCCCCCCCTGCCGCGAGACCTGCACCATTCCGCTCGCTCCCCCTTCGCGTCCGGCTGCGGCTGAAAGCAGCATGGCCCGATTGTTGGGAACCTGAAAAATGCCGAACCCCAGTCCGGCCAATCCCACTCTCCAGAGAACGTCGAACGCGCTTGGTGTGTCGGGCAGCAGGCGCAGCAGGATGAAACCGGTCATCGTGCACAACAGACCAAGGGAAGAGAGAATGCCGGCTGGAATGCGATCGGCGAGAGGGCGTGTGACCGAGGCTGAAGCGATCAGGCCAAACGCCCATGGCAGCATCATGAGGCCAATGGTTGTGGCGCTCCAATTGTAGTGATCGTGCAGCGCGAAAGGGAAGGAAATGATGAAAAAGTTGGAACTGACATAGCCGCACAGGCCGACGAGAAAAGCCGTGCGGAAACTGCGCCCGCGAAGAAGATCGACAGGGAGGATCGGGAGTGCGCGGCCATGTTCACGGCGGATAAGCATCAGCAGCGTGAAGAGCCCCCCAACAAGAAAGGCTATCGTGAGGGTGATGCCATCGGCATGAGCCACACCATTGCCGGCCAGCCCCAGTCCGAAGAATGACAGCATGCATAACAGGGCGCCCCACGGATCGGGCATGTCGCCCTGTCGCGGAGTACGCGGCAGCGACGTGGCGGCAAGGAACAGGGTAAGCAGTCCAAGCGGCAGGTTGATCCAGAAGAGCCATGGCCAGTCCGCTACGGCCAGAATGAGCCCTGCCACCGTGGGACCGAGCGCCATTCCCAATCCTACGATCAGTGTGTTGAGGGCGACGCCTTTTCCGAGTTCCTTGCGGGGGTAAATAAAGCGGATCAAGGCTGAGGTGACCCCCAGCATGCAGGCGGCACCGAAGCCCTGGAAGGCGCGAGCGCAGGTCAGGACCGGCAGAGAAGGGGCAAGAGCACAGCCGCACGACGCGAGCATGAAGATTACGACGCCGCCCATGCAGACGCGTTCATAACCGAGCCATGCGCCGGCTGCGGCGAGCGGCAGGATGGAGGACAGACTGGCAAGTTGGTAGGCGTTGACGATCCAGACAGTATCGGACGCGGAGGCGTGAAGATCGGTTCCCATTGCCGGGAGGGCGACATTTGCAATGGCGTAGTCGATCTGAGCGAGGAGAACGGCCAGGCATACGGCGATAATAGCCCTCTGACGGCCGGGCTTCGGCATGCCGTCAGTAGGTTCGGAAGAAATGGCGCTCATGCTTGTCATATCTCCGGCCATGTCTCGGGATGACGTGGATTCACCCGGACAGGCACGGGAGAGGAAAGATGAGGAACGATCAGGGCTGCGTTCGAACGCTTTTCAGGCCGTCCTTGTAGCCCAGCGTTTCCCACTGTTCCTTTTGACTGAGATGCCGGTTGGCGGTGGTAGTGTCATCGCCGAACCATGAGCATCCGGCGAGAGAAAATCCGCAGAGAACGACCCAGGCAACGCGCTTCATGTCCGATTCAGGCCTCCGAGTGATAATTGGAGAGACCATGCCCCAGAAAGCGGTTGCAGGCGAGTGGGGGTATGAAGATCAGTGAATGACACCGCAGGCAATGCGGTCGCCTGCTCCGCCGATTGGCTGGGTGGTGTAGTCATCTGGTTTGGCATGAATAACCAGAGACGATCCGTCCGCATCAAGGAGGGCAGGGCGGTTATCTTTCCCATGCAGCGAGACAAGAGTTGTGTGGAGTTCGACGGTGGCCGTTCCATCGGATGCCACGAACAGATTGGGGAGATCGCCATCGTCGTTTGCTGTGGGGTTCAGTAATCCGTGCACCACTGGCGAAGCTGCGTGAACGTGTGAACCGGCGCTTGTGAATTTCGGTGGTGTGCAGACACCTTTTTCATGGAAATGCAGGCCATGCCACCCCGCCGGAAGATGCGTGGCTTCGATGCGCAGGAGGACGCCGGTCGGCGTTTCCGTTAGATGTGCGGTTCCATGATTAGCGCCATCTGTTCCGATGAGAGAAGCGGAAGCTTCGTCCGCGGCGTGAGCAAACGGTCCGAGGACCGTCAGGCCGAGGGTGAAGGCGGCAAGCAAAAAAGAGGGACGGAACAGGGTCATTCGGAGCGTCCTTACTGACGATGATTTCAGCGGACAGAAGAATGGCGTAATCTAGAACGAGTCGCAATACGATGATGTGGTGCTATCTCGGCTTCGTGATAAACGGAAGATATTTACTACAGAGGGTGTAAAGTGCAAAAAAAACGCGCTTTGAAATGGATAACCCTACCAGTAAATATTGAACAAATAGAATTTCTTAATGTAATAATCTTTTTATATTAATAGAGTATGCTACAAGATGATGCAACTCTATAGACGGAAATAATCACTTAAGGTAATTGGGTCACGTTGACGAAATATCTGATCCAGAGCCTTACGGCGGTGAGATTGAGGAAGCTCATGAAGGACAAGACGGTCTTGTCGTAGAGGGTTGCGATAAGGCGCATCTGCTTGAGGCGGTTGAACATATGGCTTCGGTCCTAGTAGCGTCTTCAATCTGTTTGCTGAGGAACACTGTGGCCTGTGCATGATGGAATGACCGGCAGGATCCCATGAATCAGCAGACTCTGGCGGAAACTGTCGCTGTCATACTCCGCTCGGCCAGCATGACTCCGGCGTTTGGGACAAACAATTCCATCAGGGCACCCACAGTCTTGTAGTCCGAAACCTGTCATCCGGTGAAAATAAAACCAAAAGGACGTCCCTGATTGTCACATCGGACATGGACCTTGTTCGTAAAGCCGCTGCGTGATCGACCCAAAGCCTCCGAATAAATCCCCCTTTGTGTCCGTGGTCTGTGAAAGGGGTACGAACCACGGTGCTGTCGACCTTGAGGTTTGAGATTACGCGCACTGGATTTTCTCCGTAAAAAAAGCCGCTCCAAAATGGAGCGGCTTTCGGTCAAATGAACGAGGATATGGTGATCAACTCACCGTATTGGGCGATGCGACAGTCCATGTGAACGACTGCACATCATCGGGGAAGGTCGTGGCACCTGTCGGACCATTTCCAAAGTTGACCCCCATGAGTTCCTTGCCAGTGCCGTCGAGCATCTTGGCGGAGAACAGATTGACCACCTGTGTCGCAGGATTGGTCTTGACGCTGTTTGCCACCACGACGTCATTGGCGATGTTATCTGCCACTGAACTGCTGGAAAGCGTCACGGGTGTGCCGATAATGGCGTCTTTCGTGCCGTCATTCGAGAAGAAAGTGGCCGTTCCTGCGGGATAGGTCAGGCCGTTCGCTCCCGTAACGGCTGCTGTGCCGTTATTGAGGAATACACCACCACGAAAACGACCGTTTACAAGCAGGTTATCCGTTACTGCTCCGCTGGAAGTCCACGCAGACTGCGTTTTCGAACCATCGCCGTAGGATACGCCGAACGCTCCTCCTTGGCCGTAGATTAAAGAAACGCCACGTCCCACCGATGCATTGGTATTCCATGCTTTGTTGGATCCAAACAGGACAACATTCGAGCCTGTCTTATCGCTCCAACTCAGT
Source organism: Acetobacter estunensis (assembly GCF_019083805.1). Classification (GTDB taxonomy): domain Bacteria; phylum Pseudomonadota; class Alphaproteobacteria; order Acetobacterales; family Acetobacteraceae; genus Acetobacter; species Acetobacter estunensis_A. The sequence goes on from NZ_JAHRDV010000001.1 coordinate 480,752, forward strand.
GTGGAAACTGCCATATCCACGCGGATTTCTGTTCCCGTAGTGATCCCTAATGGGCCTGGCGTTTGTCCCCAGGCTGATCCCGAATTGCCGTTTCCGACAAGAGCATGTTCAGGAATGGTATCGGCTTTCGGTGTTGCCGACTGTTCGGTGGCCCATGTAGTGCCCACCGAATTAGTCGCTCCTACCTTTACGAAAATCGCCGTTCCATTGGTTCCAGTGATCTGCACCGATCCAGGTGCAGTGATTGCTGGAGAGAATGTCGCAGTCTCACCACCTGACGTGGCACCGTACGTGATCGGATGTTCAGTAATCGCGGCGCCACCATTGTCACTGGGAGCGGAGACATCGACCTGGACATATCCGTCGCCCGCTGTCAGCGTGAATGTCGGTGCTCCCGGAGCCTGAGCTGTAGCAGTGGCGATCACGTTGGTGGAGGACGGGTCATTCAGACCATCATCATTGGTTGACGTGATCTGCGCCGTTCCTTCCGCAGATGGCGTAAACGTTGTCTCCACGGCGTTTCCCGAACCTGCGCTCAGGACAACCGGATTTTGAGAGAACACTCCCGCAAGACTACTCGTAAGCATGATATTCACGTCTTTGGCTGGGGGATGATCCGGTGCCACCGTGAGCGTTACCGCGCTGTTGACAAGAACCGTCTGACTGTCTGCCGAGACCGTGTAGGTGGTCGCTGTAGTGGCCGCCATCACCGTATCGCCGTATGTCAGACGACCGTCGAACCATTCAATCAGATAAGGAATGGTCGAGATGGAGTTTGTTCCCCATGCAGACTGGTCTGCAGCGATGGCAGCGGGCCGCATGGACTTGAGATATCTGCTGACAATTTTGCGAAAATTGTCCGTTGTCAGCACGCTGTTCTTACGCAGTTCCAGCCAGCGCGCACCAATCTGCGGCGCAAAATATGTCCAGAATGACTGAAAGACAGCATCCTGTGCGAAAGGATTGCCTTCCTGCGTTGGAGACTGGCCCGTCGTGTCCCAGTAAACGCCAAGACTTTCATCCAGATCGTAAGCATACAGTGACCATATGCCCGTGGTAGCGGTGGCGTTATGCGAGCCCAGCATGACATTGTTGGAGACGCTATCGAAAGATCCAACAGCCCAGCAGAAAATCGCATAGTCGATCCATGAGTTCAGATCGATATACTGCGCATAACTAGCCCAGTTTGACGATGTCGTCTTGCAGGAGGCTAACCACGTCAGAAGTCGCGCCGGAACTGCATTGTTTGGTGACGATGGCGAGGAGTATTCCCAATACTTTGAAAAATAGCTGCTGGAGCCATTTGACCACAGATCGGTAGGACCATGCTGCGGCTGCAGCAGATAATGCGCCGCGTTGCTGTCATCCATAAGATAGGTGTCGTTCGAATTGTTCGAGCGCCACATATACTGACCGAGGAATGTAGGAGCCGTCGCGGCGTCAGTGGTCCAGTAGAGTTCAACAGGAATTTCGTCACATGAAAACAGAGGATTACCGAAATTGGTCGTGGACGCATCCTCGTATGCGCTTTCAGGCGCAATGAGATTTTCTGGATAATCGTAGGCACGTCGGATTTGACGCCACAGTTCGAGGCAGACTGCTTCGCGGATCATTGTGCGATCCATTGCGGTGCCGCCACCTGTGTCACCGTTGGGGATTGTCCCGTAGGCCTTGAGATCAATGGACGTGCTATCTGGCCAATCACCAAAACGGATTGACACTTTGGAACCAGCCGGATTTTTCGGTTTGAATTTCCAGTTGTGCTTGGTGGCGTTTGCCGAGGTCTGGCCCTGTACGGACATGTTGGTCAAACCGGTTCCTTGATCCGCATAGAGCACCGAATTACCATCAAGGATTGCCAGCGTTACCTGTTCATCCGTTCCCACAGTCGGTAGAGCAGAGCCAATTGCCACAAAACGAAGACAGCCCGATTTGGGGCGGCCAACAGGCACTGTAGTTTCAGTGGACAAAAGAGAAGACACGAACGAAGGAATGCCCGCATTTGCGATATCTTCGCCATCATAATGCATCAATACAGACAGGCCATCCACATTTCGTACGACGGGAATTAAGTCGCCGCTTTGCGGTACTGTCACATCAGTCTCGCTAATTTCTGTCATGGTGTGATCTTTTCTTGATTTACTGTTACGTTCTCTCCGTTCACCTGGAGAGCGTCAGTATCAGTATCAGTATCAGTATCAGTATCAGTATCTGTCCCTGCGCCCGTTGCGACATTATTCAGACGAAAAATCGCGAAGGTGCCGTAGCCCTCGGCCATCGGGTTGCCCTCAATGTCGAAACTGGCTTTCCCCTTCTGGTTCTTTCTATCTGTGTTGATTGTGCCGTTGCGCAGGGCGGTATTGGTGAAGACTGAGGTGGAACCCGTTGCCTTGATCGTCGGCATGGAAGATCTGATCGCCTGCATTCGAGATGTAGGGGACGAACAGATCCAGATTAGCCGCGTCGTTGCGGATACGCACTAGCTCTACAGTTGCGTTTTATGGTGAGTTCTGAATCTATGGATCACCATGATTCAGGATATAATGACTGGTGGAGCGTCAGTTGAAGAGACGCTGGAATTGTGGGTGTTCGCGCTTCTGGCAGCAAAGGAGCGGATCACGCCGCTGTTTACGCAGAATCGTGTTGCGTCTTTTGCATGTGCCTTTCTTGATGTCCTGATTGGCAACGAACCGCGCAAGACGGGATGGATGCGTGCGGAAGCTGCAAGGAGATCCTAGTCCTAGGCTCACATATGTATTGTATCCTGTGGCCCGGATCTACTTGGCCGCGCTTTCATCGCTGTCATAAATGAAGCCAAGCACACGAGCGCGCTCTTCCGCATTCTCCGCAAGGGGCGTCAGCACGGGCTGGTAGTAGCGGTTCAGGCTTTTGAGGTCGCGGTGGCCGGTCACGCGGCATAAATCGAGCGGATTTGGAAACAGATGGGCCAGTCGCGAGGTCGCTTCGTGCCTCAGGTCGTGAAGACCGGCCCGCTTCACCATCCGGCCGTCCCTTACTGAAAAAGCACGTTCGTCGCCAACATCGAAAATCAGATCCTCGGGTGATGGCGGAGCGTCGAACGAAACGAGTTTCTCACGAAGCAAAGCCTACGCGCCGGGCATCAGGCGCCGGATTTCGGATCCTCGCTCTTCCGCGAGATGGATGGTCTTGGTGTGAGCCAGACTGATGGTTCTTGCTGTGAGGTCGACGTCACACCAACGCAAGGAAGCCGCTTGACTCAGGCGAGTGGCCTGCTCGACGGACCACCTGACGAGCCACACATCATCAGGATGGGTGTCTGATCTCACAGCGTCCAGCAGACGCTCATACTCTCCGGCAGGCTCGCGCTCCTCTGGCGAGACACTCCCTACGGGACAGGCTGTCTCTTCCAGCCTGCGATTGCGCTTCCGGTCGGCTCCGGCCGGTCGTTTGATCAAACGTCCTGAAGCTGGATTTTACGGCAGCGGCACGTCCCACTCAGACATTGCATGTTGCAGAATAGATGCGAGAAGGTTGAGGCGTTTCACAACGGTCGCGGGGGGCATATCTTTCGCCTGCCTGTCCCGGAAACCTCTGACAGCCGCGATCGTCAGACGGGAGAGTTTCAGGCCAGCGATCGTGTCGCGGAGCAGCGAAGGGATATGATCAGTGCGATCGCGCTCGCGATGAGCTCTGCACTCATCTCAATATCGCTCGATCAGCGTTCACAGCACGACACCGTCCAGAGCCCGAACGTCGATATTGCGGCCCTCGCGAACCTTGACCGAGGTCTCTTCAAGCCATGCACGGGCGAAACGGGCTGTATCGAATGTTCTGACGATCCGCTGGCCATTGACCAGTTTGCGTGCCCGATACTGCTTTGGCCCCCGGCAACTCACGCCATCGGGCCGCGGACGTCCTGTCGCAGGATCGTTGACATTCTCGGCGGATTTTGTACGGGCCATGAGACGAACTCCGAAGGAGGACGGAATCGCCATTGGTCCAGAATCGCCACTTAATTTTTGGGTGGGATAGAGCGCTTTGCCTGTAAGCTGCTGATAGCATTGCCAAATAAAATTGGCGTCCCGTACGGGATTCGAACCCGTGTTGCCGCCGTGAAAGGGCACAACCTATCTTTGAGTTTCAATGAGTTGTGCGATCCATGCGCGGAAAGCGTGATATCTAAAAGCGCGGTTAGACACGGGATGCAGGTCCATTGATGGTCATATGAACATCAACGTTTTTGCGAACGAATGACTATTCGGCGATAGGTTGCTTAGAGCCAATCACCCGCAGCTTAGAAGGACCGTGGTTTATATTGCAAAACAAAGATATAGTTTGCATGTGATGAGCGAAAATAGACGCGGAATTTCCTCATCGATGCAAACTGTATTTTAGACGCATCCTCTCACAACTGGCCCACACGCGGCATTTGGCCCTTCGAGGGTAGCACTAGGGCCAGAATAGGCGATCCGCGTCACTACTCCGTCCTGCACCGTGGCTGTGACATGGCACGTTCCGTGACCGCCTAATGACAGCTCAAACGAAAACGGCGTTTTCAGATCCAGAGGCCCCTGAACCGGCTGATCCTGCCGCCAGACCAGAACCTCCTGTCCATCGCGGATCTCGTCCTGGTCTGGCACACCGGCGCATGAGACAAGGTCTGCCCGCGTGTGGCCGATCAGATCATGCCGGGCACGAGAGGGCAGGGAAGAGCAACCCGCCTGTAAACCGAGAAGCGCCGACATCACGCATAATCGGCCGATCTGACAAGCAGACCGACCGTTTCGTAAACCTGCCAACTTGCGTAAAGGCGCAAGTTTCCTCATCGCCCCGTATCCTTTGTGCTGTCGGCGGCGAACGGATCCGCCCGCCGCTTCGCCCGCAGCATGGCCAGCGCCATCCCGAACGACGCGGCAATCGAAGCCACACCGGTCCCGATCCAGAACCACCAGTGCGTGAACAGTTCAGGCATTGGCGAGATACGCCGCGTTCTCCGCGCGCAACGTCTCCCAATCCTGCCCGTTGAGCATTCCTGACGCTGGCTTGAGCTGCGGCCACGCGATCGCATGCACTTCATCCATCCGCGAGCGTACCCATCGCCATGTGGCCTTCTGGATCGTGCCCCATGTGAGGATGGAGACCAGATCCGTGTCGCCGGTGCCGGTGTAATCCCACAGCAGCGCACAATGGCCGCCCGCGCTGCCCGGCGTCGTGTCGCCCCGGCCTGCAGGCACGTCCGTGTCCCAGACCGAGGCAAGCGCCCCGAGTTCCGTGGTCCACATATCGGATTCCGACAGCAGGAAGCCGCAATAGACCGGTCCGAACGCGGCCATGCAGAGGCGAGCGGCGTTCAGATCCGCCACCTCCATCGTCCCCCAGAGCGGGAACAGGGTCTGCGTGGCCAGCGCATAGCCATCGCGAGCAGCCGTCGCCAGAACATCCAGTTCCACACCGCCCTGATCGGTCGAAGGATTGTCCGGCACATAGCCGGTGCTGAGCGAGTAGAACGCGACCGCTTCGTCCGTGGTCACGTCCACCTGAAAACCGCCGCAGGCCGACTGGGCACGGAACGAGTTGGCCAGGCCAACAGACGTGCAATCGCCGATCGTTCCGTTGCCCAGGAGCAGCGGCGCTGGATCAATGTGGTCACGGATCAGGCGAAGCGGCGCAGCTCGCTGCATGAACGATAGGCGTGTGAGCTTGGGCGCGCGCGGATCGTGCCGCGCAGGGCGTTTGCCAAGGGCGCGGGTCACCATACGTTGGCATCCTCGTTGCGGGCACGGAAATAGCGCTCCATCTCGCGCTTCAGTCGCGGCTTGTTTCCGGCCAGTTCCCATGCCTGCCAGACGTTGCGCTTCAGATCCTCATCAGGATCGAAATCGTTGCTCGTCAGGATGTCCCATCGGCTCTGATAGGCGCGGTTTGTCTTGGAGCCGTGGAAATGATGTTCGATCGTGCCGTAGAGTGCGCCGATATTGCCATTGATCGACGCCAGTGCGCGGTTCTGCCAGCGCAACACGTGCCGCTTGTAGCTTTCCGAGACATTCCCCGGATAACTCTCCGCTGCCCGACCGATTAGGCCAAGCGCCATATGGTGATCGCCCGATCCCAGCGCGCCGATATCGAGTAGGCCGCCGACGCTTTCCATGGCACGACGGGTAGCGGCCCAGGCGTAGCCCGGGTGAGAGAACTTGTACGGACCGGCCTGCCGGATCGGCTCGTCGTCCATCCACATGCGGCAGAACGAACGATGCAACTGCATGTGCTCGCCATTCGGCCCAAGGTCATAGCAATCCGACCAGGGTTGGATCACATCGAAGAGCTGAAGCGCCTCGACCGTTTCACGCGCCCAATCGGCGCGGCGGAAGAAGATGTCGCTGTCGATCCAGGCCGCGTACTGCCAGTCCTGAGGCAGACGCGAAATGCCGATATTGAGGCAGCGTTCCTTCTCCCATACGAGAGAGTTTGCGCGAACCCCGACATGATTAACACCAGGAATGTCGCACACGAACGGACGGTCGCCGTACTGACATTCAACGACCGTGAGGCGTGCCCCACTGTCCATGACGTGTTCGGCCCAGCGACGATAGATCTGGTCAGGAACCTGCCAACGCAGAGGGTTGGCACGGGCGGTAATGACGTGAAGCTGATGGGCGTGCATTAAAGATACCAAGCTCGAAGGGGAATGGAGATCAGCCAGAAGGCGATGAGGACGGCCGCAATGCCGATGATGAGGGTCATGAGACCCCCAGCACGGCCAGCGCCTGCGCCTCGGTCATGCTCGGCGTCGCGCGCGCAGCCGACGACACGCCGAGCAGCCCACGGAACACGGAGATGATGGTGTCGAGCGCGCTGGACGCGGTTTTGGCATCGGCCAGAACAGACGCGGAGAGCGACGTGCCGGCCCCGCTGATCGCGGCCTCGATGCTGTTCCCGACCTGTTCGATGTCCGCGAGGATACTGTCCACGCGGGTCTTCCAGTTCGTGTCGTTGTAGCTGATCGTCAGCGTGGATCCGGCGGCATCGGAGAACGCGGTCAGGGCGCCGGACAGGGCGGTATCCGCCACGGTGATCGCGGCCATGTAGAGCGAGAGCGCGGGATAGGCAGAGAGGAATGAGGCCACCGTCGCGGCGGCATTGAGCCCGGCCTGTCCGTAGTCTTTCACCTTCGTGACGTTGAGCGTGATCGTGGTCACGCCGTTCGTGGTGCTGGACGTGCAGGCCGCCAGACCGATCGCGCCGACGCCGAGCGCGGAAGAGCGGAGGAAATTGCGGCGGGAGAGATTTTTCATGGGATTGCTCCGGGCATAAAAAAAGCCGCCCGGTTGGGGCGGCTGTCAGATTACGTGTCTTCACGGGGCCGGTGGCTATCCGGCAGGACGTGGGGAGTGGCGCGAGCGGTTACTTCTTCTGCCGCATCATCATGCCGGCATTGATTGCCTGCCCCCAGTTGGCGCCGAGGTAATTCAGCACGCGATACAGGGGCCACAGCTTCGATCCCTGAGGAGGGGCGGGGATCTGTGTGGCGACAATGCCGACAATGCCGACGCCAATCAGCGCAGAGCCGAGCCATCCTGCGTAGGGTGGAGGAAGTTGGGTGATTCCGACGAGGAGCGCTCCACCAAGGGAAGCCGCTTTCGTCGTCTGCACGACCGCCTGCCGTGCACTTGGCGGCGCACTGTTTGAGGGGTCCATTTCTGGCTCCTGTTTTGTTTATTGTTTGTTGTCTCAATATTAAATGCATAGTTTTTGAGACAATTTGGTAAGCTCAGCCTATGTCTTGGCTTCGCAAACTTTATGGCCGTCTTCATCGCGCCCTATTCCCGCGAAAGCGTGCCACTCAACGTCCCACTCAACCCGAGCTTGCTGCGGCGTGGGATGAGGGCTGGAAAGAATGGGATTTTAAAGCGGACGAAGAAGGCCCTCGCTGGCCTCCAGACGTCCGCGATGCATGGCGGAGCGGATGGCAGGCCCGCGAGGATATGGAGCGGGGCAATTGGTAGAAGTGCCTCGGTGCCCAGAGGTTAAGGCCGTCCCGGTGTAGGAGCAGTCTATTGGGTGGGAGCGGTTAGGCGGAAGCATTCCATCCAATTGCCCCAGATAGAGAACGAAAAATTATAGCCAAAAAACTTTTATTTATGCTGCTATAACACGTATGAAATTTACCGTATTCTTATAGTGAATCGCTCAAATACATAGTGCCTTCTTGAATGGATTTACTGATCTTTTTTAGTTCAAGCTTAACAGCACTAGGAACGCAAGCGTAATTATCGGCAGTAACATTTAAATCCAAGTCAAAATTATAATCTTTATGCACGGTAAAGGTCACTTTAACAGAAAAGCACCTCGAGCATGTATTTCCGTCTCCTTTTTTTTCGTGAATGCTCTTTATGGAGAATATTGCAGGTGTTATGTTAGTCATAAGTTTCAACCTCATATTACACTAGAACGACCCTTCACAACATCAAGCGTATGAAGGCTAAGAACGCATTATTTCCCATGGTTGAGGAATAGCGCGCTCTTAGCCAATCGTAAGACAGCAGCAGCCACCTAGCCAAGAGGGACTATGTCCTGTCGCGCATCTGTTTTTGACGGGAACAATCACTGTTCCGGTCAACTCCAAGACGCTGCGCGATGAGGGCCGAAGCCCGTCCCATCAAATGATCACGTTCGGAGAGGCAATCGTCCAAGTCGTGCCAGACAACACCTCGTCTGCAAACGTGGTCTGCCCAGCGGACGTAGCGGTCGTGAAATCGACACCGCAGAGTTCCTTGCCTGTGCCGTCGAAGAGCTTCCCAGACCGCATTTTTGCCCCAGTATTGGCGCTGCCGTTCGTCCCGGCGGCGATGGCATTGGACGCCGCCACGTCGGAGATTGTGGTTATCGTCGTCGAGACGAAATTGATCAGAACGTCAGTTGTCCCGTTGTTGTAGAAGAAACTGGCACCGCCCGTCGCGCAGGATAGACCGCCTGTCGTAGTGATCGCTGCACCTGAGAGGTTCAGCAGCCCCCCGCCAACAAACCGTCCGCCGATAATCGCGGTATCCGACAAGCTTTTCGCCGCCATCCAGCACGATTGTGCCGCACCATTTCCCCACGCAAACCCGAATGCGCCGCCTTGCCCCCAAACCAGTGATGCGCCCGCTTTGGTGGTCATGGAATTAGCGCCGTTCGAATTGCCGCCCGAATTGCAGCCGAACAGGATCACGTTGTTCGACGTAGAGGAGTCTGTGTAGGTCAGCGTCGGAACATCCATATCAACACGAATCTCAACAGCGTTGGTGATCCCCAACGGTGCTGGGGCATTTGTCCACGCCGACCCGGAGCCGCCTTCGATTTCCATTTCGTGCAGAGTGGACGCTGCCTCTGGTGTGGCGCTCGCGTCTGTCGCATAGGTGGTGCCGACACTGTTGGTCGCGCCGACTTTGACAGTCGTGGCCGTTCCGTTGGTCAATCCGGTGATCACATAGTTCCCCGGTGCCGTCAGTGTCGTCACGGGGCTGGACGCATCGTTGACTACAATCGGGTATCCCGTGATCGTGGCCCCGCCGTTATTGGAGGGAGCCACGACAGAGACAGTGATCTGTCCGTCGCCCGCCGTCAGCGTGAACGTCGGTGCGGACGACACTGTAGCGGACGCGGCTGGTGTGGTGCTCGCAGGGGAACACTGCGCGCCCTCACCAACGCTGTTCGTTGCCGTTGCCGCGAAATAGACCAGCGTTCCATTCGGCTCCGGCGACTGCACATAGGACACCGCTGATGAACCGTTGGCCGCCACAGTGCCAACTTTCGACAACGCCGATGCGCTTGTGCCGGAATAGATCGTATAGGACGTGACCGTCTGACCGCCATTATTTGCTGGCGGCGTGATATCAATCGTTACCTGCGCGTCTCCCGGCGTGAGTGAGATCGACGGGGCATCTGGGACTGTGCTGGAGAGTGGCGTCACTGTGACCGGATCAGACTGCGCCCCCGATGTGCCGTCCGCATCGATGGGGGTGGCGGCGATATAATAGAGCGTGCCAGCAGTCAGCCCCGTTGCAGCGTAGGTCACAGCGGATGTCCCGTTCGCAGCCACGTCGCCGATTTTTGTCATCGTAGCCGCTGTTGCTCCGGCGTAAACGTCGAACGACGCAGCGGCTGTTCCAGCGCTCGACGGCGTCACCGTGATCGACGCGCCACCGACTGTTGCGACCGCCGAGACTGTGGGGGCGTCGGCAGCAGGCTCGGTGACAACAACGGAGACCTGCGCAGAGGTCGGTCCATCACCACCGACACTGAACGGCGTGAACGTGAGATACACCGTCTCTCCGACACTGAAACCCTCGGGGATGTAGCTGGTCGCATTTCCGGGGATCACGGCAGAGAACGACGTATCTGACGCTGATGTGCCGCCCGTGACGCGGATGCCAGCAATATCGCTGGTCGCGGTCGAGGGGAGCACCCATGAGAAAACAGGATTTCCGTTCGTTGAGACAGCAGCCAGATTGGTCAGCGTGCTCGGCGTCGTGAATGTGCCCGGCGTCGTCACGATGTCAGCCGCAGACCACTCCAGCGTTCCGAACTCGTAGGGCGCGAGCGATACCTGACGGGCCGTCCCGGTAATACCGTCACGCACTACAGCTGTATCCGACACCGTCTGATTATTGAATAGGGCAACAACAATCGACCCATCAGGGCGCATCCCGCAGATATTCTGGATTCCCGCGTAATTGATGCCGTAGCCGGGGCAGGTTGATTTGATGATCCGTGTCCCCGGCGGAAATTTCTCCGCGATGTGCGTGAGGTAATAGTATTCCGGAGTTTCGGTGACGGCCAATGTGGACCGGTTGAAGTTCAGCACACCGTCAAATGTGTTCCCCTTCGTCAGGCTCGCCTGCCACGGGCCGCCGATATCATCAAGCAGCATGTTCCACAGCGTGATGCTGCAACCCCAAGCCCATGCGTTGCCGATGAACATCTCAGGGATCATCATCTGCGCGCGCAGCACAGCCGTGTAGCGTTTGTCCGCGCAGTATTCCGTCATATGGGCGCGGACTGGTTTGTCCGTATATCCGGCCAGTAGGCCGATCTGCTCAGAAACGCTCCCCTCATAGTTGTGAAATGCGTAGTCCTGCACCCACGCAGCGCTGTTCAGCAGCGTCTGTGTGAACCGGTTCTGTTTGGAGCCATCCAGTGCATAGCCCCACGAAACGTCTCCTCCCATAACACGCGTATCGAGACCGGATGCGAGAAGCTGAGCGCCAAGGATGGGAGCAAACGCAGCAAGATTTGCAGCAGACAGGTAAGTGGACGGCCAACTACCGCTGCCAAAATTATTCTCGTTGCCCATTGTGACGGCCCAGATCGGGACACCGTGCGCCTGATAGGCAAGGCAGAATTTGGAGATATAGAGGGCGTAGGCCGCGTAAACCTGAGAGGTCCCAATCAGAGAACCGGCGTCCCATGACGGCCCTTTTCCGGAGTAGGACGTCTTAAACATCAAAGGCGGAGTCCATGCGGAGCCGATGACTTTTACGTTCGGATTTACTTCAAAAACCTCACGAATTACTTTCAATTTAAACAGTTCATCACGACCGAGAGCAAACGTGCTGCATGTCCAGTCGTCGGTTACGTCGTCTGCGATATAGGGAGGCCAATCAACAGCGCGGTAATCGCACGGACCAATCTCCGTCCGCATCGTATTCTGTCCGCCAGCGCCCCAAATTTTGTCATAGAGCGCGAGGCGGTCGGACTTGTTGGGAAAATACGTGAGCAGATTATAGGCCACACTGTCCGTGATAGCGCAGCCAACGCCGATCCACTCCTGAAGTAATGTGCGGGGGTCAACAACGATTTGATTCGAGCCGCCATTGTTCTCGGGGACAGAAAACGCACCGATTTCCTGTTCCGCAATCGGTGCCGTCAGCCCCAAATCCGTTGTTGTGAGTGTCGGCTGAATAACCATGCCGTGCGTAATTTCCGACGATCCGCCTGAGCCACCCGCTCCAACCGCGCCCGGGGGAGCCTGAAACGTGAATGGGGCCAGCGCGGTCCCGTCAGACAAGGACGGGGTAGCCGTCACAGTGCTAGGCTGGCCAGCGACAACAGCACCCTGAGTCACAGAAATCGCGCCAACAGATAGGCCATCCTTTCCCGGAGTTCCGGGATCGGCTGCGGGCAGAGCCAGCGTCAGATTGGTCGCGTCGAACGTAGCACCGGACATAAACGCCGTGGCCACGACATACCCGGTGCCCTCATAGGTCACGTAGTCGCCGACAGCGTAGGCCGTGTTCGCGGCCCATGCACCGCGCGGGTTCCATGCGCCGGATTTAGACGCGTCCTGCAGTCCCTGCAGAACGTCGAGTTCTTTGCCGTCGGCGCCCAGAATGGACAGCTGGTCGATCGTGCCGGTAGCGGCGTCCACGCTTTCGAAAGAAGGCGTGCAGGTACGCATCTTGTTCGTCGAAGATGTGGTTCCAGACATTACGCGCTCGCTGAAATAAGGATCCCACCGTTGCTCTTTGAGCCGGCGGGCGGATTATCGGGATTGGTGGTGTAGGCGATGCCGCCGTTGCTGCCCGTGCCGTAGGGAAGACTGGTGGCGCCCACCTGGAAGACCCCGTTATTGAGGGTCCAGTCAGAAGGAATGGCGTTGGTCGGCGGATCCGTGGCGGCACCCGCGTCGCCGATGCGGATCCACACCACAAAACTCTCTGTGCGGCCTTGGAGCGTCGTCACAGTGACCAGAACACGTTGCCGGTAGCCCGGACTCCCTGATGCCAGCATCAGGACGACCTGCGTCCCCTGATAGACTTTGGCCCAGAGAGAGGTGAGGTCATACGAATACCCCTGAGCGTCCGGGAAAGAAGCAACTGCGGATTTCAGCTGATCGCCTGTTCCCAATAACCAAAGACGAAGGTTCAGAGTGTAGTCCAGCTGAGCCGCTGAGCTTTTCTCCGGCCAGACCGGTCCATCCGGTTCATGGTCGATCAGCGGCCCAATCCACAGGCCGCGCTCTCCTATGCGGGGAGGACGCCTGGATGCTTCCAGCGGATCAATGGTGACCATTCGCCCAGGCCACGGCGACAGGCCGTCAGGAAGAGACATGAGCCGCCTCCATCATGCCAATCGCGGTCTTCGTCCGACGATCCAGCCTGTTGAGCCAGCCTATTCCGAATGTGGGGAAGGCGCCGCAGCTTCGGTAATAGACTTCCTGCAGATCCGCCACATAGAGAATGGCGGCAGAAGCCTGCCCCACGAGGCTGACGTTCAGGACGGCTTTCGTGAGGGGGCCGATGATTCCGTCGACCCTGACGCCGAGTATCCCCTGGAGGATTTCCGCACGCGCTTTTGTAAGTCGCGTCGCTTTAAGGCCCACGCCAACTGCCTGAGCAGAAGCAAGCGTTTCGCGAGAGCGCTCGGCACCGACCAGTATTCCATGATCAAACCCCATCAGATCAAGGCCCGGGTTCAGGCCGTCACCTCCCACAACGTCCCAGTATTTGGCGCGGTAGATGGCAAAAGTTGTCTGGCGTGCCAGATGGAGCATGTCATCGACGGTCACGTCGCGACCCAGCCAGCGTGCCAGCATCCAGGGGGTGATTCCCATATTGGTGCCGATCAACTGGCCATTGGCCCAGTTGCCGGGATCGTTTGGGTTGGCCTGATATCCGCGTTCCTCATTCACGGTGAATGCGGCGCAAGCGTTCCAGTTTGCGGCGGTCATGGCATCATCCAGTGCAATACGTACACGACGCCGGCGGCGATCCCGCCGCCAAGACCCGATGCGCCGGCAATGATCATCTCGCGACGACTGCCCAGCGCATTCAGCTTGTTGAGGATAGCGTCCTGCGTTTTCTCAATTCCAGTGAGGGAGGTCTGCTGGACGCTCTGCAATGTTCGGATTTCCACCACATCGGCCTCAACGCGCTTGACGTCGCCACGCAGCGCATCGAATTCGGGCCGGGTGACGACTGTGTTGGTCTCAGGCATTCAGTGTTCCAGATACGAAAAACCCCGCACGCGGCGGGGCAGGGAAGGTGGTGCTGAAGAACGGAAGATCAGCTGCTCGCAGCAGGCGGAGAATAGATACTCCCTATCGGATATTTTCCGTCTGGATCGGCAATGAGGGCAAGACCATCTCCCGGAGAGTAGGGCGATGATCCATCCCAGTTGATGCGATTCACAACAGACCCAACCGCTTCGGAATCTGCCGCCACAGTTCGATAGACAGCGTATGTGGAAATGGATGCGGTCATGACGTCCTCACGAGTATTCGTAAACAATGACGAGGCCAGGCGCCCCTTTTCCACCGGTCAAGGCTTCGCCACCTTCGGGTGAATAGGTGCCGCTGCCGCCGGATCCGTATCCGGTGCCATCATCACCATTCACGTTTGGCGCGCCGTTTCCACCGCCCGCGCCAAACCGTGAGTTACCGCCGTTCGCCCCAAAGCCAATTGTCTGTGACAACGCGACACCCTCACCTCCGGTGAAATCCCTGATAATTTCGAGCGGCACGACCGATGCAGAATATGTTGGTGCCAGATAGGAGTGACCTCCCGTGGCAGACGGGGCGCTCACCTGATTTAAGCCGGTTCCCGCCGCACCGCCTGGACAGGTAATATAGGAACCGAACGACGAAGAATTACCGACTATACTTGTCCCGTTATAGCCATTCCCGGTTTGGGCTCCGATCGTTACCTCGCAGGAAACGGGGGATGTAATCTTGCCCTTCAGATAGCTTCCTGCGTTTCCGCCTGATCCAACCGAGCATGTTCCTGTCCCGGCCTGCCCGGTGCAACCATAACCCGAACCACCGCCGCCCTGGACTTCAACGATGATGGTATTGGTGCCAGCGGTCGGCGTGTACGTGCCCGATGAGGTGAAAGTCTGGACATTCAGCAGCCGTCCCGGTGCAGCTTTCACCAAGGACTGTACGGCCTGAGCAACCTGTGTCCAGTCGCCTGCTGACGGCGTAATGCCGGATTTTTCAACCAGATTATACAATTCTCCCATGACCATGTTGTAGTGGTACGCAGGGAAAGTGGTGGCACCGACGCCGGCAGCAGCATTGCCATCGGTCGCCCATTGCGCCGTCCCCGACGCAGGCGCGGTATCGCGGTCTGCAATGGCAACTGAATTGGATGCTATCAAAAGATCCATGGGTCAGCTCTCGTAATTGAAAAGAAGGACGGTATGCGCGGGCTTGACGCGCGTGAGTTCGCATTGGAGGACCGTGTCACCCCACGAGGCGAATGGCTTTCCGAACTGGTCGCCAAACGTCAGGCGTGTGATTGAAAAGTTCGGAACATTGACCTGCCAGGTGTAGGCTAGGTCATCACCTCCAAAGGTCATGCCGAACTTGTTCCCGAAGCGAGACGGCGTGAACTCCGTAATGGTGATCGCGTATCCCAGCGACGCCGCAAATGCGACAAAGTAGGGGATCGAGCAGCCTCCCGTATTCGTCAGACGTGACACGATCTGCAGGCGCTGCTGGGCCAGCGTGGGGTTGTCACCCGCACAGGGATCCGGAAGCCCCAGAGTTTCCTGCCATTCGGTCAGCAGTTCCGTCGTGGTGGCCGGGAAGGCATCGACGAGAAGATTGGCTGCGCGATCGCTCTGCCGCTCATAGGTGGGCGCCCAGACCGAGGCGATCTGGGACGGTATCCCGTCCGGCTCGCGGGACCATACCCGCCCTCTCGGCAACAGCGTCAGAAGCGCACGACGAAAAGCGTCCGCTGAGAATGATGGCAGGCTCATGCGGAAAAACTCACCGTGCCGAGAATAGGCATTGATCCGACATTATCGGCGACCACTGGCGCGGAAGGGCTGGTGACGTTGAAGGTGGACAACCCGATCGCCGCCAGTGCCTCGTTCCAGTAATTTGGGTGGATCGTGCCGCCTGGCGCCGAAAGGCGGCGGAACATATCGGTCAGAGCGTCAGTGATGGCCGCCTGATTGTCAGACGTGTTGTCATCTCCCAGATCGGCAATCACAAAACTGACGGGCTGGGCAATTGGCGAACACACAACGACCAGGGCTGTTACGGGGCGCACGTCATAGAGGGCATTGGCCACAAGCAACTGATCGCCAGCCGCAGTGGTGTAGCGCATCTCGGCCGTCGCGGCTCCGTCTGCTCCCTGGGGGAAACCACCATCTGCTGCCCGAACCGTATCGAACATGACGTAGACAACAACGGATCCGGCGCCTGCGCCTAACGGGTTGACCCAGGCGCGGGTAACGCCGGCCACGTCTTCAGCCCAGCCGATGTAATCGGCCTCATCGCCGCTCTCACCGCCTTTGGCGTAGGCCGCCATGATACGCGTCCGCAGATCCTCGTCCGCCTCTTCGTCAGCCCCGCCCGTAAAGGCGACAGTGACCGTTCCAGAGGTCTGCACGCCCGGCACAGGACTGGATAGCGTGGCGATAGCTCCTGCCGCAATATTGCCATTCGCCCCAGCGCTCTGGGCAGCGCAGCTGACGGTCGCAATACCATTCGAGATCACGCTGTCAGAGGTCGTCACGACTGCGACGCCATCGGCGACGATCTCCGTGCCCACAGGAATGTCCGCATTTCCTGAGACCGGAAACGCGATCTGTCCCGAAGATGTGGTCGCGGCTTTGCGATAGACACTCTTCAGAGCGCCCCAGGCTTCCAGCCATTCGTCGGTGGCTGTCCACGGGACCGCCTGTTTCGCGATCCAGTCGAGGTAACCGTAGGTCAGGTGGGTGAGGCCTGCGAGCACCATGGACAGAACGTAGAGCACGGAGAAGCGCAGCAGTTTCGTCACGCCTGGAATGCCGCCATTCTGGACATCCTGCAGCGCTTGTTGGCGCAATTCGGTCAGCGTCGGTCGTGCGTAGGCCATTACAGGCCCTCCCA
Source organism: Acetobacter estunensis (assembly GCF_019083805.1). Classification (GTDB taxonomy): domain Bacteria; phylum Pseudomonadota; class Alphaproteobacteria; order Acetobacterales; family Acetobacteraceae; genus Acetobacter; species Acetobacter estunensis_A. The sequence goes on from NZ_JAHRDV010000001.1 coordinate 497,598, forward strand.
TGCCCATGAGAAAAGAAAGGTCTGAGGCTGGGCCGCTCCGGGCTCCAGCAGAGACACGGCAAACTCGGCCGTTGATGCACTTGTCGCGCTCCAGGCCGTCGTCACAGTGATGGTGTCCACGATCCCGTCATCGATGAGCCACTGGAGCGATTCACGCACGATCTGCTCGAGCTCGAGGAGCACGGCCGTCTCGCCAGCCTTGATGGCCCGTCGCAACTGCCACAAACGTGACCCAATCGGACGGTCAGCGTAAGCATCCCCCCACCAACCCCGGCGATCGGACATCGCACTTGTCGCCGCGTTGCCGGGCGCCTGGATGCCGACGGCGGCGTCCTGTGCCGATGGCTGGTCCGGCGCCACCCGATCAGTGAAAAGGCTGACCATCACGGCTGAGCGCAACGGATTATCCAGCCCCAGATCGCCGCTCACGATGGGCCAATCGCCGCGAGCCTGCGCGACGTTCCAGACGATTGCGATATCCATGGTACCTCAGGAAACGGGTGCGCCGGACGTGTCGGATCCGCTTTTCACGCCGCTATGTTTGTGGGTGTCGAGCGATACGCCATTGGCGACGACATCACCGGTTGCGGTGATCTTTCCCGAGACTGCGATGTCGGCAGCGATCGTGAGCTTTTTGTTGGCGGGCGAAATCGCAACGGATCCGTCCGCCTTAAGATCGATGCGGCTTCCAGTGCGGGGATGATAAACAGTCACCTCTCCCGGCTGGAGATCCGTGGGCCGTCCTCTTTGGTCTCCGGCCGCGACGGCGACGCCGCGGGTTCGGTCGCCGGAGAGAAACGCCACTACGATGTCGCTACCCGGCACCGGCCGGCTGGCAAACCCGTAGAGCTGCATCAGCGGCACGTCTGAGCGTATCTCTCCGCCCGGCAACGCGACCTGCAGCGTCGGCGTGGCTTTTGTTTCGTCTGTGTCGGCAGTCTGGCGCGCAAGACCGAAGGCCATGGCGACCCGACGTGCGAGCCGCGAGAAAGGAGTGGCCATGTCGCCTCAGCTGTTAATGGCCTGCACGGCCTCATTCGATTGTGCCGGCAAGAGAATAGGTTCCGGCTGGAAGGCAGCTGGCGGCATGAGCACCACGTCGGCACGTGTCCCCTCGGAGCCTTTACGGAAGGTAATTTCGCCGATCACATAATCGATCGATGAGCCAGCCTCATCGGTGAAGGGTGCGAGCGTGTTCGGGCACCAGATCTTGCCCTCGCTGTCCACCCAGCTATCGCAGGTCACGGTAATGGGCCTGCTACGCCCCCAGCGACGTGCCGCCTCCCAGAGAACCCGCTGTTGAGCCACCGCGGCGTTGGCGTCTCCCAACTCGACCGGAATCAGGAGCGGTCGGTTGCGGGTGATCGTCACATCCGTTGCCTTGGCTGGACTGGAAATCGCCTCCATCTGCCCAACGTAATCGGCCTCGTTCGGACTGGTGAATAGCATGACGGTGTTCTGAAGCACGGCCGTGATCGTGGAGTATCGTCCCGCCATTGAGCGCGCCCGAGTGCAGTGCTCAACATTCCCACCCATCACGAAACCGGACGCCATACGCGTCGATCCAACGCGAGACATCGTCACATTTCCATCTGGTCGATCGTAGAAAAGCACGCCCGCCAGCCGCGCGAGCCGTTCGATCACTTCGTAGGCGGTTTCCGTCAGGATAACGGAGAACTGCTGGATATCGGTATTACCTGCGTCGCCTACGGCAATGACGTTAATCCCGGCAAAAGCAGCCACCCGCTGGGCAACTGCCAGCGCGTTCGTGCTGTTCATCTGATAGGTCGAGAACTCAGCCGAGCAATCGACCAGATCCATGCTTTTGCTGGCGATCTGCAGGCGGACCTCGTGACTGTCCGGCCCTTTGCTGTCCACCACACCAACGACATAGCCGGTGATCAACGGTGTCGTGCCGATATAGATCTGTGCCGTGTCTCCCTCATTCACTTTGAGCGGCAGGCCACCCTGTGGCTGCCGATACGTAATCCCGAGATCGGCTGTCCACGGCATGATCTCCACGCCCACTCGGATTGTGGCCTCTGTCCAGCCGGTAACAATCTGGCTGCCAATCACGGCCACAACCTGCGCGGCACTTTGCACCCCGTAGCCCAGAATGGAGGCGATCTGGGAAATGACGCCACTCATGCTGAAAGCGCTTCGAATTCAGTGGGCATGAACGCCGGATGGACAGGATCGGCCCACTGGATCAATTCGTCGGCGCGCGTAGCATCGGCGTAGAGCTGCTGCCCAAGAACGAGGGCGGGGAGGCAGGCATTGCGCGTCACTGTGATGACGTCAGGCAGTCGCGCTGCCCGATCCGTGAGATCCTGCGCCACCTGACAACGCAGATCGTGGAGAGCCTCGTAACTGGCATCATCTCCCGCATCCCCCGCAATCTCCTCTTCGGCCGCGATCAGAGCGACGATACGGGCTGCCATTGTCTGCGCCTCTGTCGAAGACGATGCACTCCACTCCGAGGAGGCTTCAGCAATGGAAGCCAGAGCCGCACGCCGGCAAAGGGCTGCGGTCTCGGTCTGAACTGTTGCAATGGCAGCGCCAATGGGCGCCTCGGACGGAACAATCTCTGGTTCACAAGATGCCAGAGGCCACAGAAGAGCAATCTGCGTTCCCGGATCCGAGATATTGCTTCGCAGCGTTTCGGTGAGCGTCTGGGCGGCTGTCGCGATATCCGACGCGCCAGTTAAAGCAGAGAAGCTGGCCACAGCCGAGGAAACCGCTGCCCGTCCAGTTGTCAGGCTCGCAAGGACGCTTTCGACCGTTGCGGAACTATCGGTCTCGGCACCATTTCCGCCGACAAACCGTCCATACGAGCCGTCCAGAACGGAGATGGCGGCAGTCTGGGCGCGGGGAGACCGCATAGCGGTTACGGCGCCAGCAGCCCATGAAGAGGCTGTCGAGCGCGCCGCGTTTTCGACGGACGAGCCCTGGTCAAAGGCAGACGCCGTGCGGGATTGGTAACTCGAACTCGACGCGGCGCTCAGCGCGATGGCGGATGCCGCCACCGCAGCATGCAGAGCCGTGACAATCAGTGTGGAAAGCAGATCCACATCTTCGACAAACAGAAATTCGACGGAGACGATATTTCCGCGTCCATCCGGCTCCTGCCATTCGAATTGCATGCAGTAGGCTTCGACCAGACCGATGCTTGGATGCATCAGCAGCCCTGATCCCGCTTGCTCTGCAGCTTGGGAAAGCAGATCTCGCTGAGTGTAGGCCAGGGCTCCGATTGTAAAGCCGCGAATGCGCCATGAACGTGCCGCGCGGCCCAGATCTTCGACCCAGACGCCGTCCTTACCTGGATAATCATGGGCAGCCTGTTTGCGCCCATTGGTGCCACCACTTCCGACCACCACGAACGGAACGCCCCGAAAGGAGCACTGCAGATATTCCGCAGCCGTTGTAATCAGCGTTCCGCTCATGTGAGGTCAGTTTCCCGTCGAGGTGTTGGCAGGGTCCATCGCGCGGACCTGCTGGGTTGTGTGAACCGCAAGCTGCGGCGATCCGCTTTTGACGCTCACCCGAGATCCGGGTGGCGCATTGCGATGGTCGATATCGATGGCCAGTCGAAGTTTGCCGATCGTGGCTGCCAGACCGTCTGTGTCGGCGGATGGCCGCGTTGGCACGCTTAGGGGCGGACCGCCAGCGGACAGGTTGGAGGTGATGGTATCGGTGTAGAGCGCGGCTGATGTGCCATTGCTGTCTCGGCGAGCAGGGCCACCGTGCTCCAGCCAGTTGGCGGCAGCGCCCATGCCCGCATTGTGTGCGTATCCAAGATAAGCCAAGCGCTGCCCCGGATTTGAATTTCGGTAAACAGCGCTGTGTGCCATCAGATACCGGTGCTCAAGGTCGGAATACGCCTCGAAGAACCGATCTTGCATGTTGGGGTTGCTAAGGAACTGGGCCTGCGTCGGGGCAGTTACGCCCAGATATCTTGCTGTTTCTGCAATTGCAGTCGGTGACATTTGGTAGCGACCGGCCATTCGACCGCGCCAGCCGCCCATTTTCGAATAATCATTTCCTTCAATTCCAGCGATGGAATTCCGGAAAATGTCGAATTGCCCCTGATTTGCCCCGGTATCGCGCAGCAGCATTCCGGCGTTGTAAGGCGCGCCAGTCTCGACGCGGGCCTGCTCGGCATAGGAGCGTCCCAGTCCTACGTGTGACGCCAGATTGTCGAGATAGGATGCGCCCGGAACATTCCGATCCATCCAGCTTCCCGTGCGGTCATTTGGGTCGCCCGCATTCAGCCCGGCGTTAGCGGCATATCCCGCAGCCCCCGCAAGACCGGCACGCCCCAGAAACGAGAGTGCTCCAGAAGCGCTTCCAGCGTTGACCGCGACATTGGCCGCCGCTGCATTGCGAGCAACGGATGCGAATGCCGCTCCCAGCGCCAACACGCCGCCAGTCAGAGACATGACACCCGCAATGACAGGCGCCGCGTAGATTGCCGCGATGGCACCGAGCGCTATTTCTCCGGTTCGTTTCCAGCCGCCGAGGCCGTCCACGACCCGCAGGACTTCATCGTACACCCCACGAATGTCTGTCTTGATGGTGTCCCATCCGCCCGTTCGCAGCCATGTCACGAATTGCCCGACATAGCGGGCGATATCCTGTGAAATCCACTCCCGGTTTGCTGCGATCCAGTCGCGCATCTGGGCAATGACCGGCGTGATCACTGGTTCCAGTGACTGAGCGACAGAATACCCGAAACCCTCCACAGCTTCCTGCAACCCGACCTGAGCCTGCTGAAGCCGAGCAGCTGCATCGGCGCCCTGCTTGTTGATCAGCCCGAGCCGTTCGGCCTGTCGGATATTCTGTCGAAACGCTTCATCTGTCTGCTGGAAGATCGGCAGAAGGCCTGCCGCTGCGCCCCCGAAGATCTTCGTCGCGGCAATGGTGCGAGCAGCTGGATCTCGGATCGCGCGCAGTCGCTTTGCAACGCGCTCAAACAACGCGTCCGGTGAGAGTTTTTGCAGCTCTTCAAGGCTGACCCCGAGCGCCTTGAATTGGACGACGGCCTCGGGCGCAAAGCCATGGGCAGCCTCCCAGCCCGTATTGGCGAGATTTCCCAATGCATCGGTCATGGCATTGGCGGATCCGCCAGACAGGCGCGCAGCGTTCTGCATGGCCATAAGCCGAGCTGGCGCCATACCCATGGAGCGGGCTGTCGTCCGCAGCTGCGTGCCCATCTGCGCCCAGGCGCTGGTCAGTCGATAGATACCGGCAACCGTCGTCGCGCCCGTGATCGTCCCCAGAACTGGCACGATCTGACCCAGTGAGCGAAACGCGCCCGTTGCCACGCGCCGGACCCCATCGAGGCCGGTGCGCAGATAACGCAGACCCGTGACGCTGGCGAAGCGCCCGAAGGCAGCCTGCAGGCGCCGAACGGGTGCCTGGATCGCTGCGATCCGCGCATTGATCCGCTCGAGCGTCATCGAAGCGCGATCGACCGCGCTGATCGTGACCTTTACGCCGCTATTGGCCATGGTTTTCCTTTGACGTCAGCAGCGCTGCGCCTGACGTGCCTTTTCAGCTTCTCGTTTTTGATGTGCCGAGATGCGATTGGCGTCTTCTGTCACCTGGATGAGTTCCGAACCTGTCAGCCCCTCGAGTTCGGTGCGCGTCCAGCCGGTGTAGAACTGGCTCAGGTCAGCAGGGAGGGTTTCCCAATTCACTGGCCATCGATGAAAAAACCCGTCAGATAATCCGCCGCCTTCGCAAACTGACTGATCGGCATGCGAAGCACGGCCGCGCGGGTCCATTCGCTCACGTCTTCAACGAGACGGATCTCTGCACGAAAGATGGCTTCGGGCGATCCAAGGCTTTCCCCGGCTTTGTAGCGGCGCCGTTCTTCTACGCGTGGCTCACGAAGCGTCATGAGCGTAAACGAGCGACCGCCGCCCTTGATCGGCTCCTTGAACGAGATCTCACATGAAGGCGAGAGATCCAGGCCGTCGATCAGTTGATCAGGGCGTCGTCTCGCGTTTGCTTCGAAAGCCGTAATGAAACTGACCGCTCGGTCCAGCTTACGGGTAGGAACTTTCCGCAGAAGTTCTGTGCTGCAACCCGCCACCTTTGCCACCAGTTCGATCTGGGAGTCATAGATGCTTTCGACAGTCGGTCGATACCCCATGACCCGCGCGGCCTCAAGGACCTGAAAGACACTGGGCTCTTTCAGTTCGAGACGTTCGACATCATGAACGGGAGGATCCAGCCGGATCACGCCCTGCGCCTCATCCACTGCCGATGCAGGTGCGTCATCAACGCCCCCCATCAGTTCGTCGAGATATTCGTCCGTGGGGTCATTCATGACACGGTATCCACATGCACGCTTGCACTCTCGACCTTGAGTTCCCAGGTGCCTTCCTGCGTGTTGACGACAATGGTTTCGACCTGCCAGCCATCATCGACCGTGATCACCTTGCCATTGGCCTGCTCGACCACGACGGTGAGACCACTGGACCCCTGATAATCAAGAGGGTTGAGATCCCGCCGGTCCCGCAATGTCATCTGGACATAGCCCTCGACGGGCATCGTGGTGAAACCCTCGACAGCAGACTGGCCCTTGGCGGTTTCGTTCTGCGTGCCAGCGGCCTGATACTGGCACTCACCCACGACGTTCCAGGCGACGCCATTGATGGTGGCCGTCGCGGTACCTCCAAGAGGTCCGCGATAGACTGTTCCGGACATGCGTCCCCCTTACGATTTCACGAACTGGGCATTGCCCGCGATGACCCACAACTGGTTTGCGAAGTCGTAGGGCATCAGCAGCTTCACGACGCCGCCACCGATGTTCTCGGCCACGATGTTGGCCGCGAAGGTATCGGCGTTCTGACACCACAACTGTGTGCACTGATAACGGTAACGTGACGCACAGGCCTTTCCGATCAGAGCGGCCGTAGTGGCTTTCATGCCAGCGCCGATCTTCGTGCCATCAGCGACCAGGATCGAACCGGTGAACTGCGAACCAAGGAAGATCCGCATATCCTGCAGGCAGATCTCGGCCGTGAGCAGTGTCTCGATGTCGAGGTAGCTGTTGTCCGGAAGACCTGCGGAATCTGTCTGGTATGTGGTCACCAGACGCTCAAGGGTCACCGTGCCGCTGTCATCGACCGTAAAGGTCGACATGCCGTCATAGAGAAGGCTGTTGCGCTCAGTGAGCGTAAAGCGGTTGGCATCCGTGGGCGGCAGGACCGTGAGCGAAACACCCGTCACCGGAAGCGCCGGATTGGTCCGCATGCTTACGGCCACCTGGGCACCGATCTGGGCTGCCCAGATCAGCGGAGACGACGGACTGTCGGCGATCGGCATGATCGTCGCGTGCTCATCGTTGAGCGTGATCCCAAAGGCCGTGGCCTGCCCAAACGTGCCGCGATAGGCGGTGATCGCATGCCCGTAGAGCTGCACCATGGCAGCCCAGCGCCCCGTCGATGTGCTGAGCCATTCTTTCAGCGCGGTGAGAGAACCCGTATCCGTGTAGGGATGGAGGATCAGATCGTAGATGCGCTCGCCCTGATCGGCGAGGACATCCGCGATATTCGTCGGGTTTGTCGTGCCGCCGGCAAAGGCATTTGTCGTGACCGTGAGGCCTGCCGGAACTGACTGGCCACCGGCCGGTCCGAGAAGAGCCACGCCCAGCAGGACATCATTGCCCGCCATGCCCTTGTTCTTGGCCGTGAGCAGAAGATTGCTCGACGGGCCGGCACTTGCGTTGACTGGGATGCCCGCGACATTCCCCACAGCCGTGACAGCGGATGCGATGACCGTGGCTGCCGTATCGCCTGCCGAAACACCAACCGAGACAAGCTGATCTCCAATGTAGAGCGGCAGGGTGCCTGCCTCAGTTGCGGTGCCCGAAATAACGAACCCGCCGGTCGCAGGTTGTGCGGATGTGTCGTCGGAGAGGGGCAGCACCCACACTTCGCCCGTTGTATCGATCGAGCGGTAGGCCTTGACCATGGCAGCGCACTGGGAGCCCGCGCCATATTTGGCGACCGCATCCGAGTAGCCGGCTGAGATCGTCGCAACGCCGGGTGTTCCGGTCCCTGAGATCATCTGCGCCATGATCAGCACACGGCGCGTGACGGTTGCGGTGTTCGCCTTCGAATTATCGAGAGAGAAGTAGAAGCCCGGAACGCGGTTGCTGTCCGAATAGCCGGGAACAGTGATGGATCCGCTCATTCCGCATGAGTCTCCTCGGTTGCAGGCGGCAACTGCGGGGCAGCATCCGCCACTTTCACGACGTCTCCACTCCGCAGGCGGCGCCGCCAGAAATCGGTCTCAGGCACGTTCTCACCATCGGTAGCGAGCAGCCGACGGCTGTCCGGCCAGCGCACTGCGCGACCCTCAGCCGGTTTCACACGCATCATCAGCTTGTTTCCTGAAGTGTGTTCACCGAAAAATCGGCGAAATCACTATTGCCATTGGCACTCATCGTGCCGTCGATTTCCACGAGAGGCGTTCCGGCAGCCGGAAACTCCTCGATATATTCAAGACCGAGCAGCATCTGCAGTTCACCGACGTGATCGGCGCCTTCACTCGACACAGTGATCGATGTGCGTATTTCGGTGACCTGTGTGATCGCACTTTGGAGTGCGACGTCCGTCATGAGCGCCAGCTCAATCTGTTCCGCAAAAGCCTCAAGTTGCAGCTGGCATTTCCCCGGCGTTCCGGGTGCCACGATCCCGCGCAAGGCCAAGGTCGCCACGCGGGTGAAGTCCGGAGCATTACGCCCGTTACTGGTAGCCTGATCGTCAGGAACCTGTAGATACACGACCGGAAGCTCAGGTTTCGTGGTCGGCCAGCTGCGGGCCGTAAAGACCTTTTCGCCGGCGAACGTGCGCCCGACGAGTGCCTGCGCTGCCAACTCCCGCAGTTCAGCGCGGTAGAGGGTCATTTTCGCTGTCCGCCTTATTGAGGATGAGAGAGGCGGCGCCGTGGCTGTCCGGGCGCATATCCTGCAACCGGTACCAGAGGCCCCGGATCTGGAAGAGATCGCCTTGGACCGGATCGGTCGCGAAATCCGCTAGTCGAATTCCGAGAACTGGAGAGGACGTCGTCACATGGACGGGCGTGACGCCGTCATCCGCCCCAAAGGTATCGATCGCGCGAAAGCCTTCATCGAAGATTCCCCGGATCTGCACGTCACCATTGGAAGACTGCCCACGCCAGACGACGGTCTCGCCGAACGTGTCCTGACACGGCCCCAGCACGAGACCGCTCCAGTCGAACGGCCCCGTGCTGCCGCTCATGCGCCAGCGCCGGCGTTCGGCCCGTTCTGCTCGGGAGGCGGCGTCATCTCGGGCGCCTTGGGAGGCGGAGCCGTTTTCACACCATCGGCTCCCGCCGCCTTAACCACCGCCACCGCCTCATTTTCACTGGCGACGCGAGCAATACCACGCCCCTCCCACCAAGTGGCCAGCGCCTTGGAAACCTCCAGGCGCGTACCGATGGGATGCGGCGCAGCGCCTGCGGTGGGGTAGATCAGCCGCTTCGTAATGACGGCGACCTTCTCGTCTGTTTTCTCATTGGCTGCCATGATGACCTCAGATGCCGGGAGCGGGAACGTCAGAGCCGGCGGCCATGACGGTGGCGGCGAACGATGCGTTCACTCGCGAGGGAATGACGATCGGTGCGGACTGCATCAGCAGATTGATCGCCGCCGGGTTCTTGGAGAACCAGAGCTTCGGCGCATAGGCGAGGCTCTGATAATTGAACTCGGGATCGAAGATCAGACCAAAGGCCCGTGTTCCCTCAAGGGCAGGCGAGGTCATGATGACCGTGCCATCCGGGATCATCGGACTTTCTTCATCGGTGTCCGGATCGACGTACCAGTCATTGTAGAGCCAGAGGCGGAACTGCCCCCAGCGGCCCATTTCGATGGCGCCCTGCTTCATGGCGCCACCGAGATTGGCACTGCTGTCGCCTGAGCGGTCCATCCAGATTGCGTTGAGCACCTTGATGTCGTTCTTGAACGCGTTCCAGGTGCTGTTCGTGAAGATGATATCCGTCGGGGCTGCGCCGGATTTCTGCAGCATCGTCGCCGCCCAAGAGGTGAGGTAGTCAGACGGATAGATGCCCGTCTGACCCCACTGAGCACTGCCGGAGAGTGCAATGGTCAGGGCGCTGTCGCGCTGGAAATCCACCAGGATCGGCTCGGGAAAACCTTCACCCGTGATCGTGACAGATCCGTTGACGAGTGCCTGTGCCGCCATCCACTCAAGGCGGCGTTGGATCATGTCGATCTGGTCCGCCATTTCCCAGGCGAGATTGGCTTCCAGCCGTTCCTGCGGGCTCATGGCGCCCATCAGCCGCTCGCCGATATTACGACGCACCGGCTTGAGGAGATCCGGATTGCGGAAGTCCTTGATGTAGGCAGGCTTGAACAGGTTGGTCTGCCAGCGCCGACTTTCCACCGGCTTGCCTTCGACCAGAGGCGAGCAGAACGGCGCCATGCGACGCTTACCGACATCGACGTCGATCGCCACTTCCGGCGCGTCGGACTCGACGATGTTGGGAAAAAAGCTGTCCAGAAGAAAGGTCTGGGCAAGCTTGAGGTTGCGGACGAAGTAGACCAGCTCAGCAGTCGTGTAGACGCTGAGCGCAGCGCCCAATGTTCCGATCTCGCCCTGCATGGGCGCAGCGGTGGTAGCAGGCATGAGGACCTCAGACGATATCGTTAGAGAGGGCGGTCTTGACGAAGACCGGGGGAGCCATGGCGGCCGCGAGCGTCTGAGCGGTCCAGCTGGAATCGAAGGTGAGATAGTTCGAGTTGAACTCGCCCATCTTGTAAATCGACCCGCTTCCCGTCGCGCTGGCGCTGGTCGTCACAGCGTCAACCATCACGGCCACAGGCGTCTGGCTGCCGTCCGTCGCTGTGGCGACCGACAGGATGTAGACGCCGGTCGCCGTCACCTTGCCCATGGCTGAGCCGCGCACCAGCGTCTGATTTTCGCCAATGGTGACATCGGCCGTCACGAGCTTGAGATTGCCCGCAATCAGCTGATCCGGGACGAAGGTGTCCTGCTGGGCCGAAGGGTAGAACCCGTAAGCGTTGCCGTTGCTTCCCGACATCAGTTTGTTCCTCCACGTCGGCCACTGATTGCAGCCGCCAGCCGCGAACCGGGCCGATTTTCAGTCTGGGCGCCAGGAGCAGGCACAGCCTGTCGCCCTTCGGTGGCCATGCGGTCCCGCAGGGCAGGCGCCCGGCGAGGCTGTTCCTGCGCCACAGCGGGAGCCGCTGCCGGCATCGCGCTCAGCAGCCGAACAGCGGCAGAACGGCCGAGGGTGGTGTTGAAGGCAATCTCGGCGGCCGCAGCTGGATTGCGACCAGCCCCTTCGGACGCGAAGATCGCGGCGCAACGCCCACGCTCACGGGCGCGTGCCTTGGCCTTGTCATCGTCCTTTTCGTCCTCGGCGTCGGTATCGTCGTCACCATCTTCGTCAGGATCACCGCCGGTATCGTCGGCCTTCCGGGCTTTCTTGCCCTTCTTGCCGTCTTTCGGATCGGTTTCGTCGTCCTCAGGATCGGGATCGCCGTCTGCTCCTGTGGCGTCGCCGTCGTTCTTCGGATCCTTGTTATCGTCAGGATCTTCGGCACGGACACCATTGAGATGCGCGAACGGGCTCTTCGCCGCCGCGGTGCGCGGTGCGCTCATACTTTTCTCCATTTCGGAAAATGTCAGTTCAGATTGGCCTGCAGATCCAGCAGCGCCGCATCGGGGCTCATCACGGCATCAGCCAGACCGAGCTTGACGCCGTCTTCACCAAGGAATGTCTCCGCTTTCATGTCGCGGATTTTCTGGGGATCGAGACCTCGGTTACGCGCGACCAGTTCGACGAACATCTCACCGAGCCGGTCGATCGTGTCCTGCGCACGGGTCTTCGCGCCATCGGTAAGAGGCTCGACCTCGAGCATTTCCGCCTTGTGTTCGCCATAGCGGAACACGGTGACGTTGATGCCGGCCTCATCTAGCATCCTGCTGACGTCCGTATGGAGCATCAGGACGCCGATGGATCCGGTGCCGCCTGTGCGGGGCACCGTGATCGTCTGCGCCGAACTCGCCAGCGCGTAGGCTGCCGAATAGGCCTCATCGGCCAGAATGGCGACGATCGGCTTGATTGCCCGCGCCTGGTAGATCCTGTCGGCGATATCGAACAGGCCCGAGACCATACCGCCTGGGCTGTCGATATAGAGGACGATCGCCTGGACGGATTGATCGTTGAGCGCTTCCTCAAGCCGCTCCGCGATATCTCCGTAGCCGGTCACGTAGGGATAGCCCCAGCCGACCTTGCCGGCGATCAGCATGCCCCCGATCCCGATGACGGCAATCCCGCCCTCATTCCAGAGCGGTGCGCCCGACCAGAAGTCCCCATCGTCGTCGAACAGGGCTGTCACACCCGCCGTCCGCAGCATGTGCTGCAGAACGGCTGCGCGCGCGTCGGACAACGCCAGAGGGCGGTTCAGAACCGCGTCTGCCTGGACACGCCTCATTTTTCCTCCGGTTTCGTTGCGGTTTGTGATGCAGGCTCAGCCCCACTCCACTCGGGGAGCGGGATGTTGCGTTCGTTGAACGCCGCGATTTCGATCGCGCGCTGGTCGAGGTGCTCTTCCCAATCCGCGCCCTCATTGACCGCGCATTCGGTTTCCAGGGTGGAGAGACCGGCGTCCATCCCGAGTATCGCACCCTGCTTTTCAGCGACCGGGTCGATCCAACCACGACCAGGCGCAAGCCATTTGCAGCGGGAATAAGCATATTTGGCCTCCACGAAGTCCGGTGCGTTGCGGGGAAGAGGAAGGTCATCGACCTCCATCATCTCTTCGATGACCGCGGCCCTGACGGGTGATGCGAACCCGATTTGGAAATCCTCCCGTCGCCGGGCAAGCGTCTTCCAGGCCTCCAACAGGGCGCCGCGCGCTGACGAATAGTTCACGTCGGACCAGTCGTTGCTCAGCTGGAAGGAGGCCATGCCGGCTCCTGTCGCGACGTTCCCCAACACCGCCTTTTCAAAATCACGGAAATTGCTGGTGGGACGTGCTGCGCTGACGGTTCCGATCTTTTCGCCTGGGAACAGCATCGGAATGCGCGATCCCTGAATGCTCAGGTTCCGCCCATGATTCCAGGCAAGCTGCTGCTCCCATCGCGCATTGAACATGCCTTCGTTCGGCATGCCCGGATCGAGGGCTTCGGCCGTCATCTGGTGGTCGAAAGGACTCTCGACATACGCCGCGAAGACGCTGTTGATGATTGCGGCATCCAGTTCGGTCCCATCATACTTGATCAGCATCTTCAGGCGCTGGACCACAGGAGCGAGCATACCCGCTCCGCCCCGGTGCTGCGCCGCCCGATGGTGTTCGAACATGTGAACGACCTGTCGGCGTCCCCAGCTGGTCTCGCGCGGAATACGCTCCCACTCGACGCTCTGCGCCGCGCTATACCAGTCCGACTGATGCGCTCGACGGATATGATAGGCGATCGGACGGCCGCGATCGTCGATCTCGACCCCGCCACGCATCAGCCGCAGATCCATCATCATCTGTGGATTGCTCAGACGATCCGGATCGATGATCTGGACCGTAGTCGCGTAGCGCGCGCGGCCATAACCGACCGCGTCTTCGTCCCAGGGCAGAATGGCCAGAGCATCTCCATCGATGAGCAGGTGTCGAAAGGCGAGGTGCATCTGCTGACCGAAGGTCTGCATGCGTTCCGCGTCGTTCCAGTTGTCCGGACAGTTCGCCCATAGCCGCCACCGGGCATCGATAGCCGCGCCGAACTCGCGTGCCCAATGAGCGTCGAAGGCATTGTTGCCGCTGATCTGAGCAAGTGCTCGGTAGTCAGGCTTGGCAACCGGACGCAGATTGACGCCGACAGCGTTGTCCAGGGTGCGGGTGATGGCGCCCGAGGCCCAGCCATCATTGCGCACCAGATCGCGGATACGGCTGACGATCGTGTCGCGATACGGATTGATCTCCGTATCGGCGGAATACAGGATCGGCTGCCAAGTCGAGAGATGCTGCCCCCAGTAATCCGCCGCATCGTAGGGAATACCCATGGGCGCATTGAGCGCATGAGCGCGCCGAGGATCCGGGGCCTTCGGCTCAGTGCGCGCCACTCCCGTTCCGGGCGAGTCACCGCGAACGACCGAGGCGATCCGAGAAAGAAATCCTGCCATCAGAAGAACGGCCTCAGGGCACGCCGGCGACCGATACCCAACTGGCGCTGGATCTGCATGATCAGGGCGGTGAGCGACGGAATGCTGGCGGCCGTGTAGGTCACCGAACGTGATCCATCGCCCTGAGCATACGAAACACTGACGGGCTTACCGCCTGTGGTCAGCTGCATCAGAGCATTCTGGGCTGACGCGAGGGCAGCCTGCAGCTGATCGCGGCTCATCCCGGCGAGAATGCTGGTGTCCGGATTGTAGAGCTTCCCGACGGGGAAGACTGGATATGTCACTTCAACCCCCTGCGTCGGAACGCTTTGATGACTTCTTCCTGCACGATCCGGTCCTGCCGGCGCGCAATGGTCTGTTCGACAATCTGCTCAACAGGCAGAATTGCTTTGTAAGTTGGAATTCTCGGGGTGAAGCGAATGATTTGTGCCACTTTTCCAGGGCCAACCAACTTATAAATGCCCGTTGGGAGACCACCTCCACGCTCACGCGCGATAAAGTATTCACTTCGTTGGCCGGCTGCATTTTTCCTTTGCTTTTGAAGGCGACGTGCAGTTCGGTCGCCCATGTTCATGTAAGCGGACGTGCCCGACATCAAATTAAAACGGCTGAGTATCTGGAGCAGAACACTTCTCGGAATGTTTCCGTGGCGATCCAGCGGTGCATCTTTGCCTGGAACTGCGTATTGGCCTTGTGACAATGGAGCTAAATCACGCTCGAATTTCTTCATATCCCGTCGCCCTCCGTGAATTTCAGGGCCAAGATATTTAACGGCGGCAGTTCCTTTGGGAGCCATGTCTTTCGTCATGACAGCAGCTTCCAAATTTTTTGGCGTTGCTGTTTGAATCCAGAAACTATTCAGCGTGAAGGTCTTGGGTCGATCGAATACTTCTTCCATTCGATCCCGGATTTTCAGTCGGGCTCCAATTGCCAGACGATTGAGCGCGCTCGCGGCAGCCCTCGGTATCTCCTTCTCCGACAGGGCGCTCAGATCTCGCATTAGCTTCTTCGCATCGAGGCCGACCTTGAGATCGAGCGCCATGTCCGTTCTCCTCTAACCGTTCGACCCATACTTTCGGGCAAGTTCCGCCATTCGCTCAGCCGTGCTCTTGGCCTGTGGAGCGGCAACAGGGAGAGCCGCAGGACGGCTGTCCGTTGTCTGGTTCGGCTTGGGCACCTCGGCGTCCGCAATGATCTGCTTCACCAGCACGTTTTGATCCCACGGTGCTGCCCAGGCGGGCGGTCGTGTCCAGTCGATCCGACGCAGCCCATGTAGGCTGGCCATCACGTCGGTCATGACCAGAAGGTCGAGGACCTCGTTACGTGAGGACGACGTCAGTTTCTCCCATCGACCATCGTCCCGCCGGCGCTCCGAGACGATCTGCTCGAAGAAGGGATGCGGCGGCTCCGCAGCCCGAAGCGCATACGGGAAATGCACGCACCAGGGACCGGCATCTGCCCGCTGCAACTGCGTGACCGCATCATCCTTGAACCGGTTCGGATTGAAGGATCCGAGCGGAATTTCGCCCCGTGCGGCCGCGTTGCGATCCTTGCGCTGCGTGTTCGGGTAGGACACCGACAGCGATGCCGCATTCAGATTGGACGCGCCCTTGAGCGGAAGGATCGTCCAGGCCTCACGCCCTTCGATCTGTCCGATCATCCGTGCTCGCATCGCCCGTCGCGCACGCTTCCACGCACCGTAGGCCTGCAGGGTGACACCCTCGGATCCGCCTGAGTCGTAGCCTATGGCAAGCACCCGCATGCCGCGTCGACTGCCGTCTGCCAGCGGATAAAGCGTTTCCGACAAATCGGTGAGCAGGCGATCCCAATCCTCGGGGCTGGTAGCGGGATCCGCGGCGACACGGCGGTGCTCGATGATCCAGCTTTCGCCGTCCACGCCCCAGCCGCGCGTCAGCAGTTCGAAGCGATTGGCCTGAATATCCACGCCCACGGTGAGGAATCGCACGCCTTCGGGCACGAAGCCCAACTGCAGGCCGGGTTCGGCCCGGTCCGCCAGCGCGGCCGCATCCAGCGACCCGATCCGACGTGGCGACTGGTAGGGCACGCCCAACCGCTTGACGGTGACTTCGCGGAGATCCTTGTCGTCGCCCGTGGTCGCGTAATCCCGCTGGGCTTTGGCGGCCTCACGCGCCAGGGTGCCGATACCGCCTGTCACGAAGGGCGACATCAGGCCGGTGATCCAGAAGCCCGCGATGTCGCTGCGAAGCAGTTCGCCCGTGACCTCGCCCTCGACCGAGATTTCTTGGCCAGCGCCAACCCAGACACCGTCCAGGTTCATCGTGCGCCGCCACCGGTCCTCGATCAGAGAGCCGCAGCATGGACACTGGAGCGCCGCCGCCTCGCGGATCTCATCAAGCGGGGCATCCTCGGGCCAGTGCAGCGTCATCTGGCGCACTGCTCCGGGCGTCGGGCTGGAGAAGCCGTTGCAATGCGGGCACGGCCACCACCAGGTGCGGCGGTCGCTGTCCGCGTAGAGCTTCATGATCCCGTCAGTCCACTGGGATGGCTCTGCTCCCTGCGCGCGGTCAGGATGGCTCTCGACGTAGACCATGCTCTCGGTGCCGAAGCTGTCGCGCCGGATGGAGAACAACTTGTAGGCGTCCCCCAGATCCTTGGGGAACGCATCCAGTTCGGTCGCGATGATGCGCGGTGCCGACTTGGAGATCATGTTCGAATAGGTGGCCGATAGAAACTCGACCCACATTCCCTGGAACCGCTTGAACTTCATCGAGCGATCTTTGGGCAACGTCCCCAGCCGCTCCTTCATAACGGGGTGGCTGTCGATCATCGGCTCGATTTCGCGCTTTACGTAGCTCTCCAACGCGTCCTCGGTCTGGGCATAGACCAGCATATCGGCCGGATCGATCTCGACCGATTGCCCGATCCAGTTCTGACCACAAGCCGTCTTGCCCGAGCGCGCCGGCCCTACAACGGCCGTGGTGAGATGCGTGCGGCTGGTGAGCGACTGCATAGGGCCAACGAGGTAAGGCGCCTCGTCATGTGACCACCGACCAACATACCCGCCGCCCCTATTGTCCAGGAAACGGTTGCGCTCGGCCCATTCGGCCACGTCCATCTTCTCGGCCGGGAGATAGGCCTTCAGGGCGTTGCGAACGATCTGTCGCGGATCCGCGAACTGGACGTCGCCCGGCATCAGATCGTCAGGTGAGGTTGAGCTGTCGCTCATCGGCATCCGGTTCCTCATCGAGGAGAGCTAAGGCATCGCGCACTGACTGGCGCTGCATGTCCGCGAAGCGCGCCTCGATGGAGCGCATCTGGGCGTCCGACCAGCGTTCCTGCTGACCGAGGCGTCGGATGAAGCTGGTCGCATCACGGTTGAGCCGCGCCAGCGCCGCCTGGAACAGCTGCTCCACCTCGGCGGCGATCACGAGCTGCCCGGACCGCTCAGCCTCCTTTCGCTTGAGGTCGCGCAGCTTCCACAGGTCGATCTCTTCCTTGGTGGAGAGCCGCCGCCGGTTGTCCGACACGGGATCCGGGGCAGGGAAGAGATCGCCGAAGCTCAGCTGAAGCGCCATCAGCTGCTCGTCGCGTCCGGCCTTCTGTTGCGCCTCTTCCTCGCGCCGCTCGGAGAGGAACGCGAAGACCGCCTCGACATCGAACCGATAACTGGAGCCGTTGGTGCCACGCTGCGCGACCGGAAATTCCGGCCACCGCTCCATCCAGGCCGTTAGCGTGGGGAGGGAGACCTTCAGCCGCCGCGAAAGCTCACGCTTGTTGAGCATGGGAGTGGCGTCGGCAGGCCGAGCAGCAGATGCAGCGGTGCCAGACGACAACAACAACAACAGAAACCCTTATTTTGTTTGGTCAAAAAGTCTGTCTGACCGGGGCGCGAATAACCCCCGGAGCGTGACCCTCCCAGGAAGGACCCACGCGAAATGCATAGGAGGGGGCCGGGCGATGCGCCGGGCGCATGACTCACGTCTTCATGAGTTGAGCGCATGCCTTCGCATCCGCGACGCATGGCTCTAACGAAAAACGGCGCGCACCCCGCTGGATGCACGCCGCCTCATCATGTCATCCCAGATAGTGCATTCTGGGGAATTTGGGGAGAGGAAAATTACAGATGGCGAATTTTTTTTCCGATGAGCTCACAGGCGCGTCTATGCCAAGCCTTGGCCGTCTTATGGTCTATTCCAAGCAGACGTCCCAGCTTCCGCCATTCCCAGTGGAACTTTCCCGAGATCGGGTTCACGATCAGGCGCTTGTTCACCACGGTCCGCAGGCGCTGGTCATCGAGCAGGCTCACCCATTCAAGTGCTACGTCCATGCGGGCGATTGCATCCGCAGATGGTGGCGGCAGAACATCGTCGCTGTCCCGCAACCAGCACAGATCGTCCACGTCGACCACCACGTCGGGCCAATGCGTCTTCATGCCGGCAGGACGCAGGCCTTTCATTCGAATGGTGGCCAGCGTCAGCCCGGCTTCGTTCAGCCATTCCTCGACCTGATCGACAACAGGACGGTCTGACGAGAACTCGGTCGGGCGGCGCTTGCGGATCGCGATCCCCGAGAGATCGACGTACTCGCCGTCAGCGCCTTGGATGGTCGCACTCACGCCGCCCGTGCCTTGGCAAAGTCCTCCAGGCGCGGCCGCTCATCCTTGGCGCCATTGCGCAGCCAGTCCTTCATCGCGGCTTCCCAGTCCTTTTCGGCCAGGTGATCGGCAACCGTCAGCGGCGCGCTGGCATCTGCCGCTTCGATCGCCTTGGCCACGCCCTTCTGGAAATAGCCGAAGCCATTGATGCGCCGCCCCGCCTTGGTTTCACGCTCGACGATACGCTCGATCTCGTCGAGAACCACGCGCTCAATCCGCTCGGCGCTCAGGCCGCGCTTGAGCCCGTCGCCAGCCCACTGGCGAGCGCAGAGGTAGTTTCCCAGGTCTTTCGCCAGATCGTAGCCCGCAGCCTCGAACGCCTTCGGCCCAATGCGCTTGTAGACCGCATCGATCTGATCCTTGGTGGGTTCCAAGCTAGCTGTAGCTTTAGAGATATCTGTACCAGCTAGCTTAGCTATAGGCGCGCGCGAACCCGGTTGGGTTTCGGTTTGGGTTTCCGTCATCGCTGATTTTCCTCCTGAGATGGCCATAGGCGGCAGGTAACGCTGAGCAGGATCGGTGCGCTCATTGATCCGCTTTTTTGGCGGTCGACCGCCCTTTGCGCCGTTGATCCGGTTCGCGATCGTGCGCCGGTCGGGCTGCAGTTCACGCGGAAACCCGAGCGTGCCGGTTTCTGCATCCCATACGATGAGTTCGGTTTTGGATTGGGTTTCCATCTGGGTTTTGAATTCGGTTTCCGTCATGCGAAACCGAAGGCGCGCAACATCCGCGATGTGCGGCATGCGACCTGCGCCAAACACGGCACGCCCATCCGCACCACATTCGATTATGAGCCACATTAATTTGACCCAGAACCAACTTGCCGCATCGTCCATCGCTAGGAGGCGTAGGTCGGTTGTCGCCATCAAGCGCACTATCTCATTAGGGTTTTTTCTGGCCATGTCAGTACGCTTTCAACCGG
The DNA here is from genome assembly GCF_019083805.1 of Acetobacter estunensis. GTDB lineage: Bacteria > Pseudomonadota > Alphaproteobacteria > Acetobacterales > Acetobacteraceae > Acetobacter > Acetobacter estunensis_A. Next base: position 517,352 of record NZ_JAHRDV010000001.1, read on the forward strand.
AAACCATCGAAGGCCGGTTCCATGATCTGGCGCTCGACGAGATGCGTGAGCGCCAGTTCGAATTCGGATGGATCAGCCGCCAGCAGGCGGCACAGATCGGCTATAGACACAGCACGGCCTGCGGGCGGTTGCCGCAATTCCGGCATCGCGTCGGCAATGTCGGCGATCTGGAGCCACGCGGCGCGTGCGGCAAGCGGGAGCAATTGCCACCTCTGATCGGTCATGATGACGCGGGCATGGCGTCCGGGGCGTTGGCGCAGCGGTCTCATGGCAATTCATCCTCGCGCTGGACGCTCCACGCCGGGCCGCGATCATCCTCGAATGTGTCGCGGAACCATGTGGAGTAATCGGTGAATTTCAGATGGCACGTGCCGGTCGGCCCCTGACGGTTCTTTGCGATCAGGACTTCCGCCTTGCCTTCAGATCCGGCAACGCGCGCGGCGAGAGCGCTGCATCGGTTTGCATAGTCCTCGTTGCTCTCACGGTCTTTCCGCTGCAGACCGCCATCCGCGAGCTTCTTCAGGTAGTAATGCTCGCGATGCAGGAACATCACCATGTCCGCATCCTGCTCGATCGCGCCGGAATCGCGTAGGTCGGCCAGCTGGGGACGCTTGTCCTCGCGCCGTTCGTTCTCGCGGTTGAGCTGCGCCAGCACGATGATCGGCACCTTCAACTCGGTGGCGAGTTGCTTGAGCTGACGTGACACCAGCGTCGTGCGCTCATAGGGTTTCATGTCGGCCTGTTCTGATCCAGACGACATAAGCGAGATGTAATCCACCACGATCAGGTGCAGGCCGCGCTTGCTGCGAGCCATTCGACGCGCACGTGACCGAAGCTTTGCAACGGTGATGGCCGGTTGGCTGTCGATCTCCAGTGACAGTGCCGCCGCGGCGCGCTCGCCGTCTTCGAGGTCGCGCCATTGCCAGCTTGTCAGTTCCTCGCGCTCGCCCGTCTCAAGATCTTCGGGGACATCGTAGCGACGTCCGGTGAAGACCGACTGTGTGGAGAGATGCGCCCACGCAGCGCCGGCACGGGCACCGAGTTGAGGCGGCGTCATCTCACCCGACCAGAACAGCACGCTCTCGCCTGCGGCGGCCGCGCGGATCGCGACGCCGAAACCGAGCGAGGTTTTGCCCATGGCGGGCCGCGCGCCGAGCACATAGATGCCTGTCGGCAGCATGCCACCTGTCATGCGATCAAGTGCCCGATAACCCCACGTCGTGCCAGCCAGACCGCTACCGCGCTTTGAGGCTTCCAGTGCCTGCTGGCGGGCCTGCTCCATTGAGTCGGCGAGCGTGACGGTCAATTGCTCCTCACCCATGCCACGCGCCAAGGCCAGCAGTCGTGTTTCGATCGTGTCCACGATGTCGCCGGCAAGGGCATCTCCCGGACGACAACAGAGGTCGAGTGTTTCCGTGCAGGCGGTAAACAGGCGGCGGCGCACCCACGCATCCTTGATCGTCAGGGCGTAATCCCGCGCGTTCATGATGCCGACGGTTGCGATCAGCAGCGCCTTGAGAACATCGGGCGCCGTGGTGCGGCCGAGCAACGGATCACCCTCGATATGCGCCCTGACCGTAATCGGATTTGCATCCGTGCCAGCGTTGATCAGGTTGCGGCAGACCTCATAGATCCGACCATGGATCGGCACGGCGAACTGGACGGGTTCAGTGATGTCATCAACGCGTGCGAACGCCTTGTTATTGGTCAGGATCGCGCCAAGAAGCGCCTGCTCCGCATCCACGTTCGCCGGTGGCTCACGCAGAGCGTTCGTGAAGAGACCGCCATCAGCCACGGTTTATTCTCCAGCAATTTGATTTTTGGTGGGGGCGGTTTTCATGAAACGGGTGACCGGTCCGCCAAATCCGAGGCCGGCAAGCACACTGTCGAGCCCGCGACGCCCGTTGAGAATATTGTTCAGCGTCTGACGTGACACGCCAAGTTGCTTGGCCGCCTCGACCTGCGTCGGAAAATTCCGCTCGAATGTATTCAGTTTTTCGTAAACCTGCCGCTGCGAGACGTAGGCGCCGCGCTGGCCCGTGACCGGATACATGGTGACCGGACGAAGACCGACAGCATAGGCCGCCGCCGCGTGCATGCGCTCAGCATTGCGGGTCTCGTAAACACGACGCTCATTCAGCCCGTGAAGCCGCGCGAACTTTGCCACACCACCCGCGTCGCGGATCGCTGTATTCAGTTTCCCGTAAAAATCAGCGAGCCCAACCGAGACTTCACACATACCAAAGCCCCCAGCACCACTTCATGAGCGAGGGATCCACGCGGGTCATTCCGCCCGATACACGCACCTGATGGTCCAGATCGGCCGGGACGTGGCCTTTCTTCAGCGCTGAAAGATCGAGCGGCCGGCGAGGAATACTGTATGGGCGCTTGCGCGGTGCGGCGCCGAATTTGCGCGGCTGGACCTTAGCCATTCTGGGCCACCATCGCGCCATCAAGCTGATCGGCTGCAAGTTTGCGCAGCTGCTTCACGCGGCGCTCGGACAGCCCGATCACGCGCGCAATCGCGCGAATGCTGAAGCCCCTTTCGGAAAGGGCGCGAACGGACGCCGCGATGCGGTCCGATGACATCATGCCGGGGGAATCCTTCCTGAGACGAACCGCTCAAGGCGACGCAGCCGCCTGAGACGGCGCCGGATCACGCGCGTTTCACGCCGGATCCAAAGCTGGGTGAGTTCGAGCCGGTACCGGAAGGCAATGCCTGCCGACATGCCGGCGACGAGCACGAGCGCAAGCAGCTGTTCCTTCATCGGAACCCCGCATCATGCGTCGCGAATTCTTCCTCGAGCGCGGCCAGTTCCGCCGCGATATGCTCTTGCCGGGCGCGCAGGGACGCGAGGCGTCGTGTGCGCACCGCCTCCCATTCTTCCGCTCGCACGCTCCGCAGTTCCCGGTTCCAGGCAGCCCGCACACGGCGTTCCGTCAGACCGAAAATACGCGCGACCTCACGAAACGCGCCCTTGAGACCGGACGCGCGACGCTCCGCCACCTCCTCGCGGACCATGTCCTGGAACTGATCGGTGAGGGTGCTACCGGACATCGTCTGCACCGGCGTCTTGGGTGAAATACCCACGTTCTTGGGTGAGATACCCAACATCTTGGGTGTCCTTCCTGCCATTGTTGCCTGCGGGGACAGGAGCAACTGGAGAAGGGGAAGCGAATGACCGCATCACGACCGGAGCCTTGGCGCTCCGGTCGTGGCGGCCCACCATGGGGTCGCCAAACACAACCATGGAGGATTCTATGAACCGAACGGATCGCGAACTTTTGGAAGCACGCATCGACACGCTTGAATATCGCGTCCAGACGCTGTCACGAATGGTGGCCATGCTGCTCGCCCACGATGACAACGGCCTATTTGATGAGGCGCGTGATCTCATGAGCGAAACGTCTTCCCAGTCATTCCGCCAGATGAACACCAACCTGCGTTCGGCTGGGCATGACCATATGCTCGGCACTCTTGCAGATGATCTTGAAGATGCAATTTATCGGCGTCGCCGATCGGGAACGCATGGACAGTGATTACACTTCCTTTTTTGATCACCCGGCGCTTATCGAGCGTTTTTCGACCGTTTACCCGAACTCGACCCTCGGAAACGAACCGTTCGGCACCGGCAGTCGAGGAGACATCGGGAGAGTCTCCAAGAACTTCACGGATCTCGCCAGAATAGGGTGCCCACCATTTCACCATAACTTTGTTTTCGGCGCGGCGAGCCTCCCGCAATTTGTCGAGTATGCGTGCTTGCTCGCGATTTCTTTGACGCTCTCGCTCCGCCACCGCCGCAAGTTCCTGTTGCACAGTGCGTCGTTGATCGCTCATGCCGCGGCGTCTCCTGTTGCACACCGCTCCTGAAAGACCTCAACCTCAAGCGCTCTCTCTGTGAGGCTATCTTTCCAGTCGCGAACTTCGTCATCAGCGACAGCCGTCAGAGAGACGTCACTATTTGGAGTGCCATTCGATGACTGATCAGCTTCCATCCATGACGCTAAAACTTCTGTCCGTACGTCGCGAAGGCGAAGGCATCTCAGACGGGCAAGCAGAAGTAAAAATACGTCTGACTGGATGCGATGGACGCATTCCGTGGTCAGGAACTCTGAAAGTCCAAGTTCCTGAAACGCTGATTGCACAACATCTTCCACAGGGAGTGCCTGGGCTTGCTTCGAAAGTCTTTGAAGCAGTTGCTGCGAGCTATCTGATCCTAAGGCAAGCAGGCCAGCGTCCTCAGGACGAGTGATCAGAAAGCCAAGCTCCACAGCCGTCGAGCGCAGAACCTCAAGCGCCAGCTCGGGGGGCAGTTCATGATCGATCATGCCGCGGCTCCCTCGGGTTGTCCGGGTGTGATGGCTGGAGGTTCAGCGGATGGAGAGGGACCGAAGATGTCGGGGCGAACGTCTTCCGGGGTAATTCCAAAAATCGCACAAACATCGGCGACCCGGCCCACTGAAACTTTCCTTTTCCCACAGCGCCACAGTCGTACGGTTTCAAGCGAAACGTTTAGGCGCCTTGCCGCATCCTGTGGGACAACGCTTCCCTGGGAAATTCTACGATTAATCGCGTTCATGAGAGTGGTATCCAACAAAACGTTGGATTTTGCAACGACATAATGTCCCGTGAAATTAGCATGCAACTAGGCACACACTTCAGCATGGCAAGAGCGACGAAGATTCCTGCATCCGATGTGCGTGCTCAGTTTTCTGCGAGGCTGAGAATGTTGCGGCATGCCTTTGGTCAGGAAACCGGAAATCCCGGTATCACTCAAAAAGAATTTGCCGAACTGCTTGGCATTGAACCGGAAAGATATGGGACTTATGAAAGAGGCATTCGTGAGCCGCCTTTAAGTGTTTTGGCGTCTATTCGGCGTGTAACAGGTGTAAATCTCAACGGACTTATTGCAGGCGATATAGACAAGGCGGCATAAAATGATATTCGCAAAAGATTGTGGCGTTGTATTTAATACACATACAGAAGATTTTGTTGTTGACCTTAAAGAAAACCTGCCTGTTGACTGTGATAAATATCCAAGTTCATTGTTTTTTTCACCAGATGATCCGTTTGAAAAAGATCCTGATGCATATGCAGCACTTAAAGCACAGAGTGTGGCTCTTCATCTGATTATAAGTTATGATTTTGATAAAAGAAAAGTACATGACGCGTTTATGAAAATCGCCGAATACGCGTATTTTTCTCGCGTTGATGACGGGCATATTTATACGGAAGAATTTAATAGCATACGGAATGAGGCCGCCGAGCGCAAAAGTAAATTTTGGCAACATATGTAGTTACCGACGCCACTTCGTTTCTTGCGGTGTTCGGTGTTGTCATGGCGCGGAATCGTGTCGTCATGCAGCCAAAGTGAGTGCAGGTCATACAACCAAAATGAACACATGTAGAACGCAATCCAACGTTTTGGTGTTTACATACCCAACAAAATGTTGGATGTGTTCCTCCATCACCCCACGTGATGGAGACCCAACGTGCTCAACAAAAGCTCAGACACCCCGTCGCAGCACCCGAACGACGAACAGGCCGCTCTGGTCGCCGCAGTTCATACACTTATCGCCAGCGGCGATAGGCTCGTTGACTGCATCGAGCTGCTGCGAGCCGCTAACGAGTGGCTCACCAAAGAAAACACCGACCTGAAAGCCCAGCTTGCCAAACTTTCGGCAAAGCCTTCGCACGAATGGAAATTCGGAGACTGGGTTCCGACCCCTGGTCTCGGCGTGGTGTTTGTAACGGGCGAACATGATCGGGACGGCCGAAGGTTTGTCCGTGATCGGTCTGGCGAGTGCTTTCATGTTCGCACTGAGACGCTCACCTACATCTCCAGTCTGGAGTATCCGGTATGAGCGCCAAGCCGCGTTACACGCTGGCCTACGGGATAGTCTTCTGCGAATTCCGCGACAACGATCCACCGTTCCCGATGGCGCAGGCCGTCCTCTCGCTTGCGTCTACCGTCGCTCGCCGCGCTGAGGAGATTGCTACCGAGGCGAGCGGTGCTCAGACCGCGCATGACGGCCCTAACCATGGGGAGAGCCAGGTCCGTGAGGGGATAAACTTCGCGCAGAGCATGTTCGAGGATATCGCCCTCAACATCGGCACTCGATCTCCCTACGAGATGCCGACCGACCGTCTGTTGCGCCTGCGCTTCGTCGCGGACGAACTCATCGCTCATCGCGTCGCGCTTGAGATCGTCGCAGGCAATGTCGAGATCGATCGCCCAGGACCGGCATCATGACCACTCCAACACCCGAAACAGTCCGGACACTGAAAGCGTCAATGCATCGACTGCAGGCGCAGGCAGCGTTGTTGGAAGTAATGGCCCAGCTTCTGCGAGCCGGCCGTTACGACGAAAATGCGCGATGCCAGATCCTGATCGCGTCCGGTTCGTGCGTGAACGCCATACGGGACGAAGAAGAGGCTGTCGCACTCCAGCAGGGAGGGGCGGTGTGAGCGCAACTGATACAGACATGAGGATTGCCGATGTCCAAGCGACCAATGCGCCCGGCTCGACGGTCCATAGCACCCACAATTCCGAGGGGCCGTGCTACAAACGCTCATCCGTACGCTCCAGAAAATCAGAAGTCTTCACGCATGACCGACCCAGCTGCCCCACCATTAGAAATAGACGTCGGAGCGTGTGGGGAAGATTTTCCGCTATGGGCAACGCGAGAGGCGGTGAAATCTGCCGAAGCCTGTCTCGCGGAAACGCAATCATCTCGCGAAAGTCTCGTAAAAACAGTCACATCGGTTATTGGTTGGTGCCTGCCAATATCAGTGGTTTTGGTGAGCGCACCTCTTTCTTCTTTGTTGTCAGTTCCCATGAAAACTGCGGCAATTATCGGTCTGGCTGGCTGCGTCTCGTCCATGTGTGTGGGTGTTTATGTAATCTGCGTCAGAACGTGGGCGCATGCGGGCATACTTCCGGCAGATTGGGAAGTGTTAATTACGGACTATTCTGGGCGTTTTACAGAGATTTCGGTTCTTACTGGACGCTTGAAGTCGCTGGAACAGGGAATAGCCGACAACAAGCGGCATCTCCGAAAAATGGGGAAATGCAGCCGGCTGTCGGTCTGTATTCTGATCACAACACCGGTTGTGGCGGTGCTGGGTGGCTTTATGGTCAAAATTTTCGGCCGGTAAGTCCTCGTAGGGTGCCTGAGATCTGGCGCGCTAATTTAGTCGCCTCACGGACGCTTTCAGAAGAAGGATTGACGACGTCGCCAATCGTTAACGGCGGTATGTTGGCGCCCTTATCGGATGTATCTTGCCGAAAAAGCGGGATTTCACCGAAATTTGGCGGTCTTCTTTCCGAAGCTGGTTTTTCGTTTTGGTTTTTCTCGTCAGACATAGGTTTCCTCATTGCTGGAGTTCACACCGCAATGATGGAAGCGGCCGGGGCGGCTGACAATTGTCGCTCCGGCATGCGGGGTGCGTCATGAGCCCGCTTGAAGCAATTCGACGCTGCCCGTGCCCGGACCAGGCTTTGGTCAATCTGACGGGACAGTTTTTATCCCTTGCAGATGCCTTTGAAGAGGCCGCGCAGGACTGTCGAACACGTAATTTCATTCCGGCGTCTGAGGCTTGGCTGAATGTTGCGCGGTGCTTCCGCGATCAGGCCGCCATCCTCAAACGCCACATCAGCCCCGTCGATGTCGACGTGTGGGCGGAGTAACACACATGCAGATTTCTCCTGGTTTTACGTTCGCTTCTCATACGCGCATCGAGAAGCGCAATCGTCCCGTGACAGTTCGCGATCCATCTGGGCGCCGGCAGGCTTTTGCGGAACCGATGGCAGGCCGTGAAGTCGCCATCAAGACGATCTCGGGTCGCACGATTGAGCATGTCATCATGCTGGATAGTGGCATGGAACTGACATGCCCGCCGACATGGGTCAGTGCGGCTCCGCATGTGCCGGTTCCGAGCCGGGCGTGGCATCCTTACTGCATTACGGGAGGCGCTGCGTCATGAGATCGCCTCATCTGACGCCAAGATCCGGAATTGATCCGCTCCTGGTTGGCGTGTGGGCCTCGATTTTGCTTCTGAGCGCGATGGTCTGGGGACTTGCCTTTGAGATGGGCCGGGATCTGGGCGCTGTTATCTGGAGCTATGTGCTCGGGCTGCATTTCAACGCGATCGTCGTCGTCCTGATGGCGCTGATGGTTCTGGTACTGGTCGAGAAGGGGCGGTCATGAGCAAGAGAGATTGCGACACCCTCGCGTTACAGATCCAAACGCTGATGGCGGGGCACAACGTGGTAAATGGCATCGCGGCGCTAACACACTGTCTGAATCTGGCGCTCGCCACCGCTAGTCCAGATCTTGGAAGTATGCACGCCAACATCAATGCTATTCCAGGAACCATGCATAGAGATGCGAAGGAAGTCTTCGATTATATCAAGTGCATGCGTGCAGAGCGGGGCGCCGCGCTCCCGATGAGGAACGCATGACCCCGACGCCAGAAATGATCGAGGCGGCGGCGATCGCAATGGCCAACTTCGATGCTTCATTGGTTGGAGTTCCAACACTTCAATCGGTGACTGATTTTCGGTTTGATAAAGACCGTGGTGAATACACAAGAAGAGCGGAATCTGCCCTAAAATCCGCCTTTGGCGCGATGTGGCGGCCGATCCGTGACGCACCGAAAACCGGAACTCGGATTCTCGTGTGGTGTGGGGATTTCTATTCTGTCGCATGGTGGGATTCTGCGCATGAAACGGACGACGGCCGGCGAGGGATTTGGACTGACGGTGGCGTAGCCAGTTGGGGATACGAAGAAATCCGCGAGATACATCTAGTTTGTTTTGCCCACCTGACTGGGTTCGATGGATCGACCGCGGGAGAGAGGTTGCAATGCCCCGCTACCACCTCTCCCTAACGCCGATCGACAATGGGCTTTACAGCGCGATGCTCATGGACACGGCCATGAGATGGCCAATTGGCTTCCGCAGTTGTCGTCGCACACGCATCGAGGGCCGAGCTGCCATCGTCGGGTCCAGCACGGATGGATTGCCGGGCTGGGAACTGACGGTGAGGTCGGCAGGCGAAGGAATGTTCCAAGCCGATGCAACGGACGGCCGCGACTGGACGATCCGGTTCCCGGAATGCGTTCTCGAGCAGGATGACGCCGGCAAGCGAATCGAGGGATGGGCGGAAGAGGCCGAGATCATCGAAGAGAAGAAAGGAGAGGCAGCGTGAAGGGAAGTATAGATGGCCCGATTTCTGATCGACTTCTGACAGTTGATCGGGCGGCAGAAATGATGAGTCTTCATCCTCAGACTTTGCGCAAATATGCGCGATGCGGTGCAATTGCTTCCTATCGCCTTGGGCGACGCAGTATCCGCTTTCGCGCCAGTGATATCACCGCTTTTATTGAGAAACACCTGTGCCCCGCAAAAGACCAGAATATCCGTTCCTCGAACTTTATCGCGGCAAGTGGTGTATCGTCTGGTACGAAGGCGAACAGCGCAAGAGAAGCTCTACGGGACATTCGGATGAAAAACGCGCTCGCCGGGATCTAGCCGACTTCGAGCGCGCAATGCTTTCCTGCCGGCAGGAATACACGGTAGGTGAAGCACTTGAGCGCTACATCAAGGTTAGAATGGGCAAGGTGGAAGCGCTTACACGATTACAGGAAGCTTCAATCCCTCTCCATGAAGGCCTTGGCCATCTTCGTGTCGATCAGGTTGGACAGGATCGTTGGGATGAATATGCCGCGACACGCTATCGCAAAAGGAATCCGCGCAGCGCACCGGATAAGCCGCATGAGCTGGTGCGCGTGGCAGACGGAACACTGCGGCGAGAGTTCAACGTGCTGCGTGCGGCCCTTAGGCAGGCTTGGAAAGATGGCCGGCTGGCAAAGCCTCCAGCACTTACGGCACCACGAGACAGCGCACCCCGCGATCGCTATCTGACGAAAGGTGAGGCGAGGAAATTGCTGGAGGCCGCGGAAACACCGCATGTGAAGGTTTTCGTGGCCGTGGCCATGTTCACCGGAGCGCGAAAAGGATCAATCCTTTCGTTGACCTGGGACCGGGTCAATTTTCAGACCGGCATGATAGACTTTCAAGAGCCTGGACGACATCTGACAGCTAAGCGTCGATCAATCGTTCCCATGACAAATCGCCTCAGAGAAATTCTGGAGGAAGCATTTCGGATGCGTGAGTGCGATTATGTCATCCAGTTCAACGGACGGCCCGTGCCGTGCGGTCTGCGCTGGTCGTTTAAGAAACTCTGCGAGCGCGCAGGTCTATCGTGGACACCGACCCCGCATCATCTGAAACATTCGATCGCGTCGTGGTTCGCGATGGACAAGGTTCCGATTGACCAAGCGGCCGACTGGCTGGCCACAGATCCGCAGACCCTCAGAAAGGTCTACCGCAAGTTCGATCCTGAATATCTGAAAGGCGTCGCGTCCTCTCTGAATTTCTGACGGTAGATGTTCAGCTGAACATCAAAGAAACTCAGAGGAAAAGCCAAAAGCCATTAAAATCAATGGCGTCCCGTACGGGATTCGAACCCGTGTTGCCGCCGTGAAAGGGCGGTGTCCTAGGCCTCTAGACGAACGGGACAGAGGCGAGGCGGTGATTACCCCGAGGGGATAGGAGCGTCAAGGGCCAGAAATAAAAAACTTTTCTTCAGCAAATTTTTCTTAGCCCTTGGTGCTCACGCGCGCGCCCGGTCCAAAAGCCGAGCTGCTGATGTGCAGTATTGAAGCCGGCACACCGCGCTGTGTCAGCGCAGCAGAAAGCGTGCGGGCACGAAGTAGGCCAAGTTGCACAGCCTGCGCTTGGTCGGCCGGATCCATCGAAGTCGTCTCGCCACTACAGTGCAGATAGAAGAGGGCGTTGCCACGAGATTGTACGAGTTTGTCGAGAGCAGCATCCTGTCCGGGGGCGAGTTGATCCGACTGAGGCAGGAAAGTGATGATGGTCCCCTCGGGAGTAGAAAGATCGTAATCAGGTTTTACAGGATCTTTCAGATTGGCATCCGAGGGGACAGCAAAGCCTGCAATGGAAGGAGCGGCGGGTGGCGCACTCGGAACGTCTGGCAAAGGCCCTTCTACTTCCGTTGCGACCTTGGGCGCATTGCCTCGAAATTCTGGCATCGCAATTTCGGGTTCGTCCGGTGTTTTAGAAGACTTGGAACCTGTAGGCGCAACGACAGGGGACGGTGGGGAGGCCGCTACAGGTGATGGACTTGTGGAAGAAGAGGTTGGTTCGGGCGAATCCGCAGCGTCGAGGACTGCCCCCATCGCTCCGTCAGGCAAGGGCGAAGCGGGCTGGCCGTTTTCTCCGGGTTTCCCTGGCGTTGCAGGAGTGGCCGTCTTGGCTTGCACTGGCGGAGGAGGGATGTCCGGCGTGAGTGTGCCGTTTCGGACGGCCATCCGCTGCGCAAAATTACGCGATTGTAGCAGGTTGTTGGTGATGTCCTGCCGCAACTCGGGTGAGGGCAGTTCGGGCGCTGTCGTGGGTGTCAGACCCACACGTGGGTAAGGCCCGTTCACTCCGGGTGGTGGCGGGCGCTGCGTGGCGATGAGGCCGCCTTCCTGCCGGTGGTACCAGTCCACGGTTGAATCGATGATGTCATGGTGATTCTGACAGCCGGTCAGGAGCAGCACAGGCAAGGTGAGCGCACCCAAACGTAGTCTTGATCCCCAGAGAATGAGGACGGATCGGATATCAGGGTGTGAGGCGGAGACGGTCATTTCTTGGTTCTTACCGGGGCGTAGGTTTTCTGGCGAGAGTTCCTATATATCCTTCATCATTAAACCCCCTCTTGGCATCGGAAGCCCGGCAGCGCAGGATGGGGTGTGAAATTGTACAACCTAAAGTAAGGAGGCTCGCCTCATGGGCGCCACCCGCATCATGGACGATGTCACCGCCGGGCAGATCCGATTCGATGACGAGCCGGATACCCCTGACATTCCGGCCCCTGAAGGTCCGGAGCAGGAAGAGCCGGATGAGAATAAAACCCTCTCCTCGCCAATCGGTGAGCTTGAGAAGCGCCTGTTCGATCAGCGCAAGGTGCTGATTTTCGGTGGCATCAATGACAAGATCGCGCGTGATGTGACGGGACGTCTGCTGGCGCTGGCAGGCACGTCCGACAAGCCGATCGATGTTTATGTCAACTCCCCCGGTGGTCATGTGGAGAGTGGAGACACGATCCACGATATGATCCGCTTTGTGGATTCCATTGCTCCGATCAACATGATCGGCACGGGGTGGGTCGCCTCCGCCGGTGCGCTTATCTTTGCGGCCGGACATAAGGATCGCCGTTTCTGTCTGCCCAATACGCGGTTCCTGCTCCATCAACCGATGGGCGGCGTGCGTGGGCCGGCGACGGATATCGACATCGAGGCACGTGAAATCGTCAAGATGCGGGAGCGTCTTAACCGTCTTTTCGCGCGTGAGACGGGGCAGTCCTACGAAAAGATTTGCAAGGACACGGACCGCAACTACTGGATGTCGGCCGAGGAAGGGATTTCTTACGGCCTTGTGACACGGATCATTTCGCGCCCCTCCGACATCCACTAACGCGGAGGTTGTCCATGCCTGTGACTGGTATGGAGCCGATCCATCCTCTGGATGCGGGCCGCTTTTCCGCGGGCCCGCGTCTCCAACATGGGTTACGTGGAATATGACCGCGCTTGCCGATATCTACACGAAGCTTCCCGATAGCATTGACGACCTTCCGCCGCCGCCAAGCGAAGAAGCCGTCAAGGAAGCCGATTACCGCTCCCGCCACTGGAGTTCGTCCATTCCGGGACCGCTGCGTCCTGGGTCTCCCGAGCACAAGCAGGCCGTGGCGGCGATGTTCCGGGAGACGTTCAATCCTTATCGTCCATCCGTCATCAACTGGCCCAAACTGCCGCCCGATGTTCTCAAACGTGTAACGTCTCTGCCGATCTGGGACATTGCCGTGCAGACGGAAGGGAAGGCACGTCTGCGCATGGCGGCCTATGCCCGGCTGGTGCAGGATCCTGACATGAAGGACGCCATCTCGCGCAATGCGTGGGAGGAAAACCGTCACAAGGAGGTTCTGAGCAAGCTCGTCGAGGCGTATGGGATTCCGATGGCGCCGGAGCCTCCCTACGTCGAGCCCAAGGATGTCGAGTGGGCCTATCTGGTCACCGGTTTCTCGGAATGTGTGGACAGCTTCTTCGCGTTTGGCATGTTCAAAGTTGCACAGACGTCGGGTTTCTTCCCAGCCGAACTGATCGAGACATTCGAACCCGTGATGCAGGAAGAATGTCGGCACATCCTTCTCTTCGCCAACTGGCTGGCCTGGTATCGTGCGGTGATGCCAGCGTGGAAACGTCCGTGGTTTGAACTGAAGGTGCTCGCTGTCTGGGCATTCCTCATTTACGAGCGTCTGGGGCTTGCCGTGTCGGTGGACGCTGATGGGCAGGAACACACGCAGGACAACAATTTCACAGTCAATGGCACCAAAGAGATGACCAATCAGGACATCACTTTGGCTGACTTCATGCAGATATGTGAGATGGAAAACGCCAAGCGCTTTGCTGGGTATGATGCTCGTCTTGTGCGTCCAAAGCTTGCCCCCAATATCGCGCGCTTCATTTTGTGGGCGCTACGTCTGGTGGGACGCAAGCCGCGTCTGGCGTCCGAGATTGAGGCTATTCCCTCAGTCGCCTGATTTGATGTGTTGTGATGGCTCCCGGCAGGACCTTGCGTCTGCCGGGATGTTTTTTGTTATGGCTAACGAGTTACAGAAATCAGGTCGATAAAAGAGCCCGTGCCGCCGCAGTCGCGATGTCCCGGCGTAACTGGACAATGGCTTTGCCATGAATATCCAGCGGGTGCACGCGGTTGGTGAGGATCAGCACGAAGCTGTCGCTTGTCGGGTCCATCCAGAGTGATGTGCCGGTATAGCCTGTGTGTCCAAAGGAGCCGATGGGAAAGACATCGCCTCGGGGTGTTGAGTAATGAGTGGCAATATCCCATCCCAGCCCGCGAACATCGCGTGAGTCCACCGGTGATTGGGGTGAGGTCATGAGGCGTACTGTATCCGACCTGAGCGGGTAGAGACTTGGTCTATTGGCTCGACGCGCCAGCAGATTGGCGGCATAACCAGTCATATCGTCCGCCGTTGAAAACAATCCGGCATGTCCGGCCACGCCGCCCATTCTACGGGCTGTCGGATCGTGTACGACGCCACGCAACGGCACATGGTGTTCGTCATACTGAGTAGGGGCGATCAGGGCGCGCAGGGTAGGCGAGGGCATGAAGCCGGATTGCGACATGCCGAGCGGGGTCAGGATATGCTCTTGCGCATAGCCGTCCAGCGATTGATTGCTGAATGCTTCCACTAACAGCCCAAGCACAATGTAATTGATGTCACTGTATACGAAGCGCGTTCCCGGAGTTTGCGTAGGCGTGCTTGTCATGGCGCGTTGGATGGCGCTTTCCTTGCCATTCCAAGGCGTGGAAAGATCCAGATCCGGCGGAAGACCGGAAAAATGTGTGAGCAATTGCCGAATGGTGATGGCTTCCTTGCCACGACAGCCAAAGGCAGGAAGATAGCGCGCCACCGGGTCGTCCAGTTGGAACAGTCCTTTTTCCCAGAATTGCATGAGAGCAGGTGCAGTGATGGTGGCCTTTGTCAGTGAGGCCATGTCGAAATGCGTGTCCCATGTCATGGGTTCCACATTGGGTTCTATTGCGCGGTGGCCAGCCACAAAGCGATGAACGATTTTCCCTTCATGTCCGATTGCGACCACGGCACCCGGTATGTCCTTCCGAGCGATAGCCTCGTCAACCAAACGATCTACAGCCATGAACGAAGAGATGCGTATGGAGGGTGTTGCGCAGGCGGCCAGCCCCGAGAAGCTGCAGAGAAGCGTCCCTTGAAGGCGGTTTAGAAGGGTCCGGCGATACATGAATGCGTATCCTGCGATCAGGCTGAGAACTGTTCGGTGATGATGCGTTCTGACAACGTTTGTCCTTGATCGAACAGCACCATGACAGAGCGCTCGCGATTTTCCTGCACAGTCACTTCCACTACATCGCGGATTTCGGTAGAATCCGCCACAGCAGCTACAGGGCGCTTTTCTTTCTCAAGGATCGTGAAGGTCACGATGGCTGTGGAAGGAAGGAGAGCGCCACGCCAGCGGCGCGGACGAAAGGCGCTGATGGGCGTGAGGGGAAGCAAATTACCGGACAGCGGCACGATGGGACCGTGAGCTGAAAGGTTGTAGGCCGTGGAGCCAGCGGGAGTAGCAATAAGAACGCCATCGCAGATCAGTTCCGGCATGCGTTCACGTCTGTCGATATCGATGCGAATCTTGGCTGCCTGACGGGTCTGTCGAAAAAGGAAAACGTCATTGAGCGCATCTTCCTCATGAATCGAACCATCTTCGCAGGTCGCTCGCATGTGGAGCGGATGAAGGATGGCGCTTTGGCTTTGTTTCAGGCGTTTTTGCAGACCGTCCTCGTCGAAAGGATTCATGAGAAATCCGACAGACCCGCAATTGAGGCCATAAACCGGCACGTCATGATCCATCATGCTTCTGAGCGTCTCAAGCATGAAGCCATCTCCGCCTAGGCAGACGACCACTTCGGCGTCGGCTGGAGCGCAATTGCCGTACCGACTGACCAGACGTTCCAGCCCTGTTCGGGCAGTAGGTGTAGGAGCCGCTACAAATGCCAGTTTGCTGGGCGGTCCGGAATCGATCCATGGGGAGTCGGAGATGTCGCTGCTCATCCTATCGCCTGTATCGTTGACGCCGTTGTTACGCCAGAGTTCATGAATGGGCAGCGAGCGATAATCCTGCACGGTTCGTGCTGGTGGAGACGTATCAGTTCACGAGTGCGGGGAAGGTATCGGCGACAAGTTGGTGAGCGACACGAAGAACATCGGTTGCCGTATTGGAGGTGGGCAAAGTGCCGAGGAAGGAGCTTTGACGGCGAATCATTTCCGACACACGTCGATCTTTTCGCACGACGCCAGCCAGATGGGGCGAAAAGCTCAGGAAGCGTTTGCAGGACTGGTTCAATATATCGAAAGTCGCTTGCCCCGAACGATTTCCCGAGGCCTGATTGATAACGATCCAGGCATTTGGGATCGTGTGTCCATCCTGCCGCCGATCGCGAACTGCCAGTTTGAGCACAGCGTAGGCATCGGTGAGGGCGGTCGGTTCCTCGGTGGTCACAACCAGAAGCGTATCGGCGGCGGCGGCAATCATTCGCGAACTCCAGTCTATGCCTGCGCATAAATCCAGAAGAATCACATCATAACCGCTAAGGTCACGAATCTGCTCCAGCAGGGACCGTAGGGAGTCGGGTTGCAGAAGCCTCAGGGTGGAAGACCCTGAATGGCCGGGCAATACATCTATGCAGTTTGTCGAATGGGCACCATCATTGTGAAGTTTGACAGGAACGATGGCTTCTTCGATCGGGATTTCGCGTCGCAGCACATGTGTAAGGTCGTATTTGTGGTGAAGTCCGAGTTGGACATCCACATTTCCCAGCCCGAAATCGCAATCGACGATCAGGACGCGCTGTTGTGTGTCGTTGGAAGCGAGCGCGTGAGCAAGGGTGATGGAAAACCACGTTTTGCCCACGCCGCCTTTTCCTGAGGCAATCGCTACAACATGTGGAGTCGAAACCTGTTTGGGAGCGGAAGCCGTAGTCAGTGGCGTCGGAACTTGATGTCGCTGCATAAGAGCGCGTGTATAGGGCCGGGGAACCGAGGGAAAAGTCGCCTTGTTCATGGAATCTTCTTTCATGTCACAGGCATTGCTTTTGATTCGGCCACGTTCGCTCGTGCAATCGTTGTGGCAAAGGATGGAAAGGTGTCTGTTCGGGGAGGATGCGTAACAGAGGTGAGCTTCTGAACCGGAGAAGGTGGTCGTGATGAGGAAGACGAAGCGAGAGAAGTCTCTATTGAGACAGGAGTGGCGTTATCCGAGGTGGATCCTGTACTGTTGTCGGGGAAGGCTAAGCGACAAGACAGACGCTGTGCCAGCCGTTGCGGAGTAAGGCGTACCAGACCACCGGCGACTGCATCGCTGATACCGGCTTCTGTTAAAACAAGTCCGCAGGCTGCAGCAGTGAGAATGTTTCCGATACGTCGGGCCTGATCCAGACGGGTGGCAATCATCATGTGCGTGTTTGCCTTGCAGAATACTTCTGCAATGTCCGCCGTTTCCTCTGTGTCGTGCGCTGCGGGCAATGTAAGACATAACTGGGCACGGGTTGCGGCCACAAGTTCCAGAAGAACAGCATGGGTTTCCGGATCGTAAGGATCGACCGCGGCTGTATCGATCAGGACCGGTTGACCGTTTTGCCGCTGGCTAAGCGCTCTTTTGAGGGTGCGGGTATCGTGAGCCGCGATGAGAGGAATGCCGAGACGGCGCGTATGGACCGCCAGTTGTTCGATCCCGCCTCCCTTTTCACGATCAGTGGTAATGACAAGTGGTGTTATGCCTGAGAGCACCAGGCGGCTGGCAAGCCGGGCGACTGAGAGGGTTTTGCCTGATCCGGCAGGCCCTACCAGCGCGAGAGGGGATTTGCCCGGAGCGAATGAAAAGGAGCCAAAACGCACCAATCGGGAAAGGGCAACGCTACATGGATCCGCCAGCAGTTCATCAATGAGTACGTCCGGAATGCGGTGCCACACCAATGTTTCTCGGTCGAACATGCCTTCGGTAAGGGGGCGTTCGACAATTGATGAAGAGGCTTTTTGGGGGGGGACTGTTTGCTGAGCATTGGAAGGATCCGCTGCCGCAATTAATTCCACGCCCGTTGGCGTAACACGTTCTGAAAGAATGAGAGCTGCTTCCCCCAGTGCGGCGCGAACCTGGCGGACGGCATCCTGAATGGAAGGACCAGTGAAAGTTCTCAGTTTCATGACTTTTTCCGAAAATACGTCGTGTGATTATCCTTCCTGAAACTTACTGAATGGTTGCAACGGTACGAATTCGGGCGCGCGGAGCGATTTCGCTCTGGGCCAAAACAGGGGTGGCTGGACGAAGCCGTTCCATAATGGCGTGCATCGCACCCCGGATGCTGCCGTTTACAACAAGGACAGGAGACTCACCCTGTGAGGAGACCTGATCCAGAACGGCCCGCAGGCGTGTAATGAAATCGTTGAGTTTGCTGGGAGCCATGGCCAACTGGCGATCTTCCGGCGGCCCGACCATACTGTCCATGAATACGGCTTCCCAGTTTGGTCCGAGCGCCACAATGGGAATGTAGCCTTCGGGGCCGGTCAATGAGGCGCTGATCTGACGGCAAAGGCGTGTGCGTACATGGGCGACAATCTGTGGGACCGCGCGCAGGCCCTGACCGCAGCCTTCCTGTATGCCTTCGAGAATTGTCGGCAAATCACGGATCGATACCCGTTCAGCAAGGAGGGCCTGCAGAACGCGCTGCACTGCTCCGAGCGATATTTGGGATGGGATGAGATCGGACGCCAGTTTTTGCTGGTCACGAGGCATTTCATCGAGGAGTTTCTGTGTTTCAGCATAAGTCAGTAATTCAGAAAGATTTTCGCGGACCAGTTCGCTCAGATGAGTAACCATCACACTGGCCGGATCGACCACCGTATAGTTCGCAAACGTGGCTTTTTCCCGCAGGCTGGTGTCCACCCACATAGCTTGAAGTCCGAAGGCTGGCTCTTTGGTAACTTCGCCTTCAAGAATAGGAAGACCGCCTTGGGGATTCATGACCAGAAGATGATTGGGCCGCACCTCGCCTGAGCCGACTTCGATTTCCTTGATGCGCACTGAATACTGATCCGGTTTGAGCTGCAGATTGTCCTGTATTCGTACGGGGGGAAGGATAAAGCCCATTTCACTGGCAATTGTGCGACGCAGGATGCGGATCTGTTCGGTAAGTTGAGGAGACTCTCCGCTGGCGAGCCCCAGCAGACTAAAGCCGAGTTCCAGACGGATCATGTCGATGCGCAATGAATCCGTTATCGGCGGTTCGGAATTGGTTGGCGCTGCGACGGTGGTCGTCGCCTCTTCCTCTTCATCATTGGAAAGGGGGCGTTCGTGTCGTGCCCATGCTGCGGCCCCTGCCAGTCCCGCCAGTCCAAGAAAAGGAAGTGCGGGTAGTCCCGGCATAAGAGCCATAACAGCGGCGATCCCGGCTGCCAGTGAAAGAGGTTTCGGACTTCCTCCCAATTGGCGGATCAACGTGGCGTCTGCGGCTCCTTCCGTTCCGCCTTTTGTCACGACAATGCCGGCAGCCGTGGAGACGAGGAGCGCCGGAATCTGAGAAACAAGACCGTCACCGATGGTGAGTGTCGTGAAGGCTGAGGCCGCATCGGCCAGAGGCATGCCATGCCGAACAACACCGATCGTCAGGCCACCGATAATGTTGATCGCTGTGATGATGATACTCGCGATGGCATCTCCACGCACGAATTTCGCAGCGCCGTCCATGGAGCCATAGAAGCCGCTTTCCTCTTCCAGTTCCCGCCGTCTGCGTCGGGCAATCTTGTCCGAAATGGCGCCGGAAGCCAGTTCGGCGTCAATGGCCATCTGTTTTCCCGGCATGGCGTCCAGAGAGAAACGGGCAGCAACTTCTGCTATACGTCCAGAACCTTTTGTGATGACCATGAAGTTCACGACGAGCAGAATGGAAAAAAGAATGCCGCCGATGACGACATCTCCTCCCATCAGAAAACCACCGAACGCTGCGACCACATGTCCTGCTGCGTAAACACCTTCATTGCCATGGCCGAGAATGAGCCGTGTCGTGGCGACTTCGAGAGAGAGGCGTAGAAGGGTCGTGAGAAGCAACAGTGTGGGAAAAGAGGTGAAATCAAGAGGGCGCTGGAGGAACAGAGCTACCATCAGGATTAGAACAGATGCCGTGATGGAAAGAGCCAATCCGACATCCAACACCATGGTTGGAAGAGGGAGAACAAGAATGGACAGAAGGACGGCAACGCCCATCGCCAGTCCCACATCGGAGCCCGGTAGAAACTGACGCCAACCGCCATGTCGCAGAGAGCGAATATCGAAAGATTTCAGGGACGCGATGCGGCGCGCGAAAGAGTTACGCGTGGCATTCACCGGTGACTTGGCTGTTTCACTCATTGCGGCGTGGCCAGTCCATGCGTGGGAGGCGGCACGGTTACGCCCCGATCGGTATAATCTCTCAGCTTGTTGCGCAAGGTGCGTATGGAAATGCCAAGAAGAGAGGCGGCATGGGTCCGGTTGCCCTCAGTGTGGCTAAGAGTGTCAAGAATCAGGGCCTGTTCAACCTCTTCCATCTTATGTCCTACCCATGGAGAGCGTTCGGCTGTTTCTGTGGAGGCAGAAGAATCTGGAATGGTCGCAAGTGGAAGATCGAAAGCTTCGATACTGATCTCCGATCCTGTAGCCATTACGACAGCACGATGAACCGCATTTTCCAGTTCGCGAACATTTCCACGCCATCTGCAATGTTCAAGATTTTGCATGGCGTCATTGGAAATGGGACGTTGAGGAAGGCCATTGATGATGCTGTAGTGACGGGCAAAATGGGTGGCGAGGAATGGGATGTCCTGCGGTCTGTTGCGTAGCGGCGGCAGAAGTAGAGACACGACGTTTAACCGGAAATAAAGATCTTCTCGGAAGCGACCCGCTTCTACTTCCATCGGCAAATCGCGATTGGAGGTGGCAATGAGTCGGACATTTACCGGAACAGGGGTATTGCCGCCGAGACGATCGATTTCTCGCTCCTGAATGGCTCTGAGAAGTTTGGCCTGTAGCCGAATATCCATCTCGCTGATTTCATCGAGCAGGAGCGTGCCCCCATTTGCAGCTTCGAAACGTCCGATCCGTCGGGCTGTAGCGCCGCTGAAGGCGCCACGCTCGTGACCGAACAGTTCGGATTCTACAAGTGTTTCCGGTAAGGCAGCACAATTTAGTGCCACGAAAGGACCATTGGCACGCTGAGATGTTTCGTGAATATGTCGAGCCATTACTTCCTTACCTGTTCCTGATTCCCCAGTGATCAGGACGGATGCATCGGATGAGGCAATACGCTCGGCTTTTGCGACAATATTTCTCATCGCCGGATCAACAGCACAAAGAGGTGATGTGTCGTCGCTGGCGTTTTGGATGAAAGCGGCAATGATGTCAGGGTCTGGCGGTAATGGAATGTAGTCCTCAGCTCCGCTCTCAATGGCTTTGGCTGCCAGAACAGGGTCTTCCGGACCGCAGGCGAGAACTGAAATCGCAATACGTTCGCGTCGCAAGGACGCTACCAGCGATGCGATATTCGTTTCGGGGCTACAAATTATGAGTTTGTGATCTCCCTGCTCGCATACGCGTACGATGGCCTGCGCGTCTGTTTCGACGTGATCGACGCGCGCGCCACGTTCCAGCACGATAGAGGCAGCTTTTCCCAACTCACCGGACAGGGTGCCGACAATCAGAACCCGCATTGTATGTGTGCCTTAAACTGCTTTTTCTGATTTGATGATTTCTGTCATTGTCACGCCAAGGCGGCTTTCATCGACCATCACGACTTCGCCACGTGCGATCAGACGATTATTGACATAAATATCAATTGGTTCCCCGACCTTCCGGTCAAGTTCGACAACAGCACCACGTCCTAGTTTCAGCAGTTGACTGACCTGCATGGTGCTACGTCCCAGAACCGCACTCACCGTGACCGGTATATCGTAAACAGCTTCAATCCCATGGAGAGGAGCAGCGTTTGATGGTTCGGCGGCGTCTTCGAACTGGTTGAGATCGTCAACGGTTGCTTGAGTGCTCATGAGGCGGATCCTGTTGAGAGACTGGTAGTGGTATTTGTGGAGAGTGCCATAAGAATGGTTTCAGAAAGATCGCCAAGATTGCGTTTAAGTTCTCCATCGGGCCATTTCATTTCGAAATCGCTCTTTTGCACTGCGGTATCTGGTTCGATAATAAGCCAGGATCTGTCGACGGAACTCTGTGAGGAAAGTTCTTCCTCCAGAATTTCGACGTTGTGCGGATGTAGACGGAGCACGACACGGAAATCGCCTGTAAATAAAGGAAGTATTTCCTGAAGCAATGTGGCAGAGCAAAACGTATTATCATGTTCTGGCCATTGTGGAAAAGCCGATACTGCTGTCGAAATCAGGGTTGAAGCGAGGGTTTCGGCATAATTTTTTAGTCGCGCCCCCATTTGTGTGCGGATATCGCTAAGAGCTTCATTTATTATCCGCAGTAGATCGGTTTTTTCTTGTTCTGCTTGCTCTTTCTTTTCCTGTTCAACCTGCATTCGCGTGCGGGAAAAATCCTTCAGGATGAGATCACATCACTGGGCCCCGTAAGAATCAAGGACGTAGACGCAGCGCAGGCAGAAATCGTATCCACTATCAAGGAATTAGCCAATCAGGGCGAGATCGA